>DASZOU010000014.1:0-13645 GCA_035550655.1 Mycobacteriales bacterium
CTGCCCCACGAGGGCGCCTGATCAGCCAGCCGAACCCCACGGCCCCACCTGCCAGACACCAGCGCTGACCACCCCGCCGGAAACCACCGGCGCGCGTCAGCCTGCCCTGACTCAGACTTGACCCGAACGGCGAAAGCTAGCCCTCGCCGAACAACACCGGCAGCGAGGTCGGTGAGCGGAAGACCTGGCCGCGGATGTGCGGATCGTCAGCATCCGGGTCGAGGCGAAGATTCGGCAACCGGTCGAGCAGCAGGTTCAGCGCGGTGCGCATCTCCAGGCGCGCAAGGTGCATCCCGATACACACGTGAGGACCGCTTCCCCACGAGATGTGCGGCTTGGGATCCACCCGGCGGATGTCGAACGTGTCCGGCTCCGCGTACCGCTCATCATCCCGGTTCGCTGATGCGAGCATCAGCAGCAGCGTCGAGCCCTTGGGAATCCTCACGCCGCCGATCTCGGTGTCCTTGGTAGCCATCCGGGTGATGTTCAGCAACGGTGTCTCATACCGCAGCGCCTCCTCGATCGCCTGCGGAACCAAGTCGCGGTCCGCACGCAACGCTGCGAGCTGCTCGGGGCGCGATAGCAGCGAGAACAGCAGGTTCCCCGTCGAGCGGTACGTCGTCTCTACGCCCGCCGGCAACAGGAGACGCACGAAGGAGAAGATCTCCGCGTCACTGAGCCGCTCGCCATCGAGCTCGGCGTGCGCGAGGTCGCTGATGATGTCCTCGCGAGGATGGGCACGGCGATCGGCGAGCACATCGACGAGGTAAGCCTGCACCTCCCGCGAGGCTTCGATCGCCTGCTCGCGCTTGGTGTGGAAGTTCAGAATCGCTACGGACCACCGCTGGAACTGCCGATAGTCCTCGGCCGGCAGGCCCAGCAGGCCGGCGATGATCTTGGTCGGATACGGGAACGTGAACTCGGGGACCAGGTCGGCCGACCCCCGGCTCGCGAACTTGTCGATCAGGTCGTTGGCCGTCCGCTCCACCAGCTCGGTCTCCCACCGGGCTAGCGCCTTCTGCCGGAACGCCATGGAGACCAGAGCCCGGTACCGGCCGTGTTCCGGGTTGTCCATGCCGAGCATGATGTGCTCGCCCATGATGTCCCCCATGATCAGTTCGATGATCTGGGCGGAGGAGAACGTCTCGCCGTCTCGGAGGACCTTGACGACATCGTCGTACCGGTAGACGAAGAAGACCTCTTGACCTTCCTCGTGCGGCATCCCCGACATGTCGATCTGCTGCACCGGCGTATCCCGCCGTGCTTGGTTCAGCTCCGGATAGGGATCACGCGCATCACCGGCAACGGCATCATCGAATGCCGCGAACTCGCGGTCCTCGTCGGTCGGAGCGGCGATCTGAGGCGGCGACTGCACGAGGTGTCCTCCATCGTTGACGGTCCCGAAACCGGGCGTTAGCGTTCGGAACAAATATCAGGTTCGCCGCTCAGTCCGTCAACGCCGCACCAGAAGGCGAGGCTCATGTCCGACTCCTCCACCCCCGTGTTCGAGCCGCGAATGCTGATCGACGGCAAGCTCGTCGAGGGCGGCGCCGGGACCTTCACGAACATCAGCCCCGCCACGGAGGATTCTCTGGGCGAGGTGTGCAGTGCCTCCGATGCGGACATGCATCGAGCGATCGATGCCGCACGCAACGCCTTCGACAACAGCGACTGGTCGACCGACCGCGTGCTCCGCAAACGCTGCCTCCTTCAGCTTCAAGACGCACTTGTCGCCGAGCAGGAGCTGCTGCGTGAGGAGCTGATCCTCGAGGTCGGCGCGCCACGCATGACAACGCACGGCCCGCAGCTCGATGCGCCCTTGGCCGCCGCGCTTACCTATCCCGCGCAGTTGATCGACAGCTTCGAGTGGGAGAGCGACCTTGGCGAGACGATGGTCGACCTGACCGGACAGCTGACCCATCGCAAGGTCTGGCGCGAGCCGGTCGGCGTCGTCGGCGCGATCGTGCCGTGGAACTTTCCGTTCGAGGTGACCATCAACAAGCTCGGTCAGGCACTCGCGACCGGCAACACCGTCGTCCTCAAGCCGGCCCCCGACACGCCGTACAACGCGAACCGGCTCGGCCGGCTGATCGCGGAGCACACCGACATCCCCGCAGGGGTGGTCAACGTCGTGACATCCGCCGACCATCTGGTGGGTGAAGAGCTCACGCTGTCGCCGAAGGTCGACCTCATCTCGTTCACGGGCTCTACCTCCGTCGGCAGACGAATCATGGAAAAGGGTGGCGCCACCATGAAGCGCCTCTTCCTCGAACTCGGCGGCAAGTCCGCGACGATCGTCCTCGACGACGCCGATCTCGGTCTCGCCACACTGATCGGTATCGCGCCGTGCATGCACGCCGGACAGGGCTGCGCGATCCCGACCCGGATGCTGCTCCCCCGATCCCGGTACGACGAGGGTGTCGAGATGTTGCGAACGATGTACGAAGCCACACAGCCGGGCGACCCGCAGGATCCGGGAACGTTGTGCGGGCCGGTCATCTCGGCTAAACAGCGGGAACGGGTCACCGGTTACATCCAAAAGGGCATCGACGAGGGTGCCAAGCTCCTCGTCGGCGGACCGGAGCGACCTGATGGGTTCGACAGGGGCTTCTTCGTGAAGCCCACGCTGTTCGCCGACGTCGACAACTCCATGACGATCGCACAAGAAGAGATCTTCGGTCCGGTCCTCACCGTCATCCCGTACGACACCGAGGACGACGCGGTGCAGATCGCGAATGACAGCGCGTACGGCCTTGCCGGCAACGTGATGTCGGGCTCGCTCGAGCGGTCGATCTCCGTCGCTCGCCGGATTCGTGCCGGCGTTGTCGGCATCAACGGCGGCGCGGCATACGGCGCCGACGTCCCGTTCGGCGGCTACAAGGCGAGCGGGGTCGGTCGGCAGAACGGCCTCGAAGGCTTTCACCAGTACCTCGAGGTCAAGTCGGTGGCATGGCCCGTCGGCTAGGGACGATCGCGCTCGCCGCGACCTGTCTTGCCGCGACCGCGTGCGGTGCGCGGGTCGCGCCGTACTTCCCGCCCGCCCAGAGCGCGGTTACGCCCGAGAGCGCGCCGACGTCCGGCGCGCTACCCACCTCTGGCTCCCAGCCGCTACCAGGCGCCAGCACAGCCGCAGGGAGCGGCGGCGTCGCCGCCAGGGGAGGCGGCGGTGCCCGCTCGGGCGCCGGCAGCGGCTCACCGGGCGGGCGGTCGACTGCGGCAGCAAACCTCGGGTCGATGACCCCGGCGACGTTCGACTTCACGCCACAGGTCGAGGCCGCGTACTGCACCGGAACGGCCGGAAATCGGGCGTCGGACACCGGCATCACCAAGTCGACGATCACGATCGGCAACGTCAGCGGGATCAGTGGCGTCGTGTCGGGCGAGTTCTCTCCTGCCGTCGACGCAGTCAGCGCAGCGTTCGAAGCCGTCAACCACTTCGGCGGGATCTGCGGGCGGAAGCTCGTCCTGAAGGTAGAGGACGACGAGCAGTCCTCCGCGAGCCACGAGGCGGACATCGAATACTTGATCCCGAAGGTCTTCGCGTTCGTCGGGTCGACGTCGGACGCCGACAACGGCGGCGTGCCCGCGATGGTCAAGGCCAAGGTTCCGGACATCGGCCGCGCGGCCAACACCAACCGAAGCAGCGCACCGAACTACTGGTCGGGTGACGGCGGCGCGGTGACCGTCAGGCACGGCGAGCAGTACGTCGACGACACCGTCGTGCACACGCTGCGCATCAACCACAAGCTGCCGAAGACGATGGCGTTCCTGTCCTACGGCATTCCGATCGCAGCAACAGTGGCGGAACAGTTCGAGACGATCTTCCGCCGCTCAGGGGTCGGGATCTGCTACACCAACTACTCGATCCCACCCGCCCCGGGCGCGACGATGGCGTCCGTCGTCGCGGCGATGAAAGGTCGCAACTGTGGCGGCGTGTTCACGGTCATGGATGTCGTCGGCAACGGCAGCATGCTGCGCGACATGCAGTCGGAGGGCTACCACCCGGAGCTCGCGCTGACGACGCAAGCTGGCTACACCGACGATCAGGTGGAGGTTGCCGGAGAGTCCGCGGCACAGGGCTTCGCGGTGTTCATGCCGTCAGCACCGCTCGACGAGGACATCCCGGGTCTCAACCTGTTCAAGCAGGAGCTCGCCACGTACGAGCCCGGCAAGACCCCGAATGAGTTCGGAATCGAGTCCTGGGGCGACGCGCAGCTGTTCATCTACGCGCTGCTGAAGGCGGGACGCAATCCGACCCGGACAGACCTGACCCACGCGCTGGCCGCCGTCCCGGCCTGGACGAGCGACGGCGCCTTCGGGCCGTACACGCCGAACGCCCACGCCGGCACACCGTGCTATGTGCTTGCCCACGTTGTCGGGCCACACTTCGTGCGGTGGCTGCCGAAGTCGGGATTCGACTGCAAGGGCAAGCTCGTGCCGGTGGCAAAGGCCTAGCGGCCGCTACGCGACCTTGAACTGCGCGATCGCCGCGCGTAGCTCGGCGGCCAGCTGGTTGAGCTGCGCGGCGGCGGCGGCGGACTGCTTCGAGCCCTGCGCGTACTGCCGCGACACATCGGACACCTGCGTCATCGCCGCCACGACCTGATCCGACGCACTGCGCTGCTGCTGGGTGGCGATCGAGATCTCCTTGGCGGCGGTGGTGGTCTCCTCGACCATCCCGGAGATTCGTTCGAGTGCTTCGACGACGCCGCGGGCGAGCTCGGAGCCGGTGCGGACTTCTTTGGAGCCTTCCTCGCTGGCCATGATCGTGGCGGAGGTCTCGGCCTGGATCTCACTCACGATGGCCTGGATCTGGCCGGTGGACTGCTGGGCGCGTTCGGCGAGCTTGCGGACCTCGGCGGCGACGACAGCGAAGCCGCGGCCGTTCTCCCCGGCGCGGGCGGCTTCGATCGCGGCGTTGAGGGCGAGCAGGTTGGTCTGGTCGGCCAGGTCGTTGATCACGTCGAGGATCCGGCCGATCTCCTGGCCCTTCTCCCCGAGGGACAGGGCGCGGCCGCCGATCTGCTCGACCCGGGCGGCGATCGCGTCCATCGCCTCGACGCTGCGGGTGACGGCTTCCTGGCCTTCCTCGGCGTGGCGCAGCGTCTCCGCCGCGTAACGGGCCACCGACTCCGAGGTCTCCGCAATCTGCGCCGCGGTCGCCGCGAGCTCCTCGATCGTCGACGTCGTCTCCGACACCGCACTCGACTGCTCGGTGGCAGACGCCGCATGCTGCTCCGCGCTGGCGAGCAGCTCCACGGCGGAGGCGACGATCTGCTCGCCTCCGGTGCGGACCTGAACCACCAACCCGCGGAGGTTGCCCAGCGTGTCGTCGAAGGACGTCGCGAGCTGCGCCAGCAGCTCCTGCGCGACGGTCTCGGAGTCGACCTGCACCGACAGGTCGCCACGCGCCGCCTGCGCCAGCGCCGCCGACAGGCTTTCGACAGTCCGCTGCAGCTGGTCCCGCTCGGTGTCGGCCTGCGCGCGCTGCACCTCCAGCCGGGACGCAACGGCGTACCCCAGCATCGCCACGAGCGGCAGCGAGACCGAGACCATGACCAGGGGCCCGGCGGTGGCCCGCGACAGTGTGTGGGCCATCGCGGTCGCGCCGATCAGCAGACCGATGTAGCCGACCGCCAAGCCGGTCGCGAGGAAGCGGCTGGGCGCGATCACGGCGGCCGCCGTCGTGTTGACAAGGAACAGCGCCCAGAACGGTCCCGACACCCCGCCGGACAGCGCCACGACCGCGAACACGAGGACGAAGTCGGACCCGCCGATCAAGCCCAGCAGCGGCCACTCGAGACCGGGGCTGCGCGCGACGATCCGTGGAAAGACGGGGACGAGCAACGGCGAGACCAGCCCGAGCGGCAGCCAGGCGAAGATGAGCTTCTCGTGGTCATGGACCGGACCGCTCGAGTAGTGCGCAATCAGAGCCGTGGCGATCGCGACCGCGACGAGCTTGCCGAACGATGCGATCGCCGACTCAACCCGTAACCGGTCAACCATCCCGAGCCCCTCTCGTCGCTCCCTGGCGAAGCGACCCCACCCGTGCCAGAAGCGTCGGCAGGATGTGCACTGGGCTGAATGCGCTGCCGGCCGGCAGGTCCATCACTCTAGCGAATCATCGACATTGACGTCGACGTCGATTCTGCCGCATCATGAGGCGTGCTGGTTGCGCTCAGTTCCGATCAGGAAGCGCTGCGGTCCACCACCGCCCGGTTCCTCGACGACCGGATGCCGGTCGCCACCATCCGTGGCCTTCGCGACAACGCCGCGGGCTTCACCGAGGAGTACTGGAGCCAGGCCGCCCAGCTGGGCTGGACCGCGATGCTCGTCTCCGAAGACCACGGTGGCGGCACCGTCAGCGGCTCTCCCCTCACCGACCTATCGCTCATCGGCTACGAGATCGGGCTGCGGGCGGCACCCGGCCCGTTCGTCCCCGTCAACGTGGTGGCAGAGACCCTTTCGGCGGAAGGATCGGCGGCGCAGCTCGAGGTGCTCGAGCAGCTGATGAGCGGTACGGCCACGGCGGCGTGGGCATATGCCGAACCGGCGCCGCACGACGCCCTCGGCACCGTCCAGACGACGATTCGGGTCGACGGCGACGACCTCGTCATCGACGGGGTGAAGCGACCGGTCGAGAACGCCGGTCACGCGACTCATCTCCTCGTGACCGGGCGAACCGGCGAGGACCTCTCGCAAGTGCTGGTCCCGGCCGGGGCCGAAGGGATGACGATCGAGGAGCTCACCTCGGCGGACCTCACCCGTCGCTTCGCGACGGTTCGCCTTGACGGCGTGCGCGTGCCGCGCGAGGCGGCCGTCGGTGAGATCGGCGGCGCGGCGCAACGGGTCACCCGCCAGCTCCACGTCGCACTGGCGCTGCACGACGCGGAGACGGTCGGCGCGATCAACCGCGCGTTCGAGCTCACCCTGGGCTGGACGGCCGACCGCTACTCGTTCGGGCGCCCGATCGCGTCGTACCAGGAGATCAAGCACCGGATGGCCGACCAGGTGACCTGGCGCGAGGCGGCGCACGCCATCACCGACGCCGCCATCGTCGCACTCGACGCCGGCGCGCCCGACGCCGCCGAGCTGATCCACGCCGCGACGGCCTTCGTCGGGGAGTACGGCGGGGAGATGCTGCAGGACTGCGTGCAGATCCACGGCGGCATCGGGGTGACGTTCGAGCACGACCTGCACCTGTTCCTGCGCCGCGTCACGGTCAACCGCGCGACGTACGGCACGCCCGCCGAGCACTACCGCATGGTGGGCAAGCTCGCGTCTCGAGCGGTGGCATAGCGATGGAGACCGTCGAGGACTTCCGGGCACGGGCTCGCGAGTTCATCCGCGACAACCTCAAGCCGCTCAACCCCGACTCGCAGTTCGGTGCGCTGCGCAACGACCGCACGGAGGACGAGGAGCGCGCGTACGTCGCCCGCGACCGTGAGGTGCAGCGGATGCTGTTCGACAACGGTCTCGCCGGCATCTGCTTCCCGAAGGAGTACGGCGGCCTGGGACTGACTCCCGCACACCAGCACGCGTTCAACGAGGAGATCGCAGGCTTCGAGTTCCCGCAACGGATCCAGGCGCCGACGATCGCGCCCTGCGCCGCCGTGTTGCTCGACTTCGGCACCGAGGAGCAGAAGCAGCGCCACATCCCGGCGATCCTCAAGGGCGAGGAGATCTGGATGCAGCTGCTCTCCGAGCCCAGCAGTGGCTCGGACGTCGCGTCGGCTCTCACCTCGGCCGTGCGCGACGGCGACGACTGGATTCTCAACGGCTCGAAGATCTGGACCACCGGTGCGTGGTGGTCGGACTGGGGCCTTTGCCTCGCCCGCACCAACTGGGACGTGCCGAAGCACCGCGGCCTTACCGTCTTCATGCTGCCGCTGCACCAGGACGGTGTCGCGGTGCATCGCATCGAGATGCTCAACGGGTCGCAAGAGTTCTGCCAGGAGTTCCTCACCGACGTGCGAGTCCCCGACACCGACCGCGTGGGCGAGGTCGACGGCGGCTGGACCGTCGGCACCCGATGGATGTTCCACGAGCGGATGCTGTTCAGCTCTCCCCTGGTCACCACGCCGAAGGGCAACCTCCACGGCGCGGCCGGCGCCGGAGCGCTCGTCGCGATCGCTCGCGAGCTCGGCCGTGACGAAGACCCCGCGGCGCACGAGCTGATCGGCAAAGCACGCACTCTCGAGCTGACCAAGCAGCACCTCAACCCTCGACTGGCCGAAAGCATGGCGAGCGGCCGGCTCAACGACCAGGCCGCCGCGATCGGCCGGCTGTTCAACGGCTACACCGGCTCCCGGATCTTCACGCTGGAGTTCGACCTGGCGGGCCCGCACGCAGCGGCGTGGAGTGACAGCGACGGCGCATCGCGGCCGGCGGGTGAGGACTTCCTGATGCGTCAGGCCGCCTGCATCGGCGGCGGCACGCTCGAGATGGCGCGCAACGTCATCAGCGAACGCGTCCTCGGGATGCCGCGAGAGAAGTCGGTGGACACCGACATCCCGTTCCGCGACGTGCCTCGCGGGGCGCCGTCTCAGCGCTGACGGGCGGCGGCGCGGTCGACGAGGCGCGCGATCAGCTCACGCGCATCCTGGTGCCCGGTCTCGACGCCGAGCGCCTCCTCCATGACGAGGACCTGGGCGAGCGCCGTCATCAGGAACGCGACCAGCTCAGGTGATACCTCGCCGAGATCGCTTCCGAGTCCCGCCGCCACGGACGCAAGCGCCTCGGCCTGCAGCGCACGGAAGCGCTCGGCGTACGACCCCAGCTCCGCCCGGATCGCCTTGCGGTGGTTGGCGAGGGCCGCGAGCTCCATCGTGAACGTCGCACCGGCCGGATCGGTCGCGAACTCCCACAACGCCCGCAACGGGTCGGGCGAGGCGAGAGCCTTCGCCTGCCGTTCCAGGTTGAGCTCGGCGCCGTGGCGAACCAGCGCGATGAACAGATCGTCCATCGTCGCGAAGTAGTAGTGGACGAGCTGCGGTTTCAGGCCGGCGCGGGCCGCCACCTTGCGCGACGTGACCGCGGCGTATCCCTCTTCGAGCAGAAGTGCCCGTGCCGCGTCCAGCAGCGCGAGCCGAGTGGAGGAGTCCTCCGCCCCCAACCGCCGCGACGTGACCATGACCCCAAAATCCTGTCAGACGTCGCTCGGACGCCGTCGCGAGAGCATCATGCGTGGCGGCGGAAACGGTATTCTCATTTGCGAGATCGGTGGTACCGTTCCATCCCATGGCGCACTTCAGGAAGCCGGAACCTGGAAGCTGGACCGAGCACTTCGGCCTTGCCACCTCGCCGGTGTCGTATGACGACTCGATCTCCGCCGAGCACTACGAGCTCGAGCGCGACGCGATCTTCCGCAAGACGTGGCTCAACGTCGGCCGCGTCGAACAGCTGCCCAAACGCGGGAGCTTCTTCACCAAGGAGCTCGACGCCGCCAAGACATCGGTCATCGTGTCGCGCAACGGTGAGGGCGAGCTTCGCGCCTGGCACAACATCTGCCGGCATCGCGGCAACAAGCTCGTGTGGAACGACTACCCGCGCGAGGAGACGAGTGGCGTCTGCCGCCAGTTCACCTGCAAGTACCACGGCTGGCGCTACGACCTCGACGGAAAGCTCACCTTCGTCCAGCAGGAGGACGAGTTCTTCGACCTCGACAAGGACAAGCTCGGCCTGGCGCCGGTTCACGTCGACGTGTGGGAAGGGTTCATCTTCGTCACGTTCGAGAAGGACCCGCAGCCGCTGCGCGACTACATGGGGCGTCTCGGCGCCGGGCTCGAGGGCTACCCGTTCGAGCTGATGACCCAGAAGCACACGTACCGCGCGGAAGTCGGCAGCAACTGGAAGCTGTTCATCGACGCGTTCGCGGAGTTCTACCACGCACCCGTTCTGCACGCGAAGCAAGCGACTTCCGAAGAGTCGCGCAAGCTGCAGGCAGTGGGATACGAAGCGCTGGCGTACGACATCGACGGCCCGCATGCGGTCGTCTCGTCGTGGGGCGGCATGTCCCCGCCGAAGGACCTCGAGATGGTCAAGCCCATCGAGCGCGTGCTGCGGAGCGGCCTGTTCGGGCCGTGGGACGGACCCGACATCGGCGAGCTCCCGCCCGGAGTCAACCCGGCGAAGCACCCGGCGTGGGGCATCGACTCGTTCTTGTTCTTCCCCAACTTCATGCTGTTGGTCTGGAAGCCGAACTGGTACCTCACTTACCACTACTGGCCGACGTCGTACAACACGCACATCTTCGAGACGTCGCTCTACTTCGCTCCCCCGAAGAACGCCTACGAACGGCTGCAGCAGGAGCTCGCCGTCGTCACGTTCAAGGAGTACGCGCTGCAGGACGGCAACACACTGGAAGCCACGCAGACGATGATCGAGTCCGGTGCCGTGACCGAGTTCCCGCTGTGCGACCAGGAGGTGCTGCTGCGCCACCTTCACACCGAGTGCCGCCGCCGGATCGCCGAGCACACCGACGGCCGCTCGTCCGCACCGACGCCGATCTCGGCCGTCTCCTAGGAGGGCGACTCATGGCTGCTCTTCCCGCACCGTTCGCTGAGCTCGACGCGTACGCCGAGTGGATCCTGCCGAGTGAGAAGGACCGCTACGCCAAGCGGATCGCCAGCTCGATGGATGAGCTGCAAGCCTTCTACGACGCGGCGTTCCCTCGATTGCAGGACGGCGCGGAATATCTCAAGAGCGTCGACATCGAGGGCATCTCCGACGAGGACCGCAACCTGCTGTGGTTGTTCTCCTCGCTGGTGACGGTGTCGTTCCCGGTCGAGGTCTGGCGCCAGGCCAGGGTGCCGGACAGCGGTGCCGCGTCCGTCGACGTCACGGTCGAACCCCGCCCGTAGCCGAGGGCAGGACGTCACGCGGCCGCCGTCGAAACCAAGCAGGTGCGACCGGCCGTAGCGACGTGCCTGCTCGCAGCCGTCACCGCGGCCGGCCTGGTAGGACTCGCTCCCGCGGCCGCCTCCCCCGGCTCGTCGCGCCATGCCGCGACGGCGCGGAGCCGTGACGGCTTGAGGCAGAGCCGGCCGGTCCCGGTCGTCCCTTCAGCGGGCCTGCCGAAGCGAGTGCAGGTCAACCGGTCCAACGCGAACCTCGCGGTCGCCCGTTACCGCGGTCGCTACTTCCTGGTGTTCCGGACCGCCAAGTGGCAGATCGCCGACGACAACACCCGGCTGTACGTCGTCAGCAGCCGCGACCAGGTGCACTGGCGCTACGAGGGCCGGTTCACCTACGGCCGCGACCTGCGGGAGCCGCGGTTCCTGGTGTGGCACCAGCACCTGCTTCTCTACTTTGCACTGCTGGGGCAGAACGCCGCGGCGTTCCAGCCGGGCGGGGAGCTCGTGACCCGCTACCGCGGAGTGGGCAAGTGGACCAAGCCGGTCAAGACGATGCCGCAGCCCGACTTCATTGCCTGGGCCTACAAGACGCATGACGGCCGCGCCTACATGACGGGATACACGGGTGGCGGCGGCACCTTCACTCCCAACCCGCCGCCGAAGTACGTCTACTGGATGACCTCCCGGGATGCGATTCACTGGCATCCGGTCCGCCGTCACAAGCCGATCGTCTACACCGGGCAGTGCGGTGAGACCGACTTCGCGTTCCTGCCCAGTGGGGGCTTGGTTACCGCCTGTCAGACCGAGGAGGTCGACAAGCTCGGCTGGGGCGCGAAGGTGTGCACCGCGCCGGCCAACAAGCTCTGGAAGTGGACCTGCCGGGGTGACCGCCGCCGGCTCGACTCGCCGTACGTGATCGTCGATCGAGGGCGCGCCTACGTCATCGCCCGACGGCAACCCAACTTCGGCGGCTACTACGACGTTCTCGGCTTCAACCTCCCGGACACCGACGCACAGTTCGCGGCGTACGACGGTTCCTACGCCGCCACGACGAAGCGGTGTTCGGTGTGGCGCATCAACCTGCGCACCAGGAGCTTCAGGCCGCTGGTCGACGTCCCCGGGACCGGCGACACCTGCTACCCCGAGGTCATCCCCGAACGTCACCACCGCTATCTCGTCTACAACTACAGCTCGCCGTTCGGCAGTGACCCGCCGTGGGGCACCGCCCTGACGACCGGCCGGACGCTGATCTACCGCGAGACCCTCACCTTCACGAAGCCCAGCGCCGACTAGGACTGCACCGGCGGGTTGGGCCTAGCGTTGCCCCGTGATGTTCAGCCCTGACCTCCGGCAGAAGGTCGCCGATGGGGAGGTGACCGTCTCGATCCGGTTGTGGCAACGCGCCAAGGTCAAGCCCGGCGGACGTTACGCGAGTCACGGCTTCGACGTGGTGGTGGACTCCGTTGAGCTGGTGCCGTTCTCGGCGGTCACCGACGACGACATCGCGCGAAGTGGGGACCCGGACCGCGAGACGCTGCGGGAACGCGCCGCCCACGCCGGACCGATCCACGACGACACCCTCGTCTACCGGATCGAGTTCCACGTCGGCTGACCCCTCCGCAGCTACACCGGGCGATGACTTCGCGGGAACGCAGTCGTCAAAGTCTTCGTGACAACACCCGGGCGGCGCCGGGTGCGCGGCAGGAGAATTGGACGATGAACTCGACGGCTCGGCGGATGTTCGAGCTCGTCGAGCCGATCGGCGTCATTCCCTACAGCGCCGACGAGCCCAACGAGGCGATGTTCGCGCTGGGGTTCACCGACTACTGGGACACGTACTTCGCCGGTCGCGCGGCACCGCTCGGCCTCGCGACGGCGGAGGTCGTGGACGCGCTGTTCTACAACTTCGCACCCGGCGAGGTCGCCCGCCACATCCCGAAGGTGTGGCGCACCACGACGCCCGAAGCAGCGCTCACCGCCCGGCAGTCGGGCTGCACGAAGGCGCTGCGACGGATCCTCGGCGACCGCGTCGACACTCCCGAGTTCATCCGCACCGCCGACCTGTTGACCGTAGCCGCGACCAGCGCGCCGTACGAAGGCCGGTCGATGTACGCCGCGCTGCGCGCCGTCCCGATCCCCGACGACGTCGTGACGCGGCTGTTCCATGCCGCCTCGCTGCTGCGCGAGCATCGCGGCGACGGGCACATCGTGGCGCTAATGAGCGAAGGCATCGGCGGCCTCGAGGCGCACGTGCTGCTTGCCCTGGACATGCAGCTGCCTGCGGAGAACTTCGGCCGCATCCATCATCTCCCCGCGGCGCAGCTCGGCGCCGTGATCGGTGGGATGCGTGATCGGGGCCTGATCGGCGAGGACGGCTGGCTGAGCGAGCAGGGGCGTGCGGTCAAGAAACGCGTCGAGGACCTGACCGACGACCTTGCGGCAACGCCGTACGAAACCCTCTCGACGGCCGAGCTAGAGGAGCTGACGGCCGCGCTCGAGCCAATCGCCGCTCTACTCACAGCCGCGCAGAACTAGCACCGAGATCGCACGTTTCCGGTCCGCACCCAGGGTCGCCCGAAACCGACCATCCGCACTCCCTGACAGTGATCGTGTAAGGGTCCTAGCCGCGACGGCGCCAGCGGACAGAGCGAAGCCTCTTTGTTGTCAAGGTCGCGTTTCGGGCAGCGCGGGTTGACCCCTTGGCGTGACGCGTGCCGAGGCGTAGGTTTCGGGTTGGTCCGGGAGTGACTGATCCGAACAGTCGGCTATCAGGGTGCAAGGCCGGCGGC
>DASZOU010000015.1:0-46899 GCA_035550655.1 Mycobacteriales bacterium
ATAGCGCTGTTCAGCCACAGACATCTCCCGCATGAACCGGGAGTGTCACCAATCAGCCGAAGTAGGTGTCACCCATCAACCGAAACACTGTTACCAATCAGCCGAATGCCAAATGGGAGGCATCAGCCGAAGTAACACACGACCTTTGTGCGCCGCCAGGGACTCGAACCCCGGACCCGCTGATTAAGAGTCAGCTGCTCTAACCAACTGAGCTAGCGGCGCGTCGTTCCAACACTAGCAGCGCGCTATTCCACCCAACTCGCGCGGAGATCCTCCAGCCACGGCGGAAAGGTCAGCGGTACGTCGGGGAGCGCCTCGGCACCGTGCGCGTCGAGCGCTTGCTGGAACGAGTCCGGGTCGTCGCTCCAGGAACGCGGGTCGCCCATCATCACCTCGAACAGCAATGCGCCCGAATCGCCGGCTCGGATCGGCCCGAACTGCGCGCCGAGCGGCAGCTCGACGTGAGTACCGGCGGGGCAGCGCCGGTCGCCGAACCAGAGCTCGCCGTCGATCACGAACAACACATGCGGGCTGAGGTGACCGTGGCGGCGCACGATCATCCCCGGGTCGTACTTCGCGTAGAGGGAGAGGTACTGCGGATCCGGGCTGAACGACAGCCACTTCTCCCAGACCGACGACTCGCTGCCATCGGCATTGTGTTGCCGGCGGACCTGCTGCCACGGGACGTCGGGATCGTCGAGGTGCCGGAAGATCGGCTCGGCGCCGGGTACCGCGGGAGAGTCCATGACCCGCGAACCTAGTGCCCTGCGGGCAGGACGTCGGCGAACCAGAACCCCTCACGCTGGACGACCTCGCCGACCACCACGTCGAGTGGTCGGGCGAACCCAGGACCGTCGACCACGAAGGTGTGGAACTCGCCGTTCTCTCCACACGGATCGACGTCCGGGGCCAGCGACTCGAGCAGCGCGGCGTCGTACCAGCGACCTGCCAGCGCCGCCGGCGCCTGGCGCGGGTCGACGCAGGTGAGCACCGCCCTGATCCCGCTGCCGATCACCTCGAGAGCAAGCTCGCGGGTGTCACGAAGCCACAGCGGGAAGACCGGCGTGATGCCGGTGTTGGCAAGCATCGCCTCGCGATAGGAGCGGACGTCGGCCAGGAACAGGTCGCCGAAGATCATCTGCTCGACCCCGTCGCCGACGGCGCGGGTGACGGCGGCGGCCATGCGCTGCTCGTAGACCTCGTTGGGGCATGGCCACGGCAGCTCGACCACGTGAAGTGGCAAGCCGAGCTCCGCGGCCTGCGCCTCGAGCAGCTCCCGACGGACGGCGTGCATCGCCACCCGGTCGGCAGTCGAGTTCACGGTCGTGAGCAGCCCGACGACGTCGACCTCGCCGCCGCGCCGCGCGGTCTCGAGAGCGAGTGCGCTGTCCTTGCCACTCGACCAGCTCATCCACGCCCGGGTCCGACTGCTCACTTCCCGATCAGCCTGCCCATCGGGCCGTCTCCGTGCGGGAGGACGCGCACCGTGAAGGAGGTGGTCACCGGGTAGCCGTCCGCGTCGAGGATCCAAGCAGTCACATGATGGACGCCGACGGCAAACCGGTGCGTGACGATGTACGGCGCGAGGTCCGAGCCGGAGAAGTTGTGGTAGCCGCTGGTCGCGCCGAAGCTCCAGTGCACCCTGCCGGTGGGGTTTTCCTTGTAGTCGAACCCGCCGACCGGCAGCCCATCCGCGGTCGTCGCGTTCGGCAGGTCCGGCGGGGCGTAGGTCGCGATCATCCGGACCTTCACCATGCCGGCCGCCCCCGCAGCGGAGACGAACGGGCCGCCGATCACCTGCAGCCCCGGATCGAGCGCTTGGACCGGATCCACGGCGACCGGAGCGAGCGAGCGATGCCGGGTGGCGAAGCCGAGCGCCGAGAGATTGCTCTCCTGCCCTGCGATGACGGCATCGCCCGCGACGGCCGAGGCGGAGTTGGTGAACGTGTCCGACGGATAGACCTCGGCGAAGGGTGTGACATACGCCGGATAGAAGTAGCCGAGGTCGTCCTGCCCCTTGGACAGCGCGACGACGGTCGCACCCGGCGCCGCGACGGCCAGGGTCCGCCGCACCTCGGGAAACGGCTCCCCCGGCATCGACAGGTAGGCGATGTCACCGACCCGCAAGGCGGTCAGCCAAGTCCCGACGTCCGGGCCGGTCTGGTACGGCGGGGTGTCGCGGCGGTCGATCGGATACTCGAGCACGCTCTGAACCTGTCGCTTCTGGTCGACCGGGAAGTGGTTCGCCGCCACCAGTGCCAACAGGGCCGCGCCGGTACCGGGGATCTGGACCATCCGCTCGGCAGCGCCGAGGCGGGCACTCGTCAGCCATGCGGCGCGGGCGAGCGCCCCGTCGACGAGGTTCAACACGTTCGCGGCGAAGACGTGGTCCTCGGCGATGCCGGTTGCCTGCACGGGCGTCTCCTCGCGACCCAGCGTGCCGGGCCCGACGATCGCGATGCCGCCGAGCTGGCGCTGGAGTGCGTCGTGGACGAGACCGAAGTAATCCGTCGTCAGGTGCCGGATGCGCGCGCCGTCAACGATGTCGCCGTGCGCTGGGACGGTCGCATACGTCGCGATGGTGGCGCCCGTCGTCGGGCTGACCGCCTGCAGGACGGTGAGCAGCGGGTCGTCTGCCCAGCCGGGGAAGCCGTCGTACTGCGCCGCTTCGACGAGGTCGAGTGCGGAGGCGTCAGCGGTGCCGAACCGCAGCATCGCCGGCTCGGCGCGGGCCGCCGCGCGGACCAGTGCAGTGCGCTCGGCGTCCGTGACCGCCTTGAGGTACGGCGTCGGCACCGGACCCCACAGTCCTTCGAGGGTGGGCGCCGAGTGGCTGTGCGTCGCCTGGATGACGATGTCACCGGCGGACAGCCTCGGGCCGTCGGCATGCGCGTCGATGGCAGCCGCGGCGGCAACGCGTGCCGCGGTGATTCCGTACTGCTTTCCTTCCTGGTACGCCGCGAACTCCGCTTGAGCGTCGACGAGCGCGAGCTCGATTGCGTGGGTGCCGTTGCTGATGTACATCGCGCGGACCGACAGCCGCGGCCCGATCACGCTGCCGGGCTTGATGGGCGGGCTCGCCCCGAATCCGCCGGAGTAGACGGTGACCTTCGGGTTGATGCCGACGACGGCGGCCCCGACCTCGAACAGCGCCCGAGGCTGCGCGGCTCCGGCTCGCTGGCCGGTGGTCAGGGTGGCGACGCTCGTCGAGGCCAGCAGCGAGGCGATGACGACGGCGGCAGCGCGTCCACGCATGAGGGACTATTCGCCGGAGAACGACACGCGGCCTGCCCCACACTCAGATCATGCGGCTGTTCGTCGCGGTCGACCCGCCCGCCGAGGAGAAGACCCGACTGCTCGACTGGCTCACCGCCGCGAACCTTGACAGCACCCGGCTGCGTCTGACCCCGAGCGACCAGTGGCACCTCACACTGAGCTTCTACGGCGAGACGCCGGCAGCCGTGCTCACCGAGCTGTCCGACCGGCTGCAGCGCGCCGCACAACGCTCACCCGAGCTGACGTTGCAGCTGTCCGGCACCGGCTCCTTCCCGGCCGATCCGGCGCGGGCTCGGGTGCTGTGGGTCGGAGTTGACGGCGACACGTCGGCGCTCTCCCGGCTCGCCGAGCGGACCAGCGCCGCCGGCCGGCGGGCCGGCCTGGATCTGGAGAGCCGCAGGTACCGCCCCCACCTGACGGTCGCCCGGCCCCGCCAGGGTCCTATCGACCTCACTAGGACCCTCGGTGCCCTCCCGCCGTACGTCGGCCAGCCGTGGCGCGCGACGACCATCCGGTTGGTCCGCAGCCATCTAGGACCACCGGTTCGGCATGAGCTGCTCGAAGAGTTCGCGTTGGGTTGAGCCGAATCGGGGTAGTCCGAAACCTGACACAAACGTCATATGGAGTAGCGACAGGTCCGTTCGATCCCCTTACGCTGGATCTCTCATGTTCCACGCTCTCGGCATCCTCGCGTTCGCGCTGTCGTTCGCGACCTCGCTCTGCTACGCCGGTGGCTACGTCCTGCAGTACCACGAGGCGCACCAGGCGCCGGACCGGCTCTTCCTCTCGCCGAAGCTGATCCTCGAGCTGGCCCGGCATCGGATCTGGGTGGCCGGCATCGTGGTCATGTTCATCGGCAGCGGGCTGCAGGCTGCGGCGCTCGCCGCGGGCAGCCTCGCCCTCGTGGAGCCGATCTTCTGCACTTCACTGCTGTTCGCGCTTGCGCTGTCGGCCGCCTGGCGGCGGGAACGGCTGACGAACCGCGACTGGGCCGGCGCGCTGGCCGTGTGCCTGGGTCTGGGACTCCTGCTCGGGGTCGGCGCACCCAGCATCGGCAAGCCGTCCATGCCCCAAAGCCAGTGGCTGCTGATCACGCTCGCCACGTGGGCGGCCGCCCTGAGCTGCGTGACCATAGGGAAGCGGTGCAAGAGCGCCGCCCCTCGCGCTGCGCTCATCGGGGCGGCGTCCGGCATTCTGTCCGGGCTGCAGGACGCGCTCACCCACTACTCGATGCACCAGGCGTCAGTTCACGGTGTGTTCTCGCAGGCGTTTTCCTGGCAGGTCTACGTCCAGATCGCAGCCGGCTTCTACTCGATCGCGCTCATGCAGTCGGCCTACAAGGCCGGCCCGCTCACGGCGGCACTCCCGACTATCGCGGTAGGCGAGCCCGTGGTGGGCATGCTCATCGGGATCATCGGGCTGAGCGAGCATCTGCACGCCTCTACCGCGGCGTTGACGTTCGAGTCGATCGGCGCCGTTGTCATGGTCGCCGGCACCTGGACACTGTGTCGCTCGCCGCTGGTGCTCGGCCGCAACCATCCCGCCCGGATTGCTCAGGAGGCGTTCGCGCAGGCGCACGTCGCAGTGCAACAGCTCGAAGCCAGGCTTCAGCCGGTCAAGGACGCTGCGCGCCGGCCCGCCTGGGTGCGGGCCAGATTGGCCACGTTGCAAGCCGTGACGATGTACCTCGTGTTCCGCCGCAAGTAAACGTACGATTCCCTGACACTCGCGTCAGGGAAGGGATCGCGGTCCGTGGCAGACCAGCACAAACCCAGCCGGCGGCAGGTTGTCACCGCAGCCGGCCTCGCACCGGTCGTGGCCCTCGCGCCGCCGGTGCTGCGCCGCGGCGCCGCTCCCGCTGCGGCCGCCGCAGCGAAGCACCCCGCCAAGTTCCGGTTCTTCAGCGAGCACGAAGGCGCCGTCATCAAGGCGGCGGCGGCGCGGCTCGTCCCGGGGCCTGACGACGACCCGACCGAGAAGCTGTACGACTCGCCGGGTGCGAGCGAGGCGGGGGTCGTCTACTACATCGATCACATGCTCGCCGCGTTCTCCTTCAAGGTGCCGAAGATCTTCGCAGGCGGCCCCTGGAGCGACCGGCACGGCGGCGACGAGAACTACATGAAGCACTTCGTTCCGCTCGCCCCCCGCCAGCGAGTGGCGTGGAAGAAGCGCATCGCACAGCTGCAGGTCGCGTACCGCAAGGCGGTGAAGCAGCTCGACGCCGCTGCCGGTGGCAACTTCGCCACCGCCTCGACCTCGACCCAGGACAAGGTGCTGACCGATCTCGGCGACGTCCGCGACCTGATCTTCGGCCACACGATCGAAGGCATGTACTCGGTTCCCGAGTACGGCGGCAACCACAACGGGCAGGGGTGGAAGAGCATCTACTGGCCCGGCGACTCGCAGCGGCGCGGCTACACCGCGAAGGAGGTCGAGAACAGCGACGGTCTCGACGTCGCGGTACTGACCCCCACCGAGATGGCGCTCCTAGGAGAGCTGGGCCTGGTGGCGACCGCTCGACGCCTCGGCCGGCGCCGGCTGCTCGGCACCAACCGGCTCCGCACCAACACCCTGCGACGCTTCGATGCGTGAGCGCGCGATCGTCGTCGGCAGCGGGGCCGGCGCCTCAGTGACGAGCATGGTTCTCGCGCACAACGGCTGGGACGTGGTGGTCTTCGAGAAGGGTCCGGCGTACATCCACGGCTGGGAGAAGCCCGGTCCGATCACGACGGTGTTCTCCAACGACGAGCTGAAGTTCGACCGCAACTTCGACCAACCCGACCCGATCTCCGAGCCGCGCACCTTCCGCAACAAGGCGGGTGACGCGCTCACCACGGGCGTGGTCGACCCGCTCGCGTCGGTCGTCGGTGGCGGCACGACGCACTGGGACGCGAAGGTGCCCCGGTTCTGGGACATCGACTTCTCCAAGCTGTCGATGCTCGGACCGTTCCCCGGCGCCGACATCGAGGACTGGCCGTTCGACTACGCCGAGATCGCGCCGTACTACCAGCGGATCGAGCGGTTGATGGGCGTACAGGGCGACCAGGCGTCGATCCCGTCGGAGCCGACCCTCAAGCACGCGCCGGGCAAGCGCGGCTTCGTGATGCCACCCGGACCGCAGCAGCTCGCCTCGACCACGATCGCGGACGGCTGCCGCGCTCTCGGGCTGCATCCCTATCCGTTCCCGAGCGCGATCAACTCACGGCATTGGCTCGGCCGGCCGGCCTGCAACGACTGCGGCCAGTGCAGCGACTACGGCTGCCCGACCGGAGCGCGCATCGGTGCGCTCGCGATCATGCAGCACGCGATGCAGACCGGGCACGTCAAGATCCACGCCGACACGATGGTCGACAAGGTCATCCACGACGGCAAGCGGGCAACCGGGGTTCGCTACGTCGATCGTCGCGGCAAGCGTCACAAGATGGACGCCAAGATCGTCGTGATGTCCTGCTCGGCGATCGAGACGTCGCGGCTCGCGCTGCTGTCGAACCTGCCGAACCGGCACGACCGGATCGGCCGCAACATGATGTTCCACAGCTTCATGGACGGCTTCGGCATCTTCACCGCACATCGGATGCACGCCTACCGTGGCCGATCGATCACGCAGTGCTGCGAGGATTTCGGTGATCCCGACTTCGAAGGCGCCCGTGCGTTCGCAAAGGCCAACGGCATCCCGTACTTCCGTGGCGGGATCATGGAGATCGGCGGCAGCGAAGACGCCATCGGCGAGGCGCAGGAGTACCAGTTCATCCTCTCCGCGCTCGGCAACGCCCCGGGCGTGAAGCCGTTCGGTACGTCGTTCAAGTCGTTGATGCGGACCAGCCTGATCCGCGACCGGCTCGCCGGTGTCGACTTCATCGGTGAGGACCTGCCCTACCCCACCAACCGGGTCGAGCTCGACGCGAAGGTCAAGGACTACCGGGGCGTGCCGGTCCCCCGGCTCACCTACTCGCAGGGCAAGCACGAGCAGGTCGCCGCGGAGTTCTACCTGCCGCTCGTCACGGCCCTGCTGAAGGCGGCGGGCGCCGACTCGGTCAGCGCATCGCTGCCGGAGTCGATCGTCAACAGCCTGACCGGCGCCAACATCCCGCACGGCGCACACGTCATGGGCGGCATGCGGATGGGCAAGAACCCGAAGACCTCCGCGACCGACGGCACGGGCAAGGTCCACGGCATGGACAACGTGTTCGTTGCGGACGGCTCGGTCTTCCCGAGCAGCGGCGGCGGAAACCCCACGCTGACGATCCTCGCGACCGCGTTGCGCAACGCGACGAAGAACTTCGGCCACGGAGCGGACCACCTGGGCCGCGGCGACGAGAAGGACAGCTACTGATGCGCGGACTGATCTTCGGCGTGAGTACGACGCCCGGCGACCCGCTGCCGGACGACGCGCTGCCGGCCGAGAAGGCGCTCGCCACCGTTCCCATGGACCTCCGCGAGATCCCTGACCCGGCGCTGCCCGCAGACGACTGGGTGATCCTCAAGACCAGTCTGTGCGGGATCTGCGGATCCGATGCCAAGCAGGTCTTCATGGACGGCGACGGCGACAGCGCGATGACCTCGCTGATCAGCTTCCCGCAGGTACTGGGCCACGAGGTGATCGGCGAGATCGTCGAGGCCGGCGGCGCCTCAGGCCGGCGAGTCGGTGAACGCGTCGTACTCAACCCGTGGCTGTCGTGCGGACCGCGAGGAATCTCGCCGATGTGCCCGTCGTGCCAGGCCGGCGACTTCAACCTGTGCCACCACTTCACCGAGGGTCATCTCGCGCCCGGCATCCACACCGGGAACTCCTCGACGGCGAGCGGCGGCTTCGCCGAGCTCGTACCGGCGCACACCTCGATGGCCATCCCGTGCCCGGACGACGTACCCGACGAGATCGCGGTGCTGGCCGACCCGTTCTCGGTTGCGCTGCACTCCGTGCTGCGCAACCCACCGCCGCCCGGCGGCAAGGCGCTCGTCTACGGCATCGGCGCCCTCGGACTATCGACACTCGCGGTGCTCGCGAAGCTGCACCCCGACGTCGAAGTCGGCGCGATCGTGAAGTGGCAGCACCAGGCCGACGCCGCCACCCGTCACGGCGCCAAGGCGTTCTTCCACGACCCCAACCCCGCGCTGGTCGACGCGATCGCCGACTGGGCGGAGAGCAAGCTCTACAAGCCCTGGGAGGGGCTGCCGATGACCTTCCCCGGCGGGGTGGACATCGTCTACGACACCGTCGCGGCACCGGAGACGATGGAGGTATCGGTGCGCGTTCTCCGCGCCCGTGGCCGGATGGTGATGACCGGCGTCAGCCAGGCCGGCCGCTTCGAGTGGAGCCCTTGGTACTTCAAGGAGCTCAACCTGATCGGCTCCAACGCCTTCGGCGTCGAGGAGGTCGGGGGCGTGCGCAAGCACGCGATCGCGCACTACCTCGACTGGGCCGCATCCGGCGGGATCGACGTCAGCGACATGCTCACGCACCGGTTCACCCTCGACACCTGGCGCGATGCGTTCGGCGCGATCGCGAGGCAAGGCGAGACCGGAACGATCAAGGTGGCATTCGACTACCGATGACCACCATGCGGGCGGCGGTGATCGACGGACCCGGACGGCTCTCCGTCCGGGAGGTCGACCGCGCCGAGCCTGGTCCGGGAGAAGTCCTCGTCCGCATCGAGTACTGCGGCATCTGCGGCACCGACCTGCACGCGTCCCTCGAGGGCTGGATGCCGGCAGGGACGGTCGGCGGTCACGAGTGGTCGGGGCGCGTCGTCAGCGTCGGCAGCGACGTGACGCAGTGGTCGGCGGGCGACGCGGTCGTCGGCGGTCCGCCGTGGTGCGGCGAGTGCCAGTGGTGCCGAGCCGGCCGGCCGGCGTTGTGCGTGGCCGACCCGATCCGCGGCGACGGACCGGTTCACAGCGGCGGGTTCGCAGAGTTCCACCTCGCGAGCGCGGCGTCGCTGCACGCCGTACCGGATGGATTGGATCTCCGCGCGGCGGCCCTTTCCGAACCGCTCGCCGTGGCGCTGCACGGGATCACCGCCGCCAACCTCGCCCGTGGACCGAAAGGCGTGCGGATCCTGGTGAGCGGCGGGGGTCCGCTCGGCCAGCTGGTGACGGCGGCGTTGCTGGCCGACGGCGCCGACAAGGTCACCGTGAGCGAGCCGTCGGAAGCCCGACGCAAGCAAGCCGTCCAGGTAGGGGCGCAGACAGTGGTCGCGCCTGGCGACCTCCCCGCGCCGCCCGCGCTGCCGACCGAGGCGCACCAGGACGGGTTCGACGTCGTCATCGAGACCTCGGGTGTCGAAGCCGCCGTGACAACCGGGCTCGCACTGCTGCGGCCGGCCGGGACGCTCGTGCTGCTGGGAACCGGAGCGATGACCGTCCGGATGGACGCCATTCGGATCCTGCTCAACGAGCTAGTCGTGACGGGTGCGTACTGCTACGACGCGGGCGGTATCGACACCGCGTTGGCGTTGCTCGCCTCGGGGAGACTCCCCCTCGACGCCCTCATGCCCCCCACCGATGTCGGGCTCGACGACCTGCTCGACACAATGAACCGCCTCCAGGCCGGAGACATCCCGACGAAAGCGCTGGTGAGACCGTGACCGAGACCACCCAGGTCAACCACCCCAGGTTCAACCACGTCGCGATGACCGTGCCGGCCGACCTGCTGGACGAGGCCGGCCGCCGAGCGATCCTCGACTTCTACGGCGCGGTCTTCGGCTGGCAGGAGCTTCCCACCGAGACCATCGATCGCAAGCGGCTGGTCATGATGGCGTACGAGTTCGGGCAGTTCGTGTTCATCGAGGCCGACGACAAGCCGATGTCCGCGACGGACATGGATCACTTCGGCATGTCCGTGTCGACGTTGGCCGAGCTGGAGGACTTCTACGCCAAGGCGAAGGCCTACAGCGAGCGCGACGAGCGGACGGTGCTCGAGGAGAAGATGCTGGACGACTTCGGGATGCTCGAGCTGCACGCCTTCTACGTGCGTCACATCCTGCCGCTCAAGGTCGAGGTGCAGTACTTCAACTGGAAGCAGCAGTGACGAAGACCCCCGCGACGACGCGCGGCGGCGCGCCCGCCCAGGAGCGGGAGCTGCGAGCGCAGGGTCGCAAGACCATGCAGCGCCTGCTCGCGGCCGGCCAGACGATCTTCGCCGCGCAGGGCCTGCGAGGCGCTCGCGTCGACGACATCGTCAAGGCCGCGAAGACCTCGCACGGCACCTTCTACCTGTACTTCTCGAACAAGGAAGACCTCTTCAAGGCGCTCGCGCTGGACACCATGTCGGAGATGGAGGCCCTGGCCGCCTCTCTCGACCCGGTCACCGCCGACGAGGACGGCCGCGAGACGATCCGCGAGTGGGTGACGAGGTTCGTCGACCTGTACGCCGCGCACGGCAGTGTGATCCGGGCGTGGACCGAGTGGGAGTTCGCTGACCGCGACCTCGGCCGCCGCGCCCAGGCGTCGCTGGTGGCGCTGTCGAGCGCCCTCGCGGCACGAATCCACGAGGTCCGCCCCCTCGACGACCACGGTCTGGCCGAGGGTCTCGCCTGCCTGTCGATGCTCGAGCGCTTCAACTACTTCCGGGAGTCCCACCAGGTCGACGTGTCACGCGAGGACGCGATCGAGACGCTGACCCGCGCGGTCTTCGAGGGGTTCTTCGTGCCCGACCGACGGATCGCGGGGCGGCGGATGACCTCCCGGCCGCGCCGGGTCCGCAAGGCGGGCTGACACGTGATGCGCGAGAATGAGCGGCATGTCAGAGGCTGACACCGCCGTCAGGGTCGGCCACGGGCCCGACGAGCACGACATCCCGAGAAACGGGCGCAGTGGGTTCGCCCTTGTCGACGGCCGCCAGGTGCACTACCTCGAGTGGGGCCCCTCGGCTGCCCCCGCAGTGCTCGCGATGCACGGCGGCGGGCAGACGGCGTACATGTTCGAAGACATCGGGGCGACCCTCCGCGACCAACGCCACGTGATCGCAATCGACCTTCCCGGTCACGGCGAGTCCGGCGCGCTCGACGACTCGGTCGGCGTCTCCCGGCAGGCCTTTGCCGGCACATTGCCCGGCCTGCTGGACGAGTTCGGCGTACGCCCGGTTGCGATCATCGGGGCCTCGCTCGGCGGCATCGTCGCGCTCACCCTCGCCGCGTCCCACCCCGAGCTGGTATCGGCGATCGTCCTGATCGACGTCGGGCACCGGCTCGAGCCGGCGGGCGTGCAGCGGATCATCGACTTCATGACCCGGCACGAGTCGTTCGGGTCGTTGGAGGAGGCTGCCGTCGCGATCGCGGAGTACCTCCCGAACCGCAAGCCGTCACCGCCTGACCGACTCAAGCGCAACCTCCGGCAGCGTCCGGACGGCCGCTGGGTGTGGAAGCACAGCCTCGGCCGGATCAGCCGCGAGCGGATCCAGGACGTCAACGCGAACTGGGAGAACGACATCCTGGTCGGGCTCGGCGAGGAAGCCGCCACCGTCAACGTTCCGGTGCTCGTGCTCCGCGGCGCGTCGAGCGATGTGCTCTCCAGCGACGGTGCCAACGAGGTCACCTCGATCCTGCCCAACGCGCGGCTGGCCACCATCGGCTCCGCCGGCCACCTTGCAGCCGGCGACAACCCGGCATCCACCGCCAACCTGATCAAGGAGTTCCTCGACGAGGTGCTCCCGGTTCCCAGCACCAACTCGTAGCAACGAAAGAGAGAGGTCACCACTCATGGGTCTGCTCGACGGCAAGGTCGCCATCGTCACCGGTGCCGGCCGGGGTCTGGGAAGGACCCACGCCCTCCTGCTCGCGTCGGAAGGCGCCCGCGTCGTGGTCAACGACCTCGGCGGTGAGTGGGACGGGGCGGGCACTGACAACCGTCCGGCCGCTGAGGTCGTGGAGGAGATCAAGGCAGCCGGCGGCGACGCTGTCGCCAACTACGAGAGCTGCTCGAACTTCAAGGCCGCCGAGAACCTGATCAACCAGGCGGTCGACACCTTCGGCGGGCTCGACATCCTGGTCAACAACGCCGGCATCCTGCGCGACAAGATGAGCTACAACATGTCGGAGGACGACTGGGACTCCGTCATTGACGTACATCTCAAGGGCCACTTCGCCACGACGCACTTTGCCGGGGCGTACTGGCGGGCACGCTCCAAGGCGGGCGACGAGGTCTACGGGCGCGTCATCAACACCAGCAGCGAGTCGGGCCTGTTCGGCAACGCCGGTCAGATGAACTACGCGGCCGCCAAGGCCGGCATCGTGGCGATGACCTGGGTGACGGCACGGGAGTACGCCAAGATCGGGGTCACCGCCAACGCGATCGCGCCGCGGGCACGAACCCGGATGACGGAGATGACCTTCTCCGGCTTCGGTTCCACCGAGGAGGGTGCGTTCGACGCCTTCGCTCCGGAGAACGTCTCGCCGCTGGTCGGCTGGCTTGCGAGCCCTGCCGCCGCGAACGTGACGGGGCAGGTGTTCGTGGTGTGGGGCAGCGAGGTGCAGGTCGCGAAGGGCTTCACGTTGGGCGGCTCGATCGACGCCGGCGGCAAGGCCTGGACTGTCGATGGGCTGATCGAGGCGCAGTCGACGCTCTTCGCCAAGCACGACTCCGGCATCCCGCCCTTCCAGCTGGTCTAGAACCGACCCTCCGGCATGGCACTGATCCCGGACCAGCTGCGCTGGGTCGCCGACCGCATCCCCGACGAGGCTGGCTTCGTCGTGGACGGAATCGGGTCGATCACGTACGGCGAGTGGAACGAGAACTCCTCCCGACTTGCACACGGGCTGATCGAAGCCGGCGTCAAGGCCGGCGACCGGGTCGCGATGGTGCTGCGACCGGAGGACGGGCTCGCTTTCGTCCAGACGTACTCGGCGATCCACAAGGCCGGGGGTGTGGCGGTTCCGGTCAACGTGCGGATGGCGGCGAACCTCGTCGAGGGAGTCCTCAAGCACTGCGAGCCGGCGGTCACCGTCGTCGCGCCGGAGCTTGCTCACCTCGCGCCGGGCGGGGTCGGTTGGGAGTCGCTGCTGACCGACGACGGCGCGGACATCCAGGTCGACAGGGACAGCGATGACCTCGCCGAGATCCTCTACACGTCGGGAACCACCAGCGCTCCCAAAGGCGTCGCGATCCGGCACAGCAACTCGGCGATGATCATCACCGCCGAGCCGCAGTGGACCGGCCGGCCGTGGCTGCACGCATGCCCGATGTTCACGTTCTCCGGGATGACGTTCGTCTACCAGCCGATGCGCATGGGCATGTACACGCTCTACCTGCCGAAGTTCGACACGGGCGACTGGCTTCGGCTGATCGAGTCAGCCCGGCCGAAGTGCGTGTTCCTGGTGCCCGCGATGGTCGAGTTGCTGCTCGCCGACCCGCGAACCGCCGAGACCGACTGGTCGGCGGTCGAGATGGTGTCGGTTGGGTCGGCACCGATCGCGCCGGCGACCCTGCTGGCGATGCAGGAGCTCGTCCCTGACGCGATGGTCACCAACTCGTACTCGATGACCGAGGCCGGTACGGCGTACTTCTTCATGCCGAAGGGTCAGCTGGTGAGCCACCCGGGGTCGGTGGGCATCGCGGTGCCGCCCGCGAAGGTCCGGATCCTCGACGACGACGGCGGCGAGGTCGCGGTCGGCGAGATCGGCAACGTGCAGGTGAAGCCGGCCGGGAAGCTGCGGGAGTACTACAAGGTGCCGGCCGACCAGCAGGACATGTTCAACGAGGACGGCTGGCTGCGCACCGGGGACCTCGGCAAGCTTGACGAGGACGGCTACCTCTACATCGTTGGGCGCGCGAAGGACGTGATCATCCGCGGCGGCCTCAACGTCCATGCGACGGACGTCGAGTCAGCGCTCTACGAGCACCCCGGGGTCCGTGAAGCGGCCGTGGTCGGCGTCGAGCATCCGGTGCTCGGTGAGGACGTGGTGGGCTTTGTCGTGCTCACCGAGTCGGGTGCCGCGACCGCCGAGGAGCTCATCGAGTGGACCCGGGCGCGGGTGGCCGACTACGCCGCACCGCGCCGCATCTACCTGGTGGACGAGTTCCCGAGAAACGCAACCGGCAAAGTCCTGAAGCGCGAGCTGCAACACCACGAGCTGCTGCAGTGAGCGCTCGGTGATCTTGACGAAGAGGGCGTTATGAGCGCCTCAAAGCGCCCTTTTCGTCAAGATCACGCGGGAACTTGGCCGAGGATGAGGTCGGCGACTCGAGCCCGCTGCCAGCCCTGCTTGCCGAGAACGAGGTCGGTCGCCTTCGCGCGCTTGTAGTAGAAGTGCGCCGGGCACTCCCACGTGAAGCCCACCGCCCCGTGGATCTGGATGCTCGTGCTGGTCACCGCGATCGCGGCCTCCGCCACCCACGACTTCGCCATGCTGGCGGCAAGCTCGCGGTCCTCCGCGTCGACGTCGGAGCACCATGCCGCGTAGTGCGTGATGACCCTGGCAAGCGTGAGGTCCTGCAGCATCTCCGCCGCCATGTGCTTGACGGCCTGGAAGGTCCCGATCGGTCGGCCGAACTGCACCCGCGCCTTCGAGTACTCAGCCGCCAGCTCGAAGGACGCCTCCGACGCACCGACGAGCTCCGCACACAGCATGACGGCGGCGTCGTCGAGCACCCGGCGAAGGACGTCGGTCTGGTCGCCGGCGGGGCCGATCCGCCGCGCCGGGGTACCGGCAAGAGCGAGCCGGCCGAGCTGGCGAGTGGGATCCAGGCCGGGGACCGCTTCGATCTCCGCGCCCTCGACGAGGAAGGCTGCGAGCCCGTCGCCGTCCTGGGCGACCACGATCACCCAGTCAGCGGTGGCACCGTCGACCACGGCCGGCTTGAGCCCATCGAGGGTCCAGCCATCGCCGGCCGCGGCGGCCCGGGTCGTGATCGCGCCGAGCGGGTCGCCGGCGCCGGCAAGCTCCTCCACCGCGACCGCGCCGCGCTTTGCCCCCGACGCGAGGTCGGCGAGCAGCTCGTCCGCGCCGAGCCGGAGCGCGGCGACCGTGGCGAAGACGGCGGAGGAGAAGTACGGGCCCGGGAGCGGCACCCGGCCCATCTCCTCGCACACGACCGTCATGTCGACCAGGCCGAGACCGAGACCGCCGTGCTCCTCGGGAACCAGCAGCCCCGGCCATCCCAGATCGGCGATCCGGCGCCATGTCGCGTCGGGCATCCGGCCGCCGTCACCCGCCATCGCCAGCAGGTCCGAGGCCGGCACCAGGCCGGCGAGAGCATCCCGCACGGCCTCGCGGAGGGCCTTCTGGTCGTCATTGAAGTCGAAATCCACGCCGCCATCTTCCGGTCTGGCGAACCCTGACGCAAATGTCAGGGAACGGTTCCGCGGCGTACTGCCGGCGCGATAGCGTCAACGCCATGGATTTCGCGTACACGCCAGAGGACGAGGCGTTCCGCACCGAGCTTCGGGAGTGGCTGGAGAAGAACCTCGCGGCGTTCGAGGAGCAGCCGATCCCCGAGGTCGAGGGCATGACGAAGCTGTACGCGAAGCGCCAGGCCTGGCAGAAGGTCATGGCCGCGGGCGGCTGGGCTGCCATCAACTGGCCCAAGGAGCTCGGCGGCCGCGAGGCCACCTTGATGCAGAACGTCATCTACTCCCAGGAGATGGCGAAGGCGAAGGCTCCGGGCATCTTCAACGCCAATGGCGTGTGGCAGATCGGTCCGATGATCATCAAGTGGGGCACCCAGGAGCAGAAGGACCGCTGGCTGCACGGAATCCTGCACGCCGACGAACACTGGTGCCAGGGCTTCTCCGAGCCCGAGGCCGGCTCCGACCTCGCCAACCTGCGGGTGATGGCGATCCGCGATGGCGACGACTACGTGCTCGACGGCCAGAAGATCTGGATCACGACGGCACACATCGCCAAGTGGGGGCTGTTCCTCGTCCGCACCGACCCGACCGCCCTCGAGCGCGGCGCGAAGCATGACGGCATCACCGCGCTGATCGTCGACATGGAGACGCCGGGCATCACGGCGACACCCATCACGGACATCGTCGGCGAGGACTCTTTCTGCCTCGTCACCTTCGACCAGGCACGGGTCCCAGCGGACTTCGCTCGGCTCGGCAACGAGGGCGAAGGCTGGATGGTCGCGATGGGCACGCTCACGAACGAGCGCGTCGGCACCGCAGGCCTGTCGATCACCATGAAGTCCGAGCTCGACCGCGCTGTCGAATGGGCCCGGGAGAACAACCCGGGCGCACTCGCCGACCCTGACCTTCGCGACCGGCTGGCCCGCGCCTACACCCAGATCGAGATGACGCGGCTGCTGAACATGCGGGCGCTGTCGAAGGTGCTGAAGGGCGAGAAGGGCTGGCCCGAGGTGCAGATCGCGAAGCTCCAGTGGAGCCACCTCGCGCAGACCCTTGCAGAGCTACAGGTCGACCTGCTCGGTACGGCGGCTCTGCTCGCCCGCGGCGGGCCGGACGCCGTCGACAAAGGCAACTGGACCCGGCTCTACAGCTATCAGCGCTACACCTCGATCGGGGCCGGTACGACGCAGGTGCAGAAGAACATCATCGCCGATCGCGCGATCAAGCTCCCGAGAAAGTAGAGCGCATGCCGAAGCAGAAGAACACCCTGCAGCTCGCCGGTTCGGCTGTGCTCGTGACCGGCGCTTCGACCGGCATCGGCGCCGCGACGGCACGAGCTCTCGGCGCTGCCGGCGCGCGGGTCGGCCTGGTCGCCCGGCGCAAGGAGCTGCTCGACGAAGTGGCGGAGCAGACCCGCGCTGCCGGCTCGCCGGATGTCGAGGTGTGGGCGGCAGACCTGTCCGATCTGCCGCTGGCCGAGAAGATCGCGGTCGAGGCGTGGAAGCGCTTCGACGGACTCGACGCGCTGGTGAACAACGCCGGCGCACCGAAGCGCAAGCACGTGACCCGGCTGACCGCCGAAGAGGTCGAGTCGATCATGACGCTCAACTACTTCTCGCCGGTGCGCATGACGCTCGCCTTGCTGCCCCTCATGCGCGAGCGGGGCCACGGCGTGATCGTGAACGTCGCAAGCCTGGCCGGTCGGGTCGCGCCACCGCGCGAATCGGCGTACGCCGGAAGCAAGTTCGCACTGAACGGCTTCAGCGAGGTCATGGCGGTCGACCTGTTCGACGAGAACATTCACATTCGCGCCATCCAGCCGGGGCCGATCGAAACGCCGATCTGGGGCGACGTGCCGGGCAACGAGCCAGCGGCGTACAGCGGCGAGTTCTACCCGCCCGAGGACTGTGCCGACGCGATCCTCGACGCTCTCACCGGGGACGGCTTCGAGCGCTACATCCCCGAGTCGCTCGGTGACGTGGTGAAGATGAAGGCGCAGGACGTGGACGGCTTCATCGAGGGCAGCGCGCTGTTCGACAAAGCCCCGGAGGGCGTCAACAGCGTCTGACAGGCCAACCGCGGCTAGTGGGCGGCGAGCCCTCTGCCGCGCTCGCCGGCTTCCATCAGCCGCGCGATCTCGGCCACCTCCTGCTCGACCGACCTGGCGAACCACTTCTTGGTCATCAGGTCCCACAGCGGCCCGAACGGGCGGCGCATGGCGATCTCCTCCACGTGACGCACGAACGCGCCACCGTCTCGGTCCTCGATCTCGAACCACGCATGCATGTACGCCGGAACGCCGTGCTCGAGGACGACGTCGATCTCATGCGGCGGCAGCCACCGGTAGCGGGTGATCACCGAGCCGGGGAACCGGCCGAGGAACTTGCCGTCCTCCCGCGCGATCATCCCGTCCTCGGTGTCGGCGATCTTGGTGACGTCGACGACCTTGGTGTCGGCCTTCGAGTACTGCGCCGGGTCCAGCACGAAGTCGAACACGTCCTGTGCCGTCACTCCGGCGATGAACGCCGACCCTTCTCCTCGAATCATGCGGGCATCCTGCCACGGGTAGAGCAGTAGCGTGAGCGTTGTGGCGGCCCGGGCGGTGGCACGTGTTGCGGTGAGAGAGTTCCGAAGTTCGAACCGCAAGCGCGCCGCCGCCGCCGTGGCTGTGTACGGCGCCGTGTTGACCGCCGTGCTCGCCGTCGTGACCAAACCTGTCTTCGCCGTCGTCGCCGCGGGCCTCACCGCCATCGTGGCGTGGCGCAACGCTCGATCCGGTCTGTTCATCACCGACAACGCGGTCGTGGCGCGCAACGTCGGCCACAGCTGGCGCGTCGCACTCGGGGACGTCGCGGAGATCAGTCTCATGTCGACGGCAACCGACGCCTCACGGCGTACGCACGTGTGGGTCATCAGCGCCGACGGCAACTGCCATCAGGTGACGTCACTGCACGGCAACCCATTACGCGGGGAAGCCCTCGTCAGCGAGATCCGCGGCGCCGTCGCGGAAGCGCGGCGTCAGTCGGCCAGGTCGATCTCGAAGTAGGCGCCCTCGGCATCGTGCTGGATCCGTGCCGAACCCTGCCAGTTCTTGAAGTCACCGGTGCCCGCATTGGGGACGATGTGGCCGAACCACGTGCTCGCGTCGGACTCGAGCCCACCGTGCTGGACGACGAACGACCCTTCCTGGCCGTCATCGGTGCGGCCGCGGATCTGCTCGGTGGCAACGTAGGACCGCGAGCCCTCTTCCGTGCCGGCCGACATGAACAGCGTGGTCGCCGATCCGGTGATCCCCGAGCGGAACGTCTTGGTAAATACCAGCATCCCGACCCAGTCGGCATCGAGGCCCTCAGGCCGGGTCGGCTCGGCACCATCAACGGCGAACCTGGCGATCAGCGTCATACCTGCATCCTGCCCGCTCCCCCTGACCTCGCTAACGTGCCGGGGGTGATCACCGTCGGCGTCGACCTCGGCGCGGAGCCGAAGCGCACGGCGGTCGCGGTCGTCGAGTGGGCGGGACGCAAGGCTCGCCTGGTCGAGGTGCTGACGAGCGCCGATGACGCTGCGATCATCGACCGGGCGGTCCAGGCGGAGAAGACCGGCATCGACTGCCCGCTGGGCTGGTCGGACGAGTTCGTCGCATTCCTCAACGACCACCACACCGGCCGCGTCAAGACCACGTCGGTGGACTCGGTGGCCCGCCTCCCCCTTCGCTACCGAGCGACCGACCGCTACCTGATCGAGCAGAAGCTGGGGCGGCCGCTGAGCGTCTCCTCCGACCTGATCGGCGTCTGCGCCATGCGGGCGGCCGGCCTGCTGGCCGGCATGGCGACTGCGGGCATCGAGGTGGACCGATCAGGGGTTCGCGGTGGCGTGGCAGAGACGTACCCGGCGGCGGCAGTCAGGCACTGGGGGCTCGCCGCCGGCGGCTACAAGGGAGCGTCCAGAACCACGGCGCTCGGGGAGATGGTGGACCGGCTCAAGAAAGGGCTGCCACAGCTCGACCTCGGCCAACAGGAGGCGATCTGCCGCGCATCGGACGACGCGTTCGATGCCCTGGTGTGCGCGCTCGTCGCGCGGGCGGTCACGCAGTACCGAGGTACGGCGCAGATCCCGCGCGGGCTCGCGCAGCGGGCCCGTCGAGAGGGCTGGATCGCCGTACCGACCTGCCGGCTGCAGGAGCTGCTCGCCCCGCCCACTTTCAGCTGACGCACCGCTGGGCCGATCGGGTCTAGCCACGTCGCCGCGGATATCGAGGATCGTGGTGTGACGTCCGATCCGCCAGGAACGCCGTGGATGTTTCGCGGTTTGTACAACCGTAGGAAGCCCAAGCCCCTCCCAGCCATCGCGTGGCTGTCCTTCGGCCTCCTTGTGCTCTTCCTAGGTATCGAGGCAATGCGGTCAGGACGCCACAACGAACAATGGCTGACCGCTCACGGCACACGCACCGACGCTCGTCTGACCTCGCTGTCGTGCAACGGCCAGCCCACGACTCGTCTATCACTTGCCTACGGAAGGTGCTCCGTCTTGGGCACCTTCACGTTCCACACCGAGTCCGGCAAGGATGCGAGCACCCGCATGTACCTCTCGGGGCAGCCCAACCTGCACGTCGGGGATACGGTCCTCATCGAGTACAACCCAGGTAACCCCGCTAACGCACAGCTAGCCAACAGTCACGGCACCCGCTCTAACTCGGCGGCCGAGATTGGTCTGGTCCTCGTGATCGCGGCAGCACCCTTCCTCATCGGCGGGACAGTGAAGTCGATCCGATCGATCCGCAACCGTCGGTTCGGTCACGAACCGGAAGCCGGGGAAGCCCCCGCCAACGCCTAGCGCCGTTGCCTCCGCCTTGCGGATCGCTAGGCGAGTCGCTCGATGACCGTTGCGTTTGCCTGGCCGCCGCCTTCGCACATCGTCTGGAAGCCGAGCCGGCCGCCGGTGTCCTCGAGGTAGTGGAGCATCGTCGTCATCAGCCTGATGCCGGAGGCGCCCAGCGGGTGACCGATCGCGATCGCACCGCCGCGGGGGTTGAGCTTCTCGGGATCGGGCTTGAACTCGCGCTCCCACGCCATCGTGATCGACGCAAAGGCCTCGTTGACCTCGATCGCGTCGAAGTCCTCGGTCGTGAGACCAGTCTTGGCGTAGAGCTTGCGTGTCACCGGGTTCGGCGCGGTCAGCACCCACGTCGCGGAGTCGGCACCGACCGCGAAGTGGCGGAATGCGGCGCGCGGCCGAAGACCCAGCTTCTCGGCGGTCTCACGCGACGCGATGAGCATCGCCGCCGCCCCGTCGTTCATCTGAGACGAGTTGGCGGCCGTGATGTCGGGCGCGAGCTCCGGCTGGAAATGAGCGCTCGGCAGCGACGCCATCTTCTCCAGCGACGTCTCGTGCCGAATGCCCTCGTCAGCAGTCATGACCTCGCCGGTGTCGTTGCCATCGGCGTCTCGCAGCGTGATCGGCACGATCTCTCGCTCGAACGCTCCGGCCCGGGAAGCCTCGGAGGCGCGTCGATGTGACTCGACGGCGAAGGCGTCCATCTCCGCGCGGGTGACGCCCCAGTCGTTCGCGATCTTCTGCGCCACCTCGAACTGCATCTTGAGCTGGTTGTCACAGGCGGCGAGGAACGCCGGGGAGAACGGTCCCGTCCCACCGCGAGCGTTGGACGCCATGGGTGCGCGCGTCATCGACTCGACGCCGCAGGCGATGACGAGGTCGTAAGCACCCGCGATCACACCCTGCGCGGCGAAGTGCACCGCCTGCTGCGACGAACCGCACTGCCGGTCGACCGACGTTGCTGCCACGGTCTGTGGCAGGCCCGCCGCAACCCAGGCGTTCCGCGTGACGTTGGTTCCCTGTTCGCCGCTCTGCGTGACGCAGCCGCCGATCACGTCGTCGACGAGCTCGGGATCGATGCCGTTTCGCTCGACGATCGAGGACAGCACGTGGCCGAGCAGGTCGGTCGGGTGCCAGCCGGACAGTGCGCCCTTGCGCTTGCCGATCGGCGTACGGATCGCATCGACGATCACGGCCTCGGTCATGCCAGCACCTCCGGGTTGACACAGTTGACCGGCTTCTCACCGGTCAGGATCGCCTTGATGTCACTGGCGACGAGCAGCGAGTGATTGGCCTCGGTGTCGTACGTCGCCCCGCCGATGTGGGGGGTCAGTACGACGTTGGGCAGCGCGGCGAGGTCGCTCTTCGGGTCGAGCCACTCGTGGTCGAAGTGGTCGAGGCCGGCGCCGCCGAGGTGACCGGACTGCAGCGCAGCGACCATCGCGTCGGTGTCATGAAGAGCCGCTCGAGCGGTGTTGAGATAGATCGCGCCCGGCTTCATCGCTGCGAACTCCTTGGCGCCGATCATGCCGCGCGTGGAGTCGAGCACCGGGGCGTGCATGGAGATGACGTCGGCCTCGGCGAGCAGGTCCTCCAGCGAGTGCGTCGCCTCGGGGACGTAGGGGTCGTAGGTGATGACCTTCATCCCGAGACCCTCGAGGCGCCAGGCAAGCGCCCTGGCGACCGCGCCGTACCCGACGAGTCCAGCGGTGCGGCCGGCGAGCTGCCAAGCCCGGAAGCGCTGGTAGGGAATCGTGCCGTCGCGGTAGATCTCCCCGGCGCGGCACTCCTTGTCGGCGACCACGACACCGCGGTTCACCGCGAACAGCAGAGCCACGGCGATCTCGGCGACGGCGTCGGCGTTGCGACCCGGCGCCCGCAGCACCGGGATACCCGCCTTGGTGGCGGCCTCGACGTCGACGTTGTTCGGGTCGCCGCGGGTGCAGCCGATCACCTTCAGCGGCTGCCCCATGACGGGACCGTTGACGTTGTCGGACTCGCAGACGAGGACGGTTGCGCCGACCTCGGCGATCTTCGCCGCCAGATCCTCCGCGCTGTAGAGCTTGATCGGGTGCTGCTCGATCCACGGCTCGTAAACGATGTCGCAGACGGACTCGAGGATCTCCTTGCCCTCCCCGCGCACGGGCGCGAGGACGAGGGCACGCGGACGGTCAGGGCTCGCCGACAACCTCGGCCTCCTCAATCGATGCGGGTAAGGCTGAAGTCATGCCTTCCCTCCCATGAGAATATCGGGAAACCTGACGTGCGTGTCAGGGAGGAGGGCAGGACGTCTTGGCATCCGGGATCACGGTCGGGATCGACATCGGCACGACCTCGGTGAAGGCGCTCGCCGTGGACGGCGACGGCACCATCGTGGCGCGCGCCCGGGTCCCCCACGACATCCATGCCCCCGACGTCGACGTCTTCGAGCACGACGCCAGGCAAGCCTGGGTCGACGGGCCCCGCAGGGCCCTGGACGAGCTCGGGGTCAACGACTTCGACGGCGTCTCCGTGGCGACGATGGTCCCGAGCTTCACCGCCGTCGACGAGGCCGGGATCCCCTTCACCCCCGGCCTGCTGTACGGCGACCACCGCGGCCGGGTCGGGCGCAACGAGGCGGACCTGCTGAACTCCAAGGAGTTCCGCTCGATGCTCGAGTGGACCGCCCGGCAGGCGCCGGACGCACACGGCTACTGGACCGCACCGGCGGTTGCCCAGGTGGCACTGGGCGGCGCGCCGGTCGTGGACTACGGCACCGCCTTCGCGCTCGCCCCGCTGTGGGACGGCGACTGGAAGGCCGAGGGCCTCGCCGAAGTCGGTGCCCGTCCGGAGCAGATGCCCCTGGTGGTCAGCGACGAAGAGGTCGCCGGTCACATCCGCGGCGCTCCCCACGGCTCCGGCACAGCTGACGCATGGGCTGAGGCGACGGTTGCCGGCATCGACTCCCCCGGCGACGTACTCGTGATCTGCGGCACCACCCTGATCGTCTGGTGCGTCACGGGCGAGCCGGCGATGGTGCCGGGGATGTGGACGATCCCTCACCCGCTCGGCGAGCTGTCGATCCTCGGTGGCGCGAGCAACGCGGGCGGCATGTTCGTCAACTGGGTACGGCGGGCGCTCGCCGGCGCGACCGTCGCCACCGACCCCACTGCGGTGCCGATCTTCGTGCCCTATCTGAAAGGTGAGCGGACGCCGGTACACGACATCTCGCTGCGCGGCTCGATCCACGGTCTCGACATCGGCCAGGACGCCGGCTCGCTGATGAGAGCCGGGTACGAAGCGTCGGCATTCGTCGCCCGGCGGCTGATCGAGCTGAGCGAGGTGGCGAACCCTCGGATCGTGGCGAGCGGCGGGGGCACTCACGACGAGCAGTGGATGCAGGCCCTGGCCGACTGCACGGGCTTGCCGGTGCAGCTGGTGGCCGTTCCCGAAGGCGCTGCGCTCGGCGCGGCCTGGCGGGCACGGGTCGTCGCCGGACTGGACCAGAACAACGACGTCGCCCGCTGGACCCGGCCCGGTCGCAGCTACGAACCCGACCGCGCCTGGGTCGCGCCGTGCGAGGACCGGTACCGCCGCTGGCTGGACCTCGCGGCCGTCACGCACTGATCGGCTGGCTCCGCGATTCGGGACCAAATGCCCTAGCGGCGACGGGTGCTGCTCGCAACTCTGGATCAATGCGGATTAACAAGATCATCGCCGTCCTGACGTCAGTCTGCACGCTGAGCCTCGGAGCGAGCCTGGCGGCAAGCGCCGCACCCTCGGCCAACACCTTCCACGCGACGCTCACACCCTCGAAGATCCACGTCGGGCAGACCTACAAGATCACGAGCAGTCATGCCCGTCCGTCGACGACGTACAACTGCGTCGAGATCGTCACCAAGGGCACGGCGTACGGGTACTCCCTCGGCTCGCTGTCGAACCCGGTGTCGACCTCGAGCGGCCACGTCACCTGCAAAGGCCCGTACCTGGCATTCAAGGCGACGGTCAGCGGCAAGACGCGTCACTGCCCGCAGACGAAGGCAGATCTGGCCGCGCACGTGAAGTGCGGGATCGCGGTCTCGACCACCGACCAGAGCTCGTACACCTCGGCGTTCTTCACCTCGGTGAAGAAGTAGCCACCGCGCGTTCTAGCCGGCGTCGCGAGGCAGTCCGAGCAGCCGCTCGGCGATGACGTTGCGCTGCACTTCGCTGGTGCCGCCGGCGATCGTCAGGCAGCGCGTCGCCAGGAAGCCCATGCCCCACGCGTAGGCGTCACCCGTCGCGGTCGCGCCTTCCGCTCCGAGCAGCTCAAGACCGAACTCCTGGACGTGCTGCTCGTGCTCGGCCGCCGCGAGCTTGCGCAAGCTCGACTCCGAGCCGCGTTCGCCGCCGGCAAGGACGCGCATCGTCGACCGAACGCCGAGCAGCGCAAGCGACTGCGCCTCCGCGATCAGGTGCCCGGTGCGGTCGAGCGTCACCTGGTCGGGCTCGCGGTCCTTGATCAACCGCACGATGCTCTCGACACCGATGCCAAAAGCGGACCCGCTCGCCATCGACACCCGCTCGTTGGCGAGCGTCGTGCGTGCCAGCCGCCAGCCGTCATCGACCTCGCCGACGAGCGCGTCGGTGGGCACGAAGACGTTGTCGAGGAACACCTCGTTGAACATCTCCTGACCGGTGAGCTCGCGAAGCGGCCGGATGTCGATGCCTGGCGTGGACATGTCGAGCAGGAAGTAGGAGATGCCGTGGTGGCGGTTTCCGTCCTTGCCGGCAGAGGTGCGCGCCAGCAGGATGCCGTGCGTCGCCTGCTTCGCCAGTGACGTCCAGACCTTCTGTCCGGAGACCCGCCAGCCGCCCTCCGTCGGCTCGGCCTTCGTCGTCAGCGACGCGAGGTCCGAGCCTGCGCCCGGCTCGCTGAACAGCTGGCACCAGCTCAGCTCGCCGTAGAATGTCGGCCGGACGTACTTCTCCATCTGCTCGGCGGTGCCGTGCTCGATGATCGTCGGCAACGCCCATGCCGCGATCGACAAGTGCGCACGGCGAACCTTGGCCTTCTTGAACTCCTCGTCGATGACGACTTGCTGGACGGCGTTGGCGTCCCGCCCCCACGGCTTCGGCCAGTGCGGCGCGAGGTAGCCGCCGTCGGCGATCGCGCGCTTTCGCGCCGCGTCGTCGAGACCGTCGAGCGATGAGAGGAAGGCCTGCACCTCGGCGCGGTAGTCCTCCGCCTCAGCGGGCAGCTCCACGTCCAGCTTTCGCCGTACGCCTTCGATTCCGAGCTTCGTCGTGGCGGTGCGCCACGCACTCGTCGGACCGAGCAGCTGACGTACGGCGATGGCGCGCTTGAGATACAGGTGCGCGTCGTGCTCCCAGGTGAAGCCGATCCCTCCGAGCATCTGCACGCAGTCTTCGCCCGCCTTCACGGCGCCGTCGAACGCGATCGAGGCGGCCGTCGACACCGCGAGCCGGCCATCGAGGTCGAGCGCCTCACTGCGCGCGGCGTCCCAGGTGGCGGCACGCATCAGCTCGACCAGGACGAGCAGGTCCGCGGCGCGGTGCTTGATTGCCTGGAACATCCCGATCGGACGGCCGAACTGGATCCGCTCCTTCGCGTACGACGACGCGGTGTCGAGGCACCAGCCGGTCAGCCCGCACGCCTCAGCCGCGTAGAGCGCGGCACCGATCGAGTACACGTCGTGCTGGTCGAGGGACAGCTGGCGCTCGGCGGGAACCAGAACGCCGTCGACGTCGAGCTCGACCACCCGCCGCGTGGCGTCGAAGCTGTCGATCGGCGTCACGGTTCGACCCTCGGTGTCCACGACACACCACACGACGCGCTCCTCGACCGTCGCCCGCAGGACCACGAGGTCGGCAAGGGCGGCGCCGACAACTGGCCGCGCCGTCCCGGAAAGGACCAGGCCCTCGGGACTCGGCGTAGCCGCAACCTTGGCGGCGCCGAGCGCGACTGTCGCGACCGTCGAGCCGTCGACGAGACCGGGCAGGAGCTCCTTCGCGAGCGCGCCGCCCTCCCTCGCGATCACTGCCGCCGCATGAACCGTGGGCACGAACGGGCCTGGCGCAACCGCCCGGCCGAGCTCCTCGATCACGACCGCGAGCTCGAGCAGGCCGTAGCCCGCGCCGCCGTACTCCTCCGGGATGTGGAGCCCGAACCAGCCGAGGTCAGCCGCGGCCTTCCAGTAACCCGGAAGCTCCTCGGCCGCGGCATCAAGCGCGGCTCGGGCGGCGGCTGGCGGGCAGTGCTTCGCGAGCATCTCCCGCGCCGACTCGCGCAGCGCCTCGTGGTCCTCGGTGATCCCGATCGGCATCTCTCGCGCTCCCCTGCGTCAGGCGCCGCTGTCACTGCCCTGCGGGGACGGCTGCCTGCGATTTGGCGACCCTGACACCGGCGTCAGGTAGGCCCTCAGGGTACTTTGCGCCATACATCCACCGCCAGAGCACTGGGCACGACCGAAACCTGGGAGACGACGTGAGCGACGAGGTCCTCACCGAGCGGCGCGACAACGTGCTGGTCATCACGCTGAACCGCCCGGAGGCGCGCAACGCCGTCAACGAAGGCTTGGCCAAGGGCGTCGCCGCCGCAATCGACGAGCTCGACGGCGACGACAGCCTCTGGGTCGGCATCATCACCGGCACCGGTGGCACGTTCTGCTCCGGCATGGATCTCAAGGGCTTCCTGCGCGGGGAGAACCCCACCGTGCCGGGGCGGGGCTTCGCCGGCCTGACTCAGGCGCCGCCACGTACGCCGCTGATCGCGGCGGTCGAGGGGTGGGCGCTGGCCGGCGGCTGTGAGGTCGTGCTCTCCTGCGACCTCGTCGTCGCAAGCCGCGAGGCGAAGTTCGGCATCCCGGAGGTCAAGCGCGGCCTGGTCGCCGGCGCGGGCGGGCTGCTGCGGCTGCCGAAGCGGATCCCGTACCACCTGGCGATGGAGTTCGCGCTGACCGGCGAGCCGGTCGACGCAGAGACCGCGAAGAGCTACGGCCTGGTCAACCGGCTGGCCGAGCCGGGCAAGGCGCTCGACGTCGCGCTCGAGCTCGCCGCGCTGGTCTCGGCGAACGGCCCGCTCGCGGTCGCCACGACGAAGGAGATCGTGCGCAAGGCCTCGTCGGACTGGACCGAGGAAGAGGCCTGGGCGAAGCAGGGCGAGCTGCTTCCGCCGGTGTTCGCATCGGAGGACGCCCGCGAGGGGGCAACCGCCTTCGCCGAGAAGCGCCCGCCGGTATGGAAAGGCCGCTAGCCCGCCACATCGCGTTGACACTGGGATCCGGTTCAAGGACGCCGCTGTCAGCTCTAAGTAGGCATCGCGGATCGGTCGCGGTCTGCCTACAGTGACCCGATGCAGATGCCGAAGCGGACCATTTCAGCACTCGCCAGCCTGACGGGGATCCTCGGCCTCGGCCTGACCGCCGTCGCTCTAACCGACGCGGCCGCAGACCAGTCCCGACCAGCCCGGTGCGCACCTGCGCACCGCTACATCGACGCCAAGAGCGCCAAGGTCACGCCGCACCGCGTCGTCGTCTACGGCCACCACGCCAAGCTGGTCTGCGGTGGCCCGGATGATTTCGGCTTCGACACGGGGGGCTCAGCGGTCCTGCGGGTGCTCAAGAGCGCCAAGATCAAGGTCTGGAAAATGCCGGGCAACCCGAGCGACGGCATGCGGAAGGTGGCTGCGACCGACCTGCCGCACTGGCTGAAGAAGAACCGTAGCGAGCCGGTCTACAAGATCCACGGGCCGTCGGATGCCGTGACCAGCCTCGTCGAGAAGTGGCACCCGTAGCGGGTCAGACCCACCTTCCGTTCTCGGCGGTGAGGCCGAGGTCAGGCCACTCTCCCACTGCCATCGTCTCCACGTTGGCGAAGCCGGTACCGCCGCCGACGGGGTCTTCGACCCGGCACAACACGTCGCGCAGCTGGTGAACCGTCTTGGCCATCTCGGGAGAGTCCAGGCCGGTGAGATGTTCGCCGTCCACGACAAGTGGGCCGGCCCACTGGCCGAGCATCCGGCCGTTCCACCCGAAGTACCCGCCGGTGCCCAGCGCGAAGCCGGTGTCCGACACCGGCGTGACCGTCAGCGGGCGGGTGCCGTCATCGGCGAGCAGGGTGATCGTCCCGCCGGTGAGCCGCCGGTTGTCGTCACGGAACGAGAGGTCCTGCTTGGCCGCGAGGTACCTCGTCGACGTGCCGTCGGGAAGCATCTCCTCCGCCTGCGAGCGAACCTCTTCGAAGCCGTCGCCCTCCCGCCGCTGCAGGAAGGCGAACAATGAGTACGGCGTGCCGTCAACCCGGTGAAGCAGCATCGGCGCCCACGTCACCAGGGCACGGTGCGCTCGCGGACCGCGCGGCAGCCCGGGTGTCGGCGCCCCGACGTCCGGACGGATCCCCCACGAGTGGTCGCGCACCGAGAACGAGTTCTCCGGGGTCACCTCGGTGCGCACACCGTCGACCTCGATCCAGCCCTGCGCAGTGCCCATCTGGTGATAGCGCAACGCGTCGTGCGTGACGCGATACCCGTCCGGTGAGCGCTCCGGCCATGGGATCTCGAGCGACGGCGGCACCGACCCGTTCCAGGTTAGGTCGAAGCTGATCGCGGCGTGCTCACTTGGATCGAGGACCGCGCGTACCGACTGCAGCGGTTCCACGATCTCGTAGCGCAGCGGCCCGGCCGCCGTACCGTTCGGGTCGCTCGACAACGTCCGGCTCGCGCGCACCGTCCACTGGTCGGTGCCGCGCGAGACGCCGCCGGCGGTGTCGTAGACGCCACGGTTCGTGTACTTGCCGAGCCCGAAGCAGGCCTGCAGCGATCCGTCACGCAGGTGGACCGTCGACCAGACCTTCTCGGTCCAGCCCGGGTCCGAGGTCGCGACCGACGCGAACGTCGAGACGGTCTGGTGCGTGAACATCTCGTCGGCAGGGACCAGCGGCCCTGTGTTGTCAGCCAACAGGGCTCGTCATCGGGCTACTGGTCCCGTCGCCGTCTAGTTGATGCCCGAGGTGGTGACGTCCGTCGCCTGCGCGCGCAGCGCGCCGACGGTCGCGTCCTCCTTCTTGATGTGCACGAACGGGTCGTAGTTGAACGCGCGCATCGCGTTTTGGTAGGTGATCTTGTTGATGTGCTCGTCGCTGACGCCATCGAAGTGCTTCATGACGGCCTCGGGAGCCTGCGGCCACATCGAGTCGGAGTGCGGGTAGTCGCACTCCCACGTGATGTTGTCGATGCCGATGAGCTCCCGGTTGGCGATGCCGGCCTTGTCGTCGATGAAGCAGAACGTGAAGTTGTCACGCGCCCGCTGGCTCGGCAGCTGGTCACCGAAGTCCTGGCCGGTCCAGAAACGGTGCCGCTGGTAGACGTAGTCGATCCGCTCGAGGAAGTACGGCAGCCAGCCGATGCCGCCTTCGGAGAGCGCGAACTGCAGCTTCGGGAAGCGCTTGAGCGCCGGCGACCAGATCAGGTTCGACGCGGTCTGGAACAGGTTCATCGGCGTGAGCGTGATCATCACGTCGATCGGGGCGTCGTCGAGCATCAGCAGCTGGGACGACGAGCCGATGTGCAGCGCGATCGTCATCTCGTTGTCGACGCACGCCTTCCAGAACGGGTCCCAGTGCTCGGAGTGCAGCGACGGCCAGCCGAGCTTCGCCGGGTCCTCAGAGAAGGTCACCGCGTTGCAGCCCTTGGCCTTGACTCGCTTGACCTCCTTGGCCATGAGCTCGGGGTCCCAGATCGGCGGCAACGACAGCGGGATGAAGCGGCCCGGGTAGGACCCGCACCACTCGTCGATGTGCCAGTCGTTGTACGCCTGGAGCATCACGTAACCGAGCTCCTTGTCCTGCGCCCGGCTGAACAGCTGGCCGCAGAACTGCGGGAACGAGGGGAAGCACATCGAGCCGAGCACGCCGTTGACGTTCATGTCACGGATGCGCTCGTGGATGTCGTACGTGCCCTTGCGGATCTGGCTGTACGACGTGACGTTCATGTCGTAGTCCTCCGGCGGCCGGCCGGCGACTGCGTTGAGGCCGATGTTCGGGATCTCGTTGCCCTCGAAGACCCAGACCTCGTGGCCCTCGGCCTTCTTGACGCTCTTCGGCGCCTGGTCCCGCCATTTCTCCGGGACGTGGTTGTCGAACATGTTCGGCGGCTCGACCACATGGTCGTCGACGCTCACCAGGATCATGTCTTCGACGTTCATCTGCCCTGCCTCGCTCTGCGCTCTTGCCTGCTGGTGCCCTCACCTTACGACCTTCTGGCGCCCGGCGAAACGCCCTGTTACGTTTTTCGAGAACATCGTTACCAGGTGGGGAGCCGAGTGACTTCAGCGCCATTTGACCTTGCTGAGACCGACCGGCTGTTGTCGACCACCCGCGCCGTGCGCAAGCGGCTCGACCTCGACCGTCCGGTCGAGCGCGAGGTGATCCTCGACTGCCTGCGGCTCGCCGTACAGGCTCCGACGCAGAGCAACTCGCAGACTTGGCGCTGGATGGTCGTCACCGACCCGGAGAAGAAGGCGCTGATCGCGGAGGCGTACCGCAAGGTCGGCATGGGCTACCTCGAGCAGGCCGCCGGGGCGGAGAAGGACCCGCAGACGCAGCGCGTCTACGAAAGCGCCGTCGAGCTGGCGAAGCTGCTGGAGCGGGTCCCGGCGATGGTCATCCCGTGCGTGAAGAAGGACTACGACCCGGCGCACGGCAACGCGGTCGCGGCGAGCGTCTACGGCTCGATCATCCCGGCGACCTGGAGCTTCCAGCTCGCACTTCGCTCACGGGGGCTTGGATCGGTGTTCACGACGCTGCACCTCTTCCAGGACAAGGTGGTCGCGGATGCACTCGGCATCCCTGACGACGTCCTGCAGATCGCGCTGTTGCCGGTGGCGTACACGATCGGGACCGACTTCAAGCCGGCCGTTCGCCCGCCGGTCGAGCAGATCACCTTTTGGAACGAGTGGGGGAAGTCGGAGTAGATGCAACGCTTCGAGACGGTCTTCGAGGTCGACGCACCCCCGAAGAAGGTGTGGGGCCTGCTGCACATGCCGCCGCCGGCGGACGCGCCCAGCCCGCGCAAGGTCGAATACCCCGGCGGGTACATGGAGATCTGGTCGGAAGGCGACTCGAAGGGTGAGGGCCTGGTCCGCACCTGCGTGTTCCGGGTGCCGCGCTACCTGCTCTCCGGCGGCAAGGCGCGCTCGTGGGAGGTGGTGTGGAAGGTCGTCCCACTCGAACGCGCTCACTACCGCGGCGTCGGCAAGCCGTTGTGGTCGCGCGGCGAGGGCTGGCACGAGCTCGAGTCGCTCGATGGCGGCACACGGACGCGGCTGACGTTCGTCGAGACCTACCACGTGATGAGCCCGGTGCTGCGGCCGCTGCTGGAGAAGCGGGTGCACGAGTTCATCTCGCGTGACAACCACAAGCTCTACCTGAAGCTGCTCGGCTACCTCGGACCCGCCAAGGAGATCAGCAGCAAGCGAACAAAGCTTTCCAACCCGCCCAGCTAACCCGCCCCGCCAGCCCAGAGCCCGCGCGCCCTCTCACTCGCAAACTTGCACTTTCGTGGCCGTTGAGCGCGAATTTCGGCACGAAGTCGCAAGTTCGGCGAACTGGAAAGCGCCGCTCGCGGGCGGTTGGGAGATCCTTGTCATCTCCAGTCCGGCGGGATCGCCATGATCCAGTCGCCGGATCGCGGGACGTAGCCGCGTGCGTGAAGCGCTGTTACGACGGCACGCATGTGTCGCGCACCCCAGACCACGCCGACGGTGATCGGGCCATCCGCCGGTGCGTCGACTAGTTCGGACAGGCTTCTGATCAACGCTGCGTCTCGGGAGCGAAGGAAGACCTCTTCCATCTGTTCGTGGGTGAGCTCCTCCTCCTTCGCGGTGGGGAGGTCATCGAGCGCGAGTGAGTTGCCGAGCGTTCGACGAGGACCGAGGATCGCGATCCACAAGCCGACCAGCGGTGTGGCCAGGTAAAGCAGGACGCGGAGTCCGAACGACAAGGTCCGCCATACCGACCCGAACTCCTTCGCGGTCATGTCCGGGCGGATCACGGTGCCGTGGTAGTCGGCCATCTTGACGCTCTCCGACTGCAAAACGAGCCCTGAGCGGCGGACGCGGCCCGCGATCCGATAGGCGAGCGTGATCACTTTCGCGCGGTTGCCGCCGACTCCCTCCACCACGAGAACATCGCACGCGAACATCCGCTCTTGCATCTGCCGATAAAAGGCTGGCGAAGCGACATGAAGCATGGGGAACAACAGGAACGTCGGACCGCCCGACAGCCTGACCATGCGGATCACGGCCGAACGCACACCGAATCCGGTCTGTTCGATGATCTGCACCGCGCAAGTTTCACACCGCCCGGGACCTTATTCGCGAAGCGGCGCAGAAGTGTCGTTCTGGTCGCGTTGACGCACTTGGCGTGAGGGGGCTTGCTCAGGTTGCACCGGGCCGAAAGGATGGCGGCGTGGCTCATGACCTTGTGATCGTCGGCGGGACCGTTGTCGACGGGACCGGCGCCGATGCGAGAGCTGCCGACGTCGTCATCGACGACGGGCGGATCACCGCGGTCGTCGAGCCGGGATCCGTCGTGGACGCCGCCGACACGATCGACGCCACCGGTTTGCTGGTGACGCCCGGCTTCGTGGACATCCACACGCACTTCGACGGACAAGCCACCTGGGACTCCGAGCTCACGCCTACCTCGTGGCACGGCGTCACGACGATCGTCATGGGCAACTGCGGCGTCGGGTTCGCGCCGGTCGAGGACGGCAAGCAGGACTGGCTGATCGGCTTGATGGAAGGCGTCGAGGACATTCCCGGTACGGCGCTGGCCGAAGGCATCGACTGGCAATGGGAGACCTTCCCGGAGTACCTCGACGTCCTCGCGAGGCGGCGGTGGACGGTCGACGTCGGCGCCCAGATCGCGCACGGCCCGGTGCGTGCGTACGTCATGGGCGAACGCGGTGCGCGCAACGAACCCGCCTCGCCTGAGGAGATCGCCCGGATGAAGGCGATCGTCGCCGAAGCGGTCGACGCCGGCGCACTCGGGTTCACGATGTCGCGGACCATCGGGCACATCGCCATCGACGGTGAGCCCGTCCCCGGAACCTTCGCCGCGGAAGACGAGATCTTCGGGATCTGCGGCGCACTTGGCGAGCTGGGCAAGGGGGTCGTCGAGCTCGCTCCCACCGGCTCCGCGGGCGAGGACATCATCAATCCCGCCAAGGAAGTCGACTGGATGCGGCGCCTGTCGTTGGAGATCGGCCGGCCCGTGACATTCGCGCTGCTACAGGTCGATGCCGCGCCGGATCTGTGGCGCGAGCTGATGGAGACCTCCCGCAAAGCGGTCGAGGAGGGCGCCGACCTGTGGGCCCAGGTTGCGGGCCGGCCCACCGGCCTGCTGTCGGGCTTTCGCACGCGGTACTCCTTCTTCGACCAGATTCCCGAGTACGCGGCGCTCAAGATCGAGCAGCTGCCCTGGGATGAGCTCAAGAAGGTCGTCAGCGATCCGGAGTTCCGGGCGCGCATCATCGAGTGCGAGCTGGACGAGCCGACCGCGAAGCTGGTGGCGAGGGCCAGCTTGCAAACCTTCGTCCTCGGCGATCCCCCGGACTACGAACCCGGCCCCGAGAAGTCGCTGGCCGCCATCGCCGAGGCCACCGGCCGATCGCCGCTGGAGGTCGCTTACGACGCGATGCTCGAGAACGACTGCGAGGGGCTGCTCTACGTCCCGATCCTCGGCTACAGCAACGGCAACCTCGACCACGTTCGCGAGATGCTCATGCACCCGCGGTCCGCGGTCGGGCTCGCTGACGGCGGCGCCCATTGCAGCGTCATCTGCGACGCCTCGATGCCGACGTACATGCTCACGCATTGGACCCGCGACCGCAGTCGCGGCGAACGGCTGCCGCTGGAGTTCGTGGTCCGCAAGCAGACCCATGACACCGCTCGGCTCTACGGCATGACCGACCGCGGGACGCTCGAGCCAGGGATGCTCGCCGACGTCAACCTGATCGACTACGACCGGCTCCGCGTGCTGCCACCGGTCGTCGTGGCCGACCTGCCGGCCGGAGGCACCCGGGTCGTGCAAGGCGCCGAGGGGTACGTCGCGACGATCAAGCGCGGCGTCGTCACGTATCGCAACGGCGAGGCGACCGGCGCCCGTCCCGGCGAACTCGTCCGCAGCGACGGATGACCGACGACATCGAGCTCGTGCGCGGCCTGTGGGCGGCGCTCTACGACCGCGACTGGGACCGCATCGCATCGCACTTCGGCCCGGAGTCGGTGTACTGGGACGTGCCCACCGGTCCCGGCGCCGCCGCGAAGGGGCCCGCCGACATCGTGTCGCGGCTGAAGCTCGGCCTGGAAGGCCTAGCCGGGTACGAGCACTTCGAAGGCCCGATCGTCGCCCAGAACGGCACCGTCGTGACCGAGCACCGGGAGGTGTGGCACTGGCCGACAGGGGAGACCGCGTCGCTGCCGTTCGTCAGCGTGATGACCGTCGCCGACGGCGTCATCACGCTCTGGAAGGACTACTGGGACTTCAGCACACTGATGGACGCGGCACCGGTCGAGTGGCACGAGCGGCTCAACAACGCCGACCTCTCCTGGGTGTACGACGCATCGAACGACAACCTCGCGCCGTGAGGACGGCGCGACGGGCCGATGCCGTCGCGGATCGGTTCTCGCGAGATCAAGGACCTTCGACACTGCCATCCGCGCCTTGGCGCGGCCACCCTGAGCCCTAGGCCTCCAATTCCTTGGCTGCCATCACTCGGGAGGTAGGAGCTGACGATGAACATCGACCTCAATGACGACGACGCACTCGTTCTGAGGGCTTATCTCGAGGGCTGTCTCAGTGAGCTGTACGCCGAGATCTCACACACCGACAATCCAGCATTCCGGCAGCAGCTCAAGGACCGGCGAGACGCGCTGCGGAGGGTTCACGACCGCATCGGCGAACTGGTGACCCGTTAGCCGACAATCAACGACGAATCAGGCCCAACTCGGCTACCAGCCCCCGGCCTGGGGTGGCATTACTTCAGTGGTTCGTGCGGAGTTCGGCGGGCCGTCATGTCATCGCAAGCGGGTCGCCCGCTCCGGCGGGCAGGCTGCGGGCGACAGGCACCGATCCCTGACGTGAGGATGACCCCCAATGTCGACTGCAACCCTCGAAGAAGGTACCGCCGCTCCGCGGCGCTCCCCCAGCACCCGTTCGCGAAACGACGCCCGCACTCGTTCGTCCGAGCCGGCACTCGGCCTCGTCGTCACCGATGTCGCCCGTGACACCCTCGACGGCCTGCGCGCCGTGGTCCCGGCCGCGTTGCTCCGTCCCACCATTGCGGTCGACTACGTGTTCGATCTCGTCGAGCAGGCCGTGTCGATCGGTCGCCGTACCTCGCGCGAGGTGGCGTCGATCGTCGAGGCCGCGATCGAGGCAGCAGAGACCCGCGCCGCCGCCTGACCTAGGACATCCAGCACACAAACGTGACGCCGTTGTCCTCTTGAGGCACAGACACCGCCGCAGAGGGCAACTCGCGAAACGTTTGTGTGCTGCTTGTCCGCTCCCCTCAGCGAGTGAAGAGGAACGCTCCTCCGGGTACGCCGCCGCCGATTCCGCAGACCGCGACTTGCGCGTCCTTGACCTGACGTTCACCGGCGTCGCCACGTAGCTGCGTGACCGCCTCGTGCACGAAGCCGAAGCCGTGGGTGCGACCGGCGGAGAGCTGCCCGCCGTGCGGGTTCATCGGCAGCTCTCCGTCGAGCGCCACCCGCTTCCCGCCCTCGAGGAAGTCCTTCGCCTCGCCGAGCCCGCAGAAGCCGAGCCCTTCCAGCCACGCGACGGTGTTGAAGCTGAAGCCGTCGTAGAGCAGCGCCACGTCGACGTCGTCGCGCGTGACCGATGCGCGGCTCCACAGGTGGGCCGCGGGACCCCAGGCGTTGGGCAGGTGCGTCATCGTGCCCTGGTCCCACGACTGCCGCTCGGTGATCTGGGTGCCTGCCGCGTCGACGAAGATCGGGGTCTGCCTCAGGTCCTTCGCGGTCTCGCGCGCGGAGACGATGATCGCCACTGAGCCGTCGCACGGCACGTCACAGTCGAAGAGACCCAGCGGCGTCGAGATCATCCGCGCCGACATGTAGTCGTCCATCGTCATCGGATCGCGGTAGACCGCCATCGGGTTCAACCCGGCGTTGCGGCGGTTGTTGATCGCGATCCAGCCGAGCATCTCCCGGTCGGCGCCGAACTTCGCGAAGTACTGCGAGGCCTGCATCGCGATCCAGTTGCCGGCGCTCGCCGCGCCGTACGGAATCCGCCACTGGAAGTCACCGCCCACCGCGCCGCCCTTGGGCAGCGGCAGCCCGCCGGTGCGCAACAGCTCGGTGTGGGTCGCCTCCCAGACGGTGCGGAAGCAGAGCACGTGCTTGCACAGCCCGTTGGCGACCGCGAGCATCGCGTTGACGATCGCGCCGGTCTGCGCGGACTGCTCCAAGCCACCGTTGTGCCAGGTGGGGTGGATGCCGAGCGCCTCCTCGACGACGGGTACGCCGCCCTCCGTGATGCCGCCACCGCCGCCCATGCCGCCCGGCCACGTCGCCAGCCCGTCGATGTCGGAGAACGACAGCCCGGCGTCGGCGATCGCGGCCTTGCACGCTTCCACGGTGAGTGAGACCGGCGGGCGCATCAGCCGGCGGCCGACCTGCGACATCCCGATGCCGGTGATGGCCACCTTGTGCTCATAGCGCTCGGCCGACACGGGTGCGCGCGTGACCACGACCGGTGGCGGGACGAGATCCGCGACCGGCGCGTCCGGCTCGTCGATCGGCTCGAACAGCGGGAACCAGATGCCCTCCTGCTCGAGGAAGCGCACCTTCACCCGCATGCCCACGCGCAGGTCGTCCTCGGTGACGCCGATCAGGTTGGTGGTGAAGCGCACGTGCGGCGCCTCGTCGACGATCACGACCGCGATCGGGTACGGCGGCGTGAAGTTCGGCATGAACATCTGGTGGTTCATGGTCACGCCGACGACGGTCGCCCTGCCGCTGACGGGCGTCCAGGTCAGCGCGTCACCGTGACACTTCGGGCACACGACCTGAGACGGGTGCAGGAAGCCCCCGTCGGTGTCGCACTTCGGCAGCCGCAGCTCGCCGACCTCGCCACCGGTCCAGAACGGCTTGTTCCAGGGCGAGACCTCAGGCCGAGGCCGCTTCGCCTCGAGAACGGTTTCCGTCATCAGAGCGTGGCAGGGCCCGCGTATGTCTTGGTTTCGAGATACATCGCAAAGCCCTCGTCGCCGTTCTGCCGCCCGATGCCGCTGTCCTTGTACCCACCGAACGGCGAGTCGGCGCCGTACCAGATGCCGCCGTTGACGCCGACCGTGCCGGTCCGGATCCGACGGGCGACGTTGAGCGCGCGACCCTCGTCGGCCGAGGTGACCATGCCGGACAGGCCGTAGTGGCTGTCGTTCGCGATCCGGACGGCGTCGTCGTCGTTCTCGAACGGGATCACGACGAGCACCGGTCCGAAGATCTCCTGCTGGGCGATCGTCATCGAGTTGTCGACGTCGGCGAACAGCGTCGGCTCGACGTACCAACCCTTCGGCAGGTGCGCCGGCTTGCCGCCACCGAGCACCAGACGGGCGCCTTCCTTCACGCCGGTGTCGATGAGGCCCAGCACCCGCTCGCGCTGCTTGGCGCTGATCAGCGGACCCATGAAGTTGTTGGCGTCGGTCGGGTCGCCGTAGCCGATCGTGCGGAAGCTCTCCGCGACGATCTCCAAGCCCTCCTCGTAACGAGAGCGCGGCAGCAGCATGCGGGTCGGCATCGCACAGCCCTGGCCGGCGTGCGTGCAGACCGTCAGCGACGCCATCGCGAGGTTGGTCTGGAAGTCGGCATCGTCGAGCAGGATGTTGGCGCTCTTGCCCCCGAGCTCGAGGAAGAGCCGCTTCAGAGTCGCCGAACCCTTCTCCATGATCCGCTTGCCGGTCGCGGTCGAGCCGGTGAAGGAGATCAGGTCGACCCGCGGGTCGGTGACGAGCTGCTCACCGAGCAGGTGGTCGGAGGAGGTCACGACATTGACCACACCGGCCGGGATGTCGGTCTTCTCGGCGATGACGCGGCCCCAGCGGGTGCCGCTCCACGGGGTGTCGGGTGCCGGCTTGAGGACGACCGTGTTGCCGGTGGCGAGCGCCTGGCCGAGCTTGTTGATGGTGATCTCGAACGGGTAGTTCCACGGCGTGATCGCACCGACGACGCCCACCGGCTCCTTGGCGACCCGGCGCCACGACCTGGAGCCGAAGACCTCGGCGACGCCGAGGTCTCGTTCCCACTCGAAGGTCTCGGCGCGACGGGCCGGCCAGAGCAGGCCGTCGGCGAGCGGCGCGTCGAGCTGCGGGCCGTAGGTCATCAGCAGCGGCGTGCCGACCTCGGCGATCAGCTCCGCGCGGATCTCCTCCTGCTCCGACACCAGCGCTTCGTGCAGCTGCTGCAGGCACTTGACCCGGAACGCGTGGTCGGTCGCCCACGACGATTCGTCGAAGGCCCTGCGCGCGGCGGCGATCGCCGCGTCCATGTCCTCCGCCGACGCATCCGCGACGACGCCGATGCTCTCCTCCGTCGCGGGGTTGATGTTGTCGAACGTCGCGCCCGAAGATGCCTCGCGCAGTTCGCCGTCGATGTAGAGCCGGCGCTCGCCGATCTGGTCGCTCATTACTTGATCACCTTTACCGGGACGTTGTGCCAGCCAGAGACGTTGGTCATTGCGACGCGGTGACAACCCTCACGGATCACCTCGAAGCGGGGCATGAAATCCAGCAGCATGTTCAGCGCGATCGCGCTCTCCATGCGTGCCAGTGCTGCTCCGAGGCAGCTGTGGATGCCGTAGCCGAAGCCGATGTTCACGGCTTGGTCGCGCGGCCGGTCCAGGTCGAACGTGTCCGGATCCGGGAAGGCACGCTCGTCGCGGTTCGCTGCCGCCGGAATGAGCATCACCGGGTTGCCGGCGGGGATGGTGACGCCGTGCAGCGTCACGTCCTTGGTCGAATAGCGGACCATGTACTGCGCCGGCGCCTCGAAGCGGAGCAGCTCCTCGATGGCCTGAGGCACGAGCTCGCGATCGTTGCGCAGCCGGTCCCACAGCTCCGGTCGCTCGCCGAACACGACCGCGGCGTTGCCGATCAGCTTGGTGACCGTTTCGGCGCCGGCACCGCCGAGCAAGCTCGCGAAACCGGCGATCTCAGCGTCGTCGAGCGTCGCCTCGGTGCCGTCCTCGCGCGTGACGTTGGCGGCGATCAGCGCGCTGATCATGTCGTCCTGCGGATCCTCGCGGCGCTGCTGGATCAGCTCGAAGTACATGAGGCCCGATGCGATCGCGGCCTCCATGCCCTCGGGCGGCGTCGCCAGCTCACCGGGCTTGCGCTCGAGGCTCTTGTCGAGCCAGAGCCGCACCTGCTGGCGATGCTCCGGCGGCACGCCGAGCATCGTCGTGATGACCTCGACCGGGAACAGCGCCGAGAAGTCCTGGACGACGTCGAAGCCGGTGGGGTCGCACTGCGAGAGGAATCGCTCGATCGTTTCGCGCACCATCGGTTCGAGCTTCTTCACCGCGTTGGGGGTGAACACCCGGTTCACCAGGCTGCGCATGGTGCGATGCTCCGGCGGGTCCAGCATGATCACGAGGGGTACGGGCGGCGGGTTGCCCGACAGCACCATCTCGAGGTCGATCCCGCGGGCCGAGGAGAAGGTCTCGGTGTCCCGGAAGGCCGCGAGCACGTCCTCGTGGCGGGTGAGCGCGTAGAAGCCGTACTTCTCGTCGTAGTAGACCGGCGCCTCGTCGCGCATCCGGCGATAGGTCTCCCACGGCCCGTTGTAGAACTCCTCGGAGAACGGGTCGAAGACGAGCGGGGTCGCTGTCTGGGTCAAAGGATTGCGCCCTCTTCCTTGTACTTCTCGATCTGCTCCCACTCCACGCCGGCGTCGAGCAGGATCTCCTCCGTGTGCTGGCCGTGCTCGGGCGCACCGGGTGGGACGACCTGGACGCCGTCGAACTGCACCGGGTTCACCGGCATCGCGAACTTCGCACCCTGCATCGACGTGATCTGCGGGATGTAGCCGTTGGCGATGACGTCTGGGTCGTCGTGCAGCTCGTACGCCGACTGCACCGGTCCCCACGCGCCGGACAGCGGCTCGAGCACCGTCTTCCACTCGTCGAGCGTCTTGCCCGCGAACTCCTCGTCGAGGGTCTTGATCAGCTCGCCGCGGTTGTTGAACCGGTTCATGGGCTCCGCCCAACGCTCGTCGGTGACGATGTCGGGCCGGCCGATCACGGTGCAGAACTCGGCGAAGAACTTGTCGCCCTGCAGCATCATCAGGGTGATGAAGCGGCCGTCCTTCGTCTTGTAGTTGCCGACCAGCGCGTTCGGCGCGTTGCTGCGGTCGAACTTCGGGATCGGGTCCTTGTCGTAGAGCTTGGAGCTGGTCACGTCGGGGCTGAGATTCCACGCCGCGAGACCCAGCAGCGAAACGTCGACAACCGACGGCTCACCGGTCTTCAGCTTCTTGTACAGCGCGGCGACGATGCCGCCCGCGATGGTCATCCCACCCATCACGTCACCAAACGCGGGGCGCGCCGCGACGATCGACTCCGCGTTCGGAACGCTGAGCGTCAGCTGGTGCCCGACGCCGCCGCGCGACCAGTACGACACCCCGTCGTACCCGGGCTTGTCCGCACCGGGGCCGTTCTGCCCGTACGCCGATCCCCTCACGTAGATGATGTCGGGGTTGATCTTGCGGATGTCCTCGAGGTCGAGGCCGAGCTTCTTGCGGACCTTCGGCAGGTAGTTCGTGACGAAGACGTCGGCGTTCTCGACGAGCTTGTAGAGGACCTCTTTGCCGCCGTCGGTGGTGAGGTCGATGCCGATCGACTTCTTGCCGCGGTTCGGCATCTCGATCATGTAGTTGACGCCGCCCTTGCCGGCCGGCACCAGGCCCATCGTGATCAGGCCTCGCTGCGGGTCACCGCCGTCCTTCGGCTCGACCTTGATGACGTCGGCGCCCCACTCGGCGAGCACCGCGCCGGCAGCAGGGACGAACGTCCACGCCGCGACCTCGACAACCTTGACCCCGGACAGGACGTCGTTCAACAACCTGCTGCTCCCCTTGTTCTCGGTGGTGCGTCGCCGTCAGACGCCGGCGGGCACCTTGAGCTTGAACAGCTCGATCATGTTGCCGCCCATGATCTGGGCGATCTCGTCCTGCGACAGCCCCTTCAGGTCGTCGACGTAGGAGATCGGGTCCGACAACCCCTCGGGGTGCGGCCAGTCCGAACCGAACACGACACGATCCGCGCCGACCAGCTTGACGATGTCGACGAAGTTGTCCTCCCAGAACGGGGAGATGTACACGCAGCGTTTGAACGCCTCGACCGGGTCCTCGGTGAACTCCTGCGGCATCTTCTTGTAGACGCTGGTGAGGTTGTCGAACAGGCCCGGCACCCAGGAGGCGCCGTTCTCGATCGAGAGGATGCGCAGCTCCGGGTTGCGGCTGAGCGCGCCGTGGCAGGTCAGCGCGGTCATCGCGTCCTCGATCGGACGGTGACCGGTGATCGCCATCCGGAACGCGGTCGGCCGGAACGGCAGGAACTCCTTGGCCGGCTCCCACTGGTTGGTGAAGTCGGCGTACCCGGAGTCCGAGGCGTGCATGGAGACCGGGATGCCGAGCTTGATGCACTCCTGCCAGAACGGGTCGAACTCGGGCAGCCCGAACGAACGAGTGCCGCCGCGGTAGTCCGGTACGGCGGCGGGGCGGACCAGGACGGTCTTCGCGCCGCGCTCGACCACCCAGTGCAGCTCCTCGATGGCCCGTTCGACGTTGGGCAGCGTGACCACCGGGGTCGAGAAGATGCGCCCCTGGTAGTCGAACTGCCACTGCTCGAACATCCACTCGTTGAGGGCGTGGATCACGTCGTGGATCAGGTCGGGGTCGTCCTTCATCCGCTCCTCGACCAGGCTGGCGAGGGTCGGGAACATCAGGCAGTAGTCGAGGCCGAGGTCGTTCATGACCTCGAGGCGCGCGGCCGGCTCGCGGAAGGCAGGGATGGCCTTCATCGGCTCGCCCATGATCTCGCGGAAGGACTTGCCATCCGGGTTGCCGACGCGGAAGTACTCCTCCTGCGCGCCCGGCCGGGCCACGACGTCGAAGGTCGGGTTCGGGATGTAGTCGCTGATGACGCCGCGGACGACGATCTTCGTGCGGCCCCTGACCTCGACGTAGTCGATCGCGTTCTTCGCGTGGTCGGGCAGGTACTTGGTCAGCGCCTCGCGCGGCTCGTACAGGTGGTTGTCAGCGTCGAATACCGGAAACGGCAGCTCGCGAGACGGCACGGCGACTCTCCCTAGAAGAACGGGGTCTGAGATGTGCAGAGTGGCTGTTGCCAACTATGAGAAGGACGTTACCACCCTCTCGACAAGCTTGCTACCGCGGCTTCGGCGGCTTGCTACGGTTGCCGCCCGTGGCCTTCGACCTTGCGAATCTGATCGACCGGATGACCCTTCGCGGTGCGGGCGAGAACCGCTTCGAGGCGGACAACCTCGACCTCGACTACCGCCGGGTGTTCGGCGGGCAGATCCTCGCCCAGACGATCGAAGCGCTCCGGCAGCGCGCGGACGGGAAGTCCCTCAAGTCACTGTGGCAACAGTTCCCCCGCGAGGGGGACGTCGCGCTCCCGATGACGTACGACGTCACGGTCCACCAGGCCGGCCGCACCTTCGCGACGCTCGGCGTACAGGCCACTCAGGACGGCAAGCTGATCAGCGTCGCCGCAGCCTCGCTCCACACCCCAGAGGAGGGCCTGTCGCATCCGCCCGAGCACCTCTCGGTCGTGCCCGGCCCCATGTCCTGTCGAGCCGTGGCGATCGACATGATCCCGTGGGAGATCCGAGTGGTGGGCGACGTCGACCTCAACGCCCCGGATGTCCACCCGCCCCACTACCAGTGGTGGATGCGGACCCCGTCGATCTCGTCTCTCGGCGCCGAGGACAGCGACTGGACCCACCAGGCGCTGCTCGCTCACGCCACCGACCTCACCGTGATCGGGACCGCGTTGCTGCCGGTCGAGGGGCTGTCGCAGGCGGACACCGGCACGAAGTTCCACTCGGCGGTCACCTCGCACACCCTGTGGTTCCACCAGCCGTTCCGGATGGACGAGTGGTTGCTGGTGGACCAGCACTCCCCCGTGCTGGCCGGCAGCCGAGCGTTCGGCCGTGGCGACGTCTGGACCCACGACGGCCGCCTGGTCGCGAGCTTCGCCCAAGAGTCGATGGTCCGCCCGCTCTAGCGAAGCGACCGAGGCCGGCGCTCTCGCTCACTCGCGAACTTGCACTTTCGTGGCCTTTGAGCGCGAATTTCGGTACGAAATCGCAAGTTCGGCGAACCGCCTAGCTGAAGGCGAGGGGCTTTGCGCCGTCGGCCTTGAGCAGCGCGCGCATCTGGCCGAGGTCCTCGATCTGCTCGACCGCCATCGCCGTGGCCGCCTTCCGGACGACGGCGAGCTTGGCGTTGGCCTTCGCGTACTGGCACATCTGCAGCCCGCCCTCGTGATGACGAATCATCAGCTGGAGGAACAGCACGTCGAAGCGCTTCCCCGACAACGTGGCGAGTCTCGTGAGCTGGTCGGGCGTCGCCATGCCGGGCATCATCACCATTGCGGAGTCCGCCATCACCATGACGTGTGGCTGCGGCATCCATGCCATCGGCGTCGGGTCCGCATCAGGGGAGTCCCACAGCCGTAGCCAGCCACGCATCTCACCGATCTCCTGGGACTGGTCGATCAGGATCGCGTTGGCGAGCGCTGCGACCGTCGGCCCGCCACGAGTCTCGGCAAGGTCGGCCATCAACACGGCCTGCTCGTGATGCACCGCCATGTCCTGGCTGAAGCCGATGTCGACGGCGCCCGGCGCAGGCCTGGACGAATGGTTCGACAACCGTCCGACCGAGATCGCGATGACGATGAGGAGCGCGATCTCGAGGAGTGTCGGCACCCGGCGCCAACGGCTGGCGGTCGGGGACGACCCGTCGGTCATCGAGGCCAGGCCGACGCCGACAGCCGCAGCACGTAGAAGCCCGACACCGCGTCGGTGTAGTAGATCTCACGGCGCGCCGGATCGAACGCGGGCTGGGAGAACGCCACATCACCCGGGGAGAAGTTCACCCGCGAACCCGCCTTCGGCGGCGCGACGTAGTACGCCACCTCGCGCGGGTGAGCGGGATCTCGGATGTCGAACACCCGCAGCCCGGAGTTGAGCGCCGAGCAGGCAACGATCGTCGGATTCACCATCCGCGGGACGGCGCAGTAGTGCATCGAGTAGCCGAGCATCTGGTTCGGCAGCTCACCCGGGTCGTTGTGCAGCTTCTGGTGCTCCCGGCGCATCTGCACCGCAAGCCGCAGGTCCGACGTGATGCGGGGATGACGAGGGTTGTCGATGTTGATGATCCGCGCCGCCCCCGGCGCGTCGTTCACCGTGACCGGGTTGAAGCGGAACGCGAACTCGTCGAACTCCAGCAGGTAATGGTGGCCGTGGCTGGTGAACGGGACGGTGTTCTGCGGGACCGACACCGGCCGCCAGGCGATCCGGCTGATGTCGTGCACCTTGGGGTGCGCGGCGCGGTTCTGGATCTGGCTGACGTCGATGATGCCGAGGTTCCCGTTGATCGGGTCCGTCTGGTACAGCGTCTTCCCGTCCGCCGACACGTTGAGGCCGTGCGAGTAGTAGGCGCCCCGCCAGATGATGCGGGGCTTGCGCGGGTTGGTGAGGTCGATCGCGCTGATGTACCCGGCGCCACCCGCCGCGTAGAACGTCCGGCCGTCAGGACTGAAGCCGCTCTCGTGCCCGGTCGGCACGGCGAGCTGCGCCAGCAGCCGGGGATGGCGGCAGTCCGTGTGCACGTCGTACACGGCGAAGCTGCTGGGCAGCGTCAATCCGTTGCCGACCTCCGCGGCGAGTAGGCCGCGCTTGGCGTTGAGGTTGAGCGACTCGTGCGGTGCGAGCATCGCGAGCGTCGTGAGCGTCGCGGTGTGGCGGGGGTGCGCCGGCCGCGTTACATCGAGCACTTCGACGCCGAGCGACGGCCCGCCGGCAACGCTGACGAGGTTCGCGGGTGTCACGAACGACGTGTCGTAGAAGGCGCAGACATGACCGGCGGGATCGGTGTAACGCCAGACCCGGAACCCGCCAGGAGTCGGGTAGTGCGCGATCTCGGTGAGGTTGCACGTCCACCCGCGCGCGGCGGCCGCCGACGCGACGGCAGCCGCGCTGACCCGGCCCTGCACACCCGCGAGCGGGCGTCCGCTGCGGCAGTCAGCTCTCGGGACCGCCCGCAGCTTCGGAGCCGGTACGAAGACGGGAGTGTCCATCGGCGCGAGCTGCGCACCGGTCAGGCTCAGCATCGCCTCGAGATCGTTGGCCGGCAGGGTCGGCCCGGCGATCGCGCCGGCCGGCCTGCCGTTGTGCGTGAGCGGTACGACGATGACGGCGGCGGTTGCCGCTACCAGGGCCACCCGCCGCACCACCCGATGGAGGCGCATGCCCAGATACTCCTACTTCTTGCCGGCGATCTCCTTTTTCATCGCCTCGAGGTCGACCAGCACCGGGTAGCCACACTCGGTCATCGCGTGGCCGTGGCCGAGGGTGTGCACATCGAAGACCGCCTGCACCGCGTTCGTGAAGCCCTGGATGTCCAGCGTCTGGTTGACCGCGCGCTTCGCCATCCGCAGCGCCCACGGGTGCTTGGCCGCGATTTCCAGCGCGAGCTCACGCGTCGCGGTCTGCAGGTCCTCGAGCGGTACGACCCGGTTGACCATCCCGACGGCCTTCGCCTCCTCGGCGTTGATGGCGCGGCCGGTGAAGAGGATCTCCTTGGCCAGGCGAGCGCCGAGCTCCCAGGTGTGGCCGTGGTACTCCACGCCCCCGATTCCCATCGCGACGACCGGGTCGGAGAACTTCGCGTTGTCGGCGGCGACGATCAGGTCGCACGGCCAGGCGAGCAGCAGGCCGCCGGCAATGCACACGCCCTGCACCGCGGCGATCGACGGCTTCGGGACGTTGCGCCAGTGCAGCGAGTACCCGACGTACTGGCGGGTCTCGATCTTGTAGATGTCCTGGACGGTCCACTTCCGCGCCGCCTCGGAGTCACCGCCGCGCATGTCGTGGCCGGAGGAGAAGTGCTTGCCGTTGGCGTTGAGGATGATGACCTTCACGTCATCGTCGTTCTCCGCCATCGTCCAGCAGGCGTCGAGCCGGTGCAGCAGATCCGGGTTCTGCGCGTTGGCGGCCTCGGGCCGGTTGAGGGTGATCGTCGCGATGTTGTCCGCGACGTCGTACAGAACCAGGTCGTCGCTCACGGACGTCTCCTTCGTGTCGGTCGGGTCATTCTGAGTCCTTCGACTCCTTGCGCGGCATGGGACCCCGGTAGTCCAGCTGGCCCTCGCGAAGCTCCATCGCGACGAACGTCGCCGTCGCGGTCGTCGAGAGCACG
>DASZOU010000016.1:0-140011 GCA_035550655.1 Mycobacteriales bacterium
TCATAGCGCTGTTCAGCCACAGACATCTCCCGCATGAACCGGGAGTGTCACCAATCAGCCGAAGTAGGTGTCACCCATCAACCGAAACACTGTTACCAATCAGCCGAATGCCAAATGGGAGGCATCAGCCGAAGTAACACAGATTCGCGCGCGGTGGGGCGGGCAGGACTCGAACCTGCGGCCTAGGGATTATGAGTCCCCTGCTCTAACCAGCTGAGCTACCGCCCCGAGACAAATCACCCAGCGGGCGGTGTGGCTCCCCCGTCTGGACTCGAACCAGAAACCTATCGGTTAACAGCCGAACGCTCTGCCAATTGAGCTACGGGGGACCGGGTGGCGGTAGTGCGTGCACTACCCGGCTGCGGCCAAGACTACCGTGAACGGGTGAAGCGGATCCTGCTGTCGCCGAAGTGGCTGGCAGGACACCTCCTGGTCATCGCGGCGGTGCTGGTCATGCTCCGGCTGGGGCTTTGGCAGTGGCACCGCTCGCAGTCCTCCAGCGGCGGGATCCAGAACTACGCCTACGCCTTCCAGTGGCCGTGCTTCGCGGTGTTCGCGATCGTGCTGTGGGTGAAGACGATCCGCATCGAGCTGGCCGACACCGACGATGACGCCTCGCCGGAGATGACGTCGCGGTTCGGGGCGAAGCCGCTGCCCGAGCCCGAGATCAAGACAGAGAGCGGGGTGCGGATCGGCATCACGACCCGGGCGATCGCGGATGACGATGACGCTGAGGTCGCGGCGTACAACGCCTACTTGGCACGACTCAACGCCCGCGCGAAGGGAGCCTGAAGTGGCCTCCGGGTTGCTCGACTTCCGCAGCGTCGAGGGCGCGCTCCTGCGCTACCGCGTCCTCGCCTTCATCGTCGGAGTCTCGATCCTGATCCTGGTCTTCATCGCGACTCCGCTGAAGATCTGGGGCAACAGCGACGCGTTGGCCGCGGGCCTGGGCTTCCCGCACGGCGTGATCCTGTACCCGCTCTACATCGTGCTCACGTTCGACCTGTCCCGGCGGGTCAGGCTGCACCCGCTGTGGGCGGTCGCGGCCATGCTCGCCGGGACAGTGCCGATCGTGTCCTTCTACTCCGAGCGTCGCATCACCGAGTTTGTGCGGACCCGCGAGGCCGCACGATCGGCGTCGGCGGTTGCTCAGGCCGAAGGCGCCGTCGGCTGACTCGGGTGGCCCGGCATCGACTCCCCGTTCGCCCGCATGCCCAGGTACCCCTCGACGATCGTCACCACGTTGAGCACCAACAACACATAGCCGCCCCAGTAGAGGCTGTACCCGATGTGGAAGCCGGGCCCGGAAGCACTCGGCAGCGTCGCCCACCGGATGATGAAGAACAACAACGCGAGCGCCGCCAGACCGGTCGCGAGCAACCGTCCCGAGACCGGGAGGCTGGACAGCGTCGACGGTGACGTGAGGTTGATGAAGCCGACGATCACCGCGGCGAGGATCAACAGCGCGGCCAGCGTCCCGATGCCGTGCCAGGCGCTGATCGTGTCACCGCCGAAGCCGGCGAGGTGGATGTGGGCGAAGGCGATGAAGCTGAAGATGAAGGTCAGGAATCCGGCTCCCAGAAAGAGCTGGTCGTAGCGGGCGAACGACTTGAAGTCGGGCATGGAGCTGGACTCGGACATGCGCTCCCCTTTGAAAGATCCGGCCGGTCGGTCTGATCTTGTCGCTGAACTGCCAATACTGCCAACACCGGATCGGCGCGGCGGCTATTGGAGCTCGCCGACCGCTTTCGCCCGCAGCCCCTTCTTCTGCCGTTCGAGCTCGATCAGCTCGCCGAACATCCGGTTGTAGTCCTCGGCGTTGTCCACCGGGTTCAGCCGCTGCAGCTTGGACTTCAGCTCCTGGATGCGCCGGGTGAGAGCCATTTCCTCGAGCCGGACCAGCAGCGCCTCGGCGTAGCGCGCATCGGACTCGTCGACGGCCTGCAGCGGCTCGACCGCGAGCTCGGTCACCAGGTCGCGGATCGAGTCGGTCTCGGCCGACTCCGCCAGCTTGGACACCCACTCCGCTCCCCCGCCGGAGCGGGCCGCTCCGCCGGCCTTCGACACCGCCGCACGCACGGCGGCGTACGCCGGGGAGGTGAAGCACTCCTCGCCGAGGCCGTCGAAGAGCGGACCCGCAAGGGCCGGGCGCTGTACGACGAGCTTGGCGACCTCACGCTCGACGACCAGGCCGGGGTCGCGGGGGTCAGGGATCTGCATCGCCTGCCGGCGACGCGGCTGCGGCTCCGGCGCCGCGGGCGCGGCTCCGCCGCCTCGCCTGACGCGCGCCAGCACCGGCTCGACCTCCATGCCCAGCCAGCCCGCGAGACGTCGCGCGTACTCGTCCCGCAGCGACGTGTCCTTCAGCTGCGCGACGACCGGAGCGGTGGCGGCCAGCGCCTCGATCCGGCCTTCGGGAATCGTGAGGTCGTAGCGCTCGAGGGTGGTCCGGATGGCGAACTCGGCGAGCGGGATGTGGCTCGCCACCAAGTCCCGCACGGCGAGGTCGCCGTGCTGCTGGCGCAGCTCGCAGGGGTCGAGGCCGTCAGGTTGCACCGCGACGAACGTCTGCGTGACGAACTTCTGCTCGCCGGCGAACGCCTTCAGCGCCGCGTTGCGGCCGGCCTCGTCGCCGTCGAACGTGTAGATCACCCGGCCGCGCAGCTCGTCCTGGTCCATCAGCAGCCGGCGCAGGATCGCGATGTGCTCGTCCCCGAACGCCGTGCCGCACGTGGCGACGGCAGTCGTCTCCCCCGCCAGGTGGCAGGCCATCACGTCGGTGTAGCCCTCGACCACGACCGCCTTGCCGGTAGTCGCGATGGCGTGCTTGGCGAGGTCGACGCCGTACAGGACCTGGCTCTTCTTGTAGAGCGGCGTCTCCGGGGTGTTGAGGTACTTCGGGCCCTGGTCGTCGTCACGCAGCCGCCGCGCGCCGAACCCGATGATGTCGCCCTTGCGGTCGCGGATCGGCCAGATCAGCCGGCCACGGAACCGGTCGATCGGGCCGCGCTGGCCCTGACTCGCTATGCCCGCGGCCAGCAGCTCGGCATCAGTGAAGCCCTTGCGGCGCAGCTCGTTGACGGTGATGTCCCAGCCGTTCGGCGCATATCCGACGCCGAAGGTGTCCCAGGCCGCCTCATCGAAACCGCGCTCGGTGAGAAAGGCCCGCGCGATCGCCGCCTCCGGGCCGGCGAGCGAGGCGCGGAAGAACTCCTGCGCCGCGGTGTGCGCGTCGAGCAGCCGCTGCCGCTGACCGCCGCCCTTCGAGGGGGCGGAGCCGCCCTCCTCGCGCCGCAGCTCGACGCCGGCGCGACGGGCGAGCACCTCGACGGCGTCGGAGAAGTCAAGGTGCTCCATCTCGCGGACGAACGTGATCGCGTCGCCGGAGGCGCCACAGCCGAAGCACTTGTAGAACCCGAGCGTGGTGTTGACGGTGAACGAGGGCGTCTTCTCCTCATGGAACGGGCACAGGCCCTTCAGCCGGCCGGCTCCGGCCCGCCGCAACGCGACGTGATCGCCGATGATCGTCTCGAGAGAGATGCGCTCACGGACGGTGGCGATGTCCTCGTCGCGGATCCGCCCCGGCATGCCGACACTGTACGGCGCTGGGCCGACGGGCACGCCGCCCTAGACCGGACGGCGGAGCTCGACCTGCATGCTGCCGGTGCGGCCGGTGATGAGCTTCTGCAGGATGTCGACGATCGTGAAGATCGACAGCAGCACGAAGCTGCGCGGTGACGGCTGGAAGATCGCCACCGGCGGGAAGACCCGGTCGGCGAGCTCGTCGCCGCGGCGCTCCCGCAGCCAGGCGTGACAGGTCCAGTTCCAGAACACGGGGTTGACCTCGTAGCTGATCGACTCCAGGTTCAGCCCGACCTGCTCGGCGAGGCGCTCGGCGGACTGCGGGTCGTACAGCGTCCAGTGCCGCGGGAAGTGCCAGCCGCCCCAGAAGCGGCCGAAGCGACGTACATCGGCGGAGTCGACGTTCGGGGTGGCGAACATGAACAGCCCGCCGGGCTTCAGCAGCGTCGCAGCACGGCGAGCGAAGCCGACCGGGTCGTCGACGTGCTCGATGACGTGGCTCGCCACGATCAGGTCGAACGTGCCGTCCGGCAGCTCGGTGTCGACCTCGAAGCGTCCCGCGACCGCCGTGTGACCCGCCTGGCGAGCCCGCTCGACTGCGGCCTCGCCGATGTCGATGCCGTAGGTCTCGATCGTGCGCCCCGGGATGGCGTCGCGGTACCACGTGAGGAGCCGGCCGTCGGCACAGCCGACGTCGAGGACGCGTGCCGGTCCGTTGCCGGGCGCTGCGCGCTCGAGCAGCTTGCGGAAACGGGACTGATACCGCCTCGCCTTGATCCGCTCCCCCAGGGCCCCCGGGGAGAACCGTCGCGGCTGGTCGATCTCGTCGTGCACGAGGTGGTAGGCGTAGTACTCCGGCGGGTAGATCCGGGCGAGCTCACTGACCGCGGGCCGCGGGTTGAGCCGGACCAAGCCACAGCGGTTGCAGCGGACCACCGGGAACTGCGCGTCGGTGGTGTTGCGGTACTCGTGTTCCCGGCCTTCGAAGAGCACCTGGTCGTCGTGCGCACCGCAGCCGGTGCAGGGCACGTCCTCGGTCTCGATCGGTGCCGCTGGGTCCTGCTGCGCGGCGGCGGTCATCCGAGCGAGCGGGTGTATCGGACCAGGGCAGTGAGGTACGCCGAGCGGATCAGCCTTGCGGGCTCCGCGGTGGTGGCGAGTGCGGCTCTGACCTCGGGCAGCCGCTGCGCCGGAACGGCCGGGTACATGTGGTGCTCGGCGTGGTAGTTCATGTTGAACGGGGCGACGAAGGCCAGCTCCACGGGGTTGCTCGTGATCGAGACGAGCAGGTTGTCGTGCTCCGGGCGCTCTTCGGTCAGCACCGCGTGCTCGACAAAGCTGCGGATCACGTGCGAGAACGTGGTCAGCGTGAACAGCGGCAGCACCCACAGCACGAGGTAGAGCCACCACTCGCCCAGGACGGCCCAGGCGGTCCCCCACAGCACGAGCTGTGCAACGACGAGATTGCGCAGGTCCCGCAGCTTGTGCTCTCCGGGAACGGTCGACGCGGCCCCCGACAGCAGCACCCGAAGCGCATAGCCGCCGAGCAGAGCCAGGCCGAAGTACCGCGTCAGCGCCCACCGGCTCGCCTTGTCGGCGGTGTCGTGCAGCGGTCGATCCGGGTCGCCCGGAGTCCCGATCAGCCGGTGGTGGGCAAGATGGCGAGCGCGCGTCGCGTACCACGGCGAGCCCACCGGCGACGCGCAGGCGAGGATGCCGATGATCTGGTCACGCCGCTTGTCGCGGGTGAAGCTCGCATGGATGCAGTCGTGCTCGATGTTGAGCAGCGACTGCTGCCGGGTGGAGATGACGAGGAACGCGAGGGCCACCACCCACCAGCGCGGCCACAGTCCCGCTACGGTGAATGCTCCGGCGATGATCACCCAGGTGACGCCCAGGTAGGCGTAGTTCGCGAGCCGATCGCGCGGCCGAAGCGTCGCGAGGTCGCGAACCTGCTCTGCGCTGAGCGGACCGACGCTCAGCCGACCTGGCGCTGGGGAGGTCACGGCCACGACCGGCATTCTATTCGGCCCGGAAGCGTCAGCCGCCGTTCGCGCGGCGAGTCACAGCCGCATCCGGATGATCTTGTGGGGCAGCTTCGCCGGCCCGTAGAGGTACTCCTCGCCGACGACCTCGAAGCCGAGGCGCTCGTAGAAGCCGAGCGCGGTCACGCGGGCGTTCGCCCACAGCAGCGGCGCGCCCGACGCCCGGGCGACGTCGATCGCCCCGAGCAGGACGCGCGCCCCGATGCCCGTGCCCTGCCTGCCCGGCGCCACCGCCATGCCGCGCAGCTGCCACGCCCGCGGCTCGCCGTCGTAGGGCGAGGGGAAGACGCTCGCGCAGCCGACGACGGCGCCGCCGGCGAGGGCCGCGACGTGGCGCGTGTCCGGTCGCTCGTCGTACTCGGCGGGCACGACCGGCTGGTCGGGTCGCAGCACCGCCATCCGCAGCGGCCGGACCTCATCCGCCGCGGCGGCTCGCACCACGAGGTCGTCGAGGCCGCTCACGAGACGAGGCGCTGATGCCACGCGAGAGCCGACGTGTCGGTCAGAGAGGCAACCTGGTCGACGACGACCCGGAGCCGTGCGGCGTCGTTGTCCGCAGCCTCGAAGGCCGCTCGCATAGCCGGCTCCAAGGTCTCCGGTGCACCGGTCGCGATCGCCGCAAGGAGCTCACCGAGCTGGGCCCGCTGACGTTCCTGCAGCGCCAACGTCTCCTCGCGCCGCATGACGTACTTCGCGGCGACCGCCTTCAACACCGCGCACTCCGCGCGCGTCTCGTCGGGCACCTCGAGGCTGCCGCCGTAGCGACGCAGCGGCACGCCGCCCCACTCGGCGTGGGTGGCGCGCACGGCGGCGCCACAGAACCGCCCGATCAGCTCGCTCGTCATCTGCTTGACCGCGACCATCGCCCGCATCGAACCGTCGTACCCGCGCACCCACGACGGGTGTGCGCGCAACCGGTCGAGCGCCTCGGCGAGCGCCGCCTCCGGTACGTCGAGATAGGCCTCGCGCGCCAGCGCGACCAGCTCCTTGCGCTCGGCATCACCGTCGAGCCACTCGAGCGACAGCAGCCCGGCCTGAATCGCGTCCTCGAGGTCATGCACGGAGTACGCCACGTCGTCGGCCCAGTCCATGATCTGCGCTTCGACGCACCTCATCGCGGGAACGGCACCGAGCCGCAGCCAGTCGAAGACCGGCCGATCGTCTTCGTAGCAGCCGAACTTCGTCGTCTCCGGCTGACGCGGCCAGGGGTACTTCGTCGCACCGTCCAGGGTGGCGCGGGTCAGGTTGAGCCCGGCGCTGCGACCGTCGGCATCGACCACCTTCGCCTCGAGCCGGGTCAGCAGCCGCAGGCTCTGCGCGTTGGCTTCGAAGCCGCCGAACCTGTCGGCGAACTCCGCCAGCGCGCGCTCACCGTTGTGGCCGAACGGCGGGTGGCCGAGGTCGTGGGCAAGGCAGGCGGTGTCCACCAAGTCGGGGTCGGCACCGAGCGCACCCGCGAGCTCGCGACCGATCTGCGCGCATTCGAGGGAGTGCGTCAGCCGCGTCCGAGGGAAGTCGCTCACCCCGACGCCGACGACCTGGGTCCGACCGGCCAGCCGCCGAAGCGCGGCCGAGTGCATGACGCGCGCCCGGTCCCTGACGAACTCGCCGCGGACGGTTCGCTCCGACTTGTTCGGCTCCTCGACCAGACGGGCACGCGTGAGCGCGTCGTACTGCGCCGTCAAATCACACCCGCCGAATGCTCGTTGTCGTCATGAAAGATCTCGTAATAGATATATGCCTCGGTCTCGCGGGCGATGTACCTGATCTCCTCGCCCGTGCCGCCGACAGCCGGCCCGGTCCGCTCCGGCGAGGTGTCGGCCTTGATGCCGAGGTCGCGCGCCATCGTTCGGGCGCGCAGACAGTGCCAGGGATCCGTGACGAGAACGGCGGAATGCCAGCCGTGCGCGGTGAAGCTGGACTTGACGGCGCGCAGGCTGCGCAGCGTGTCGCTTCCCGTCTGGAGCGCCACGAGGGCGCTGCGTGGCACCCCGTGGTCATGGAGGTAGGTCGCTCCGGAGGCCCCCTCTGTGTAGGCATCCCCCGGTTGCTTGCCACCGACCGTCACGATGTGCGCGGCGACGCCCTCGTTGTAGAGCACGAGCGCGTGGTCGAGCCGCGCCGCGAAGACCGGTGAGGGCCGCCCGTTGTACTGACTGGCGCCGAGCACGACGATCGCGTCAGAGCGCGGATGCTGGTCCTCGCGCGCCACCCACCAGATGTGCACCCACACGTACGCGACGTACAGAACGGCGAGGAGGACGAGAGCCAGGACGATCCGGCGGGCCCAGCGAAACCAGGCCAGCGGCGTCACCGGCTGTCGCTACCTGCCGCGTCGAGCGAGGCGCGGCCTGCCTCGAGCCGCGCGACCGGCACCCGGAACGGCGAGCACGACACGTAGTCCAGGCCGGCATGGTGGAAGAAGTGGACTGATTCAGGGTCCCCGCCGTGCTCTCCGCAGACCCCGACCTTGAGAGTCGGCCGGGTTGCCCGGCCCTCCTCCACCGCGATCTGCACCAACCGTCCGACGCCCTCGGCGTCGAGCGTCTCGAACGGGCTCACCCCGAAGATGCCGAGATCGATGTAGCGACCGAAGAAGGCGCCTTCGACGTCGTCGCGCGAGAACCCCCAACCCATCTGGGTGAGGTCGTTCGTACCGAAGGAGAAGAACTCCGCCGCCTCCGCGATCTGGCCGGCCGTCAGCGCCGCCCGCGGCACCTCGATCATCGTGCCGATGAGCGTGTCGACGTGCTGGCCGGTCTCCTCAGCCACCTGCTTGAGGATGCCCTCGGCCTCCTCCTTGACGACCTCGAGCTCCTGAACGGCGCCCACGAGCGGAACCATGATCTCCGGACGCGGGTCCTTGCCGTTCCGCCGGCACTCTGCCGCCGCTTCGGCGATCGCCCGCACCTGCAACGCGAACAAGCCGGGGATCACCAGGCCGAGACGGACGCCACGCAACCCGAGCATCGGGTTCTGCTCGTGCAGCCGCCGGACCGCGTCGAGCAGGATCTGGTCCTGCTCGTGCACACCTCCCTGGTGCTCGTCGAGCGCCACCTTCACCGACAGCTCGGTGATGTCCGGCAGGAACTCGTGCAGCGGCGGGTCGAGCAGGCGGATCGTGACCGGCAGCCCGTCCATCGCGGTCAAGATGCCGATGAAGTCCTCGCGCTGAAGCGGGAGCAGGGCCTGCAACGCCTTGTCCCGCGCGGCGTCGTCTGGCGCGAGGATCAGCTGCTCGACGTAGCGGCGGCGCTCGCCGAGGAACATGTGCTCGGTACGGCACAGCCCGATCCCTTGGGCGCCGAACCGGCGCGCCCGCTCGCTGTCCTCGGGCGTGTCCGAGTTGGCGCGCACGCCGAGGCGGCGCTTGCCATCCGCGTGGCGGATGATCCGGTCGACCGCGGCGACCAGCGGATCGGCATCGGCCGCGAGGTTGCCTTCGAAGTACTCGACGACGGGGCTGGGGACGACCGGAACCTCGCCGAGGTACACCTCGCCGCTGGTGCCGTCGATGGAGATGACGTCACCCTCGTTGACGGTCAAGCCGTCCGGGGTCTCGAAACGCTGCTCACGGATGTGAACCTGCAGGTCGTCGGCCCCGGACACACAGGTCTTGCCCATGCCTCGGGCGACAACTGCCGCATGGCTCGTCTTGCCGCCGCGGCTGGTCAGGATCCCCTTGGCCGCGATCATGCCGGGCAGGTCGTCCGGGTTCGTCTCGCGCCGGACCAGGATCACGTCGTGGCCCTGGTCGGCGAGCTCCTGCGCTCGGTGACTGTCGAAGACGACCTTGCCGACCGCAGCCCCGGGGCTCGCGCTGATGCCCTTGGCGATCAGCTGCTTCTCGGCGTTGTCGTCGAAGCGCGGGAACATCAGCTGGGCGAGCTGGGCGCCGTTGACCCGCTGCAGCGCCTCGTCCATGTCGATGAGGCCCTCGTCCACGAGCTGCACCGCGATCTTGAAGGCGGCCGCCGCGGTGCGCTTGCCGACCCGGGTCTGCAGCATCCACAGCTTGTTGCGCTCGACGGTGAACTCGATGTCGCACAGGTCGCGGTAGTGCCTCTCGAGCTTGGCCATGATGCCCATCAGCTCGTCGTACGCCGGCTTGTCGATGTCCTCCAGGTCGGCCAGCGCGACGGTGTTGCGAATGCCCGCGACCACGTCCTCGCCCTGCGCGTTCTGGAGGTAGTCGCCGTAAACGCCCTGATCGCCGCTGCCCGGGTCGCGGGTGAACGCCACACCGGTGCCGGAGTCCATTCCGATGTTTCCGAAGACCATCGCGACGACGTTGACGGCGGTGCCCAGATCTGCGGGAATCCGCTCCTGCCGGCGGTAGAGCTTCGCGCGGTCGCCGTTCCACGAGTCGAACACCGCGCGTACGGCGAGGTCCAGCTGCTCACGGGGGTCGGTCGGGAACGGCCGGCCGGCGTGCTCGGCGACGACCTGCTTGTACTTCTCGACGATGCCCCGGAGGTCGGCGTCGTCGAGGTCGAGGTCGTTCTTGGTGCCTTTGGCTTCCTTGGCCGCGTCGAAGACCTGGTCGAAGTGCTCACCCTCGACGCCGAGCACGGTCTTGCCGAACATCTGGATCAGCCGGCGGTAGGAGTCCCAGGCGAACCGGGGGTTGTCGGCCTGCTTGGCAAGACCCTCCACGGACTCGTCGTTCAGGCCGATGTTGAGGACGGTGTCCATCATCCCGGGCATCGAGAACTTGGCCCCGGAGCGGACGCTGACCAGCAACGGGTCGTCGGCCTGGCCGAGCTTCTTGCCCATCGCCTGCTCAAGCGCCTGGAGATGCTCGCCGACCTCCTGCTCGAGCTCCTTCGGCTCGGTGCCGGACTCGAGGTAGACCTTGCACGCCTCGGTGGTGATCACGAAGCCAGGCGGGACCGGGAGGCCGAGATTGGTCATCTCAGCGAGATTTGCGCCCTTGCCGCCGAGCAGGTCCTTGAGGTCCTTGTTGCCCTCATGGAAGTCATAGACGTACTTAGGCATTTGAGACTCCTCGACCAACCTCGGCGACCCCAAAACCCTACCCACGCCGGATGGCAGGTGATCACTGAGTTCGGCGGGAGATCAAAGTCAAAAGCAAAGGCGCTAAGACCGGGGGCGCAGCTTCTGCCTTCCCTGGTTTCCGCTGGCCGGTTGCGTTGATTGGCGAGTTGGCGGGTCCTGATCTCGAACATTGTGGGTTTGACGTGCCAAAACAGGCCCAGATGGCACGTCAATCCCACAATGTGTGAGGCCAAGCCACGCAAGCTCGACAACGAGAAGAAACGGGCCAGCGAAAGCCAACGACAAACGGGAGCCCTGCCCCGGTCTCAGCGCCTTTGACTTTGACCTTGACTTTGACCTTGACCGGGGGGCCAAGCGCTCAACAAGCGGGGAGCCGCTCCAGCAGGTAGCGCTCGACGCCGTCGAGCGGGATTCGCTCCTGCTGCATCGTGTCGCGGCTCCGGATGGTCACCGCGTTGTCCTCGAGCGTGTCGAAGTCCACGGTGATGCAGTACGGCGTGCCGATCTCGTCCTGGCGCCGGTAGCGGCGCCCGATCGCGCCGGCGTCGTCGAACTCGACGTTCCAGCGAACCCGCAGTGTCTCCGCCAGCGCCTTCGCCTTCGGTGACAGATCCGCGTTGCGCGACAGCGGCAGCACGGCCGCCTTCACCGGCGCGAGCCTCGGGTCGAGGCGCATCACCGTGCGCTTCTCCATCTCACCCTTCGCGTTCGGCGCCTCGTCCGTCGTCAGCGCGCCGAGCAGGAACGCGAGCACGCAACGGGTCAGACCCGCCGCCGGCTCGATGACGTACGGCGTCCACCGCTCGCCCTTGTCCTGGTCGAAGTAGGACAGGTCCTGCCCCGAGTGCTCGGAGTGCGTCTTCAGGTCGAAGTCGGTGCGGTTCGCGATCCCCTCGAGCTCGGCCCACTCCGAGCCGCCGAACCGAAAGCGGTACTCGATGTCGACCGTCCGCTTCGAGTAGTGCGACAGCTTCTCCTTCGGGTGCTCGTAGAAGCGCAGGTCCTCAGGGTTCAGGCCCAGGTCGACGTACCAGTCCCAGCGCGTCTTCAACCAGGTCTCGTGCCACTCCTCGTCGGTCCCCGGCGCGACGAAGAACTCCATCTCCATCTGTTCGAACTCGCGCGTGCGGAAGATGAAGTTGCCGGGCGTGATCTCGTTGCGGAAGGACTTGCCCGTCTGCGCGATCCCGAACGGCGGCTTCTTCCGCGCCGCGGTCATCACGTTGAGGAAGTTGACGAAGATCCCCTGCGCGGTCTCCGGCCGCAGGTAGTGCAGCGACCCCTCATCCTCGGTGGCGCCGAGATGGGTCCGGAGCAACCCGTTGAACATCCGTGGCTCGGTCCAGGTGTCCTTGTTGCCGCAGTTGGGACAGGGAATCTGCTTCAGGTCGATCGAGTCCGGATCGTCGAGCTTCTTGCGCTCGGCGAACTCCTCCTGCAGGTGGTCGGCGCGGAACCGCTTGTGACACGACTGGCACTCCACCAGTGGGTCGACGAAGGCGTCGAGATGGCCGGACGCCTTCCACACCTCAGGGGCGAGGACGACCGCGGAGTCGAGACCGACGACGTCGTCGCGGGTCTGCACCATCGAGCGCCACCACTGGCGGCGGATGTTCTCCTTGAGCTCCACGCCGAGCGGGCCGTAGTCCCAAGCGGAACGAGTGCCCCCGTAGATCTCCGATGAGGGGAAGACGATGCCGCGCCGTTTGCAGAGGCTGACGAGGTCTTCGATGCGGGCGGCATCCCTGGAGGCGGCGTTGCTGGCCATGGCGGCGGACTCCATCCGGCTGGCGGTCGGCGAGAAGCAATCAGCGTAATGCGACGATGTCCGGCATGCCGCGCCGCCTCCTGATAGCGCTGTGCGCTCTCGCGGTGGGCGGACTGTTTGCCGCGGGCTTGTTCGTCCATGGGCGGGCAGGCGGCGGCCTGCTGGTGGTCACAGACGCGATCCTGATCGGGCTCACCCGTACGGCGTGGGCGCAGGTCCGGCCCCAAGGACGGCCGATCCGCCTCGTGATCATCGTGGCGATCGCCGTGATCGCCACGATCAAGCTCGTTCACGGCTGAGCCGCTAGGCGAGCTTGCCGGCCCGTTCCAGAAGCTCGATTCGGTTGCCGACCGGGTCACGGGTCGAACCTCGACGCCCGCCGAAGAGGTCCGGCTGCTCGCGCCACTCGGCGCCGGCCGCCGCGAGCCGGGACAGCACGTCATCGAAGTCGTCCACGACCAGCGCGAAGTGCATGTCGTCGTGCATCACGGCATCCGCGCGCTCCGACACGTGAAGCTGAGTGACGTCGTCGATGTCGAACCACGCGCCGCCCGGGCTGGTGCCCAGCGTCGGCTTCTCGGTCAGCCGGAGTCCGAGCACGCCGGTGTAGAAGCCGACGAGCTCCGCCGTCTGCCCGGGCCGAACCACGACGTTCACGTGATGCAAGCGGGTCACAGCGCGCCACCGTAACGACGGTCACGACGGGCGTACTCCTCGATCGCAGCCCACAGGTCGCGGCGGTCGTAGTCGGGCCAGAGCCGGTCCTGGAAGACGAGCTCGGCGTACGCCGACTGCCAGAGCAGGAAGTTGGACGTCCGCTGCTCCCCTGACGATCGAACGAACAGGTCGACGTCCGGCATCTCCGGCTCGTCGAGGTACCGCGCAAGCACCCGCTCGTTGACCTTCTGCGGATCCAAGCGACCGGCCGCGACGTCCCGAGCCAACGCCGCCGCCGCGTCGCCGATCTCAGCCCGGCCGCCGTAGTTGACGCACATCGTCAGGGTCAGGACCCGGTTGTGCCGCGTCATCTGCTCGGCCGTCTCCAGCTCCTGGATGACCGACTTCCACAGTCGCGGCCGCCGCCCGGCCCACCGCACCCGCACTCCCATCGCGTGCATGTCGTCGCGGCGGCGACGGATGACATCGCGGTTGAAGCCCATGAGGAAGCGGACCTCGTCAGGCGATCGGCGCCAGTTCTCGGTGGAGAAGGCGTACGCCGACAACCACTTGACGCCGATCTCTATCGCGCCCTCGACCACATCGAACAGCGAGCTCTCGCCCTGCTCGTGGCCGGCGGTTCGCGGCAGTCCACGCTGCTTCGCCCATCGGCCGTTTCCGTCCATCACCATCGCGACATGCTGCGGCACCAGCTCCGGCCTGAGCTGCGGCGGCTTCGCTCCCGATGGGTGCGGAGCCGGTGCCCTGACGGTGCGTCGAGGCGTCACGTGCGCTCGACAAGGCGCAGCGAACGGAGCCCCCGTTCGAGGTGCCACTGCAGGTACGCAGCGACGACACCGCTCGCTTCTCGCTGGATCTTCGGCTCGGCGGCGTCCGCCGTCTCCCAGTCACCGGACAGCAACGCCGCCATGAGGTGCAGGGTCTCCATCGCGACGATCGGAGCGCCGGGCGGCCGGTGCTCCGCGCACACCACGCCGCCCGCGGCGACGACGAACGCGCGGTGCGGACCGGCCAGGTCGCACCGGGCGCAGCTGTCGAGGACCGGCTCGTACCCGGAGACAGCCAGCGCTCGCAGGATGTAGGCGTCGAGCACAAGCGTGGGCGCATGCTCGCCCTCGGCCAGCGCGCGCAACGCACCGACGGTCAGGAGATACAGCCGAAGCGAGGGCTCTCGCTCCTCCGCGGTGAGACGCTCAGCCGTCTCCAGCACCGCCGTGCCCGCGGTGTACCGGCCGTAGTCACCCGCGATCGGCTCGCCGTACGGCGTCAGGGTCTCTGCCTGGGTCACGATGTCGAGGCCGCTCCCACCTTCCAACGCAGAGGTGTGGAGCTGAAGGTCCACGTGCATGAACGGCTCGACGCGCGAGCCAAACTTCGATCCGGTACGACGTACACCCTTTGCGACGGCACGAACCCGGCCGTGGCGCCGGGTCAGCAACGTCACGATCCGGTCGGCCTCGCCCAGCTTCTGGGTGCGGAGCACGACGGCCTCGTCGCGGTACAACGGCACGCGTTCATTGTCCCCGCAAGTGGGCAGAGAAAGGAGGCTCCGCCTCGCGGCCATCATCGGATCCGCGCCGAAACGGGCGCGTTGTTCAACCCGCCCGGTACGGTGGATTTGCCCCAGCACAGCTGCTCGAGAGCGAGATCATGCCGACTGCCCGACGCTTCTCCCGCGCTGCCATGGCTACGGGCGCGGGCGTAGTGCTGGCGGGGTTGCTGGCGGCGGCCCCGGCGACGGCCGCCGGTCCACAAACGACCGTGACGGTCCTCCTCAAGTCGCCGCACCCGGCTCGCCTCGCGCAGCTCGCCCTCGCGACGGGCCACAACCATCGCCAGCGGGTCACTGACCTCGCGGCGGTGCTTCCCGGCTCGGCGGCTCATCAGACGGTCCGCTCGGTGTTGCGCGCCGACGGCTTCACGATCGGTCACCAGACAGCGTGGACCATCGAGGCGACGGCGCCCGCAGCCGTCGTCCATGAGCTGTTCGGCTCGCTGTCGTCGTTCGGAGCCCGTGGCCGGGCGCGCGGTGTGCTCCCAGCGATACCCCCGCAGATCGCCGGTGTTACAGCCGCGGTACTGACCGACAACGGTGCCGCGCCGTTGTTCAGCGCCCACACCAACTTCGACGGCTCCGACTTCCGAAACGCCTACAGCGCGCCGCGACGGTCCCCCTCCGAGGGGCAGGACAAGAGCGGTCCGCTCACGATCGCGTCGCTGCAGTTCGTCTCCTGGAACGACGTCGACCTCTCCGACTACGCCGCCCAGCCATCGGTGAACATCACGCCGGATCCGGTCAACAGCGGGCAGTACAAGCAGTTCGGGGTGGCCGGCACCGTCGCCACACCGCAATCGTCACCGCCGACGCCCACACCGCAGCTCGGCGAGGAAGTGGACCTCGACCAGGAGTCGCTCCTGTCGACCGCTCCGCACGCCAAGCAGCGTGCGTACTTCGACACCAACCGGACCGACGGCTACGTGCAGGCACTCAGCCAGGTGCTCGCCGACGTCACGCAGGGCCAGGGCAAGTCGGCCGACGGCGGGGACCCACACATCGCAGTGCTCACGACCTCGTGGGGAGCCTGCGAGGACGACTTCACCGGTGCTTTCCCCGGCGACACCCGACAGGCCATCGACCCGCTGCTACAGGCACTCAGTGCTGCCGGCGTCACGATCTTCGCCGCGTCGGGCGACGACGGCGTCTATGACTGCGGCCGCAGCGCATCCTCGACCAAGGTCGCGGTGGACTACCCAGCGAGCTCACCGACGGTTGTTGCCGTCGGCGGCACGAAGCTGACCGCGATCGGTGGCAGCGCCGCCAACGACGGCACCAACTGGTCGGACACCGCGTGGACCTGCAAGGACACCGCCTCCTGCGAGTCAGCCAAGGGAACCGGCGGCTCCGGCGGCGGTGAGTCCACGGTCTACCCGATGCCGGCGTACCAGAAGAGCGGCATCGGGCATCAGACGTTTCGTACGAGCACCGGACACAAGGGCGACTACGCAGCTGAACCGCATCGCCTCGTGCCGGACATTGCGGTGGACGGGTCGCCCTCGACCGGATTCAAGATCCTTACGACCTATACGAAGAGCCCGTGCACGATTCCGCTGTTCTGCCCGAGCACACTCCCGACCAGCACGACCGTGGTTGCCGGCACCAGCCTGTCCTCCCCTGTCGCCGCGGCGCTGTTCACCAATCTGTTGGCTTCGCGCGGCTTGACCAGCGGAGTCGGGGACATCCACGCCGCGTTGTACTCAGCGTTTGCAGCTCACAGTGGCGTGTACCGCGACGCGACGACGGGCCGCAACGGCAAGCAGTCAGACGTCGACAGCCACGCTGCGACGAAAAGCGCAGCAGAGCTCCCGGTGACGGCGCAGGTCGGATACGACACCGTCACCGGACTGGGCGCGCCGCTGTGGCCGCTTCTCACGCCGTACCTGTTCTCACCGAAGCTTCCGACCGCCCACGCCGCTATCGCCCTGGCCGAACCGCACAATGCTCACCACCACAACGAGGTAACGGTGCACTGGCACCCAGGCAACGGACCGAAGGCCGGCCTGGCCGCGGACGCCAACGTGGTCGTAACCCGCGCCGGCGACGCCATTCCCGTCTACCACCGGGCGCACGCGCCGGCAGCCGGCTCCCACACCTTTACCGGTGTGGCGGGCGGCAACTACGTGCTCACCGTCACCGAGAGGGACCTGTCCGGCCGGCCCTCCGCAGCCGACACGAAGCTGCTCGTCGTCCCCTACGACAACACCGCCTTCCACTTCCACGGCTCATGGTCGACGGTGAAAGCCGGCAGCGACTTCGGCGGATCTCACGCGCAGACCAACGCCCGCAACGCCTTCGCGAAGATCACCGCAAGCGGGCGGCGCTACGTGTTGATCGCGCGCACCGGTGACACCTTCGGCAAGCTCGCCATCTTCCGCGGGAAGAAGCGGGTCGCGACCGCCGACTTGTTCAGCTCGGCGCCCGGCCACAAGCTAATCGACTTCTTCGGATCGGTCGGTACGCCGCGCAAGGCGCGGACCTTCACCTTCCGCTTCACGGGCAAGCACAGCCCGTTCACCGACAAGTCGACGGTGGACATCGACGGTCTCGACGTCATCAAGTAGGCCCTCCGCGGAGGTCAGAAGCCGAGCTTGTGAAGCTGCTTCGGGTCACGCTGCCAGTCCTTCGCCACCTTCACCCGCAGGTCCAGATAGACCTGCGCGCCGAGCAGTGCCTCGATCTGCCGCCGCGCCACGGTGCCGACCGTCTTGAGTCGCTCACCGCCGGTACCGATGACGATCCCCTTCTGGCTCTCGCGCTCGACGTACATCAACGCGTGGACGTCGATGCGGTCCTCGCCGCGAACCAGCTCCTCCACCACCACAGCGATCGAGTGGGGAAGCTCGTCGCGTACGCCGGACAGCGCCGCCTCCCGGATCAGCTCCGCCACCATCACGGCCTCCGGGGAGTCGGTGAGCTCGTCGTCCGGGTAGAGGGGCGGCCCCACCGGAAGCCGCGCCACGAGCAAGTCGGCCAGCAGACCGACCTGGAAGCCGTCGACGGCACTCACAGGGACGATCTCGGCCCACTCTCCGAGCTCGGCCACCTCGAGCAGCCGGGCGCCGATCACATCCTTCGAGGCGAGGTCGCACTTGGTGACGACGGCGATGGCAGTCGTGCGGCCGGCGATCGCTCGCAGCTGCTCGGCGATGAACCGGTCTCCCGGTCCCACCTTGTCCGTTGCCGGAACACACATGACCACCACGTCGACCTCCGCGACGGTCGCCCGGACGAGGTCGTTCAGGCGCTGTCCCAGCAGCGTCCGCGGCCGGTGGAAGCCGGGTGTGTCGATCAGCACGAGCTGGGCGTGGGGTCGCGACACGATGCCGCGAATCGCGTGGCGGGTGGTCTGCGGCCGATCGCTCGTGATCGCGACCTTCGTCCCGACCAGGGCGTTCGTCAGCGTCGACTTGCCGGTGTTCGGCCGGCCGAGCAGGCATGCAAAGCCGGACCGAAACGGCTCACTCACGGCTCACCGCGCAGCTTGGAGTAGACGACCATGTCGCGGTACTCCCCCGCGCGCAGGCAGGCGCGCCGCAGCACCCCTTCCCGGGTGAACCCTGCCTTCTCGAGCGCCCGCTGCTCACCGACGTTGCCCGCTTCTGTTCCTGCCTCGACACGCTCGTGCGTCGAGTGGGCGAACAGGTAGTCGGCGATCATCCGTTGCGCGGCTGTGCCGTGACCTCGACCACGCCCTTCGGGAGCCAGCCAGATCCCGATCTGCCAGCAGTCGCCGTACGGCGGCGGGCCATTGGTCGCGGTCCGCCAGCTGACGTCACCGATGAGCTCCCCCGCATCGTCGACAACCGCGAAGACGCCGCCGTCGTCGCGCACCGTCTGGCCGGTCGCGACCTGGTCGGCGAGCCTGCCGCGGGTCGGCTCCCGATAGCCGAACCAGTTGAACTCACCGGCTGCCTCCGGGTCCTCGTGCTGGCGATCGAGGAAGGCGACGTCAGCCGCGACCACCTGACGCAGCTGCGTCACGCAGGCACCACGTGGACGACGGGGTCACCGAGTCCGGAAAGCGCCGCCCGGTCCACATCAGTGGCAGCCGTGACGACGACCGCCGCCTCCAGCCTCGTCGCGCCACTCGACGCTGCAGCTGCAACCGCCGCCTCGAGCGCCGTCAGGGACAATGCCGGCAGCGCCACGGTCGCAGCGACGTAGGTGCGCCCGATGTCGTCGCGTACCGCTGCGCCCTCGGCCGCCGCCAGTCGAGCCCGCGCCGAGCGCGCGAGCGTGACGAGCTTCTCGTCTTCTTCGGTCACCGGCTACAGCCTAAGGAGCGGTCTTCGTGATGAGCACCGTGCCGACCTGGTTGCGCCGGCCTTTGGCGGCCTCCGCGAGGAAGTGGAGACCACGCACGTCGACGCTCGCGCCTGCTATCGGCACCCGGCCGAGCTCCGCGGCGAGCAGACCACCGACCGTCTCGACGTCCTCGAGCTCGAACTTCACACCGAAGCGCTCCTCGAGGTCGTCGACGGGCAACCGCACGCTGACCCGCACCGAGCCGTCCTCGAGCTCCTCCACCCGCGGCCCTTCGCGGTCGTACTCGTCGGCGATCTCGCCGACGATCTCCTCGAGGATGTCCTCGATCGTCACGAGGCCGGCGGTGCCGCCGTACTCGTCGATGACGATCGCGACGTGCACTTGCTTAGCCTGCATGTCGCGCAGCAGCTCGTCGACCGGCTTCGAGTCAGGAATGAGGTACGCCGGTCGCATCGCCTCCTCGACCCGTTCCGTGCTGTGCCCGTCACCGTCGTACGCACGGCGGGCCAGATCCTTGAGGTAGGTCACACCGACGACGTCGTCCTCGTTGTCACCGATGACGGGAATGCGGGAGAAGCCGCTCCGCAACGCGAGCGACAGCGCCTGGCGAATGGTCTTGTTGCGCTCGATCCACACCATGTCGGTGCGCGGGACCATGACCTCGCGAGCCAGCGTCTCGCCGAGCTCGAAGACCGAGTGGATCATCTCCCGTTCGCTGTGCTCGATGACCTGCCGCTGCTCGGCGAGGTCCACCATGTCGCGAAGCTCCGCCTCCGAGGTGAAGCCTGAGTCTCGCGACACCTTGCCGGGCACCAAAGCGCTGCCGACGCCAATCAAGACCCGCGTGATGGCGCCTGCAACCGTCCCGAGCGCGAGGACGACGCCGGACGAGATGAGCGCCAGACCGTCGGAGTGCTGGCGGCCGATGGTGCGCGCACCGACACCCACGACGACGTAGTGCAACAACGCCATTCCGATGCCCGCGACCAGCACCGCCTCCCACAGCTCGCCGAGCCTGCGCTCGCAGACCACGGCTGCGAGGGTTGTGGCGAGCATCTCCGCCACTGTGCGGGCGAGGAGGAGAACGTTGAGGTTCGTCGCGGCGTCGCGGACCACGCGCTCGAGCCGAGCGGCACCACGGCGCCGGTCACGGACCAGCGCCTCGAGGCGAAGCCGCGACACATGGGCAAGGGCGGTCTCGACGACTCCCAACGCAGCCGCGACGAGCAGCAGGACGCCGGCGAGCACCAACCCCCAGGCATCGGTGGTGGTCATCTGGCGGGTTTGTCCTTGGCCCGCGTCCAGCCCTCGAGCAGCTGAGCCTGCAGACCGAACATCTCTCGTTCCTCGGCCGGCGTGCCATGGTCGTAACCGAGCAGATGCAGCACGCCATGGGTACACAGCAAGTCGAGCTCGTCGGCGAGCGAATGGCCCGCCTGGGTCGCCTGCGCGGCTGCCACAGCCGGACAGAGCACCACGTCGCCGAGCAAGGTCGGCGGGAGGTCGCCATCACCCATGTCGTCGCGCTGGTCGTTGAGCTCGTCCATCGGAAAGGCAAGCACGTCCGTCGGCCCGGGCTCGTTCATGAAATGGACGTGCAGCGACGTCATCGCGTCGACCTCGACCAGGCGGATGGAGAGCTCGACAAGAGGGTTCACCCCCATCTCGCCCAGCACGTAGCGGGCCAACCGCTCGATCGACTTCACGTCGACGTCGGCACCCGACTCGTTGGCGATCTCGATGCTCATGGCTCAGGCCGGAGGCGTCAGCGATCGCGCGGCGCGCGACGCTTGGCAGCCGCGGGCTTCGTGGGCGCCGTCGACTTCTCGGCGACTGCGTCGTAGCGCGCATAGGCGTCGACGATGTCGCTGATCAGCTTGTGCCGGACGACATCCTGAGAAGTGAGCTGGGAGAAGTGCACGTCGTCGATTCCGTCCAGGATCTCCTGCACGACCCGAAGGCCGCTGCGCATGCCCGCGGGCAGGTCGACCTGCGTCACGTCGCCCGTCACCACCATCTTGGATCCGAAGCCGAGCCGGGTAAGGAACATCTTCATCTGTTCCGGACTCGTGTTCTGCGCCTCGTCGAGGACGATGAAGGAGTCGTTGAGCGTGTTGTGGGTCACGATGAAGTCACTTGTCACGTACAGCGAGTCCTGAGCCGCGACGCTGATGCAGACACACTCGGCTGTTCCGTCGGCTTCGATGGAGTCGATCATCCGCATCGGCCGACCCGTGAGCCCGGTCGCGTACTTGTCCGCCTTGCGGCGCAGGCGGAAAGGCAGGAGCGGCTGGGGAAGACGTATGTCGAGCGTGTGGGCGGCAGCCGCTCGAGTGCGGGTGTAAGCGACCCCGCCGAGAGACCGCACGATGAAGATCACATCGTCGCGAAGCCGGTCGGAGCAGGTCGTGTACTGAATCCGGCAGCGTCGCCCCGCGTGGACCACCGGACTGCCGTCGGTGTCGAGCAGTCCTTGCAGGACGGCCAGCCGGACAGGTGCGCTGTTGTACAGATAGCTCGTCGGCACGAACGTCGTGTCCGATCGAGTGCCCGCGAGACCGAGCTCGCGAATCGCGGCGGCCACCGGATTCGCGGTGATCACCCCGCCCCGGCTCCCGTCGGTGCGATTCGACGCATCGTCATACGCGCCGGCCTGTTTCCGGGCCGTGACCCCAGGAAGAGCGGCCTCGAGTGCGACGGCCAGCTCGGGATCCTTCGACGAGAACGACGCCGTCGCCGACAAGGCGAGACACCCGTCACCGAGCAACAGGCCAAGCGCATAGGGGTCGAGGGGGATCTCCTGCCGGGGGAACTCCACCGCCCCGACCAGCGGCAGCTCGAAGTCGCGGAAAAGACCGCGTCGCTCGCGGCCCCGCATCTGTTCGGTCGTGACGACGCGACCGGCTCTTCCGTGCCGGAGATCGCTTCTCGTACGCACGTGCCAGAGATGCTCGCCGCAGGCCCGGGTCGATGCGCCGTCCTGCGTGGTGACACGGAACACCGCCTTGCTGCCCTGCGGATACACCCCGAGCACAGGCGTCGGGAGCCCGGTGGATCCGACCACGAGGTCGCCGACCTGTAGCTCTCCGATCGGCTTGAAACCGTCCGGGGTCAGCACGGGAGTGTCAACCGGCTGCGCGCGACCACGCATGTATGCGAGGGGGGCCACTTCGATGACGCCGGATGCGAGCAGGCGGGGAATCGACTCCGGGTCGACCATGTCGTGCAACGCGTCGTACAGCGGCCGCAGGTAAGGGTCGATCTTCTCGCTCAGCGTGCCGGGAAGGAAGCCCAACCGCTCCCCTGCCTCCACTGCAGGGCGGGTGAGGATGATCCGGTTGACCTGCTTGGCCTGAAGCGCCTGGACCGCCTTCGCCATGGCGAGGTAGGTCTTGCCGGTTCCCGCCGGACCGATGCCGAAGATGATCGTGTGCGCGTCGATCGCGTCGACGTATCGCTTCTGGTTCAGCGTCTTCGGCCGGATGGTTCGCCCTCGGCTCGACAAGATGTTGAGGCTCAGTACCTCGGCGGGGCGCTCCTCGGTCTCCTGCCGCAACATCGCCAGCGAACGTCGTACCGCGTCGGCGTTGAGCACATCGCCGTGATCGAGTAGCGCGACGAGCTCTTCGAACAGGCGCGTCGCAAGCTCCACCTCGTCAGCCGGACCTCGAAGGGTGATCTCGTTGCCGCGAACATGAATGTCGCAGTGCAGCGATGCCTCGATGATGCGCAGCAGCTCATCGCTGGAGCCCAGCAGCGCCACCATGCTGTGCGCGCCGGGCACGACGATGCGCGTCGACGTCGAACTCGCCTGTGGCTTGGTTGCCATGTCTGATCTCAAGATTAGCCGGGCGGCCAGCCCATCTGGCGACCTCCGAGCACGTGGACATGAGCGTGAAGCACGGTCTGGAAGGCGTGTGCCCCCGTGTTGGCGACCAGCCGGTAGCCCGACTCCGCCACGCCTTCGATCGCGGCGACCTCCGCTGCCAGCCGGAACAGGCCCGCAACCACGACATCGCCGTCGGCAGCCACGGCCGCGACATTTGGATAGTGGTCCCGCGGGATGACCTGCACGTGGACGGGTGCCTGCGGGGCGATGTCACGGAATGCGATGGCCGCGTCGGACTCCGCCACGATCTCCGCAGGGACCTCGCCGGCCACGATCTTGCAGAACAGGCAGTCCGGGTCGCTCATGCCTCGGCAGCCTAAGTGACGTGGGTCCAACGCGTCCGGGCGCAGATCGCCGACAACGCGGCGACACCTGCCGTCGAGCTTCGAAGCACGGTCGGACCCAGCCGTACGGCGATGGCCCCGGCAGCAGTCATCGCCGCGAGCTCGTCGTCGCTGATGCCGCCCTCGGGCCCGACGACGACAACAACCTCCGCCGTGCCGGTGACCTCGACGGCCGAGAGCGACAGCTCGGCATCCTCGTGCAGGACCAGCGCGATCCCCGCTTCGGCGATCCGCGTCGCGACCGCCGTCGTTCCGACCGGCCCGGTGATCGTGGGCCACCAGGCCCGGCGCGACTGTCGTGCCGCAGCGTCCGCGGTCGACTGCCACTTCGGCGCGGTCCGATCGGTTGGCTTGGCGATGCTGCGCGAGGCCGACCACGCGATGATCTCGTCCACTCCCACTTCGGTCATCGCCTCGACCGCGGCCTCGTCCCGACCACCTTTGGCGAGTGCCTGAACGGCAACCAGCCGAGGACGCCCGGCCGGTTCGGTCGTCACTCGCTCGACGGCGATGTCGAGCGCACCACGCCTGACGGTGGCGACCGTTCCCTCCCATCGGGTCCCTCGGCCGTCGCTGAGCCAGATCGCCTCGCCGGCGCGAAGCCGCCGGACGTCAGCGGCGTGGTGACCTTCGGATCCGTCGAGGGTGACCGACCCGCTGTGCGCCGCGCCCGAAGGTGCCCGGAACATCGGCGGGGTCACGACGACGCGATTACTTGAAGGCGTCGCGCAGACGGGAGAACAGGCCACCCGTCCCGGCGGGAGTCGTGACCGTGATCTCCGGCGACTCCTCGCCCCGGGCCTTGGCCAGCTCCCGAAGGATCCGCTCCTGCTCGGCATCGAGCTTCGTCGGGGTCACGACGTCGTAGTGGATGTGCAGGTCGCCCCGGCCGACGCTGCGGTTGAGATGCGGAACGCCGCGGCCCTTGAGCGTCGTGACGCTGCCGGCCTGAGTGCCGGCCTTGACCACGAGTCGCTCCTCGCCGTCGAGCGTGGTGAGTGCGACCTCGGTTCCCAGCGCCGCCGCGGTCATCGGCACCTGGACGCGACAGTGGAGGTCGTCGCCGTCGCGGACGAACGACGGATGTGGCCGCTCGCGGATCTCGACGTACAGATGGCCGGCCGGCCCGCCGCCCGGTCCGACCTCGCCCTCACCGGCGAGGCGCAACCGCATGCCGTCCTCGACCCCGGCCGGCACCTTGACCGTGACGGTACGGCGAGCGCGGACCCGGCCGTCGCCGGCGCAGTCCGGACACGGGGTACGGATCTTCGTCCCGAAGCCGCCGCAGTCGGGACAGGGACGTGAGGTCATGAGCTGACCGAGCAACGACCGTTGCACCGACTGCACCTCGCCGCGGCCGTTGCACGTCCGGCACTGCTCCGGATGGGTCCCCGCGGCCGTGCCCGCGCCGTTGCAGAGACTGCACTTCACGGCCGTGTCGAGGGTGATGTCGCGGGTCGTGCCGAACGCGGTGTCGGCAAGGTCGAGATCGATACGGATGAGGGCGTCGGCACCGGGTTGGATCCGCGAGCGCGGACCGCGGGTTCCCATGCCCGCCGCGCCGCCGAAGAAGGCATCCATGATGTCGGCGAAGCCACCGAACGGACCCGCCGCGCCGGCACCCCCTCCGCCGGGTGCGAGCGGATCGCCACCGAGATCCACGATCTGCCGCTTCTGCGGGTCGGAGAGCACCTCGTAGGCCGCGGTGACCTCCTTGAAGCGCTCCTCAGCGCTGGGGTTCACATCGGGGTGCAGCTCGCGCGCGAGCTTGCGGTAGGCCTTCTTGATCTCGTCGGGAGTCGCGCCACGGTCGACGCCGAGGATCGCGTAGTAGTCGCGAGGGGCCATCAGCTGGACTCGGCAAGGATGTGTCCGACGTACCGCGCGACCGCGCGCACCGCACCGATCGCGCCCGGGTAGTCCATGCGCGTCGGTCCCACGATGCCGAGCGAGGCGTACGACGTGAGGCCCTCCGCGCCGTACCCCGTCGACACCACCGACGCAGTGTGTAGGCCCTCGTGGGGGTTCTCACCGCCGATGCTCACATGCACGTCCTGGTCGCCCGCTTCGCCGAACAGCCGAAGCAGGACCACGTGCTCCTCGAGCGCCTCCAGCACCGGCCGAATCGAACCAGGGAAGTCCAACGCCGTGCCGCGAGCAAGGTTCGCCGTTCCGGCCATCACGACTCGTTCGTCAACGTGCTCCACGAGGGTCTCGAGAACGGTCGCGAGCACGGCCGTGACGTTCGCCCGCTCGTCCGGCGCGACCGCCTCGGGCAGGTCCGCGAGCAAGGTGGGGGCCTCCGACAGCAGGTGGCCGGAGATCCGGGCGTTGAACCGGGTGCGGAGGTCGCTGAGGTCGTCCTCACGGAGCACTCCCGGCAGCTCGACGATCCGCTGCTCGACCCTGCCAGAGTCGGTGATCAGCACGACCATCACTCGCGTGTCCGACAGCCCGACGAGCTCGAGATGGCGAACCGCGGAGCGCGACAGTGACGGGTACTGAACGACCGCAACCTGCCGGGTCAGCTGCGCGAGCAGCCGGACCGTCCGGTTGACGACGTCGTCGAGGCCCACCGCGCCACCGAGGAAGCCCTCGATCGCCCGGCGCTCGGGCGCGGAAAGCGGCTTCACCGTCGAGAGCTTGTCGACGAAAAGCCGGTATCCCTTGTCGGTCGGCACGCGCCCGGCACTGGTGTGCGGCTGGGTGATGTACCCCTCGTCCTCGAGCGCCGCCATGTCGTTGCGGATCGTCGCGGGCGACACGCCGAGGCGGTGCCGTTCCACCAGGGCCTTCGATCCCACTGGCTCATTGGTCGAGACGTAGTCCTCGACGATCGCGCGCAACACCTCGAGCTTGCGATCCTCGATCAACGCTGCGTCACCTCCTCGCCGAGCCTGGAGCTCGTCTGGCACTCCCTGCCCACGAGTGCCAAGTGTACCGGCGTGACCTGCCCGATACGCCGCCGTAACGCGCCACCTGGACCATGGCCGCAGCGAAGGGAGCGGACGTGGGCGTACAGCTGCGCATCAGCCTGCCGGACCAGCCCGGGTCGCTGGCCCGGGTCACCCAGGCGATCGCCCGTAGCGGAGCGGACGTGCTGTGGGTGTCCGTCCTCGAGTCAGAGGGCGGCCGCGCCATCGACGACTTCGGGCTGCGCTGGCCCGACAACGTCGACCACCGGCCGCTGCTCGACGCGCTCGCCCGTGAGCGGGGCGTCGAGGTGATCAGCTGCCGGTTCTCGCGGCGGCTGCTCGACGGCCGGGCCGACCTGGATCTGCTGACCTATCTCCTCGCTGTTCCGCAGCGCGGCGTCGAGATCCTCGTCGACATGCTGCCGGCCGCCGTCGAAGCCGACTGGGCAGAGCTCCGCTCGCCGGACCCGGAGTCGGCCGCGCTCTACTGCTCCGGCGCTCCGCACGACGCACTGGCGCCGGCAGACCTGCCGCTCAGGGCGATCGCAGGCCGAACCGGCGAGTCCACATGGATGCGCATCCCGGTGCCACAGCTGCGGGCGGTGCTGGTGATCGGACGCGACCTCGGACCCACCTTCCTGCGCACCGAGGTCAGCAGCGCCGAAGGCATCATCACCCTTGCGTTGAAGACCCTGGCCGCCGCACTTCGTGACGGCGCCGGCGCAAGCGATCTGACGGCGGGCCTGGTCCCCGGGCAAGCGACTCGGCGTACGGCCTAGAGCCGAGCAGGAGCACCGCCCAGCCACCGCGAACGCTGGGCTGTGCGCCGCCGCTGGTTCGTTCCGCTGCTTGTCTCGGCGCTCCCCGCGGCGCTGCCCGCGAGCTCGCTCGCGCTGGCACCCGCTGTCCATGCCGCAAAGCCGGTGGCTGCGACCTGCCGGGCGCTGCGTCCACCCCGGTACGCGCCGGCATCGGGCACCACGGTGCGTCACGGGGATCTTCGCGTCGTCGGCATCCAATACGACCAGCAGGTCGCGAACGTCGTCAGCTACGCGAGCTTTCGTCGCGCCATGACGTGTCTGGTCAAGGAGCTCGTCGTCCCGCACGAGAAGCGCGGCGAACCGACCCTCGCCGTCTTCAACGAGGACATCGGGCTGATGACGCTTGCAACGGGTGCCCGCGGCGCAACCGTCCGCGCCCAGGCCGAGAGCGCGTTGCGCGCACCGGCCGGCGACGCTGAACCCGTGAGCGCCGCGCTCGCGCTCGGTGAGCTCAACGCTGCCTACTCGCCGCAGGTCGCGGCTTACCAGTCGATGTTCGGTCCCATCGACGCGCGCAAGGAAGTGCTCGTCGCCGCGACGGACACCTTCGTCCGGGCCTTCGACCTGACATTCAGCAACATCGCGAGGCGCTTCGGCATCTACGTCGTCGCCTCCAACAACGAACCGCGGTACCGCGAGACGCACGACCCGCTTCTCGTGCGCGAGTTCGGCGATCCGTCGATTCCGAAGCTGCGCACGGCATATGTCGCGACCAGCGCAACCGTCCACAACACGACGTTCCTGTGGGGTCCTCGAGACGTCCACCCGCATGCCCCTGACGGCGCCCGGAACCTCTTGTTCCGCAACTACAAGGTTCCGCTGACCAGTCTCGAGACAACCATCCTCGGCCTCGACGAAGGTCCCTCGACCGGCGCGGCCGGCCGACGGAACGCGGCGGGCTACGTCGTCGCGGGTCACCGGCTCGGATTCGCGACCAGCCTCCCGGCATTCAGCTGGGGCTACCCCTACGGCAGGCGCCCTGCGCACTTCCACCCGTGCCGCAACCTGGCCGTGTCCTACATGCCCTGCATGAGCAAGCTCGGCGTCGACACCGTCATCCAGGCCGAGGCGAACCCGGGACGGTGGGCGGGCGACGGCGGCGGCGGGTACTGGCAGCCGCTGGAGTGGATGGGATCCGCTTGGCGCGCGGTCACCGATCCGACGGTGAGCTTCCGCTACGCCGTGAACCCGATGATGGTGGGCAACCTGCTCGACCTCGACTTCGACGGCCAGTCGGCCATCCTCGCTCGCGGTCACCGCGGCCTGGCCCGCAGCTACGTCGGCGACTCGCAGCTCGACCGTGCCGACGGTGACCCGGGTGTCGCGAAGGTCTACGCCGGCGGCAAACCGCAGTTCGTGGCGCTGGCGCCGTGGGTGAGACCCGACGGGTCACGCGCCGCGCTACGCGCGGAAGGTGCGACACTCGCCGCCGGATCGAGGTCCCCCCAAGAGGACGACTATCTCGAGACCGCGGTGTACGCCGACCTGACCCCGAACCGAGGACGGTCCACATGACTAGCGTCAGCCGGCGCGATCTGCTGGCGGGCAGCGCGTTGGGTGCCGCGGCGACCCTCCTACCGTGGTCGGCGGCCGAGGCGATCGCCGCGGAGCCGGCGCGAGGCAGATCCCGCGCCGAAGTAGTCGTGGTCGGCGCGGGCTTCGCCGGAATCAGCGCCGCCCGTCGGCTGCACGCACAAGGGATCGACGTCGTGGTGCTCGAGGCGCGCGATCGGGTCGGTGGCCGCACCCTCAACCATCCGATCGACTCACGTCACATCGTGGAGGTCGGTGGCCAGTGGCTCGGCCCGGACAAGAACCTGCCTGATCGCGGGTTGTCCGACCCTGGCGACTACCCCACCGACGACGCGGTGACAGGGCAGCGCCACATCTGGGAGCTCGCCCGTGCAGTAGGGGTCGCGCGCTACCCGACGTACAACGCCGGGAAGTACGTCGACTACCGCAACGGCTCGGTCGCGACCTACAGCGGACGGATCCCGACCGACACGCCCACCGGCGCCGCCGAGGCCGGCGAGGCGATCCTGGCAATCGACAAGCGGTGCCTGACCGTGCCGCTCGACGCGCCGTGGCGCGCGGCGCACGCGGCCGAGTGGGACGCCATGACCGTCCAGTCGTGGATGGACCGCGGTGACTCGTTCCCGGGCCAGCCGTTTGCCGGCCTCGTGACGACTGACGGCCGGCAGCTCGTCGAGCTCGCCGTCGAGTCCGTCTTCTCAGCGGAGCCGCGTGACATCTCGATGTTGCACGCGCTGTTCTACACGCACGCCGCCGGGAGCTTCGGGTCGCTGGTCAACACTCACAACGGCGCGCAGATGTACCGGCTGCACGGCGGCTCGCAGCTGATCGCGATCCGGGCCGCACGGTCCCTGGGCGACCGGCTCCGGTTGTCCTCTCCGGTGCGACGGATCGAGCAGACCTCCAATGGTGTCGTCGTGAGCGGCGACGGATTCGAGGTGACGGGTCGACGTGTGATCGTCGCCATTCCCCCGACGCTCGCCGGCCGGATCGACTACCGCCCCGCCTTACCGGCGCTGCGCGACCAGCTCACCCAGCGCATGCCGATGGGCACGGTCATCAAGGTGCAGTGCGTGTACGACGAGCCGTTCTGGCGCGCGGACGGTCTCGCCGGTCAGGCGACGTCGGACACCGGGCCGGTCAAGGTGACCTTCGACAACTCACCGCCGGACTCGACAGCGCAGCACGGACCGGGCGTGCTGATGGGGTTCATCGAGGGCTCCGACGGCCGCAAGGCGCTGTCGATGACCCACGAAGCGCGCCGCCACGGAGTGATCGAGAGCTTCGCCCGCTACTACGGGCCGAAGGCACGCAAGGTCGTGACGTACGTCGAGAAGTCCTGGGCGGACGAGCAATGGACCCGCGGCTGCTACGCGGGCTACTTCGGGCCCGGCACATGGACGGACTACGGGCCCGCCCTTCGTGAACCCGTCGGCCGAATCCATTGGGCCGGCACGGAGACCGCCACGGTCTGGACCGGATACATGGACGGCGCCGTCCGATCCGGCGAACGCGCAGCCGAGGAGGTGCGCCGCGCGCTACGGCGCTAGCACCCGGAGGCTGTAGCGGCCGCCATCCGGGTACAGCCACACGTCGCGCCCCGCGCCGCGGGACACCACCTCATCGCGCGCGCCGGTGACGACGATGCGCCCTCGAAACACAGCGGGCACCTCGACCAGCGCGCCGTCGTGCCGGTCGCCGCGGGTAACCCTCGGCGATGTCGCGACGATCCGCGCTGTCCCTGCGGACGGGTCGCTGGTGGATCGGAGCAAGCGGCCGGCGGTCAGCACCGGATATACGCGTGAAGTACGGCGAACCCGTTTCGGCTGCGCCACGCCACGGACATCCTTGCCCCAGAACGGAGGACCGTAGATCCCCCAGAACGTGTCCGGCGCGGTGTCGTTCGCATTCTCCTTCCACAGCCACATGGTCCCCCCGATGCGCCAGCTTTCCTGTTCGGAGTAGTGGTTCGCGAGCACCGCCCGGTCACTCGCCGGCGGACCGCCGAACTCCCCCACCCACAACGGCAGGCCGAGCGCCTTCGCATCACCAGCGGCTGCGGCGTAGTCGGAGGCGAACGTTGCGACTTCTGGTGTGCCGGCAACTGCGCCGAGCGTAAAGACATCGGTATAGACGTGCGGCGCGTAGACGGCATTCGGGTATGCCGAAACCGACGACCAGGGTGTGAAGAAGGCGCGCTGCGCGGTCGTGTTGCGCTCGACGCCCGGCTCGAAGAACAGGAGCTGTCGGAAGCCAGGGACAGCTGAGGTGATCGCGCGGGCGGCCTTCGCGTAGAACGGCAACAGCTCGAGGGTGTTCTCCGTCTCCACCATCGCGCCGGGCTCGGGCTCGTTCATGAGGTCGTATCCCGCGACGGCGGGCTCGTGAGCGAACCGCCTCGCCAGCACGGCGAGCACGTGCGTGTAGTGCTCCTGCAACCCGATCCCGTCAGGCGCCGGAAGGTCCGACCAGAACCGCTGCGCATCGGCAACGACGGCAAGATCGAGCTCTCGCGTGTTGTCCACCGTGCACGCCGGCAGCGGCGACGGCGTCGCCCACTTCGGTGCGCCGTCGTACCCGACCGTCGACCCCAGCGGTGGCGGGCACTTCGTGCCGCGGCCGGTGAACACGTACTTGCTCCAGGCGTCCTGATGAAGGTCGATCGTCGTCCAGATGCCCTGCCGCTTCGCCCAGCGCACCACCTGCGCGATCCTCGCGATGTAGTGCGAGTCGATGTGGCCGGGCCGCGGTTCCAACAGTGACCAGGAGACGTTGAGCCGGATGTTGTCGTAGCCCAGCCGGCGCATCTGGGGCAGATCGAACCAGCAGATCGGCACACCCTCGATCCGTCGGTCATCCGGCGGGCAGCGGTGGTGGCGGTACGCCGCCGGGCCGCTCGGGTACGGCGCGCGCAGCGACGGCTTCCAGTAGTCGACCAGGCCGTCGATGTTCACGCCGCGCAGCAGCACCGTCCGGCCGTGCCCATCGACGATCTGCCGCAACCCGTCGGTGCCGACGGCCCCGACATGCAGGAAGCCGAGCGGCCGGCCCGCGGTGGCGTGGTGTGGCGACCTCGCGGCAGATGGCGGCGGCACCGAACGGGCTGCGGCACCACCACTTGCCGGCGCGACGACGGTCAGCGCGACAGCAACACCCAGCGCAGCGCGCAGTCCCCTCACGAAGCGATCATGGCGCGGACGACTGCATCGGCGAGCAGCCGACCCCGGAACGTGAGGATCGCTTCACCCGCCTCGAGCGCAGCCGGCTGCAACAGGCCGTCGGCGGCCAGCTGCGACGCCGTTGCGAGGGACTGCTCGCCGAGGTCCTCGAGGCGCAAGCCGTCGCGGAGCCGGATCGCGAGCATCACCCGTTCGACGCGCTGGTCCTCTTTCGTGAGGATCTCGCGCGCGGCCGCGGGCGAATGCGACACCGCCAGCCGAGCCGCGTAGTCACGCGGGTGCTTGACGTTCCACCACCGCACCCCGCCGACATGGCTGTGCGCGCCCGGACCGAACCCCCACCAGTCCGCGCCGGTCCAGTAGAGAAGGTTGTGTCGCGACCGGGACCCAGGACCGCGCGCCCAGTTCGACACCTCGTACCACTCGAACCCAGCGGCCGACAGCATCTCGTCGGCGGTCGCATAGCGGTCGGCCAGCACATCGTCGTCGGGTGCGGGCAGCTCACCTCGGGCGACCCGCGCCGCGAGCCGGGTGCCGGGCTCGACGATCAGGGAGTAGGCGGAGACGTGGTCGGCACCCGTGTCGACCGCTGCCTCGAGCGACGCCCGCCAGTCCTCGTCGGTCTCGCCCGGCGTGCCGTAGATCAGGTCGACGTTGACGTGGTCGAACCCCGCCTCGCGCGCCTCGGCCACGGCCGCCCCCGCACGCCCCGCGCTGTGCTCGCGGTCGAGCACCGCGAGCACGTGCGGTTGCGCAGACTGCATTCCGAAGCTGATCCGCGTGAACCCGGCGGCGCGCAGCTCGCCGAGATACCGAGGATCAACCGATTCCGGGTTCGCCTCAGTGGTCACCTCGACATCGGCCGTGAAGCCGAACACCACCCGTGCGCAGCCCAACAGCTCGCGTAGCTGCTCGGCCGGCAGCAGCGTCGGCGTGCCGCCGCCGAAGAACACGGTCGTCGCACGCGGCCGATCCCGGCCGAGCACCCTTGCGGCCAGCTCGAACTCGCGAGCGGCGGTCGCGGCATAGTCGGTTAGTGAGGCGCCGCCACCCAGCTCGCCGGCCGTGTAGGTGTTGAAGTCGCAGTATCCGCAACGCGACGCGCAGAACGGCACGTGGATGTACACACCGAACGGGCGCTGCCCCAACTCCGCCAGCGCGACGGCCGGCAGCCCGCCATCGGTGGGCGCCGGCTCGCCGTCAGGAAGGGGCGAAGGCACCCGACCAGTGTGCGGGTGACACCGATCCCCAGTGCTCCGAGTCACCCGCGAACTTGCACTTTCGTGCCGTTCTAGCGAGAAATTCGGGACGAAGTCGCAAGTTCGGCGGGCCCAGGTCCGGTGGCTCGGGTCAAGATGAAGCGGCGGGCCCTACTTCTCGGCGGCGGCGTTCGTCGACAGCGCGGCGATGAAGGCCTCCTGCGGAACCTCCACCCGCCCGACCATCTTCATTCGCCGCTTGCCTTCCTTCTGCTTCTCGAGCAGCTTGCGCTTACGGGTGATGTCACCGCCGTAGCACTTCGCGAGCACGTCCTTGCGCATCGCGCGGATGTTCTCGCGCGCGATGACCCGGGAGCCGATCGCGGCCTGGATCGGTACCTCGAACTGCTGCCGCGGGATCAGCTCGCGCAGCTTCGAGGCCATCGCCGTGCCGTACGCGTACGCCTTGTCCTTGTGCACGATCGCGCTGAACGCGTCAACCGGTTCCCCCTGGAGCAGGATGTCGACCTTCACGAGGTCGGCGACCTGCTCCCCCGCCGGCTCGTAGTCCAGTGAGGCGTAGCCGCGCGTGCGCGACTTCAGCTGGTCGAAGAAGTCGAAGATGATCTCGCCGAGCGGCAGCACGTACTTCAGCTCGACCCGGTCTTCGGAGAGGTACTCCATTCCCTTCAGCGTCCCGCGCCGGGTCTGGCACAGATCCATCACCGCGCCGACGTAGTCGTTGGGGAGCAGCAGCATCGCGTCGACGACCGGCTCGTAGACCTCGCCGATCTTCCCGGCCGGCCAGTCCGCCGGATTGGTGACGACCACCTCGTCGCCGTCTTCCATCTCGACGCGGTAGACGACGTTGGGCGCGGTGGAGATCAGCGCGAGGTCGAACTCACGCTCCAACCGCTCCCGAACGATCTCGAGGTGCAACAACCCGAGGAAGCCGCATCGGAACCCGAACCCGAGGGCGGTCGAGCTCTCGGGTTCGTAGACCAACGCGGCGTCGTTGAGCTGCAGCTTGTCGAGCGCATCGCGCAGCAACGGGTAGTCACTGCCGTCGATCGGATACAGGCCGGAGTAGACCATCGGCCTCGGGTGGCGGTAGCCGCCGAGCGAGTCCTTGGCCGGGCGTGCCGCGCTCGTGATCGTGTCGCCGACGCGCGCCTGCCGCACGTCCTTCACGCCCGAGATGACGTAGCCGACCTCGCCGACACCCAGGCTCGGCGTCGGCGTCGGCTCCGGCGCGGCCACCCCGACCTCGAGCGTCTCGTGGGTGGCGCCGGTCGACATCATCAGGCACCGGTCACGCGTGGTCAGCCGGCCGTCGACCACGCGCACGTAGCTGATGACCCCGCGGTAGATGTCGTACACCGAGTCGAAGATCAGCGCCCGGGCCGGAGCGTCCGGGTCACCGACGGGTGCCGGCACCTGGGCCACCACCTGGTCGAGCAGGTCGCGCACGCCCTCGCCGGTCTTGGCGCTGACCCGCAGCACGTCGCCCGGCTCGCACCCGATGATCCGGGCGATCTCGCCGGCGTACTTCTCCGGCTGCGCCGCCGGCAGGTCGATCTTGTTCAGCACCGGGATCAGCGTCAGGTCGTTCTCGATCGCGAGATAGAGGTTCGCGAGGGTCTGCGCCTCGATCCCCTGTGCTGCGTCGACCAGCAGGATCGCGCCTTCGCACGCCGCGAGACTCCGGCTGACCTCGTAGGAGAAGTCCACATGGCCGGGCGTGTCGATGAGGTGCAGGACGTAGTCCTCGCCGTCGACCCGCCACGGCAGCCGCACGTTCTGCGCCTTGATCGTGATGCCGCGCTCACGCTCGATGTCCATCTTGTCGAGGTACTGCGCCCGCATCTGGCGCGAGTCGACGAGACCCGTGATCTCGAGCATGCGGTCCGCGAGCGTGGACTTGCCGTGGTCGATGTGCGCGATGATGCAGAAATTGCGGATCCGGCTCGGATCCGTCATCGCACCGCCGTTGGCCACGTCCCATTGTGCCTGCTGCGCACGCGCTTGGTTCGCCCTCGAGGAGCCCCGCTGCTAATCTTTTGAGCCGGAAGTTCCGCAAGAAGTTCACTCACATCGATCGAGGTAGCTCCCGCGTGGCCAACATCAAGAGCCAGATCAAGCGCAACAAGCAGAACGAGGCTGCGCGCGTCCGGAACAAGGCCGTGAAGTCGGAGCTCAAGACCGCCGTACGACGGTTCCGCGAGGCCGCCGACGGCGGCGATGCCGCTGCCGCCACGACTGCGCTGCGCAGCGCTTCGCGGCTGCTCGACAAGGCGGCCAGCAAGGGCGTGATCCACAAGAACCAGGCCGCCAACCGCAAGTCGGCGATGGCCGCCCGGACGAAGGCCCTCTAGGCCCTCTAGGCCCGCTAGCCCTGGCCGTCCCGCTCAGAGCGGGGCTGCGCCTGCCGGTAGGTACGCCGGAGACTTCCCGCCAGCACGTCGTTGGCCTTGACGACCACCGCGACGACGAACGGCAGGACCACGATGGTCCATACGCTCGCCGCCTCCGCGAGCACGAGCACCACCGCAACCGCCACCGCGCCTTCGAAGAACAAGGCCCGAAGCCACCCGTTCGGCCGCGTGTGGCGCAACCGCAGCAACCGCCAGTACAGCGGCGCCGCCCGCCCATCCACGGCTGAGGGCACGTCGTACACCGCGTCGACGGGATCCGCATCCCGCTCGACGGGACTGTCCTCGACCGGCTGCTCCAGCGGAACCAGGCGGGTGACGGTCGCCGTCTCGACCGCCGGCTCGTCGAGCACCGCGATCCGGCCCGGGTCGGGCGGAGCCGGCTCCCGAACGACGAGGATGTGCGAGACCAGCGGCGGCAGGTCGACCTCGTCCGAGGGCGGCTCGTCCGGGTAGGGCTCGGTCGCGGGTTCGGGCTCGACGGCAGCGGGTTGCGGCGCCGGTTCGAGCACCGGCGCGGCGATGGGCTCCGGCCAGGCCATGATCGGCAGCTCGTCGTCGTCGATCTCAACCGCCGCCGGGTCGGGGAGCACGACCGGACGCCACGGCCGCGGGTCATCGGTCGCGGGCCACGACTCCTCGACCGCTGCGGGCCAGGCCGGCTCGAGCGGGGCGGCCTCGTCCTCGAGCGGGGCGGCCTCGGCCTCGACGGGATCGACCTCGACGGGATCGACCTCGACGGGCGCGGCCTCTACTAGTTCCGGCTCGGTGACCTCGACGACAGGAGCTTCGATCGATGCGACCACGTCCGCCGGTTCCCGCTCGTCGGCCGGACCATGCGGGCGACGGGGCTCGGGAACCGGGGATTCGCGTCGCTCCCGCCGCCGTCGCGCGGCCCACCGGAGCTCCTCGAGCGTGGGTGGACGCAGATCCGGCAGCACGACGCTGCGCCGGTCCCGCATCCGAAACGGCGGGTGGTCACGCGTCGCGCTGGGGGGGCGCTCGTCGACGTCAGGTTCGGTCATGCGGCCGAGTTCGCCGCCTCGGCGACGATGAGCACGGCTCGCTCGACGGCGTACGCCGCGTCGTCGGCGGCCCCCTTCAGGTCGGCGTCGGCATCAGCAACGGCACGGACGGCGCGCGCAAGCGCATCCGGACGCCACCGACGCAACCAGTCCTGTGCGCGACGTACCTTCCATGCCGGCATGCCGAGCCGGCCCGCAACCGCCTCCGGCGAGCCGTGCCCCGCTGCGGCCACCTGCGCGATCAGCCTGAGATTGGCCGCCAGCGAGCTGCTGATCAGGATCGGGTCGAGCCCGGTCGCGAACGCCCACCGAAGGGTCTCGATCGCCGCGGCCGCGTTGCCTTCGACGGCTCGGTCGGCGACGGTGAAGCCGCTCGACTCCGCGCGGCCGCGGTAGTAGGTCGCGACCTCGGCGATCCCGATCCCCTTGCCGACGTCCGCGACGAGCTGCGCACAAGCCGTCGCAAGCTCCCGCAGATCCGTGCCGATAGCCGCGACCAGATCGATCGCAGCCTCACGGTCGATCCGGCCGCCGGCCTGCTTCACCTCGTCCGCGACGAACTGCTCCCGGTCGCGAACCGACGTGATCTTCGGAACCGGGATGATGGTCGCGCCGACACCCTTGAGTGCTTCGAGCACCGCCTTGCCCTTCGCCCCACCGGCATGGACGCCGACCAGGGTGAGGTCGACCTCGTCGTCCTCCACCACCCCTACCAGCGGGTCGGTCATGTCCTTGGCAAGGTCCTGCAAGGCGCGGACGACGAGCAGCCGAGGCTCTGCGAACAGCGATGGCGATGCCAGTTCGGCGAGGAGCTCGGGCGTCAGCTCCGCCGCCGCGGTTTCGTGCACCGTTGCCTCGGGTCCCACCGTGGCGCGAACCCGGCCTACCGCGCGGTCGGCCAGCAGGCCGTCCTCGCCGACCACCACGGTTGCGTGCGCCACCCCTACAGAATCTCACGCGACGCGACCGTCGCCGCGCTTCTCGCAGCCCAGGCCAACCCAACCATCGCCATGACGGCGACGGCGATCGTCGCGGGTCGGCTGGTGGTCGTGGCAGCACCGGGTAGGGCAGCGAACACGTGCGCCACCCGTGCGACGAAGCCGGTCGGGAGCCCACCCAGCCAGATAATCGGCCACGCGCAAGCCGGGGACACCGGAGCGACGACCGCACCCAGGACCCCCAGCACCGTCGCAGGGACGACGGCCGGCCCGGCCACCAGGTTCGCGGGGATTGCGTACGGCGTGAGCTGGCCGAAGCTGAGGAGCAGAACGGGAGTGCAGGCAAGCTGCGCCGCCGCTGCGACGGCGAGGGCGAGTGCGAGCGGACGCGGCAGTCGCCGTTCGAGCCGCTTCATCCACGCTGGCGCGAGCACCACGATGCCCGCCGTCGCGACGACTGACAGCACGAAGCCGATCGAACGGGCAAGGAACGGATCCAGCAGGACGAGGAGAAGCACCGCGGCCGCCAGCGCAGAGCGGGTTGCGGCACGTCGGCCCGACAACATCGCAACCAGGGTCACGCCACTCATGACTGCCGCGCGCTGAACACTGGGCGACGGTCGGGCGAGCACGACGAACCCGATCACCGCCACGGCTGCGCCGGCCGCACGCATTCGCCGTCGCAATCCGGCCCCGCGCAAGACGGTGAGCACGACCGCGAGCACGATGCCGAGGTTCTCCCCGGACACGGCCTCGAGATGGCTGAGACCGGTCGCGCGCATGTCGTCGCGCAGCCGGAGGGGCACCGCGGCTGTGTCGCCGTCGACGAGGCCGGGCAGCAAACCTCGCTCGTCCGGCGGCATGCCGGCGCAGGTTCGTCGCAGCGCCTGTCTGGCTGCACCCGCTGCACGCTGCCACCAAGGCGGACGTCCGAGCAGCCGCGGCGGCGCGAGGGTGTCGAGAACTGCCGCCACGTCGTCGCCCGAACGCGGCGGGTTCAACCGGGCGCGGACCTCGAGCCGCTGGCCGGGCAGCAGCTCCTGCCAGCCGGCGCCACGAGCGAGCAGAAGCACAGGGACGCTGACCGCCCGGCGGCCACCGACGCCGATGCTGCGAATCGTTGCGTCGACGACGAACCGACCGGCACCGGTGTCACCCGATATCGGCGCCGGGTCCCGGACGAGCGTCACGACGACGTCGGCCGTCGCGTGATGCTGCGCGAGCGCCGGAACGATGCCGTGATGCAGCCGGTGGACGTGCCAGGCCACGCTCGGCGCCACCAGCGCCGCTCCCGCCGCTGCCGCCGCCAGCGCGGTGCGGCGGCCGCCGTACGGTCGCAACACCAACGCGATCAGCGAGGCTCCGGCACCGATCCACAGCGAGTTGCCCGCGGACAGCGAGATCCCGAGCGCCGCGCCCGCCCACGCGCCGGCCGCGGCCGGTCCGAGCCGATTCAGGGCGTGACTAGCGGGGACAGCTGGGCATAGCGAGCGGGCCCGATGCCGGAGATCTGCTGGAGCTGCGAGACCGACGTGAAGCCGCCATGCGCGGTACGCCAGTCGATGATCTTCTGCGCCGTGACGGGGCCGACGCCGGGCAGGGTCTCGAGCTGGTCCAGCGTCGCGGTGCTCAGGCTCACCGGTGCCGGCGACCCGCCGGCGGCGGCCGGATCGGGCGAAGCGTTACCAACGGTGAGCAGCTCGCCGTCGGTGACGCGCGCCGCGAGGTCGATGTGGGCGAGCTCTCGGTGGCGCAGCGGGCCTCCGGCGGCGCGAATCGCATCGGCGACTCGCGCTCCAATCGGCAGCGTGACCAGACCGGGATGCCGGACCCGGCCTCCGACGTCGACCACGATCGAGCTGCCGTCGGTGCTCGGATCGGTCGATGCGCTCGCGGCCGGCCCGGCATCGTAAGGCGACGCGGAGTAGTCGCTGTAGCCCGCGGCGTGGTGACCGTGCACCTTGGCGACGATGAGCACAACCGCCAGCACGACGAGCGCCAGTCCGGTTGCGAACGCGCGACTCGAGGCGCTCTCGACGCGGCAGGCGAGAGACTCAGGCAAGCGGGCAGCGAGCGCGAGGCGCATCTCGTCCAACCGGGAAAGCGCGGGCGCGGGCATCGCTGCCGCGTCGCCGGGCGCGACGACCGGCGGACGAGCTACCGACGGCTGGTCGGGCACCCAGCCCGGCGCGCGCGGAGGCAACCCGATGGCGGCAAGGCGGCCGCCCGGAGATGACGCTGACACATCGGACACGCGATGACGCTAGGCATACCGCCGGCTTCAGCGAGGGCGGTTCCGCGACGGCTGTGGACCGCACCCGCCGCGGGTCGGATGTGCACGTTCCGGGCGAGGAGTCAGGGCAGCACGAACGCGTCGTCGCGGGGATGCGGCGTTTTGCCCGAACCCGGCTCTCTACTCAGGGACGACGTTGACCAGCTTCGGGGCGCGAACGATGACGGTCCGCACACCGCGTCCTTCGAGTGCCCTTGCGACACCGTCGGTGGCGAGTGCCAGTTCGCGTAGCGCATCCTCGGTGATGTCAACCGGCACCGTGAGCCGGTCGCGCACCTTCCCCGCGACCTGCACCACACAGACGACGGACTCCTCGACGAGCAGCTGCTCGTCGTACGGCGGCCAGCCCGCAAACACCACCGAAGCCTCACGACCGAGCAGCGACCACGCATCTTCAGCAGTGAACGGCGCGAAGACCGACAACATGCGCGCCAGCGCCTCGGCGCCCTCGCGAGCCGCCGACGCGCCGGTCGCAGTGCCGAGCGCACCGGCATCAACCGCCTTGCGCAACAGCGATGTCAGCTCCATCAGGCGCGCCACGGTCACGTTGAAGCGCTTCGACTCCGTGTGTGCTGTGGCCTCGGCGACGAGCCGGTGGACGGCCGACCGCAGCTCAGGGTCGCCCGCAGTCGGGTCGGCACCCAAGGCGGCGTCACCGACGTCCTGGCACAACCGCCAGACGCGGGCGAGCCACTTCACGGCGCCGGTCGGCGACACGTCCGCCCAGTCGATGTCGTCCTCGGGCGGCCCGGCGAACAACATGGTGACCCGCACGGCATCGGGGCCGTACTTCGCGAGCTCCTCCTGCAGGTTGACCAGGTTGCCCTTCGACTTCGACATCGCCGAGCCGTTCATGATCACCTGACCCTGGTTGGTCAACCGGGTGAACGGCTCCGTGAACGTCAAGAGCCCCATGTCGTAGAGGGCCTTGGTGAAGAACCGCGAGTAGAGCAGGTGCAGGATCGCGTGCTCGACGCCGCCGATGTACTCGTCGACCGGCAGCCACCGTTTTGTGACCTCCGGATCGAAAGCCGCCTCGTCGTTGCGTGACGAGGGGTAGCGGAGGTAGTACCAGGAGGAGTCGACGAAGGTGTCCATCGTGTCCGTGTCACGGGCGGCCTCGGCGCCGCAACCCGGGCAGCTCGTCTGCACCCATTCCGTGGCCGACGACAGTGGCGACTTGCCGCCTTCGGGTCGCAGCTCATACCCCGAAGTCGGCAGCTCGACCGGCAGCTGGTCGTCGGGCACGGGCACCTCGCCGCACGACGGGCAGTGCACGATCGGGATCGGGCAGCCCCAGTAGCGCTGGCGGGACAGCAACCAGTCACGCAGCCGGTACGTGATCGCTGCTTCGCCATTGCCGGCGGCAGCGAGATCGGCCGCGATTGCCGGGATCGCGTCCGTCTTCGTCATGCCGTCGTACTTGCCGCTGTTGACGATCCGGCCTTCGCCGGGCGTGGCGATCCCGGTCTCGGCCGGGTCGGGGCCGCCGGTCTCGACCACGACGCGGACCGGCAGCCCGAAGGCGCGCGCGAAGTCGAGGTCGCGCTGGTCGTGCGCGGGCACCGCCATGATCGCGCCCGTGCCGTAGTCGGCCAGGACGTAGTCCGCCGCGAAGACAGGGATCTCCTCGCCGTTGACCGGGTTGATCGCGGTACGGCCCAGCGGAACGCCGGTCTTCTGTCGCCCCTCGGCCAGCCGGTCGATGTCGCTGGTACGTCGGACCTGGTCCAGGTAGGTGTCGAACGCCACGCGGTGCTCAGGCGCGCACAGCTCGTCGGCCAGTGCCGAGTCCGCGGCGACGACGAAGAAGGTCGCACCGAACAACGTGTCCGGGCGGGTCGTGAACACGCGCACCGGATCGTCGCGGCCGACGACCCGGAAGTCGACGTAGGCGCCCGTCGAGCGGCCGATCCAGTTGCGCTGCATGGTCAGCACAGGGGTCGGCCAGACCCCTTCGAGCGCCTCCATGTCGGCGAGCAGGCGATCGGCGTAGTCGGTGATCTTGAAGAACCACTGCGTCAGGTTCTTCTTCGTGACCTCAGTGCCGCATCGCTCGCATCGGCCCTGGATGACCTGCTCGTTGGCCAGGACGGTCTGGTCCTTCGGACACCAGTTGACCGGCGCGGCCTTGCGATACGCCAGACCGCGTTCGTACAGCCGCAGGAACAGCCACTGCGTCCACCGGTAGTAGCCCGGGTCGGAGGTGTGCAGGCGGGTGCGCCAGTCGAAGGACATCCCCATCCGCTTGAACGACTCGGCCTGCACCTCGATGTTGGCGTAGGTCCACTCACGCGGATCCAGGTTGCGCGCCAGCGCGGCGTTCTCGGCAGGCAACCCGAAGGAGTCCCATCCGATCGGGTGCAACACGTCGCTGCCGCGAGCGCGAGCGAAGCGAGCGACCGCGTCCCCGATGCTGAACGCCTCCGCGTGACCCATGTGCAGGTCGCCGCTCGGGTAGGGGAACATGTCGACGACGTAGGCGCGCGGACGCCCGTCGTCAGCCGGCTCGAAGACTCGCAGCTCGTCCCAGACGGGCAGCCACTTGTCGACCACGCCCAGCGGGTCGTAACCGGTCTCGGCAGCCTCCTCGCTCACCGCACGATCCTAAGGCAGCCATGCGTTCGACCTGACCGGTTAACGCCACGCCCTCGCATACAGTTGACGAGGGTCGGGATACGACGAGGCGCGAAGGGCTGGGGAGAATCTTGCAGGCGGTTCGGTCCCTTCGCCTGACCGGTGTGGCTCTCTCCGTCTTGGTCGTGATTGCGGGTTGCAGCGGCGGCGGGTCCGCCAGTAGCCAGACCAGTGGTACGCCGACCGCAAACCCTGACTCCAAGCCGCTGAAGGTGCTGTCCGTCACCCCGGAGACGCTGTCCGGTACGACGCCGATCGTGGTGACGTTCCGCCACCCGCTGGCAAGCAACTCGACGCTTCCGACCTTGTCCCCCGCGATTCAGGGAAGCTGGGCCCGCGACGCCGCGACCGCCACCTTCACGCCGGCGGTGTCCTATCCGCCGAGCACGCGCTTCACGCTGTCCCTGGCGCAGCCGGACGGTGCTGCGGAGACGATCGCAACGCCCGCGTCAGCCGCCGGCTCGCTGCGGTTCGCGGCGCAGATCCTTGCCCGGCTGCACTACCTGCCGCTCGACACCCGAGCCGTGAAGCCGACCGACGCGAGCGCCGAGGCGGCGGCCGTCTACACCCCGCCGGTCGGCAAGTTCACCTGGCGCTATGCGAACACGCCGTCGGCCATCGAGAAGGCGTGGCTTCCCAACAAGGAGAACGTCGTGCTCAGGGGTGCGGTGATCGCCTTCCAGCACCAAGCGCATCTGACGCAAGACGGCGCGATCGGGCCCGCCACCTGGAAGGCCCTGGAGCGTGCCGACCTCGACGGCACGATGAACCCCGACAAGTACAGCTACATCTCCGCCGACCTGTACCCGCGGCCGCAGGAGCTCACCGTCTGGGTCGACGGACAGACCGCCCTCACCACTCCCGTCAACGGCGGGGTACCGGCCGCGCCGACGCCACTCGGCACGTTTCCGATCTACCTGCGGTACGCCGCGACGACGATGCAAGGTACGAACCCTGACGGCTCCAAGTACAAGGACAAGGGCGTGCCGTGGGTCAACTACTTCTCAGGCGGCTCCGCCGTGCACGGGTTCACCCGAGCGTCGTACGGCTATCCGCAGTCAGTCGGATGTCTGGAGCTGCCGCCGGACACGGCGAAGAAGGTCTACGACCTGGTCGACTACGGCACGTTGGTCACCGTCACGGGGCCGTTCATCGCGCCGCCGAAGGTCGGTAAGCCCTCACCGCCGGCGACGCCCGCCCCGAAGCCGCCGAAGCACCCGAAGCCGTCGCCGTCACCCACGGCAACGACTTCACCAAGCCCCTCACCGTCGCCCAGCGCGACTCCGGGCAAGTCGCACAAGCCGCACCACTAGCGGCTCGGCAACAACTCGCCCACGGGCACGACCACGTCGGTGCGGTTGCCTTCCGGAGCGAGCGGGCACGCCCACGCCTCGTCGTAGGCACATGACGGGTTGTAGGCGAAGTTGAGGTCGACGACGAGCGTGTCGCCGTCGCCCCCGAGGTCAGCACCCTTGACGGTGTCGAGGACGTATCGCCCACCGCCGTACGATTCCGGGTTCGCGTCGCGCAGCGGCAGCCACACTCCGCCGCCGTAGGAGTCCAGCCACCAGACGTCGAGCGTGCCAACCGGACCCAATGTCACACACCCGATTCGCCGGAACGGGACGACGCCGTCCGTCGCGGTGGCCAGCTCGATCCGCAACGGCTCGGCCGGCTCGAGCGCCGCTCTGAACCGCCACGCTTCGTCGTACGGCGCGACCCGAAGCGATGCGGTGTGGCTCGGCGACTCCGGATGGGTGCTGAACAGCCGCTGGCGCGTTTCACACCACAGGCGATGCGCCTCTCGCGGGTCGGGCTCGTCGCGAACCGCGGCATGCAGCGCGGCAACCGACCGCCGCCAGTCGAGCAGCGCGAGGCTCAAGAGGCTTGGAGGTCGACGACGACCTTGATGTCGTCGGGCTGGCGCTTGAGTGCCTGGGGCCAGTCGGCCATCGGGACCGTGCGCGTGATGATCTTATCCAACCAGGCGTTGTCAGCGGCCGACAGCGCGTCGGCAGCCTGCTGGTAGTTGGCTAGCCCGGCATTGACCGAGCCGAAGACCACCTCGTTGGACAGCACCATCGCCTTGTTCACCGCGTCGGCCTCGATGCCGACCTCCCGCGTCCCTGACGAGATTCCTGTCAGACACACGATGGCGTCCGGCGCGGCGCGCCCGATCACGTCGAACACCAGCTGCCCGATGCCCGTCGCCTCGATGACGACGTCCGGCGGCTGCTTCAGGTCGTCGAGAGCCGTGATGTACGTCGCCCCGAGCTCGGCCACCATCGACGGCTTCGGTCCCTCGGTGACGCGGTCGAGGACCGTGACCGCCAATCCCTTCTGCCGGCCGATCATCGCCGCCAGCAAGCCGATCGGGCCGGCGCCGGTCACGAGCGCGGTGGCCGGCCTCGTCGCCGATCGCGCCGAGATCTTCCCGACCTGGTCCCATGCCTTTGCGACAACCGAGGTCGGCTCGAGCAGGACCCCCAGCTTCTCCAGCGCCGGGTCGAGCTTGATGGCGAACTTGGGCGCCACCCGCCACCGCTGCGACCCGTAGCCGTCGTGGCCCTTGATGCCGCGCTCGGTGAACTGTCCGTTGCGGCAGAAGTCCCACTCGTCCTGCGCGCACGCCTCACAGGGCACCGGATCCGGCCGGCGTACGACGCCGGCCACCAGGTCACCCGCCGCCAGACCCGAGTCGGCTGGGGCGCCGATCACCCGACCGAGCGACTCGTGAAACAGGACCAGCCGATGATGGCCGGGCGGCGGCTCGCCGTAACCCTCCATCGAGATCTCGACGTCGGTGCCGCAGATCCCGACGAACATGCCCTCGACCAGCACGGAGCCGTCAGACTCCGGCGGCTCCGGGATCTCCTCGACCGAGGCGGTGCTGACATCTCCAGGTTGGACGGTGCATGCCTTCACGACTTGCTCCTACCCGGCGTCGCGGTCAGGAAAGCGGACGCAGCTCGAGCGGCAGACCATCTGCCGGCATCGGAAGCGCCAGTAGGTCCCAGGGCACGACGTACCCGGGCGGCGTGGTCCATCGGAACCGCCGCAGCAGGTGGTGCACCAGGATCTTCACCTCCTGGGTTCCGAAGTACATCCCGATGCACTTGTGCGCACCGCCGCCGAACGGCACCCACGCGTAGCGGTGCACCTTGTCCTCGCGGCGCGGCTCGGCGAATCTCTCGGGGTCGAACGTCTCTGGGTTGGACCACAGCTCCGGCATGTAGTGGCTGAACCAGGGCGAGACCGAGATGAAGGTGCCGGCCGGGACGTGGTGCCCGAGCAGGTCGGTGTCCTTGATGGTCTTGCGTGCCATCGACGGGACTGGCGCGGTCAGCCGCAGCGACTCCTTGATCACGAGGTCGAGCACCGTTAGCTCGTCGAGGGCCTCCAGCGTGAGCTCGCCGTCGATCGCGAGCGACTGCTCGCGCGCTCGCTCCTGCCACTCCGGGTGCGCCGCGAGCGCCGCCAGGACCGCGGACGTGGTGATCGTCGACGTGTCGTGCGCCGCCATCATCAGAAAGATCATGTGATTGACGACGTCGTCGTCGCTGAAGGTCTCGCCCGTGTCGGTCTCCACGTGGCACAGCGCCGAGAACAGGTCCTCTGTCTCGGTTGCCCGCTTCGCCGGGAGCTTCGCCTGGAAGTAGTCCTCGAGCACCCGGCGACCGACCAGTCCCTTGTGCCACCGCAGGCCCCGCACATCGGCGCGGATCACCGAGGTGCCGGCGCGGACCGTGTCGATGAACGCGGTCTGCAGCTTCGCGTCGTCCTCACCGGTCGAGTCACCCATGAAGATGTGCGTCGCGATGTCGAGCGAGAGCCGCTTCAGGGTGGGGTACGCGAACATCGGGCCGGCGGCGGGCCAGCCGGCGACGTCCTTGGCGACCAGCTCGTCGGTGCGCTCGAGGTAGCCGGCCAGCCGGGGGCGGGTAAAAGCCTCCTGCATGATCCGCCGGTGCAACAGGTGCTCGTCGAAGTCGAGCAGCATCAGCCCCCGCCGGAAGAACGGCCCGATGAACCACTCCCAGCCGGACTGCGAGTAGGCCTTGTCCGCGTTGACCAGGACGGCCTGGGTGGCGTCCGGGCCGAGCGCAAGACAGATGTCGAGCCCGAGCGACTTGATCCACGACACCGGTCCGTAGCGGTCGTAGACCCGCCGCGTGAAGTCCGGGCCACCGAGCATGAAGCTGAACGTCTGACCCACCAGTGGGAAGCCCTTGTTACCCGGGACGGGCTTGAGCCCGGATCCGGGGGGCGGCGGAGCGAGATCGCTGTTGCGTCGCCCCAGCCGATCGAGGGCGGCGCTTGCGCGCACGGCACCCGGCAAGGCTGCCGGCCGGATCTTGTCCGGGTGCTTCCAGGTGGTGGCGACGGAGGCTTCGGTGCTCATGCGACGTCGACTCCCAGGTTGAAGGCGGTTGGCGACACCGGTACCTCTTCTTTCTCCGGGAAGGTTCGCAGCACGTGGTCTGCCAGGTGCACGGTCACGCCGTACCAGTAGTTCTCGTTGCGGAAGTGATGCAGGCGGTGGGCCTTGTAGATGTAGCGGTAGTACCAGCGCTTCGGCTTGTAGCTCGAGTGGATCAGGAAATGCACCCACTCGTAGGTGAGGAACATCCCATACGCGACGACGAGCCATGTCACGGCGAGCCGCCAGTCCATCCCGGTGATCAGCCAGTAGAGCGGTACGGCGGTCAGCACCGAGGTGATCAGCGCCCGTCGCGGCACCAGCACGAGGCCGATGACCTTCGGGTTTGCATGGTGCTGCCGGTGCTTGCGCGCGAGCAGCCCGTCAACGGTGACGGACCCGATCCGGCGTGGCTTGGCGTGAAGAATGAAGACGTGGATCAGCCACTCGGTGAACGGCTGCGTGCCGAGCACGATCCCCGCGATCCCCAGGTCCCACCACCGCCACCCACCGAGCGCGACACGGGTCACGAGCGCTGCCACGAAAGCGAGGCCGAGCAACTTGGCGCTGAAGGTGCCGACGAAGATGCGGAAGGCTCGACCCAGAGTGAGTCCTGCGGAGGTGTACGCGTCGGGCTGCGCCTCGCGGCCGCGCTGCGGCCGCGCCTCCGTGATCGTCACGACGGGAGTCTCTCACGCAAAACGGCCGCCTATTCGGTGCGGGAGAACAGCAGGCACGCGATCGACAGCAGCAGGACGCCGACCCCGGCGACCACGATCACGTCGAGCCAGGCGGGCACCGGCCAGCCGAGCCAGGTCAGGCCGGTGAACAAAGCGCGGGTCGGGTTGCCGGAAGGCAGGTTGTCGATCACGATCGTCCGCGAGGCGGTGACGGCGTAGCTGATGGGGTTGTAGCGGGCGACGATGTCGAGCCACTGCGGCGCCTTCTGGCCGAGCGGGTACAACGAGCCGGACATGAAGGTCAGCGGCATCAGCAGCATGTTGACCATCGGCATGAGGGTCTGGACGCTCTTGACCCGCGCCGCGAGCACGAGCCCGAACGCGGTCATCGTGAACGACGTGACGAACACGATGCCGAGCAGGCCGAACATCAAGCCGACGTGGTAGGGAACGTGCACGGTCCCGGCGAGCGCGATGATGAGGATGCTCTGCACGGTCGCGATCGTCGCCCCGCCGAGGCACTTGCCGATCACGATGCTCGACGAGGAGATCGGCGCAACCAGCATCTCTCGCAGGAACCCGAACTCCCGGTCCCACACGATCGAGATCGCCGAGAAGACTGCCGTGAAGAGGATCCCCGTGATGAGCACACCCGGAAAGAGGAAGGTCTTGAAGTCCGCGCCGCCGGTGCCACCCCGCACAGCGGCAGACAGGCCGGCGCCGAGCACGAACAGGAATAGGAGCGGCTGAAGCAGCGTCGACACCATGCGCGCCGGATCGGCCTTCATGCGCGTCATGTCCCGCTGCCAGACGACGCCGATCGCCTTCAGCTCATGCAACCGACCACCGGACGTCGCGGTGACCGGTGCAACCTCGAGCTCGGGCCTGCTCGCCGTGGTCGTCATCGGCGGCTCATCGCTCGCATCCACTGGCTGCGCGGCGCCGCAGCGGCTTCCTCGTCACCGATCCGACGACCGGCGTGGGCCATGAACACGTCGTCCAGCGAAGGGCGGGAGATGCTCACCGACTGCACCGATATCCCGATGCCGAACAGCTTGGGCACGAACCCCTCCCCGTCGGGAACAGTGACGAGCAGCGCGTCGCCGTCGGGCGATGCCTCGATACCAAGCTTCTCCGCGATCTTCCTGGCGGACGCCGGGTTGTCACCAGTCACGATCCGGACCCGATCGTCACCGACCTGCGCCTTGAGCTCGGCCGGCGTACCGAGCGCCACGATCGTGCCGTGGTTGATGATCGCGATGCGGTCACAGCGTTCGGCCTCGTCCATGTAATGCGTGGTGAGGAAGACGGTGATGTCCTCCTGGCGGCGCAGCTCGTCGACGTAACGCCAGAGCACCTGGCGCGAGTCGGGGTCCAGACCGATCGTCGGCTCGTCGAGAAAGAGGACCCGCGGCGAGTGCAGAAGGCCGCGAGCGATCTCGAGCCGGCGCTTCATGCCGCCGGAGAAGGTGCGCACCGGGGAGTCCTTGCGGTCGGCGAGACCGACGAGATCGAGAACCGCCGCGATCCTCGGTCGCACCGTGCGCCGGGACATGCCGTAGATGGAGGCGTGGAACTTCAGGTTCTGCTCAGCGGTGAGGTACTCGTCCAGCGTCGTCTCCTGGAAGACCAGACCGATGTTTCGACGTACGGCAGTGCGCTGGGTGATGACGTCGAGCCCGGCGACCTGCGCGCTCCCGGCCGTTGGAACGACGAGCGTGCAGAGCATCTTGATCGTCGTCGACTTGCCGGCACCGTTCGGGCCGAGGAAGCCGAACACCTCACCCGGCGTGACGTCGAGGTCGATGCCGCGAACCGCCTCGATCGGTCCGTACCGCTTTACCAGCCCGCGAACGCTGACCGCCGCGCCCTGCGTCGTTGCCGCCTTGCTCGCCTTTGCCAACTCCCCGCAACCCCGATTCGCTCGCCCCGTCACACGCTACTCGCGGGGTAAGCGGTGTGTTACCGCGAGGATTTCTTGATGGGGGCGCGTAACGCGAGCCGGTAGTGCCGTCCGCTCGGACTTACGACGGTGGCGACGCCGGTGCCGCTCAACACAAATCCGCGTGGTCCGACCTTCAGGGTGCTGAAGGCAAGTCGCTGGGAGCGCTTGATGGAGACGTGCCACCCCCAAACGGCGTACGTCGGCTCGATCGTCTTGTAGGAGATCTTGTCCGGCCGCGCGGGCGGGTGGGCGAAGGTCTGCATCAGCGGCTTGATGAAGTGGCGGAAGTCGCGCGCCCAGTACGGCCAGGTGTGGGTGCCGGACCCGTAGTCGTACACGTACGACGGAATGTGCGCGGCACGGACGTGCTGAAGGAAGTAGTCGGTCGACTCGTGCGTCGCGCTCTCGACCGCCGCGGCACCCAGGTAGCCCGGGGGGTTCGTCACGGGGTCGTCGTACTTCCCTGGCAGGCCGTCCGCGGTGGCGAGCCACAGCCTCACGGGCCGGAGGTTCTCAACGGTGGTCGCCGGGTCATGGCCCTGCCAGTTGATCTGGTCGGTGATCGGGTTGCCGAAGGGCGCGTCAGGCTCGACGCCGTTGAGGCCCGACATCGTCGCCGCGATCACGCCGTAGGCGCCCGCCCGAACCAGGACGTCGCGGTTGATCTCCGGCGCGCCGGAGAACGACCCGTCCATCACGAACAGGTCGGGGTGACGCGCCGCGAGCTCGGTCGAGCCGTACCCGCCCTGCGACAGCCCGGCCACGGCCCGTCCCGCGCGCGACCTGATCGTGTCGAAGTTGGAGTCGATCCACGGGATCAGCTCGTCGATGTCGTAGGTCTCCCACTGCGACGGACCGAGGGCCGTCTTCGTATCAACCCAGTTGGTGAACCAGCCGCCGCCGTCACCGTTGAACCCGATGTCCGAGCTGACCGTGATCAGGCGGTACGGCGCGGTCGTCTTCGGCGCATCCCCGACGGTCATCCAGTCATAGCTGTGGCCGCTCGTACCGGGATAGAGGTAGAGCACCGGATAGCCCGGTTTCGCCTCCGGCTGGTAGTCGACCGGCAGCAGGATCCGCACCGTGATCGCTCGACCCAGCGCCTTGGGCACGATTGTCGCGAGCAACTGGCGGCTGTCGACGACTTTGACGCTCTTGACCTCAACGCCGTGCGAGCTGCCGATGACGAACCGCGCGCCGTGATGCGCGGCCGGCAAGGTGCGGTCGGTCGCACCGGCCGTGCCGGCACCGCCGACGACAGCCAGGCTCGTCGTCACAGCAAGCGCCGCTGCAATCGGCGTCCGTCTCGTGATTCGCATCGTCACGCGTCCGGGAGGTAGATGCCGCTGCCCTTTGGCACGGGATGTGTGGCGGGGCCGTCCTTGGTGGTGTCGACCTTCGCGTAGGACCAGTTGCCTCGATAGCCGTCGTGACTCGTCATGCCGGAGCAGCCACGGCGGAGCGATTCGCAGTCGAATCGATCACCGTCAGGCGTTCGGATGTCGAGTCGCGACCGGTAGTAGAAGCTGAACATGTTCGGGTCGCCGAAGCTGTCGATCTGGGCTTCTTGAGCGTCGCGCTGCCATCTCGTCGTGACCAGTCGCTGGTATCCCGACTCGTCGTGCTTCAAGTAGTAGTCGAACCAGGCATTCGTGTACCAGGCGATCATGTCGGCGCCGTAGAGCGATGCGCCGAACGCAGGATTCGGGATGAACGAGAAGTCGAGGTGGCTACCGCCGCGGACGACGATCTCGCCGGTGTCGACGTGATGCTTGGAGTAGATCAGCGACTCGGTGTCCTTGGCGTCATAGTCGGGAAGCGAGGTGTTCGGCGTCGGCGGCAGGAAGTAGTCAGCGGACATTCCGAGCGCGGGCACGCGGAACCTCGCGGAGCGCCGCGCATTCGCGTCGACACACCCCTTCTCCCGGCCCCCCACCGAAGGCGCACCCAGGTTGTCCCACGCGACGATCGTCGACACGCGCTTGTCCCACTGCCCGACGTAGGAGACGCCGCCGGCACCGTAGGAGTGCCCCGCCAGCCCGATCTCCTTGCGGTTGATCAGGCTCCAGAACGGGTCGTACGCCGCATCGAAGCCGGCCTCGACCCGCTCGTCCTGGTACGCCGCGTGGCTGGTCCCGCTGTTGCACGACTTCGCCGGCCGATACGGGTGCGAAGGCGTGGAGAGGAAGAAGTTGAGCGCGTCCTCCGTGCCGTCGTAGAACGGGCGGCCGTCGGTCTGAGCCGGGAAGCCTTCGCTGCTGTCGGCACCCTGACCCATCGTGTCCGACTGGCCCTGCCCTTGCGGGTCGAACGTCATGACGACGTAGCCGTCCTTGGCGAGCGCCTGCGCGGCGTACCAGTACAGCTGCTCGTCGGCCTGCACCGAGCCGTTGGTGATGACGATGCCGGGTCGCTTGGCCGGGCCGCTGCGCGTCGCCCACACATGACCGGACAGCTGCGCGCCGTTGCGCGCGGTGAACAGGAACGGCGCCACGATGCCATAGCCGTTGGTCTGCCAGTCGTAGAGCCGGGTGTCACCCGCGCAGCCGTCGTAGCCGTTCCAGCAGAGATCGGTCATGAACTGCCGTTGCGGGTCGTTCGCCTTCATCTGCAGGGCCGCCAGGTTGTTCTGCTGGCCGACCGTGCGCAGCTGCAGCTGGTAGCTCGGGGTGAGGTACAGGCTCTGTCGCTCGAGGTTGTTGGAATAGTCCTCGGCCTCGACCGCCACGTTGAACGAGCTCGCTCGGTAGCGCGGCTCGCCTCCGCTGGCAGCCGGGCGTGCGACTGCCCCGGCCGCCGACGGGACCGCGAGCGCCACGACCGTCACGACGGCGGCCACCATGCCCCACCGGCGCGAGCCGGTGTACGTCTTCTGCTCCACCCCGTTTACTTCGCGGCCCAGTCCGCCGGCACCTTCACGCCTTCGAAGTGCGCGACCCGGGTGCGCTGTTGCGGTTTGGCCGGAAGCGTCCCGAAGTCGGTCACCGCACCGGTGTTGTGGCCCATCCACGAGTGGAAGAGGACTAGAAGACCGCGGCCGATCCCGTCACGGCAACCCAGACCGCTTGTCCGGGTTGCAGCGGGACGTCCCCGCCGACGCGCGCCAGCACCGTCTCGTCGCCATCGCGCAGATGAAGCCGCGCGAGGGCATCGTGACCGAAGAAGGTCACCTCATCCACCGTGGCTGCTGCTGCGGTCTTCACCGGTACGAGGTGGACGTCGAGCTGCTCAGGCCGAAGCAGCAGCATGCAGGGACCTTCGGGAATGGGCTCGGCGCCACGACGGAGCTTCACGGCCCCCATCGCACATCTGCCTCTACCGCGAGACACTGTCCCCGCGACGACGTTCGCCTGGCCGATGGCTTCAGCTGCCCTGAGGTCAGGCGGGTCCTGATACAGCTCTCTCGGCGAGGCGGACGCTGCGATGCGGCCGTCGCGCAGCAACGCGATCCGATGCGCCAGCGACATGGCTTCGTCCTGGTCATGGGTGACCAGGACAGTTGTCGTGCGGGTCTCGCCAAGGATGTGCGCGATGTCCTGACCGAGGCTGACGCGCAGCGAGGCATCGAGGGAGCTGAACGGCTCGTCGAGCAGCACGACCTCAGGATCCGTCGCCAGCGCGCGGGCGAGAGCGACCCGCTGCTGCTGCCCGCCCGACAGCTGATGGGGGAACCGCTGGCCGTAACCGCTGAGTCCGACCAGCTCCAGCAGCTCCTCGACTCGTCCCTTGCGCTCCTTCGCCAGGCCGAACGCGATGTTCGCCGCCACCCGGAGATGTGGGAACAGCGCGCCGTCTTGTGGCACGTAACCGACCTGCCGGCGCGAGGCGGAGACCGATCGCCGACCGTCGTCGACGACCCGCTCGCCGATGCTGATCGTGCCGACGTCGACCCGTTCCAGCCCGGCCAGCAGCCGCAGCAGCGTCGTCTTGCCGCTTCCGGAGGCTCCCAGGACCGCTGTGATCGAGCCGTCGGGAACCACGAGGTCGAGGCCGTCGAGGACCACGGCCGGACCGAACCGCTTACCGACGCCGCGCAGCTCGAGCGTGCTCACGACGACTGCGCCGAATGGGTGTGCCGCTCCCGGTCGAACCACAGTCCGAGCAGCGCCCCGGGCACAACGGCGAGCAACACAATGACCAAAGCGTACGGCGCCGCCGCGCCGTACGCGACCTCGCTCTGGTAGGCCCAGAACTGGGTCGCGAGGGTCTGGACGCCGATCGGCGCAAGCACCAGGGTCGCGGTCAACTCGGTGACAGCCGTGAGGAATACGAGACAGAATCCGGCTAGCAGGCCGGGCGCGATGAGGGGCAGCACGACACGGACGAACACGTACACCGGACCCCGACCAAGCGAGCGTCCGACGTCGACGAGACGCGGCGGAGCCTGCGAGACAGACGTGCGCACACACACCAACGCAAGCGGGAAGTGCATGATCGCGTACGCCGCAACGAGCAGCACGCCGGTCTGGTAGACGCGAAAGAAAAAGTGCGTCGCGAAGAAGACGAGGGCAAGGGCGATGACCACCCCGGGGACGGCCTGCGTCACATACGTCGCGCGTTCCAGGACAACCCGCGTGGTCGTGGCACGCCGGAACGTCATCATCGCGACCGGCACCGCGAGCGCGACAGCGACCAGCGCGCCCCACGCGCTGTAGCGCACCGTTGTCCAGGTGGCGGCCGCCAGCGTCGCGGAGGCCGGCAGCGTCGAATGGTGGTTCTGCACCATCCAGTACGTCAGCGTGCCGATCGGCACGCCCACGGCGAGCGTCACGATGCCGAGCAGGCCGCAGGCGGCAGGCAGCTGCCACCAGCCTCGACGGCGCGGCACAAAGGCTCGGCTCGGCGCGGTCGCTGTCACCTGCCGTCGGGGAACCACACCTTCGATCGCAAGGACGAGCAGGCCGAGTCCGACGAGCGGGATCGCCAGGGCTCCCGCAGCCTGCGCATCGAACTTGAACTCGGTGAAGATCTCGGTGGTGAACGTCTGGTAACGCAGGATCTCGAACGCGCCGTACTCCGAGAGGACGGTCAGCATGACGAGAACGCAGCCACCCAGCACCGCCGTACGGATCAAGGGAAGCGTGATACGGGCGAAGATCCGGATCGGTCCTGATCCGAGGCTCTTCGCGGTGTCCTCCATCGCGGGATCCGCACGGCGTAGCGCGGCTGCCACCGGCAGGTAGACGAGCGGGTAGGTGCCGAGGGTCATCACGAGCGTCGCCCCGAACAGCGGGTTCAGGGTGGCGTCGATCGAGTGCCACGCGTAGCCGACGACGAAGTCGGGGATCGCGACCGGCATGACGAGCAAGACCGTCCACACCCGCCGGAAGGGCAGGCCGCCCCGCTCGGTGCACCACGCGCACCCGACGCCGATGATGGCGGCGAGTACGACGACGAGAACGCAGAGCTCCAAGGTGTGCCGAAGCAGGAACGCCGACCGGCTTCGAAACAGAACCCGGTGGATCTCGTGCCAGCCCGCGTCTCGGGCGTCGAGCCCGACCAGAACAAGTGGTGCAAGCAGGCCGGCCGCGATGAGCGTGCTGGCGACGACCAGACTCGCCCCGCCACGGCGACGGCGGCGCACGCCCGACGGTGTGGTCCGCACGGGCGGCGGCGGCAGAAGGACGTCGGTCATGGCGGTCGGCTACACGAGCTAGAGCAGCCCGACCTGCTGCATGAGCTGCTTGGCGTCGAGGCCCGTCCCGAGATCGGCCACCGAGAAGTCGTTCGGCCGCAGCGACTTCAGGGGCGGCATGGCCGGGCTGGCAGCGACGCCGGGGTGCAGTGGGTACTCGAAGCTGTCACTGGCGGCGAGGATGTGCTGCCCCGTTCGGCTGGTCAGGAACTTCAAGAAGGCCTGCGCGGCCGCAACATGCTTGGACGAGGCCAGGATCCCGGCGCCGGACACCGCCTCGACGTACCCCGGGTCACCCGGGGCAAAGTAGGCGAGCCTCGCGTTGAACCGGCTCGCACCCGCTTCGGCGCGCAGCCGGTAGAAGTAGTAGTGGTTGATGACGCCGAGCGTGGTCGTGCCCTTGTCGACATCGCTGGTCAGCGTCTCGTTGTCCGGCACGTTGGCGTTCGAACCGGCGTTGGCCTTGATCCCGCGCAACCATGCGAGGGCCGCCGCGGCCCCCTTCGCCCGGGCGACCGAGGAGACGATCGGCCAGAAGTCCGTCTCCGCCGGCGCGAGCTCGATCTTGCCCCTCCATTGCGGATCGGCAAGCTGAAGGATCGAGGTCGGGAGCTGAGATGCGCTGATCTTGCTGGGGTTGTAGACCATGGCGCTCACCCGCGCGGACACGCCGACCCAGTCGCCGTTGGGCGCATCGTCAGCACGCGGGACCTGGTCGAGCGTCGCCGGGTCGACCGGCGCGAGCAGGTGCCGATCGTCGAGCTGCTGGAGCCAGTTGGAGTTCTCCGTGTAGAACACGTCGGCCGGCGAGAGCGTGCCTTCCTGCAGGATCTGCGCCGTGAGGACGTCCTCGTCCCCGTCCTTGACCCGCACCTTGATCCCCGTCTTCGCGGTGAACGCCCGAACGAGTGCGCTGGTCGTCTGCTCGTGCTGGGAGTTGTAGAGCGTGATGGTCGTCCCGCCCCCGGTCGCGCCGCCGGAACCCGAGCTGCCGCAGCCCGTGAGCGACAGACCGGCGGCCGCCACGACCGCGAAACAACGAAGCACACGGCTGGGCACTGGCGAGCTCCTCTGGACTCCGGCTGGTCAGGTGAGGGTAACCTAACCTGACGCCTGCGTCACTTTCAAGCCGCCGGAAGCCCCTGCCGGCTCGTGAGAGCCGCGACACGATCGGCGATGCAGGTCGTTATCCCTTGCACATCCACTGTTTTGGAAAGGTGACACCCGTGTCCCTCAACCGCCGCGTCCTCGCTGCGTCGCTCGCTGCCATCGCCTTCGGCGGCACCGCCCTCGCGCAGGTCGCCGGCGCGACTCCCGCTAGCCGTTGGGTGGGCACAGCGACCAAGGCCATCCACCTGACGGACGCGACGCTGCTGGGCAAGCCGGCCGCCGATCGCCCGCTCCGGGTGTCCCTCGCACTGCGACCGCGTGACCGCGCGGCCGTCGACCAGGCGGTCAAGTCGATGTACACCGCGGGAAGCGCGACCTACCACCGGTTCATCACCCCGTCGCAGTGGAACGTGCGGTACGCCCCCACCGCGGACTCCGTCGCAAAGGTCACCACCTACCTCCGGCACGCGGGCATGAGCGGCGTACACGTGAGCAGCAATCGGCTCCTGGTCACGGCGCGCACGACGGTCGGACAGGCCGAGCGGGCCTTCGACACCTCCCTTGCCTCCTACCTGCTCGGTGGCACGGACCGGTTCGTCAACGTGAAGCCCGCGATGGTGCCGAGCACCCTCGGCGGGATCGTGCAGTCGGTGCTGGGACTGAACAACCTGCCGCTCAACCACGTGAGGCCGCAGCTGGTGAAGGCAGCCGGCTCCCCCGACCTGGAATCCGGCCTGTTTCCCGCGCAGTTCAACACGACGTACCTGTCGAAGGGCACGCACAAAGGCACCGGCACTGCGATTGGGATCATGACCCAGGGCGACACCAAGGGCGTCATCGCGTCGTTGCGTTACGCCGAGCGCAAGGAGCACCAGTCACGCGTCCCGGTCACCGTCGTCCCGACCGGCCCGCAGTCGACTGACCCGTCAGGCGCTGACGAGTTCGACATGGACACGCAGGTGTCGACGATGGTGCCGGGCGGCGTGAAGCACCTCTACCTCTACAGCATCGGGTCGCTGGTCGACACGAACATCCTGGCCGGGATCAACACCTTCGTCGCCCACGACAGCGCGCAGGCCATGTCGGCGAGCATCGGCGGCTGCGACATCCAGGCGTACCTCGACGGCGCCATGGTCGCAACGGACATCACCCTGCAGGAGGCGGCGCTGCAAGGACAGACGTTCTTCGCCTCCTCGGGCGACAACGGCGCGGGCTGCGCCTACATCGCCGCCACCGGCGTTCCCTCGAGCTTCCCCGAAGCGAACTGGCCGTGCAGCGGTGAGTACGTCGTGTGCGTCGGCGGCACGAGCCTGATCACCGACTCGAAGGGCAACCGGATCAGCGAGCTCGGCTGGGTCGGCAGCGGCGGCGGCTTCAGCCTGCTCGCGAACCCCGGCTTCTGGACGCAGGCGACCGACCCCGCCTACGAGGCGAACCTCATCACCGGAGGCCGCGCCGTCCCTGACGTCTCGCTCGACGGTGACCCCAACGTTGCAACGCCCGCGAAGGTGTACGTCGGCAAGACGATCACGTACGTCGGCGGGACCAGCCTGTCCTCGCCGATGATGCTGGGCTTCTGGGCGCGTCTGGAGTCCGGCCATCGCAACCTGCTCGGCTTCGCCGCGCCGGGCCTCTACAGCCTGTACGAGAAGGTCAACCCGGGCATGTCGGTCACGGCACCGGTCGAGCCGATCACCGTGGTCGTGCCGAGCCTCGCCCCGAAGCCGGTCCCGACCTTCACCGACATCCTCATCGGTGACAACGGGCCGTACCCGTGCCTGCCCGGCTACGACCTGGTCACCGGTCTCGGCGCACCGAACGTCGCAGCCATCAACAAGGCGCTCACGACCCCACGCGAGGAGTAGCCGACAGGCAGGGCCGAACGATCAGATGTACATCCCGCCGTTGACCCCGATCAGCTGACCGGTGATGTAGCTCCCTGCGTCCGAGCACAGGAAGGCGCAGGCCTCGGCGATGTCGTCGGGCGTTCCGGCCCGGCCGAGCGGAACCATCGGCGCGACGACGTCCACGCCGATGAAGTCGCCGGCCGCCTCAGCCTTGCGGGCCATCGGCGTGTCCACCAGGCTCGGCGAGATCGTGTTGACGGTGATCCCCTGCCGGGCCAGCTCCACAGCGAGGGCTTTGGTCAGGCTGATCACCCCGCCCTTGGAGGCCGCGTAGTGCGCCATGTTCGGCGCACCTGACTGCGCGCTGGACGACGAGATCGTGACGATCCGGCCCCACCCTGCGGCCAGCATGTCGGGCAGCGCCGCCTGCACACAGCTGAACGTCCCGGTCAGGTTGACCGCGATGATCCGGTCCCAGCGGTCGGGCTCGATGTCGAGCACCGGAGTGAAGGACTCGATGCCTGCGCTCGTCACGAGGATCTCGACCGCCCCGAGCTCGGCACGGACGGTCTTGAAGGCCGCGGCAACTGCGGCGCGGTCCGCCACGTCGCACTCGATTCCGACGACCCCGTCACCGAGCTCGGCCGCCGCCCGGTCGGCGTTGGCCAGATCGAGCAGCGCCACATGGTGACCGGCCGCTCGCAGGTGCTTGCCGACGCCGAGCCCGATCCCGGACGCGCCTCCGGTGACGACCGCGACCCGACCACTCACTTCGAGGCCTCCGCCGGCGTCCATTCGAGGTGGAGGTCGGACAGACCACGAAGGATCCAGGTCGGCTCGTAGCGGAACGTGCGGTTGCCCGCCGGACCGTGGTGCTCCTCCGACAACCGGATGTCGTGCATCCGGTCGAGGATCCGTTCGATGCTGATCCTGCCCTCGACCCGCGCCAGCGGCCCCCCAGGACACGAGTGGTTGCCCCGTCCGAACGCAATGTGGGTGCGCACGCCGTCACGGTCGATGTTGAAGTCGTGCGGGCACTCGTACTGTCGCGGGTCACGGTTGGCCGCGCCGTTCAGCAGCATGACCGGCGTACCCGCCTTCACCTCGACGCCGGCGATGGACGTGGTACGACGGGCCAGCCGGAAGTCGGTCTTCACCGGGCTCTCGAGCCGCAGCGTCTCCTCGACGAACTCGGGGATCCGGTCCTTGTGCGCGCGCAGGTAGTCCTGCGTCTCTGGGTTCTCGGCGAGGTACTTCAGCGCGGCCGCGAGCAGGCGCGCGGTCGTCTCCTGACCTGCGGCGAAGAGGAAGGTCGCGGTGCGGACGACGTTGATGACTGGTGGCAGTGAGCCGTCCGGGTACGTCGCGTGCGCCAGATCGTTGAGCACGTCGTTGCGCGGTTCGCTGCGCCGATCCTCGATGTACTTCGCGAACTTCTGGTCGGCCCAGCCGAGCATGTTCAGGTCTTCGTCGTTGCGCGCGCCCTCGGCGCCGATCGCGCCGGGCGTCCCTGCCAAGCCGAAGCCCCGGCGGAACTCGTCGAAGTCAGACTCGGGAACACCCAGCAGGTCGGCGACGACGAGCATGGCGAAGGGCTGCGTGTAGGTGCGGATGAACTCGCACTTGCCGGCGGCGACGAACTCGTCGAGCTGCCGATCGGCAAGGGTCCAGATGAACTCCTCGTTCTCCTTCAGGCGCTTCGGCGTGATCAGGCGCATCAGCAGCGCGCGCTCGCGAGTGTGGTCCGGGGGATCCATCGTCACCATGTGCTCGAACATCGGCAGCTGGTCACGGTGCTCGTCGATGATGGCGCCGACGTCGTCGCCCTCAAGCGGCACCGGGAACATCGCGTACGGACCGATCACGGAGTTGCAGGACGAGAAGGTCTCGGCGTCGCGGTAGACCTCGCAGATCTCCTCGTAGCCGCTGACCGCGACGACGCCGAGGTGAGGCATCGGAAGCACGGGCGCCGCTTCGCGCAGCTCGTCGAAGTACTCGTATGGGTCGTCGTTCAACGAGGCGTCGTTGAAGTAGTCGATCGTCTCCCAGCTCACGCTGCTCCCCTTCAAGATTGCTGTGCGAGTGCACAGCATGACACAGGAGCCGGTGACCCGCAGCCGGCGGCAGGTCAGGTGGTGAAGTCGGCCTCGCGGCGGTGGAACCGCCACCCGGTCTCGGTACGGCACAACATGTCGCGGTAGCGCCCAACCAGCGTGGTCCGCCACCCGTGGTCGCCACGGACCATGAAGGCGAAGTCGCTGACCGCCGCGGCATGATCTGCGTCCCAGCTCGTCACGAGCGTGTTCGCGACGAGGTGCCGCTGCGGGACTCGCGGCTCGACCTTCGCGTACGCCGCGCGAAGGGCTTCGTGCCCCTCATGGGCGCCGAGCGCCTTGATGTCGCAGCTGCCATCCAGGCAGTACGTCGCGACCACGTCGTCGGTCCGGCCGTCATCGACCGCGTGGTTGTAGGCGGCGATGGCGGCACGCACGCCCGCTTCGACCTCGGCGTAGCTCGGCTCGTCGCTCATCGCCGCCACTGTACCGATCGGTACACTCGCACCGCCATGGAGGAACGCCCGGTCGATGTTCTCGTCGTCGGCGCGGGCATCACCGGGATCTACCAGCTCTACCGAGCGCGCGAAGCGGGCTTCTCCGCGCTGCTGCTCGAAGCCGGTGGCGGGGTCGGCGGGACCTGGTTCTGGAACCGCTATCCCGGTGCCCGCTTCGACTCGGAGAGCTACACGTACGGCTACCTGTTCTCCCGCGAGCTGTTCGACGAGTGGGAGTGGTCGGAGCACTTCGCCGGCCAGCCCGAGATCGAGCGCTACCTCAACCACGTCGTCGACCGCTTCGACCTGCGCCGTGACATGCGCTTCCACAGCCGGGTCGCCGAGGCGTCGTACGACGAGACATCCGCGACGTGGTCGGTGGTCACCGGTGACGGGACAGCGATCCGCGCTCGCTTCCTCGTCGCCGCGACGGGAGTGCTCTCGGTGCCGTTCTTCCCCGATGTTCCCGGTCGCGAGGACTTTCGCGGCACGCAGCTGCACACGGGGCTGTGGCCGGCGGAACCGGTCGACCTGGCCGGCAAGCGCGTCGCCGTCATCGGCACCGGGTCGAGCGGCGTGCAGGTGATCCCGGCGATCCTCGACGAAGTCGCGTCGCTGACCGTGTACCAGCGCCGGCCCAACTGGTGCACGCCACTGAACAACTCCCCCATCACGCAAGAGGAGCAGCGACAGCTCCGCGCCGAGTTCGAGTCGATCTGCGACACGCTCAACACGTCGGTGAGTGGCTTCCTGCACCCCGTCTGCGAGCGCAGCTTCGCCGAGGACGACGAGGAGCAACGGCAGGCGTTCTTCGACCAGCTGTGGGCCAAGCCCGGCTTCGGCAAGCTGATCAGCAACTATTACGACGTCACCTTCAACCTCGACGCCAATGCGGCGTGGTGCGAGTTCCTGGCAAGCAAGATCCGAGAGCTCGTTCACGATCCCGACGTCGCCGAGCAGCTGATCCCGGACGACCATCGGTATGCCGAGCACCGGCCGCCGTTCGTCACCCGCTACTTCGAGGCGTACAACGACCCCAAGGTGTCGTTGGTCAACCTCAAGCGAACCCCAATCGTGCGCGTCACCGAGAGCGGCATCGAGACCGCCGACGGCATCCGCGAGCTGGACGTCATCATCTGGGCGACCGGCTTCGACTTCGGTACCGGTGCACTCGCACGAATGGCCATCCGCGGGCGCAGCGGCCTGTATCTCAGTGACCACTGGGCCGACGGCCCGTCGACGTACCTCGGGTTGCAGACCGTGGGCTTCCCGAACTTCTTCTTTCCCGGCGGACCACACGCCGCCGCCGGCAACAACCCGCGCTACAACGGCGACCAGGTCGACTTCGTCATGGACCTGCTCGTCGCGGCACGCGACCGCGGCGCAACTGCGATCGAGGTGACGACCGACGCCGAGGAGCTGTGGACCTCGAAGATCGACAAGGCCGCCAGACAGCCACCGTCGTTCGGTGAGTCCAGCTACTACTTCGGCACCAATGTCCCGGGCAAGCCGCGCAAGTACCTGCTCAACGCTGCAGGGCGCCCCAAGCTCCTGGAGCTGATCGCCAAGTCAAAGGCGAACGACTACCAGCCATTCGTGTTCTCGTAGCACCCAGCGCGCTCAACCCTCCCGCCGAACTTGCAAGAAAAGCCCGAAGTTCCGTCTAAAACGGCACAGGAGTGCAAGTTTGCGGGTCAGACCGTGGCGACCGGTGTGAGCGGCGAGCCGACTGCTCCCGGCAGGCGCAGTGGCGGTGCCGTCAGCAGGAAGCGACTGCGGCCCTGTTCCCGCAGCCAGGCCGCGAGGTCGTTGAGGTACCACATCTCCCCCAGCGGGACGCCGAGGCGGAACAGGCACAGGTGATGCAGCGGCAGGAACGAGTGCCGTGAGTCGTCGGGGTCGCGACCCAGCAGACCCTCGACGGCGTAGTTGTCGGCGACCAGCGCCGCGACCTGCGAGTCCGCGACCCACTCGAGCAGGGAGGGATCACGAGCGTCCAGGTACGGCGACATCCGGTGGATCTGCTTCGGGTCCGGGTTGCGGTCCCACTCGTACACGCGGGTCGCGAAGCCGGTGTGCAGCAGCAAGATGTCGCCCGGCTCGACGACGACGTTGTCCGCCGTCATGACGGACTCGAGCATCTCTCGGTTGACGGCACGCGACGCATCGCCGAAGTGGGCGTGCAGGTCGACCAGGACGCCGCGACCCTGCACCCCGGTCGCCGCCATGTGCTCGAGCCCGAGGTGGTGGGCAAACGACCGGTGCCCGCTGCCGTCGCCCCGCGCGTCATCCGACGGTCCGACCAGGTCCACTCCCGCGCGGTAGCCGTTGTAGTAGACCGACTCCTCGACGCCGTCGCCATCCGCGTCGAACGCAGCGCCGACGTGGGCGAGCGAGTCCCACTGCGTCGAGTACTGCAGCGAAAGCGTCACCACGTCGTCCGCCCAGACGTCGACGTACCGCGGGTCGCCCCAGTCGGCCATGTCCGCCATCCGGACGTTGAAGAAGACGCCCGGCTCACCGTTCATGTCTTCGGTCGGCGCGAGCTTCGGCGGGTGACGTCGCTGGTTGAGCGCAGTACCGCCCGGGAAGTCGAGCGGAAGACTGAGACAGAAGCTGCGCCCCGCCTCGACCTCCCGCACACCTTCGAGCACCTTCTCGGGCGTCAGCAGGTTGATCCGGCCGAGCTCGTCGTCCTCGCCCCAGTCGCCCCACGTCGATCCGTCGGGTCGCTGCTGCCATCGCTTCGCCACTGAATCTCCCGCGTGCGGTTCTGTGTACCGATCGGTACAGTAGCCGCATGAGCGGCCAGGATTTCATCGTCTCCGCCGATGGCCATGTGCTCGAGCCCCCGGACCTGTTCAAGACGAGGCTCCCCCACCATCTGCGCGACCGCGCGGTGTGGGAGGAGGACTTCGAGCTCGATGAACCATTGGTCGCAGGCGGCGCCCGCATCTTCCGCAAGCTGCACACCGCGGGCTACGAAGGCTGGACGATCTCCCGCTACCGGCAGACCGGCGGTCGGATGCCCGAGGGCGACCCCGAGCACATTCTCGAGGACATGGCGCTCGACGGCGTCGACGTGCAGATCATGCATCCGAACCTGTCGCTGTTCGGCCTGTACTCCGACGACCACGAGCTGTCGATGGCGCACGCCCGCGTCTACAACGACTACATCATCGAGCGGTTCGCGCCGTACTTCGATCGGATCTGCCCGACGGCACCGATTCCGATCACCGATGTCGCCGACGCGGTCATCGAGATCGAGCGCGTCGCGGCAGCCGGCTTCCGGACCATCCTGCTGCCCGCAACGCCACCGCGCAGCTACTTCACCCGTGACCTCGACCCGGTCTGGGCCGCCGCGGCCGCCAACGGCATGCACGTCTTCTTCCACACGCAGACCGGTGGTGTGAAGGTCGACGACACCGAGGCGACGACGTTGAAGGTCGTGCTCGAGAACGCCGCCCAGGTCAACCAGCCGATGACCGAGAAGGCCGCGGCGAAGCGAATGGTCACGCAGGCGGTCTACAGCACGCTGGCCCCGCAGCAGCTGATCTGCCAGCTGGTCGGCGGCGGCGTGCCCGAGCGCTTCCCCGATCTGCACTTCTATCTGATCGAGTTCAACGCGCACTGGCTGTCCTCGCTGGTCGGCGGGATGGACAAGTGCTGGGTCACCGGAATCGGGCAGGACGCCGACTGGTGGCTCGGCCGGTGGGACGAGAGCCGCCCTGCGACCGACCAGCCCGACATGGCGCAGCTGTTCCGGCTCAACGAGAAGTGGCCGTATCCGCTGATGCCGAGCGAGTACGTGGGCCGCCAGTTCCACGTGCAGTTCCAGGACGACCCGGTCGCGATTGCCTGCCGCCACATCACCGGCCTGTCCACCCTGATCTGGGGCAACGACTACCCACACGCGGAAGGCACGTTCCGCGGCAGCCGGGAGCTGATCAAGCAGCTCTTCGCGGACGTGCCGGACGAAGAGCGCAAGGCCATCCTCGGTGGCACGCTGGCCGACCTGCTCGGCTTCAAGGCCCCGGTGACAACCTGAGCGAGCTCAGGTTCGACGGCAGGGTCGCTGTCGTCACAGGAGCCGGCCGCGGGCTCGGCCGGGCCTACGCCACCCTGCTCGCCGAGCGCGGCGCCTCAGTGGTCGTGAACGACCTCGGTACGTCGACCTCGGGCACCGGCATCGACGACACGCCGGCCGAGGAAGTTGCCGCCGAGATCGTCGCCGCGGGGGGAACGGCCGTGGCCGACCACAACGACGTCTCGTCGCCGACCTCCGCACAGGCGCTGGTCGACGCCGCCATCGAGCAGTTCGGCCGCATCGACATCCTGATCAACAACGCCGGCGTCATCGCGTGGTCGAGCTTTCCCGACACCGACGACGACAACCTCGGGCGCCACCTCGCCGTACATCTCGGTGGCTCGTTTCTCACAGCACGCGCCGCCTGGCCGCATCTGGTCGCGCAGACCTACGGCCGGATCGTGATGACGACCTCATCGGGCATCTTCGGTCTTCCCAACAACACGTCCTACGCGGCAGCGAAGGGCGGCGTGGTGGGGCTGACCCGGAGTCTTGCCACCGCCGGCGCGAAGCACGGCATCCGGGTCAACGCGATCGCCCCAGCAGCAATGACGCGGATGGCCGGCCCCGCGCCTGACGACACAGCGGCCCGCATGGACCCGTCGCTGGTCGCCCCGATGGCGGCCTACCTCGCGCACGACTCGTGCCCGGTGAACGGAGAGATCTATGCCGCGGGGGCAGGACGGTTCGCCCGCATCCTGCTCGCACAGACACCCGGGTACATCCACGCCACCAAAGACCCGTCCATCGAGGACATCGCAGAGCAGTGGGACACGATCAACGACGAGCGCGGCTTCGTCGTCCCGCGAGATCTGATGTCATGGTCGGAGATGTTCCTGTCCCACCTTCCACAGTCCGGCGTGGACGCCGATGGGTGACAACACGGCTCGCCGGGGCGCCAACTGGGAGGCCAGGCGGCAGGCCATCATCGACACGTCCGCGCGCGTCTTCGCGCAAGGCGGCTATCACGGGACGGGAATCGCCGAGCTCTGCGAGGCGAACGACCTCGGCAAGGGCGCGCTCTACCACTACATCGGCTCGAAGGAAGAGCTGCTCGTCGCGATCACCGACCTGGTGATGAACGAGGTGCTGGCCGGCGTGGACCGGGTGACCGAATCGGGCGGTACGCCGACCGCACGACTGCGGATGCTGGGCACGGAGTATCTCGACATCGTGATGCGCTATCCGGACCACGTGTGGGTCCTGCTCCACGAGTTCCCAGCCCTCACCGGGGAGCGCGCCACGGAGTTCCACAAGCGTCGCCACGTGTTCGAGGCGGCAGTCGAGACGATCATCCGCGACGGCATCAAAGCCGGCGAGTTCCGCAAGGTCGAGCCGCGTTTGGCCGCACTCGGCTGGCTCGGCATGCACAACCACGCGTACCTGTGGCTGCGACCCGGGGGGAAGTGGGCCGCGCGCGACGTGGCAGCAGAGTTCGCCGACATCTTCATCTCCGGCTCGAGGCAGCGCGCCTAGTCCTCGATCAGATCCAGCCCTTGTTCCCTCAGACGGGCGAGGTTGTCCAGCATTCCTTGCAGCGCCTCAGGTGGATGGCCGTCCCAGTCCTCGACCTCGCCGACGATGCGCAACGGATGGCGGGTCCGGTAGGACTGTGTGACGTTTCCAGGGAACTTCTTGTTGGTCACGTTGGGATCGTCCTCGAACGGACCTAATGGCTCCACGACGTAGATGTGTCCGCGTTCGCTGCTGCCGACCAGAGCGGTTGCCAGCTGCGCGCCCCAAGCAGCCGTCGAGACCAGCGCGGTGAAGTAGATGTTGTTCATCACCCGGTCGGCATGGAAGTTGGAGTTGCGACCCGCGACGAGCTCGTCGCCGATCTCGAGTGCCGCCTTGGTCCCGTGAAAGAACGGGCCTTGGATGTGGTCGCAGTGCTCATACGTCACTGGGACATAAGCATCGCGATCGGCCACGGTTTTCCTCCCTCGAATGTCGCACCGGCGGACGATTGTGCGGCACGACCCAGGCTTTGCCGCAAGCCCCGGGGTGAGCTATATCTTGAAAGTGAGGAGAGGGATTGCCCTCTCCTTTTCGCTGCTCTCAGTCTTAGGCGCGAAGCTCCCGCTTCAACACCTTCCCTGACGGGTTGCGCGGCAGCGCGTCGAGGAACGTCACATCCTTCGGCACCTTGAACTTGGCGAGCTCGGTCCGGCAATGAGCAACGAGCGCCGCTGGCGTCACGGTTGCGCCGTCGCGACGTACGACGAACGCCACCGGAACCTCCCCCCATCGCTCGTCAGGTCTGCCGACCACCGCAGCCTCGATGACATCCGGGTGGGCGTACAGCACGCGCTCAATCTCTGAGCTGGCGATGTTCTCGCCACCAGACAGGATCATGTCCTTGAGCCGGTCGACGATGAACAGGTAGCCGTCGTCGTCACGTACGCCGATGTCACCGCTGTGGAACCAGCCGCCGGCGAACGCCGTCGCCGTCGCGTCCGGGTCGCGCCAGTAGCCCTTGAACACCTTTGGGCCGCGCATCACGATCTCGCCGGGCTCACCGACCGCGACGGGTTGTCCGGTTTCGTCCCACAGGTCGAGCTCGAGAAACAGGCACGGCCGTCCGACGCTGCCGAGCTTCGTGATGATGCTGCCGCGATCGAGAAAGGTGTCACCCGACACGGTCTCCGTCATGCCATAGGCATCAGCAAACCAAGCCGATGGGAACACACGCTGGATTCGCTCGATCAACGGAATCGGCATCTTCTCGCCGCCGTTGATGACGACCCGGATCGAGGAGAGGTTACGCGCCTCGATGTCGGGCAGCGCCATGATCGCGTTGACCATCGCCGGCGCGAGCCAGACCGTCGTCACTCGTGAACGCTCGATCTCCTCGACCACCGCCGCGGCGTCGAAGGCCCGGTGAATGATTGTCGTGGCGCCGGCTGCGATCAGCGTCGTCGTCGTGAGGTCGAGTGCACCGACGTGGTAGAGCGGACCGCAGGCGAGTCCGAGGTCGTCCTTCGTAAACCCGAACTCCACGAGATGCGCGAGGTTCTTCCACGCCAGGTTGGCGTGTGTGAGCATGACGCCCTTCGGCCGTCCGGTGGTCCCGGAGGTGTACATCAGGCGGTGGACGTCGTCCGGAGCCGCCGCATGCCGAGGCATCGGCGCGGAGCACAACAGCGATGCGAGCGGCCGCCAGCCCTTCGGCGCCGGATCGGCGACGCAGACCTTGACGGGCTGCGCCGGCAGCGACGCAGTTGCTTCGTCGGCGAGTGACGTCATTGCGGCGTCGCAGACGATCGCCCGAGCGCCGGAGTGCTCGAGGATGTAGCGGACCTCGGCCGCCGCGAGCCGCCAGTTGATCGGCATCGCGATCGCGCCGAGGTGATTGGCCGCAAAGATGACCTGCAGGAACTCCGTGCAGTTGTACGACAGCACCGCGATCACGTCACCGGCGGACACCCCCAACTCGGCGAAGCCGGCCGCGGCTGCTGCGACGTCGGCGGCCATCTCGCCGTACGTCGTCGCCCGCCCTTCAAAGACGGCAACCGGCCGGTTCGGCTCGCGGCGGGCGTGGTGTTCGAGCACCGCACACCAGCTGAGGTCTGCAACCCCCAGCCCTGTCATGGCGCGGAGTAGCCGCCGTCAACGACGAGTGCGGAGCCCGTCGTCCAGCGGGCCGCGTCGCTCGCCAGGTATGAATACGCGCCGACCAGGTCGTGCGCGGCGCCAAGGCCGAGAGGGTGTCGAGATGCGATCGAGTCGATCGCATCCTGCGGAAGTCCTTCATGAATCGCCGAGAGGAAGGTGCCCGGGCAGACGCAGTTGACCCGGATGCCATCGCGGGCGTACTCCACGGCAGCGACCTTCGCGAGCTGGATCACCGCTGCCTTGGTCGCGCAGTAGGGCGCGGCATGTGACCAGGCGGTCAGGCCGGAGACCGACGCCGTCAGCACGATCGAGCCGGACTTCTGCTCACGCATCGTCGGCACCACCGCGCGGATGCCGTTGACCGCACCGAGGACGTTGACGCGGAACGCCCGCTCCCAGTCGGCCGTCGCCAGGTTGTGGATCCGCCCGTTCGGTGACAGCACTCCCGCGTTGCTGACGAGCACATCAATCCGCCCGAACCGCTCGACCGCCCGGCCGGCGACCGCCGCCACCTGGTCGAAGTCCCCGACGTCCGCGAGCGCGGTCTCGACGTCGCCGCGCGAATCCGCCAACTGCCCGACCGTTGCCGACAGCGCCTCGTCACTGACGTCACTGAGAACCACGTCGGTGTCGGGCTCGCCGGCGAACTTCGCCGACAGCGCAGCCCCGAGAGTGCCGCCCGCGCCGGTGATCACCACTACTCGTCGCTGCGTCATCGTGCGCGCCGTCGGCTTCCCTTCCGGTCGTTGTACCGATCAGTACACTACTCGGCTCGTGGGGACCGCTACGGCCGCGCTGGCCGCCTACTCGCCGGCCGAGCTGGTCGAGATGTACCGGCGAATGCTCGTCATCCGCGGCTTCGAGCAGCGGGTGTCGGTGCTGTACCGCGACGGCGAGGTTCCCGGCTTCGTCCACCTCTCGATCGGACAAGAGGCGTCTGCAGTCGGAGCGTGCTGGCCACTTCGGCCCGAGGACGTCATCACCTCAACCCATCGCGGTCACGGCCACTGCCTCGCGAAGGGGCTCGACCCGCTCGGCATGTTCGCCGAGCTCATGGCGAAGGACGCCGGGAGCAACCGCGGCCGGGGCGGATCCATGCACATCGCCGACCCGGCACTCGGAATCTTCGGAGCGAACGGCATCGTCGGCGCGGGGCTGCCCATTGCGGCCGGAGCCGCACTCGCCTCGCAGCTCCGCGCCGACAGCACGGTCGCTGTCGCGTTCTTCGGCGATGGCGCCGTCGCCCAAGGCGCGTTCCACGAGGCGGTCAACCTCGCTGCGGTGTGGCGGCTGCCGATCGTCTTCTACTGCGAGAACAACGGGTACGCCGAGTTCTCCCCCGCCGCCACCCAGCACACCGCAACCCTCGAGCAGCGAGCCGCTGGCTACGCCCTCGGTTACGTCGGCGTCGACGGCAACGACGTGTTGGCCGTCGCCGCAACCATGTCGGAGGTGGTCGGAGCGATCCGGGCCGGAAACGACCCGGTGATCGTCGAGGCCGCGACGTACCGGTGGCACGGCCACTACGAAGGCGACCCGCAGCGCTACCGCTCGGCAGACGAGATCGAGGCTTGGACCGCCCACGACCCGCTCCTGGTGCACCGGCGTCGCCTCCGGCTGGCCGGGGTGACGGAAGATGAGATCGCGGCCATCGACGCCGCGGTGGCCGCCGAGCTGGACCAGGCGGTGACTGCGGCTCGCAGCCTGCCCGAGCCCGCCGCGGACACCCTTCGTCACTACGTCACCGTGGCGCGGCCCGAGCGCCCCGAGCCAGAGCCTCCGGGTACGGACGCGCCGGTGTTCCGCACGATGGACGCGATCCACGATGCGCTCGAGATCGAGCTCGCCACCGACGACCGGGTGCTCGTTGCAGGCATCGACGTCGGCGACGGCGGCAACGTCTTCGGCCTCACTCGTGGGCTGCGCGACCGCTTCGGGGACCGCGTCCGGGACACCCCGATCTCCGAGACCGCGATCATGGGCGCCGGCGTCGGCGCAGCCATGGCGGGCATGCGCCCGGTCGTCGAGCTGATGTACCTCGACTTCATCGGGGTCTGCCTGGACCAGCTGCTGAACCAGGCCGCGAAACTGCCGTACATGACCGGCGGCGCCGCGCAGATGGCGCTCACCGTCCGCACCCAGTTCGGCGCCGGCAAGTCCTCCGGCAGCCAGCACTCGCAAAGCCTGGAAGCCTTGCTGGCTCACATCCCCGGGCTGTCGGTCGTGATGCCCGCGACGCCGGCCGACACGTACGGGCTGCTGCGCGCGGCGATCCAGGACCCCAACCCTGTGGTGTTCATCGAGAACCGCCTGCTCTACGGAATGAAGGGGCCGAAGCCCGACGCGGACTTCATCCTGCCGATCGGCAAGGCGGCCGTCGTCAGGGAAGGCTCGGACGTCACCGTTGTTTCGATGTCGCGGATGCTGCACGAGGCGCTTGCGGCCGCCGACGCCGTCGCGGCCGACGGCATCTCGGCTGAAGTCATCGACCTGCGGACAGTCGCTCCGCTGGATCTGCCGACCATCCTTGCGTCGGTGCGCAAGACGAGCCGGCTGCTGGTCGCGCACGAAGCCGTCGTACCGTTCGGCGTCGGCGCCGAGATCGCCGCTGTCGTGGCGCGGGACGCACTCGGCGACCTCGACGCACCGATCGAGCGCATCGGCGCAGCGGCTACGCCGCCGCCGTACGCGCCAGGCCTCGAGCGCTCCTGGCTGCCCGACTGCGAGGACATCGCGGTGGCGTTGCGCCGCCTCGCGGCGTTCTAGCGCCGCGACAGCGCGGGCAACACCCGGCTGATCTCGTCGGCGAGCGAACCTGCGAGGTTCTTGTCGGCGAACCCTGTCGCCGCCCAGCGGCGAATACCCTCCGACGTCAGGGTCTGCGCGATCCGCGCCGCACCGACAAGGTCGACGTCGGCCACGATCTTGCCGTCACGTAGTGCCTGCTGGAGCGGCTCGAGGAACAGCACCGCGAGGTCCGGCTCACTCGCGCCCTGCGCCATCGCCCGGCCCTCGAGCCGATAGCTCTCCATCACGCATTCGAAGACCAGCTCGGGCGGGTAGCGGCGCATCCGTCGTTCGAGCGGTTGGATGACGGCAGCAATGAGGTCGACCAGCTCGTACGACCCCGCCGCAAGCTCCTTGGCGGACTGGTGCGCATCGCTGATGGCGAAGATCTCGGCCTCGAGCAGCACGTCCTCGTGGCGCGCGAAGTACACGTAGAACAGCGACTTCGACACCCCGGCCGCTTTGCAGATGTCGGTCACCGTGGTGGCCGCGAATCCCTTGGTGCGCCACAGGGCCATTGCCGCCCGGACGATCGCCTCGCGACTGGCATGAGCCCGGCTGCGGACCGGCGTGGCGCGCTTCGGACGGTAGTCAGGCCGCGACACGGCCGATTCCGTAGCCACAGCGCATGCTAACGCTGCCGCGAGTTTATTGACGACCGTCAGGAAAGGTGCCAGCCTCCTGCCGGATGAAGCGAACTTCCGGTGAGCGGGTCATCCTCTGGACGCTGCCCGCGGTCGCGGTCATCTGGATCGCCGCGTTCTTCCTCTTCCCCGGCTTCGTGCGGCCGATGTCACCGCGGTCGTCGGCCGCGGAGGTCGCCGCGTTCTATCGCAACCACACCGCGCGGATCCGTTACAGCATGATCCTGCTCAACTGGTTCTGCGTCGCGCTGATCCCGATCCTCATGCTGATCGTGGAGCGAATGCGCGGGATGGCTCACCGCACCCCGATTCTTCGCTTCTGCATGATCGGCGTTGCCGGCGCGGCGCCGATCGCGTTTCTCACCGCCACGGTGTTCTGGCTGCTTGCCGCCTTCCAACCCGAACGACCACCGGAGCTCACCCAGCTGCTCAACGACCTCGCCTGGGTGACGTTCACGTGCGGCGTGCCGTTCCTCGTCGCGCAGTGTGGATTCCTGGCGATGGCGATCTACTTCGACCGCCAGGACCACCCGGTGTTCCCGCGGTGGGTCGGCCGCTTCAACATCGTCATCGCGATCGCGCTGATCCCGGCCGGGTTCGCCGGATTGACCAAGACCGGCGTCTTCGCCTGGGACGGGCTGGTCTCCTTCTGGGCCAAGAACGTGGCGATCGCGCTCTGGATCATCGTCATGTCGGTGGTGCTGGCGCGCGTAATCGAACGCGACGCCGATGCCGCCGACAATGCAGCGATCGCCGGATGAGTCCGGTGGCCCTTCGCGACAACCCCAAGCGCGAGCTCTGGCTCGCGTGGGGTGCGACGGTTTTCTTCTACAACCTCTACGCGGTCGTGTTCTTCGTGTTCACGCACATCCAGCCACCCGGCCAGCCGTGGTACTCCCCCGACCAGGCGAGGACGTGGTTCTCCCATCATCACGACGGCCTGCTGATCGGATTGGCTCTGATCTTCGTCTTCGGCGGCCTATCGGCGACTTCCATCGCGCTGATCACCTACTCGATCCGTCGCATGTCGGTCAGCCGAGCGTTCTCGTACTCCTACCTGATCATCTACTCGGTCAGCGCGGTCCCCGGGTTTCTGTTCATCTGCGTCGCGCTCACGGCCGGGGCGATGCGCCCCGACCGCAGTCCGCAGCTGCAGCACTGGCTCTACCAGCTCGGCTTCCTGTCCTTCTCGGGGACGATGGGCGTCTTCCTGATCGGCTCCCTGGTCTGGATGACGGCGATCCTGCTCGACCGCAATGGGGTCTTCCCGAAGTGGTTCGGCTACCTCAACCTCTGCAATGCGCTCACCGAGGTCGTCGTGTCGCCGTCATGGATCTTCAAGACCGGCGTCTTTCCGTGGAACGGCCTGATCGCCTGGTGGATCGATGTCTTCGTGTTCGGCATCTACACGGGGGTGTTCATCACGCTTCTTCGCGGGTTCATCATCCGCGAGGACTTCGGGACCGGGCCCCTGCCGCCCGCGCCGCACTGGCGGTTCTGGGCAACAGAGCCGGCCGAGGCAGGCTCATGACCACCCAGCAAGCAGCCACCCCGACCGCTCCGCCGGCGCGGCACGTCCCAGGACAGCCGGACATGTGGTTCTTCGTGCTGTTCGAGTCGCTGATCTTCACGGCGTACCTCGGCGTCTACCTGTACTACCGCGCACAGCACCAGCAAGCGTTCCTGCAGGCGCAGTCCCACCTCACCCTCTGGCTCGGGGTGGTCGACACGATCGTGCTCCTCACCAGCTCGTGGTCGATCGCCCGCTGCGTGGAGCAGGCCCGCGCCGGCAGGTACGACGTCGCGCGGCGGGACGCCTACATCACGGCTGCCTTCGGCGTGATCTTCCTCGTCCTCAAGGTGGTCGAGTGGACCAGACAGATCCACCTCGGCAACACGTTCAGCAGCAGCGACTTCTTCCAGTACTTCTTCTTCCTGACCGCGATCCACTTCGTGCATCTGCTGATCGGGTTCGTCGCGCTCGGCATCCTCGTGCGGCAGCTGTCGGATGTGAAGCTGCGCTCCCAAGAGCTCGTCGAGACGTGCGCGACGTACTGGCACACGGTCGACTTCCTCTGGGTCCTGATCTTCGCCGTCCTGTACGTCGCGAGGTGATCGTGGAGCGGCTGAACAAACGGCTCCTTGCGGTGTGGGCAATCCTGACGGCCATCACCGCCGGTTACCTCTGGATCGACCACTCGGCAGTGCACGGAGGGCGGGCGCAGGCGAGCACCGTCGTCACCGTGCTCGCGATCGGTCTCGCCACCCTGAAGGTCCGGATCATCATGCGCGAGTTCATGGAGGTGCGCCGCGCACCGCGGCTGCTTTGCCGGCTCACCGACGTCTGGGTCGTGCTGATGGCGGCGACGATGATCGGTCTCTACATCGCGGGTCGGATCCTCGCCCGCTGATGGACGCTGCTCAGCACCCGAGTGCGCGGGCGATCACCATGTGCTGGATCTCGTTCGTGCCTTCGCCGATCTCGAGCACCTTCGCGTCGCAATAGAAGCGAGCGACCGGGGTGTCGAGCATGTAGCCGGTACCGCCGTGGATCTGTACGGCCTCGGAGGCGGCTGACATCGCCAGCCGGCTGGCCTTCAGCTTCGCCATCGACGCCTCCTTGAGGAACGGCTGCCCGGTGTCACGCAGGTACGCCGCCCGGTAGGTCAGCCACCGCGCCGCTTCGAGCTCCGTCGCGATGTCGGCGAGCTTGAACTGGACCGCCTGGAACTTCGAGATCGGCTGCCCGAACTGCACCCGCCGCTTCGCGTGCTCTGTCGCGAGATCGAGAACCGCCTGAGTCAGGCTGAGTGACAGCGCTGCGATCGAGATCCGGCCCACCTCCAGCGCAGCGAGGAACTGGCCGAGGCCGAGGTTGGGGTCACCCACCAGCTGGTCGGCAGGCACATGCACGTCGTCGAAGTAGAGCTCGCGGGTGTCCAGGCCCTTCCACCCGATGCCCGGCAGCTTCGGGCCCATGGTGAAACCCGGCGTGTCCTTCGGGACGACGAACGTGCCGTACCGCTGCTCCTTGCCGTCGGCCGCCGGCGTACGGGCGAGCAGCGTGACGCCGAACGACATGTCGGTGCCGGCGTTGGAGATGAAGGTCTTGCGGCCATTGATCCGCCAGCCGTCGCCATCCGGAACCGCCTGGGTCCTGATGCCGCGCGCGTCGGATCCGGCTTCGGGCTCCGTCAGCCCGAACGCGCCGAGGGCCCGCCCTTCCGCCAGTGGGCGGAGCCACCGGTCGCGCTGCGCGTCGTTGCCGAACAACAGCAACGGCAGCGAACCGATCGTGAGGTGAGCCTGCAACGCTGCGGCGACGGATTGGTCGGCCTGGCCGATCTGCTCGATCGCGGCGACGAAGCCGACGGTGGTCGTCCCGATGCCGCCCCACTGCTCGGGGACGAGCATGCCGAGCAATCCGAGCTCACCCATCTCCCGCAGCAAGTCGGTCGGGCAGCGGGCCTCTGCCCAGGCAGCCGGCGCGCGGGTCGCGATCTCCTTCTGCGCGAAGTCACGGCACAGGTCCACCAGGTTGCGCTCGGCGACCGTCAGCGAGAAGTCCACGACCGAATCCTATTGGACCGATTGGTACAAGCGGGCCTGCCCCAACTAGGTTGGCGACCATGCGATTCGGGCTGGATGTGGCGCAGCAGCGGGTGTCATGGGACGAGCTGGTTCAGCGAGTGCAGCTCGCCGAGCAGCTCGGATTCGACGGGGTGTGGGGCTTCGACCACTTCCAGCCGATGTACGGCGACGGACCCGGCGAGACGTTCGAGGGCATGACGACCCTCGCGGCCCTGGCCGGCGTGACCTCGACGATCCGGCTCGGCCTGCTCGTCACCGGCGTGACGTACCGCCACCCGTCGGTGCTCGCCGCACAGGCCCTGACGATCGACCACGCGTCGCACGGCCGGCTCGAGCTCTCGTTGGGGGCTGCCTGGTATGACAAGGAGCACACCGAGCTCGGGATTCCCTTCCCGCCGACCGGGGTCCGCTTCGATCTGCTCGAGGACGCACTCGAGATCGTCACCCGGCTCTACACCGGCGAGGTCGTCGACTACGACGGCAAGCAGGTGTCGTTGCACCAGGCGTACCTGCGCCCGCTGCCCGTTCAGCGGCCCCGGCCACCGATCTGGATCGGTGGCTCGGGTCCGAAGCGGACGCTCCCACTCGCCGCGAAGTACGCCGACGTCTGGCACTCGTTCGGCACCCCGACGTCAATGGCGGAGGCCAACACCCGGCTCTCCGAGCTGGCGGCCGAAGCCGGCCGAGACCCGGCGACGATCCTGCGTGCCGGCTCGCTGTCCCTCGACGACCTCGACACCGCACGCAAGCACGCCGCCAAGTGGCGCGACGCCGGTTACGGCTACCTGGTCTGCGGCTGGCCGGGATCCGGGGCAGCCAACGTCGAGGCGTTCGCGCGGGACGTGATGCCGGAGTTCACCGCCTGACCTCTCTCGAACCGCAGTCCGCTGCCCCGCTACCGTGCGAGGCATGCCTCTGCCGTACACCAAGGATGACTTCGCGCTGCACATCGACCGCGCCCGGGTTCAGTCCAACACCGCCGCCAGCCAGTCCGCGACCGAGAAGGCCGCAACCCTCGCGGCGGCTCAGGTCAACGCGACACTGGCGTTGGCGATCGCTACGTTCCTCGCCGTCACCGGCGAGCACTAGCCCACCCACCAGCCGGCGAGGTTCACCACGACCAGTCCGGTCGCGGTGGCGACAGCGCCGGTCAGCCCGACGAGGGCCGACCTGGCCCGCACACCGGGCACATGCGTGGGTGGCGTCGCGAACGGCGGAAGCCGGCTGAGCTGCAGCGCCGGGACGAACCGGCCGAGGAAATGAAGTCCGGTCGTGGAAAGCCACACCACGAACGCGGCCTGGTGCAGCGTGACGGCATCCACCCGGAAGCCCAGCACGGTGAACAACGCCTCGTGGCTGGCGGACCCGAGTGCCACGAGAGCGAGTCCGGTGCCGAGGACCGCGAAGGCGCCGAGCACCACCAGCGGTCCGAGCAGCCGAAGCAGTGTCGGTGGTGGACCGCTTTCGAGGTAGTGCGGCGACCCGGAGTAGTACCGCAGCATGCGCCAGCCGGTGGTTGCGGTCTTCAGCAGCACCAGCGGGACGACGAAGGCGCCGAGGAAGACGTGGACGACCATGAGGCTGCTCAGCGATATCAGCGTCGCGCACTCCATGAGGAAGACGCCGAGCAGGGCGAGTCCGATCCATGCCGTCAGCCGGGCGTTGCCGGCCGGGCCGCCGGTCCCCGGCACCACCGGGTCGGCGCGGTGATGTCGGCCGATCGCGGTTGCGACGGTCTCTCCGATGACGTTGGTCGCGGTGAACGCTGGTGGCATCTCAGTCGACTCGGATCTCGTGGTTGACGATGCGCGCGGGAATCTGACGCAACGGACTGGGCGGCGGTCCGGCAACCACCGCGCCCGTGCTTGCGCTGTACCGCCCGCCGTGACACGGACAGAGGAACTCGTTGTTAGCAGCGTCGAATGAAACCGCGCAACCGGCATGCGTACACACCGCCGAAAAGGCAGCCACCTTCGACGCCGACGGCCGCAACAGCCACGCGGGCTCGCCGGTCGCGGGATCGGTGAACTGCCGTCCCTGGCCAATCGGAATGGCACTGGCCGGCGCGAGCGCCGTACCCGGCGCGGACGCGACGGAGCCGGAAGGCTGCGATGCCGTCTGTTGCGGCTGCGTAGCGGCATGGTGGTGATGCGGGTGCGATGTCGATGTCGCACTCGGCGAGGCGGATGGCGTCGTGGGGTCGAGGGCAAGACGCTGGCCCGAGCCTCGCTTGGTGCTGCCGGCCGCCCGACCGATGAGCGCGGTCATGCCGCCCAGGATGCCGCCGACCACCGCGAGGAAGGCTGCAGATCTGGCACCGACGAGTACCTGCCTCCGGGCGAGGTCCGTGGGGCGGCTGGACCGGCGCGGGATCGCCTCCGCGCGTGCACTGATCCAGGCATCGAGGCTCAGTACGCCGCCGGCACCGCACATCGCGAAGACGGACCACGCGAAGACGAACACGATGTCCGAGCCGTAGAAGTATGGCGTCGTGGACCAGCTGACCGTGAGGAAGAACGTCAGCGACAGCAGCATGCCGCCGACGGCGGCGACCCGGGTGAACAGCCCCGCGACGATGCCCAGTGCCACGGCGAGCTCGCCGAAAGCGATCAGCAGCGCGACGAGGGTGGGCGCGTGCAGCGACATCCGAAGCAGCGGGGCAATAGGACTGGTCGCCTCGAGCGCCTTGGTCTGCGCGACGAACGATGTTGGCGATGAAGCGCGCAGATACGCCGGGTTGGCCAGCTTCTGCAGCGACGCGTACACGAAGGTGACGCCGAGGAAGCCGCGCAGCGGCAGCAGCCGCCAACCAAGCTGGTTGAACCGCAGGTGCTCCCACTGCGGTCCCCACATGCTCGGACGGCCAGGGCCGTCGGCAGGCGTCACGATTCGACGGTACGGGGCATTCCCTAAGAGATCCTTCAGGATGATCGGCGCGGCATCATTCCGGCAGGTGGCAGACAGCCTCGACGTTGTTGCCATCCGGGTCCCGTACGAAGCCGCCGTAGTAGTTCGGGTGGTACTCGGGCCACAGCCGCGCCTCATGCAGCACCTCGGCGCCGGTCGCCGTGGCGGCCGCCATGAAGGCATCGACGGCGGCTCGGCTCGGCGCAGCGAAGGCGATGTGAGACTCGCGGAAGCCCGCGCCGGTCTGCTGGCCGCCGATCCAGAAGTCAGGTTTGGGCGGAACGCCGTAACCAATGGCCTCGCCGAAATCCATGACCCGCGATCCGCCCACACTCGCGAGCACAGCGTCGTAGAACGCGGCGCTGGCGACCGGGTCCGCACATTGAATCGACACGTGATCGAGCATTCGCCCTTCCTATCGCCTGAGCGGGCAAACCGCCATGCGGCCGCGAATGCCCTAGCCTCGTGGCAGGTGTGCCGGGAAGTCTGGTCGGCGTCGCAGGCGCAATTCCCGGACTTCTGATGCGAGGCTGACCGTGCACACCGCTGAGATCGTGCTGGGGCTCGTCGTCTTGGCCTCAGCCGTCACAACCTTTGCCGAGCGGCTGGGCGTCCCTGCACCCTCGTTACTCGTGCTGGCGGGCCTCGGCGTCGGGCTGATTCCCGGCGTCCCTGCCGTGCACGTCACGCCCGAGATCGTGAGCCTGGTCGTACTGCCACCCCTGCTCTACTCGGCGGCGGTCGACGTCGTTGTCACCGATCTGCTCACGGTCATCCGGCCGGTAGCAATGCTCGCCGTCGGCCTCGTCGTCGCATCGGCGGTCGCGGTCGCGTACGTAGCTCACTGGGTGACGCCGGAAATCGACGTGCAGGTAGGCCTCGTACTTGGCGCGGTGCTGGCAAGCACTGACCCAGTCGCGGTGAGCGCGCTCGCCCGGCGCCTCAACCTCCCGGCCCGGATGCTGGCGGTCGTGCAAGGCGAGAGCCTGCTGAACGACGCCACCTCGTTGCTGCTGTTCCAGGTCGTCGTGACCGGCGTTGCAGCGGATCATTTCGGCGGTGCAGGAAGCATCACGCTGCGTTTCATCGAGCTCGGGGTCGGCGGTGCAGCGCTCGGCATCACGTGCGCGGTCGGCGTCCGCATGCTGCACGAGCGGATCAACGATCCGGTGCTCGAAGCCGTCATCGCGATCCTGAGCCCGTATGCGATCTACGTCGTGGCCCAAGTCGCGCACACCTCAGGTGTCACCGCGGTCGTGTTCGGCGGTCTCTACCTCGGTCGGCGCCGCTACCAGATCCTGCAAGGACCATCGAGGCTGCGGATCACCCAGATCTACGACGTAGTGGTATTCCTGCTCGAGAGCGCGGTCTTCGCGATCATCGGCCTCGAGCTGCCAGGGCTGGTCCGTGACCTTCCCAGGGGCGAACACGACTTCGCCCTGGTCGCAGCCGCACTGACGGCGACACTCCTGGTTGCCCGGCTGCTTTGGGTCACAGGTGCGACCTTTCTGCCGGGCTTGCTGGATGCTTCGGGGACGCAATCCCACCGCCGCTCTCGCGTGGTCGCCGTGGTGTCCTGGGCGGGCACCCGCGGCGTCGTCCCGCTGGCCGCCGCTCTCTCGATTCCGCTGACAACGAAGAGTGGCGCGGCCTTCCCGCATCGCGTGTTGCTCTTGGTGCTGACCTCGACGTGCACGGCGATCACGTTGGTGGTGCAGGGACTTAGCCTGCGCCCTGTCGTGCAGCGCGCCGGTGTCGTCGCCGACCCTCAGGTGCGCACGCACCAGGAGGCGCTCGCACGGCACGCAGCGCTGGCCGCGGCGATGGGGCGCCTGCAGGAGCTGCAGGACATGGAGGCTGCGTCGTCAGCGGCTGTCGAGTGGCTGACGCGCGAGTTTCGGGATCGGCTCGAGCGAGCCGAGTCTGTTCTTCGCGGGCTGGAGCAGACCGAGGCCGATCACGAGCAGCGGACGACCGTCGCGACGCGCGAGGAGATGAGGTCCCTGCGACGCGAGCTCATCGCGGTCGAAACCTCGCGTCTGCACGAGCTCGTCGAAGCGGGACAGATCAGCGAGTCGGTGCGGCGCAAGGTGCAACGGATGCTTGATCTCGACGAGTCGCGCGCCACCGACTAGTCACAACCAGCCGCGCCTTCGGAATGCGACGTAGAGGGCGACACACACCCCGCCCATCAGACCGATCGCAAAGGGATAGCCCCAGTACCAGTTGAGTTCGGGCATGTGACGGAAGTTCATCCCGTACACCGTGCCGATCAGCGTTGGCGCGAACAGGATCGCGGCCCACGCAGAGACCTTCTTGACCTCTTCGTTCTGCGCCTGCATTTCCTCGTTCTGCGCCTGCGTGACCAGGGTCGCGTTGACGGTGAGGATGTCCTGCAGCGCTTGCCGGAAGGTGTCCACGCGTTCGACAGCCGTCGTGGCATGGTCGGTGACGTCACGCAGGTAGCTGCGCAGGTCATCCCCGACGCCGTACTTGTCGGAGCCGACACTGAGCCGCTCGAGCATCCCGGGTAGGGGCCGGGTCGCCCGCTGGAACTCGACGACCTCTCGGCTCAGCTCGTAGATGCGACGTGACGCACCCGGCGCCCCTCGGAACACCTCGGTCTCGATCTCGTCGATGTCGTTCTGCAACCCGCTGACCACCGGCGCGTAGCCGTCCACCACGGCGTCACAGATCGCGTAGAGAACGGCCTCGGGTCCGCGGGCCAGCAGCTCCGGGTCCGATTCCATCCGTCGCCGTACCGCCGACAGATCGGGGGTTTCGCTGTGCCGAACGGAGATGACGAAGTTAGGACCGACGAACAGGTGCAGCTCGCCGAAATCGACGGTCTCCGACTCGTCGATGTAACGGGCCGGTCGCAGCACGACGAAGAGCACATCGTCGTACCGCTCGAGCTTGGGTCGCTGATGCGCGACGATCGCGTCCTCGACGGCGAGCTCGTGCAATGAGAACTGCCCGGCGAGAGCGAGCAGCTGCTCCTCAGGCGGCCGATACAGCCCGATCCAGGCCATGCCATCGGGCTCGCCTTGAAGCACACCGAGCACCTCGAACATGTCGGTCGGGGAGTGCGCACGGCGGCCACCCACATAGATTGCGCAGTCGACGACGGTGTTCGTCTCCCGTTGCAACGGCGCGGGCCGAGGGTCCATCGACCGTTCCGGCGAGTCGAGCGCGCCTCGGTGCGCAGGACGCCGGATCAGGCTGCGAGCCCGTCCCGCTCGCGGCGGCTGACTCGCTGTCGCCATCACGTCACCGTCGTCTCGGGCTGGAACCGGTAGCCCATCCCGGGCTCGGTCAGCAGGTGCTTCGGCCGAGCCGGATTCTGTTCGATCTTGCGGCGCAACTGTGCCATGTACTGCCGCAGATAGTGCGCCACATCGTCATGATGCGGCCCGCGGACGCCGCGGATCAGCTCGCGCTGGGTCACGAGACGGCCAGGATTGCGAACCAGGATCTCCAGCAGGTGCCACTCGGTCGGCGTCAGCCGCACCTCAGCCGCCGTCCCGTCCGCACCGGCCTTGCTGACCCGATGCGCCTGAAGATCGACGGTGACGTCACCGATCTGGACGACCGTTGTCGCGTCGCCACCCGCTCGGCGGGTCACCGCCCGGACCCGGGCCACCAGCTCGTCGACGTTGAACGGCTTGGTGACGTAGTCGTCTGCGCCGGCATCGAGTGCCCTGATCTTCTCGTCGCTGTTGAGCCGGCCGGACAAGATCACGATCGGGGTGTTGGACCAACCCCGGATCGCCTGGATGACGTCGATCCCGTCGATGTCCGGAAGCCCGAGGTCGAGCACGATGAGGTCCGGCCGCTCCTTGGCGGCGGCGTCAAGGGCCTGGCGACCGGTCGTCGCGGTGGACACGTCGTACGACCGCGCGCTCAGGTTGACCCGCAGCGCCCGGAGAATCTGTGGTTCGTCATCGACGACCAGGACCTTCGTCATGTCGTCGACATCTCGGTGATGTCGGTTCCGGGCTGGGCCGGCTCGGCGGTCCGCAGCTGGATCACCATCGTGAGCCCGCCCCCGGGCGTCTCCTCCGGCGCGAGATGACCGCCCATTGCCTCCGTGAGCCCGCGGGCAAGCGCCAAGCCCAGACCGACGCCAGTGGTGTTGTCGGTGTCACCGAGACGCTGGAACGGCGTGAAGATGCGCTCCCAGTCGGTATGCGGAACGCCAGGCCCGTAGTCGCTGACCCGCAGCTCGACCCATTCGCCATGCGCACTGGCGGAGATGCGAGGTGGGCTGTCCGGGCGGGAGAAGCGCAGCGCGTTGGCGACGACATTGGCGATCACGCGCTCGAGCAGCGCCGGATCGGCCGAGGCCTCGGGCAAGGTGCTCGGAATGTCGATCTCGACCGGGTTCGCAGCGGCCCCGAAGCCATCGAGGACGAGCGGAACGACCTCGTCGAGCCGGGTCGGTTCAGGGAAGACGGACAGGGCGCCGGCCTGCAGCCGGCTCATGTCCAACAGGTTCTCGACGAGTCGCGTGAGCCGCTGCAACGACTCGCTCGCAGTCGCGACGAGCTCAGCGCGTTCTTCATCGGTCCACGGGATCTCGGTGTTGCTGAGACTGTCCACTGCCGCGGTGGCCGACGACAGCGGCGATCGCAGGTCGTGACTGACCGCCGCGAGCAACGCGGTTCGCATCCGGTCGGCTTCCGCGAGTGGTTTGGCCGCGGCGGCAGCGTCCGACAACCGCTGCTGCTCCAGTGCGATCGCCGCATGGACCGCGAACACGCTGAGCAGCCGCTGGTCCTCGACACGCGGGAGGCGGCCTCGCACCGCGAGCGCCAGCCGCTCCCCGGCAGTGGCACTGGCGTCGCCGTCCTCAGGGCGGGCACTCGGCGGGCCCCCCATACATGCGACAACCGTCCACGCCTCCGTCCCGACGTCGCGCTCGAGCAGGGTGACCGCGTCGAGCGAGAGCGTCTCACGCAGCCGTTCGAGCATCGCAGGGATCACGGTCTCGCCGCGCAGGACGCTGCCGGCGAGCGTTGCGAGCGTCTGTGACTCGGCCGTGGCTCGTGCCGCCTGCGATGTTCGCCGGGCGGCGATGTCGACGATCCAGCTGACGGCGGCCGCCACGATTATGAAGGCGACGATCGCGATCACGTTGTCGCGTTCCGAGATTGTCCATCGATGGATCGGCGGCGTGAAGTAGTAGTTGAGCAGCAGGCTTGCCGCGATGGCCGTCATGATCCCGGGGTAGGCGCCTCCGATCACCGACACGGCCACGACGGCGACGAGGAACGCCAACAGATCACTCGTGAGGTTGAGCTGGTCCCGTACGTGCGTCAACAGCAAGGTGAGCAGCGGCAAGACGACCGCCGCCGTGACCGCTCCCTGCACGCGGCGCCGGCGCGTCAGGCCGCCGGTCAACGACGGCAACCCCACCCGGCCGCGAGCCGCCCGTTCGTGGCTCACCATGTGGACGTCGATGTCGCCCGAGAGCCGAACGGTGGTCGCCCCGATACCGGGGCCGCTGAAGAAAGTGGCCAGCGCAGACCGGCGTGACGCGCCGAGCACGAGCTGCGTCGCGTTCTCGCCGCGGGCGAAGGTCAGCAACGCCTGCGGGACGTTGTCACCGACGATCTCGTGGTAGCTGCCGCCGAGCGACTCCAGCACCCGCCGCTGCTCGGCGAGGTACGCCGGGCTTGCGCCGCTGAGCCCGTCGGACCGGTTGATGTGGACGCCGAGGAGATCCGCCCCGCCGCGGGCCGCGATCCGGCCGGCGCGCCGGATCAGGGTCTCACCCTCAGGCCCTCCCGTGAGCGCGACGACGACCCGCTCCCTGGTTTCCCAGGTGCCTTCGATGTCGTGGTCGCGACGGTACTGCTGCAAGGTGTCATCGACCTTGTCCGCCAACCACAGCAGGGCAAGCTCGCGGAGCGCGGTGAGGTTGCCCACTCGGAAGTAGTTGCCGAGAGCGGCGTCGATCTTCTCGGCAGCGTAGATGTTGCCGTGCGCCATTCGCCGGCGCAGCGCCTCCGGCGTGATGTCCACCAGCTCGACCTGGTCGGCCGCCCGGACGATCGCGTCGGGGACGGTCTCCCGCTGGCGGATTCCGGTGATCTTCTCGACGACGTCGTTGACCGACTCCAAGTGCTGGACGTTGACCGTGCTCAACACGGTGATCCCCGCATCGAGGAGGTCCTGAACGTCCCGCCAGCGCTTCTCGTGCTTGCACCCCGGCACGTTCGTGTGCGCCAGCTCGTCGACGCAAACCACCTCGGGCTTGCGCTCGAGGATGGCGTCGACGTCCATCTCCTCGAAGGTCGAATCCCGGTACGCAATCGACTTGCGCGGGATGACCTCAAGATCACCGATCATCGCCCGCGTGCGGGCACGCCCGTGCGTCTCGACAAAGCCAACGACGACATCAGTGCCGCGGGACTTGCGGCGGTGCGCCTCACCCAGCATGGCGTAGGTCTTGCCGACGCCAGGTGCTGCGCCTAGGTAGATCCGCAGCGTCCCGCGAGCCACTGACGCCTCCTAGGCCTGCAACCGATCGAGGGCGAGATTGAGCTGGAGCACGTTGACGGCCGGTTCCCCCATGAATCCCAGTGTGCGGCCTGACGTGTACTTGTGCACCAGATTGATCACCGTTGCGAGCGGCAGGTTGCGGACCTTCGCAACGCGTGGCGCCTGCAGGTCGGCGTACGCGACCGAGATATCGGGGTCGAGGCCGCTGCCACTGGCGGTGACGGCATCCGGCGGGACCGGGTTGTCCGGCCAGGCCTTGCCGGGTCCGTGGACGAGCACGATCTTGCCGATCCGATAGTCAATGCCGAACTTCGCACACTGCACCGGCATCCCGTCGTACGTCGTGATGAACGGCTTCGCCGGGCACTCCTGGTTGACGCTGACGACGCTCTTGACCGCGCCGGTGAGACCGTTCGTGCGAATGACCGAGAGCACAGCGCCGATCCCGTCTGCGGTGCAGTAGGGACGCCGTCCGTTGACGCCCTCGAGCGTGCCGACCGCAAGGCTGCGGCTGCACACGTCCGTCAGCTCACCGGGCCGGCCGGGGTTGTCGGTCGGGTCGGACGGGTCGGGCAGCTCGTCGATGATCTCCTCGGGGCCGAGGTTCGACGCGCTGCTTGCCGTCGGGTCGTAACCGGCGCCGGCATCCGACGGCCGGGACTGGAAGTACTTCGGGATCGGGTTTCCCTTGGCGTCGGTGAACGACTGGCCGAGCACCGCCGAGCCGACGACCTTCCCGTCGAGCCGGATCAGGGAGCCGTCGGCCCGGTGCTTCAGCCCCGGGACCTGCGCGATGAGCGTGATCACGACCGGGTAGAGGATCCCGAAGACCACGGTGAGCACGAGAAGTCCTCGCAGCGCCGCCACATGTTGGCGGACCCAGGTGGGAAGTCTGTCCACGATCGTCACCCGATTCCAGGAATGAACTGCACGAGCAGGTCGATGAGCTTGATCCCGATGAACGGCAGGATGAGTCCGCCGAGTCCATAGACGTAGAGGTTGCGGCGGAGCATCGCGGACGCGCTCGTCGGCCGGTACCGCACACCGCGAAGTGCCAACGGGATCAGCGCGATGATGATGACCGCGTTGAAGATGACCGCAGACAGGATCGCGGACTGCGGCGAGTGAAGCCGCATCACGTTGAGCTTGTCGAGCCCCGGGTACACCGCGGCGAACATCGCGGGAATGATCGCGAAGAACTTCGCGACGTCATTGGCGATGGAGAACGTTGTCAGCGCACCTCGCGTGATCAGCAGCTGCTTGCCGATTTCGACGATCTCGATGAGCTTCGTCGGGTTGGAGTCGAGGTCGACCATGTTGCCGGCTTCTTTTGCGGCAGACGTGCCCGTGTTCATCGCGACACCGACATCGGCCTGCGCGAGCGCCGGCGCGTCGTTGGTGCCGTCGCCGGTCATCGCGACGAGCTTGCCGCCCTCCTGCTCCCGGCGGATCAACGCCATCTTGTCCTCAGGCGTCGCCTCAGCGAGGAAGTCGTCCACGCCCGCCTCGTCGGCGATCGCCTTCGCGGTCAAGGGGTTGTCACCGGTGATCATGACGGTGCGAATGCCCATGGCGCGCATCTCGTCAAAGCGCTCGCGCATGCCCTGCTTGACGATGTCCTTGAGGTGGATCACGCCGAGCACGCGCGCGCCACCCGACCCCAGCTCGGCGACGACGAGCGGCGTGCCTCCCGCGCCGGCGATCCCATCGACGAGTGGGCCGAGGTCGGCCCCGGGGTCACCACCCTGCTGGCGAACCCACTCGCGTACGGCGCTGGAGGCGCCCTTGCGGATCTGCCTGCTGCTGCCGTTCTCCGCGAGATCCACACCGCTCATGCGCGTCTGCGCCGTGAACGGCACGAACGTGGCATGGGGCAGCTCGCCTTCGTGACGCTCGCGGAGGCCGTAACGGTCCTTCGCGAGGATGACGACCGACCGGCCCTCCGGCGTCTCGTCGGCCAGGCTGGCGAGCTGGGCAGCGTCGGCGAGGTCCGCTTCGGTCACCCCCGGCGAGGGGATGAACTCCACCGCCTCGCGGTTCCCGAGCGTGATCGTGCCGGTCTTGTCGAGCAGCAGCGTGTTGACGTCACCCGCGGCTTCGACCGCACGCCCCGACATCGCGAGAACGTTGCGTTGCACCAACCGGTCCATGCCGGCGATGCCGATCGCGGACAGCAGCGCACCGATGGTGGTAGGGATCAGGCATACGAGAAGGGACACCAGCACGATGCCGGTCACGCCATGGTTGGTCAGCGCCGACGTGTTGGCGAGGCCAGGCTGCTGAGCCTTCGAGAAGATCGCGAGCGGCTGCAGCGTTGCGACCGCGAGCAGGAAGATGATCGTCAGCGACGCCAGCAAAATGTTGAGAGCGATCTCGTTGGGCGTCTTCTGGCGTGAAGCACCCTCGACGAGCGCGATCATCCGGTCGATGAAGCTCTCGCCCGGCTTCTGGGTGATCTGCACCACGATCCGGTCGGAGAGGACCTTGGTGCCGCCCGTCACCGAGCAGCGGTCGCCGCCGGACTCACGGATGACCGGAGCCGACTCACCGGTAATCGCCGACTCGTCGACGCTGGCGATGCCCTCGACGACGTCGCCGTCGCCGGGGATGAAGTCGCCAGCTTCCACGACGACGCAGTCGCCCTGCTTCAGCTGCGGAGCCGGGACGGGTTCTTCCCGAACCTTCGTCGCGGCCTGCCCGGCCTGCCAGCCAACCAGCCGACGGGCCACGGTTTCCGTCTTGGCCCGGCGCAACGTCTCGGCCTGGGCCTTGCCGCGACCTTCGGCGACCGCCTCCGCGAGGTTCGCGAACAGCACGGTTGCCCACAGCCAGACCGTGGTGATGATCGCGAACGCCGTGTGATTACGGATCGCGAGCCAGGTCGTGAACACCGACCCGATCTCCACGATGAACATGACCGGGTTCTTGTACAGCGTGCGCGGGTCGAGCTTGCGGAATGCGTCCGGAGTCGACTTCCACAGCATCTTCGGGTCGAGCAGACCGCCCTGGACGCGCCGCGCCCGGTCCACCCCGCCGGCTGTCGCCGGCCCCTGGTCGAAGGTGACAGCGGCCATCAGTGCAAGCCCTCCGCGAGCGGCCCGAGCGCGAGCGCGGGCAAGTAGGTCAAAGCCACGACGATGATTGCGACGCCGGTCACCATGGCGACGAACAGCGTGCGATGGGTCGGCAGCGTGCCCTCGGAGACCGGCACTTCCTGCTGCTTCGCGAGAGAGCCGGCGAGGCCCAGGACGAAGATCATCGGCAGGAAGCGCCCGAAGAGCATCGCGAACCCGAGTGCGGTGTTGTACCAGTTCGTGTTCACGCCGATTCCCGCGAATGCCGACCCGTTGTTGTTCGCCGCCGACGTGAAGGCGTAGAGGACCTCTGAGAGTCCGTGCGCGCCGTGGTTCCACATCGCGGCGCGTTCACCGGGTAAGGCCATGGCCAACGCCGTACCGGTCAGCACGACGAGCGGCGTCGTCAGGAAGTAGAGCGAGGCGAACTTCATCTCGCGCGCGCCGATCTTCTTCCGGATGTACTCCGGCGTTCGTCCGACCATCAGCCCCGCAACGAACACGGTGATCACGGCGAGGATCAACATGCCGTACAGACCCGATCCGGTGCCGCCAGGAGCGACCTCACCGAGCTGCATGTCGAGCAGCAACACCATGCCGCCGAGACTGGTGTAGGAGTCGTGGAAGGAGTCCACCGCTCCCGTCGAGGTCAGCGTGGTCGAGGAGGCGAAGGTCGCCGAGTCAGGTATGCCGAAGCGTTGCTCGACACCTTCGGTGGAGGCGCCGACCGACGTCGGGACCGTGCCGTGGTGGATTCCCTGGAAGGCGTTGTTGGCGACAACACTGCCGAGGAACAGAACACCCATGACGGCGACGATGGCGTAGCCCTGCCGCTTGTCTCCGACCATCTTCCCGAAGGTTCGGGGCAGCGAGAAGCTGATGAGCAGGAGCAGGTAGATCTCGAACAGGTTCGTCCAGGCCGTCGGGTTCTCGAACGGATGCGACGAGTTCGCGTTGTAGAAGCCGCCGCCGTTTGTGCCGAGCTCCTTGATCGCCTCCTGGCTCGCGACCGGGCCGCCGGTGATGCTCTGTGAGCCTCCTGCCAGCGTGTGTGCGGTCGTGATGTGGTGCCAGTTCTCGATCGCGCCGCCTCCGATGAGGATGAGCGCGGCCACTGCCGAGATCGGCAGCAGAATCCGCACGCAGGTACGGACCAGGTCCACCCAGAAGTTGCCGAGCTGATCGGTCTTCGAGCGCGCGAACCCGCGGACCAGCGCGATGGCGACCGCGATTCCCACCGCCGCCGAAACGAAGTTCTGCACCGAGAGCCCAACGGCCTGTGCGGTGTAGCCGAGCGCTGACTCGCCCGAGTAGGACTGCCAGTTGGTGTTGGTCGTGAAGCTGGTGGCCGTGTTGAATGCCTGACCCTGCTCCATGCCCTTGAGACCCTGACTGAACGGCAGGTGCCCCTGAAGTCGCAGGATCGCGTAGAGAACCAGCACGGACAGCGCCGAGAACGCCAGGACGCTGCGGAGGTAGGTGCCCCACTTCTGCTCGGCGTCCGGGTTCACCCCGGTGGCGCGGTAGATCCATCGCTCGACCCGCAGATGCCGGTCACCCATATAGACGCGCGCCATGTAGTCGCCGAGCGGCTTGTGGGACAGCACGAGCCCCGCGACCAGCACGACGATGAAAAGGACACCAGCGCCGTACGTTCCCATCAGAATCGCTCCGGGAACAGCAGAGCGATGACAAGGAAGACAGCGGTGCCGATCGCGAGGATCAGCCCGATCAGGTTCTCTGCGGTCACAGCTTTTCCGATCCACGCGCGATGAACGCCATCAGCACGAAGAAGCCGATGGTCAGCAGGATGAAGATGACGTCACGCATGCCGTCCTCCCAGGGTTCGGTGAACTGGACCGGCCAGCTCGGACAGTTCGGTGTTCAAAGTGATGAGCTCGAGACGCCGCCGGCGCCGGATCTGCAGACCGCGAAGCGCGCCCACGGCGACGACGCTGCCAAGCAGGACGATCGCCGCAACGACGTCCCGGTGACCGTGCCAGCGAAGCTCCCCGTGCTCGTCGGCGATGAAGCCGTTGAGCATCAGCCACGCCAGGCCTGCAGTGACGAGCGCTGCGCTCCACTCGAAGATCCAGCTCGAGAGTGCGGTGAGGCCCGCCATGACCGCCAAGGCGGCCGGCATCCGGATGTTCGCGCTCGACAGCACGACGGCCACCGTGAAGGTGGCCACAAACCCGACGGCAACTGCGAAGCTGGCCTGAATCCGCGGATCCCACGCGTCGCGTCCGACACTCCGGCGCCATTTGGCTACCCGGCGCACGTTGTTCACCCCTCCGAGTTGGCACGCGGTTGTGCCGACACCGAGTGAAGATCGCGCCGCACTCGCAGAGCAAGTTTCCTGACGGCGTCATGACGACTCCTGACGGAAATAAGGCGCCGTCCTGACGCCTTCCTGACGTCGGGGCGGAGGGGCCGCTTCAGGCCACCGTCCGTCAGTGCGAGCGGGCGGCGTAGAGGCGAAGGTCCCTGACCGCCAAGAACATCGCTCGTCCTCCGGCAGTCCCGAAGTCCGGACCTCGGCAGACGCCCCTCGCGGTGACCTTCGACTCTGGTCGCTGACGCCCGCATGACGACCATTGAGGGTGTGGCAATCGCTACCGAACACTGGTTGACGACCGAGCCTGATCTGGCCGGAGCGCACCCCGCGCGGCTCGAAAGCATCGGCGTCCGGCTGCCCGCACGGCGCTTGTCGACCGACGAGCTGATGGCAAGCACCGCGCACGACACCCACATCGACCTCGAACGGCTGACGGGAATCCACGAGCGGCGCATCGTCGCCGACGGAGAGGACTCCCTCTCGCTCGCCGTGGGTGCGGCACGTGACTGCCTGAACCGCTCGCGTCACCGTGCCGGTGACCTCGACATGGTGATCAACGCGAGCATCAGCAAGTACGCGGGCGGCTACCGGCAGCGGCTCGAGCCGCCGCTGAGCCTCCTCGTCAAGCAGGCAATCGGCGCGGTCGACGCCGTGAGCTTCGACATCTCGAACGCTTGCGCCGGCATGCTCACCGGCGTCTTCCTGCTCAACGACTACATCCGGCGCGGAGAGATCGAGCGGGGAATGGTGGTGAGCGGCGAGGCGATCTCCCAGCTCGGCCGCAACGCCGCCCGCCAGGTACGCAGCATCATGAGCCGCCAGCTTGCTTCGCTCACCCTCGGCGACGCCGGCGCCGCCGTCATCGTCGAGCGCGACGGAACCGGATCGTCCGGAATCACCACCGCAGCCTTCACCACCCTGGCGAAGCACAGCCGGTTGTGCCTGGCTTACCCCAGCCGGGTCGGCCCGGGAGCCACGATGTACACCCGGGCGCGCACGATTCACAAGGTCGCGATCGACAACGTCCCGACGCTCCTGCGCGAAGCCCTTGACCGCGCCGGGCTCGACCTCGCCGACATCGACTACTTCATCCCACACCAGACCTCGTCTCGGGCGATCCGGACGGGTACCCGCGCGCTTCAGGACATTTTCCGGCAGCTGCCTGGTGAGGTCGTCGACAACGTCGAGCTGTTCGGCAACACCTCGTCGACCACGCACTTTGTCGCGCTGCATCGGTTGCTTCAAGAGGGCCGCATGCACGCCGGTGACCGGGTGCTCCTGCTCGCGTTGGCCTCCGGTCTCGAGATCGGCGTCGTGGTGTTCACCATCGACGACCAGATGGAGAAGTCATGGGTGTCGTAGTCGTCGGTACCGGCGTCGCGCGCCCGACGAGGTCGCCGTTGAGCCACGGAGCCCGGCGTCTTGCTGACGCCGCTGCGAGGCAGTGTCTGGTGAGTGCCGGATACCAGCCCGACTCGATCAACATGCTGGTCAACGTCGGCGTCTACCGGGAACGCGGCCTCGGCGAGCCGGCTCTCGCAGCACTTATTCAGCAAGATGTCGACGCGAACGCCGGTCGGATCAAGCGCGGTGAGCACGGCACCTTCTCCTTCGACGTCGACAACGGGGCATGTGGAGCACTCACGGGACTCGACGTCGTACGCGGCTTCCTCACCTCACACGCCATCCATGTCGGGATGGTGGTCGGGAGCGACTCCGCGCCGGGTCCGCTGCACGTACGCGCGCTCCCCCGCCCCGAGTCCGGCGCTGCGATCCTGCTCGGTCGCGACGAGGGGGTTGTCGGCCTGTCCGCCGTCCGGCAGCGGACGTACCCCGAGTACGCCGAGCTCCTCGAGGGCTACTGGGAATGGGTTGACGGCGCGGGCCGGTTCCCACGCCGGCCCGGTAACCGGCTGGTTGTGCTCGAGCGCCGCGGTTTCGTCGATCGAGCCGCCCAGTGCGCGGCCGAGGTCACCACGGACTATCTCGACGACTTCGGTGTCCCAACAGAATCGGTTGATCTGCTGGTCGCCACGCCGGGGCAGACCTTTGCCGACGAACTCGCCGACCTTCTGGGGATCGGCCGTGAGCGCACGCTGCACGTCGGCGAGCAGCTTGGGGCGATGCACACCGCTCAGCCGATCGCCGCGATCGACCAGGCGCGTCGCACCGGCCGATGGGCTGCCGCCAGAACGATCCTGCTCGTGGCGGCCGGCTCGGGAATCACGGTGACAACGGCGCTGTACCGGCACTGAGGGAGCTCACGATGGATGTCCTCAGCAGGCTTGATGCGGCGTTCCTGCAGGCCGAGGACGCCGACGAACACGTATCGATGGCCATCTCATCGGTCGGCATCTTCGACGGGGCTCCCCCGACCCACGACGAGCTGTGCCGATCGCTCGCCGCCAGGCTTCCGCTGATTCCGCGCTACTACCAGCGGCTGCGCCGCTACCCGCTCGACGTCGCGGCGCCGGTCTGGGTCAACGACCCGGACTTTGACATCGACTTCCACGTGCGGCGTACCGCTGTGGCAGCACCCGGTGGCGACGCCGAGCTCGACCAGCTCATCGGCCGGCTTATGGCGCAGCGGCTGGACCGCAACCGCCCACTTTGGGAGATGTGGGTCGTCGAAGGCATGTCGGGCGGGCGATGGGCGCTCGTGTCAAAGATCCACCACGCGATGGCGGACGGCGTAGGTGGCACGCAGCTGTACCACCTGCTGTTGTCGCTCACTCCCGACGTCAATGAGGCCGACTTCGCCACGCAAGGTTTCGTTCCTCCGCCACCGCAGGGCCGCCGGGAGCTCGCGGCGGACGCGCTACGCCGTACGGCGGTCACGCCGGTTCACCTCGCCGGTCGCATCGGCCACGCCTCCCGCCATCCGAAGCAGCTGCTGTTCCGGGCCGCGGCGACTGCCCAGGGTCTTGCGGGACTCGCGCACGCCATCAAGCCGGCCACCGCTTCGACGTTGACGGGGCCGATCGAGCGACAGCGGCGCTACACCTCGGCGACGGTGTCACTCGACGACGTGAAGCGGATCCGCTCCCACTTCCCGGTCACCATCAACGACATCGCGGTCGCCGCCGTGACGGCCGGCTTCCGCGCGCTGCTTCTCGCCCGTCGCGAGGAGCCGACCGGTCACAGCGTGCGGTCGTTGATACCGACGAACGTTCGGGTCGCGGGTACGGAGGGCGAACTCGCCAACCGCGTGTCGTGCCGCGTCGCGGACCTTCCGGTGCAGATCGCCGACCCGGTCAGCCGGCTGCGATCCGTGCACCAGCACCTCACCGAGGCGAAGAACCTGCATGAGGCCGAGGCAGGAGAGGCGCTGGTCGAGCTCACCGAGTACGAGCCGTCGCTGGCAGTGTCCGCGATGCTCCGGCTCGCCTTCCGGTTGCCGCAGCACAACATCGTCACGGTCACGACCAACGTCCCCGGTCCGCCAGTGCCGTTGTATCTGCTCGGCCGCAAGCTGACCCGACTCCTGCCGTTCGTCCCCATCGCCGACCGGGTTCGGGTCGGCGTCGCGATGCTGAGCTACTGCGAAGAGCTCACCTTCGGGATCACCGGCGACTACGGCACCACCGCCGACATCAACGTGCTCCGCGACGCGATCTCGGCGGAGATCGCTGCTCTGCTGAAGGCCGCTGAGTCATGACCGAAACCGCCGAATCCGTTGCCGTCTCCGCCGTGTTCGGCGGTGGTGGGCACTTCGGCATCGCCTACGGGCTGGGCGTGGTGGACACGCTGGTCGGGGCCGGTCTCGACCTGAGCGAAGCGCCGCTGTTGGGAACGTCGGCCGGATCGTGGGTCTCCGCGTGCATCGCCACCGGCGTCACCATCGACCAGCTCGCCGATCTTCCCGAGGTGCGCGTGCCCGACACCAGGCCGGGCCTGCTTCGGGATGTCGCCCGTGAGGTCTTCGCCGATCGGATGGCCCCGAGAGTCACCGTGAGCGCGGTTCGACTGCCTGCCATGCGTCGCGAGTTCCTCAGCGGCGCCGACTTCCCCCTCGCCGACCTGGTGGCCGCGTCCTCTGCCGTACCCGGGCTGTTCCGCCCGGCGCAGGTCGGCGCCAGCTCATATGTCGACGGTGGGGTGAGGTCGCTCGTTTCCGCCGATCACGCTGCACCCGCCCGCAACCTGCTAGTGATCGCGCCGATCGCGGGCCCGATGTTCGGCCCGGCCGGCCGCACCATGGAGCTGATGCTGCGCCGAGAGCTCTCTCGTTGGGAGCGCCGCTCAGGAGGCACCGTGCACTTCGTGCGGCCGAACACCCAGATCGCACGGCTCGCCAGGACGCCGCGGCAGCTGTTCGACGTACAGCGCGCGGCAGCGGCATACGAGCTCGCGCTTGCCCAGACCGCCAGCCTCATCAACGACCGACGTTGGTTCGAAGGGCTGACCGCATCGAGCTCGGACGCGGCCTAGCCGCCCTCGCTGTGGTCCCGGGCGTGTTCCTCCAGCCCGAAGATCGTCTCCCGCAGCAACCGCAGCGTGCTGTTGAGCCGCTCAGAGAACTCGATGATGCGGCGCGTGACCTCGGGTTGGCTGCTGAGAGCAGCGGCCGAGTCCAAGGCGAGCTCAGCACCAATGATCTCGCGAATGACAGTTTGTTGGAGATCGGTGGCGATGCGATCGCGGTCCTCGAGCAGGATCAAGGACCGGACCTGCTCCTCCAACCGAACGTTCTCGGCATGGGCGCGATCGATTCGGTCCCGCAGCCCGTGCGTGGCGAGCGCGATCATCGTGCCGAGGGACAGCCAGAACGCTATGCGCCGAGCGATAACCGCATCCGGCGCTACGACGGGGGTCACGGAGACGATCGCCTCCGCGGCGACGATCGCCGCCACGACACAGAAGCTCTCCCACCGCCGGTGAAACAACGCCGTCCAGATCAACGGGCTGAGGATGACGATCCCCACGCCCGACGTGGCGCCGGTCGCAAGGATCAGGAACACCACCGACGCGGTGTAGGCAAGCGGAACCAGAACCGTCGCCCAGCCCGGCAGCCGTGACCACGGCAACAGGAACGCGAGGATCACCGCCAGCAAGAGGGCACCGCTGACAACCGCCTTCCAGGCCGAGGCCGGGCCAGGCGGGAGCGCCATGCTGGCAGCCGCAATCACCGCCACGACGGCGAAGGGCGCCACTCGCGTGGTGAGGCCGCGGCGCCGGAAGGGCGAGGCGTCCGACCTGACCGTGTCAGTCGCGACGGCGGTACCTCCGATCACTGCGACGACCTCCGCACATGATCGTTCTGACGGCGCGGTCCGCTGTCAATCCAACAGCTGGGCCGACCGCGAATGACCAGTAACGGGACGTTCGGCCCTGCCCCGCGACGCTCGCCGCTCCTAGCGTCGGAGGGGGTGATTGCTGTGGCCGACACCGCCGAACGGATGCTGCACACCGACGCGTTCAGCTGGTACATGGAGTCCGACTCTCGACTGCGGTCGACCGTCGTCGCAGTGGCGCTGCTCGATCGCGCCGTCGACTGGGACTACCTGCGCGACCGCGTCGACCGGATGACCAGGCTGGTCCCGCACTTCCGAGCCCGCGTGGAGTCGCCGCCCCTGCGCCTCGGCCCGCCCCGATGGATCGTCGACGACGACTTCGACCTCGACTACCACCTGCGCCGGGTCCGCTTGCCCGAGCCGTCGGACTGGCAGACGGTGCTGGAGCAGGCGCGTATTGCGGCGATGGCGGACTTCGACCGCGACCGCCCGTTGTGGGAGGTGACGCTGCTCGAGGGTCTCGCGGACGGCAGGGTCGCGCTCATCACCAAGACCCACCACGCGCTGTCCGACGGCATCGGTGGCCCCGAGGTCCTGGCCCTCGTCGTCGACGGCACACGCGAAATGCCCACCCTCGAGATGCCGCCGGCGCCATCTCCTGATGGAGGCGGGATCGCGTCCCACACCCTCGCCACCCTTCGCGACGACCTGGCGGAGGCTGCAGTGGTGGGTCGCGGTGCCGCGTATGCGCTGGCACGGGTGCCGCGGCGCGCCATCCACCCGGTCGGCAGTGGGCGCGACCTGCTGCGCGGCAGCGCCTCGGTCGCACGGATCGTCCGCCCGATCCTGCATCAGGCCTCACCACTTCTGACGCGGCGGACCAACCTCCGCGAGCTCACCACGATGGATGCGCCCGTCGAGGAGCTGCACAGCGCAGCAGCCCGCGGCAACGGACACGTCAACGACGCGTTCCTTGCTGGACTCCTCGGCGGACTTCGTCAGTATCACGACCACCACGGCGCAGATCTCCATGACTTGCGCGTGACGATGCCCCTGAGCATTCGGCGACCGGGAGATGCCATCGGGGGCAACCGGATCACACTGCTGCGCTTCGCCCTGCCCGCGAACGTGCTGGATCCCATCGAGCGGATCGAAGCGATCGGCCGGGTCACGCGAGCGTGGCGGCGCGAGCCTGCCATCGCCCACACGCAGGCCATCGCGTTCGGCCTCAACCTGGTGCCGCGTAGCTACATCCAGGGCGTGTTGCGGCGGGTGGACTTCCTCGCCAGCGACGTCCCGGGACTCACCGAACCGGTGTTCCTCGCCGGCGCGAAGGTGCTTGCCTACTATCCGTTCGGTCCGACGATCGGTACGGCGCTCAACGCGACGCTGATGTCGTACGCGGGAACGGCCAATATCGGGCTGAACCTCGATGCCGGCGCCGTTCCCGACACCTCGACCCTCGTCGAGTGTCTGGGCCTCGGGTTCAAGGAAGTACCCAGCGCGGCGTGATCGCCGTACCCAGGTGGGTCAGGCTCGAGACCCTCGTCCTTGCCCTGTATCTCGACAGTAATTGTAGGAATGCAATACTGGACGGCATGCGGCAGGCAAGCTCTCCCTCCTCGGAGTCCGCGACCGACACGCTGATCACCGCGAGCCGCGCGTTGGTGGCAATTGCCGCGAAGTCGCTGGCAAGGGTCGACGATCAAGTGACGCTGCCGCAGTACCGCGCGTTGGTCGTGCTGGCGAGCCGAGACGGACTTCGGCCGGTTGACCTCGCCGATGCGCTCGACGTGAGCCCGTCGACCGCGACGCGCATGTGTGACCGGCTGGTGCGCAAAGAACTCGTAGAACGCGTCCATCGCGACAGCGACCGGCGTGAAGTCGAGCTTCGGCTCTCAGCCGACGGGCGTGCCTTGGTGGGGGAGGTCACCGCCCACCGCCGTCGCGACCTTCGCCGGGTTCTGGCCCGCATCAACGCCGAGGACCAGGCGCTGCTCATCGAGGCGCTGCGAATCTTCAACGCCGCCGCCGGGGAGGCACCCGAGAGCACACTCGCGCTCGGCATGTCGCTGTGACCTCGCCGCGCTGGCCGTGGCGGCCGAGCGCGGCACTTCCGTTCCCGGTCGATCTTCGCGCCTCGATGTTCGACTGGATTCGAGGGTCCGCGACCGGTCTGGTGCCGCTCGGGGTCCTGGTCGGCGCCGGCGCCGGCGCGGGCGCCGTGTTGTTCCGGTACCTGATCCTGTGGGTGACGGAGCTCAGCACTGGACGCGACGACTACAGCAACGCCGGGCATGTCTCGAGCCCCCACTTCCCCGGCCTCGGCATCTACTTCGTGCTGCTGGTTCCAGTCCTCGGCGGGCTGGTCTACGGGCCGTTGATCGACCGCTTCGCCAAGGAGGCACGCGGACACGGCGTTCCGGAGGTCATGCTTGCTGTCGCCGAACGCGGCGGACGCATTGCCCCTGCGGTAGCGGCCGTGAAGTCCGCGGCGTCCGCGCTGTGCATCGGTACCGGCGGATCAGTCGGCCGCGAGGGTCCGATCGTGCAGATCGGATCGGCTCTCGGGTCGACGATCGGGCAGCGACTGAGGCTGCCCGAGAGCCGGCTGCGGCTCATGGTTGCGTGCGGCGCTGCCGGCGGGATCTCGGCGACCTTCAACGCGCCGATCGCCGGGGTGTTCTTCGGCCTCGAGATGATCCTGCGCGACTTCGCCACGGAGTCCTTCGGCATCGTGGTGCTCTCGTCTGTCACTGCGGACGTCATCGGGCGGGCGGCATTCGGCAACCAGCCGTTCTTGCCGCTTCCCTCCTTCACCATCGGCTCCGGGTGGGACTACGCGCTCTACGCCGTCCTCGGTGTGGTCGCCGCCGCGGTCGGGGTCGCGTTCATCCGAGTGCTGTACGGGATGGAGGACCTGTTCGACCGATGGTGGCCCGGCCCCGCCTGGCTACGCCCCGCTACCGGCGGGATTCTGCTGGGGGCCCTGCTGCTGGCGCTGCCAGAGATGTACGGCGTGGGTTATCCCGTTCTCGAAGCCGGCGTGAAGGGCCATTACCACGGGGGCTTCCTCATGCTCCTGCTCGCAGGGAAGCTGCTCGCGGTGTGCCTCACCATCGCGATCGGCGGCTCGGGCGGAGTCTTCGCGCCGTCGCTGTTCATGGGCGCGATGCTCGGCACCGCGTACGGCGACTTGGCGCACGTTCTGTTCCCCGGCGAGGCCGGACCGGCGGGTGCGTTCGGGCTGATCGGCATGGGTGCGGTCTTCGCCGGTGCGGCACGTGCGCCGATCACCGCCGTCCTGATCATCTTCGAGCTCACCGGCGACTACCGCATCGTGCTTCCGCTGATGGCCGCCATCGTGCTCGCCACCATCACGTCGAGCCTGCTCTCGGCGGACACCATCTACACGCTGAAGCTGCGGCGGCGCGGCATCGACCTGCAACGCGGTCGCGCCACCAACGTCATGACGCTGGTCAAGGTCAGCGAGGCGATGCGCCCGGTTCCCAACCCGCTGCGCCAGTCCGTACCCCTCGCAGAGATCCTCGACCGGTTCGACGCTGAGGATGTCGATGCGCTACCGGTCGTCGACGCCGAAGGGCGCTACCGCGGCACCGTCACGACCGCGCAGCTCGAAGCGGGCGCCCGCGACGACGCTCTCGACGCCACCGCAGGCGAGCTCGCCATCGCCGCCCCCACGGTGCGCCTCGACCAGACCCTCGACGATGCACTGCGCGTGCTCGTCGGCAACGACCGGTCGGGGGTACCTGTCGTCGATGGCGCGGCCGTCGCCGGCTGGCTCACCCACCGCGACGTCCTCCGCGCCTACAGCAACCGCGCACACCCTGCGGCTGCCGACCAGCGCCTCCCGCTCCCCTCCATGTTCGCTCGTCCACCCCGCCGCGATCCGTCCGCCACATCACGCGACGCAGAGCCACCCCGCCGGTAGCGACGTCACGAAGCATTCACACTTCTTGGGGTCGGCATCGACGAGCTCGACAGGCGCGCGGCTAGTCACGACGAGGACCTACTGAGCTGATGCCCGACCCGAACCGTCTGGCGTTGTCGTCAGCGAGCAGATGCGGCTCGGCCGTCCGACGCTGACAAGCCGCAACCGTCAGGCGCCGCGGGCGCTCCCGTCACCTTGAAGGTGCGAAGCAGACCCGTACTCGACAGTCTGGCAAGTAACGGCCGCGAGGGTCGCTCGAGGATCATCTGTACTCCGAGCACGGCGGCGAGACGACGACATGCGATGAGCGTACGAAGCCCAACGCCGTCGACCGCGGTTACCCGCGAAGTGTCAACTGCCACCCGACCGCTGGAGTCGTGTGACGCCTGCAGCACGGCGTCACGCAGGCGACCCACGCAGCTGAGGCCGAGCCTGCCGGCCAGAAGGATCTCAACGTCGCCGTTCGCCCGTTCATGGGCGAGGACGACTGAGCGCGGCTCGCAGTCAGTCATGGCACTCCGCACGAGGCGTCGGCGTATTCGTTGACGAGACCAGCCTGGCCCGGCCATATGACGCTTCTGCGACAGATCCTCAGTCGTCACATAACCGTCATGAGGATTCGGGCGACTCACGCTGGAAGTCGGCGCGGGTGCGCGGGCCAGGGGCCAACGAGCCCGTGCCGTTGGGCACCTCGATCGGGCGCCCGTTCAGCACGAACCGCACTGCGTCGATGTAGCGAGAGGCGGTGGCGGTGTACACGATCTGCGCCACCGCCAGCACCTGCTGGCTACCTCCCGCGGCGCCGAACGTAGCGCTGAGATCCACGGTCGCAACGGTGCCTTGGAGGTCGAGTGAGTACAGGTGAGTCTGGGCCGGGATATCACTCGCCAGCCCGTGGGCGCTTTCGGCCGGGGTCGGTCCGGCTAGCAAGCTGCGAAGTGCTTCAGCCGGCACATTGAGCCCGGTGATCTGCCGTTGCCTCGCAACCAAGTGGTGTCCTTCCACGAGGTAGACGACCGCATGTGGCCCCGTCGGAGGAGCGCTCGGCGTGGCGAACCGGCTGGCAAGAAGCCCGTAAGGGACGGTCGAGGAGTCGATGCGGTGGACCTTGCCTGAGGCCGGGAGACCGCACGACGCCACGCCCAGCAGCACGACGAATGCCAACCAGCGACGCATCAGTGCGCTCCGCTCGTCGGTAGTTCGAGCTGGAAGCGCGCGCCACCTCCGGGGCGGTTTCGTACGGCGACGTGACCACCGTGCCAGCGCGCGTGCTCGCGGACGATGGCGAGGCCGAGTCCGGTACCGCCTTGTGACCCGCGACGACGCGACAGCCGTCCCCGAGCGAACCGGTCGAAGATGCGCTCGACGTCAGCGGCCGGCACGCCGGGGCCCATATCGTCGACGACGACGGCAACTGCGTCGTCGAGCGGCTCGACTGCCACCCGGACGATGCCACCACCGTGGCGCTGCGCGTTGTCGAGCAGGTTGCGCAACGCCTGCTCGAGTCGACGCTTGTCCCCCTCCACTGTCGCGTCGAGCAGCCGGCTGTCGATATCGGTCGTCACCTCGCCGTACCGTCCCTCCGCGAGGACCTGCAAAACCAGCTCGCAAATCCGGATCGATTCGCGATCGACCGGCGCGCCGGGCTCGTCCGCCCGCGAGATCTCCAGCAAGTCCTCGACCAGACGCTGGAAGCGCTGCACCTCCCCCGACAGCAGGTCCAGCGCATCGGCTCCGCGGGACGAGAGCTCGTTGCGACGCCCCTGCAGCACAGAAAGCGCCGTCGACAGCGTGGTGAGGGGAGAGCGGAGCTCGTGGCTGACATCCCCCGCGAACCGCGCGTCTCGCTCTATGCGCTCCTTCAACGCATCGACCATCGCGTTGAAGCTGTCTACCAAACCGCCGAGCTCGACGTCGGTTTCCGGGGGCAGCGACGTCTGGAAGTCGCCTACCGCGATCCGCTCCGCCGCCGCCGCGACGCTCCGCAGCGGTGCGGTGAGCCGTCGACTGGCCCACCAGCCGACTACAGCACCAGCGAGGGTCGCAGCGGCGGCTGCGGCGGCGAGAACCGCCCGTAGCACTTCGAGAGTCCGGGAAAGCGCGGTTTCGTTCGTGATCTGGAAGTAGGCGCCGTCGACGCTGGGCAATGGGATGCCCTCAGCCAGCGCCGGTGCGCCGTTGATGCGGATCCACGCCTGCACGACCTCACCGTCGCGCACCGGCAGCTTGACCGCTGCGGGCAGACCGTCACGAGAAACCGTCAATGACGTCGAGTACCAGCGACCGCCCTGCTCGATCAACGCATTGGTGCCGATGCCGGCCGGAAGCACGTCAAGCAGAGCCGGGACGTTCGGGTTCTGGGCCTGCATGCCGCCGCGGACGACAGCAGCGTTGAAATATGCCTGGCGAAGCACGGTGTGCTCCTGCTCCCGGGCGAGGTAGCGCCGCGACAGGAAGTACGTGGTCGACGCCAGCAGCGTGGAGACCAACAACGCACCGACACCGAAGGTCACAGCAAGCCGCACGGACAGCCGCAGCCGTCGCCGTGTTCGCATCAGGCGTCGAACTTGTAGCCGAATCCACGAACCGTGACCACCCGGGTCGGGTTCGCCGTATCGCCCTCGATCTTGGCGCGGAGCCGACCGATGTGGACATCGACGATCCGAGGGTCGCCGAAGTAGCCGTAGTCCCACACCCGGTCGAGCAGCACCTCACGGGTGAACACGCGGCCGGGGTGCTGCATGAACTCGAGCAGGAGCCGAAACTCGGTTTTGGTGAGATGCACCGACTGGCCATCAACACGCACCTCACCGCGATCCGGGGCCATCCAGACGCCGGCGCCTCGAAGCTCCGATGACCCGTCCAACGTGGCGGTCGGCTGAAGCCGACGCCTGAGCGCCCGGATCCGGGCGGTGAGCTCCGGCATGTCGAACGGCTTGCGAATGTAGTCGTCCGCGCCCGCCTCGAGTCCGGCGACGACATCGTGGCTGTCCGCCCGCGCGCTCACCACCAGGATCGGCACGTCGTGCTCCCGCCGGATCCGACGGCAGCATTCGAAGCCATCGATGCCCGGCAGCATCAAGTCGAGCAGGACGACGTCGGGAACCTCACGGCCGATGCTCTCCAACGCGGTCTCGGCATCGGCCGCGTCGACGACGCGGTAGCCGTGGTCTTCCAGGGCAAGGCGCAATGACGCGCGGATCCGATCGTCGTCATCGACCACCAAGACCGAGTCAGACACGCCGTCCATTGTCCCCCGCAGGACCTGCACGTGTCAGACGAGCGCCATCGAGTCGAGCAGCGCACGCCTTCCCGCGTCGGTCGCTACCGTGATACACACGCCGTTGTCCAGACGCCGGCAAAGCAACAAGCAGTCGGAGACTGCCGATGAGGCCTCTGGGATGTAGGTCGTCACCGCGCTCAGGTCGAGCTCGACTCGACTGGGCCAGTCCCGCATCACCTCGCGACAGACGCTGCCGAGAGCAAGCGCCGCCGCGCTGTCGAGCAACCCGTCGATGCTGACTCGAGCGACCTCACCGCGCTGATAGACCACGCTCATACGTTGGCCACCTCCTCGTCCAATGATGGGGAGGGCGTACGACGTCTTCGCGCCGGGCTGATGACGGTTTCGTGACGGTCGTCACGGTGCGTCGACCCGTCACAAGATCGTCACGCGGCGCGCGCGGAATCGCCATGAAGGCTTGCCAGGGTGGAGGAATGCACAGCTACGTGAGGCCTGAAGAACCAACCGCGCGGGCGGTATGGATCGTCTGTCTCGAATGCCGCTCGTCGCGGGCCGTGGCAACCCGGTCCGAGTACATGCGGTTCGACGAGGTTCACCGCCAGATGTGTGGCCGGAACGCGACCGTGACCGCGATGTTCGGTGACTTCGACCAAGTGCTTGGTTTGCCCGCGTCTTGAAGCACGGCGGCAGCGGACCGACGCCTACGCGTGCAGGTCGCGCCTGTGGAACGCAGCCACGCCGGCTGCCACGGTCACCAAGCTGACCGCGACCAGTACGCCGACCTCCTTCCCGTCAAAGCCGCCGGTCAGCGGGTCACCGGCGAGATACCAGCGCCACAGCGTGAGCGGGCGCACGTCGTACAGCGGGTGCACGGTCGCGCTCAACCCGTACACGACGTAGGAGACGAACGTGTATCCGGCAGTGGCCGCGATGCCGACCGAACGGTGACCCGTGGCGGCAGCGATCGCCTGGGCACCGAGGCCCAACGCCGTACACAACAACCCCATCTGCATGCAGGTCGCGACCAGGTTGCCGTAGGGAAGCGCCAAGTGCGACGGATCCCGAAGCGCGACGATCGCCGCTGTGCAAGCAAGCGTCAAGACCGACACCCCGATGACGACGGCGAAGGCCTTCTCGATGTAGAGGCGGCCGCGCGCCACCGGCTGCGACAGCAGCAGGTCGAGGGTGCGGTCCTCTTCCTCGCCCGCGACCGAGCTTGCACCCCGTCCGATCGCGAAGACGAGCAAAACGGCGGGCAGGAAGAACGCGAATAGCTGCGTCCTGAGATACCCGGACGGCGAGGTGAGGCTGGAGCCGCCGAGCAGAGCCTGCAGCGTGGGCGACATGTCGCCGTACACCTTGTCGAGAGAGGGGTTCGCCCGAACCGTCGGGTAGATCGCTGCGATCCCGGCGACCAGCCCCGCGACGGACGCCGCCCACATCAGCAGCGAGGTACGGCGAAGCCTCAGGTCGCTGGCGGTGACGCCGAGTGCGCTCTTCACGCGAAGAACGCATCCTCTAGGTCGGCGTGAGCGATGTCGAACGCGGTGACGGCGAAGTCCGCGACTCGCTTCACGAGCGCGTCCATGTCACCGGAGCAGGCAAAGGCCACAACCCCACCGTCGGCGACGACATCGGCCACTCCGGGCACCGCCGCGATCGCTTGAGCGATAGCCGGCAGGTCCTCGGGGTTTCGCGGCCTGATCCGCCCCCGGCGCCGTGACCGAGCCCGAATCGCGTCGACGTCGTCGACCACCGCGACCCGACCGTCGCGAAGCAACGCGACGCGGCGTGCGACCTGCTCGACTTCGGACATCACGTGGCTGGACAACAGGACCGCTGCGCCCTCCTCGGCGCGCTCTTCGACGATCTCAGCGAAGATCCGCTGGACGAGCGGATCCAGGCCACTGGTGGGCTCGTCGAGCACCAGGAGGTCCGCCGGCGGCGCGAGCGAGATCAGCAGACCGAGTTTCTGCTTGTTGCCCTTGGACAGGTCGCCGACCCGCCGCGACAGGTCGAGGTCAAGGCGCTCGGCCAGCGCATGGACGCGCGCCATCCGCCCCTCGCCGCGAGCGAAGGTGAAGCGGTCATACGCCTGCAGACCCGTCAGCTGGCGCGGAATGACGAGCTCACCCGGCAGGTACGTCGCGCGCCTCCTGACCTCGACCGAGTCGCGCACGCTGTCGAAACCCAGCACCGTAACCGCACCGACGGTCGGACGGATGAAGTCGAGCAGCACACGCATGAACGTCGTCTTGCCGGCGCCGTTGGCACCAACCAGGGCGAGGATCTCGCCCCGCGCGACGTCGAGGTCAATGTCGGTGATGCCGCGCGAAGTTCCGTAGGACTTCCACAGCGACCGCGCCTGGATCGCCGCAACCGTCCCGGGACCCCCCACGCTGCCACTCTATTGCATTACTGCAATAGATGTTTGTAGGCATGCTTCGGCAGGAAGGGGTGATAGGTGAGAGGCACATGATCGAGTTCCTCGGCGGCAGCGACACCGCCGACCGAGTCCCGATGGGGCAAGCCGATGCCGACTAACCCGGGTCCCCCGTCGCAGTCGGCGCATTCCGCCACCGTATGGAACTGGACGGCGGTGGTCGTCATATGTGGGGCGACCATCCTCGGTGGAATCGCCCTCATCGAGTGGGTGTGGCCCTTGTTCTGGGCCGCAGTCGGACTCGCCATCGGAGGCGCGGTCTTCGCGTGGCGTACCGGCATCATGGCTGCCACGAGCGAGTGGCACCCACCTGACCCACCGAGCTCGCAACCCTCGGCTCGGACCCGAGCGCGGTCGAGCAACGAACAACCGATGCTGAGCTGCAAAGAAGAACGTGACCCCGGCGCTGGCGGGGCGCTCGGAGTCCGCACCCACCAGCCCAACCCGCAGGCGCAGGCGTCGCACCACCCCGGGATGCTGGCAGCTCTCGTCGCCGGACTCGGAACGGCGGCCGGAGTCACCTGGCGGAAGGCTCATCACCGATGACTACGCGAGTCGCCGCCACCCTGCTGCGCAGCCTCGCAGCAACCCGCGCCCTCGCGTCCGTGGCGCTTCTGGCCCGTCCTGACGTCGTCGCGCGCAGCGCCGCCTCACCGTCTCCGCGACGTCCGCCACGCTGGGTCGTGCGCCTGCTCGCCGGTCGAGTGCTCCTGCAGGCAACCGTGCAGGTCGCCCATCCGACCCGCCCGGTCGGCTACGGCGGAGCCGCGGTCGACGCTGCCCACGCTGCCAGCCTTCTCCCGGTGCTCGTCGGCGACTCGCGCTACCGACGAGGCGCAGCGATCAGCGCACTCGAGGCGATCGCAGCCGCCGGCGCAACCTACCTGCTCTCGCGCCAGCTGCCCTGAGACAAGCCCGGAATTCGGTGGAGCTGAGGGGATTCGAACCCCTGACCCCTTGCATGCCATGCAAGTGCGCTACCAACTGCGCCACAGCCCCGGATGAAGCGCCAGCGAGTCTAGCCGAGCCGCGAGTGCCATTGCGCCGTGCTCCAGCCCGCAGCAATGGCAATCGGCGGCGTCAGCGGGCGTCGTCGCCGGTCTCCTCCTCGGGCGGGCTGCCGGCGTTGTGCTCCTCGATGCGCCAGCCGCGCCCGATGTTCGCCAGCAAGGACCACCGGCAGTTCGACAGCGGCGCCAGCCGCCACCAGGTGTCGGGGTGCATGTCGATCATCGTGCCGATCGTGGCGCGGGCGGCGCTGCCATGCGTCACCGCCACAAGCAGCGCCCCCGGCCCGAGACGCTGCACCCACTCGTCGATGCACTCCAGGCAGCGGGCGCCCACCTCGGCGTAGGTCTCGCCACCGCCGCGCCGGGCGTCCTCCCCCGCCTGCCAGCGGGCGTACTCGTCGCTGAACCGGGATCGGGCCTCCGCCCGGGTCAGCCCTTCCCACGCCCCCAGGTTGATCTCGCGCAACCGCGGGTCGACCGCGACCTCAAGACCGCACTCCGCACCGACCATCGCCGCGGTGTCGAGTGCCCGCGACAGGTCCGACGAGACGATCGCGTCCGGTTTCATCGGCGCGATGGCGCCCGCCACGGCCTCGGCCTGCGCTCGCCCGATGACGTCGAGCTGAGACTCGGTCTGGCCCTGGAAGCGGCCGTTCGCATTCCACTCGGTGCGGCCGTGCCGCAGCAGCAGCACCTGTTGCATCTGGGTCATGACGCCGGCGACTGGTGCGATTCGGCCGGCGGCAGTGCATCAGCCGGCAACGGCAGCGACGGGCAGTCCTTCCAGAGCCGCTCAAGTGAGTAGTAGGTGCGCTCCTCCGAGTGCTGCACGTGCACGACGATGTCGAGGAAGTCGAGCAGCACCCACCGGCCTTCTTCCTGGCCTTCACGGCGTACCGGCTTCGCTCCGAGCTTGAGCAACCGCTCCTCGATCGCATCGACGATCGCGCGAACCTGGCGTTCGTTCGGTGCCGACGCGAGAACGAAACAGTCGGTGATCACCAGCTGCTCGCTGACATCGATGATCACCAGGTCGGTCGCCTGCTTGTCAGCCGCCACGCTCACCGCGGCCTCCGCGAGCTCCACACTTCGCGCGCTTGCACTCATGGCCTGTAGTCCGATCCGAGAATCACGACATATCTCGCGACGCTCTGGTTGATGTCGCTCAGTCGTACGTCCCCGGCCGGCAATCCGAGCGCCTTCGCAAGCGCGCGGCCCTGGTCGGCATCGCTGTCACGGAAGATGTCGATCTGCGAGCGCGCGTTGGAGAAGCTCGGCGCGTTGCCACTGCCGGCGTACGTGAATCCGTTCGCAGTGAGCCGCGAGCATGCCGTTCCGACCAGACCAGGCACGCCGATGCCGTTGAGGACGAACACGGACGCGTGCTGGGTGTTCGCGTTGTTCGGCAGCGAGTTCGCGAGGCGGGTGTCGACGAGCTGCTTGATGCCGCTCGGTGAACTGTCCGCACGGTACGACGCGACGGCACCGCCCGCGTCGATCGCCGTCACGGGGAGGTCGGTCGGAAACACGCCCGCTTCGGTCTGGTCGTACCTTGCGATGTCGGTGAGCAGCTGCGCGAGCCGGTCCGTGCCGACGGTCGACTGGGCGCTCCTGGGCAGCTGGCGGATCAGCGCCTCGACTCCGGTCTGGGTCCGGGGCAGCGCCTGAATCGTCGCGTCGACGACCGCCTGCAGCCGCGCGAGGACGCCCGCCGCGCCTTCGCGCGCCGGGTGGTACGTCGCGTACTCCAGCGCCTGGGTGCCGTTGAGGTGCTGGTTGGGTCCCTGCGCGACGAGGATCCGGCCACCGCCGCCCGCGGTCCGCTGGATCACGTCGGTGTCCACATTGACCGTGATCCCACCGAGCGTGTTGACGAGCGTGACCAGTTGGGCCTCGGTGATCACCCACGAGCCGTCGATCGTCACCCCGCCGAGCACATCCGACAGCGCGTTGCGCGAGGCGGTTTCACCATTCGGCAACGCCAGGATCGACCCGAAGTTCTGGGAGCCATAGCCGCAGACGTCGGTGATCAGGCGGTCCGGGATCAGCACCTCGAGACCCTGTTTGCTCGAGGGATCCGCGGCGAGCAGCACCGAGCCGGCCGCGGCCCGGTTGGAGGCCTGCAGCTGCAGCAGCAGCGTCATCTGCGTGCGCTTGCCGTTGCCCGAATCGGTGACGACGTGATGCACACCGACGATCAGAGTCACGATCCCGGCGATCGCCAGACCCGCAACCCCGAGCCCGCCGGCGACGCCGAGCTTGCGGCGCTGCTGGCGCTTGCGCTGGCGGCGCTCCTCACGACGGCTCAGCACCGGCGAGATCACCAGATCGGAGGTCGGCGGCGGGCCCAACGACGGCGGCCGCAGCCTCGGATCGCGTCCGGGCGCAGGCGCCGGCTCCCGGCCGGCTCGCCGCTTGCCGGTCACTCGCCCGCTCCGGCGTACAGGCGGCGCTTGGAGATGTACTGCACGATCCCGTCCGGCACGAGGTACCAGATCGGGTCGCCGGCGCGAACCCGAGCGCGGCAGTCGGTGGAGCTGATCGCGAGCGCCGGCACCTCGACGAGCGTCACCGCCCCCACCGGGAACCCGGCGTCGGACAGATCGTGGCCGGGCCGGGTCACGCCGATGAAGTGCGCCATCTCGAACAGCTCGTCGGAGCGGTGCCAGCCGAGGATCGCCTCGAGGGCATCGGCGCCGGTGATGAAGAACAGCTCCACCGCTTCGCCGTAACGGGCTCGGAGGTCGTGGAGGGTGTCGACCGTGTACGTCGGCCCGGGACGATCGATGTCGACCCTGCTGACCGAGAACCGCGGGTTCGACGCGGTCGCGATCACCGTCATGAGGTAGCGGTCCTCAGCGGGGCTGACCGGCGCATGGGTCTTCTGCCACGGCTGGCCGGTGGGCACGAACACCACCTCGTCGAGGCTGAATCGGCTGGCAACCTCGCTGGCGGCTACCAGGTGACCGTGGTGGACCGGATCGAACGTCCCGCCCATGACGCCAAGGCGATGCGGCGAGGTCGAAGTGCCGCTCACGTCTTGGGAGGCTACCGGCGCAAACGACGGTGGGGGCGTACCGGAGCCCGGTACGCCCCCACCGTGTTGTGGGTCTAGTTACCTAGCTAGCTGATCGACCGGCGCCGCAGGGCGACGAGCGACAGGCCGGCAAGCGCGAGGACGCCACCACCGATCGGCAGCCACGGCGACGAGCCGGTGTTCGGCAGCGTCACGTGATGCGGAGCCGTGCCCTGAACCTGCGGGCCGTGCAGCGTGACGGAGCCGTTGAGGTGGATGTTCGCCGTACCACCCGCGTTGCCGCTGGCACACGTCGCCTTGGCGACCAGTGTGTCCTCGAGCGAGCCGCTCGGGGAGTCGGCCGGCACGTTGACCGTGATCTGCACGTCATCGTGGCCGCCCGGTTTGATGTCCGGCAGCTTGCTCCAGGTCACATCGCTGTTCGTGGAGCTCGAGTCCGCGTTCGGGCTGGTGTCGCCAACCGTCCACGTCGGGTTGCCGCTCTCCGCGTCGATCTTGTCCTCGAACGACACGTTGGTCAGCGTGCAGTTGTACGGGTTGTCGGCGCTGAGGGTCACGGTGAACGGGTGACCCGCCTGAACGTCGGAGCTGCTCGGGGTCTTGCTCACCGGGATGTGGCACTCGATGCCGCCCGACGGAACCTCGGCGTTCGACTCGAAGTGGCCGACCCGCAGGTCGACACCGGTCTTGATGCCCAGGCCGGTCAGCACGCTGTCGAGCTGCTTGGTGACCGAGTCGAGAGCGGACAGGACCGGGGTCAGGATCGGGTTCAGCAGCGGTGCGAGCGGGCCGCCGACGCTGGAGGCCGTCGTGTTGTTCAGGCTGATCACCTGAACGCTGATCAGGTCGGCCGATGCGGTCACCTTGTCGTTGGTGACGGTGACCGTCGGCTTGCCGCCGATCTGGACGCGCAGCAGGCCGTCGACATCGATGGTGAGGCCGTTGGTGCCGAGCAGCTGCTCCTCGGTCAACGTCGAGGTCTGGCCACCGGCCGTGATCGACAGGACGTCCTTCTGCTTGTCGCCGCTGCCGTAGGTCACGAACGAGGAGTTGTCGCCACCCGCGTACGCCTGGAGCACGAGCGGGTTGATGACCTTGATGTCGATCTCCGCGCCCGGGATGCCCTTGAACAGCTGGATCTCGGCGGTGTGCAGCAAGGTGGTCGAGCTCAACCCGAAGTTGCCCGAGTTGTTCGCGAGCAGCTCTTCGAGCGAGTTGTTCTGGACCGTGCCGTTAGCGGCGAGAACGGCCTGGTTGGTCGCAACCGGCAGCACCTCGGCGTTGGCGATCGTGGCCTGGCCGGCCGAGATCGGCGTGTTCGGGCCGAGGACGCAGAAGTCACCGTTGCTCGGCGTGTTCGCGGTGGCGATGTCCGGCTGGACATCGACGTTCGCGACCGGCGCGAGCGGGAGGTTGAGAATGCGAGCCGTCTTCACCTGGTTCGGCGGGGGCGACTCGGCCTCAGCCTGGGTGAGCTGCACCTGCGGAACGCTCGCGGAACCCTGGCCCAGGTTGAGGCTGACGCCGGCCGCGCGGCCGTAGGCGTTGTGGCCATTCGGGCTCTTGCTGGTGAGCAGCTTCTCACCCAGGTTGTTCACAGTCTGCAATGTCTTGTTGGACACGGCAGAGGCGCTCTGCGCGAGACTGAGCTGAGCAAGGCTCAGCGACGTCACGTTGAGCGCGTCGAGGAACACGAAATCACCGTTCGAGAAGCCCTGGATGGTCCCGTTGACCGGAGGATTCGGATCGTTAGTGACCGTCAGGGAGCTGGCAGCCGCTGAACCGCCCAGCGCAAGGGGCACCACTGTGCCCACTGTCGCGAGAAGCACCGTGAGGCGCGCTCGCTTCGCCGTCATACGCATGTGTGACCGACCCCAAGTCTAGGTAGGCATCCGATAGGACTATTTGTACCGCACAACTGTATAAACGAGCATACCCGCCACGCGGTACGGCATGCGCGCGGGGGCATGGACGGGCCTCGAGCAAACGGGTGGTTCTTGCCCGTTTTTTCAGACGGGAAGCAGACCCTCCACGAATTCTTGCAGTTGCGCAACGTTCCGGCACTCGATCATCGGCATCACTTCGGCGTAGGTCGCTGCCGCCGAGTCGCCGGATGACCAGTACTGGCGCGGCTCCGGGTTCAGCCAGAACGCGTGTCGTGCCTGCCGGACCATCCCACGCAGCGCCGGGAGCGCGGGCGCCCGGTAGTTGGTGCGCGCGTCGCCGAGCACCAACAGCGAGGTCTTCGGCGTGACCGCATCCGGCCACTTCTGGGCGAACACCTCGAACGCGTGCCCGTAGTCGCTGTGGCCGTCGTACCAGACCACGTCCGCCTCGGTCGACATCCGGGCAAGCGCGTCGACCACGTCCCCGCCCCGGTCGAAGAAGTCCGTGACCTCGTCGGTCGTGTCGACGAAAGCGAACACCCGTACCTTCGCGAACTGCTCACGCAGCGCAAACGCGAGCAAGACCGTGAAATGCGCGAACGCCGCTACGGAGCCGCTGACGTCACACAGCACGACGAGCTCGGGCTTGTGCGGCTTGTGCGGCTTGAAGATGGTGGTGAGCGGGACGCCGCCGCTCGACAGCGAGGCCCGCACGGTACGCCGGACGTCGAGCCGGCCGCGGCGGCCGAGCCGCCGCTTCGCGGTGAGCCGCGTCGCCAGCCGCCGGGCGAGCGGATGAACCTGGCGGCGCAGCTGCGCGAGGTCGTCGCGTGACGCCCGCAGGAACTCCACCTGCTCGACCAGCGGCTTCACCGCGGTCTTGGCGATCGCCTCGGCTCCTCGGTCCTCCGCCAGCCGGCGACGGACCTCGGACTCGACCATCTCCTCGAAGGCCTTGATGCGCTCGGTGAGCATCTGGCGGGCGACCCGCTCGGCGAGTCCGCCCCGGTCCTGGCCCTGCAGGACGGCCTCGAGCAACGAAGCCATGAGCGTCTCCGGGTTGAGCGCGCGCAACACCCGGTAGGTGAACCACGACTGCCGGCCCGGCTGGCCGTCGGCTCGGCCGAGCCCGTTGACCGCCTCGCGGGCCAGCCGCCGCAGCGCCTCATCGTCGCCCGACAGGAGGACGTCGCGCAACCGGTCACGCAGCTCGCTGCGCAGGGCATCGAGGTCCGCGGCGTCGATCTCCTCCAGCTCGTCGCCGTCGAGATCGGCATCGCCGCCGAGCTGCCGGCCGTCGCCGATCGCCGGCGGCCACCACAGGTCGAAGAGCCGGTCGAACGCCGGACGGTGCGCCGCTCGCTTGACGACCGTCGCGGCGTACGCCGCGCGCAGCTGGTCGCGATCGAGCAGGTCGATCGTGGTCACGGCGCGACCGGCGTCCAGCGACTCCGCCATCGACACCGCGAGCCCGGCCGCCCGGAGCGCGCCGACGAACGACACGTGCCGGTCGAGCAGCCCGGCGCCGGTGGCGGTGTCGTCGTCGGTCATCAGTTGAGGCCGAGCTCCTTGACCGCACGGGCATGGTCGGTGGAGTGCTTGAGCACGACCCCCAGGGTGGTGGCGACCGTCTCCTCGTCGAGGGTGTCGAGACCGAGGGCGACGAGGGTGCGCGCCCAGTCGATGCTCTCCGCGATGCTCGGCGCCTTCTTCAGCTCGAGCGCCCGCAACGTGCGGATGGTGCGCACCAGCTGTTCGGCCAGCGCCTCGACGACCTCGGGCACCCGCGTCAGCACGATCTGCTTCTCCCGCTCGGCGTCCGGGTAGTCCACGTGCAGGAACAGGCAGCGGCGCTTGAGCGCTTCGGAGAGCTCGCGGGTTGCGTTCGAGGTGAGAACGACAAACGGCTTGCGGACCGCTTCGATCGTGCCCAGCTCGGGGATGGTCACCTGGAAGTCACTCAGCACCTCGAGCAGCAGACCCTCGACCTCGACGTCGGCCTTGTCGGTCTCGTCGACGAGCAGCACGGTCGGCTCGGTCCGCCGGATCGCCGTCAGCAACGGGCGAGCCAGCAGAAACTCCTCCGAGAAGATGTCGTCGTGGGTCTCCTCCCACGCCTGCTCACCCGCGGCTTGGATCCGCAGCAGCTGCTTGCGGTAGTTCCACTCGTACAGCGCGCGCGCCTCGTCGAGACCCTCGTAGCACTGCAGCCGGACGAGCTCCGCATCGGCGGCAGCCGCCACCGCCTTTGCCAGCTCGGTCTTGCCGGTTCCCGCCGGGCCTTCGACGAGCAGGGGCTTGCCGAGCGCGTCGGCCAGGAACACCGTCGTGGCGATCGCGTCGTCGGCGAGATAGCCGGTCGCGGCCAGCCGGGTCCGGACGTCGTCCGGCGAGGCGAAGAACGACATCCAGGGCTCCCCTGTCAGTTGCCATGGCGCGCACGGTCGCTGCGCCTGGTCTTCCGAACCTGATTCTACGAGGCGAGGCCGTCCTCGCGCTGCCCCCGTCGGTCAGGGGGCCCGACGGCCTTGGCGATCCACACCGAGAGCGCGGCTAGCGGAAGCTCCAGCAGGACGGCCGAGCCGATCGCCTGCACGAGGTTCCAGCCGCTCGCCGTCGTGATGTCGAACCACGCATCGATGAACAGCAGGGCCGCGGTCGCGGCGGCGCTGCTCGCCACCCACGCCGAGCGCCGGTAGGCGAGCCAGGCCGTCACCACCAGGGCGGCGAACTCGAACGCGTCGAACCCGACCCACGCGACGTCCCAGTGGCGGCTGGTGGTGTGGTCCGGGAGCACCACGCCCAGGTAGATGATCCACGGCACGAGCAGAAACGCGAGGCCGAAGTAGAGCGGTGCGACCCAGCGCGGCATCGGCGCCGCGATCAGGTCGGGCAGGTTCGGCATCCGCCGCTCCTTCGCGCCGTACCGGTCGGTCAGGTGCGGATCTGGCCGTTGCCCGTGACGACCCAGGTGGTGCTGGTCAGCTCGGGCAGCGCCATCGGGCCGCGCGCGTGCAGCTTCTGGTTGGAGATCCCGATCTCGGCACCGAACCCGAACTGCTCGCCGTCGGTGAACCGAGTCGAGGCGTTGATCATCACCGCAGCCGAATCAAGCCCGGCGACGAACGACTGCGACGCCTCGAGCGAACGCGTCACGATCGCCTCGGTGTGGCCGCTGCCCCACCGGCGGATGTGCGCGACCGCCTCCTGCAGTGATCCCACGACACCGACCGCGAGATCCAGCGAGAGGTACTCCGCCTCCCAGTCCTCATCGGTCACGGGCACGACGCCGTCGGCGTACGACGCAGTGGTCGCGTCGCCGTGGATCGTGACGCCGGCCTCCTGCAACGCCTTGAGCGCGCTCGGCAAGAACTCAGCCGCGATGGCTTCGTGGACGAGCATCGTCTCGGCGGCGTTGCAGACGCTGGGCCGCTGCGTCTTGGCGTTGAGGATGATGTCGATCGCCATGGCGATGTCTGCGTCGGCGTCGATGTAGACGTGGCAGTTGCCGACACCGGTCTCGATCACGGGCACCGTCGACTCCTCGACGACGCTGCGGATGAGGCCGGCGCCACCCCGCGGGATGAGCACGTCGACGAGGCCCCTCGCGCGCATCAGATGCTTGGCCGACTCGTGATCGTGACCGGGGACCAGCTGCACGCAGCCGTCGGGCAACCCCGCCTTGCTCGCAGCCTCGGCAAGGATGTTCACGAGCGCCGCATTGCTGTCTCGCGCGCTGGAGGATCCGCGCAGCAGCACGGCGTTGCCGCTCTTCAAGCACAGTCCGGCGGCGTCGACCGTCACGTTCGGCCGGGCTTCGTAGATGATCCCGACGACCCCCATCGGCACCCGCACCTGGCGCAAGGTGAGTCCGTTCGGCAGCGTCGATCCCCGGACGACCTCGCCGACCGGGTCGGGAAGCTTCGCGACCTGGCGCAGCCCGTCCGCCATCGCCGAGATCCGGCCCTCGTCGAGGCGAAGCCGGTCGACCAGCGGGTTGTCGGGATCGCGCGCGACGTCGGCGGCATTCGCCGCGAGCACATCGGCCGCCGAGGCTTCGAGGGCGTCGGCCATCGCGAGCAACGCGGCGTCCTTCACCGCGCGAGGAAGCGGCGCGAGCGCGGCCGCGGCCTCGCGCGCCCGGCGCGCAGTAGCCAGAACCTCGTCAGCAGAAGCCATGCGCAAATCGTACGGCGCTCCATCGCGCGCCGAAATCCGCGTGATCTTGACGAAAGCGGCGTTATGAGGGCTCCAAAGCGCCGCTTTCGTCAAGATCACGCCGGGGTTGCCGGGGGGGTGGTTTGTCGCGGGGTCAGAGGAGGGCGAGGTCGTCCCGGTGGACGACCTCCCTCGAGTACGGCGCGCCGAGCTCGGCCACCAGGTCATGCGTCGAGCGGCCGAGCAGCGGCGGCAGCTCCGCCGCGTCGTACGCCACCAGCCCGCGCGCCACCACCCGGCCCGCCGCGTCGAGAAGATCCACCGGGTCGCCGGCCGCGAAGTCGCCCTCCACCGCGGTGATCCCCGCAGGCAGCAGCGAGCTCCGCCGGTCCACGACCGCGGTGACCGCCCCGTCGTCGAGCCGCACGCTGCCGCGGGCCGTCGTCGCGTGCGCGAGCCAGAGCAGCCGGGCCGGGGCCCGCTTGCCGGTGGGGTGAAAGCACGTGCCGACGTCAGCGCCGGACAACGCCGCCGACACCTCATCGGCATGCACGAGCAACGTCGGCACGCCGGCCCCCGCCGCGATTCGCGCCGCGGCCACCTTGGTGGCCATGCCGCCCGAGCCCACCCCCGCCTTGCCGACCGCGCCGAGCCGCACGTGAGCGAGATCGGCCTCGCTGCGGACGTCGGAGATCCGCGTCGCCGGACCGTGGCTGGGGTCCGTGTCGTAGACGCCGTCCACGTCGGAGAGCAGGACCAGCGCATCGGCGCTCACCAGATGCGTCGCCAGCGCCGCGAGCCGGTCGTTGTCGCCGAAGCGGATCTCCTCCGTCGCGACGGTGTCGTTCTCGTTGACGACCGGTACGACGCCCAGACCCAGCAGCCGCTCGAACGTGCGCGCGGCGTTGCGGTAGTGCGCGCGGCGCACGACGTCGTCCGCCGTCAGCAACACCTGTCCGACGGTCAGGCCATGCCGGCCGAAAGCCTCGGTGTAGCGGGCGACGAGCATTCCCTGCCCGACGCTCGCCGCGGCCTGTTGGGTCGCGAGATCGCGCGGGCGCTTGGCCAGCCCGAGCGGGCTGAGACCCGCTGCGATCGCACCCGACGAGACCAGCACCACCTGAGAGCCCGCGCCGACCCGGGCCGCGATGGCATCGACGATGCGGTCGACGCGCGCCGTGTCGAGTCCGCCGTGCGAGCTCGCGAGTGACGACGAACCGACCTTCACGACGAGACGTTTGGCCGCGGCGACGACATCACGGCTCATGTCAGTCATCATCCGGGTCGTCGGCCTCGAACGGATCGTCCGGCAACCCTTCGGCCTCCGTGTCGTACGCCGTCCGCCGGGCCCTGCGCGAGGCCTTGCGGTCGTCCGCACGCGGCCGGTGCCGCTCTTCGAGTCGCTCGTCGGTACCGCGACCCCCGTGCGGCGCCGACGCCGAGAACGCGAGCGACGGCACCCAGTCGAAGGTCACGTCGCCGATCGTGACCTCGGCGCCCGTGCGAGCGCCCAGGCCCGCGAGCGCATCCTCGACCCCGAGCCGGGCGAGCCGATCCGCCAGGTAGCCCACCGCCTCGTCGTTGCTGAAGTCGGTCTGCTGCACCCACCGTCTCGGGCGGTCACCGGTCACCAGGTAGGACTGCTCGCCCACCACCTCGACGCTGAAACCCTCGTCGCGGACCGGCGCGGGGCGCAGCACTATGCGCGTCGGCTCGGCGGTGGGCAGCTCGGCGCGCCATTGCGCGACGCGCTCGGCCATCGCGAACCCCAGCTCGCGCAGCCCGGTGCGGCTCGCCGCCGAGATCTCGAACACCGGCGCACCGAGCCGTTCTCCCACTTCGCTGCGCACCATCTCGGCAAGGTCGCGCGCGTCGGGCACGTCGATCTTGTTGAGGGCGATGATCCGCGGCCGCGCCGACAAGCCACCGGCGACCAGGTCGTCGTACGCCTCAAGCTCCCGCTCGATGGTCTCGAGGTCGGTCAACGGGTCCCGGCCGGGCTCGGCCGTCGCGCAGTCGATGACGTGGACGAGTACCGAGCAACGCTCGATGTGCCGCAAGAACTCCAGGCCGAGCCCCCGCCCGGTGCTCGCGCCCGGCACCAGGCCCGGCACGTCGGCCACCGTGAACGTCACCTCGCCCGCCTCGACCACGCCGAGGTTGGGAACGAGCGTCGTGAAGGGGTAGTCGGCGATCTTCGGTTTGGCCGCCGACATCGCCGCGATGAGCGAGGACTTGCCCGCGTTGGGGAAGCCGATGAGAGCGACGTCGGCCACCGTCTTGAGCTCGAGCAGCGCGTCGATGGCCTCACCCGGCTCGCCGAGCAAGGCGAAGCCCGGCGCCTTGCGTCGCGACGATGCGAGCGCGGCGTTGCCGAGCCCGCCGCGGCCGCCACGCGCAACCACGAACCGGGTGCCGGCGCCGACGAGGTCAGCGAGGAACTCTCCCGTGTCGTTGTCCCGGACGACGGTGCCATCCGGGACGGAGACAAGCAGGTCGCCACCCTCGGCGCCGGAACGCATCGAGCCTTGACCGGGCTTCCCGCTGGCAGCGCGTTGATGCGGGTGGCGATGGACGTCGAGCAACGTCGTGACGCTGGGATCGACGACGAGTACGACGTCGCCGCCGCGGCCGCCGTCACCGCCGTCCGGGCCGCCGAGCGGCTTGAACTTCTCGCGATGAACGGAGGCGCATCCGTTTCCGCCGTTGCCGCCGGCCGCGTGCAGGACCGCGCGGTCGACGAAGGTCGCGGCCATCGGCCGCGGTCCCGAGTACTACTCGGCGACGGTGGTGACGCTCACGACGCGGCGGCCGCGCTTGTGGCCGAACTCGACGGCACCCGCCGCGAGCGCGAACAGCGTGTCGTCGCCACCGCGGCCGACGTTGTCACCGGGATGGAAGTGCGTGCCGCGCTGGCGGACGAGGATCTCGCCGGCGTTGACGACCTGGCCGCCGAACCGCTTCACACCGAGTCGCTGCGCGTTCGAGTCCCGGCCGTTGCGGCTGGAGGACGCGCCCTTCTTGTGTGCCATCTCGCGGCCCCTACTTCCCGGTCTCGATACCGGTCACCCGCAGCGTCGTGAGCTGGGCACGGTGGCCCTGACGCCGGTGGTAGCCGGACTTGTTCTTGAACAGGTGGATCGTGATCTTGGGCCCCTTGACCGCCTCGACCACCTCAGCGGTGACGGAGGCCTTCGCAAGCGCGGCGGCATCGGCCGTCACGGCCCCCGCGTCGTCGACGAGCAGAAGGGCAGGCAGCGTCACGGACTCGCCCGGCGCGCTCGCGATCCGGTCGACCGTGAGCGTGTCGCCGACAGCGACCTTGTGCTGGTGGCCGCCGCTGCGGACAATCGCGTACACCCTGAGGCTCCTCGAAGATTTTGGCCGTGCGCGCAAGGCATCGCGCGCACCGACCGACCAGTGTAAGGACCGGTACGCCGCCCGATCAAACCTCGACCGGCTCCACACCCGCCTCGGCGACCTCGGCGGACACCGCCTCGGACTCGGAGGTCTCGGGCTTGCCGCTCGACCGGTCGCCGTCCTTGCTCGACCGGTCGCCGTCCTTGCGCTTGCCGTGGCCGCCCTTGCCGCTCGGCTTCGGCGGCCGCTTCTGGGCGACCGGGTCGTGGGTCAGGACGACGCCGCTCCCGCCGCACTCCTTGCAGGTCTCGCTGAACGACTCCAGCAGGCCCTCGCCGACGCGCTTTCGCGTCATCTGCACGAGCCCGAGCGACGTGACCTCGGCGACCTGGTGGCGGGTGCGGTCGCGACCGAGGCACTCGACCAGGCGGCGTAGCACCAGGTCGCGGTTGCTCTCGAGCACCATGTCGATGAAGTCGATGACGATGATTCCGCCGAGGTCGCGCAGGCGCAGTTGCCGCACGAGCTCCTCAGCTGCCTCGAGGTTGTTCTTGGTGACGGTCTCTTCGAGGTTGCCGCCCTTGCCGGTGAACTTCCCGGTGTTCACGTCGACGACGACCATCGCCTCGGTCCGGTCGATGACCAGGTAGCCGCCGCTGGGCAGCCAGACCTTGCGGTCCAGCGCCTTGGCGAGCTGCTCGTCGATCCGGTACGCCGCGAAGACGTCCTCGTCCTCGGTCCAGCGGCGGGTGCGCTCCGCGAGGTCCGGCGCCACCCAGCGGACGTAGTTGTCGATCGTGTCCCACTCGTCGGCGCCCTGAACGACGAGGCCGTTGAAGTCCTCGTTGAAGATGTCGCGGACGACGCGGATCACGAGGTCCGGCTCGGAGTAGATCAGGCTCGGCGCGCTCGCGGTCTGCGCCTTCTTCTCGATGTCCTCCCACTGCGCCCGCAGCCGGTTCAGGTCGCGTTCGAGCGCCTCCTCGGAGGCACCCTCGGCGGCTGTGCGGATGATGACGCCCGCGTCTTCCGGGGTGAGCCGCTTGAGGATCGTCTTGAGCCGGGTGCGCTCGGTGTCAGGCAGCTTGCGGCTGATGCCCGACAGCCGTCCGTCGGGCACGTAGACCATGAACCGCCCAGGCATGCTGACCTGGCTGGTGAGCCGTGCGCCCTTGTGGCCGATCGGGTCCTTCGTCACCTGGACGAGAACGGATTGGCCGCTCTTCAGCGCCTGCTCGATTCGCGGGGCGCCGCCTTCAAGCGCGCTCGCGTCGTAGTTCACCTCACCGGCGTACAGGACGGCGTTGCGTCCCCGGCCGATGTCGACGAAGGCCGCCTCCATGCTCGGCAGGACGTTCTGCACCTTGCCGAGGTAGACGTTGCCGACCATCGACGCGGAGTGCTTGCGAGTCACGTAGTGCTCGACCAGTACGCCGTCCTCGAGCACCGCGATCTGCGTGCGGTCCTCGCCCTGCTTGACGACCATGATCCGGTCGACCGCTTCGCGGCGGGCGAGGAACTCGGCCTCGGTGATGATCGACGGCCGGCGACGCTGGGTTTCGCGGCCGTCGCGGCGGCGCTGCCGCTTCGCCTCGATGCGCGTCGATCCCTTGACGCCCCGGACGTCGCCGCGGGCGGCATCGCCGCGAGCCGTCTCTTCGCTGCTCGAGCGCGGCGGCCGCACGTGTACGACCGTGTTCGGCGGGTCGTCCGGCGCGAGCCCGTCCTCGGTGAGCTCGCCTCCCGCGGTACGCCGCCGGCGGCGCCGCCGGCGGGTGCCGGTGCTGGTGCCGCTGCCGTCACCGGCATCGTCGGAAGCCTCGCCGTCGCCGGCGTCGCTCTCGGCGCCGGAGTCCTCGGCGTCGGTCGGTTCGCCACTCTCGTCGGCGCCCGCCTCCCCACCCGGACCGCGTCCGCCACGACCGCGGCGGCCTCGGCGGCGGCGATTGGAGCGTGGAGCGCCCGGCTCGCCGTCGGCCTCGTCGTCAGTGGCGTCCTCGACGTCCGCCGGGCCGCCTGCTGCCTCCTCCGCGGCTGGTGCGGCTGCCGCGGTCGCTCGCGGCCGGCGGGGCGGCGCCAGCTCGGCCGGCGGCGGCTGGAACAGCGGGACGGTGGGCGGGGGCACCGCGGCGGCGCCGTCCTCTGCCGAGTCGGCGGCGACCGCCTTCTTTCGGGTCCGCTTCACCGCGACGGGGGCGTCAGGGGTGGCCTCTGCCGCTGGCTCGGCGGCGACCGCCTTCTTTCGGGTCCGCTTGACCGGCTCGGTGGCTGGCGGGTCGGCCGCGACGGGCTCGGCCGCCGGTGGGGCGGTCGACGCTGCGGGCTCGACCGGTGCGGGCGGCCCAGCGGGTCTGCGGGCAGCGCGGCGACGCGGTGGCGCCGGTTCGTTCGATTCGGTGGGGGTCTCGTTGGTGCGCTCGTCGTCGAGCACGTGTACTCCTGTCCGCTCCCGGGAGCGCCATGAGCGGTCCGCCCTGGCACCCCGCGCGGGGCGAGGTCTCAAAAAGCCTGTTGGCGACGGCGCCTCGATCGCGAAGTGGGAGGCCGGACCGCTCTATCCGAGCGGGTCGACCAGGCGCCTCGCGCCCTGCGGCGGCACCGCGTCAAGCAGGCCCTGCGCCAGCCTCGTCGCCACGGGGGCCACGGGCGTCGACAGTCCGGCTGCAAGTCGCAGCGCCGTCACAACGTCGTCGGGTCGAACAGCGGGTGTGACATGCCGTAAGACCACGTCCAGTGTCGCACACGAGGCGCCGGCGACCGGCTCAGCGGCCACGATCGCCGCCCGCGCGTCGATCTGCCGCATCCCGTCCTTGGTGGGGCGGTCCACCACGAAGGCATCGAGGGCGAGCAGCACCGCGAGCGCGGCCGCACCCGCTTCGTCAGGCACCTCCGGAAGCTCGATGCGCCAGGTGGATGCCTCGATGCGGTCGGCCAGCCCCGCCTCCCCCGGCACTGCCTCGACCACCGTCAGCACGTCGAGACCCGCCGGGAGAGCGGCGTCGAGCGCGTTACGCACCCAGTCCGGATCGCGGCGCTCGGCGAGACCGATCTCTAGGTACTCCGCCTCAGAAGCTGCCCCGGTGGGCGCCGCACCGGCGTAGGAGACCTTTGGATGCGGCGAGAAGCCCGCACTGAAGGCGATCGGCACGCTGGAACGGTGCAGCGCGCGCTCGAACGCCCGGGCGAAGTCACGGTGACTGATGAACCGCAGCCGGCCGCGCTTGGTGTAGCGAACCCGCAGCCGCTGCACGACCGGCGGCGGCGGCGGACCTTCTGGCTGTCTGGACAAGAGGGTCGGGCCGATCAGACCGGCGTCAGCGGGATGACGGACCGCCCGGTCGGGCCGACCTGGGTCTCGGTGTTCATCGAGGGACAGACGCCGCAGTCGTAGCAGGGGCTCCAGCGGCAGTCCTCGACCTCGGCCTCGCCGATGGCGTTTTGCCAGTCACCCCAGAGCCAGTCCTTGTCGAGACCGGAGTCCAGGTGGTCCCACGGCAGCACCTCGGACAGCTCACGCTCCCGGGTGGTGTACCAGTCGAGCGAGACCGGCGAGCCGTCGAAGGCCGCGTCGCACGCGGCGACCCAGCGATCGAAGGAGAAGTGCTCGCTCCAGCCGTCGAATCGCGCCCCGTCCTCCCACGCCCGCCGGATGGCGGCGCCGACGCGACGGTCACCACGCGAGAGCATTCCCTCGATGATCGACGGCCGGCCGTCGTGGTAGCGAAGGCCGATCGACTTGCCGAAGTTCTTGTCCTTCACGACCGCCGCCTTGAGCGCGGCGAGCCGGCGGTCGACGCTCTCGTGGTCGAGCTGTGCCGCCCACTGGAACGGCGTGTGCGGCTTCGGTACGAAGCCGCCGATCGACACCGTGCAGCGAATGTCCTTGCGACCCGACGCCTGCCGCCCGGTCTCGATCACCCGGCTCGCGACACCGGCGATCGCCACCACGTCCTCGTCGGTCTCGGTGGGCAAGCCGCACATGAAGTAGAGCTTCACCTGCCGCCAACCGTTGCCGTACGCCGTGGCGACGGTACGGATCAGGTCGTCCTCGGTGACCATCTTGTTGATCACCTTGCGCATCCGCTCGCTGCCGCCTTCCGGCGCGAACGTCAGGCCGGTACGCCGGCCGTTGCGCGACAGCTCGTTGGCGAGCGTCACGTTGAAAGCATCGACCCGCGTCGACGGCAGCGACAACGAGACGTTCGTCCCGTCGTACACATCTGCCAGTCCCTTGGCGACCGCCGCTATCTCGCTGTGGTCGGCGCTCGACAGCGACAGCAGCCCGACCTCTTCGAAGCCGGTCGCCGCCACACCGCGCTGCACCATCTCGCCGATCGTCGTGATGGAGCGCTCGCGCACCGGCCGCGTGATCATGCCTGCCTGGCAGAACCGGCAGCCGCGCGTACAGCCCCGGAAGATCTCGACGCTGTAGCGCTCGTGCACCGTCTCGGCGAGCGGGACCAGCGGCTGCTTCGGGTAGGGCCAGTCGTCGAGGTCCATGACGGTCTGCTTCGCGACCCGCCACGGCACGCCGGGACGGTTCGGGGCGACTCGCTGGATCCGGCCGTCCGCCAGGTACGTCATGTCATAGAAGCCGGGCACGTAAGCGACACCACTTGTGGCAAGTCGCAGCAGCAACCCGTCGCGGCCGTCGGGGCGGTCTTCGGCCTTCCACGCACGGACGATGTCGGTGATCGCGAGCACCGCCTGCTCGCCGTCGCCGAGCACTGCCGCGTCGATGAACTCCGCGATCGGCTCCGGGTTGAACGCCGCGTGCCCGCCCGCGATCACGACGGGGTCGTCGACGGTGCGGTCGGCCGCGGCGATCGGAATGCCGGCGAGATCGAGCGCCGTGAGCAGGTTCGTGTAGCCGAGCTCGGTCGAGAACGACACGCCGAGCAAGTCGAACTCGCCGACCGGCCGATGGCCGTCGACGGTGAACTGCGGGATCCCGTGCTCCCGCATGAGCGCCTCGAGGTCCGGCCACACCGAGTAGGTCCGTTCCGCGAGCACGTCGACGCGCTCGTTCAGCAGCTCGTAGAGGATCTGCACGCCCTGGTTCGGCAGACCGACCTCGTAGGCGTCGGGGTACATGAGCGCCCACCGCACGGCGGCGCTGTCCCAGTCCTTGGTGACCGCGTGCAGCTCGCCGCCGACGTACTGCACCGGCTTGCGCACCAACGGCAGCAGCGGCTCGAGTCGATCGAACATGCTGGTGCCGGCCATGCGGACCAGGGTAGGTCGCCCTATCGGTGGCTAGCCAAAGTCAAGACCCGCAGAGACCGCGGCAGGGCTCGCGATGGGCTCACTTGCCGCTGGCTGCTGACGGTTTCGTGGACATCCAGCACACAAACGTGCCGTCGGCCGCGTCCTGTTGCGCTCATCGGTGCTCCACGAAGCACCGACGTGATGCGTTTGTGTGCTGGATGTCCGACCAACCGCCGCCGGGCAGCCCAACTAAGCGGGAGCGGGAGCCCTCCCCCGCTCATTGCCGGTTTTGACTTTTGCTCTTGCGCTACGTGTTCGAGCGGACTCTCACGTTCTGCAGCAGCCCGATCGCGATCATCGAGGCGAACATCGAGGTGCCGCCGTAGGACACGAACGGCAGCGGTAGGCCTGTGATCGGCATGATGCCGAGGTTCATCCCGATGTTCTCGAAGGTCTGGAACGCGAACCAGCACACGATTCCGACGCCCACGAGCATCCCGAACTGGTCGCGGGCGTATCGGGCGATCCGCAACGCCCGCCACAGCACCACGCCGGAGAGCAGGACCACCAGCGCAGAGCCCACGAGCCCGAGCTCCTCCCCCGCGACGGAGAAGACGAAGTCGGTCTGCTGTTCGGGGACGAACTGACCGTTGGTCTGCGTCCCGTGGCCGAGGCCCTGACCGAACCAGCCGCCGTGGCCGATCGCGATGCCGGCCTGCTGTTGGTTGAACTTGAACGTCTGCGCAGCGGCGGAGTTGTTGTTGTGGGTCAGCGCCTGGAAGCGCGCGAGCTGGTACTGGTGCAGCAGATGCGCATGGATGACGAAGAAGGCGCCGATGACGGCCAAAGCCAGCATCCCGCCGACCCACCGGCCCGGAACGCCGGACAGCGCCAGCATCCCGAAGATCGTGACGACGAAGACCATCACCGACCCGACGTCGGGCTGGGCAAGGATCAACAGCACGGGTACGGCGGACAGCGCGAAGCAGAGCAGGATGTCGTTCCTGGTCGGCTCGGAACGGCCCTCCCGCTTCTCCGCGAGCAGCATGGCGATGCCGAGGACAACCGCGATCTTGGCGAACTCCGACGGCTGCACCTCGAAGCCGCCACCGAGCTTGATCCACGAGTGCGCACCGTTGATGGTGCTGCCGAGCGGCGTCAGCACGACCAGCAAACCCAGCAGCGACGCGGCGTACAGCACCGGCGTGTACGCCCGAAGCGTCCGGTAGTCGACGAGCGCAGCGGTCACCGCAAGGCTCGAGCCGATCAGGATGTTGAGGATGTCCTTCTTCAGGTACGACGAACCGAGACCTTGCGGCTTCGCCGCGGCCCATACCAGCGCGCAGCCCAGGACGCAGAGGACAGAGACCGCCGCCACCAGCACCCAGTCGAGCTGGCGAAGGAAGGAGTCGCGGTCGAGCGCGCGCTCTCGCAGCGTCTCGCGGCGCAGCGAGATCGGCGCTGAGCGCGTCGACTCCGACCAGTCGGTCACGGCCGCGCTCCGCGGCGCTGGGATCGTGCCGGCTCCAGCACGGGCGGCAGGCCGAGCGCGGAGGGCGTCGACGACGGCGAGGTGGACGAGGCGGTCTTGGGCGACGCGGTGCCCGTCGAGCCCGCTCCGGACCCGCTGTGGTGGTGTCGAGGCGGGCCGGCTTCGACGATGCGGACCTTCGGCAGCTTCTTCGGGGGAACGCCGTTCGGGAACAGCGCCTTGTTGCCGCCGAACCCGTAGAGCCGGTCCCACATGTTGCGAACGTACGGCGCCGCGCTGACCGCACCCTGGTAGGACTTGTTGACCTCGATCACGGTCACGAACTGCGGCTTCTGCCCGGCCGGTCCGCCGAACGACACGAACCACGAGCCGTTCTCGTGGCTGTTCTGCGAGAGCTCTGCGGTTCCGGTCTTGCCGCCGACCAGAACCCTGCTCATCGGGAAGCCCGCGAACGCACCGACCGCGGTGCCGGGCGGATTGTGCGACGTCGTCACGCCGTAGAACGCGTTGCGCAGGTAGTCGAGCTCGTACTTCGTCAGCGGCAGGTGGTCGCGGACGGGCGCCTTGATCCGCTTGATCAGCTTGCCGGTGGGGCTGACGATCGCCTTGGCGATTCGCGGCTCGAACACAGTGCCGCCGTTGGCCAACGCGGCATAGGCCACGGCCAGCTGCAACGGCGAGACCGTGACCGTGCCCTGACCGACGTCCTCGTTCTCCTGGTCACCGGGGAAGAGGATGAAGCCGTACTTGCAGTCCTGCGCGTCGATCTGCTGCAGGTAGCTGCCCTTGGGGCGCCGCGCCGCGCCGGCGCAGTAGTTCTTCTTGTTCTTCAGCCAGTTCTGCCGCGTGTTGTACCGGTCGGCGATGTGACCCTCCGCGACCTCCCGGGTTGGCAGGTCGATGCCGGGTTGCTCACCCAAACCGAATGCATGCGCCATGTTCTGCACACCTTCGACCGGCGGCTTGTGCTCCTTGTTGACCAGGCGGTCGTCGCGCAGCCAGTCGTTGTAGCCGAGCTGGAAGAAGAAGGTGTCGCACGACACGATCAGCGCCGTTCGCAGCGGGATGACGCCGAGCCCGCTCTCGCCTTCAAAGTTGTGCCGGCCCTGGAAGTCCGTCGGGCAGTCGGCGTAGCCGCCTGGCGCGAGCATCCCGTCGTGCATCAGGCCGGACGAGGAGATCAGCTTGAAGGTCGATCCCGGCGGGCTCGCGCTCTGGAACGCCTTGTCCACCAGCGGCGAGCCCTCCGCCTGCTGTAGCTGCTTGTAGATCTTCGCCTTAACGCTCGGCACGAAGGTGTTCGGCGGATACGTCGGCTCGCTCGCCATCGCGACGACGCCGCCGGTACGCGCGTTGAGCACGACGCCCGCGCCGTAGTCGGCGGTGTAGCCGTCGTGCCGTGCAGCAGCGATCGCCGCCTGCACCTGCCCTTCGAGCGCGGCCTGGACGCCGGCGTCGAGGTTGGTGATCACGTTGTCGCCGGCGGTGGGTGCGGTGTTCTTCACCGTGCCCGTCACCCCACCGAGGTGGTCGACGCTGACCTGCTTCACGCCCGGAGTGCCGCGCAGGTACTGCTCGTACTGCGCCTCGAGACCGGTGACGCCCACCTGCGCGTTCTGGTAGATCGCGCGCTGGCTCGCAGGCAGCTTGGCGAGCGCGTCGGGGCCGATGAGCTGGATGTAACCGAGCATGGAGCTCGCGAAGGCGCCGTCCGGGCGCGGGTAGTGGCGCACCGCCGTCAGCTCCACCGTGACACCGGGATAGTCCTCGGGCTTCTCCTTGATCTGCAGCGCCTTGCGCGCCGCGGACAGCGTCGGCTTCAGCTCGCTGACCACAACCGGCTGGTAGGCGTAGCTGTTGTTGCAGTGCGGGGGCGAGGAGGTGATCTCGATCCCCGTCGGCGTGTGCACCTTCGGGTAGGTGCAGGGCGTCGTCTCGTTGTTGAGCAGGCCATACGGCGTACCCAGCTCCGCGGCGAGGCGATGGAGGACCGCCGCCTCCTCGACCTTGCCCATGCGGTCGAGCGCTGTCCGGTTCACCGAGACGACCAGCGCGGGCTTGTTGTCGACGAACGGCTTGCCGGTGTCGTCGAGGATCTCACCGCGCGGCGCCGGGGTGACGATGTCGTGGATCTGCTGGTTCAGCGCCTGCGCCCGCAGCTCCGGCGCGTTGAGCACCTGCAGGTACCAGAGCCGGCCGAGCAGGGTCGCCACGAGCGAGAGGACCAGCACGCCGAGAACGACGAGTCGCAGGCGCGAGCGGTCAGGCACGAGGCGATGCTTCCGGGTCGGGCGATCCGTGCGGGCGTGGGGCGGTGGGACGGGACGGGACCAGCACCGGCGCTATCGCGGTCCCACCGGCTCGAGCCGACGGGCCGCGGCGGAGAGAAGAGGAACCACGAACGGCGCCAGGATCACATCGTAGACAACGGTCCCGGCCAGCGCATGAACCGTCGCGCCCGCGGAGATGTGCGCGTTGCCCAGGAGGTCACCGAGCCCGGCGAACAGCAACACCACGGCCACCGACCCCCCGGCAACCACCGCGATGATCGTGAGCACCGAGCTCTCTTCGCCCGCGTCGAGCATCCCCGCGAGGTAGCCGACGATGGTGTAGGCGAACGCCAGCTCGCCCGCAAAGTGGTCTGTCGGAGGCATCACGTCGGCCAGCAGCCCGGCGAAGAAGCCGAGCAGCGCGCCGCGCTGCGAGCCGCCGACCAGGGCGAAGGCGACGACCACGACGAGCAGCAGGTCCGGGCCGCCGAGCGGCAGCCGCATCCGGTTGATCACGCACGCCTGGACCAGCACGACCGTGATGACGACGGCCAGGCGCAGGACGATCCGCTGGAAGCTCACGGCGTCTTCGTCGCCCCACCGGTCGGGGTGGCGGTTGCGCTCGTCGACGGGTTCGGTGAGGGCGTGCCCTGCCCACCGGAGCTGCCCGGGCTCGCTGTCACCGTGACCGTCACAGTCGGCGCCGGGGTGGGCGAGGACGGCAGGAGGCTGTCGTGCTTGATCGACTTGGGCGCCGAGACGACCACTGCCACGATGTCGAGCGAGCCGAAGTCGACGAACGGCGCCACCGATGCGGTCTGGGCCAGCTGGCCGTTGGCCGGCGTCACGTGGGTGATCTTCCCGATCGGGACCTCGGGCACGAACGGCCCGCCGGGCCCCGAGGCGAAGGTCACCAGCATCTGCCCCACCGCCAGCCGGACGGTGTTGTCGAGCAACGTCAGATCCATCGCCTTGCCGCGCCCGTTGCCCCCGACCGCGCCGACCGCAAGCCGACCGGTCGAGAGCCGGGCGCCGGCGGTGAACGCCGAGTCGTTGGCGAGCTGGACGGTCGCGGTGGTGCGGCCGACGTCGACCACCCGACCGACTAGGCCCGCGCCGCTGATGACCGTCTCGTTCTTGGTGATCCCGTTCGCGCTGCCGCGGTCGATCGCGATGGTCGACTCGAAGCCGAAGGCCGCGCCGTACGCCGTGACCCTGGCCGCGACGGTGGTGTACTGGCCCAGCCCGGCGAGATGGAGCAGGTTCTGCTCCTGGAGGTACTCGTTGCGCTCGACGGAGGACATCCGCAGCTGCGTCTCGAGTTGGGCGACCTTGCGATGCAAGTCCTGGTTCTCGTGTTTGTAGCTGCCGAGATGGCCGAGCGAGGAGAACCAGGAGCCGATCGGGTGGACGACGTGGTCGATGCCGTCCTCGATCGGCCCGAAGACGGTCGATGCGACACGCCGCACGCCGCCCAGCGCACCGGACCGGTAGTCGAGGGTGATCAGCGTGAACGCGCTGAGCAGCAGCAGCGTGAGAACCAGCCGCGCCCGGCGCGCGTTCCTCACAGCGGTGTCCTCATGATCGGTCGAACTTACCTAGCCCCTGGTCCGCTGGCGTCCAGCTGGATGAGCGGCGAGGCGGAAGGGCGCGCCGCGGGCTAAGGCCCGCAAGCGCCCGACAACGAAGCCGATCGCCAGCTGGGCGTCAGCGGCGCGGCTCAGAAATGAGAACTTGCTGTAGCGCCTCGAACTCCTCGACGCACTTGCCGGCGCCCATCGCGACCGAGTCCAGCGGGTTGTCGGTCACGTGGATCGGCATTCCCGTCTCGTGGCGCAGCCGCTCGTCGAGACCGGTCAGCAACGCGCCGCCGCCGGTGAGCACGATGCCGCGATCCATGATGTCGCCAGACAGCTCCGGCGGGGTCTTGTCCAGCGTGGTCTTCACCGCGTCGACGATGGCGTTGACCGGCTCCTCGACCGCCTTGCGGATCTCGTCCGCGCTCACGACGATCGTCTTGGGCAAGCCGGTGACGAGGTCACGGCCGCGGATCTCGGCGTGCGGCTCGTCCGGCGCCGGGAAGGCGGACCCGATCGCCATCTTGATCTCTTCAGCCGTCCGCTCTCCGAGCATCAGGCTGTACTCCTTCTTCACGTACGCGATGATCGACGCGTCCAGCTCGTCGCCACCGGTCCGGATCGACTGGCTGGTCACGATGCCGCCGAGCGAGATGACCGCGACCTCGGTGGTGCCACCGCCGATGTCGACGACCATGTTGCCGGTCGGCTCGTGCACGGGCAGTCCGGCACCAATGGCGGCCGCCATCGGCTCTTCGATGATGAACACCTTGCGGGCGCCCGCCTGGTAGCCGGCGTCCTTGACGGCGCGCTGCTCGACCCCGGTGATGCCGCTGGGCACGCAGACGACCAGCCGCGGCCGGGCCGTGCGGCGGCGCTTGTGCACCTTCTGGATGAAGTACCTGAGCATCCGCTCAGTGGTCTCGAAGTCGGCGATGACGCCGTCCTTCAAGGGGCGGATCGCGACGATGTTGCCCGGCGTACGGCCGATCATCCGCTTCGCCTCGGTCCCCACGGCGAGGATCCCGGCGGTGTTGGTGTTGATCGCCACCACGCTCGGCTCGTTGAGCACGATGCCCCGGCCGCGCACGTAGACGAGCGTGTTGGCCGTGCCGAGGTCGACAGCCATGTCACGGCCGAGGAACCCGCTGGTGTTGTTCGCCATCCGGCGCAGACCTTCCGAGACGGGGGAAAAGCGAGCGTTGGCAAGGGAATCCGCCGCTCGCCGACGGGTAGCGACCAACTCTACCGTCGATCCCCGCCCGACCGAAATGGGCGAATCGCGGGGTTCAGCCCAGGTCGGGGAAGAACAGCTTGACCTCGCGGGCGGCGGACTCGGGCGAGTCCGAACCGTGGACGAGGTTCTGCCCGATCTCCAGCGCGAAGTCGCCCCGGATCGAACCCGGCGCCGACGCCACCGGATCGGTGACACCCATGAGGCCGCGCACCGCCTCGACAGCGCGGTGGCCCTCCGCCACGATCGCGACGAGCGGGCCGCCGGTGATGAAGTCGACCAGCTCGCCGAAGAACGGCTTGCCGTCGTGCTCGGCGTAGTGCTGGCTCGCGGTGTCGCGGTCCAGCGTCCGCAGCTCCAGGGCGACGATCGCCAGGCCCTTCCGTTCGAGCCGACCGACGATCTCCCCGATCAGGCCGCGGCGAACGGCATCGGGCTTGACCAGGACAAGGGTGCGATCTGCCACGCGCAGAGGCTAGCCCGACGGCGGCAGGTGCCACTGCCGCAGCCAGTAGATCCATATCCCCGCGAAGGCCGCCCCGACGACGTACATCGGCCAGCTGACCGCCCCGGCGGCGATCACCAGGACCTGTACGGCGCTCGAGACCACCTTGCCGCCGCGCCGGCGCAGGACGGCAGCCGCGACGATCAGCGCGACGACAAGCCCGACCAGGTAGCCGATGTCGGGCGCGGACACGTGCCCGCGCTGGGAGCTGGCTACCGCCGGCACGGCGAGCAGCACGACCAGGGCCTCGAGCGACAGGCCCGCGGCGCCGACGGCGTAGAGCCCGCGCGGCGCGGGAGTCGGCGCGTCGCTCATCGGCCGGGGTGGAGCAGGTGCCGGGCCTCGCCGACGGTGACGATCGACCCGGTGACCAGGACGCCGGACCCGCCGAGAACTCCCTCGGCCTCCGCCGCCGAGACGGCGGCCTCGATCGCGTCGTCGAGACGTTCGACCAGCTGGACCCGGTCCTCGCCGAAGACCTCGACGGCAATCTCCGCGAGCGCCGACGCGGGCAGAGCGCGCGGCGAGCTGTTGGTCGTGACGACCACCTCGCTGACCACCGGCTCCAGCTCCGCCAGCAGGCCCTCGGCGTCCTTGTCGTCGAGCACCGCGACCACGGCGACCATCCGGTCGAACCCGAAGGCGTCCTCGAGCGCGGCGGCGAGGGCAGCCGCGCCGGCCGGATTGTGGGCGCCGTCGATCAGGACGGTCGGGCTTCGCCGCACGACCTCGAGCCGACCCGGGGAGCTGACCGCCGCAAACGCCGACCGCACGGCGTCGACGTCCAGCGTCCCCCTGTCGTGCGCACCGAAGAACGCCTCGACCGCCGCGAGCGCGCACGCCGCGTTGCTGGCCTGGTGCTCGCCGTAGAGCGGAAGGAACACCTCGTCGTACCGCCCGCCGAGCCCCTGCAGCTCCAGCATCTGGCCGCCGACCGCGATGGTCCGGCTGCGGACCCCGAAGTCGATCCCCTCCCGCACCACCTTCGCGTCGACCTGCGCCGCGCGCTGCGCGATGACGAGCCCGGCAGCCTCGGGCTGCGGCGCGCTGACCACGGTCGCGCCGGGATGGATCAGCCCGGCCTTCTCCGACGCGATCTCCTCGATCGTCGAGCCGAGGATCCCGACGTGGTCGAGGCTGATCGGCGTGACCACCGCAACCGGAGCGTTGATCACGTTGGTCGCATCCCACCGCCCGCCGAGCCCGACCTCGACGACCGCGACGTCGACGGGGGCGTCGGCGAACGCCGCGAACCCCATCGCGGTGAGCAGCTCGAAGAACGTGACCCGATCGGTGTGCCGGCCGTCGACGATCTCGGCGTACGGCGCCACTTCGTCGTACACCTCGGCGAACCGTTCGGGCGACAGCGGCTCCCCGTCGACACAGATCCGCTCGGTGACGTGCTCGAGATGCGGCGACGTGTGGCGGCCGGTCCGCATTCCGAGCTCGCGAAGCAGCTGGTCGATCATCCGGGCGGTCGAGGTCTTGCCGTTCGTCCCGGTGATGTGGATCGAGGGATAGGCCAGCTGCGGGTCACCGAGCAGGTTCAGCAGGTCGACGATCCGGTCGAGATCCGGGACCATCCGCGTCGGGTAGCGATCTTCAAGCGCTTTGTCCACGCGAGCCAACGGCTCGCTGTCCACCCGCGCGAGGTCCGCGTCGGTCCCAGCATCGGAACTCATGTGCTCAGGCTATGGGGACCTTCCTAGACTGGCGCGCTGTGAGCATCCCGGACAAGCCGACCCTCGACGGGCTCGAGGAGCGCTGGAACGCCGCCTGGGACGCCGAGGGCACCTACCGCTTCGATCGGACGAAGGCCCGCGAGGAGATCTACTCGATCGACACCCCGCCGATCACAGCGAGCGGCTCGCTGCACGTCGGTCACGTCTTCTCCTACACCCACACCGACCTCGTCGCGCGCTACCAGCGGATGCGGGGCCGCGAGGTCTTCTACCCGATGGGCTGGGACGACAACGGCCTGCCCAGCGAACGTCGCGTGCAGAACTACTACGGCGTGCGGTGCGACCCGTCGCTGCCCTACGACCCTGACTTCGTGGCGCCGGAAGGCGGCGGGACCGCGAAGGAGCAGACACCGATCTCCCGGCGCAACTTCGTCGAACTGTGTGACTCGCTGACGGCCGAGGACGAGAAGGCGTACGAGGCGGTGTGGCGCCGGCTCGCTCTCTCGGTCGACTGGTCGAAGCCGTATCGGACGATCGACGACCACTCGACGGCGATCTCCCAGAAGGCCTTTCTGCGCAACCTCGCCCGCGGCGACGCGTACAAGGCCGAGGCACCCACCCTCTGGGACATCACCTTCCGAACCGCGGTCGCACAGGCGGAGCTCGAGGACCGCGACCGTCCGGGTGCCTACCACCGGATCGGCTTCCAGCGAACCGACGGGTCCGGGGCCATCTCGATCGAGACGACGCGCCCCGAACTGCTGCCGGCCTGCGTCGCGCTGGTCGCGCACCCCGACGACGAGCGGTACCAGCCGCTGTTCGGCACCACGGTCCGCACTCCGCTGTTCGACGCCGAGGTCCCGGTCCTCTCCCATTACCTCGCGGCACCGGACAAGGGCTCCGGCATCGCGATGATCTGCACCTTCGGCGACCTGACCGACGTCGTGTGGTGGCGCGAGCTGAACCTGCCGACCCGCGCAATCCTCGGCGAGGACGGCCGGCTGCTGCCGGAGGCGCCGGCCGGGGTGGACGCCGCCACCTACGCGCGGGTGGCCGGCAAGACCGTCCACTCCGCGCGCGAGGAGATCGTCGGGATGCTGCGCGAGTCCGGCGCACTCGAGGGCGAACCCTCGCCCATCACCCACCCGGTGAAGTTCTACGAGAAGGGCGACCGCCCGCTCGAGATCGTCACGACCCGGCAGTGGTACATCCGCAATGGCGCCCGCGACGAGGATCTTCGCGCCGCATTGATCCGCCGCGGCGAAGAGCTGAGCTGGCATCCGCCGCACATGCAGGTGCGCTACGAGCACTGGGTCAACGGGTTGACCGGCGACTGGCTGATCAGCCGGCAGCGGTTCTTCGGCGTGCCGTTCCCGGTCTGGTATCCGATCGATGACGACGGCGCTCCCGACTATGACCGCCCGATCGTCCCGGAGGAGGCGGCGCTTCCAGTCGACCCGTCGAGCGACTGCCCGCCCGGGTACGACGAGAGCCAGCGCGGGAAGCCCGGCGGCTTCGCCGGCGACACCGACGTCATGGACACCTGGGCGACGTCGTCGCTGACCCCGCAGATCGGCGGGGCGTGGACCTTCGACGACGACCTGATGTCGCGGGTCTTCCCGTACGACCTGCGCCCGCAAGGCCAGGACATCATCCGGACCTGGCTGTTCTCGACCGTCGTGCGGTCGCACTTCGAGTTCGACTCGCTGCCATGGACCAACGCCGCGATCAGCGGCTGGATCCTCGACCCGGACCGCAAGAAGATGTCGAAGTCGAAGGGCGACGTCGTCACGCCGATGGCGCTGTTCGACGAGTTCGGCAGCGATGCGGTCCGCTACTGGGCGGCGTCTGCGCGGCTGGGCACCGACGCGGCGTTCGACACCGGCCAGATGAAGATCGGCCGCCGGCTGGCCATCAAGCTGCTCAACGCCTCGAAGTTCGCGTTGTCCTTCGGCGCGGCACCTGACGCCGGGGCGGTGACCGACCCGCTCGACCTTTCGCTGCTCGGCCGGCTGAGCGAAGTCGTTCGCGAGGCAACGGCAGCGTTCGACGGCTACAACCACACTCGCGCCCTCGAAGTGGCGGAGACCTTCTTCTGGACCTTCTGCGACGACTACATCGAGCTGGTGAAGGAGCGCGCTTACGGCAGCCGCGGGGACGAGGCGGCGGCATCTGCCAAGGCCGCGCTCGGCACGACGCTGTCGGTGCTCCTGCGGCTGTTCGCGCCGTTCCTTCCGTTCGTGACCGAAGAGGTCTGGTCGTGGTGGCAGGAGGGCTCGGTCCACCGCGCGAGCTGGCCGACGCAAGGAGAGGTCGGCGTCGCCACCGCCGCCGACCGCGGGCTGCTCGGACTCGTCGGCACCGCGCTGTCGCAGGTGCGCGGGGCGAAGTCGAGCGCACAGGTCTCGATGAAGACCGAGGTTGCCCAGGCCGTGGTGCGCGGTCCGGCCGCAGATCTCGAGCGCTTGCAGCACGCGGCCACCGACCTCGCCGCCGCCGGGCGGATCGCCGAGCTCCGGTTCGAGCCTGCCGAGTCCGGCGAGCTGACCGTCGCCGTCACCCTGCAGGAGCCGGACGAGCCCCAGGCCTGAACGCCGCCCGCCAGCCACGACGGCGAATCGGTCGTTCGATCAGGTAGTAGAACAACCCCGAGCTGACGGCCACGATCACCGTGTCGAGCGCCATCATCCGGTACACGGTCAGCGTGGGCCAGGCCCGCGCAACCGCGAGGATCACGATCGTGTGGACGAGGTACGCCTCGTAGGAGATCTGGCCGATCACGACGAACGGCTTCCAGCCGAAGACCCTCGTGATCACGGTCGGCTCGGCCGCCCGCACGAAGCAGTGGCCGATCAGCAGGCAGGCGAGCGCGGCGTAGACGAGGTAGCCGCCCCGGTAGGCGAAGCTGGTGCGCCGCGCCATCTCGATCGACGCGACGACCATGCCGGCGAGCCCCGCCAGCGCGAGCAGGCGCGAGCGCAGCACCCGGGCGAGCCGGCCGCTGCCGTTGGCGGTGAGCTCGTAGCCCAACGCGCAGCCGGCCAGGATGCTCGGCAGCTGCGTGGGCGTGGCGTAGAACGTGCGCGATGGGGCGAAATGCGCGTAGAGGACCGTCGCGATCCCGATCCCGGTGACCAGGGCCGCACCGAGCGCGAGGTGGACGGCGGCCCGGGAGGCACGCCGTCGCAACAACGCCCGCAGGCCGAGCGGCCACGTCAGGTAGAACTGCTCCTCGATGCCAAGCGTCCACGCCGGGCCCAGCCAGCCGATGCCGCCGCTGACGCGGAACAGCCGCCAGTTGCCGAGAAAGACGGCGACCGATCCGAGCGCGAGCCACGGGTGGGTACCGAGCGGCGAGCTCGCCCCCGTGCCCGTCCACGCGAGCTCGGCCAGGGCCATCGCCGGCAGCACGACGACCAGTGCCGGCCCGAGCCGTCGCGAGCGGCGCAGGTAGAACTTGCGCATCGACACGTCCGCCGACCGTTGGTACTCCGCGACGAGCAGGCTCGTGATCAGTGCGCCCGACAGGACGAAGAACATCTGGATGTTGAGCGTCAGCGGGCCGACGTGGTGCAGCCAGCCGGGCGCTCCGCGCTGGTACTGAAGGAACAACGCGTAGTGGGTCAGGATCGTGCCCGGCAGGCTCAGCCCACGCAGCCCGTCGAGAGCCGGGATGTAGCGCAGCCGAGTACGAACGACCGGCTCGGGCAACTGCGGCCGCTTACAGGTAGGTGTAGCTACCCGACACGCCGGCAGCGCTCGCGCCACCGGCGGTGACGACCCGCACCTCGACCTGCAGGCCGTGCAGCTGCGCGAACGCCGTACTCACGGCGACCGACTGTGCCGACGGCGTGACGATTCGAATCGTCCGGCTGTCGATGCGGGTGACCTGGTGCACGCGCGTCGAGTCGAAGAAGACCTTGGCGTCGCGCGTGAAGTGACGGCCGGTGATCGTGGTCATCGTGCCACCGAGCACTGATCCGGTCGCGGGGGTCAGCGCGGTGATGCGGGGCGCCGCCAGCACCTGCGGAACGGTCCCGCCGCCGGCGCTCGAGCAGACCTGCAGGCCGGCGCAGCTGTGCTGCCCACTGCCGGTGGTGGTGTCGCCGGCGGTCGATCCGGCAGCGGGACCGACAACGCCGCCGTTGCCGAGCGAGGTCGCGTGCCGGCCGCCGTGGTGGCCCGCACCCGCGGCATCAGTCGCGCCGCCCAGCCGGCTGCTCGAGGCGCCGCCCGCGGTCAGCGTGGCGCGCTCCTGCTTCGGGATCGTGGTGCGGGCAGCCACCACGCCGACACCCGCAAGGGCGATCACGCCGGCCAAGCCGCTCGCGAGCGCCAGCCGCCGGCCCGGGGCGGCGAACACCGGTACGCCACCTGCCGGGCGCTCCCGCCGGCGGAAGGCCGACTTCCAGCCGAGCTTTCGAATCGGCTGCTCGACCGAGTAGTAGAACACCGCCGAGATGAGCGCGACGACGATCGTGTCGATGGCCATCATCGGGTACACGCGCACCGTCGGGAACGCCCGCGCCATCCCGATGATCACGATCACGTGGATCAGGTACGCCTCGTACGACACCTGGCCGACGACGACGAACGGCTTCCAGCCGAGCACCTTGGTGATCAAGGTCGGCTCGGCGGCGCGAACGAAGCAGTGGCCGATCAGCAGGCAGGCGAAGGTCGCGTAGACCGCGTAACCGCCCTTGTACAGCGGGGCAGGGTGGTGCGAGAGATAGATCGAGACGGTGACCATGCCGGCGAATCCGGTGAGCGCCACCACCCGGGAGCGGACCAGCCGGGCGAGCCGGCCGGTCGGGTTGCTCGTGAGCTCGTAGCCGAGCACGCAGCCGAACAGGATGCTGGGCAGCTGCACGGGGGTTGCATAGAAGGCGCGCCACTTGCCGACGTGGCTCTCCAGCGCGGCAGCCGCGAACAACCCGCCGGTGAGGACGACGGCGAAGCAGAAGTAGAGCGCGCCGCGGGACAGCCGGCGACGCAGCGCGAGAACGAGCAGGGCGGGCCAGGTCAGGTAGAACTGCTCCTCGATGCCGAGCGTCCACGCCGGCCCGAGCCAGCCGATGCCGCCACTGGTCCGGAACAGCACCCAGTTGCCGACGAAGACCATCACGGCGCCCAGTGCCAGCCAGGGGTGGGAGCCGAGCGGGGAGCTCGCCGCCGAACCCCACCAGAACAGCTCCACCAGGCCGATCAGGACGACGGTCGCCAGCAGCGCGGGACCGAGCCGCCGCGAGCGGCGCAGGTAGAACTTCTTCAGCGACACCGTGCCGGTCCGCTGGTGCTCCGCGACCAGCAGGCTCGTGATCAGGGCGCCGGAGAGCACGAAGAACATCTGGATGTTGAGCGTCAGCGGGCCGACGCTGCGCAGCCAGTGCGGCGCCCCGACGTTGAATTCGAGGAACAGCGCGTAGTGGGTCAGGATGGTGCCCGGCAGGCTCAGCCCGCGCATCCCGTCGAGCGCAGGGATGTAACGCAACCGCGACCCGGCGTTGCCGGCTACGACCTCACTCACAACAGCCCTCTCGCCCCGAACGCCACCGATCCCGGCATAACGGACACCGACTCTACGAGAGTTTCCGGGGCCCGAGAATGACTAGACCGGGCTATATGTCGGCAAGCCAGGCGGTTGCGTTGAGTCCCGCCGACGGAGAAGCGTCAGGCCGACTTCTCGCGCCGCTCGCGCTTCGCCGGCTGCGCGTCACGTGGCACCAGCGTCGGGTTGACGTTCTTGAGCACGACTTCGCCGTTGATGACGACCTTGGCGACGTCCTTGCGACTGGGCACGTCGTACATCACCGATAGCAGGACCTCTTCGAGGATGGCCCGCAGCCCACGTGCGCCGGTGCCGCGGAGAATGGCCTGGTCCGCGATCGCGTCGAGCGCGTCATCGGTGAACTCCAGCTCCACCCCGTCGAGCTCGAACAGCCGCTTGTACTGGCGGACCAGCGCGTTCTTCGGCTCGGTGAGGATCCGGATCAGCGCCTCGCGGTCGAGGTTGTGGACGCTCGTGATGACCGGCAGCCGCCCGATGAACTCGGGGATCATGCCGTACTTGAGCAGGTCCTCCGGCATGACCTCGGCGAAGGTGTCCGTGGTGTCGATGTCGCGGGCGCTGCGCATGACCGCGCCGAAGCCGATGCCCTTCTTGCCGATCCGGGCCTCGATCACCTTGTCCAGGCCCGCGAAGGCGCCGCCCACGATGAACAACACGTTGGTGGTGTCGATCTGGATGAACTCCTGGTGCGGGTGCTTGCGCCCGCCCTGCGGCGGCACCGACGCGGTGGTGCCCTCCAGGATCTTGAGCAGGGCTTGCTGCACGCCCTCGCCCGAGACGTCACGCGTGATCGAGGGGTTCTCGCTCTTGCGGGCGATCTTGTCGATCTCGTCGATGTAGATGATCCCGGTCTCGGCCTTCTTGACGTCGTAGTCGGCCGCCTGGATCAGCTTGAGCAGGATGTTCTCGACGTCCTCGCCGACGTACCCGGCCTCGGTCAGCGCGGTGGCGTCTGCGATGGCGAACGGGACGTTGAGCATCTTCGCCAGCGTCTGCGCGAGCAGCGTCTTCCCGCAGCCGGTCGGACCGAGCAGCATGATGTTGGACTTCGCGAGCTCGACCGGCTCCTTGTCGGTGCCGCCGGCCTGGACCCGCTTGTAGTGGTTGTAGACCGCGACCGACAGCGTTTTCTTGGCCGTGTCCTGACCGATCACGTAGCCGTCGAGGAACTCGTAGATCTCCTTCGGCTTCGGCAGCGAGTCGAACGAGACGTCAGAGGACTCGGTGAGCTCCTCTTCGATGATCTCGTTGCACAGGTCGATGCACTCGTCGCAGATGTAGACGCCCGGTCCCGCGATGAGCTTCTTGACCTGCTTCTGGCTCTTTCCGCAGAAGGAGCACTTGAGCAGGTCGCCACCGTCGCCGATGCGTGCCACTCGATCTCCTCTGCCGGGGAACCGTGCCTGGGGCGGCCCATCCGCCGTGGTCCGGCGTCAGGCTCGATACGACGGTATCGCGCCGGACGGACAACGCACCCCAAAAACGCGGTCCGGATCGCCCGGCTGGCGTGTCGGGCGGGGCTGGTGGGTCAGGAAGGGTTGGGGACCGCGGTCAGTTTGCGGCTGCGGATGACCTCATCGACCAGGCCGTACTCGACGGCCTCCTCAGCCGTCAGGATCTTGTCACGCTCGATGTCCTCCTTCACCTGCTCCGGCGTGCGACCGGAGTGGCGGGAGATGAGGGTCTCGAGCAGGGCGCGCATCCGCAGGATCTCGCGCGCCTGGATCTCGATGTCACTGCCCGACCCGCCGCCCTCGCTGTACGGCTGGTGGATCAGGATCCGCGAGTTGGGGAGCGCCAGGCGCTTGCCCGGCGTGCCGGCAGCGAGCAGCACCGCCGCGGCCGACGCCGCCTGGCCGAGGCAGACCGTCATGATCTCGGGCCGGATGAACTGCATGCAGTCATAGATCGCGGTCAGCGCGGTGAACGAGCCGCCCGGCGAGTTGATGTAGATGGAGATGTCGCGGTCCGGGTCCATCTGCTCCAGGCAGAGCAGCTGCGCCATCACGTCATCCGCCGACGCGTCGTCGATCTGCACGCCGAGGCAGATGATCCGCTCCTCGAACAGCTTGGTGTACGGCGAAAGCTCTTTGAAGCCGTAGCTCGTGCGTTCGGTGAACGTCGGCAGGATGTAGCGACTCTGCGGCGCGTAGTGCGGTCCTGGCATTTCGGTCTCCTTCACAGATCCCGGTTCAGGAGACCGCGCCTGAGGACGGCACCTGGTTGGCTCGAGCGACGACGTGGTCAACGAAGCCGTACTCCTGGGCTTCTTCGGCGGTGAACCAGCGGTC
>DASZOU010000017.1:0-12416 GCA_035550655.1 Mycobacteriales bacterium
CCCACGAGGGCGCCTGATCAGCCAGCCGAACCCCACGGCCCCACCTGCCAGACACCAGCGCTGACCACCCCGCCGGAAACCACCGGCGCGCGTCAGCCTGCCCTGACTCAGACTTGACCCGAACGGCGAAAGCTAGCCCGAGCGGTCAGGCCGCGGGAGCGGTACGCCGCCGGCGCGCCGAGGCGAGAGCGACGGTACCCAGCGCGATCAGTACGAGGCCCGCCACGACCATCGCGGCGATGTCCGCGCCCGTGAAGGCGAGCCCACCGCCGCCCGGACTGGTGCTGCCCGAGCCACCGCTGCCGCCGGAACCGCCGCTGCCGGGGACCACGCCGCCGCCGTTGCCGGTGATGACATTCGTGACCGTGAACGGCGCCGTCGCGACGTGACCGGAGTCGCGCCCGACGAACTCGAAGGTGTGCTGACCTGGTCCGACGCTCATCGGCAGCCGGAACGAGCCCCCGACCGTCGAGTCATCGCCGGCCGAGGTCGTGCCGAGATAGGTCGGCGAGGAGTGCGCGAAGGCGTCGACTGTCTCACCGGGGAGGAAGCCACACGCGGTGCCGCTGATCTTGGCGCCCTCGGGGACAACAGTGACGGTCAGCGTCGCGTTGCTGCTGTCACACTGCGGCGTGGGGCTCGCGCTCGGGCTGGTGCTGCCGCTCGGGGTCGGAGTTGGCGTGCCACCACCGCCGCCGGTCGACTGGCACTGGCTCGGGTCAGGCGGCGCGTCGTAGGTGGCTTGCGACGTCGCCGGCTTGCCGGCCTGGTCTGCGCCGCTGGCAACGATCGTGTTGCTGATGCTCTGCGAGCAGTCGGTCTTGACCGGGATGTGCGTGCAGCCGTGGCCCTTGGCGTCCGTTTGGATCACGCCGGCGGCGCCGTTGGCGTTGTTCGCCACCGACACGGTGCTGTTCGGCGCGTAGTTGTCGACGCAGTAGGTGACCGTGCCCGGCTGGGCGTCAGGGGTGATCGACGACGTCGGAGCGGGCGGCGGCGCGCTGCCGGCCGCGGGCAGCTGCATTGCGGGCGATGCAGCGGAGACACCGGCCAGTGATCCGGTGCCGACGAGCATCGTCACCAGGAGCAGCACGCGCATGACGCGCCGCAGCGTTGCCCCCACAGCCGTCTCCGTCCGGGTCGTTCTGATAGTTCGAATAGTGTCGCACGCTCGGGCAATCTGCGCAGCGGCTCTGAATCGGGCACAAAGCCCCGCTCAGGCCTCCGGCGCCGACCGGCGCCGGCGAACCCAGACGAAGCCCACGGCGAGCAAGCCGAGCGCGGCAGCGCCTCCGACGCCGATCACCGCAGCTTCCGTCCCGGTCAGCCCGCCGCTGCCATGTCCGCCCGACGCGCTCCGGCTGCCACCCGAGGCGGCGCATCCCGAGGCGGCAACCCGGGCGCTGGAGGTCCCCGGGTTGCCGTCCGCGGCGATCCCGCTCGCCACCACCTGTTCGGCGCCGTCCTCGCAGGCCACCGCAACCGGGATGTTCGTGCATCCCGAGCCGCGATTGTTCGTGCGGATCGAGGCGTTTGCACCCGACTGCTCGTCGTGAACCGCGACCGCACGGTTCGGCGCGTAGCCGGTGACGCAGTACCTCGCGGTGTTCGCAGTGACCGCCTTGACGGTCGACGTCGGCACCCCCGGCGCACCCGGCGTACCCGCCGTCGCCGGAGCGGCGATCACCGCCGACGCCGCGAGTGCGAGCCCCCCGATCATGGTCACGACCACACTGGACCCTCGGCACAGTCGCGGCCCGGGCTTAGCCACAGCGCGGGACATCGAAGTCGGTCACCTGCGGCCGCGCCAACGGCTGCACCTGCGTGGTCGCGGCGCCACCGGCCGTCGGCTCGGAAAGACTCACGACGATCGTGCGCGGGACACCCGGTCGCAGCAGCACCGGCACCATGAACACCGGGTGACCGCGCTCGACGTTCGCCCCGACCGGGACGACCTGACCGTCAAGAGTCACGCGCTCGAGGGTCGCGCCCGACGTCGCATGAATGAACACGAGCAGCTTGTTGTTCGGGATGCGCTGTACGACCGGCGGTTGGTCGGTGCCGTTTGCCTTCGTCCGCACATAGTCCGGCAGCCCGTGCAACGGCGCGTTATTCGTGAGCGTGACGGAGATGGTCGACTCGCGGCGCGAGGACCCGCAGCTGCCGGCCTGGTAGGACAGCCTGCGGTCGAGGTAGTAGTCGAGCTTCGAGGCGTAGTCGTTGTCGACCGTCAACGACGCGTACGGCGCCGTCGTCGGAGAGAGCTCGCCGGCGAGCGGCGTGCCGGTGATGTGCGACTGCTCGGGCGCGCGACGCGACCACAGCTTGAGATGCCCTTCGCCGGCCACCCGGCCGAGGGCCGCGGTGATCTGCTGCGGGTTGCCCGCCCCCGACAGCAGCTTGTGAATCACTGCCGTGCCGACCTCGGACAGGAAGCTCTTGCGAAGCGGGTTGTTCAGACCTGGGAAGGCCGAGTACTCCGTCGACTCGATGAACGTCGCAAGGTTCGCGCCGCTGAACACCTGCGGGTAGTTCGGCAATGTCACGGTGCCGACCGAGCCGAGCAGCTCGGCGAGCCCGACCGGATCGACACCGAACGCGCCGTCCACGTGCTCGCCGCTCTGCGCCTCCCACATGTGGGTCCAGATGTTGCCGGCGTCGGGGAAGTTCGGCGACAGGTTCGTCGTCGGCCAGCTCTGCGCCGGGTGATAGTTGCCGTACTCCGCGTCGTACGCCTTCGACAACGCCACCACCGGCGCGGCCGGCTGGAACCGCTGCAAGGTCGTGTCAGTGCCGTGCTCGACGACGTGGATCTTGCCGTGGTTGGCGGTGACGACCGCGTACGCCGCGACCAGGCCACCAGTCGCGCGCGCCTCCGCGTTGTTCTGGATGCCCACGAAGTAGCGCCGCTCGCCGTGCAGGCCGAGCATCGCCGGGCCTGCCGTGGTGAAGCGGCTGAGGTCGTCGACCGTGCCGGCGAGTGACGTGAGCTGCGACAGCACCTTCTGCCGGGCATTGGAGATCAGGCCGATCCAGCCGCCCGGCAGGTCCGCCACCTCGCTTCGCGCGAGCGACGCCGCCGCCGCCGCCCGCTGCATCGTCGGCGCGGCGGCAACCAGCGGCGCCAGCGCAATTTGGTTGTGGCTCACCCGCAGCACTGCCGGGCGCAGGCTCGGCGCGACCGACACGAAGTCGGGCAGCGCCTGCGTCGCCAACGTGTCGATCGCGGTGGTGATCCCCCGCACCGTCTTCACCGGTGGCAGCCACGCCGCCGTCGCCCACACGAAGTCGTGGGTGTCATGCCGGGCGGCTCTCGCGTCGCGTTGCGCCGCCCTCATGTCGGCGACCGCGCTACGGCCGGCGAGCAGGTCCGCGCGAACCCGCTGGATGTCGGTGCGGGCGTCAGCAAGGCGGCCGGTCGCGTCGAGTGCGTGCACCAGCATCCACAGGCCGGCGGCGATCCCGGCCACGACGACGATCGTGCTCAGCTCGAGAGTGAGGACCATGCCGCGGCCGAGCTGCTGGCGGGTAGAGGGTCGTCGGCGCCGGCGCCGTCGACCGGTCCGCCCGAACCCCTCCTTCTCCCGAAGCTCCTCGGTCTCACGGAGGTACTTCTCGGCCTCCCGGCGCAGCCGGCGGTCGTCCCGCGAGGTCACGGCGTGGCGGGGTCGAGCGCAGCCGCGAGATGCGGCACCAAGCCCGCCTCGCCGGTAGCAAGGTCGATGGCGTACATCAGCTTGCCGCCGCGAACGGCGTACATCCGCTTGTCGGCGGCAACCGCAGGAGCGGTCGGCGTGCGGGCGACGACATCGCTCGCTAGTTCGACGTGCGGTCCGGCCGGTCCTTCGACGACATGCCCCACCAGCACCTCGACCACGCCGGTGGGCTGCACGATGACCAGCTCAACGCCGACCCGCCCCGACGCGTCGGCCGGCTGCGGCCGCCACCAGCCGTGCTCGGAGTGCAGCCAGCGGCCGTCAACCGGGTCCACGGCGCGCGTGGAGTAGGTGAGCCACGGTGAGCCGTCGTAGCTCACCGACAGCTCCTCGGCGTACGGGAAGTCCGGCCCGCCGCCGCCCGGCACGGCTCCCGCGCCTTCGCCGCGCCACGTGCCGATGAGGAACTCCAGTGGGCGCAGGAGCTCCGGCAGCTCAGCGGTCAAGATCAGGCGTCGCCCAACAAGATCCTGCTGATGATCAGCTTCTGGATTTCCGAGGTGCCACCACCGATCGACCCGAGCTTCGCGTCGCGCAGCGCACGCTCCACTCCGAAGTCGCGCAGGTAGCCGTAGCCGCCGTGGATCTGGATCGCGTCCAGTGCGTTGGCGACGCTGTACTCACCGACGAGGTACTTCGCGATCGAGGCCTCCATCTGGTGCTCGACCCCCGTCTGCTTGAGGTACGCCGCGCGGTAGACCGCGGTGCGGCACGCCTCGAGCCGGATCTTCATCTCGGCGAGCTTGTGCGCGATCGCCTGGAACGACGCGATCGGCCGGCCGAACTGCTTGCGTTCCTTCGCGTACTGGATGCAGGTGTTGAGCGTGCTCTGCATGCCGCCGATGCCGCTGGCGATCATGACCGTGCGCTCCCAGTCGAAGCACTCGAACGCCACCCGCCACAGCGCCTGGTCGACCTCGCCAAGCACGCAGTCGGCCGGCACCCGGCAGTCGACCAGCGCGATCTCCGCGGTCGGCGACGAGCGGCAGCCCATCTTGTCGAGCTCCTTGCCGACCTGGAATCCGGGGTTCGTCGTGTCGACGATGAAAGCCGTCGCGCCCTTCTCACTCGTGCGGGCGAGCACGTTGCACACGCCGGCGATCGGCCCGTTCGTGATGAAGATCTTGTTGCCGTTGAGCACCCAGTCGTCGCCGTCACGAACCGCCTTCGTCTGCAGTCCGGCCGCATCCGAACCCGCCTCGGGCTCGGTCGACGCCCACGCGCCGACCATCGAACCGTCGCACAGCCCGGGCAGCCAGCGCTGCTTCTGCTCCTCGGTCCCGTGCAGCCAGATCGGGACGGCACCGATCACCCAGTGCGCGCCCATGGAGAGGTTGAAGCCGCCGTCGTGGCCGCCCTCCGCAATCGCCTCGTTGGCGATCACGCAGTCCATGACCGACGCGCCCGCGCCGCCGTAGGCCTCGGCGATCGGCAGTCCGGCCAGCCCTTGAGCACCCAGGGACTTCCAGATGTCGGGGTCCCAGCGGCCTTCCTTGTCCCGGTCCGGTGCGCCGGGCGCAACAGTCGCGAGCGCCCAGTCGTAGACGCTGGCGCGGAACGCCTTCTGCTCGTCGGTCAGGGAGAAGTCCACCCGAAGAGTCTGCCTCAACTACTGTGCCTCGCGTGGCTGCCGTGACCCTCGACGTCGCCGGGCTGGCACGGCTGGACCAAGTGCTGCTCGGGCTGCTGCCCGCCGACGCGCTGCCCGGCGCCGACGGCGACGACCTGCTCGACGAGGAGGGCACGCCCGTCGGGCGCCGCGAGGCGGGCGGCGTGATCGGCCTGCGGGCGCCCCGCTGGCCGCGGCCGCAGGAGTCCTACGGCGACAGCGCAGTAGTCGTCGCAGTCGCCGAGCAGCTGCCCGCCGGTTTGCTGCCGCCCGGCGCCCGGCTGCTGCTGCCCGCGGCGGGGGTCCGCTCGGACAACGCGCGCTACCAGCAGTGGACCGCCGCGTGGCGTGCCTCGGCGAGTGAGGTCGTCGAGATCCCGATCACGCCGGGCGAGGCCGCGAGCCGGGCGGCGGAGATCGCGGCGCTGTACTCCTCCGGCGAGCTGCTGCAGATCCCGACCACCGCACAGCCGGCGAACGGCGGCAAGACGGTCTTCCTCACCGGCTTCTCCGGCTCCGGCAAGTCGACGATCGCCCGGTCGCTGGTCGAGGTGCTCGCCGAGCGGCGAGCGGTCACCCTGCTCGACGGCGACGTCGTACGCACTCATCTCTCGCGCGGCCTCGGGTTCTCCCGTGAGGACCGCGACATCAACATCCGCCGGATCGGCTGGGTGGCCGCCGAAGTCACGAAGCACGGCGGGGTCGCGGTCTGCGCGCCGATCGCGCCGTACGACGAGACCCGCCGCTGGGTGCGCGAGCTGGTCGAGGCCGCCGGCGGGCCCGGCGCGTTCGTGCTGGTGTGGATCTCCACCCCGATCGAGGAGTGCGAGCGGCGCGACGTGAAGGGCCTTTACGCCAAGGCGCGGGCCGGTGAGATCACCGGCTTCACCGGCATCGACGACCCCTACGAAGAGCCGCTCGACGCAGAGCTCGTCATCGACACGACGACCGTCTCCGTCGCCGAAGCCGTCGCTGCCATCCTGGCTAGGCTGGCCAAGTGACGAAGGCCGGGCGGCTGACCTACCGACCGGAGATCGACGGAGTGCGGGCCATCGCGGTCCTCGCGGTGCTGGGGTTCCACGTCTCGTTCGTCGCGCCGGCGCTGCGGCCGTACTTCGGCGGCGGGTTTCTCGGCGTCGACATCTTCTTCGTGCTGTCGGGGATGCTCATCACCGAGCTGATCGTCGCCGACCATCTCGCGACGAACCAGGCAAGGCTGCGCGACTTCTACCGCCGTCGCGCCCGGCGGCTGCTGCCGGCGCTGGTCACGTTCCTCGTGCTCGCGGCGGCGTACTTCCAGCTCGACCGCAACGCGGGAATCTCGACGCTGAAGAACTATGTGTCCGTCTTCACCTTCGTCGACGCCGGCCACATGACGTATCCGTGGTCCGTCGGTGTCTCGCAGATCTGGACGCTGATCGTCGAGTGGGAGTTCTACATCTTCTGGCCGCTCGCGTTGATCATCGCGCTGCGTCGCGGCGTCGACCGGCGGCGCATCGGCATGTGGACCGCGGTCGCCGCGGTCGCCATGACGGGGGTACGGCTCAGCATCTACCTGCTCGGCACCCACAACTGGAACCTCAGCTACTACTCCGGCTGGCTTCGCTTCGACGAGCTGCTCGTCGGCTGCGCGCTCGGGCTGCTCAGCGGCTGGCCGCAGGTGCCGAACTGGTTGCGGGTCGCCGGTGGCGCCTTCCTGCTGTACGTCATCGGACAGGCGCGCTTCTCGAGCGAGTGGCTGTACGTCGGTGGCATGCTCGCGATCGCGACCTGCGCCGCGATGGTCGTGCAGCCGCGCGCGAAGCCGTGGGCCGTCGACCGCGTGCTCGCCAGCGCTCCGATGGTGTGGATGGGCAAGCTGTCGTACTCGCTGTACCTGTGGAGCGGAACGCTCGTCGCCGAGGTCAGCGTCCACGGCAGGAGCTGGTCGTCGACGCAGCGCGCGATCGTGTCGATCATCGGGTCGTTCGCGCTCGCGATCCCGTCGTACTACCTCGTCGAGCGCCGGTTCCGGCTGCCGTCGCGGCGCGCAGCCGGCGGCGAGACGGATCCCGTCCGCGCCGGCGTCCACGGCTCGGATCCGGTCGTCGAGGCAGAGATCGCCGACGACACGCAGGCCACCACGCAGTGACGGCCGCAGACCCGAAGCCGGCGCGCACCCGGCTGGGTTACCGGCCGGAGCTCGACGGCGTGCGGGCCCTCGCCGTGCTGATCGTCTTGCTGTACCACCTGACGTTTCTCGTGCCCTGGCTGACACACGTCGGCCGTGGCGGCTTCCTGGCCGTCGACCTGTTCTTCGTGCTGTCGGGTCTGCTGATCACCGAGATCCTGATCGCCGACGTCGACCGGCTCGGCCGCATCGACCTGATCGGCTTCTACGGGCGGCGCGCCCGACGGCTCCTGCCGGCGCTGTTCGCGTTCATCGCGCTGACGGTGGCGTGGTACGAGCTCGCCCACAGCGATGGCGCGGCGCAGGCGCAGGGGCTGTGGCGCGTCCTCACGTACACGCTCTACGGGAAGCCCGACGTACCCGGCTTTCCGTTCGGCTTGTCCCAGGTCTGGACGCTGGTGGTCGAGTGGGAGTTCTACATCGCGTGGTCGATCGCGCTGCTCGCGCTGCTCGTGCTTCGCGTGCCGCGACAGGTGATCGGCTGGCTCTGCGTGGCGGGGGTCGCGGTCTGCACGCTCGCGCGGATCTGGCTGCTGCACCACGACGGTGACGTCCTGCTGAACTACCACCTCGGGCTGTTGCGGTTCCAGGACATGCTCGTCGGCTGCGCGATCGCGCTGTTGCCGGTCGCGCGACGAATCCCCAACATCGTGCGCAGCGCCGGCGTCGTGTGCCTCGTCGTCGTGACGGTCCGCGCGAACTACCTGGCGTCGTGGGTCTACCAGTGGGGGCTGCTGCTCACGGCGCTGTCGGCCGGGGTGATGATCGCGCCGCGGGAGCGGGTTTGGCGCTTCGACCGCTTCCTGGCCAGCCGCCCGATCGTCTGGGTCGGCGTCATCTCGTACTCGCTGTACCTGTGGAGCGTCTTCGCGGTCAGCGAGGTCGGCGGGCACACCCGATCGTGGCCACTCGCGCCGCGGGTCGTCGCGGTGCTGGCGGTGTCGTTCACGCTCGCGTCGCTGTCGTACTACCAGGTGGAGCGCCGCTTCCGGTCGCGCTCGCGGCGCGCCGAGCCCGGCGGCGCCCATCTGCTCGGCGAGCCGGACGCCGACGCCACCGCCGCTCCCTAACCCGTTCTGCCCGAATGACCACCTAAAGATGAGGGCGATCGGCGGCCCTGACGGGACCAAAGCCTCCACCGCGAGGAAGTGGATCTTGCGGAAGATCCACGTATGGCGCGACATGGGAAACCGGCACGGATTGAGGTAAGGGTGCCCCCGATCGGGCGCTTTGTGCTTCCGCTCGTGACCGGGGTGACGGTCTTCGGGGTCGTCACCGCGTTCGCCGCGTCGCTGTCCGTGTCGAGCAAGTCCCTCGCCGCGGGCAATGCCAACGTGGCCAGCTGCAACGCCGCCGCCACGGTCTCGTACAACACGGTCTACACCGCCAGCCTTCCCGGCTACAAGGTGTCCACCGCCCCCGTCACCACCGCCGCGGGGTGCAGCGGGCTGTCGTACAAGGTCACCCTCACCGGGGCCGGCAACGCATCCCTGGCGGAGGTAACCGGCTCCCTCGACGTAACCGGCGCCGCATCCCCTGACTTCACCTCAAGCAACGTCTCCGCCGCCAATGTGACTGGCGTCTCGGTCGTCATCACAGGTTGAGAAGGAGAACTCCAGTGAAGAAGTTCCTCATACCGCAGGAGTGGGTGTGGTCGTCTTGGGCGCGGTCACCCATCGCGGTGGCAATTACTGGGTGAGATCGGCCGCCTCCGGAGCGGCTGCGTAGAGCTCGGCAGGCCCAAGATGCTCCACCGACCCGTCTTGATGATGGACGACCAGTAACGACGGACCCATGTCGGCCGCGACCTGTAACGCCCGCGCCATTGCCTCGCGGAAGGTCATCACACGCGCGTCAATGTCGGTGCGCCCGGTACGGCACGTCCACGTGCCGTCCTTGTTCGCCACCAGCCTGACGAAGAACATGCCGTCGAAAATGGCATAGATGTCCGCCTATCGGATGCGGTCGTCGGTCACTCCCACTAGGGGCGAACGGCCCTAAGCCGGGCCCGGCGCGTACCTGGGATGGCGCACGACGCTAGGAGGCGCTGAGGGAGGCGGCGATCCGCTCTGCCTCGCGGTGCGACAAGCCGCCGATCTGAACCAGGCCTCCGACGAGCCCGTCCTGCGCGATGGCGGGCTCCGCCACCGCAACCCCGTTGTAGACGATGGCGATGGCGTTGCAGCCCCGCGGCGGGCGGCACGACCCGAACCCGGTCTCACCCGACCCGGTCACCTCGTAGGCCCGCTTGGTCAGCGCGAGGAAGGTACGCGCGCCGGCGGGCGAGAGCTGCAGGTCGACCGCCCAGCCGCCCCCGTTGGTTTCCATCGACACCGTCGTCGCATCCACGTCGTTCTGGCTCAGCGCCGGCGGAGCGAGCAGGAACACCTGCTGCTGCCGCGGGTCGCAGGCGACGACGTCCCGGGATGTGCCCGCGTCGTGCGGAAACGCCTGCGCGGCACTCGGGCAAGGACCGCCGGAGGTCATCGGGCGCACGTCGAGCACGTGGCTGATCGCCAGCACGCCGTGATACGTCACGTGCGGCGTCGGCGCAGTTGACCCGGAGGCGCCAGGGGACGTGGCCGCGGCGGACGGGCCGGTGGGCGACGTCCCCGGCGTCGAGCTCCCGCTGCAGCCGGCCGCAACGACGCCGAGCATCGCGAGGCCAACCCATTTCATCCCGCGAACTTGCACAATCCGCCCATTTTCGGCATCCAAACGGCGATTTCTTGCAAGTTCGGCGGGCCTTAGGCGCAGGCTGCGATCAGCGCGTCTGTCAGGGACGGGTGGCAGATCAGGAGCTGCTCGGTCAGCCGTGACGGCTTGTTGAACTCGAGCTCGGAGCCGTCGAGCTGGCTGACGTGCATGCCGGCAGCAGCCGCTACGACGACCGGCGCCGCGGAGTCCCACTCCTTCATCCGGCCGCTGTGCAGGTACGCATCGCTCTCGCCGAGCAGGATCGACATCGCCTTCATGCCGGCGCTGCCGATCGGGACGAGCTGACCGGAGACCTTCTCGGCTACATCGACCACCCACGGTGGCCGCCGGGTCCGGCTGACCGCAAGCCGCGGATGGGTCGCCGGCTCGCCACGCGCCGGCAGCGGGTCGGCGGTCGACAGCGTCATGCCGCGCGCCGGCAGCGCGACGGCTCCGTCGGTCAGACCGCGGCCGCGCTGCCACAGGGCGACGTGGACCGCCCAGTCGGTCCGCTCGGGCTCGCCGTACTCGGTGGTGCCGTCGAGCGGGTCGATGATCCACAGCCGATCCGCGTCGTGACGGCGGTCGTCCTCTGCCGACTCCTCGGAGAGGACCACGTCGTCGGGGCGCGCCTCGCCGAGCAGCTCGTACAGCAGCACGTTGGAGTTGTGGTCACCGGCGTCGCGCAGCTTCCACGGGTCACTGAAGCCCATGTCCGCGCGAAGCTTCAGCAGCAGCTGTCCGGCGGCCGTCGCGAGATCGCGAGCGACCTCGGAGTCGCTCCGCGCGTCAGCCACTAAAGAACCATGCCGGCGCCGACGGTGGCCCCCGTGGCCTCGTCGATGAGAAGGAACGAGCCGGTCGTGCGGTTGCGCCGGTACTCGTCGACGAACAGCGGAACCGTCGTACGCAGCGTGACCCGCCCGATCTCGTTGAGTGTCAGCGAGTCGGCCGTCTCGTCACGGTGCAGCGTGTTGACGTCGATGCGGTAGTCGACGCCACGCACCTGGCATCGCGCCGACCGCGTCGTGTGCTTGATGGCGTACATCCCGCGGTCCTGCAGCGGCAGGTCCGACAGCCAGCAGATCATCGCCTCGACGTCCTGCGTGACCCGCGGCTGGTTGTGCGGCCGGCAGATCATGTCGCCCCGCGAGACGTCGACGTCGTCGGTGAGCCGAACCGTGACGGCCATCGGCGCGAACGCCTCCTCGACCTCACCGTCCGCCGTGTCGATGCTCGCGATCGTTGACTTCATCCCGCTCGGCAGGACGACGACCTCGTCCCCAGGCTTCAGCACCCCGCCGGCGACGGTGCCCGCGTAGCCGCGGTAGTCGTGATGCGCCTTCGACTGCGGGCGGATGACGTACTGCACCGGGAACCGGACGTCGATCAGGTTGCGGTCGCTCGCGATGTGCACGTCTTCGAGGTGGTGCAGCAGCGAGGTGCCGTCGTACCACGGCATGTTCTGCGAGCGATGTACGACGTTGTCGCCGTGCAGCGCGCTGATCGGAATGAACGAGAGGTCGCCGATGTCGAGCTTCGCGGCGAAGGCCCGGAACTCGTCCTTGATCCGGTTGAACACCGCCTCGTCGTAGTCGACGAGGTCCATCTTGTTGATGCACACGACAAGGTGAGGCACCCGCAGCAGCGAGGTGATGAACGCGTGCCGGCGCGACTGCTCCACGATGCCGTTGCGGGCATCCACCAGGACCAGCGCGAGGCTTGCGGTCGAGGCGCCCGTGACCATGTTGCGCGTGTACTGAATGTGGCCCGGCGTGTCCGCGATGATGAAGGACCGCTTCGGGGTCGCGAAGTAGCGGTAGGCGACGTCGATCGTGATGCCCTGCTCGCGCTCGGCGCGGAGGCCGTCGGTGAGGTTCGCGAGGTTGACCTGGCCGCCGCCGGTGAGATCGGCGGAGCGCGTGAGCGCCTCGAGCTGGTCCTCCATCAGCGACTTCGAGTCGTAGAGCAGCCGGCCGATGAGCGTGGACTTGCCGTCGTCGACGCTGCCGCAGGTGTTGAAGCGGAGGATGTCGACCGGGTGGTGCAGGGAAGGAGGCATGGGCGGTTCGCGAAAAACGGGAGGGAGGCGGGTCGGCTCAGAAGTAGCCGGCTTTCTTGCGGTCCTCCATGGCGGCTTCGGAGGACTTGTCGTCGGCGCGGGAGCCGCGTTCGGTCACGCGGGCGGCCGCGATCTCGGCGATGATGTCATCGACGCTGTCGG
>DASZOU010000018.1:0-13110 GCA_035550655.1 Mycobacteriales bacterium
CCCACGAGGGCGCCTGATCAGCCAGCCGAACCCCACGGCCCCACCTGCCAGACACCAGCGCTGACCACCCCGCCGGAAACCACCGGCGCGCGTCAGCCTGCCCTGACTCAGACTTGACCCGAACGGCGAAAGCTAGCCCGAAAGAGCTTGTGCAAGGATCCAACCGCGTCTCGAGTTCGAGCGCCTTCAATCCGTCAGGAGCAAGTGGCATGGGTCTGTTCGACGCATTTCGGTACGACGGCAAGCGGGTCCTGGTCGTCGGTGGCGCAACCGGCATGGGCGCCGCCGTCGTACAGGTGGTGAAGGACGCCGGCGCCGAGGTCGTGGTGATGGACCGCGCTGATGTCGACGTCGACGGGGTGAAGTTCATCCGCCTCGACCTGTCCGACAAGGCCTCGATCGAGTCGGCCATCGACGAGTGCGGCGGCCCGCTCGATGCGCTGTTCGAGTGCGCCGGCGTCGCCGACGGCACTCCGGGCATCGAACGGATCAACTTCATCGGCCACCGCCACCTCGTCGAGCGCGCGATCGACAAGGGCTACGTCGGGCGCGGTGGCGCGATCGGCTTCATCTCCTCCGCGGCGGGCTTCGGCTGGCAGAACAACCTGAAGATCACCAAGGAGTTCCTGGCGATCACCGACTTCGACGAGGCCACGAAGTGGGCGCAGGACAACGGCAAGGCCGACTACATGTTCAGCAAGCTGACGATCAACACGTACGTCGCGCAGCAGGCCTTCCCGATGCTGAAGAAGGGCATCCGGATCAACGCGATCATGCCCGGGCCGACGGACACGCCACTCGCCCGCGCCAACGCGGACATGTGGCTCGGCTTCGGCCAGGACTACCGCGACGAGACCGGCATCGAGCCCTCCACCCCGCTGGAGCAGGCGTACCCCCTCGTCTTCCTGTGCAGTGACGCCGCGGCGGGGGTCACCGGCATCACGATGGTGACCGACGCCGGCTACTTCGCCTCGGGTGTCGTCGAGTCGTTCGAGCCCGCGGGCCCGGTCGTCGGCTTCCTGTCCGGCCCGATGTACGGCGACGCCAGCTAGTCGGACATCCGCGAACTTGCAAGAAACGCCCGTTTCCGCGCGAGAAACGCCACGAAATCGCAAGTTCGCGGGAGCTAGTCGCCCAGGATCTCCTGGGTGTGCTCGTGCAGGCGCGGCGGTGGACGCAGGTCCGCCGCCGCTTCTGTTCTGATCGGGTTGCCCACCATCCGCAGCGGCCCATCGGCGGTCGGGATCGACACCACCATCCCGCGCCGCGCTACGTAGTCGCTGTCGAGCGCCTCGTCGAGCCCCACGACGGCGCCGACCGCCAGCCCGAGCGGGCGGAGCCGCTCGGCCCACTCGACCGCGCTGGCCTCGGCGAGGCGGGCTGTCAGCAACGCGACCAGCTCGGAACGGTTGTCGTTGCGCGCATGCATCGTCGCGAAGCGAGGGTCGCTCCCCCACGCCGGCTCGCCGATCTCCTCGCAGAGCCGGCGCCAGAACTCGTCGTGCGTGACGAACAACGCGAGATGGCCGTCCGCGGTCGGGAACAGCTGGGCCGGTGCGTAGAAGCTGTGCCCACCGGCCGGCTGCCGTGGCGGGACGGCGCCGCCGTTGAGGTACGCCGCGGCCTTGTAGTTGAGCTGGGACAGCATCGTGTCGAACAACGACACGTCGACCTGCCCGCCCTTCCCTTCATGGACTTTCGCGAGCAGTCCGAGCGCCGCCATGATGGCCGAGGAGTTGTCGACCGCGGAGTAGCCGGGCAGCATCGGCGGCCCGTCCGGCTCGCCGGTCATCGCGGCCAGCCCGACGCCGGCCTGGATCACGTAGTCGAACGCCGGCCAGTCCGCCTCCGGGCCGTCGAGGCCGTAGCCGGTCAGCGCAACGCAGACGATCTTCGGGTTCACCTCGCGCAGCGACGCGTAGTCGAGGCCGAGCTTGCGGATCGCCGAGGGCCGCATGTTCACGAGCAGCGCGTCCGCCTGCCGCGCCAGCCGGTGCAGCTGTGCCTGCCCCTCGTCGGTGGCGAGATCGATGTGCACGCTTCGCTTGTTGCGGTTCAGGCTGGCGAAGTAGACGTTGTGGCCGTCGACGTACTGCGACCCGACCTCGCGCGACAGGTCGCCGGTGTGCGACTCGACCTTGATCACGTCGGCCCCGAGGTCGGCGAGCAGCATCGTTGCGAACGGCCCGGCCAGGATGTGCCCGACCTCGAGGATCCGCAGCCCGTCGAGTGGCTGGCTCATGGTGCGTCGAGCAGCTCGACGAGCGTGCCGTCGGGATCGCGCAGCGTGACGACATCGACGCCGTTGCGCAGGGTTGCGCGCCGTACGTCGGTTCCGCCGGCCGCTTCGAGTTTCGGCAGCACTTCGGCCAGGTCGACCATGAACGACAGCATGACGGTTCCGGTGGCGATGGGCTGGACCCCGGGTCCCGGCCCGACCGGCTCGGCGAAGGTGAGCAGCTCGACCTGACCTCGCTTCGGGTTCTCCGGATCGCCCAGGATGATCGCGCGGAGCCCACGCGAGCTGACGTCGCCGAACAGCTCGGGCCACGGCCCGTCGAAGTCTCGATCCACCATCGTCGCCAGGCCGAGCCCGTCCCGATAGAAGGCGAGGCTTCGATCGGCATCGGCCACGAAGATGACGACGTGATCGAGGTGCATCGCGGGAGCTCGGGAGACGGTCAGATCTCGGGACAGAGCGAAGCGAGAAACGCGGTGGTCCGGTCGCGCGACTCGATCCGCGCCTCGCGGGTCTTGCCGTAGGGCAGCAACCGCGCCGAGAAGTCGGTGACACCGGCATCCCGGTAGCGCTCCAGGCTCGCGACCACCGCCGACTCGTCACCGGCGACGAGGAAGTCGCCAGAGTCCTTCGCGTCACCGTGCTCGAGCAGCCGCTCGTAGTTGGGCGAGTACTCGGAGTGGCTCATCGCCCGCCGCGCCCACTCGCGCGCGCCGTCGACCTCGCCGGTGGCGCACAACGTCACCGGGACGCCCGCGACGATCCGGGGCGCCGGGCGGCCGGCGTCGGCAGCCGCCTTCGTGATGCGGGGCGCGATGTGGTCGCCGATGTTGCGGGCATCGGCCATCCAGAGGACGGTGCCGTCGGTGAGCTCTCCCGCAGTCTTCAGCATCAACGGCGCAAGGGCCGCGAGCAGGACCGGCGTCGGCGTGATGTCGGTGATGGCCAACGGGTTGTGAATCCGGAAGTGCTCGTTCTCGACGTCGACCGGACCAGGGCCGGAAAGGCCCGCGTTGAGGACGTCGAGATAGCTGCGAACCAGTCGCGCGGGCTTGTCGTAGGACAGCCCGAGCATGTCCTCGATCACCCAGTGGTGCGAGGGGCCGACCCCCAGCGTCAGCCGGCCTTCGCAGACCGCCTGGGTGGACAACGCCTGTTGCAGCAGGGCGACGGGATGACGGCTCTGCAGCGGCACGACCGCCGTACCGATCTCGATCCGGTTCGTGACCCGGCCCATCAATGCGACCGCAGTCAGCGCGTCGAAGTCGTCCGGCGGCTGCGCAACCCACACCGATGCGAAGCCGGCCTGCTCGGCGGCGGCGGCATCGGATTCGATCTTCGCGACCGACTCGCGGTAACGGCCTGGATCCGGGCCCACCATCAGACCGATGCGCACGGCTCAGTTATAGCCGCTTTGACCGCCGGGCGGTAATTGCATTCTCAATAGCGAGAGTCGCTGTTGCGCACGGGTCGGATTGAGCAATACTCGGCAGCGCATCGCAGTCGGAGGAGGACGCTTGAGCAGGGTTGCGGTAGTGACGGGCGGCGCGTCCGGCATGGGGCTGGAGATCTGCCGGCAGCTCGCAGCGCGCGGGGACAAGGTCGCCGTCGTCGATCTGTCCGCCGACGCCGCCGAGAAGGCCGCCGCAGGCATCGCGGAAGCCGGCGGCACCGCGATCGGGGTATCGGCCGACGTCGCCGACCGCGCCGCGATCGATGCGGCATATGCCACCGTTCGCGAGCAGCTCGGCCAGATCGAGATCTGCGTGACGAGCGCTGGTCTCGATGAGTTCAGCGACTTCACCGCGATCTCCACCGCGCAGTGGGACCGGATGATCGCGGTGAACCTCACCGGCACCTTCAACTGCTTGCAGGCCGCCGTGCCCGACATGCTCGCGGGCGGCTGGGGCCGGATCGTCACGATCTCCTCCTCCAGCGCGCAGAGTGGCGCGAAGCGCATGGCGCACTACGTCGCGTCGAAGGGCGGCGTGATCGGCATCACCAAGGCGCTCGCGGTCGAGCTCGCGCCGCACGGCATCACCGTCAACACGATTCCGCCAGGGTTCATCGACACCCCCATGGTTCGGCGCGCCGAGGACAAGGGCGACCTCCCCGACGTCGACCTCATCGCCAAGCAGACGCCGGTCCGTCGCGCAGGCACGCCGCAGGACATCGCGGCCGCCTGCGTCTTCCTCTGCTCCGAGGAAGCGGGCTACATCACCGGTCAGGCCTTGAACGTCAACGGCGGCTGGTACCTGTAGATGACCCCGCGCCTGGAACCGGTCCCGAAGGAACAGTGGGATGACGACTGCGCCGCAGCCGTGCGCGCGGGCATGCCGGCGGCCGCCGCGGACCGGTTTCTGTCGCCCGCGCCAGACGCACCGCGCCTCGCCAACGGCATCACGAGCCTGCTGCACCACCCCAAGCTCGCGGCGAAGTTCCTCGGCTTCAACGGCCAACTGCTGTGGGAGCCGCTGCTCGAGCCGAGGATGCGGGAGCTCGCCGTACTCCGGGTTGCACACCGCACTGCTTCGTCGTACGAGTGGGCGCAGCACGTCAAGCTCTCCCAGCGCTATGACGTGACCGCCGCTGAGGTCGAGGCCATCGCCTCGGATGACTTCGGCGTGTTCACCGACCTCGAAGCCGCAGTGCTCCACGCAACCGACCAGCTGCTCGACGACTACCGCGTCGACGACGAGACGTGGGAGACCCTCGCCGGCGCTCTCGATGCACGGACGCTCGTGGAGTTCCTGTTCGTCGTCGGTACGTACACGAGCCTTGCGATGGTCTTCAACGGCATCGGAATCGAGCTCGACCCCGAGGAGCAACGGTGAGCGAAACCGCGACCGTGATCCGCGCCGCCCACTGGGTGGACGTGGTGGCCGGTGAAGTGCGCGCGCCGGCTGTCGTCGTCGTGGCAGGCGACCGCATCACCGCCGTCAACCCCGACGTCGTTCCAACGGGCGCAAGCGAGCTCGACCTCGGCGACACCACGTTGCTGCCGGGGCTCATGGACATGGAGCTCAACCTGTTCATGGGTGGCCCGTCCGGCGGCAACCCGCGCAGCGACGTCCAGGACGACCCGGCGTTCCGCACGCTTCGCGCGACGGTCAACGCGAAGCAGACGCTGCTGGCCGGGTTCACCACCGTCCGCAACCTTGGCCTGTTCGTGCGCACCGGCGGCACCCTGCTCGACGTGGCACTGTCCCGCGCAATCGACAATGGATGGGTCGACGGCCCCCGTGTCGTGCCGGCCGGTCATGCGATCTCACCGACCGGAGGCCACCTCGATCCGACGATGTTCTCCCGAATGGGTCCGGGCATCATGCCGCTGTCGGTCGAGGAGGGCATCGCGAACGGCGTTGCCGAGGTCCGCGCGGCGGTGCGCTACCAGTTGAAGTACGGCGCCCAGGTCATCAAAGTCTCGGCATCAGGCGGCGTCATGTCGCACAGCGGCGAAGCGGGCGCGCAGCAGTACTCCGACGAGGAGCTCGCCGCGATCGTCGATGAGGCGCACCGGGCCGGCATCAAGGTCGCCGCTCACTGTCACGGCGACGCCGCGGCGCGCGCCTGCATCGAAGCCGGCATCGACTGCCTCGAGCACGGCTTCCTCATCGGTGATGACACCTTGAAGCTGATGGCGGAGCGGGGCACCTTCCTCGTCAGCACGACCTGCCTCGCCGACCAGATGGACCTCTCTCGCGCGGCGCCGGAGCTCGTCGCCAAGGCGGAGCAGGTGTTCCCACTCGCGCGTACGGTCCTGCCGCGAGCAGCTGCCGCCGGGGTAAGGATCTGCTGCGGCACCGATGCCCCCGCGATCCCCCACGGCGAGGGCGCCAAGGAGCTCGCCGCCATCGTCTCGCGCGGTCTCACGCCGATGGACGCGCTACGCGCCGCGACGATCAACGCCGCCGCGCTGATCGGCCGCGAACACGACCTCGGCCGCATCGAGGCCGGCTACCTCGCCGACCTCATCGCAGTACCTGGCAACCCGACCGAGGACATCACCGCCGTCGGCGACGTGCAACTCGTCATGAAAGCCGGCCGGGTGCTCACTTAACGATCGAAGTGAGCGCGTTCATGCTCTCGATGATCGACTCCAACGGCGTTCCGGTCGGGTACACCTCGACTGCGCCGGCGTCCTTGAGCTTCGGTACGTCGGACTGCGGGATCGTGCCGCCGACGACCAACGGGATGTCGTCGCCCCCCGCCGCCACCATTGCGTCGTGCGTCTTACGGGTCAACGCGACGTGCGCACCGGAGAGGATCGACAAGCCAACGACGTCGACGTCCTCCTGTACGGCGATCGCGGCGATCTCGACCGGACGCTGCCGGATGCCGAGGTAGACCACCTCGAAGCCGGCGTCGCGAAGCACCCGCGCGACGAGCTTCGCGCCGCGGTCGTGGCCGTCGAGACCGGGCTTTGCGACCAGCACGCGCGTCGGCATCAGAACAGCAGCTCCTTCATCAGAACACCACGGGCTGGCTGAACTCGCCCCACTGGCTCTTCAAGACCTCGACCATCTCTCCCACAGTGCAGTACGCCTTCGCGCAGTCGACCAGCAGCGGCATCAGGTTCACGTCGTCCTTGCCGGCGGCGGTTTCGAGCGCTGTTAACGTCGCCGTGACCTCCGCCGCCGAACGAGTGCGCTTGACGTCGGCGAGCCGCTCGAGCTGACGCAGCCGGCCCTTCTCGTCCAGCTCGAAGCCTTCGACCTCCGGAACCGGCTCGTCCGAGGCAAACATGTTGAGGCCCACAACGGGGCGGTCCCCGCTGTCGAGCGCCTGCGCGATCCGGAACGCCTCGTCCGCGATCAGCGAATGCAGGTATCCCTTCTCAACCGCTTCGACCATCCCGCCGTGTCGCTCCAGGTCGGCCATGATCTCGATGACCTTCGCCTCCATCGCGTCGGTCAGCGCCTCGACGTAGTACGACCCGCCGAGCGGATCGGCGACCTTCGCGACGCCCGTCTCGTACGCGAGCACCTGCTGAGTCCGCAACGCGAGTGTCGTCGACTCCTCGGTGGGCAGCGCGAACGGCTCGTCCCACGCCGCGGTGAACATCGACTGCACGCCGCCGAGCACCGACGCGAGGGCCTCGTATGCGACCCGCACGATGTTGTTGTGTGCCTGCGGCGCGTACAGCGAGGCACCGCCGGCGACGCACCCGACCCGGAACATGCACGACTTCTCGTCCTTCGCGCCGTACCGCTCCTTGACGATCCGCGCCCAACGCCGGCGGCCCGCGCGGTACTTCGCGATCTCCTCGAAGAAGTCGCCGTGCGTGTAGAAGAAGAAGGAGACCTGCGGTGCGAACTGGTCGATCGTCATCCGCCCGCGCGAGATCACCTCGTCGCAGTACGTCACGCCATCCATCAACGTGAACGCCATCTCCTGCGCGGCGTTGGCTCCGGCATCGCGGAAGTGCGCTCCCGCGACCGAGATCGCGTTGAACTTCGGTACATCGGTCGCGCAGAACTCGATCGTGTCGGCGATCAGGCGCAATGACGGCCGCGGCGGCCAGATCCACGTCCCACGGCTGACGTACTCCTTGAGGATGTCGTTCTGGATCGTGCCGCGAAGCTTCGCCCGATCGACGCCTTGCTTCTCTCCCGCCGCGACGTAGAACGCGAGCAGGATCGCCGCCGTCCCGTTGATCGTGAAGCTCGTGCTCACCTGATCGAGAGGGATCTGGTCGAAGAGGATCTCGGCGTCGGCAAGCGTGTCGATCGCGACGCCGACGCGGCCGACCTCCTCCTCGACATCGGGATGGTCGGAGTCATACCCGCACTGCGTCGGCAGATCGAGCGCGACCGACAGGCCGGTACCGCCCTGCGCCAGCAGGTAGCGGTAGCGCTCGTTGGACTCCTCAGCGGTGCCGAAGCCGGAGTACTGGCGAAAGGTCCAGAGCCGGCCCTGGTAGCCGGTCGGGAAGTTCCCGCGCGTGAACGGGAAGACGCCCGGCGCGGGCAGGTCCGCGGCCGCGGGCAGGTCCTCAGGCCCGTAGCTCGGCTTGAGCGGGATGCCCGACTCGCTCGTGACGACGCGTTGGTCCTCCGCCATGACCGGAAACGTTACTCACAATGTCGAGAGCACTACTCTCGCTCCCGTGACTTCCGAGCCGGCCGAGCCGGGCCCAGGCGGCGTCAGCGTCGCGATCGACGGTGGCGTGGCCGTCATCACGATCGACCGGCCCGCGGTGCGCAACGCGATCGGCTTCAAGACCGTCGACGAGCTGCATCTCGCCCTCGGCGAGATCGAGGCCTCCGACGCCGCCCTTGTCGTGATCCGCGGCGGCGGCGACCGTGCCTTCGTCTCGGGCGGCGACCTCAAGGAGCTCAGCGCCGTACGCACCCATTCCGAGGCCGCCGACATGGCGCGCGGCGTCCGCACTGTCCTCGACCGGCTGGCCGCGTTGCCCATCCCGGTCATCGCGGCGCTCAACGGCCACGCCCTCGGCGGCGGTGCCGAGGTGGCCGTCGCCGCCGACATCCGCGTTGCCGCGGACGACGCCAGGATCGGGTTCACCCAGGTGACGCTCGGCATCATGCCCGCGTGGGGCGGCGTCGAGCGCCTCACCGGTCTAGTCGGCCGCAGCCGCGCGATGCTCGCGATCATGACCGGGACGCAGTACGACGCCGCCGAGGCGCAGCGGATCGGGCTGGTCGACATCGTCTTCCCGAGAGCCGAGTTCGAATCGGGGTGGCGTGGCCTGGCAGCCGCGCTGGCCGCGACCGCCCCGGGAACCACGCGGTCGGTGAAAGCGGTCGTCTCCGCCGTGGCGCCCGCGGTGCACGACCACAGCCGGCGAGAGGCGATCGACGTGTTCGCGACGCTCTGGGCAGCCCCCGAGCACTGGGCCGCAGTGGACGCCGCAACCGCGAGACGGACCGCCAAGCAGTAATTACTACGGCGTCGAAGTATGGTCGTTGCGCCGGTTTGGAACGACCGTTACGATTCGCCGGGTGTTGGGAGAAGGCCACTCTTGTTTTCGGAAATCACATCTCCCGACTGGAGATCGCGGGTGAAACGAGGCCCGGTGCGCCGTCCCTGGGCGGGCGCCATGGCGGTCACGATGCTGGCCCTCCTCACCGCCGCTTGCGGTGCACGGGTGCAGCCCTACCTCGGCAACGACGCGCAGGTCTCACAAGGCGGGAACCCGATTCCGGGAGCGACCGGCGTGCCGACGTCAGGGTCATCGCGGCCCGGCGCGCAGCCGAGCACCGCCGCCACTGGGGGCGGAACGGGTCCGGTCACGGTGCCGACCAGCACCAAGCGCAGCGGCAAGCCGACGCCCGGCGCGGCGCCAACTCTCGCCACGCTCACCCCCAGCAACTTCTCCTTCGACCCGCAGACCCAGGCGTCGTACTGCACCGGGACCGCCGGCAACAAGGCCTCCGCGCCTGGCGTCACGCCGACCACGATCACGCTCGGCAACGTGAGTGGTCTGTCGGGGCCGGTGTCCGGCACCTTCGACCCCGCGCCGCAGGCGGTGCAAGCGGCGTTCAGCGCGGTCAACCGCTTCGGCGGAATCTGCGGCCGCCAGCTTCAGCTCAAGGTCGAGGACGACGGTCAGACATCGAGCGCCCACACCTCGGACATCCAGTTCCTGATCCCGAAAGTGCTCGCGTTCGTCGGCTCGACGTCTGACGGTGACAACGGTGGCGTGACGGACATGGAGAAGGCGGGTACGCCGGACATCGGCCGGGCCGCCAACGCCAACCGCACGAACTCCACGAACTACTGGTCGGTTGACGGTGGCAGCACGGTCATCAAGCACGGCCGCTCCTTCCTGCCACCCACGATCCCGAAGCTGCTCAAGGGTGCCGGCGTGCTGCCGAAGTCGATGGCCTACCTCGCCTACGACATCCCCATCAGCGCGAAGGTCGCAGAGACCTACGAAGTGATGATGAAGCGCGCCGGCGTGCAGACCTGCTACAAGAACGTCTCCATTCCGCCGGCGCCCGGCGCGACGATGGGCGCGATCGTCAACTCGATGAAGGCGAACCACTGCGGCGGCGTCTACACCGTCATGGATCAGGTCGGCAACGCCGACATGCTGCGCGACATGCAGTCGCAGAACTGGCGACCGGGCGCGATCCTCAGCACGCAGGGTGCTTACACCACCGACCAGATCTCGATCGCCGGCGAGTCCGCCGCGCAAGGGTTGCGGATCCCGATCCCGACCCTCCCGCTCGGCGACCCGGCTCCGGTGATGCAGCAGTTCCAGCAGGAGCTCGCCACCTACCAGCCGAACCGGCCCACCAACGAGTTCGGCACCGAGTCGTGGGGCGACGCGCAGCTGTTCATCTACGCCCTGCTCAAGGCGGGCCGCAACCCGACCCGCGCCGGCCTCACCCATGCGCTGCAGAGCATCGCGGTCTGGAACGGCGGCGGCATGTTCGGCGACTACTCCCCGCGCAGCCACAGCACCGCCCTCTGCTACCTCGACACGGTGGTCAAGGGCTCGAGCTTCGTTCGAGACTGGCCGAAGTCTGGCTTCGTCTGCGCCAAGAGCCTGTACGACGTCGGCCCTGCCTGACCCGTGCTGCCCTACATCGTCCTCGGGCTCTTCGCGGGAGCGACGTACGCGCTCGCGTCCCTCGGCATCGTCCTGACCTACCGGACGACCGGCTTCTTCAACTTCGCCTACGGCGGCGAGGCGATGTTCCTGGCTTACGTCTTCTGGCAGCTCCGTGACCGCTGGCACCTCTCCCAGTGGCTGTCCATTCCGCTGCTGCTGCTCGTCATCGCTCCCATCCTGGGCCTGATCCTCGAAGCCGTCTTCCGCACGATGGCGTCGCGGACGTCGGACGTCCAGATCGTCGTCGCGGTCGGAACGCTGGCGTTCTTCACCGCGTTCGTGCCGATCGTCTTCGGCGGCGACCAGCACCAGCTTCCGACGATCTTCCCGCCGGACAAGTCGATCACGGTCTCGGGCACGACGATCACGGCTACGCAGATCGGCACGCTCGCCCTTGCGCTCGCCGCCGGCGGGCTGCTCTACGCGCTCCTGCGCTGGACCCGGTTCGGCACGGCGACCCGCGCGGTGGTGGACAACCGCGACCTCTCCGGACTGATCGGGGTCAACGCCAACCGTGTCGGTCAGGTTGCCTGGATCATCGCGACGATGTTCGCGGCGCTGGCGGGCGTGCTCCTGTCCATCGACGAAGGCCTGGTCACGTACGTTCTGCCGTTCCTCGTCATCTACTCCTTCGCCCCCGCTGTGCTCGGCCGGCTCACCAGCCTGCCCCTCGCGTTCGCCGGAGCCGTCGTACTCGGCGTCGGGATCAACGTCCTGCAGAAGTACGGCGCCTCAGGCTTCACCGCGAACCTCGTGAGCCAGATCCCCAACATCGCGCTGTTCGTCCTGCTGGTCGCCTACGGCAAGCGGCTGGTGGAAGTGCGGTCCTCGGTCCGTACCGTGACCGGCGCGCACGTCATCGGCAACAACTCGCTGCGCTATGCGGTGGCGGGGGTGGTGGCAGCCGGCGTGTTCGCGATCGCCGCGCCCCAGGCATTCGCTGCCTCCACCGTCCACGACATCGCAGAGGCGATGGCCTACTCGGTGGTTGCGCTGACCGTAGTGGTGCTGACCGGATGGACCGGTCAGATCTCGCTGGCACAGCTGAGCTTCGCCGGCATCGGCGCCTTCACAGCGGCGCACATCGCAGGCACGCATGGAGCGCTGTTCCCGGTCGCGATCGTGGTCGGTGTGCTGATCGCGGTTCCCGTCAGCCTGTTGATCGGCATTCCGTCACTGCGGTTGTCGGGCCTGTTCCTGGCCCTCGCGACGATGGCGTTCGCGTTGCTGATGGACGGTCTGGTTTTCTCGAGCAAGTCGATCAGCGGCGGCATCACGGGTCTGAACCTCACGGCAGCGAAGCTCGGCCCCATTAGGTTCGAGTCGCCGAAGTCGCAGTTCTACCTCTGCGGAACCGCGCTGCTCATCGCCGCGCTCGGTGCCGCCTGGCTTCGACAAGGTCCGGTGGGACGGCGGCTGCAGATGGTGCGCGATGCGCCCGACGCAGCCGCCACGCTCGGCGCCAGCCTCACCCTGACGAAGCTCGGCGTCTTCGCGGCCTGTGCGGCCGTCGCTTCGATCGGAGGCGCACTGCTCGCCGTCACCCAGGCGACGGTCGACCCGAGCAACTTCGCGTCACCGCAGTCGCTCGCGCTGCTGCTCGCTGTTGTGCTGGGCGGGCGGTCGCTGATCAGCGGAGCGATCTTCGCCGGCGGCATCGAGCTGATGCAGCTGCTGCCGCTGGACCCGCACGTCAAGACCTACTTGCCGCTCGGTGTCGCGATCAGCGTGATGATGGTCGCCCAGGAGCCAGACGGCCTGCCGCGCGTGTCGCTGCAACAGCTCCGTTACTGCGCGGCGGTGCTCTACCGCCGTCGGCTCCGGGACCGGCTCCGGATGGCCTCCGCCACGCCGCGCACGACGACAGCGGGCAGCAATGCCTGAGCCGCTGCTCGCTGCCACGGGCCTGACGATCAGGTTCGGTGGCCTGGTCGCCCTCAACGGCGTCGACCTGGAGGTCGCACCATCGGGCATCACCGGGCTGATCGGACCGAACGGCGCCGGCAAGACGACGATGTTCAACGTGATCACGGGCCTGCTGCGCCCGGACTCCGGCGAGGTCGCGTTCGACGGCCACGACATCGCTCGCTGGTCACCGCAACGGCGCGGTCGGGCCGGCATCGCTCGCACCTTCCAGCGCCTCGACCTGTTCATCGGCATGTCCGTGCGTGACAACCTGCGCTCCGCCTGGGAAGCCAGTACGCCGGGCGGGGTGTTCGGCCGGCGCGGTCGGGAGGGTCAGCAGCTGGTCGACACGTTGCTCGGCCAGCTGGGCCTGGAGGAGGTC
>DASZOU010000019.1:0-45537 GCA_035550655.1 Mycobacteriales bacterium
CCTCGACGCCGACGAGAAGCAGATCGACTTCCCGATCGTGTATTGCCAGGCGAAGACCGGGCAGGCATCGCTCAACCGCCCGGCTGACGGCGGCAGCCCGGACAGCCCGGATCTCGAGCCGCTGTTCGGTGTGCTGCGAGACACGATTCCGGCGCCGACGTACGACGAGACCGCGCCCTTGCAGGCCCACGTCACGAACCTCGATGCCTCGCCGTACCTCGGCCGGCTCGCGCTGTGCCGGATCCACAACGGCGAGCTGAAGAAGGGCCAGACCGTCGCCTGGTGTCGCCACGACGGCAGCATCGAGCGGGTCAAGCTCACCGAGCTGCTGGGCACGGAGGCGCTGGAGCGGGTGCCGATCGAGACGGCCGGCCCCGGCGACATCGTCGCCATCGCGGGCATCCCGGAGATCATGATCGGCGACACGCTTGCCGATCCCGACGACTCGCGACCGCTGCCGGTCATCACCATCGACGAGCCGAACATCTCGATGACGATCGGGATCAACACCTCGCCGCTGGCGGGTAAGAGCGGCAAGAAGCTGACCGCACGACTGCTGAAGAACCGGCTCGAGGCCGAGCTCGTCGGCAATGTCTCGATCCGCGTGCTGCCCACCGATCGTCCCGACACCTGGGAGGTGCAGGGACGCGGTGAGCTTCAGCTCGCGATCCTCGTCGAGCTGATGCGCCGCGAGTCCTTCGAGCTCACCGTCGGAAAGCCGCAGGTGGTGACCCGCGAGATCGACGGCAAGGTGCACGAGCCGGTCGAGCGCCTGACGATCGACGCGCCCAGTGACTACCAGGGCGTGTTGATCCAGCTGATGGCGCTGCGCAAGGGCCGCCTCGAGCAGATGGTCGACCACGGCACGGGCTGGGTTCGCATGGAGTACCTCGTCCCGGCGCGGGGACTGATCGGGTTCCGCACCGAGTTCCTCACCGAGACGCGGGGGACCGGCCTGCTGCATCACGTCCACGAGGGCTACGAGCCGTGGTTCGGGGAGCTCCGCACCCGGCCGACCGGCTCGCTCGTCGCCGATCGGGCCGGTGCAACGACTGCCTTCGCGCTGGCCAACCTGCAAGAGCGGGGCACGATGTTCGTCGGCCCCGGCACCGACGTCTACGAAGGCATGATCGTCGGCGAGAACTCCCGGTCGGACGACATCGACGTCAACCCGACCAAAGAGAAGAAGCTCACGAACATGCGGGCGAGCACCGGTGACGTGCTCGTCCCGCTCATCCCGCACAAGGTGCTCAGTCTTGAGCAGTCACTGGAGTTCTGTCGCGAGGACGAGTGTGTCGAGGTGACGCCCGACACGGTGCGGCTGCGGAAGGTCACGCTGGACGCCGCGACGAGATACCGCGAGGCTAAGCGTCGCAGTCAGTAGCAGTCAGTAGAGGGGGTCGGAGATGGGTTTGATCGGCAAGCTCTCCGAGATGCGGATGAAGGATCCGGCCGAGGGGACGTTGCGGATCGTCGGGATCAGCATGCCGGACCCGACCGCGACGGAGGCGAACTACCGGCTCGACGGGGTGGTCACCGCCGACGGGCTGCTGCCGACCGCGATCGTGCATCACGGGATGGCCTCCGTCAGCCGGTGGCCGTCGCCGGGTGACGAGCTTCCGGTGACGGTCGACCGCGCCAAGCCCGAGCGCCTCGTCATCCACTGGAAGAGCATGCCCACCGGGGCAGCCACCGCCCAGAGCATGGCCCAACAGCTGGCGGAGCAGATGCGAGGCGGTGGGATTCCCGCCGCGGGGGTGCCGACTGCCACCACCAGCACGACGGTCACGGTCAACGGACAGCCGGTGAACCTGGGTGCCGGGATGACCTCGGATCTGGGGTCGATCGTCCAGTCGGCGATCGCGGCGGCCGGTGTGGTGCCTGGGATGGCCGCAGCGGCGGGTGCGGCGCCGACCCTTCCCACCGTCAGCAACGCCGACATCCTCGCTCGCGGCGTGCAGGGCAGCGCGACGGTGCTCGGCACCTTTCCGCCGCCGGTGCCTGTGACGAAGGAAGGCAGGATCGGAGTCGGCCTGATGCTCAACGTCACTGTCGACGGGCGGCCGCCGTACCAGATCCAGAACGTCTACGCCGTGCCGAACGACAAGGTCGGCAAGCTCACGCCCGGAGCGGCGTTACCGGTGCGAGTGGACCAGACGATGGCGAACCTCGTCGCCGTCGACTGGGACGCGATCTAGTAGCCCTCAGCCGCGCAGTGCGTCGTAGCTGACCCCGGTCAGCTCCTCGGACACCGACCACAGCCGGCTGGCTGTCTCGAGGTTCTTCGATGCGGGCACCGAGTCGACCCGTTTCGGGTAGCCGAACGACTCCGCGATCCCGTTCGGTCCGAAGTACTCGCCGCCCTTCACGTCCGGGGAGGTCGCGGCATACAGCTGTGGCAGCGCGCCCTTCGCCGCCGACTGGCTGATCAGGCGCGCGCCTGCGGGCATGACCAGCCGCTTGATGAGGTTGTCCTGAGCGCTCACCGTGACGAGGTTCGTCGCGGAGGTGCCCGGGTGCGCCGCCACGCTGATCAGGCCGGCGCCGGCCGCCGTCAGCTTGCGCTGCAGCTCGTAGGCGAACAGCAGGTTGGCCAGCTTGGTGTCGGAGTACACCTTCCACTTCCGGTAGCTGCGCTCGTGCTGGAGGTCGTCGAAGTCGATCCGACCCGGTTTGTGGGCGGTGCTCGCGACGGTGACCACCCGGCTGTCGGACTTGCGCAGCAGCAACGGCAGCAGCAGCCCGGTCAGGGCGAAGTGGCCCAGGTGGTTCGTGCCGAACTGCATCTCGAAGCCGTCGGCAGTCAGCTGCCGCGGGATCGCCATCACGCCGGCGTTGTTGATCAGCAGGTCGAGCGACGGGTACGACGCCTGGATCCCATCTGCGAACGAGCGCACGCTGGCCAGGTCGGCCAGGTCGAGGCCGCGGAGGTCGAGATCGGCATGGGGCACCTCGGCGATGATCTTCGCGACGGCCTCTTTGCCGCGGACGTCGCTGCGCGAGGCGACGACGACCTTGGCGCCGTGGCGCGCGAGCTCGAGCGCCGTGTGGTAGCCGAGGCCGCTGTTGGCTCCCGTGACGACGGCCACCCGGCCCGACTGGTCCGGGATGTCCTGTGCTGTCCATCTCGCCATGGCGCGAATGATTGCACGCACGCGGGAATGCCCGGCGGCTTGCGCTACGTTTACCCAACGGACGCCGTAAGGCGCCCGCCGACTCGATCCATGGCCCCCGGTCCCAACCTTTGTCGCTTAGAGCGAACCATTGCCGAGAGGCAGACCTGGCGAGTCGGGCGCGATGCCTCGGACCTCAGTGGTCCGAGGTTTTCGTGTTTCTGCGGCGTTCCAGCCGGCCGAAGTAGGCGGGCTCGTCGAGGTCGACGTCGGCAAGCGCGCCGCGGAGCAGCTGCAACGCGTTGCGGGTGATCGCGTCGGCATCGGCAGGGTCCAGGTCGAGCTCGACGGCGACACCGGCGGCGCCCTCGCCGAGGCCGATCGCGACCATCGCGGCTGCGCGTTCCGCGGGCGGGAGCGTGGCCAGCGCCTCGTAGAGCAGCGCTACCAGCTCAGCGTCGTCGATGCCCTCAGGCGCACTGACGTTGTCCGCGATCGTGCCGGGCGAGATCGGGCGCAAGCGCGGTGGGCGGTCGGGCATCGGTCCACGCTACCCAGCGGATTCCGGGGCGAAGGCCTCGAGCACCTGGTGCGCGATGTCGAGCGAGCGGGCGGCGTCGGCGTCGGGGTTGCCGATCTCCTCGTCGAAGTTCAGGTCGAGGAAGACCTCGGTGGCGCCGGCCTCGGCGTATCGCTCGAGCCCGGCTCGGATGACGTCGAGCGGGCCGGTGAGCGGGCCGGCCGCCGGGTCGGGTGCCTCGCGAAGCCGTGCCACCCCGCGGATCACGACCCGCACCGCGGCCGGGTCCTTGCCGGCGCCGGATGCCCCCGCCCGGAGCTGCTCGATCGCATGCGCGAGGCTTTGAACCTCCACGCGGCTGGAAGAGATCCAGCCCTGCGCCAGCGCACCGGCGCGACGCAGCGCCGCGTCCGCCGTGCCCCCCAGCAACACGGGAGGATGTGGTTGCTGGACCGGCTTCGGGTCCGACCAGCCCCTGGGAACCTTGTAGAACTCGCCCTCGAACTCCGCGGGATCGCCGGTCCAGATCTCCTCGAGGCACCGCAGGTACTCGCTCATGCGGGCCCCGCGGCGTTCCATGGATGTGCCGGTCGCTTCGTACTCGTCCGGCGACCACCCGATCCCCAGCCCGGCGTCGAGGCGTCCGCCCGACACGATGTCGAGGCTGGTCAGCGCCTTGGCCAGCGCGATCGGCGGGTAGAACGGCGCGTTGACGACCGCCAGACCCAGGCGGATCCGCTCGGTCACCCCGGCGAGGAATGACGCGACGACGATCGGGTCGTGGACGCTCCGGTACGGCGACGCCAACCGCATCGGTTCCGGCCAGTCCGAGTAGATCAGCCGGGAGAACGTCCAGAGCGATGTGTACCCGAGCGCCTCCGCGCGTTGCGCGATTGCGACTTGGTTCGCGGGGGTGGCCCACGAACCGGACACCGGGGCACCGAATCCGATCAGCATGTCTCCATCCAACTCCTCGCCGACCAGTGTCGGCTGCGGCAGGCCAAACTGGCGGGGTGCAATTGCCGTACCGGATCTGCTTCGTCTGCATGGGCAACATCTGCCGCTCGCCGATCGCCGAGGTGGTGATGCGGGCGAAGGTGACCGATGCGGGGCTGCATGGCCTGGTCACCGTCGAGAGCGCGGGCACGGGCGACTGGCATGCGGGTGGTCCCGCGGACCAGCGGACCATCGACACGCTGCGCGCGCACGGGTACGACGGTGAGAGCCACATCGCGCGCCAGTTCAAGTCGAGCTGGTTTGACGAGGTCGATCTGGTCGTGGCGATGGACGGCAAGAACCTGCAGTCGCTGCGGTGGCTGGCGGTCGACGGACAGCGCGACAAGGTCGTCCGCCTTCGGTCGTTCGACCCGGCGAGCCGTGGCGGTGACCTCGACGTGCCTGACCCCTACTACGGCGGGACAGACACCTTCGAGGAGGTGCTGGTCATGATCGAGGCCGCTTGTGACGGGCTGCTCGAGCACGTGCGCGCGATGCTCGCGTGAGAGTCGCCGGCCTCGAGCTGTCCGATGTCGCCCAGGTCACCGGCGGCGACATCTCGCCGGCGTTTCGAGCCACCGTGGACGGCCAGGCTGTGTTCGCCAAGCACGACGAGCGCGCCCCCGCCGGAATGTTCCTTGCAGAGGCGAGGGGGCTTGACCGGCTGCGCGACGCGGGTGGCCCGCCGGTTCCCCGGGTCCTCGCGGTCGACGAGACCGGCATCGTGCTCGAGTGGCTCGAAGCCGGACCTCCGACCCAGGACGCCGCGGCCCGGTTCGGGCGCGAGCTCGCGGCCCTGCATCGTGCTGGTGATGCGGACTTCGGCGCCGACCGGCCGGGCTTCCTCGCGACGATCCCGCTGGACAACACGGCCGCCGCCGACTGGGCGACCTTCTACGCGACGCGGCGACTGGTGCCGCTGCTCGACGCCGCGACGCGACGAGGCGCGGTCGACGCCGACGACGCCGCGGTCATCACCCGGGTCATCGACCGGCTGCCCGAGCTCTGCGGACCGCCGGAGCAACCGGCCCTGATCCACGGGGACCTTTGGTCCGGCAACCTGCTGTGGGCGGCACACGGTCGCGTCTGGCTGGTCGACGCCGCGAGTGCACACCACGGTCATCGCGAGACGGATCTTGCGATGTTGGCGCTGTTCGGCGCGCCGCACCTCGAGCACATCGTCGCGTCGTACGACGCCGCCTTCCCGCTCGCTGCCGGCTGGCGGCAGCGGGTCCCGCTGCACCAGCTCTTTCCGCTGCTGGCGCATGCCGTGCTCTTCGGACGTGGGTACGGAGCCCGGGCCGCGGCGGTGGCGCTCGCTGTGGACGGCTGACGTCCCTCCACTGATGCGCCGGCGACGCTCGTCCGGCGTGCGGGGCCGGCCCGACGTTGCGCCGCATGACACTTCCGTCCCGCCCGACCATCCGGCTGAGCTCGCCCGGCGACATGGCCATCGCCATCCCGATGCTGCTCGGCTACCACCCCGACGAGAGCCTCGTCGTCAGCTGCCTGGAGGGCTCGGCAGTCGCCTTGACCATGCGGTTCGATCTTGCGGATCTGCCGACGACGGACCGCTTCGCCACGGAGCTCGCAGACCGCGTCCAGCGGGCGGCGGCCGACGTGACGTTCGTCGCCGTCTTCACCGCCGAGACACCGTACGGGGGATCGCTTCCGCACGCGGACCTCGTCGAGCAGCTGTACGCCGACCCCCGGCTGCGGGTCGTCGAGGCTGTGCTCGTGAGCGACCGCCGGTGGTGGTCCTACCTGTGTCCCGACCCGGCATGCTGCCCACCGGCGGGCCGCCCGCTCGATGCGACCTCCGAGGTGGCGACGAGCCTCAGTGCCGCCTTTGCGCTCACCGGCTCCGGCGTCCTGGCGGATCGCCAGGCATTGGTCGACGCCGTCAGCCTCGACTCCGAGCTCGACGCCCGTGCGGCGTCTCGGCGAGTGCGGCAGGCCAGTCGAGAGGTTCAGAGCATGACGGCGGGGCGCCGAACTGCCGAGGCCCGCACGTTGGTCGACACCCTCGTCGAGCGCCTCGAGGATCCGCGAGCCGCTGTCTCCGACTCGGAGATCGCGCTGCTCGCCGGCCTGCTGCACGATGTGGGCGCGCGCGACGACGTGCTGATCCAGGCCGTCCCGCCCGGCCGCCGATCGGCGATCCTCTGGCTGCTGCGGGACGCGGTTCGGCGGGTGCCGCCGCCGTACGACGCACCGCTGTGCACGGCGCTGGCGTGGTTCGCCTACGCCGACGGTGACGGCACCACCGCGAACATCGCGCTGGACCGGGCGTTGCAGACCGATCCCGAGTACTCGCTGGCCTTGCTCATCGCCGCGAGCCTGGACCGCCAGCTGCCGCCAGAGGCGTTGGTCGAGGTCATGAGAGGGGCTGCGCGCGACCTCGATGCGCGCGATGCGGCAGGCTAGATGGCCGCGCCGGGCTAACCGGTTCCGCTGCTCGGCGGGAGCGGGGAGGTGGACGTGGTTCAGGCGGTCGTCGTGGGCGCCGGCCCCGGTGGGCTGTCGGTCGCGGCCATGCTGCGCCGCCGCGGCGTCGACACCGAGATCGTCGAGCGTGCCGACGCCGTCGCATCGGCATGGCGCGGCCACTACGAGCGGTTGCATCTCCACACCGTGCGGTGGTTGTCGAACCTGCCCGGCTACCGCATCCCTCGGGAGTACGGACCGTGGGTGGGTCGCGACGACGTCGTGCGCTACCTCGAGGCCTACGCATCGCACCACGGTCTACGGCCGACGTTCGGAACCACCATCGATCGGATCGATCGCGACGGCGACGCGTGGCTGCTGCGCAGCGCGCAAGGCGACCGCCGCGTGCCCAATGTGGTGGTGGCGACCGGGCACAACCACACGCCGTTCCTGCCGGACTGGCCCGGCGCCGAAAGCTTCACGGGCGAGCTGATCCATGCCGGTCGCTACCGCAACGCCACGCCGTACATCGGCAAGGACGTGCTCGTGGTGGGCTCAGGCAATACGGGGGCGGAGATCGCTCTCGATCTGGCCGAAACCGGCGCCGGCCGGGTCCGGATCGCGGTCCGGACCTCGCCGCACATCGTCCTGCGCCAGCAGGGAGCCGTGTACAACCCGATTCTCGGCGTGCTGTTCCGACACGTTCCGCCGCACCTGTTCGACCCGCTCGCGCTGCGAGTGCGACGGATGACCGTGGGCGACCTCTCGCGGTACGGCCTGCCGGACCCATCCGACGGCCTGCTCGCGCGCGTCCGGCGCGACGACCAGATCCCGTTGGTGGACATGGGGTTCGTCGACGCGGTCAAGGCGGGACAGGTGGAGGTCGTCGGCGGCGTGACGGGGTTCGACGGCGCCTCGGTGATCCTCGTCGACGGCACGTCGATCAAGCCCGAAGCGGTCATCGCGGCGACTGGCTACCGGCGGGGCCTCGAGCCGCTGGTCGGCCACCTCGGCGTCCTCAACGCCGCGGGTCGGCCTACCGTGCATGGCATTGCGACGCATCCGGCAGCGCCGAACCTGTGGTTCACCGGCTTCACGAACCCAGTCAGCGGGATGTTCCGGGAGATGGGGATGGATGCGCGCAAGATCGCTCGCGCGGTAGCGAAGGGAATCCGATGAGAATCACCAGGCGGGGACTGCTGCAAGGCGGCGCGGCGTTGTCAGTGGCCGCGGGTGCCGGCGCGAGCCCCGCGTCGGCCGAGCCTGCCAAGCGCCGGCACCGTGACGTCGATGTCGTGGTCGTCGGTGCCGGGTTGGCCGGGTTGTCGGCAGCGCGCCGGCTCCAGGAACACGGCCACTCGGTGGTCGTTCTCGAGGCCCGGGATCGCGTCGGCGGCAGAACTCTCAACCAGCCGCTGCCACACGGCTACCACGGCGACATGGGTGGCACCTGGATCGGGCCGACCCAAACCGAGATCGCGAAGCTCGCGAAGGAGATGCACGTCCACGCCTTCCCACAGCCGGACGACGGCCAGCAGGTCTTCTACAACGGCGACGGCGTGATCAAGTACGACGACAAGACGCCGTTGCTCGGCACCGCGCCGCCGGACCCCACCATCCTTCCCGACATCGTGGCGGTCATCCCGCTGCTCGATCAGCTTGCGACGACGATCCCGGTCGACAAGCCGTGGGATGCCGTCAACGCGTCGGAGTACGACCGGTTGACGCTCGACGGCTGGCTGCGTGATGTCGCGCCCGGCGCCACGAAGAAGTTCATGAAGGTCGTGTCTGCCGCGTTCGAGTCGATCGCAGGCGCCGAGCCGCGTGACGTCTCGCTGCTCGATGCGCTCGCCTATGTGTCGACCGCTACCGACGGCTCCACGCCAGGGACGTTCGAGCGGTTGATCGACACTCGCGGAGGCGCGCAAGCCGAGCGATTCGTCGAAGGCGCGCAGATGATCTCGATTCGGCTGGCGAAGCACATCGGTGCTGACCGGATCCTGCTCCGCAACCCGGTCTACAAGATCGAGCAGCACCGGAACGGCGTCACGGTGACCGCCGAGAACGTCACCGTGCGTGCGAAGTACGTCATCGTCGCCATCCCGCCGACCCTCGCGGGCCGGATCGACTACGACCCGCTCATGCCGTCGCAGCGGGACGGACTGACCCAACGCAGCCCGCAGGGCGCACTCATCAAGGTGGAGGCCTTCTTCGACAAGCCGTGGTGGCGCGACAACGGGCTCACCGGAGCCGCCGTGAGCACGCTGGGGCCCGCGAAGACCACCTTCGACGTCTCGCCGAAGGACGGCAAGATCGGTGGCCTGCTCGGGTTCGTCGGCGGTGACGAGGCCCGCAAGTACAGCGGGCACCCCGAGGCGCTGACCCGCGCAGTGCTGAGCAACTTCTCGTTGTTCTTCAACGACGGCAAGCCCATCCCGAAGCCGACGTCGGTGCACATCATGGACTGGACCCGGGAGCAGTGGACCCGCGGTTGCCCGGTCGCCATCGCAGCGCCAGGAGTGATCACGGAGTACGGGCCACACCTCGCAAGGCCCGTCGGCCGGATCCACTGGGCCGGCACCGAGACGGCGACTTACTGGCACGGCTACATGGACGGCGCCGTGCGTTCGGGGTACCGCGCGGCCGCCGAGGTGCGAGCGAAGCTGTGAGGCGTCGGGCCCTTCTCGTCGCGGCGGCCGTTGCGGCGACGGCGGTTGCTGCCGGACCGTCGACAGCCGGCCCGAGCGCCGACGGTCATGTCGCCGTCTTCGCGCATGTCGCAGCGCCCGGCGAGCCGTCGTTGACCTTGGTGACGCCCGGCCAGCACCGGGTCTTCGTCGGGACGTTCGAAGACGTGACCGCCAGTGACTCGTCGCCGTCGAAGGTCTTCGAGTACGACGCGGACGGCAAGCTTCGGCGCACGTTCGTCGTCAGAGGACAGACCCCGAACCAGGCCCACGGCGTACAGGTTGCTGCCCGCGACCGCCACGGTCGGCTCTACGTGCTCGACCAGGACCCCGCCCGGGTGGTCGTCCTCGATCCGGCGACCGGCTCGCAGCGCACATACGCAACTTTCGCCGACGTACCGACGTGCGCAGCGTCACATCGCACGACGGGCTGCAGCAACACGGTGCTCGACAACGCGCCGGAGCCGGACTACGCCGCGTGGCTCCCCGACGGAAGTCTGCTGGTCACCGACTACGCGCAGGAGCTGATCTGGCGGGTCAGACCCGGCGGTGGCAGAGCGCGGGTCTGGCTGAACAGCGCTCGCTTCGACGGCGAGCTGTTCGGGCCGGCTGGGGTCGTCCTGATGCCCGGCCATCGCAGTGTCCTCGTCACTGCCGCCACCGGCGGCATCACGACGATCGACCTGCCGAACAACTCCAGTCGTGGCCGGCTGTACCGGATCGAGCTGACCAAGCGGCTGCGGGCCGGCACGATCCGGACGCTGTGGTCGAGTGATCCGGCCCAGGCGCCGGACGGATTCGCGGTGTCCGCCGACCACCGTCACGTGTTCATCGCGATGGCCGGGCCGGCCGCGAACTGCGTCGTCGAGGTGGCACGTGGGTACCGCGGCTGGCGCCAGGTGTGGCAGGTGCCGCGGTGCGAGGACGGGCTCGGCAGCGACTCACCTGTGCCGTGGGACACCCCGACGAGCGTCCAGTTCCTGCATCACAGCATCCTGGTCACCAACCAGGCGTACTTCACCGGGATCGCCGCCCACTGGGTGATCTTCCGGGTCACCGAGCCGTTGCGCGGGATGCGGATCTACGTGCCGCGGTCTGCTGGTTCGCGCGCCGGCGGCGCGGTGGGATGAGCGGCCGGCCGCGCCGCGCGGACCACACCTGAGGTGCTCCCACCACGACGAGGTCCAGCAGCGTGGTGGGCGTCGGCGCGAGACGCGCGCCAAGCATCACCCAGAGCTGCCGATCGGCGTACGAGGGCCTGCCGTCGTGGCGGTGCACGGCGACCACCACGCCCGCCGCTGCCACGTCGGTGATCATGCGCTCGAGGTAGAGCGCGAGGAACTGGTCGACTTCGTTGGCTGCCTCTTGCGGTGTCTGCACGAGACCGACCCGGCCGCCCTCGCGGACGAACAACAACCGGATCGTGCCATCGGCGGCGTCGCCCGCGGTTGCACGCCGGATCGCGGCGAGAGAGGGGCAGCGCAGAGCCATCCGACGAGCGTCGGGGAGCGTCGCTGCGCAGCGCCATCCCCAACCTGTGCGATGTGGACAAGACTGGGGATCGTGCGGCGCGCCGAGATGGTTCCGGCACCGGTGCTCGTCCTCGGCGCGATAGCCAGTGTGCAGAGCGGCGCCGCTGTCGCCACCAAGCTGTTCCCGGAGGTCGGCGCCGGCGGCGCTGTCTTCCTGCGGCTTGCCGTCTCGGCGGTGATCGTGTGCCTGTTCGTGCGGCCGAACCTCGCCGAGGTACGCGGCGACATCCTTCTGATGCTGAGCTACGGACTCGTGCTCGGTGCGATGAACGCGACGTTCTACCTCGCCATCGCGCGGATCCCGCTGGGCGTGGCGGTCACGATCGAGTTCATGGGGCCGCTCGCGGTTGCGATCGGCGGGTCTCGAAGAGCGCTCGACCTGGTGTGGGTCGTGCTTGCGGCCGCGGGCGTGGTGATGCTCGCCGGCGGTGGCGGGCAGCTGTCCCTGGCCGGGGTCGCCTTCGCCGCGATGGCGGCGGTGTGCTGGGCGGCGTACATCCTGCTGGCGCAACGCGTCGGCCGCGCCGTCCCGGGTCTGACCGGGCTGGCGGTCGCGCTGGCGGCGGGTGCGGTCATCACCGCGCCGTACGGAATTGCTGTCGGTGGCACTGCTCTCGTGCGGCCGGGCGTGCTTGGCAAGGGCGCTGCCATCGCCGTGTTGTCATCCGCGGTGCCGTACTCGCTCGAGCTGGCCGCGTTGCGCCGACTGCGCGCAGCGACGTTCGGCGTCCTGATGTCACTGGAGCCCGCCGTGGCGGCACTGTCCGGGCTGGTGTTCCTCGGCCAGCATCTCCGCGCTTTGGAGTGGATCGCGGTCGCCTGCGTGATGATCGCCTCGGTCGGGGCGACCTCGACGGCGCCGGCCGACGACGTGGTCGAGATGATCGACGGGTGAAGTTCGAGCTGCTCCGAGACGCCGAGCGCCCCGCCGGCTGGTGGCTGCTCGTCGGTGGCTCGGAGCAGTCGTTCGTCGACATCGACGATCCTTCGCACCTGGAGTTTGAGTACGTCCAGATGATGGGCGACGTCATCGAGACGATGTTTCCGGACGACCTTCCGCTGCGCGCCTTTCACCTCGGCGGCGGGCTTTGCACTGTGCCGCGGTGGTTGGCGGACCGTTACCCGGGCTCGCGCCAGAGGGTCGTCGAGGCCGACCCCGAAGTCGCGCGGATTGCCCAGTCACTGGGCCCGATGCCGCGCGTCACTGTCGTCGTCGGTGATGCTCTCCGAGCGGTCGAACGCGCGAAGCCGGCATCGGTCGACTTGCTGGTGAGCGACGTTTATGTGGGCCCGGAGACGGTGATGTCGGTGTACCCGCAGCCCGCGCTCGTCGCGGCACGAACCGCGCTCCGGCCGAACGGGTTGTACCTGTGCAACCTGTCCGACGCCGCTCCGTTCGCCCTCGCCAAGACGGTGGCGGGCATGTTGCGAGGGCTGTATGACGACGTCGCGCTGCTCGCCGAGCCCGCCGTGCTCCGCGGGCGCAGGTCGGGCAACATCGTGCTCGCGGCGACCGATGGCGGGCTCGACCTGGCAAAGCTCGCACGGCGCGGCGCGGGTGGGCCGTTGCGGATCCGGCTCGTCGCCGGCGACGAGCTCGACGCGTTCATCGGCGACGCTGAGGGTGCCGACGACGAGACGGCCCTGCCGCGCTCGGGGGAGTCAGCCGTGCGCCGGCTGCGCTGATCCTTCGCTCATGACGTGCGCGAGGGTGTCGACGCTGTCGACGAGCGGGTCAAGGTGCGCGGCGAGCAGGGACAGCCGCCGGGCGTGCAGCCCGGTCGGGTCACCCGGTACCTCGGCGTCGAGCGCCTCCTGCATCTCGCGGAGTCGGCTGACATCAGGCGACTGGTGCTGCGCGAGGGCGCGCAACGCGGCCACGATCGCGTCACGAAGGTCCGAGACCTCGGGGACCGGGACATGTTCCATCGCGTCGTCGACCGTCGCCCGCAGGGCATGCAGCGCGATGACGATGCGCCGCGCAGCTGCCAGCCGGCCGGCCGCCGTTGTCGCGTCCGCGCCGCCCCTTGCCGGCTCGGCCATCGCACGGGTCAGGGAGGCCGTTGCCTCGATCCGAGCCCGCCGCGCCGCCCCGGCGGTGACGGCAACCGCGGTCGGCTCGGAACCGTCCGGGTCGACGTACCGGGTCAGCACCGCGTCGGAATACGCGGCGAGCGCCAACAGGAGCTCATCGACGGCCCCGCTCAGCGTGCCCCCCTCCCACGTCGGCCACAGCAGGTAGCCCGCCATGGCGAGCCCGCCACCGATCAGCGTGTCGAGGCCGCGGTCTGCGACGGTCGACAGGTCGTTGCCGCCGAGCGGCGCGAGCAGCAGCACGACGAGGGCCGTGATCGACATCGAGTACAGCGCGTACGACGCGTTGAAGCAGGCGTACGCCGTCCAGGCCACCGCCGCGGTAAGCACCGACAACGCGGCACCGTTCGGGTGCAGCGTCTCGACGAGCAGGCCGGCTGCGAGGACGCCGATGCCGGTGCCGACAATCCGGGCGATGCCTCGCTGTGCCGTCGCGGCGTAGTCCGGCTTGAGGACGACCAGCGCGGTGAGGGTCACCCAGTAGCCGCGCTGCCACGGCAGCGCGCGGCTCAGTGCCTCGGCTGCCGGAAGCAGGACCGCCAGCCGGACGGCGTGACGAAACGCAGCGGTGGTCGGGGTCATCGCGGCGGTGAGCAGGCGTTGTGCCGCCGACGCGGTCCGCCGGGGAAGAGTGACGACAGCCGGCACCTTGCCCGTGCCCCGTGGTAGGCCCACCCTCCGGATCCCGGCCAGCGCGGTTGTCAGCCGCGCGGCGGCCCGCAGCTGGCCGGCCAGCGCGGCGCTCCGGGCCGCGGCATAGCGCGCGGGCGTCCCCCTTCGGCCGGCCGGTGCTGCGTCGCGTGCGGCGCGAAGCTGCGCTTGGGCGGCGTCGAGACCCGGCGGCTCGGCCGGGCACGGGCGATTGCTGTGAATCGACTCGCCGATCCCGACCAGCCATTGCGCGCTTGCTGTCATTGCCTCGCGGACGCCGTCCACCTGGCTGACGGTGGCGAGAGCCTGCAGCTCGAGCCGGATCCGATCGGACTCGTGGGCGAGTCCGCGAAGCAGGTCGGCCGCTTCTCCGGGACCACGCCGCTCGATCAGGCTCATCGCGGTCGCGGTCATCGACGCGGCGGCGAGACCGCTGCGTTGCGGGTCGCGCGCCATCCGCGCCAGTTCGGCGTACCCGTCCGCCAGCACCTTTCGCTCGCCGGCGAAGGGTCGCGGCGAGCGAATCACGACGGCGAGCAGACCCTGCAAGCCCGCGCCCGCCAGCACCCAGCCGGCGTGACCGGCCGAGGTGGCTACGCCGCCTGGGAATCGGCCGAAGACGACGAGTCCCATGACGGCCTGCGTGCCGACAACCGCGGCGTTGCGACCCAGCACGACGGTGAGGCCGGCCGCGAACCCCCATGCCGCAAGCACGACGAGCGTGGCAGCGAGGTGACCGGCCGACAGGCCGCCGACGAAGGTGCTGATGGCCATTCCGCTGGCGGTGGCTGCCATGACCCGGGCGCCGCTGCCGGTAGCGCCGGCCAGGCCCGCTACCCCGGCTGGCAGGGCGCCGGCCGCCGCGATCACACCTTCTGCCGGATGTCCCGCCGCAGCGCCGATGGCAATCGGGATGGCGACGCCGGCCGCTGCGCGGATGGCGAGCAGTGGGGCGAAACCGCTGCGGTCGACGGCGACAGCGCTCGCGACTGCAGCGCGCACGCTGCCGGAGTGACGTTCCCCCGGCGCGGTCACCCCCGCCAAGTCTCGAGGAGCCGCAGCCAGATCTCGCTCATGGTGGGGAACGAGGGGACGGCGTGCCACAGCGTCTCCAGGGTCACCTTCCCGACGACCGCAACCGTCGCCGCGTGCAGCAGTTCGCCGACTTCAGGCCCGACGAATGTCGCACCGAGCAGCGTCTGGCTCTGGTTGTCGACGACAAGCTTCGCGCGGCCGGTGTAGCCGTCACGCATGAGCCGCGCTCCGGAGACGTTCCCGATGTCGTACTCGACGGTGCGGACATCGTGCCCGGCGTTGCGTGCCTCGGCCTCGGTGAGCCCGACCGAGGCGACCTGCGGATCCGTGAACGTCACCTGCGGGACCGCGTCATGGTCGCTGGTGGCACGGAACCGAGCCGAATCAATGGGATGGCCGGCTGCCCGCGCGGCGATGACGTCGCCGCAAACCCTCGCCTGGTACTTCCCCATGTGGGTCAGCAGCGCCCGGCGGGTGATGTCTCCGACGGCGTACAGCCATTCGCCGTCGACGCCCCGGACCAGCATGGTGTCGTCGGTCTCGACGTATCCTCCGGGCTCGAGGCCGACCGTCTCCAGCCCGAGGTTCGCGCTGCGAGGTGTGCGGCCCGCGGCGATGAGCACTTCGTCTGCGTGGACCTTCTCGCCGTCGATCACGACCGTGACGGGAGTGCCACGCAGCCTGCCCTCGTGGGACATCTCGATGGGGCCGCGGTGCACGGCGGAGATGTCGGCACCCAGTCGTACGGCGACGCCGGACGCGCGGAGGGCATCCGCCAGCAGCTCGCCGGCAAACGGCTCGTTGCGAACGAGCAAGCCGTTCTCGCGAGCGGCCAGCGTCACCTTCGCGCCGAGCCCGCGCAGCCACACCGTGGCCTCGCAGCCGACCACTCCGCCGCCGATCACGACGATGCGGTCGGGCACCGCGTGCATGTTCGTCACGTCGCGGGACGTCCATGGATTGGCCTCACGCAGCCCAGGGATCGGCGGGACCGCGGCCGAGGTCCCAGTGGCCAGTACGACGGCATGACGTGCGGTGAGCGTCATGGTCGCGCCGTCGGGGGTGGCGACAGTGACTTCGCGGACACCCGTGAGGCGGCCATGGCCGCGGATGACCGAGATGCCGGCGTTCTCGGCCCAGCTGACCTGGGACGAGTCGTCGTGCTTGGCGAAGTCGTCCCGGCGCGCGAGCACCTTGGCGACGTCCAGCGGCTCGTCGTCCGGAACGCCGGGAAGCGCTCGCGCCTGCCCGAGCACCTCGACGGGGCGCAGCAGCGCCTTGCTGGGGATGCAGGCCCAGTACGAGCACTCGCCGCCGACCAGCTCCGACTCGACGAGAACCGCGGACAGCCCGCCACGGCGGGCATAGTCGGCGGCGTTCTCGCCCGGCGGCCCGGCGCCGATCACGATGACGTCGTAGGTGTCGTTGGCTGCAGCGCTCACGGGTGTGTCGTACCACAATGGCCGGGTGGCGAGGCTGCTGGTCGTTCATCACACCCCTTCGCCGGCGACGCAGGAGATGCTCGAAGCCGTCCTTGCGGGGGCGCGAGACGACGCGATCGAGGGAGTCGAGGTCGAGGCCGTGCCGGCGCTGGTGGCCGGACCGATCGACGTGCTCGAAGCGGATGGCTACCTGCTCGGGACGCCGGCGAACATCGGCTACATGTCAGGGGCGTTGAAGCACTTCTTCGACACGGTCTACTACCCGGTGATCGAGGCGACCAAGGACCGGCCGTTCGCGGCCTACGTTCACGGCAATCTCGGCACCGAGGGCGCGGTGCGCGCCATTGAGACCATCACCACTGGCCTCGGCTGGCGGCCGGTGAGCAAAGTCGTGGCGGTGGAAGGTGCGCCGTCGCGCGCCGACCGGGACGCTCTCTACGAGCTCGGCGCCACGTTGGCGGCGACGCTCGCGAGTCGCTGAACCGCGGCGTCGATCACCTCGGGGCGCTTGCAGAAGGCGAAGCGGACGAACGGCCCACCGACGTCGGGTGTGTCGCAGAAGACGGCGGTAGGGATGCCGACAACGCCTGCCAGCCTCGGCAGATCCCGTGCGAACTTCTCGCCGTCGGACGTTCCGAGCGGGCGGACGTCTGCCTGGATGAAGTAGGTGCCTTGCGGCCGCGTGACGCGCATGCCGATCTGCTCGAGGCCGGTCGCCAGCTGGTCACGGCGCTGTTGCAGCGAGTCGCGGAGGTCCCGGACCCATTGCATCTCGTTGCGCAACGCGTATGCGACCGCCTGTTGCATCGCGGGGTTGTGCGTGTAGGTGAGGAACTGCTTGACCGTGTTGACGGCGCGAAGGAGCGGCGGGGGCGCACAGACCCACCCGATCTTCCAGCCGGTGACGCTGAAGGACTTGCCGGCGCTGGAGATCGCCACGCACCGCTCTCGCATCCCGGGGAGTGTCGCGATGGGGATGTGCTCGGTTCCGTCGTACGTCAGATGCTCGTAGACCTCGTCGGTGATGATCGTGAGGTCGTGATCGACGCAGACCGCGGCGATGGCCTCGAGCTCGACCCGACTCAGCACGGTGCCGGTCGGGTTGTGCGGGGAGTTCAGCAGGACGACGCGGGTGCGCTCGGTAACGGCGGCGCGGAGCTCGTCGATGTCGAAGCCGAAGCGGCCGCTCCCGTCGGGGCGGAGCGACACCGGCCGCCGGACCGCGCCCGCGAGGGCGATGGTCGCGGCGTAGGAGTCGTAGTACGGCTCGAAGACGACGACTTCGTCGCCTGGATCGCACAGCCCCAGCACCGCCGCGCTGATTGCCTCAGTGGCGCCAACCGTCACGAGGATCTCCGAGCCCGGGTCGTAGGACAGGCCGTAATGGGCATCCCTGTGCTCTGCTATCGCCTCCCGCAGGGAGAGCATCCCGAGGCCTGGCGGGTACTGGTTCTCCCCGTTGCGGATGCCTTCGACGGCGCGCTCCAGCATGGCTGCCGGGCCGTCGGTGTCAGGGAAGCCCTGGCCGAGGTTGATCGATCCCGTCTCGAGTGCGAGCGCGCTCATCTCCGCGAAGATCGTCGTACCGAACCCCCGCAGCACCATTCGGGCGCTCTCCTAGTCGCGTGGCTTGGTGATGAGGCCGATCACTCCGTCGACCATCGCGGCCGGGCCCTTCGCAATCACGGCCTGAACCCTGGCGTCGGGGCCGACCAGGTAGCGGCCACGAGGCCGGCTCGACGTCAGCGCCTTCTCGATCACCTTGGCGGCGCGGTCGGGCGGGATCGCGTTCTTCTCCGACATCTCGGCTGCTTTGAGTGCGCCGTTCACGTGACGCTCGTACCGGTGGCGGATCTCGCTCGTCGAGGCCTCCAGCCGCTCGAGTGCCTCGCTGGTGCCCTTCTGCCACAGCGGTGTGGCGATCGCTCCTGGCTCGACGAGGATCGCGTGCACACCGTGAGGAGCAAGCTCGACGCGCAGTGAGTCCATCCAGCCGTGGACGGCGTGCTTCGACGAGGTGTAAGGCCCCATGAAGGGCAGCGCCATCCGGCCGCCGATCGAGCCGACGGTGACGATCCGGCCCTTGTTCGCGAGGAGCTCCGGCAGCAGGTTCTGGGTGATCGCGATGTGGCCGAAGAAGTTGATCTCGAACTGCCGGCGCCAGTCGTCGAGGGTCAAGCCCTCGAAGGCGCCGCTGACCGTCATGCCGGCGTTGTTGACCAGCCCGACGAGGTTGCCGTCAGCACGGCGGAGCACCTCCTTGCACGCCGGCTCCAAGGTGTCCGGGTCGGCAAGGTCGAGCAGCACCGGTTCCGCAACGGGTTGGGGGAGCGGCTCGTTGCGGCGCAGCCCCGGGATGACGGTGTAGCCGGCGTTCGCCAGCCGCAGCGCGGTCGCGTGCCCGATCCCGGTACTCGCACCCGTGACGAAGATGGTTCCTCGGCTCATGGCGGCAGCGTAGTTGGCAGCGGCGGTGGGGCGGGATTGAATCGAAATCGTGCAGGTTGCAGTGACGCAGATCGCGGCGGGGCTCGACAAGGCCGACAACATCGGCCGGCTGCGAGCCCTGATCGCTCACGCGGCCGAGCACGGCGCAGACCTCGTCGTCGCGCCGGAGGCGGCGATGCACGACTTCGGCACCCCGGACCTCGACCTCGCGGCGGTTGCCGAGCCGCTCGATGGACCGTTCGTCGACGCGATGGCTCACGCCGCGCGGCAACACGGGGTGACGATCGTTGCGGGGATGTTCGAGGTCGCCGACGGCAGCCACGTCTTCAACACGTTGGTCGCGCTCGGCCCGGATGGCCAGCTCATCGGTCGCTATCGCAAGCAGCACCTGTTCGACGCGCTCGGTTGGATGGAGTCCGACCGGCTACTGCCTGGAGATCCCGAAGACCGGCTCGTCTTCTCGGTCGGCGGCGTCTCGGTCGGGGTCATGACCTGTTACGACATCCGCTTCCCGGAGCTGGCGCGCGCCCTTGTCGACGACGGCGCGGAGCTCATCGCCGTTCCATCAGCGTGGGTTGCCGGTGAACACAAGCTGGAGCAGTGGCAGGCCCTGACGACCGCCCGAGCGATCGAGAACGTCTGCTACGTCGCCGGTGCGGTTCAGTGTCCACCGACGTACACGGGTGGCAGCCGCATCGTCGATCCGTGGGGGCGGGTGCTGGCCGACATCGACCCGAGCAAGGAAGGCCTGGCCCGGGCTGAAGTCAGCGCAGATGAGGTCAAGCGCTGCCGGGAGCGAATGCCGAGCCTCGCCAACCGTCGCTGGAAGGTCGAACCCCGCTAGCCACGGAGCCCGCAGCTTGCGAGCCGAAGGCGCATACTCAAGATCGTGACCAGCATGAGCACGGACCTCGCCTTCGCCGACGTCCCTCAACCCGATCCGGATGCCGTCGTGGATCCGAACTGGCTGAGCATGCGCGGCGACTCCCTGTTGCCTGCGCTGTACATGCCGCCCACCATGGCCGGTCGGCGGCCGGTGTGGATGCGGGCGATGGCAACTGTCCTGATCGGCGTATTCCTGCTCGCGACCGCACTGGGGCTGTGCCTCACCTACGGCCCGCCCGGCTCAGCCTGGTAACTGCCATTCTCCGGCAGCGCTTGCACCCCTCGAGTTAGAGCAGAACGGCACCTCCAGGCTGCCCGGTGGACTCGCTATCCCGGCCATGCTGCGCTGATGACAGTCGCCTGACCGGTAAGGCAGGTCAACGCAGCACTGGATGGATTTGCGATGTCGGATGTCAGCACACGTCCCTGCCACCGGCCTGGTGAATTGCGCCGCACACCGACGATCCGTACGACGTCGGCGGCGTGGTCAACGTGTCGTGATTCACAGCCCCTATGTGACATACGAGCGAGGTGTCACAACACCTATGTCACATGCGATACAGAGCGCCGGCTCGGGTTGCACTTGAGGTGGCGTGATGGGGCGCGCGTTGCGGGCGCCGCTAGCGGTTGCGGCGCCAGATCGCGACGTTCAGCGCGCCGAGGTAGCTGACGGCGAACAACGACGGCAGCATCAGCGCCGCCGCGACGCGGTGCCGACGCCCGAACTCGGCGATCGTGAGTGCGAGCGCCACCCAGAGCACGACCGCATCGATCAACGCCAGACCCGGCTTGCGCAGCCCGAAGAACAGCATCAGCCACGCCAGGCTCAGCCACCCGGTGACCGCGTACGTCGAGACCGCCGGGACGTCGAGCGCGTCGCGGTCGTCGTCCGCCCGCCAGGCCAACCATGCGCCGACCGCCTGGCTCGCCGCAACGATCGACCAGCTCGGCGCGAACGCGATCGTGGGGCTGGCCCACCGCGGCTTGTCGAGGCCGTCGTACCACTTGCGGCCGACGTTGATCAACACGGCGCCGGTGCCTGCGGTCGTCGTGATCCCGCCGAGCGAGCCGGCGAGTCCGAGTGCCCGAGCGGCATGACTGGAAGGCACGGTCGGGAGTCAATCACTGCCTCGATAAGGTGGCCAAATGGCTGAGATCACCTTTGACGGACGAGTAGCGATCGTGACGGGCGCAGGCGGCGGCCTGGGCCGGACCTACGCGCTCGAGTTGGCACGACGTGGCGCGAAGGTCGTGGTGAACGACCTCGGGGGCTCGGTCGACGGCACGGGCGGCGAGCACACCGCCGCACAGAAGGTCGTCGACGAGATCACCGCGGCCGGCGGGGAGGCCGTTCCGAACTACGACTCGGTATCCACCCCCGAGGGCGGCGAGAACATCGTCAAGACCGCCGTCGACTCGTTCGGCAAGGTCGACGTCGTCATCAACAACGCCGGCATCCTTCGCGACAAGTCCTTCGCCAAGCTGACCTGGGAAGACCTGGATGCGGTTCTGGACGTGCACCTCAAGGGCGCCTTCTACGTCTCGCAGCCCGCGTTCAAGGTCATGAAGGAGAACGGCTACGGCCGGTTCGTCTTCACCGCTTCCAACGCCGGCGTCTTCGGCAACTTCGGCCAGACCAACTACGGCGCCGCCAAGATGGGCCTCGTCGGCCTGTCCAACATCATCGCCATCGAGGGCGAGAAGTCCGGCATCAAGTCCAACGTCCTGTGCCCGGTGGCGGCCACCCGGATGACGATGGAGCTGCTCGGCGACTTCGCCTCTCAGCTCGAGCCCGAGCTCGTCACGCCGCTCGTCACGTTCCTCGCCTCCGAGGCATGTGACCGCACCCACGAGATCTTCTCGGCGGCCGGCGGCCGCTACGCCCGCGTGTTCATCGGGCTCGCGCCCGGCTGGTACGGCGGCAAGGGGCACATCCCGACCGCGGAGGACGTGCTCGACAACCTCGACCAGATCGAGAAGCAGGACGGCTACATCGTCCCCGGTTCCGTCGGCGACGAGCTCGGTGCGCTCGTGAGCGTTCTCGGGGGGTGACCCCCTTCCGCGATGTGTGCGCCGTCATCGGCGTGGTCATCGTTGTCCTGACGAGCAGCAGCGTCCTTCGGACGTTGATCGTTCCCCGCGCGAGCATCGGACGGATTGGCCGCATCGTCGACCGTGCCACCGACGCCGCATTCCGGCTCGCGACGAGGCGAGTCTCGACGTACGAGGAACGCGACACGATCCTTGCGGCGCAGTCCGCGGTCTACCTGGTGACGTTGCTCGCGGTGTGGCTGGTCGGCTATCTGGTCGGCTACGCGTTGCTGCTGTGGCCGTTCACGCATCGCATCGGCTTCGCGTTCCGCGAGTGCGGCTCGTCGATGTTCACGCTGGGATTCGTGCCGCCCGCCGGCCGGGGATCTGCGGCAATCGACGTCGTCGCTGCGGCGTCAGGACTGTTCGTCATTGCCGCGCAGATCGGTTATCTGCCGACCCTGTACGCCGCGTTCAACCGCCGGGAGACCGAGGTCACGCTGCTCGGATCGCGAGCCGGGACGCCGCCGTGGGGGCCGGAGCTGCTCGCGCGAACCAAGTACGGGATCGGCGGTAACCGGCTTGACGACCTCACGCAGTTCTACGCCGACTGGGAGCGCTGGGCGGCTGACGTCGCGGAGAGTCACTCCAACTATCCGATCCTGATGCGGTTTCGGTCGCCGCAACCGCTGTCGTCGTGGTTGGTCGGCCTGCTCGCGGTGATGGACTCGGCGGCGATGCTGCTCGCGATCGCGCCGAGCCGGGAGCGGCTCGAACCGAGGCTGTGCCTGCGGATGGGCTTCACCGCGCTGCAGCAGATGGGTCGCGCGGTGGGCCTCCCGGTCGAGCACGACCCCGACCCGGACGGACAGACGACGCTGACCTTTGAGGACTTCCAGAACGGGGTGCAGCGGTTGCTGGATGTCGGGTTCGAGGTCGAGCGAACCGCCGAGGAGGCCTGGCCGCACTTCAAGGGCTGGCGGGTCAACTACGAGTCGGTCGCCTACGCCCTCGCCTACAAGACGGATGCCGTCCCCGCGCTGTGGTCCGGCCCGCGTCGCTGGGCACACGAGCCGTTGCCGCCGGTGCGGCCGCCGAACCGCGCACCGAAGGTCACGAAAGCCGAGCTGCCTGCAGCACGCCGTCGGAAGTGAGCCAGGCAAGGACGCCGTTGGCGAGTTGAGGCGGCGCGGCCAGCCTGACGCCGGTGAGCAGCGGAGTCACGGTTCCGTCCCACGCGCGAAGGCTGATGTCGGTCGGCTCGGCTTGGGTAGCGAAGCCGAACTGCCGGGTGGGTGTCGTGCTCAGCAACGCCCCGTCCTCCGACAAGCCGACGAGACGTTCGTCGAGCTGTGTTGTGGTCCCGTCGGCATCGCGGATGACATCGGTGTAGACGGCGTTGGCGTCGCCGCCTTGCCAGACATCCCAGCCCACCCGACCGGCAGCGGCGTACACCCGGATTGCCGCGAACTGGGGGATCGCTGGCGAGAGCTCGGTCTCTTTTCCTGTGGTCAGGTCGGCGGCGAGAATCCGGCCGCTCGGCTTCGCGAAGTACAGCGTGTCTCCGACGATCACTGCGGCATCCCACAGGCCCTCGCCCTGCTTGGCGTAGACGGTGTCCGTACTCGTCACCAGGTTGCGGACGTGGAGGCGCCGCGCGCTCCGGCCCGGCGCCTGGGAGCGGTAGGCAACCCAAGGGTCGGACAGTGAGATACCGGCGGTTGTGACGACGTGCTTGATGATGCGGGTGTGTGTGGGGCCGACGACGTGCAAGGTTCCGAGGTAGCCCGTCCTCGACGTCGTGTATGCGTAACGGTTCCGGGAGGCCTCGACGTTGCGCACGATCGGCGCGGCCGGGTGCGCGAGGCTGGTCGGACGCGCGGCGTCGGGGCCGGAGGAGGCCCGCAAGCGGACGGCAACCGCGCCATCGGAGGTCCCATTCCGCACGTCGTCGATGTCGAACAACCGGTTGCCCTTGAGGGCGAAAGCGGCAGCGGTGGCGGGAGATCGCGGCGCGGGTTCGAGCCGGACGACGCCTCGCGGACCCGTCGCCTTCAGCAGCGTCGTTGCAGCGGGCGCCGTGGTGATCGCGGCGCCGTACGCCGACCGGAGGGCACCAAAAGCCACGCTGCGGCGACCCACGACAGGGGTGCGGTCGCCTGGCGTGATCGCGGCGAGCACGCCTCGGGCGCCGGCTGACGCGAACCGCTCCCACATCAGATGGTCGCCGTGCACGAGGGCGACCGGGCCGAACCGGGCGTGCGTGTGGGTCGGCCGGATGGCGGGCCGCCCGTCGAGAGGGAGAAGCGCCGGGCGAAGCGGCCGGTCGTGCTGGTGCGTGGTGCAGGCCGCGTACCGGGCTCCCACCGCCCAGCAGATCACGTCGTCAGAACCTCTGCCCGGGTGCAGCTTGCGGGCGGTGTGGGGGTCCGCGAAGCGGAGGTAGGCCACTCGACCGGTCGCGGTCCCCAGCACGGCGCCGTGCGGCCCGATGCCCGTGAAGACCTGGGCGGGCCGTTCACCGAACGGGTTCGCCCAGGGACTTGGAACGCCGGCGAGGTCCTCGAACGTGACGGTGCCGTCGGCGGTCATGGACAGCACTCCGCCGGGTGCGGCTGACAGGTAGCGGGCACCGACCGGCAGGGTCAGCGTTCCGTTGTGCCCGTTCGCCAGGTTCCACCACTCGACCAGGAGCGGGTCAGTGGCGTTCCGCGCGCTCACCAAGGCCCCGGCCGCAGACCAGCCCTGCAGATCCGCCGCCGCGTCATCGCCGGAGAGTGTGCTCGTGCTGCCGTCGACCGTCCGCGCGACCACGGCGTACGGCGCGAGGCCCGCCAGGCCGGGGGGCCCGCCGATGTCGCTTGCGAGGCGGTGTTGGAGCTCGTAGACGAGTGCGTCGCGGGACCCGGTGAGGAGGCTCACGATGTCGCGTTGGGTGCTGGAACCGCCCCCGACGACGACGGTCGAAGGGGATAGGCCGGCGGCAGCGGTCGTGGCAAACGCAACCAGCGCTGCGACGCCGGAAATGACCACGGCGGTGCGAAACCTCACGTGTGTTCAACGTCGCTCGGCGTGCCGAGGTTGACGTCGGAGCCGCTCCTCTAGGCTGATTCGCGGTCGTCGAACGAAAGTTGAGGGCATGTCCAGCGGAGCCGAGCTGCTCATCCCGGAGCACGCGTGCCTGGTGCACATCGGGTTTCCGAAGACCGGTACGACGTCGATCCAGCGTGCGCTGCACCAAGCCCGCGACCAGATGCGCGCCGAGGGTGTGCTCTATCCGGGCACTGACCGCTACCACAAGATGCCGGGCATCGCGATCACGCAGGCCCCGGGCCGGCTCGGCGACCGGCCGGCAAACGAGAAGGATTGGCTGGAGCTGGTCGACGAGACGAACCGGGCCAGGGACCGGCGGATCATCATCAGCAGCGAGTGGCTCAGCCAGGCGACGGACGAGCAGGCGCAGCGGGTCGTCGACGACCTTGGTGGCCAGCGCGTGCACATCCTCGCCACGTTGCGGCCGCTCGCGAAGATCCTGCCGTCGGCGTGGCAGCAGTACCTGCAGAACGGCGTACGCGTCGACTACGACACGTGGCTGCGCGGGATGTTGCTCGAGGCGCCGTACGACAAGCCGACTCCCACGTTCTGGAAGCGGCACCGCCACGACGAGATCCTTGCGCGATGGGCGAAGTTCGCGGGTGCTGATCACGTCACCGCGATCGTCGTGGACTCGCGTGACCACATGTTGCTGCTGCGCCAGTTCGAGGCTTTGCTCGGGCTGCCTGACGGCCTGCTGGTGCCGGGTCCCACCGAGCGGGACAACCGGTCGCTGAGCTGGGGCGAAGCCGAGATGCTGCGGCTGGTCAACGTCGAGTTCAAGAAGCGGAAGTGGCCTGATCGGCTCTATCGCGACGCGATCCGCAACGGCGTGGTGAACCGGTTGGCCTTGAGCCGCCCGGCTGCCATTGACTTGCAGCCGATTCCCACGCCAGACTGGGCGTTGGACCGAGCTGCCGAGCTGGGAAACGAGATCGCTGACGGGATCGGCTCTCTCGGCATCCGGGTGGTCGGCGATCTCGACCAGCTCCGCGCGCGCCAGTCCTCCGCATCGAGCGCGGACACGTCGCCGGTGCTTCCGGTCGGGCTGGCGGCCGAGGCAGTCGTTGCGGCGATTGCCGCGCTGAGCCGCGAGCAGTCGAAGGGGTCGAAGGCGCTGAAGGCCGCGGCACCCGCGGTACATCGTTCGGCCGGACGCGGACTGGCCGGCCGGCTCCGTCGAAGGTGAGCGGCCGCTAGGCCGACGGCGGCTTGACTTGCCCGCCTGGCTGTCGACTTGCGGCTCGAAGAGCACGCCGGCGCGAGTACCAGACCCTGACTCGACGTGCCCGACGGCGAAGCCGTTTCTCGGCCCTGGTCATCGGGGCTGTGATGGCGGCCAGCGTCGCTTCTTCCTCTTCCTCGTCGGCGGCGGCGTCGGAAGGTGAGACGACAAGCCCGGATCGATACAGGATCGCGACCACGTTGCCCACCCCTGCCGCGACGGGAAGTTCGGCGGGTGGCGGCGTTTCGGTGGGTGGCGGATCGACCTGCTCGAGAACGTGAGGATCTCCGATGATCCGCACCCCGAGTCGGTTGATGCGGCGCACCGACTTCGCGGCGGCCTGCGCGGCCAGCTCCTGAGCCCATAGCGGAGTGATGATGCGCTGCTCGTCGGGCGAGGGGGTGCGCCGGAGCATGCGCCAGATGACCCCGTTGCGAATGAACTTGTGGTAGATCTCGTCCGACCAGCCGTTGCCGTCGAACTCGAGGTTGATCTGGCGGATCAGCTCGATCTCCGCGGCGGTGAGTGATCGGTTGGTGACCGCGGCAGCCGGCACGAGTAAGCCGTCCGGAACGCCCAGCATCCGCTCGAAGGCACGAAGGAAGCCGTTGCGATCGCGCTCGTCGACGATGACGACCGACACCTGATCAGGTCCGACGAGCTCAGCCCACTTCGCGACCAGGTTGCCGTGCCGGTGCCGGCGCCAGAACGACGGCGTCGGCTGTCGGTACGGCGCCCGGTTGAGCATCGCATCCAGCCACTCGTCGTACGGCGTCGTGAGCCGGTTGCGGACGTACTGCTGCCAGGCGGACGGGAGGATCCTGGACAACGGTCGAAGGGTGACAACGACGTGCAGGCGCTCCCGCCCGATGGAGCTCACGATCTCGCGCGCGGCTTCGGCGCTGGCATCGCACAGGAACTCGCTGCTGAGGATGGCGCGCGGCGCGTCGACCCGATGGATGTCGGCGACCATGTTCCGCCACAACGCGGCGCTGGGTGGGGCGTCGCCACTGAGACCTCTGTTCTCCGTGATGGCGAGGACGGCGCGGCGGACGTTGCGGCGCACCTCTCCGATCTGGACGACGCCGTGCTCCTTGAGCGTCGGCAGCGCATTTCGGATGCCGGACTGCAACGCCGTGGTACCGGTCTTGAACGGACCGATGTGCAGGAGCAGCGATCCCTCCGGCAAGAGGAGGTCGTCGGCAGGCATCGGCTGCGATTATCGGCGACGCGGGCGCGCGTCGTAGTCGCGCAACGCCGCCTCGGCGGCTTCGAGCTTGGATTTCAGCTCGGCCCGCTGCGCCTCGACGACTGAGCGGCACGACTCGACCGTCTCGACGAGAGCGTCACGCAGCGCGTCGTCGTCGAGGTGCTCAGTGAGAGCGCTGACCGCACCCGGCCGCATCGGTGTCGGGCGAGCCAGCCTGCGCGCGCCACGCTGCGCCTCGATGGTCCAGCCGCCTTCCTTGAACCGCAACGTCACCGCGAGCGGCGGGACCCGCTTGGCTGGGCGCGAGGGCGCGCGCCGCGGCTGCGCAGTCTTCGAGGCTCGTGGTGCAGGGCTCTGCGCAGTCTTCGGGGCTGCAGGGGCCGTCTTGGGGGCCGCGGCCGGCGTCGCGGGTGCCCGGCCGGGGATGCCGAGCTCGTTGGGAGCGAAGGGGACCTCGTCCTTGCCGAGCCGTACGACGACGTACTCGCCGTCCTTGGGATCGCCGACGCGGATCACGTTGCCGCGCGTGCCGGCCGCGACCGCGGCGGAGGCAGCCCGGATCACCACGCGCGGCTTCTCGCCGGCGGCAACCTTCGCGCGCAGCGCGGTTACGTCTTCGTCGGTGAGGGCGGGAGGCGCGGCTGTCGTTCGACGCGTAGGCACGAGGAAATCGTAGGCGTACGGTTCGGGCATGTATTACCGCTCGGTGGGAGATGTGCCCGCGAAGCGGCACACGCAGCACCGTGATGCTGCCGGTGGCCTTTACGCAGAGGAGCTGATGGGTGAGGACGGCTTCAGCTTCGACTCCTCACTGCTGTACCACCGGGGCGTGCCGTCGGCGATCACCGCGGCTCACGCGTGGCCGCAGGAGAACGACGCGTCGACGTCCAACCGGCCCCTGCTTCCTCGGCACTTCCGGCTGCACGAGCTGACTTCCGGCTGGGAGACGCGCGATCCCGTCACCGGGCGGCAGCTCGTTCTCGGCAACGCGGACGTCAGGATCAGGTATGTCGTGGCGGGCGCGACCTCGCCGTACTACCGCAATGCGATCGGTGACGAGTGCGTGTTCGTGGAGTCCGGCACTGCTGTCGTCGAGACGGTTTTCGGGCGGTTGGTCGCCGGCCAAGGCGACTACGTCCTGCTGCCTCGGGCCACCACGCACCGCTGGCTGCCTGCCGAGGGTGAGCCGTTGCGCCTCTACGTGATCGAGGCGGCAAGCCACATCGGACCGCCGCGGCGTTATCTGTCGCGCAACGGTCAGTTCCTGGAGCATGCCCCGTACTGCGAACGTGACCTTCGCGTCCCGACGGAGCCGCTGCTCGTCGAGGGGTTCAACGTCGAGGTCTACGTCAAGCACCGATCCGGCGCCGGCGTTGCGGGCACCGTCTACACCCAGCAGACGCATCCGTTCGACGTCGTCGGCTGGGACGGCTGCCTCTACCCATACCTCTTCAACGTCGCCGACTTCGAGCCGATCACCGGCCGCATCCACCAACCGCCGCCGGTCCACCAGGTGTTCGAGGCCACCAACTTCGTGGTCTGCAACTTCGTGCCGCGCAAGGTCGACTATCACCCGCTTGCGGTGCCGGTTCCGTACCACCACTCGAACGTTGACAGCGACGAGGTGATGTTCTACTGCGGCGGCGACTACGAGGCGCGCAAGGGCTCCGGCATCGGGCTGGGCTCGGTCTCATTGCATCCCGGCGGCTTCACGCACGGGCCGCAGCCTGGCGCGGTCGAGCACAGCCTGGGCACCGAGTTCTTCGACGAGCTCGCGGTCATGGTCGACACGTTCCGCCCGCTCGAGATCGGGGCAGGGGCGGTGGGCTGTGAGGACAGCTCCTATGCCTGGAGCTGGGCGCGCTGACGTGACCGAGTGCTATCCGCTGGGCGTCTACAGCCAGCGCTCGGGAGGCAAGCGGATAGGCGTACGCGTGGGCAGCCACGTCCTCGATCTCTCGCGAACGGCGCGGCAGCTGGCGCTGCCCTGGGCAGAGCTGGTCCGCGGTCCGACGTTGAACCCGCTGCTCGCTGCCGGCCCCTCTGTCTGGCGGGAGATGGTCGACGCGCTGCCCGACCTCGAAGGCCCACGACTGCCGATGGCGTCGGTTCGGATGCACCTGCCGTTCGAGGTCGCGGACTACGTCGACTTCTATGCCAGCGAGCACCATGCCGCGCGGCTCGGCCGGATCTTGCGTCCGGGGCAGGAGCCGTTGCCGCCGGCCTGGCGGCACCAGCCGATGGGTTACCACGGCCGCTCCGGAACGGTGGTCGTCTCCGGCACACCCGTACGACGTCCGTGTGGCCAGCACCGCACGCCCCACGGCGACGTCGTGACGGGACCGAGCGAGCGTCTCGACGTGGAGGTCGAAGTGGGCTTCGTCGTGGGCACTGCGACCGAGCTCGGAACCCCGGTTCGGGTCGAGGAGTTCGCCGATCACGTCTTCGGGATCGTGCTGGTCAACGACTGGTCGGCGCGCGACATCCAGGCCTTCGAGACCGTTCCCCTCGGTCCCTTTCTCGGCAAGTCGTTCCAGACCTCGGTGTCGCCGTGGGTGGTGCCGCTCGCCGCGCTCGATGCCGCTCGCGTCCCTGTCCCGGCGGCGGGCAGCGAGGTCCCCGCCCACCTGCTGGAAGGGCCGCCCTGGGGGCTGGACCTCGACCTCGAGCTGCAGGTCAACGGCGAGGTGGTCTCGCGGCCGCCGTACCGGTCCATGTACTGGTCACCGGCGCAGCTGCTCGCCCATCTCACCTCGAACGGCGCCTCGCTGCGCACCGGCGACCTGATCGCATCGGGGACGGTGAGCGGTCCGCGTGAGGACCAGGTGGGTTCCTTGATCGAGCTGCCGGACCGGGCGTTCCTCTCCGACGGCGATGAGGTCGTCATCACCGGCGCCGCGCCGGCGCCGGGCGGCGGTCGGCTGGATCTCGGCGAGGTGCGCGGGACGGTTCTTCCCGCCGCCTAGCAGCCAGGTGCTAGGCGGCGGATCGCACGACGGCCTTGAGGGCCGCATCGATGTGGTTGTTGGCGGTGGTGATGCTTTTGACCCGGCTCAACAGGAACGAGAAGGTCACGAAGCGGCCGGTGCTCGTCTCGGTGTACCCCGACAGGCTGCTGATGTGGTCGAGCGTGCCGGTCTTGGCGTGCACCATGCCTTTCATGTGCCGCCCGCACATCCGGTACTCCAGCGTGCCGCCGCGTTCGCAGGACGCCGGCAGGCCCGCATAGACGACGCGGTAGGCGGGCGGCAGCGTGGTGAGCTTGGCCAGCCACTCGATGTACGTTCCGGGCGTCTCGCGGTTGGCGTACGACAGCCCCGAGCCGTCCTCGACCCGTCCGACGGGTAACCGATAGCCGCGCGCGAAGCGTTGGACGGCTGCCACGCCCGATGACCGGGTGCCGTGGCCGGTGACCTGGTAGCCGATCTCGCGCATCATCATCTCGGCGTAGTAGTTGATCGACTCGCGCAATGTCATCTGCACGATCTTCGACAGCGGGCGCGATCGGTGGGTCACCAGGGAGTAGCGGTCCGGGGGAGCGACGCCGATGTGGGTCGGGCCGGCCACGTGGATTCCAGCTGCCTTCAGCGCGTCCCGCCACAAACCTGCGTTCGCGGGCGTCGGGTCGGCGAGGAAGCTCTGGCTCGAACGCCAGTTGTCGTTGTCGACGCTGAACGCGTCGATGGCTCCGGACTCATCCGGCAGGAAGTCGTGCTTCCAGCCGGGCGCGCGCGTTGCGTGGGAGTAGCGGGAGTCGTCGACGACGAGCTGACCCGTGACTCGACTTAGCCCGGTCGCTCGCAGCTGCCGCGCAAGCTTCCCGAGGTCACGGTGAGTCAGCGTCGGGTCACCCGACCCGACGAGGATGAGATCGCCGTGCAGCGTCCCGGCGATCGGCGCGGTGGTGCCGTACACCTGGGTGGCGTACCGGAAGTCGGGGCCGACCTGCTCGAGCAGCGCGATCGAGGTGAACAGCTTTTCGTTGCTTGCCGGGGCGCTGGCCTGCTGTGCCTGCCTCGCTACGTCGCCGACTCCCGCGATCGTGATCTTGTAGTGGACCTTCCCGGCCGTGCTGCCGCGCATCGCGGCGCGGACCTGGCTCGAGATCCGGTCGAGGGCTGACGTCGGAGTCGGCGTGCTCGATGCTGACGGGCTTGCGGTCGGGGACGAGGAGGGGGTGGGTGACGGCGATGCGGCGAGTCCGAGCGAGCCGCCGAGCGCACCTGATGTGATCACCGCCGCGGCAAGGACCGCCAGTCTGGGGGACGTCATGGCGATCCACGGTACGTCGTCAGGAACGCCCCGGGCGGCGGTGATCCGCCTCGATCGACATGGGCTAACGTCGGTTCACTGAAACGAGCGGGTCCCAGTGGCCCGCACAAGGGGGGAAAATCTCGTGAATCGACGTCAATTACGGTCAGCGGCGGGGCTAGCCGGCATGGCCCTCGTCACGGTCACCGCCTGCGGGGGCGGCAGCGGGGCTTCGAACTCGTCGCCGAAGGGCGCCGTCATCGGCTTGCTGCAGGGATTCAAGGACAAGAAGGCGGCAGAGGTGTGCAAGTACACCTACGCCGGACCGTCCGTGACCACGCAGCAGTGCATCACCCAGGTTGCGGCAGCGCTCAAGACCGGTTCGTTCACCGGGTCCTACAAGATCGGCAACGTCTCAGTCTCCGGCGACAAAGCACTGGTTGCCGTCACCGGCAAGTTCAGCTTCCTGGGTCAGACGATCGACAACAGCGACCCGAATGCCGGCTTGCCAAGCGGCTCGACTACCTTCACGGACGCCTATGGCCAGGCAAATGAGAGCAGTGACAACAGCCCGACGGTGCCGCTGGTGAAGATCAACGGCAAATGGCTGGTGAACCAGACGTCCAGCTGACGCTGAGAGTCGGCCTGTGAGGCGCCTGTCGGCGGCGATGATTGCCGCCCAGGTGATTGTCGGAGCGACAGCGATGTCGGTCGTTCCGATCAGAACCACGCATTCGGGGCGTCAGATGGCGCAAGCGGTGGGTCAGCAGCCGGTGCAGGTCCGGCCGGCTGCTGACTCGCACCGCGTTCGGCACCCGAAGCGGCGTTCTCATGCAGTGCTGCCGAACCGCACCTTCATGGGGATCAAGCAGCCGTGCCCCAAACCGCAGTCGCTGGTGAGCACGACTCGATGGACCGACCATCGGCTTGCGCCGGGAGTGGCGCTGTCCGAGGGCGTGGCGCACGACCGCACCGTCACCGGTGATCCCGGCACCGTCGACATGCACGTGCTTCGGGTGCGGACGACCGACCCGGACGTCAGCGTCGCGCCGCTCGTCGACGGCTGGTCGAATCGTTCTCCGCTCGACCAGCTCGCTGCCAACCGCCCGAAGCTGGTGGCGGCCACGAACGCCGGCTTGTTCGACTTCGAACCGACCGGGCCGATCGGGCCGGTCTTCGACCACGGTCGGCCCGGTTCCATCGGCAGCACGCCCCAGCGCACCGTCGGGATCACGCCGGACGGCACCGTCGAATCCGCGCGGGTTCATCTCGCCGGCCAGGTGAGTGCAGCTGGCCAGCAGATGAACGTCGACGGATTCAACGTTCTGTTCCCTTCGCCCGGGCTGTCGGTGTACACGTCGGCATGGGGACCCGGCCCGATCCCTCGCGGGCCGGACGGGAGCAAAGGCAACGTGGCGGTCGTGGTTCGCCACGGACACGTGGTCGCAGCGCCTACGACGACGACGGCGTCAGCTCCGCGCGAGGGACAGCTGCTCGTCGCCAGCTCGCCCGCGGCTCGACGCTTCCTCGGCGGGCTGCAGGTCGGCTCCGCCGTGCAGGTCCGGCTTCATGTGGTCACGGAGGGGAGTCATTCCCTGACCACCGGCTTCGCCGTTGCCGAGCAGCTGCTGCTCGGCCCACATCGCAGTGCGCCGCACCTCGGCTGCGTCGAACGCGACACGCAAGCCGCCCGAACCGCGGTGGGTTTCACAAGCGACCGGAAACAGCTGATCCTTCTCGTCGTGAGCGACCATCCCCGAACCGCGATGCACGGTCTCGATCATCGGGAGCTGGCGAAGGTCATGTCCGACCTCGGCGCGGCCAAGGCATGGGAGTTCGACGGCTCGGGGTCGAGCGAGATGATCGCGCGGATGCCGCGAAGCGGCGCGCTGTCGATCCGTAACTTCTGCGCCGACGGCGCTCAGCGCCCGATGCCCGTGGGACTGGGAGTGTTCGATTCCCGTCTGACGTGATGACCGATGCTGGACCCATGACGGACATCGGAGTCGGACCCCACCCGAAGCCGTGGCCGGCTGACCCGAGGTACGACGTCGAGCTGCTGCAGCACGGTGATCGGCGCAACGTCGTCGACCGCTACCGGTACTGGTCCAACGAGGCGATCGTCGCGGACCTGGCCTTGTCCCGCCACGAGTTCCACGTCGCCATCGAGAACTGGCAGCACGACTTCAACATCGGCACGGTGGTGCGCAACGCGAACGCCTTCCAGGCCGCCGCGGTACACATCGTCGGCAACCGCCGCTGGAACCGGCGGGGCGCGATGGTCACCGACCGCTACGTCGACGTACGCCATCACGCCACGGTCGCGGCGCTCGCATCGTGGGCGGCGGAGCAGGGATTGCCGCTGATCGGCATCGACCTGCTCCCGGGTTCGGTCAGCATCGTCGACGCGGATCTGCCGCGTGGCTGTGTTCTCGTGTTCGGCCAGGAAGGGCCGGGCCTGTCCGAGGTCGCGCGGGCGGCGTGCGCCGCCGTGTTGCATGTCCCGCAGCACGGCTCGACTCGCTCGATCAATGCCGGCGTCGCGAGCGGCATCGCGATGTACGAGTGGTGTCGCCGCCACGCGACGGAGTAGCCGGGCCGCGACGGCCCTCCGGTCAGCGGACTGTGCAGCGAGCCGGCAGCACGTTGAGCGGGATCGGATAGGCCCGGCAGATCGGCGGTCGCTCGGCATGAGCCGTGCACAAGCGGGAGACGGGGTCGAAGCGGCTGCACTGGTAGGCATGCATCCCGTCACGCCGTTCGCCGGTGGCTGTCCAGTTGGCGGCGGCGAAGATCAGGTCGGCAGAGCGGGTCGTGCCCGCGGACTGCCGCACGTCGGCGGGCCCGAGCGGGTACCAGATCGGGTCGCAGCAGTCGCCGCACGCCGTACAGCTCCCTGGCACTCCGGCAGGATAGAGCCGTGACCTCACTTCCGGGCTGGCTGGCGAGCACCGTTGCCGCAGACGCGAGCGGCGGCGCGGGGGTGCTCGGCGAGGGGATCCGCGCCCTGTCGCCGGAGCGGACCGTCGCGGGACCTGCGCTCGTTGTCGAGGTCTCGCTGAACGACAACCTCGCCATGAAAGAGGTGCCGGCGGCGGTTCCGGGGCCGGGCACCGTGCTCGTTGTGGCGGGCGGCGCCGACTCACGCACCGCGGTCCTCGGTGACCTGGTGGCGCGAGAGCTGCTCGCGGCCGGTGTCGTTGCGGTCGTGACGGATGGACCAATTCGTGACTCGCAGGCCGTCGCCGAGCTCGGGCTTGCCGTCTGGGCGAAGGGGACGACGCCGGTTGCCTCGGCCAAGAACGGGCCCGGGCGCGTCGGCGGAAGCGTCGAGATCGCGGGCGTGACGGTCAACGACGGCGACGTTGTGATCGCCGACGCCGACGGCGTGGTCGTGTGGCCGGCTGCGGACGTCGAGTCGCTGGTGGCACGGGCGCAGGCGAAGCAGCAGGCGGACGAGGAACGACTGGCCGCTCTGACCTCCCGCTGAGGCCGGCATGCTGGCTCGCTATCGGGAGGTCCTTCGCGAGCCTCACGTCGTACGGCTGCTTGCAACCGCCCTGGTCGGGCGGATGCCGCAGGGAATGTCGACCCTCGCCATCTTGCTGTTGCTGACCCCGCAGTTCGGCTACGCCAAGTCGGGGCTGGCGGCCGGCTTGGCCGTCGCGACATCGGGGGCGTCGAATGTCCTGATCGCGCGTGCGGTTGACCGGATCGGGGTGCGCATCGTCCTCGCGCCTGCTGCCGCCGTCTACGCGGCTCTTGCCGTCCTGCTCGCGCTGATCGCTCACCACAGCTACCCGACCGATCTCGGTGTGTGCGCTCTGCTCGGAGTCGCCGCCGCGCCGGTCTCTTCGGTCTCACGGGCGACGTGGCCGCGGTTGCTCGGCCCCGAAGCAGCGCAGGTTCTGTACGGTCTCGAGGCCACTGCGCAGGAGCTGGTCTTCATTGCCGGTCCGGCACTGGTCGCGCTCGTGGCCGGCACCGTCAGCGCGCAAGCGGCTCTGATCCTCAGCGGCAGCCTCGGGCTGGCAGGCGTGCTCGGCTTCGTCACCGCGCCCGCCTTCGCCGCCGCCGTGCCTTTCCGTGTGCCAGGCGCACCGCGGGTGCCGGCGTACCGAACCCGGGTGCTCAACTACGCCGTTGTCGGTGCCGCCCTCACGACAGGGTTCTCGATGACCGAGATCGCGACGGTCGCGTTCGTCAGCGGCCGCCACGCGACACCCGCCTCCGGCGTGGTGCTCGCGCTGTGGAGCGCGGGCTCGCTCATCGGCGGCCTGGTGTTCGGTGCTGGCACGGCGCAGGTGACCGATCGCGCCCTGTCGGTAGGTGTCTCCCTCGTCGGCATCGGCCTCATGGTCAACGCGATCGCACCGGGAAAGGTGGGTTTGGCCGCTTTGTTGTTCGCCGGCTCCACCGCCACGGCGCCGGCGCTCGCGCGGCTCTACACCCGGATGGGTCGCGTCGCGCCCAGCGGCGCCACCACGGAGGCGTTCGGGTGGCTGTCGGTCGGCTTTCAGGTCGGTTCATCGCTTGGCGCCGCACTCGGCGGCATCAGCGTCGACGACCTCGGCGCCCGCGCAACATTCGCGATCGCCGGCGCCGCGGCGTTGACGGGGCTGCTTGCGATCCGGTGGCGCCGGGTAGCGTCGTACGGTGCCCTCCGACAAGCTGCCGATCAAGATGCTGCACGACCGGGTTCTGGTCAGTCTTGACGCCAGCGAGGGGGAGCGGCGGTCGACCGGAGGGATCGTGATCCCGGCGACGGCGAAGATGGGCCACCGGCTGGCCTGGGCGGAAGTCGTCGCGATCGGGCGATCGGTGCGGACGATGGAGGTTGGCGACCGGGTGCTGTTCGACCCGGAGGAACGCGCGGAGGTCGAGCTCCACGGCGCGGCGTACGTCCTGCTTCGCGAGCGTGACATCCACGCCGTCGCCGCCGAGCGGCTCGAGGACACCGAAGCGGCGCCCGGCCTCTATCTGTAGGGCGGGCTCTGCCCGTTACGGCAGGAGTCGCGTGAACGCGCGACGAACACGGTGGACATGCGCCGCGCTCTAGCCCTCGTGACCCTCGCCGCCCTCGCTGTCGTCCCGACGTACGGCGCGGTGGCGGCTCCGGAGGCGGCCGCGCCTAGCCACTGGGTCAACCACGATCACGACGCGTGGGGCGGAGCGGCAGGGCAGGGCGTCGCGGACACCGTGACGGATCCGCAGGGCTGCGACCCGATCGACCCGGCGCAGTGCATGCTGCCGTACCCGAACGACTGGTTCACCAAGAGCGACCCGACGAGCGCCACCGGCCGGCGACTCGACCTCAACCCGCTCGCGATGCCCCGCAACATCTCCGGACTGCCGATCGACCCGACGCCGTGGAATGCGAGCGACGGTTTCAGTGCCGGCTCGGAGATCCTCACCGTCGTTCCGGGAATGACGAACAACCTCGACCTGGCGAAGTCCCGGCTCCCGACCGACACCGACCTTGCCGTCAACGACAAGTCCAACCTCGGTGTCGTGCTCATCGACGCGACTACGGGCAGGAAGTGGCCGGTGTGGGCCGAGATCGACCACTACACCACCGAGGCCGGTGTGCTGCCCGCGGGGACGACGACCCCGGTGCAGCAGGACTTGATGATCCATCCTGCGATGAACCTGATCGACGGGCATCGCTACGTGGTCGGGTTGCGCCATCTGGTGACCGACAGCGGGAGTCTCGCCAAGCCGTCCTCGTCGTTCGCGACCTACGTGGCGGACTACCGCAGCCACGCCACCGCCGGTGACCCGCGCGCGAGGCACATGGACGGCGTGTTCGACGACCTCAAGGAAGCCGGCTGGAACATCACGGCCAACCCGAAGGACCTGTTCCTCGCCTGGGACTTCACCACCGCTTCGTCGCAGAACGTCACCGGCCGCATGCTGGCGATCCGGGACGACGCGTTCGAGCAGCTCGGCGAGACCAAGGCACAGATCGATGCCGGCAAGGTTGCGGGCCGCGCCCCGGCGTTCACGGTCGACTCGGTCACGAACTACACCGCGAAGCAGAACCCGAACGTCGCCCGCGAGATCAACGGCAGCTTCACCGTGCCGTGCTACATCACGCCGTCCTGCTCGGTGCCGGTGAAATGCGAGCAGCTCCCTGAGAGCCCGTTCGACGACTGCCCGACGCCGGGAGTGTTCGCCTACAAGGACCCGACGGACCCCGACTCCGAGCCGATGCAGGCGCCCGGCGGGCAGACCTACAACGCGGCGTTCACCTGCGTGGTCGGTCGCACCGGCTTCAAGTCCGGCCGGATGTACCGGCCGGTGGAGTACGGGCACGGACTGTTCGGTGGTCGTGGTGAGGTGCGCTCCTCGCCGCAGGAGGAGATGGCGAACCGCGAAGGCATGCTCTACTGCGCGGTCAACTGGTTCGGGTTCGCCAACGCCGATGTGCCGAACGCCGTCCTCGCGCTGTCGAACCTCTCGGTGTTCCCGATCCTCGCCGATCGCACGGAGCAGGGCGAGCTGGACTTCCTCTACCTGGCTCGGCTGATGATCCACCCGAAGGGCTTCGCCTCGTCCAGCGCCTTCAAGCGGGGCGGCAAGACCTTCATCAACCTTCACGACGGCGTGTACTACGACGGCAACAGCCAGGGCGGGATCTACGGCGGGACGGTGTGCGCGATCTCGATCGACGTACGGCGCTGCGCTCTCGGCGTGCTCGGGATGGACTATCCGCTGCTGCTGCCGAGGTCGGTGGACTACGTCGCCGACCAGGGGCTGACCGAGGTGGTCACGAGCAACGGCATCCAGATCGTCAAGGATCCGAGCGGCATCGACCCGGGCGACATCTACGGCTCGATCGGCTACTCGAACATCCTGGACACCTTTTACCCCGATCAGTCGCAGCGCCAGCTACTGCTCGACATCCTGTCCTCGTTGTGGGACCGGGACGACCCGGACGGCTACGCCAGTCACATGACGGCGTCGTCGGTGGGCGGCTTGATCCGGGACTGCACCGGGCAGGGTGCCGTCCCGGTGGCGAAGGTGCGCAGCACCTGCCCGGTGGGCACGCCCGATCATCACGTCCTGCTGCAGGCCGGGTGGGGCGACCACCAGGTCGCCAACATCACGGCGTTCGACGAGGCGCGGACCATCGGCGCTCGAGCGGTCGGGATGCCGGCGACGTCGAACCGGATCGGCAGCGGCGACGCGCTGATGGCGAGCCGGCTGTGCAGCCACGAGCCGAAGAACAACGTGGCCAACGATCCGGTCGACGGCAACTACTGCTGGACGGCATCGTCGATCTTCTGGAACATCAAGCCGATCACGAGCTACCCGTATGACGGATCGGCGATCGCGTTGTTCGACGGCGGTCCGGACAACGCGGCGCTGCCGTTCGCGACCGATCCGCCGCCGCCGTCCGACATCCCGCAGCCGGACACGGCGACCAACCATGATCCGCACGAGGGGCCGCGCCGGGCCTGCGCCGCACAGGACCAGAAGGGTGCCTTCTTCCACCGCCACCACGGTTACGTGACTGCGCCGAAACAGCAGTTCACCGATGGCCACAAGCCGGCCGGCCCGCCGTACTTCGACGGTGGCTGGAACGGCGTGTGCTCCCTGCCCTAGTCAGGCGCTGAGCTTCGGCCAGGTCGCGGCGAAGCCAGGGTGCAGGTCAAGCGCGGCGACGGCGTCGCTCGCGACCCAGCGCATCTCGGCGGTCTCGCGGCTGCGTGGCTTCGCGCGCATCGGCGTCGCCACCGTCGCGATTACGGTCCAGTAGGACCAGCCGCCGTGGTCGTCGTGGTGCACCCTCTCGACGATCACCCCGTCGACCGTCATCTCGACCTCTTCGGCGAGCTCCCGCAGCGCCGCCTGCTCGGGGGTCTCCCACGACGCCTTCGCTCCGCCGGGCACGCCCCAGGTGCCGCCGTGGTGGGTCCACCAGGCGCGCTTCTGCAGCAGGACGTGGTCGGCGCCGCCCTCGTCAAAGCTGCGCAGCAGCAGTCCTGCGGCGCCGTGCCGCCCCCAGTGCTGGTGCCCGGCGCTGCAGGTCGTCCACCCGTCGCCGTCGACGAAGCGCCCCTCCACGCCTCCATTGTGCGGGTCCGGGAACGTCCGGCGGCACCAGGGCGTTGTGCTGGGTGTCCGACACCGGAGAGGATTGTCTCGTGCTGTTCACCCGCCACAAGACCACGATGATCGCGCCCGACGAGGCCCTTGAGGGCCGGGCGTCGCGGCCGTTCGCGATCACCAACCGCCACTTCGTTCTCGGTACGCCGCTGGAGCCGCCGTACCCCGGCACGGTCGAGGTGGCGTACTTCGGCATGGGCTGCTTCTGGGGGGCCGAGCGGCTGTTCTGGCAGCTCGACGGGGTCGTGTCGACGGCGGTCGGTTACCAGGGCGGGCACACGCCGAACCCGACGTACGACGAGGTGTGCTCGGCGCGAACCGGGCACGCGGAGGTCGTGCAGGTCGTCTATGACCTGGCGAAGATCTCGTACGCCGACCTGCTGAAGGTGTTCTGGGAGTCCCACGACCCGACGCAGGGGATGCGGCAGGGCAACGACGTCGGCACGCAGTACCGGTCGACGATCTACACGACGACCGACGAGCAGCTCGCGGCGGCGAACGAGTCGCGCGACCTCATGCAGCCGTCGTTCAACGCCGCCGGATTCGGCGACATCACCGCCGAGATCGCTCCGGCGGGAGAGTTCTACTACGCCGAGGACTACCACCAGCAGTACCTCGCGAAGAACCCGAACGGCTACTGCGGCATCGGTGGCACCGGCGTCAGCTGCCCGATCGGCGGGGGAGCGGCCCGCTCCCAAACCTGACACCGCTTCGTCGCAACCTTTTGTCCTGCGGCGGCGTACTTGCCTGGTGACGGGATCGCACGAGGGGATCGCCATGGCAGGTGAGCGGTACGAAGGCCTCGACGAATGGGTCGCGGCTCGAGGCACCAGCCTGCTTCGGACGGCGGTGCTGTTGGCCGGTTCACGGGAAGCCGGCGAGGACCTGTTCCAGCAGTCCCTCGAGCGGCTGGTTCGGCACTGGTCGCAGATCGAGGGCGATCCCGAGGGCTATCTGCGCCGAACGATGTCTCGGCTTGCGATCGATCGCTGGCGGTGGCGCTCACGTCGCCGTGAGATGCTCGGGCTCGACTTGGCCGAGCGCGCCGGACCCGACGATGCGGTGGCGACGCTCGACCTCCGAGACGTGCTGATGCGGGCGCTGGCGACCCTTCCGCCACGACAGCGCGCAGTGGTGGTGCTGCGTCACTGGGAGCAGCTTTCGGAGGTCGATACGGCCGACGTACTCGGCTGCTCGGTTGGCACCGTGAAGTCAGCCACCTCCCGCGGACTTGCTGCTCTCCGTGAGGTTGTCGACGCGCGGCAGGCCGTTGTCACCGGCATCGGTCAGGAGGAGAGGAGCTCATGAGCAACGACCTCGAGAACCTGCTGCAGGACGCGATGAAGACTGAGACCGCCGACGTAATGCTGGCTCCCGACGCGTTGCCGCGAGCGTTCCGGTCGGTGCGACGGCGCCGGATCGCGGTGGCGGCCACGTCGGTCGTCGGCGTACTCGGGATCGGCATTGCGGGTGGGGTCGTTGCTGCAGGGACGCGGCACCACTCGCCGCAGTCGGTGAGGATTGCCGGCCGGTACACCGGGAAGTCGCTTCCGCTGACTGCGTCGGTGCGCAAAGACCTGATCGCTGCATTCGCGAGCGCGCAGCACATCCAGGTCAGCGACGTGGCGGGATTCGAAAAGGGCTCGGCCCACTACGGCCGGATCGATCAGACTCGGACCTACTGGGCAGTGGCGAGCTTCGTTCCCTCGCGGTCGGCAAGTGCGCAGGCCAAGGTGCAGTTCCAGGACGGTCCCTTCGTGTTCTCGGAGCTGCCCGCTGGGGGCTGGTCGGCGTGGGGACTGCTCACCGACTCCGGTGGCGGGCTGTGCCCGTCGGAGGTCCCGGCGGCGCTGGCGCAGGCATGGGCCATGTCGGAACCGTCGGACTGTCGCCCCGGCCCGGCGGCCTACGCCGCCTACAGGAGTGGCCGCTTCGGCTTCACTGTCCATGTGCCGGCGTCGTTCGTTCCTGATGCCCCGCCGACCGATGGTGACGCTCTCGTCTTCCAAAGCGCGGACGGGCGCGCCACGATGACCGCCGGCGGCGATCTCAACGTCCATCAGGTGACACCTGGCCAGATGGTGATCCAGCTGCGCCACATGTACCAGATTCAAGGCACTGAGGTCACCCGCCACGGCCGGGTTGTCACGGCACGGGGCACCACGGCATCTGGACAGACCTTCGTGGACCGAGAGTTCGTCTACTCGACCAACATCTACTACGTGAAGTGGACCTATCCCGCAGCGGAGCGGGCTACCTACGGGCCGATGGTGACCGAGGCGGTGGCCAGCTTCTACCTGGGCGCCAACCCGAGCTGACGATGGCGCCGGCGGGGTTCAGAGGCGCTTGGCCCAGTCGTAGAGGTCGGCGGTGAACTCGTCGGGCTGCTCGTACGGCGGGTGATGCCCGCTTTTCTGGTACAGCTTGAAGGTGAGGTTCAGCAACCGCTTCCTGGGCTCGTCCCACAGGTAGTGGGGCACGCCGTAGTCGAAGCGTCCGAGACCGAGGAAGGCGGGGACCTCCAACGGTTCGAGGCGGAAGCCACCGAGTCCCTCAGGCCCAAAGAGCTGGTAGACGACCTCGAGGTTGAGGTCCACGCCTTCCCACAGCGGAGCGGAGTTGACCGAAAGGTCGTAGTAGTTCATCGCGTCGTTGGCGACGTACTCCTCGGCGAACTCTCTGCCGGTGGTCACGCGCGTCGGCACCGGGCGGGTCGCGAGGTTGCGCTCGTGCGCGACGAGGCGCTCCGGCGATGCGTCGCGCCGAAAGAAGTCGGCCGGGGGCTCCAGCCCCTCCTGAGCCGGAGGTACGGCAGCCACCCCGCCGACCCCACGAATCCGATCGCCGTAGAAGCGGGCGTACTCGAAAGCGATCGCGCCGTGCTGGGACTGGCCGAGAACGATCGGATTGTCGAGGCCCGTGACCTGGCGCGCCGCCTCGATGTCGTCGGCGAACGTCTTGATGGTGAGCGTGGACAGGTCGAAGCCGGCCGGCGTGGGCACCCACTGGCGGCTGTCGCAGAAGAGGATGTCGAAGTGAGCACGAAGCTCCCGCGGGAAGTAGCGGGCGTAAAACCGGTGCGAGCCGACAACTAGAAGTGGGATGCCGCTGCCTTCGCGCACCCAGCTGAGCCGGAAACCATCACGATCGATGACGCCGCGGGCGGGCATGGACGGCCCCCTAATGTTCGCTCCGCGTCCGACAAGACTATAAGGCAAGGTGGAGGGGTGAGCGATCCGAGAGCCGCGTACGCACCGGAGGCGTACGAGCTGCTGTGTGGGCTCGACGCCGACGTGGATGCGGCGCTGCCTGCGGAGTTGGCGGCGCTCGCGCGCACCCGGGTGGCGATGACGCTGGGCGCGATCCCGTGGCAGCCGCTGCCGGAGCCGGATGTTGCGGCGGACTTTGCCGAGCAGTTCGTGGTCGACGTCACCGGGGTCGACGTCCCGTCACTGGTCCCGCGGCTCGGCGATGCCCTGGTCCCGTTCGTGAAGGCGATGTGGGTGATCGACCTCGGGCTGCGTACCGACCTGGTGCTCGGAAGGATCTTCGGCCTCACGATTCCGCCGCGGCTCCCGCGCGAGGGTTCGCCGGAGCCGCTGACCTTCGACCCGTTCTTGCGGTCGGTCGCACTGCTGGGCGAGCTGGACCCGCTCACCACCGAGCTGGTCCGGCTGCGGGTCGCCCGGCACCACAACTGCCGGCTGTGCAAGTCGCTGCGGACCGCGGCCGCGATCCGAGCCGGCGGTGACGAGTCGGTCTACGACCAGATCGACCGGTTCGCCGACAGCGACCTCGATGACCAGCAGAAGACCGCGCTGCAGCTCACCGAGGCGGTGATCGTTCGGCCTGACTCCGTCGACGACGCCCTCGTACGCCGCGCCCGTGAGTTCTTCACCGACGCACAGCTGGTCGAGCTGGTGCTGGACGTGATGCGAAACTCCGCGAACAAGGTGGCGGTCGCCTTCGGCGCCGACGTTCCCAACGTCAGCGAAGGACTGCAGCTCTACGACATCGGTCCCGACGGTGACATGGTGATGGGGGAGCCGATCACGGGGAGTGCCCCTACGTAGCGAAGCGTTGCTGCTACTGGCAGAGTGACACCATGCGCACCCGGATCGCCGCTGTCGTCGTGAGCCTCGTCGGTCTGGGCGTGCCCGCAGCGGTTGCCCCTTCGACGGCGACCGCGTCAGCCGCGACTACTGTGAAGATCATCGTCATGCCCGTGACGGCGTCCGGTCATGCGGCGGCTGGGTTCACCGTCAAGGTGGAGCACCTCGGGTTCGGCATCGGGTGTGATTTCAAGGATCCGTCGCCGGGCGCGCTGAGCCCCAACATCGAGGAGTGCGCGCCGTCGGCGGCGTACGCCATCGCCTGCTGGAAGGCAGCGGCGCCCGGCAAGGTGCTGTGCATGCGTGACCCGAGCAGCCACAAGGTCTACAAGATCAAGCGCCAGGGGAAGTTCAAGAACACCGCGATCGCCAAGCCGCGCGACCGGGCTCCGCTGATGATCGTCCTGGCTGACGGCAGCACCTGCCAGATCCGTGACGGCGGGGCGTGGCCGCAGCCGAAGGGCCGCCCCAACTTGTACGCCGCGTATTCCTGCGCCAAGTACGGCGTGGCGTGGACGTACGCGAAGGGTCGCCACCGGGATCCGCACAACGGGATCGACGAGTCGAGCTCCACTTGGCGGATTCGAGTGGGCGAGAAGCACGTCGTGTGGCGGAAGATCGCCAAGGCGTACTTCGTTGCGACCGCTCCGTAGCGAAGCCCGTCACTTCCGGCGCAGGAACCCGCCTCGCGCGGGGACCTTCTTCGGCCGGGGCCACGGGCGCGGTTCGGGTGGGTCGAGCTTGTAGTCCGCCGTGCCACGCAGCTTCGCAAGTGAGGCGAGCGTCGCCGCGCTCGGACCGGCGCCCGTCTCGCGCGCCGCGACGAGCTCAGCCCAGATCGGATGGCCGAGCACGCGTTCCGGCTCCGCGGCCGCTCGACGGTGAAGCACGTCGTCCGGCACGCGCTGCGGATCGTCGTACACGTGTTCCGCCAGGATCGCGTCGTAGCTGTCGGTGAGCGTCGTACTCGTCGGGTCGAGCCCGACGACGAGGACAAGTCCCGTTGGCTCGGTGTCGAGGGGGACGACGGTGAGGTCCGGCCGCAGCGTTTCGAGAACCGTCGCCACCTTGTAGACGTCGCCGGTCCACATCTTCGTGTGCCGATCACGGGCGGCCTCGGGGACCGAGCGGGGAGCATGTCGTCGAGAACGATCACGCTGGACGCGGTGCTGTGCCGTTCGGTGTTCATGAAGTCGCGCAGCGCGAACTCGAACAGGTGCATCCCGTCGATGAACGTCAGGTCGGGTGTCCGCTCGGGGAACCATTCGAACGGCTCGGCGCGCGCGAAGAAGTCGTCGCTGGTCGCCTTGACCAGTTGCAGGTCGCAGGCGAGTCGACGGTGATCCGGAACGCGGGATCGACGCCGATGGTCCGGGTACGCGAGCGGGCCAGGCCACGTCCGTCGTTGATCCCGATCTCGAGGTACGAACGCGGGCTGAGCCGTTCATGCAGGCCGCTGAGGAACTGGTGACGGTTCAAGGGCCCGATCCTAGTGAGCAGCGGCTAGGGACCGAGCCGGTAGTCGTGTGGGCGGACGGTTTCGGTGAGGCCGTGGGGTGAGGTCCAGGTGACGGTTTGGTCTGGGTTTTTGAGGTAGGTCCAGCCGGCGTGGGTTTTGGCGCGGTGCCACCGTCGGTCGACGGGGCTGGTGTTGTCGGGGTTGGTGGCGCCGT
>DASZOU010000020.1:0-70629 GCA_035550655.1 Mycobacteriales bacterium
TGCATGGCGGCGGCTTCGCGTCGTACGCCGACGCCCGCGCCGAGCGCAACAGCCGGCTCGAGGAGCTACGCCGGCGGTGGGACGAGGAGCACGCGAAGCTCAAAGCCCTCGTGCTGCGGATGAAGACCAAGGCCGAGTACAACGACGGAATGGCCGGCGCCTACCAGGCGGCGTGCACCCGGCTCGACCGGTTCGAGCGCGAAGGGCCGCCGCGTGCCGTCCCCATGCAGCAGGCCGTGGCGATGCGGCTGCGCGGCGGGCGCACCGGCAAGCGCGCCGTCGTGTGCGAGAAGCTCGAGCTCACCGGTCTGATGCGGCCGTTCGACCTCGAGGTGTGGTTCGGCGAGCGCCTTGCCGTGCTCGGCTCCAACGGCTCCGGGAAGTCTCACTTCCTGCGGCTGCTTGCCGCGGGCGGCAGTGATCCGGACGCGGAGCACCGCCCGGTCGCCGGTACGCCGCTGACGCAGGTTGCGCACCGCGGCGCCGCGCGCCTGGGCGCTCGGGTGCGGCCCGGATGGTTCGCGCAGACGCACGAGCATCCGGAGCTGATCGGCCGTACTCTGCTCGACATCCTCTGGAAGGGCGACGAGCACCGCGACGGGCTCGGCCGTGAGCAGGCCGCGCGAGTGCTCGACCGTTACGAGCTCGCCCGCGCCGGTGAGCAGACGTTCGAGACCTTGTCGGGCGGTCAGCAGGCGCGGTTGCAGATCCTGCTGCTCGAGCTGTCCGGCGCAACCTTGCTGTTGCTCGACGAGCCGACCGACAACCTCGACATCGCTTCGGCCGACGCGCTCGAGGCGGGCCTCGACTCCTTCGAGGGCACGGTGGTCGCGGTCACCCATGACCGGTGGTTCGCGAAGTCCTTCGACCGGTTTGTCGTCTTCCGTGCGGACGGCACGGTCGCGGAGACGCCCGAGCCGGTGTGGGACGAGGGTCGGGTGGACCGGGTCCGGGCCGGCTGATGCTGGTCCACCCGTGGGACGCGACGACCGGTGACGACGAGTGGCGCGGCTTCGTCGCGGCGCAGGCGTTCGGCCAGCTCATCGCGAGCGGCCGTGGCCGCGACGTGCCCGTCGTCGTACCGACGCAGTACGTGCTGGAGCGCGACGAGGTCGTGCTCCACCTCGCCAGGCCGAACCCGATCTGGCGGGCGATCGAGGAGAACCCGGCAGTGCTGCTGAGCGTCGCCGGGGACTGGGCGTACGTGCCGGCGGCGTGGAAGGCGATCGGCGCCGAGGACCCGGCTACCGGGATTCCCACGACGTACTACGCCGCCGTCCAGCTGCGCTGCGAAGCCACCGTCGTGGACGACGACGAAGGCAAGCTGGCGATCCTGCGCCGCCAGCTCGGGGTGTTCGAGCCCAACAGCGGGCACGCCGACCCGGCGGTCCACGAGCGGAAGCTCCCGGGGATCAGGGGGCTGCGGCTGGCGATCCGCGAGGTGACGGGCAAGTTCAAGTACGGCGGAAACGTCGACGAGCCCCACCGCGCCGCGATCGCCGGGCGCCTGGGTGCCCGAAACGGCCCGGGAGACGGTGCCGCGAAGGCCCATTTGGAGCGCAGATCGGGATTTTGACCCCTCAACAGGGGCGCGGGTAGCCTCGTACGGTCCGCCCAACGGGCATGGGCATCAACAAAAGTCGAGACTCGAAGCAGAAGGCACCCCTGTGCGTACGTTCCAACCGAAGCCTGGCCAGGTCACGCGCCAGTGGCACGTGATCGACGCGACTGACGTCGTGCTGGGCCGGCTCGCGAGCCAGACCGCCCGACTGCTCCGTGGCAAGCACAAGGCGATCTTCGCGCCGCACCTCGACACGGGTGACTTCGTCATCATCGTCAACGCCAACAAGGTGGCCCTGACCGGCAACAAGCGGGCCGACAAGCTGGCTCACCGCCACTCCGGCTTCCCGGGCGGCCTCACCTCGACGCCGATCGGGGAGCTGATGGACAAGCGTCCGGAGCGGGTGGTCGAGAAGGCGATCAAGGGGATGCTTCCGCACAACACGCTCGGCCGGCAGATGGCGAGCAAGCTGAAGGTGTACGCCGGTCCGGAACACCCGCACCAGGCCCAGCAGCCGGTGCCTTACGAGATCACGCAGGTGGCGCAGTAGTGAGTGAGACCGTGACCGAAGACGTCGCCGAGTCGGCGCAAATCGACGGAGTCGACGAGACCGACGCCACCGAGGACGTCGAGGCGGGCGAAACCGCCGGCGACATCGAGGACGAGGCGCCCGCCGCTCCGGTTGAGCGCAAGCCGGTCGTCCAGGTGACCGGCCCCGCGGCTGCCACCGGCCGCCGCAAGGAGGCCATCGCCCGCGTCCGGCTCATTCCCGGCACCGGGGTGTGGACCATCAACGGCCGCACGCTCGACGACTACTTCCCGAACAAGGTCCACCAGCAGATCGTCAACGAGCCGCTGGTCACCCTCGACATCCCCGACCGCTACGACGTGCTCGTTCGCGTTCACGGTGGCGGTGTCTCGGGTCAGGCCGGTGCGGTCCGGCTCGGCGTCGCCCGTGCCCTGCTCGACACCGATGACGCCGCCCGGCCGCCGCTGAAGAAGGCCGGCTTCCTCACCCGCGACGCGCGGGCCAAGGAGCGCAAGAAGTACGGCCTGAAGAAGGCCCGCAAGGCCCCCCAGTACTCGAAGCGGTAACAGCCGTTGGCCGGCCTGTTCGGCACGGATGGTGTCCGTGGGGTCGCCGGTGTCGACCTCACCGCAGATCTCGCGCGTTCGATTGCGGGGGCTGCGGTCGCCGAGCTGGCCACCGGCCGGTCGTCGCCACTGGTGGTCGTCGGACGGGACCCGCGTCCGTCGGGTGCCTGGCTGCAGGAAGCGGTGGTTGACGGCCTGAAGTCCGCCGGTGCCGACGTCGCGCTGCTCGGAGTGATCCCGACGCCCGCTGTTGCCCGCGCGGTGGTTGAGGGGGTTCGCGGGCGGGACAGCCTGCCTGCCTTCGGCGTGGTGATCTCCGCGAGCCACAACCCGGTCCGGGACAACGGCATCAAGCTGTTCGGCCCCGGCGGGGTGAAGCTCGACGAGGCGGTCGAGGAACGCATCGAAGGTCGGCTCGCCTCACTGCACGAGAGCGGCCGCCGCGGCGTGGTGGTTGCCGACCTCACCGGCGACCACGAGTGGTACGTCGAGGCGCTGCTGGCCACGCTGTCGACTCGCCTCGACGGGCTGCGCCTCGTCGTGGACTGCGCGAACGGCGCAGCGGGCCGGATCGCCGCCGACACGTACTCGCGGGCGGGTGCGAACGTCACGGTGATCAACACCGACCCGACCGGAGCGCACATCAACGAAGGTTGCGGTGCGACTCACCTGGAGGCGCTGCAAGCCGCCGTGGTCAACGCCGGCGCTGACATGGGCATCGCGCATGACGGCGACGCGGACCGCTGCCTCGCCGTCAGCGCGGAGGGTGAGCCGATCGACGGTGACGCGATTCTCGCGATCCTGGCGCTTCACGCGCATGCCCGTGGCAACCTTCGCCGCGACTTGGTCGTCGCAACAGTCATGAGCAACCTCGGGCTGCAGCGGTTGTTGGCGGCGAATGGGATCAGCCTTGCGATCACACCGGTCGGTGACCGGCACGTCGCCGAGCGGATGCGCGTCGAGGGGGCGGTGGTCGGCGGCGAGCAGTCCGGCCACGTCCTGCTGCTCGACCATGCGACCACCGGCGACGGGCTGCTGACCGGTCTGCATCTCGCAGCCGCCGTAGTTGCCGCGGGCCGGCCGATCTCCGCACTTGCCGGCGCGCTGCAGCGACTTCCGCAGGTTCTCGTCAACGTCACGACGACCGCGCCCGTGCCGGCGATCGCTGCTGCGCAAGAGGTCATCGACCTCGTCGCTGCCGAACTCGGCGACGGCGGGCGGGTCCTGGTGAGGCCGAGCGGCACCGAGCCGCTCGTGCGGGTGATGGTCGAGGCCGAGACGGCCGCGCAGGCAACCGAGCTCGCCCAGCGGATCGTGGCGGCGCTGAGAGACGGCGCCGAACGGTGAAGCGCGCCACCGTCATTCGGGGGTACGTCGCGTTCGCGGTTGGCCTGGGACTGCCGTGTACGGCGATGGCGACTCCCACCGTCACCCAGGTTGCGCACCACGTCGTCGTCTCCCGCGCCGCCGCGGATCCGGTCGTAGCGGCGTACCAGGCCATGACACCCGGGCAGCGGATCGGGCAGCTGTTCATGGCGGGGGTGCGCTCCGGCGGCCCCTCGGCGGCGAAGCTCGCGCGGTTGCACCGGCTCGGGGTCGGCAACGTGATTCTCAACGGCAACTCATCGGCGGGTGCGGCCGCGGTCGCCGTGACCGCCGCGACGATCGACAGCTCGCTGAGTCGGTCCGGAGCGGCGCCGTTCATCGCCACCGACCAAGAGGGTGGCCAGGTGCAGCGCCTCACCGGTCCCGGCTTCTCGGCGATGCCCACCGCCCTGGAGCAGGGGCAGTGGAGCGCTGCACGGCTGCGGCGTGAGTCGGCGACGTGGGCGCAACAGCTCGCCGCGGCCGGGGTCAACCTCAACCTCGCGCCCGTGGCCGACATCGTCCCCGCACGCCACGCGCATGCCAACCAGCCGATCGGCAGGTATGACCGCGAGTACGGGCACACCGAAGATGTGGTCGGGCCGCATGTGGCGGCGGTGGTGCGCGGCGAGTCGGCCCACGTCGCGGTGACCGTCAAGCACTTTCCGGGTCTGGGCCGGGCGACCGGAAACACCGACCTGGCCAAGCACGTCACCGACCCGACCACCCGCCACGATCCCTATCTGGCGGCGTTCCAAAGCGGTGTCTCAGCCGGGGCGCCGTTCGTGATGGTCTCCCTTGCGACCTATCCCAACATCGATCCGGACCATCCGGCCTGCTTCTCCTCGGTCGTGCCCGAACAGATGCTCCGCCACGACCTCGGCTTCGACGGCGTGGTCATCTCCGACAGCTTCCACGCGGTCGCCGTGAGAAGCGTGCCACCCGGTACGGCGGCGGTTCGCTTCTTCCGCGCCGGCGGCACGATGCTGCTCGACACCGACGCGTCGCCGATCCATGACATGGCGGCCGCCGTGCGCGCGCGTGCCGAGACTCATCCGGTCTTCGCCGCGACGATCAAGGCCGACGTCCTCGACGTCCTGCAGGCGAAGTCGGACGCGGGTCTGCTGGCTACTGTTCAGCAATGACCTTCGCCGGCATCCCGGTAGCCGCCCTCGACTTCTACGAGGACCTCGAGGCGGACAACACCAAGACGTTCTGGAACGCGAACAAGGCCGTGTACGAAGAGTCGGTCAAGGCGCCGCTCCTCGAGCTGACTGCGCTGCTCGGGCCGGAGTTCGGCGACGGGAAGTTCTTCCGGCCGTACCGCGACATCCGGTTCAGCAAGGACAAGGCGCCGTACAAGACCCATCAGGGCGTCGTCTTCCACGACAGCAGCCGCTACGTGCAGATCTCGGCCGCCGGCCTGTTCGTCGGTGGCGGCTACTGGCACACGACGTCGGGCCAGGTCGGTCGGCTGCGCCGGGCGGTCGACGACGACCTGTCCGGCAAGGCGCTCGAGCGGGCGCTCGCCGCTGTCGCGAAGGCGAAGCTGAACGTGCACGGCGAGCAGCTCACCCGGGTGCCGAGCGGCTTCGACAAGGAGCACCCACGCGCGGACCTGCTCCGCTACAAGGCGTTGACCTGCGGCCGCGAGTTCGGGGCGCCCGCCTGGCTGTCGACGAGGAAGGCGTACCCCGAAGTGGTCAACGCGTTGCGGGCGATGAGCCCGCTCGTCGACTGGCTCGACAAGTACGTCGGCCAGGACTAGCAATCGCAAACTTGCGAGAAAAGCCCGTTTCCGTGCGAATTTGGGGCTTTTCTCGCAAGTTCGGCGTCAGAAGGTCCAGGCGGGGTCTTCGGCGAGCGTTGTGAGCTGGTCGATCGTGAGCGGCTGGTCCTTCGTCCGCGCCCGCGTCGCCTCCGGCCCGAACGCGTAGTTGGACTCCTGGGCCTCGACGACCAGGCCGTTCGGGTGGTGGATCTCCACCGCGATCACCTCGGCGCCACCGCTTCCGGCATCGATGTGCGACACCTGCAGCACGCTGCCGTCCGCCAGCTTCGTCTGCTCGCACTTCGGCGGGTTGCACGCTCCGTCGAACGGCACCAGTCCCGTGACCGCGTGCGTCACCTGGACGCCGATGTCGGCGGGTCCGTCGGGAAGCTGCACGTCGACGTTGCCGTCGTAGTACGTCGGATGCCCCTTCTCCAACGTGGACGTCTCCTGAGCGAAGGCGCGGCTGTAGATGATCGTGAGCCCGAGCTGCTTCACCTGAGTGCTCAGCTCGTGACCGAAGCCGTCAGCGATGGTCTGCGGGTCGGCGCTGTAGGAGTACGGCGGCATCGTGGCCGTCGGGTCAGGCGCGGCGGTCGGCTTCGGGGCGGCTGAGGTGTCAGCTCCGGGCGGGCACATCTCGAACTCCACGACGCCGTGCCTGGTGACGACCCGGCTGACCTTGTAGCCGGGCTTCGGGTGCGCCTGAGCCAGGGAGTACGCCTTAGCGAGCCGCACCTTGGTGGCCTTCTTCCCGGCTGGGCCTGCCTGGTAGTAGAGCTCGCACTTCGGCTGCTGAGGGGGAGAGGACAGCACCGAGATCCGATTGCCCGGACCGGCGTGCTGCGCGGCCGCGATCGGCACCGCCACGGCGGCGGTCACCGCCGCTGTGCCGGCGGTTCCGACGACCACGGTGAGCGTGGTGCGCCGGCGCAGAGCACGCCGGCCGTCAGCGACGACCCGGTCGATGTCGTACGGCGCGGCGGGCTCGCCATCGAGCATCGCGGCGAAGCGGTCGAACAGGTCGGTCATGACGTCTCCTCGACGAGAACGGGGTCAGCGAGCAGGGAACGGAGGGTGGTGAGCGCCCGGGCGGTCTGGCTCTTGACCGTGCCTTCGGAGCAACGCAGCACATCGGCCGTCTCGGCGACCGAGGCATCCGCCCAGAACCGCAGGACGACAGTGGCGCGCTGCCGTGGCGGTAGCTGGGCCAGGGCGTCGCGGAGGTCGAGAGCCGACTCATCGGGCCGCTCGACCACGAGGACGGCCTGCTCGTCAAAGGTCTCGACCGGAGACTCCCGGCGCCACGGCCGGCGGCGCTCGTCCAGGAAGCACCGAGTGAGGATTCGCCGGGCATAGGCGTCGGGCGCTTCGTCGCCCCGAACCCGCCGCCACGCGACGTAGAGCTTGGTGAGAGCGGTCTGGACCAGGTCGTCGGCCTGATGCCAGTCGCCACACATCAGGTACGCGGTTCGTCGCAGCGCCGGGCGGCGCGTGTGGGCGAACGCACGGAAGGCCGCTTCATCAGCGTCGGACATCGCCACAACCATTCATACGTAGCGCAGCCGACGTCAGGTTGTCAGCGTTGTTCACCCGGTTCACCCGCGTACCCTTCGTTACGTGTGCGGGATCGTCGGCTATGTCGGGGAGCAGTCAGCCCTCGACGTCGTGATGGCCGGGCTCGCCCGCCTGGAGTACCGCGGCTACGACTCCGCCGGCGTCGCCATCCGTAACCCGGAAGGCGAGCTCGCCGTGGTTCGGCGCGCCGGCAAGCTCGCGAACCTGCGCGGCGCCCTCTCCGAAGCCCCGCCGGCCGAGCTGCAGGGCACGCTGGGCATCGGCCACACCCGCTGGGCCACTCACGGCGCGCCCACCGACCGCAACGCGCATCCGCACGTCGACTGCAGCGGTGCTGTCGCGGTGGTGCACAACGGCACGCTCGAGAACTTCACCGAGCTCCGCGACGGGCTCGAGCACCGCGGCCACGCCCTCTCCAGCGAGACGGACACCGAAGCCGTCGCCCACCTGATCGAGGAGCGGTACGACGGCGACCTCGCGGCGGCGGTGCGGTCGGTGTGTCGCGAGCTGGAAGGCTCTTTCGTCCTGGTCGTCGCGCATCGCGACGAACCGGACGTCGTGGTCGGTGCCCGCCGCAACCTGCCGCTGGTGATCGGGCTCGGCGAGGGTGAGAACTTCCTCGCAAGCGACGTGACCGCGTTCATCGCGCACACCCGTGAGGCACGCGTCGTCGATCAGGACCAGGTCGTGGTGCTCCGCCGCGGCGGCGTAGCGGTCACCGATCTCGACGGCGACCCGGTTCGCGGCGAGCAGTTCCACGTCGACTGGGACACGGCGGCAGCGGAGAAGGCCGGCTACGAGTACTTCATGCTGAAGGAGATCGACGAGCAGCCGGAGGCGGTGCGCGAAACCATCGGCGGCCGCATTGACGCCGCGGGCCGGCTGGTGCTCGACGAGCTCGCGATGAGCGACGAGGACATCCAGGGTCTCACGCAGGTCATCGTCGTCGGGTGCGGCTCGACGTACCACTCGGGGTTGGTCGGCAAGTACGCCATCGAGCGGTGGGCGAGGCTGCCCGTCCAGGTCGAGATCGCCAGCGAGTTCCGTTACCGCGACCCGGTCCTTGACGCGCACACCTTGGTGATCGCCATCAGTCAGAGCGGGGAGACCGCTGACACCCTGGAGGCGGTTCGTCACGCGCGCCGGCAACGGGCGTGGGTGCTCGCGGTCAGCAACACGGTCGGCTCCTCGATCGCACGTGAAAGCGACGCGACGTTCTACACGCGTGGCGGGCCGGAGGTGGCGGTCGCCTCCACCAAGGCCGTGATGACGCAGCTTGCCGCGATGTACCTCGTCGGCCTGCACCTCGCGCAGGTCCGCGGCTACCGCGACGGTGACGAGGTCCGCTCGCACTTCCGCGACCTCGAGCACACCCCGGATCTGGTCAGCGAGGTGCTCACCCGCATGGACCCGGTCCGCAAGCTCGCGCGGGAGATCGCCGGAAGCGAGCGTGTGCTGTTCCTCGGCCGGCACGTCGGGTACCCGATGGCCCTCGAGGGGGCGCTGAAGCTCAAGGAGCTCGCTTACGTCTCTGCGGAGGGCTTTCCGGCCGGTGAGATCAAGCACGGTCCGATAGCGCTGATCGAAAAGGGAACGCCGGTGGTCGTCCTCGCGCCCCGCCACGCGCTGACGCCGAAGCTGGTGACCAACGTTCAGGAGATCCGCGCTCGAGGCGCCCGCACGATCGTCATCGCGACCGACCGCGACGAGAGCGTGACCGCACATGCCGACGAGCTGATCCGGATTCCCGACACGAAGTCCCTGCTGTCGCCGCTGCTGACCATCGTGCCGATGCAGATCCTTGCCGCCGAGTTCGCGATGGCGCGCGGGCTCGACATCGACCAGCCGCGCAACCTCGCCAAGAGCGTGACAGTCGAGTAAGTGATCCGTGGACTAGGCGTCGACGTCGTCGGCTTGGAACGGTTCGCTGACAGCATCGAACGCACGCCTCACCTCAAGGAGCGCTTGTTCACCGCCGCCGAGCGTGAGGCGGGCAACGCGACGCTCGCCGCCACCTTCGCCGTGAAGGAAGCGGTCGCGAAGGCGCTGGGCGCCCCCGCCGGACTCGAATGGCTCGATGTCGAAGTCCGCCACGACGACCTCGGCCGCCCGTTCCTCGATGTCAGTGGCACCGTGGCTGCTGCTGCCGAGCGGCAAGGAATCGAGCACTGGCACGTGTCGATCTCGCATGACGCCGGCATCGCCGTGGCGATGGTCGTCGCCGAGGGTGCCCCGTGAGGGCGGCGTACGACGCCGCCACGGTGCGCGCCGCCGAGCAGCCGCTGCTCGACGCACTTCCCGAGGGCACGCTGATGCAGCGCGCGGCGTTCGCCCTCGCCCGGCGTTGCGCTGCGTTGCTCGGCGAGGTCTACGGGGCGCGGGTGGTGCTGCTCGTCGGCTCCGGAGGCAATGGCGGCGATGCGCTCTACGCGGGTGCGCGGCTCGCCGCGCGGGGTGCCCGGGTCGACGCGCTGTTGTTCACCGACCGGCCGCTCGCTGCGGCACTCGATGCGCTGCGAGACGCGGGCGGACGCGCGACGCAGGGCGGCGGAGACGGCGACGCGGCGTTGCTGGCGAGCGCCGACCTGGTCCTCGACGGGCTGGTCGGCATCGGCGGCAGCGGGCCGCTCCGGGAGCCGATGGCAGGTGTCGCGCGACGGCTGGACTCCGTCGCGGCGACTGTGGTCGCGGTTGACGTGCCCAGTGGCGTCGATGCGTCGACCGGGGAGGTCGAAGGCGCCGCGGTCCGAGCGGACGTGACGGTGACGTTCGGGGCGACGAAGATCGGCCTGCTCGTCGATCCGGGTGCCGAGCGCGCGGGAGTGGTCGAGTGCATCGACATCGGTCTGCAGCTGCCGAACAGCGCCGTCACCGCCCTCGACGCGGACGACCTCGACGAGCTGCTGCCGGCTCCCGGCGCGGAGTCCGACAAGTACCGGCGCGGCGTGCTCGGGGTCGTCGCGGGAAGTGAGGCGTTCCCCGGCGCGGCTGCGCTCGTCGTCGGCGGCGCGTTGGGCGTCGGCGTGGGGATGGTCAGGTTCGTCTCGGTCGAGGCACCGGCAGCTGTGGTGAGGGCGGCGCATCCTGAGGCCGTCGTCACCGAGATCGCTCCCGGCGATGCTGACGCCGCGCTCGCGGCGGGCCGCGTCCAGGCCTGGGCCATCGGTCCCGGGCTCGGGACGGACGCCGCTGCCGCCCGGCTCGTCGCGGCGATCCTGTCCACCGGCGTACCGGTCGTCGTGGACGCCGACGCGATCACGGCGCTTGCGGCGAACCGCGACTTGCTGCGTCGCCGCGCCGCACCGACGCTGCTCACCCCGCATGCGGGCGAGTTCGCGCGGCTGGTCGGCGGCGATCGCAGCGAGGTCGAGGCGCGCCGGCTCAGCGCGCTCCGCGGGGGCGCGGAAGCTCTCGGCGCCACGATCTTGCTCAAGGGCAGCACCACCCTCGTGGCGACGCCCGACGGCGCGGTGAGGGTCAACACCGCGTCGACCCCGTACCTCGCGACTGCCGGCAGCGGTGACGTCCTGTCAGGGATCTGCGGCGCGCTCCTGGCGGGCGGGCTGGACCCGCTCGACGCCGGATCGGCGGGCGCCTTCGTGCATGGGCTCGCCGGTTTGCTTGCCAGCGGCGAGCCGGCGGCGCCGATCACGGCACCGGACATCCTTCGGGCGATCCCTGCGGCGGTTCAGGCACTTCGCGCGTAGCCAGGGCCTCGGCTCCGGTTCGCTGGGGCGCGGCTTTGACAGACTGTCCCGGTGAGCGTCTCCGCAGCGCGCGTCGACCTTGCCGCGATCCGCGGCAACGTCGCGACGCTGAAGGAGCGAGCCGGCTCCGCCGCTGTCATGGCCGTCGTCAAGGCCGACGGCTATGGCCACGGCATGGTCGAGTCCGCACGCGCGGCGCTGGCCGGCGGCGCGACCTGGCTCGGTGTTGCCATGGCCGATGAGGCGCTCGCGCTTCGCGATGCGGGGATCGACACGCCCACGCTTGCCTGGCTGCTCGGACCGTCGGACGACTGGCAGGCCGTGGCGGCAGTGGGCGTGGATGTCGGCGTCTATGCCGGATGGGCGTTGGACAAGGCGGCAGCCGCCGCGACCGCGACGGGTCGGGCCACCCGCGTGCACCTCAAGGTGGACTCGGGTCTGGGCCGCGGCGGCGCGCAACCCGCCGCGTGGCCGGATCTCGTCGAAGCCGCCGCAAAGGCGCAGGCCGACGGCGCCATCGAGGTGGTCGGGATCTGGTCGCACCTCGCCTACGCCGACAGTCCGGAGCACCCGACGATCGAAGCGCAACGGCGCAGCTTCGAGGCGGCACTCGACCTGGCGTCACGTGCCGGGCTGCAGCCTGCGGTTCGCCACCTCGCCAACTCGGCGGCCACCCTCCGGCTGCCGCAGACGCACTACGACCTGGTGCGACCAGGTGTCGCGGTGTACGGCCTGTCCCCGGGGCCGGAGGTCGGCCCCGCGGATGAGCTCGGGCTCACGCCTGCCATGACGCTGACCAGTCGGGTCGCGCTCGCGAAGCGCGTGCCGGCGAACCACGGGGTGTCTTACGGGCACCGTTACACGACCACGAAGCAGACCACGCTCGCACTGGTCCCGCTCGGCTACGCCGACGGCGTGCCGCGGCATCTGACCAACGTGGGGGAGGTGTCGATCGGCGGGCGGCGGTATCGAATCGCCGGCACCGTGTGCATGGACCAGTTCGTCGTGGACGTCGGCGACGACGCGGTCGCGGCAGGCGATGAGGTCGTGCTCTTCGGCGACGGCCGCTCCGGCGTGCCGACCGCCGACGATTGGGCCGCGGCGATCGGCACGATCAACTACGAGATCGTGTCCCGCGTCGGGGCACGTGTGCCACGCAGCTACGAGGGGATCTGATGCCCAAGCGCAGGAACGTCGGGTTGGTCGCGATGGCTGCGGGCCTCGCGGGCGCTGCTGTCGCTGCGGGCGTCGCGGCGGAGCGACGTGCCGTTGGGCGGGCTCGATCGGTGCCCGACCCCTACGCCGACGAGCCGTTCGGCAAGCTGCACACCGAGGGGCTGAAGGTCATCGCGGACGACGGCGTCGCACTGCACGTCGAGATCGACGGCAAGGCGGACGCTCCCCTCACGGTTGTCTTCCTGCACGGGTTCACGCTGTCGATGGACTCCTTCCACTTCCAGCGACGGGACCTCGCCGACGCCGCCCGGCTGGTCTTCTACGACCACCGAAGCCATGGCTCGTCGGAGCGCTCGCACGAGCGGCGCTGCACGATCGACCAGCTCGGCAAGGACCTCGAGACGGTCCTGCAGGCGGTCGCCCCTGCCGGTCCGGTCGTCCTCGTCGGGCACTCGATGGGTGGCATGACGATCCTCGCCCTCGCCGACCGCCGCCCGGACTTGTTCGGGGGTCGGGTGGCGGGCGTCGGCCTGATGTCGACCTCGACGGGCAATCTCGCCAAGGAGATCGTCGGAGTGCCCGGCGTCGTCTCCCGCCTCATCAACCCGCTGGTCCCCAGGGGCGCGAAGCTGGTGCACCGCCGAGCCGCAGCGATCGAGCGGGGCCGTCGCGTCGGAAGCGACATCGGCTTCCTCGTCACGCGATATCTCTCCTACGGTCCCGGAGCGCCGCCCTCGCTCGTGGCCTTCATGGAGCAGATGCTGCTCGACACCCCGGTCGAGGTGATGGGGGAGTTCTTCGACACCTTCCTTTCCCACGACAAGCTGAAGGCGCTGGGGGTGCTCGCCGACATTCCGGTGCTGATCTCGTGCGGATCCCGCGACGTGCTGACCCCGCTGTCGCACAGCGAGGTGATCGCGGACGCGTTGCCCGCCGCGGAGCTGCAGGTCATGCCAGGCGCGGGACACATGGCGATCCTCGAACGGCACAAGGAGGTCAACACCGCGCTGCGTCGCCTGTTCGCCCGCGCGGCGGAGCGCGCCGGCATCGCGTGAGCGCGCGAGCTGTCGACCCGTCGATCCGCGCGATCGCGGCGCAGGCCGAGGGGTGCAATGACCTCGACGGCCTGGCGGCGGTGATTCGATCCTGTACGGCGTGTGCCGAGCTGGCGGCGACGCGGGAACAGGTCGTCGTGGGCGACACCCGTCCCGGCGCCCGGCTGTTGATCGTGGGTGAGGCGCCGGGCGCAACCGAGGACGCAGCGGGGCGGCCGTTCATCGGAAAGGGCGGCCAGCTGCTGGACCGGCTCATGGCCGAAGCCGGGCTGCGGCGGGAGGAGACCTCGGTGCTCAACGTGCTGAAGTGCCGGCCGCCGGCCAACCGGACGCCGACCCGCGCGGAAGCGCTGCGGTGCACCGGCTGGCTGGACCGCCAGGTCGAGCTGCTCGACCCGTCGCTGGTCATGTCGCTGGGCCGCTCCGCTCTGACCTGGGCGATGAATGCGGCAGCGACGCTCGCCGAGGTACGAGGCAAGGTGCACGAGTGGCGCGGCCGCACCCTCGTCGCGTCGTACCACCCCTCAGCGGCGCTGCGCTTCGGTCCGAAGGGGGCGCCGCACGCCGCGCTCGCGGCGGATCTGCAACTGGTCGCGGAGACGCTGCTGTGCCAGTCGTAGCGGCCAGCTCCGAAGCGATGCGGGCCCTCGGCGAGCGGGTCGCGGCGGTGCTGCGCGCCGGGGATCTGGTCATGCTCTGCGGTCCGCTGGGGGCCGGCAAGACCACGCTGGCGCAAGGCATCGGCCGCGGCCTGGGCGTGGAGGGCGTGGTCTCACCGACGTTCGTCATCGCCCGGGTGCACCGCGGCGGTGCGGTGCCGTTGGTGCATGTCGACGCCTATCGGCTCGGCTCGGTCGCGGAGGTGGACGACCTCGATCTGGACGCGTCGCTGGAGGAGTCCGTCACGCTGGTCGAGTGGGGGGAGGGCCTGGTCGAGGGCCTGTCGGGAGACCGGCTGGAGATTCGCATCGAGCGGCACGTCGATGGCGAGGAGCGAACGGTCGAGATCGCCGGTGTCGGCGACCGATGGCGTAGCGTGAACCTCGAAACCGACGGTTAGGCTCGCGCGGCCCGTCGGGCGTCGCGGGCGAGTCCGGGCAGCGTTGCCACCAGCTGCTGCGCCTCATCGACGCCCCTGAAGGCGGCGCTGCCGGTGTAGCGGTGGCCGGCGGTGTCGACGTACACGCTCGCGAGGTTCAGCTTGCGCGACCAGGGACCCTGCACCCAGCGCACGCTCTGGATCTTCGCGAGCGGCATGATGACGACCGACGGCCGCACCCGCCCGGTCGAGCAGGAGAGGTAGGTCGCGTCGTGTTGCATCCGCGCGTAGCGGCGCGCGAGCGGGATGCGCAGCAGGGCCGGCGCTGGCACGCCACACGAGACCGGTAGCTCGCCGGTGGCTCCGGGTAGGACGCGCGCCAGCAGCCATCGAGCCTCCTCCCGGGAGCCGACCGGAAACAGCGCCTTGGTCGTCGCAGCCGACTGGCGGTCGCCGCGCTCGGCGCTTCGCTGGCGGGCGACGTCGAACTCCAGGCGCACCCACCCGAACGGCCGCCACAACAACGGCTCCACCCAGCGCACCGCCTGGATCCGGCCGTAAGGGACGGTCTCCGCGCGATGCTGCAACAGGCCGCTCTCCAGCCGCAGCCCGTCAGGCGCCTCGGCGACTCGAAAGTCCCACTCTGCGGACACCTGCCGGCCGGTCGCGACGAGGGTGAGCGCGAGGAGAAGGAAGAACGTGGTGAACGCCGGGGCGATGACCTGCGGCGCGGCGATGCCCACGACGATCCCGCTGACAAGGAACACGATCCCGAATCCGAACCGGGCGCTCGCCAGCCCGGCGGCGATGATCCGGCTCGGCGGCACCGCGATGATCGGCCGCTCGGGCGGCGCGGGAACGTCGGCGTCCAGCCCGTGGGCGATCGCCAGCAGCCGCGCCCGGACCGACACGGCTCGCTCTTCCGCGATGTAGGCCAGCCGGGCCGGCGCTGCGCCGTGGCTGGCGAGCACGACGCGTACCTCCGCGACGCCGAACATCCTCGCGACCAGCGGCCGGACGAGATCGACGCCCTGGATCTGCGTGAGCGGTACCCGAATCTGCTGTCGCCGCAGCAGGCCGGTGTCGATCTGCAGCTCGCCACCCTGGATCCGCCAGCGGGTGACGCGCCAGTAGACGACACCCGCCACGATGGCGACGACGGCGAGGCCGAGAGCGTCCCAGGGCGGCTGATGCTGGCTTGCGCTGTTCACGCCGGCGATCGTCAGGAGGCCGACCACTGCCCGCCCGGCTCGGACCACCGGCGAAAGCGGGTGGACCCGCGACCACGAGTCCGTGACCTGCCCGATCGGCTCGGGTCCGGTCACAGTCCGGTGGCCCGCGCCTCGCCGAGCGCCGCGAGATGGTCGCGGAGCAGTTCCGCGTCAGCGCGGTCAAGGCCCGGGATTCGCGCGTCTGTTGCTGCCGCAGCAGTGTGCAGCTGGACCGTCGCGAGACCGTACATCCGGTCGATCGGACCGGCGGTGACGTCGATGAACTGCATCCGGCCGTACGGCACCACCGACAGCCGGCGCACCATGATGCCGCGCCTGATGAGCAGGTCGTCGGCGCGCTCGGCGTACCCCCATGCGCGGTAGCGCCGCCACAACAGCCATCCGACGACGGCCGTTGCCACAGCACCGACCGCAGCGGCCGCCGCGCCCGCCGGCGCCGCGCCGGCGACGCCGACGACGATCGCGACGACCGCGGTCGTCGGCACTCCGATGAGCAGCAGCACCAGGCGCCGGGCCCGCCACATGCCCGTCGACGGCGACCGCCACACGACGTCGCTCACCAGCCGACCGCTCCGTCGACCAGCTCGCGGATCAGGTCGGCGTGGCCGTTGTGCCGCGCGTACTCCTCGATCATGTGGTTGTAGACCCAGCGCAACGAGACCGGCTGGCCGCGCCGCTCACCCGTGTAGTCCAGACCGCGCGACCTGGCGACCGCGCGAGCCGCGTCGCACTCCGCCTGCCACGCGAGCAGGTCGGCCTCCCAGTTCGCATCGTCGAGCGGTGCGAAGTCCGCGTCGTCGTTGGCGCTGTAGTCCCAGATGTAGGGAACGTCCTCACCGGCGATCACCTTGCGGAACCAGCCGCGCTCGACGTCTGCCATGTGGCGCACCAACCCGTGCAGCGACATCAGCGACGTCGGGATCGGCCGGTGCTTGCGCTGCACGTCGCTCAGCCCCTCGCACTTCAGCAGCAGGGTCATCCGATGGAAGTCGAGCCACCCGTCCAGCATCTCCCGCTCGTTGAGGAGGTACGACGGCTCGGCGCGGCGCGGATCGACGATGTCCTCGACCATGTGGGTCACCGTAGCCTCGACGCGTGCTCGTGCTTGCTCTCGACACCTCGAGCCCGACCGTCGCGGTCGCGGTGTGCGAGGTTGCCGACGGTGACGTCCGGCTCCGCGCGGAGCGGAGCGAGACGGCGGAGAACCGTCACGGTGAGCTGCTTGCACCGCTCACAGCCGCGGCGCTGCGGGAGGCGGGCGTCGCCCCGGGTCAGCTGGCGGCGATCGTCGTCGGGCTCGGCCCGGCGCCGTTCACCGGGCTGCGCGTGGGCATCATGACGGCGCGTGCCATGAGCGACGCGCTCGCGATCCCAGCGTACGGCGTCTGCTCCCTCGACGGGATCGCGCACCGGTTCACCGTCGATGCCGGGCCGTTTGCGGTCGTGACGGACGCTCGGCGCAAGCAGGTCTACTGGGCGCTGTACGACGACCGGGGCCGGCGCATCGACGGCCCCGAGCTCCACTCGCCGCAGGAGCTTGCCGCGCTCCTCCGCGACCGCACCACGGACCTGGTCGGGGCCGGTGCACTGAAGTACGCCGAGTCGTTCGCTGGCTTCACGGTGCGGCCCGGCGATCCCTCCCCGCGCGCCGTCGATCTGGTGTGGTGCGCCGACTTCGCCGCCGCGCCCGGTGACCTGACGCCGTTGTACCTGCGCCGCCCGGACGCGCAGCCGCCCGGGCGCCCGAAGGCGGTGACGCCGGCGTGAGAGCCATGCGCTGGTGGGACATCCCTGAGGTCATCGCGCTCGAGCACGAGCTGTTCGGTGCCGAGGCGTGGAGTGACGGGATGTTCTGGTCTGAGCTGGCCGAGCGCGACACCCGCCGTTACCTGGTGGCCGAGGACGCGGCCGGTGCGGTCTGCGCGTATGCCGGCCTGTGTGCCTACGCCCCGCACGAGGCCTACATCCAGACCATTGCTGTCGCGCCGAGCGCGCAGCGCCGGGGCATCGGCGAGGCGATGCTGATCGAGCTGCTCACCGAAGCCGACCGGCGGGGCTGCGACCACGTCGACCTGGAGGTCCGCGCCGACAACGACGCCGCGATTCGGCTGTACGAGCGTCATGGCTTCACCGAGATCGCGGTACGTCGCGGCTACTACCAGCCGAGCGGAGCCGACGCCCTGGTCATGAGGCGGGCGTCGTGACCGCGCGACCCGTGGTCCTCGGCATCGAGACCTCCTGCGACGAGACCGGTGTCGGCATCGTCCGCGGCGGCGAGCTGCTCGCCGACGCGCTGGCGTCGAGTGTCGAGGAGCAGGCCCGCTTCGGCGGCGTGGTTCCCGAGGTCGCGAGTCGCGCGCACCTCGAGGCCATGGTCCCCACGGTGCAACGTGCTCTCGACGAGGCCGGAATCGGGCTCGGCGACGTCGATGCCATCGCCGTGACGTCAGGTCCAGGGCTGGCGGGTGCGCTGTTGGTCGGGGTGGCGGCCGCGAAGGCTTACGCGTTGTCCGTGAACAAGCCGATCTACGGCGTCAATCACCTGGCTGCTCACGTCGCGGTGGATCGCCTCGCGAACGGCGACCTGCCCGACGAGTGCGTCGCGCTGCTCGTGTCAGGCGGCCACTCCTCGCTGATCCTGGTGCGCGATCTGGTCGAGAACCTCACCTCGCTCGGCGCGACCATCGACGATGCCGCCGGTGAGGCCTTCGACAAGGTCGCTCGCGTGCTCGGTCTGCCGTTCCCCGGCGGCCCGTACATCGACCGGGCGGCACGGGACGGCGACGCGGCAGCCATCGACTTCCCGCGCGGTGTGGTGCGGGACGCGCCGTACTCGTTCAGCTTCTCCGGGCTCAAGACGGCGGTCGCTCGCTGGATCGAGGCGAAGCAGCGCGCGGGCGAGGCGGTGCCGGTGGCGGACGTCGCGGCCTCCTTTCAGGAGGCCGTCGCGGACGTCCTCACCGCGCGGGCAGTTGCCGCCTGCGGGGAGCACGACATCTCGACGCTCGTCGTCGGGGGTGGTGTGGCGGCCAACTCGCGACTGCGTGCGATGGCAGCCGAGCGGTGCGCGGCGGCCGGCATCACGTTGCGCACCCCGCCGCCGAAGCTGTGCACCGACAACGGCGCGATGGTGGCGTCGCTCGGCGCGCTGCTCGTCGAACGCGGTGCCGAGCCGTCGCCGCTCGACTTCCCCGCGGACTCGGCGCTGGCGCTCGTATGAGCGGTGCAGGGCAGGAACCGGTGCCGCGGCTGCGTCGCGACCCGGATCCGAAGCCGGCGAACAGCCGCCGGGTGCTCATCGGCGTGGCGATCTTCTTCGTGCTGCTGACCGGCTTCGTCCTGACGCTGGTGTTCACGATCGGCCTGAGCAACAACGGCGTGCGGCTGCCGCCGGTTTCGCCGACGAGCACCAGCCCGGGCTAGCCGCCTCCGACGCGTACCAATAGCGTGCGGACATGGCCAGCGACTCCTTCATCTCCGAGACCGTGACGATCACCGGCCACGGCGGCGACACCATCGAGGCATATGCGGCGCTGCCGCAGGACCCCGCGCCGCGCGGCGGTGTCGTCGTCATCCACCACATGCCCGGGTACGACGACGGCACCAAGGAGATCACCCGCAACTTCGGCTATCACGGCTACAACGCGGTGTGCCCGAACCTGTACTGGCGGGAGGCGCCGGGGGCCGAGCCTTCCGATGCCGCCGCGACCTCCCGCGCGCAAGGCGGGGTGCCGGACGAGCGGTTCATCGGTGACGCCGAAGGCGCCATGAACTACCTCAAGGGCCTGCCGAACAGCAACGGCAAGGTCGCGATCATCGGCTACTGCTCGGGCGGCCGTCACTCCTGGCTGGCCAACGGCACGCTTCCGTTCGACGCCGCGATCGTCTGCTACGGCGCGTTCATCGTGGGGGAGACCCCGGAAGGCATCCCGCCACGCGCGAACCTCGCCCATCTCGCGGAGTCGATGTCCGGACCCATCCTCGGGCTGTTCGGCAACGAGGACGTCTACCCGACGCCGGCTCAGGTGGACGAGCTGGAGGAGCTGCTCAAAGCTGCCGGCAAGCCGTACGAGTTCCACCGCTACGACAACGCCGGCCACGCGTTCTTCATGGTCGACCGGGTGTCATTCCGGCCCGAGGCCGCGATGGACGGCTGGGCGAAGATCTGGGAGTTCCTCAGCGCGACGATCGGGGCCTGAGCATGTGCACCTACCAGACCGAGCTGTTGCAGGTCGAGGGCAGCGGCAAGGGGCCCGCCGGCTGGCTGCGCCTGACCGATGCGAGCGTCTACGTCGACCACCCGGTCCACGCGATGGCGGGTCACACGCTGAACATCGACCTGCGGAACCCCGCGGAGGGCCCGGCGGCCCGGGTGGCCCTGGAGCTGCACCCGCAGGCCGCCCGTGAGCTCGCTGCGGCCATCCTGCGGTGCCTCGACGCGGTCCCGGCCGCCGTCCTCGCTACCCCGCGTTGACTGGAGCTGATCGCGTGACGTAACTTGGCACTCGACACCTTCGAGTGCCAATCGTCCCACTTCTTCGCAGGAGGTTTCGGTCGTGCCGACCGCCACCAAGACCAAGATCCAGCCGCTTGAGGACCGCATCGTCGTGACGGTGCTCGAGAGCGAGCAGACCACGGCGTCGGGCATCGTGATCCCGGACACCGCCAAGGAGAAGCCCCAGGAGGGCACCGTCATCGCAGTCGGCCCCGGCCGCTTCGAGGACGGCGCGCGTGTCCCGCTCGACATCAGCGAGGGCGACACCGTGATCTTCTCCAAGTACGGCGGCACCGAGGTCAAGTACGGCGCGGACGAGTACCTGATTCTCTCCGCCCGCGACGTCCTCGCGATCGTCAAGAAGTAGCGCCTAACAACCGCGACAAACAGCCCCGAGGCGATTGCCTCGGGGCTGTTTGAGCGTTTAGCACTCTCCACGTTAGAGTGCCAATATGCCGAAGATCCTCTCCTTTCACAGCGATGCCCGCGACGCCCTCCAGCGGGGCGTCGACGCCCTGGCCGATGTCGTCAAGGTGACCCTCGGCCCCCGCGGCCGCAATGTCGTCATCGACAAGAAGTGGGGCGCGCCGACGATCACGAACGACGGCGTCACCATTGCGAAGGAGGTCGAGCTCGAGGACCCGTACGAGAACCTCGGGGCCCAGCTCGCCAAGGAGGTCGCGACCAAGACCAACGACATCGCGGGCGACGGCACCACCACCGCGACAGTGCTGGCCCAGGCGATGGTGCGCGAAGGTCTCCGCAACGTCGCGGCCGGTGCCCAGCCGCTGGCCCTCAAGCGCGGCATCGACGCCGCGGTCGAGGCGATCAACGACAAGCTGCTCTCGATCGCCCGTGAGGTCGACGACCAGAAGGAGGTCGCGCACGTCGCGTCGATCTCCGCGCAGGACACGGCGATCGGTGACCTGATCGCCGAGGCGTTCGCCAAGGTCGGCAAGGACGGCGTGATCACTGTCGAGGAAGCCCAGACGATGGGCCTCGAGCTCGAGTTCACCGAGGGCATGCAGTTCGACAAGGGCTACATCTCGCCGTACTTCGTCACCGACGCCGAGCGAATGGAGGCGGTGCTCGAGGACGCGTACGTCCTGATCCACCAGGGCAAGATCAGCGCGGTCAACGAGATCCTCCCGCTGCTCGAGAAGGTCGTGCAGTCGGCGAAGCCGTTGCTGCTCATCGCGGAGGACGTCGACGGGGAGGCGCTGTCGACGCTGGTCGTCAACAAGATCCGTGGCACGTTCACCGCGGTCGCGGTGAAGGCTCCCGGGTTCGGCGACCGTCGCAAGGCGATGCTGCAGGATATGGCGGTCCTCACCGGTGGCCAGGTGATCAGCGAAGAGGTCGGCCTCAAGCTCGACGGCGTCGGGCTGGAGAGCCTGGGCAAGGCTCGCCGCATCACCATCACCAAGGACACGACCACGATCGTCGACGGCGCCGGCAAGCCGGCTGACATCGAGGACCGGATTCGCCAGATCCGCAAGGAGATCGACGACACCGACTCGGACTGGGACCGCGAGAAGCTTCAGGAGCGGCTGGCGAAGCTCTCCGGCGGCGTCGGGGTGATCCGAGTGGGCGCGCACACCGAGGTGGAGCTCAAAGAGAAGAAGCACCGGCTCGAGGACGCGATCTCGGCAACCCGTGCGGCGATCGAGGAAGGCATCGTTCCCGGTGGCGGCGCCGCCCTGATCCGCGCGCTGCCCGCTCTCAAGGACGACATCGGCCTGACCGGTGACGAGGCGACCGGCGTGGCGATCGTCCGCAAGGCCCTCGTGGAGCCGCTGCGGTGGATCGCGCAGAACGCGGGGCTCGAGGGCTATGTCGCGGTGCAGAAGGTCAGCGACCTCAAGGCGGGGAACGGCCTCAACGCAGCGACCGGCGAGTACGTCGACCTGCTGAAGGCCGGCATCGTCGACCCCGTGAAGGTGACCCGTTCCGCAGTCCGCAACGCCGCGAGCATCGCGGGCATGCTGCTCACGACCGAGACGCTCGTGGTCGACAAGCCGGAAGAGGAAGAGCCGGCGGCAGGGGGTCACGGCCACGGTCACTCGCACGGACCCGGCGGGCACCACCACTGAGCCAAACCCAGGACCTCGCCTCCCTGCTCGCCGACAGCGAGCGGGCGGTCTTTCGCGGCGCTCCGGCGAAGGCCGTGGCGGACCTCGAGAGCGCGGTGGCGGTCGCACAGAGCAGCGGCTTGTACGCCGAGGTGGCCGCCGCCGTGTGGCTGCTCGGCGTCGCGCTGTCCTCCTCCGGGCGCTACGGCGCGGCGCTGAAGGTCCTGGTGCCGCTGCTCGAGGCCGGCGAGACGCGTGACGCTACCGACAACCTCGAGCTGAAGCTCTTCGCATCGCTGTCGGCTGCCACCGCGGCGAGCGTGCATCGCGGGCTGAGCCGGGCGGACGCCGCGACCGAGCTGGACGCGCGTGGTCTCGCGCTCACCGACGGTCCCGGCGAGGCGGCGTTCGACTGCCTGCTCGGCCTGGCCGCCGACTGCGTGGGGGCCGGCCGGCTGGACGACGCGACGTTGCGGTTCAGCCAGGCCACCGCGGTCATCGAGGGCCGTGGCGGCGAATGGTGGCGACAGCGGGTGCGGCTGGACTGGGTGCGGGCGGAGATCGCCATGCTGGCCGACCGTCCGGCCGACGCTCGAGCTGCCGCCCTCGAGGCGGTGGGCGGCGCGGAGAAGGCCCGCGCCCCGCGTCACGTTGCCAAGGGCCTGCTCTTCCAAGGCGTCGCCGAGCTGCAGGCAGGTACCGGTGATCCGGCGGGCTCGCTGCGCCGCTCCGCGACCCTCGCGGAGGGCCTCGGCGCGCTTCCGGTGGTGTGGCAGGCCCGGGCGTTGCTCGGGGCGCTGCTCGGCAGCGACAACGAGGAGGGGGCGCGGTCACTCGCCGCCGCCCGCAACGCCGTCCTCACGATCGCGGGGGACCTGCCCGCCGATCTGCGCGACGAGTGGCTCGCGCGCCCGAACGTGAACGCTTTGCTCCTCGAGGGCTGACGGGTCGCCGCTGGGCCACTCGGCGGATTCCCGTTGGGCCGCCCGAGTGAAGTCCGGAGCCAGTTCTGCCGATGTAGGACGGGTGACCACCGTGCTGATCTGCGACGACCAGGGCACGGTGCTGGACGGGCTCGCGCGCTGCGTGGCCTCGGTGCCCGGTGTGACCCGTGTGGATACCGCCGCCAGCGGCGAGGAAGTCCTGGCCCGGTGGCCGGTGGAGCGTCAGGACCTGGTGCTCATGGACGTCCAGATGCCCGGCATGGGCGGAGTCGAGGCGACTCGCCGGCTGACCCGGGAACACCCGGATGTCACCGTCGTGATGCTGACCGTCGCGACTGACCGTGAGGCCGTCGCGGCCGCGGTCGCGGGCGGTGCACGTGGCTTCCTGCACAAGGAGGTGTCACGTGAAGAGGTCTGCGCGACGGTCGCCAACGCCTTGACGGTCTCGACGCTCGGTGCCGAGGTCAACGGCAACGGCCACACCTCGCGACGCAACGGCGCCGAAGCCCCCGATCTGACGCAGCGAGAGCTTCAGGTCCTGACCGGGATGGCGGGCGGCAAGAGCAACGCGCAGATCGGTCGCGACCTGTTCCTGTCGGAGGACACGATCAAGACCCACGCCCGTCGCCTGTTCCGCAAGCTCGAGGTCGGCGACCGAGCCGAAGCGGTGGCCGCCGGCTTCCGTCACGGCCTCGTCAGCTAGCTCGAGCTAGTCCGTTTCGTCCTCGTCGTCGTCGGCTGACAGCACGCCGTCGGCGAAGCCGCGCGCGTAGTCCCAGCTGACGTAGTCGGCCGGGTCCGGCGAGTAGGCCGGCTCATGGACGTGAGGCGCACCGGCGTCGAGCAGGCTGCGCAGGTTGCCGCGGATCAGGTCCCACGAGAAGTAGTGCGCCTCGCGGCAGTCGTCGCAGTCCACGACCAGGCCGCGGATGCCGCGCGGCCCGAGCAGGGCCTGGAAGACCTCCAGGTCCTCGAGGTCCTCGACCAGGTCGCGGCGCTCGTCGTCGGAGAGCGGCTCGTCGTCGAAGTCCTCGGACGACAGCGCGGCGGCGGGGTCGCTCGGATCACCCGCGAACGGGTCGATCGGGCTGTCGTCCTTCACGTGTCAACGCTATACGGGATGGCCTCGGTAGACTCAAGGTTTCCCTTCGCAGCTGGGAGTTTGGTGGGCATGGAGCCGTCTCTGCCGGAGAAGTTCGCGCCGCTCGGACTCACCTTCGACGATGTCCTCCTGCTGCCGGCGGCCTCCGACGTCGTACCGAGCGAGGTGGACACCTCCACCCGGGTCTCGCGCAACATCTCGGTACGCACGCCGTTGCTGTCCAGCGCCATGGACACCGTCACCGAAGGCCGGATGGCGATCGCGATGGCCAGGCAGGGCGGGATCGGAATCCTGCACCGCAACCTGTCGATCGAGGACCAGGCGATCCAGGTCGACATCGTGAAGCGCTCCGAGGCCGGGATGATCACCTCGCCGGTCACCTGCGGTCCGGACGACTCGATCGCGGACGCCGACGCGCTGATGGGCCGCTACCGGATCTCCGGCGTACCGGTCACGGACGGTGACGGCGTCCTGCTCGGCATCGTCACCAACCGCGACATCCGGTTCGAGCGCGACGCTTCGCGCGCGGTTCGCGACGTCATGACCGCGATGCCGCTGGTAACGGCGCCGGTGGGTGTGTCCCACGCGGACGCGCTCGCGTTGCTGCAGCGGCACAAGGTGGAGAAGCTCCCGATCGTCGACGACGGCAACCGGCTGCGCGGGCTCATCACGGTCAAGGACTTCGCGAAGAGCGAGGAGTACCCGCAGGCGACGAAGGACGCAGCGGGCCGGCTCGTCGTCGGCGCAGCGGTGGGCGTCGGTGAGGACTCGTATAAACGCGCGATGACTTTGCTGGAGGCCGGCGTGGACCTGCTGGTCGTCGATACGGCTCACGGCCACTCGCGCGCGGTGCTTGAGATGGTCGCTCGCCTGAAGGGCGTCGTTTCGACCGACGTGGTTGGCGGAAACATCGCCACCGGCGCCGCCGCAAGAGCGCTGATCGACGCCGGTGCGGACGCGGTCAAGGTGGGCGTGGGGCCGGGCTGTTTCGCCGCAGGCACCCGGGTGCTCATGGCGGATGGCACCTACAAGAACATCGAGGACGTCACGGCGGGCGACCGCGTCATCACGGGCAACGGAACCCCGACGACGGTCGTGCGCGCCTGGTGTACCGGCATCCGCGACCTGGTGGCGGTCCGTCACGTCGCTGGCGGGTCGGAGACCTACTGCACTCCGGACCACCGCTTCTTGGTGGGGGACCTCTCGAGCGTGAGCGCGGCAACTGTCCGGAGCCGTGGCTACGCGAGAGTGCTCGAGCTACCGACCCGACTCGGCGAGTCAAAGATCGGGTGGCGTGAGATCGCAGACGTCGAGCGGGCAGCGTTGCTGACGCCGCGCCGTGTCCAGTTCGAGCTTCCGGAGCACCTGCGAATCGATCTTCGCGACTACGCCGTCCGCTCGTGGAATCTCGACCGTTACAACGTGGTGATCGAGGAGAGTGAAGATCTCGGCTTCATGCTGGGGACGTTCCTCGGCGATGGCCATGCCTTCCTGAACAAGTCGCGCAACAGCGATATCGGCCGCGTCAGCTGGTACTTAGGCGAGCACGAGTCGGACCACATCGACCGGCTTTGTGCTGCCGTCGAGCGAGTCACCGGCGTCCCCCTGAAGGATGGCGGCGTGCGGGCGGGTGTCCGTCACCTCCACCTCTACTCCCTCCAGTGGGCGCGTGTTCTGGCCAACTGCGGAAAGCGCGAGAACAAGCACCTTCCATCGGAGTGGCTGTGCGCGGACAAGGCCTACCTCCGCGGCCTGTTCGACGGGCTGCTCGCGTCAGATGGGTACGTGGAGAACGGCGGGCGGCTTTGTTTCCGCAACACCTCGCGCGCCTTGTCCGAGCTGTTCGGCGTGTTGTGCCTGATGGTGCAGGGCACGCTGCCCAACGTGGTGGTCGAGGCACCCTCCGCGGGTGGCCTCGTCGGCGTGACTGGCGCATGCCTCCCCTCTTTCAAGTCCCGACTCAACGCCACGCATGAGAAGCGACACCTCGATGACCATTCGGCGGTGAAGCTTCTCGGAGTGCGGAAGCTTGGACTTGCCGCTCCGGTCTACGACCTCGAGGTCGAGGACGACAGTCACAGCTTCATCGCCGACAACGTGATCGTGCACAACTCCATCTGCACCACACGCGTTGTGGCCGGCGTCGGCGTACCGCAGATCTCCGCGATCTACGAGGTCGCCCAGGTCGCCGGTCCGGCCGGCGTCCCGGTCATCGCCGACGGCGGCATGCAGTACTCCGGCGACATCGCGAAGGCGATCGCGGCTGGTGCCGACAGCGTGATGCTCGGCTCCCTGCTCGCCGGCTGCGAGGAGTCGCCGGGCGAGCTGTTGTTCGTCAACGGCAAGCAGTTCAAGTCCTACCGGGGCATGGGCTCCCTCGGCGCGATGCAGTCCCGCGGGCAGGGCCGCTCCTACTCCAAGGACCGCTACTTCCAGGACGACGTGCTCTCCGACGACAAGCTCGTTCCTGAGGGCGTCGAGGGTCAGGTTCCCTATCGTGGCCCGCTCGGTGCCGTGGCGCATCAGCTGCTCGGCGGCCTGCGCGCGGCGATGGGCTACTGCGGGGCGCACACGATCACGGAGCTCAAGCAGGCGCAGCTGGTCCGGATCACCGCCGCCGGGCTGAAGGAAAGTCACCCGCACGACGTCGCGATGACGACCGAAGCCCCGAACTACACCGCTCGATAGAGCGCCAGAGGACGCACGCGATGAGGGACAACGTGGAGATCGGCCTCGGCCGGGCGGCGCGCCGGGGGTACTCCCTCGACGACATCGCGATCGTTCCGTCGCGGCGAACGCGCGACATGGACGTCGTCTCGCTGACGTGGCAGATCGACGCCTACCGGTTCGACCTGCCGCTGGTCGGCTTCCCCTCCGACGCGACGATGTCGCCGCTGACCATTGCCGAGGTCGGCCGGATGGGCGGGCTCGGTGTCCTCGACGCCGAAGGACTGTGGACCCGGTACGACGACCCGACCTCGGTGCTCGATGAGCTCTCCCGTCTCGACAGCGAGGACGCCACTCCCGTCCTGCAGCGGGTGTACGCCGAGCCGGTTCGCGACGAGCTGATCACCCAGCGGATCAAGGAGCTCCGCGACAGCGGTGCGACAACCGCGGTGCGGGTTTCCCCGCAGCACACGTTGCGCTACGCCCCGACGATCCTCGCGGCGGGAGTCGACCTGCTCGTCATCCAGGGCACGATCGTCTCCGCGGAGCACGTCGCGGCATCGGCGACCGAGCCGCCGCTGAACCTGAAGACCTTCATCGCCGACCTCGACGTGCCGGTGATCGTCGGCGGCTGCACCAACTACCAGACCGCGTTGCACCTGATGCGCACCGGCGCAGCGGGCGTGATCGTCGGTACCGCCTCCGACGAGTGGTCGACGACCGGCCGGGTGCTCGGCATCGAGGTGCCGATGGCGACTGCGATCGTCGATGCGGCCGCCGCCCGGCGCGACTACCTCGACGAGACCGGCGGTCGCTACGTGCACGTCATCGCCGCCGGCGGGATCGAGACCAGCGGCGACATCGCCAAGGCCCTCGCCTGCGGCGCCGACGCGGTGATGCTCGGGGAGCCACTGACCGCGGCGGCCGAGGCCCCCGGCAAGGGTGCGTGGTGGCACGTGTCGGCGTCGCACCCGAAGCTGCCGCGCGGCCGGTTCGCAGAGGCCGCGGTGGGCTGGCCGCTCGCGCCGCTCGCCGAGGTGATCCGCGGCGCCTCCTCCTCGCCGGACGGCGACCTGAACCTCTTCGGCGGGCTGCGGCGAGCCATCGCCAAAGCCGGCTACAGCGACCTGAAGGAGTTCCAGCGGGTCGAGCTCGTCGTCAAGGGGTGAGTCGGTCGGTGAGCTTCGACTACGACGTGGTCGTCATCGGAAGCGGGTTCGGCGGCAGCGTTGCTGCGCTTCGTGCCGCCGAGAAGGGCTACCGCGTCGGCGTCCTCGAGGCCGGTCGCCGCTTCACCAACGACACGCTTCCCGAGACCAGCTGGGACCTCAAGGACTTCCTGTGGGCGCCGGCGCTCGGTTGGATGGGGATCCAGAAGATCACGCCGCTCACCGACGTCGTGTGCCTGTCCGGCGCCGGCGTCGGCGGCGGCTCGCTGGTCTACGCGAACACCCTGTACACCCCGCTCGATGCCTTCTACGACGACCCGCAGTGGTCGCACATCACCGACTGGAAGAGCGAGCTCGCGCCGTACTACGACCAGGCGTCGCGCATGCTCGGTGTCGTCGAGAACCCGACCGAGACCGCGGCCGACGTCGAGATGCGCGCCGTCGCGGCGGACATGGGCGTCGGGCACACGTACCACCACACGCCGGTCGGGGTCTTCTTCGGCGAGCCGGGCAAGACCGTCGACGACCCGTACTTCGGGGGCGCGGGTCCGAAGCGCGCCGGCTGCATCGAGTGCGGCAACTGCATGATCGGTTGCCGCTTCAACGCGAAGAACCGGCTCGACCTCAACTACCTCTACCTGGCCGAGGGCATCGGCGCGAAGATCCATCCGGAGACGACCGTGACGGCGGTCCGGGTACGCCGCGACGGCGGCTACTTCGTCGACACGCGGCACACGACGCGGCGCCGGCATCGGCAGACCTTCACCGCGGAGCAGGTCGTGTTCGCCGCCGGGACGCTCGGGACGCAGAAGCTGCTGCACCGCATGCGCGACGAGGGAGTCCTGCCGAAGCTCTCCGCGCGGCTCGGGCAGCTGACCCGCACCAACTCCGAGGCGATCCTCGGCGCCCGGTCGCGCGACAAGAGCGCCGACTACTCGAAGGGCGTCGCCATCACCTCCTCGTTCCACCCGGACGACCGCACCCACATCGAGCCGGTGCGCTACGGCAAGGGCTCGAACTCGATGGGCCTGCTGCAGTCGATCCTCACCGACGGCGACAAGGGCCCGCGCTGGCGCGAGGCGCTGCGTGAGGCGCGACGCAACCCGCGTGACGTGAAGAAGCTGCTCTGGCTGAAGGGCTGGTCGGAGCAGACGATCATCGTCCTCGTCATGCAGTCCCTCGACAACTCGCTGACGGTGTCGCGGAAGAAGGGCCGGTTCCGCGACAAGCTCGTGTCCAGGCAGGGGCACGGCGAACCGAACCCCACCTGGATCCCGGCGGGCAACGATGCCACGCGCCGGCTGGCGCAGCGGATCAACGGCGTGGCGGGCGGCTCGGTGGGCGAGCTCGCGAACGTTCCCATGACGGCGCACATCATCGGCGGGGCGCCGATCGGGCTCACCGCGGACGACGGGGTTGTCGATCCGTGGCAGCGGCTGTTCGGTCACCCCGGTCTGCACGTCACCGACGGGGCAGCTGTCACGGCGAACCTCGGCGTCAACCCGTCACTCACGATCACGGCACAAGCTGAACGAGCGATGGCGTTCTGGCCGAACAAGGGCGACGCCGACCCGCGTCCCTCACTCGGCGCGGAGTACCGCGAGCTCTCGCCGGTGGCGCCCCACCGCCCAGCCGTGCCCGCCGACGCCCCGGGCGCGCTGCGGCTGCCGCTCTAGCGCGGGCCGATCAACCGGTCGAGCAACGGGCGCGACCGGCGGGCCTGGTGCACCTTGCGCCGGCGGTCCGGTGACAGGCGCGCGCTGAGTCGCTGTTGCAGCACGTCGCGCAGCCGCACCTCTGACAGGTCGGGCTTGCGGCGCCGCTTGCGCGGCGTCGGCGGGCGCAGCTCGCGGTCCTCCACCCGCACGCGCGGCGGCGTCCAGTCGATCGCCGCGCCGAGCTCGCGCTGCCGGGCGGCGAGCTGCGTGCCGCCGAGCAGGGGGTCGCCGAGCGGCGCGGCCGGACGGCCGCGGTGCGGGTCGTAGCCGAGGAACTCCGCCAGCGCACCGGTGCGAGCGACCGCGCGCTTCAACGCGGTGCCGGTGACATGCGCCTCCCAGTCGCTGAGCGACTCGGTGTCGACGGCGCGGTCGGTCCGGGTGAAGCCGGTCGACTCCGCGCTCGGCTGCACCTGGTGATGGGACAGCACAGCATCCGACCATGGCTCACCGAGCCGGTCGAGCAGCGCGCGCATGAGCGGCTCAGGTGCGGTGACGAGGTCCTCGTACCGCAAGAGCACGAAGCGATCGCCGAGCTGTGCGCCGGCGTGCAGCAGCTGCCGGTTGGCACGCAGCCAGTGCGTAACTCCGGCCTTGATGGGCCGCCGGAAGCGGCGCCGCAGCGACTGCGCCGTACCCAGCGGATGCCGCACGATCCCGACCACGAGTGCGTCAGGGAACATTCGGCTGGCGAGCTCCAGATGCCAGACGTGGAGCGGCGTCTTGTCGCCCCAGCGCTGTTTGCCGCGGGACGCGGCGTACGACGTGAACAACCCGCCGTAGAACCCGGCCAGCTCGCCGAAGATCTGATCCTCTGTCAGTCCGAGGTTGCCGTACCAGTCGCCACCGAGCTTCCAGTACGGCACCCAACGGTGCATGGCGGCGAGCCGCAGGAAGCCGGTCTCCTCAGGGATCGCGATGCGCTCATGGCTGTCCAGCATCAGCCGCAGCAGCGTGCTCCCGGAGCCGTTCGAGCCGACGATGAAGATCGGTCCTTGTGAATCGCCGGCTGCCACAGCTTCATCCTCGCGTAGCGGGCGGCAGCGGTCTCAGGGTGAGGTCGGGGAAGACGTCGACGTAGTAGCGCCGCAGCCTCCCGTCTCTGGCGCGGAACTCGATGCCGCGGGTGGACAGCGTGCCGCGCCCAACCTGGACACCGCCGAAGTACGTGATCAGGCGGCCGTGCCGCGCGGGCGTCACCCGGCCGAAGCGGCGCACGGCGCGGATCGCGATCACGCGCCCTGACGCGAACCGCACCGCGACCGCCCCCCGGGGGTTCCTCGACAGCGATCCGTCTGCCCGCACGTAGCGGCCGGGCCGGACCCGGGCTTGCGGGTCCGGATGGTCGGCCTTGACCAGTGAGGTCAGCTCGCCGGCGATGATGCTGCCCGCGGAGTAGCCGACCGACTCGTCCTCCAGCTTGTGCTGGTGGCCGGCGCTGTCCTTGTCGGTGTTCGCGTCGGTCGTGCACGTGCTCGCCGCGAAGCCGGGCTCGGTGGCCCAGCCCCAGGCCGGCAGCAGGTAGCCGAGCATGTCGTCGCCCAGCCCGATCTGGAAGCGGTACGACGCGTGCTCCAGCCAGGTCGGTACCGGCGGGTTCGGGCGGCCGGGGCACGACACCTGGTCCGCGCCCCACGGGCTGCCCAGCGCGAGCGCCGGGAACGCCTCGCCCGGCCAGACCAGCGCCTGAAGCGCCGGGCCGAGGTCGAGCAGCCCGGCCTCGGTGCGCAGGGAGGCGGCGACCGGACCGGTCGAGGTGCTGCCGACGTATCCGGTGCGGTCGCCGAACAGCCCGGCCGCGGCGGCGGCGACGAACAGGTTGTTCTGCAGCGGGACGTCGAACTCGCGGCTCGCGAAGCGGACCCGGCCGAACGGCAGCCGGTGCGCATCGGGGAGGGCGCGGATTGCAGCGCCCCCGATCGCCCGGCCGCTGGCGCGCGCCTGCGCGAAGCTGCCCTCTCCCTTGCCGACGACGGGAGTCGTGTACGGGTCCTCGATGCTGCCGTTGTCGCCGACCAGGAAGATCGACACCCCGCCGTAGCGGGCGTCAAGGCGCCGCTGGAGATAGCCGGGCCAGTCCTCTGAGAGCAGCCCGTGGTGCGGACCGTGACCGATCTCCTGGTTGTGGGCAGCGAGGTTGACGACCGTGAAGACCGGCTTGCCGCGGGCCGATGTCGCCTGCAGGACACGCAGCTGGGGATCGAGCGCGACGCCGTTGCCCTTGTCGTCGGTCGTCGGGAAGTTGTTCGACAGGTTGATGGTGACGTTGCGAGGCAGGTGGGTCGTTGTGACTCGTAGCGCGCCCGGGCGCAGGGCGTCGTACGCCCGCACCGCCGCGATGGCGACGCGATGGTCGAGATAGCTCAGGTAGTAGGCGTCCTGACCGCTGCGCACGCCGAAGTCGCCGTCGACCGACGGCGTGCCGTAGATGCCGATGGTGTCGGGGGAGGACTCGTTGTGGTTCGCCGAGACGATGAGCGCGCTGATCCCCGGGCGCTGCTTCATCGCCAGCTGTCGCATGACGGCGATGTCGTCGTTGAACAGGCCTTGCGCGGTGACGGAGGCAATCACGACCGTGTGAGTCCCGTCGCTCACCGCGAAGGCTCGAGCGTGCAGCCGGTCGTGGACGGCCGTCGCGGGCATGTTGACCCCGCCGGAGTCCCAGATGCCGTCCCAGCGGGTGTTGCCGTTGGCGTCGCAGAACGGCTCGCCGAAGGTGTAGCGGCCATCGCCGTTCGTGTCGATGTAGGGCTCCTCCAGGTCGAAAGGCCGCGGCCCGTCGAAGACAGAGGTGGGGCAGTTCGGAAAAGCGACCGCGTCGTCCCGGGCCCGGTAAGCGGGCGGCGACACGTCGACTCGCGCGGCGCCGACCAGGAACTCGCGTAGCGGGGGATGCGCCGTCCTGCCCGGTACGGCCGCCCCTGGCGGGGCGCCTACGCAGATCGCGGCGACGACAAGCCCGGCGGTGGCCGCGAGAACGCGCATCACGCCGTTACCCTAGATGTGATGACGGGATCGCCGGACGGCTTCGACATCGTCTCCGACGGGTTCGACAGAGTCCTCGTCGTGGACTTCGGGGCGCAGTACGCCCAGCTCATCGCCCGACGGGTACGTGAGTGCCGCGTCTACAGCGAGATCGTGCCGTCGTCGATGCCGGTCGAGCAGATGCTCGCCAAGCGTCCGAAGGCCGTGATCCTCTCCGGCGGTCCGTCGTCGGTGTACGCCGAAGGCGCGCCGCAGGTGGACCCGGCGCTGTTCGATGCCGGTGTCCCGACGTTCGGGATCTGTTACGGCTTCCAGGCGATGGCGCTCGCACTCGGCGGAGAGGTCCGGCGTACCGGCTTGTCCGAGTTCGGCGCGACGCAGCTGACCGTGACGGGCGACGGTGGTGCCGTCCTCGCCGGGCTCCCGACGTCGCAGCAGGTGTGGATGTCACACGGCGACGCGGTGTTCGCGGCGCCGGCGGGCTTCACCACCACGGCATCGAGCGACGGCGCGCCGGTCGCGGCGTTCGAGGACGTCAGCCGTGGTCTGGCCGGTGTGCAGTTCCACCCCGAGGTGTTGCACACCACGCATGGCCAGGAAGTGCTGGCGCACTTCCTGTACGACGTCGCGGGCTGCCGGCCCACCTGGACGATGGTCAACATCGTCGACGAGCAGGTCGACCGGATCCGGCTCCAGGTCGGTGGCAAGCGCGCGATCTGCGGTCTGTCGGGCGGCGTGGACTCGGCGGTTGCGGCGGCTGTTGTGCAGCGCGCGATCGGCGATCGGCTGACGTGCGTGTTCGTCGACCACGGCCTGCTTCGCAAGGGCGAGCCGGAGCAGGTCGAGCGCGACTTCGTCGCTTCCACCGGAGTGAACCTGAAGGTGGTCGACGCGCAGGATCGCTTCCTCGACGCGCTCGCGGGGGTGAGCGAGCCGGAGGAGAAGCGCAAGATCATCGGACGCGAGTTCATCCGGGTCTTCGAGGCGGCCGCGCGCGAGATCGTGGCCGAGTCCGAGGCGCAGGGTGAGACCGTCGACTTCCTCGTGCAAGGGACGCTCTATCCCGACGTCGTCGAGTCGGGGGGTGGCGAAGGCGCGGCGAACATCAAGAGCCACCACAACGTGGGTGGGCTCCCCGACGACCTGCAGTTCGCGCTCGTCGAGCCGTTGCGGACGTTGTTCAAGGACGAGGTGCGCAAGGTCGGCGAGCAGCTCGGTCTCCCTGCCGAGATCGTCTGGCGCCAGCCGTTCCCCGGTCCGGGCCTCGGCATCCGGATCGTCGGCGAGGTCACCCGCGAGCGGCTCGACGTGCTCCGCGAGGCCGACGCGATTGCTCGCGAGGAGCTGTCCGCGGCGGGTCTCGACCGTGACATCTGGCAGTGCCCGGTGGTGCTGCTCGCGGATGTCCGTTCTGTCGGCGTGCAGGGCGACGGCCGCACGTACGGTCACCCCGTCGTGTTGCGGCCGGTGTCCAGCGAGGACGCGATGACGGCCGACTGGACGCGGGTCCCGTACGACGTCCTCGCCCGCATCTCGACCCGCATCACCAACGAGGTCCGCGAGATCAACCGCGTCGTCCTCGACGTGACCAGCAAGCCACCCGGCACCATCGAGTGGGAGTAGTGCGAGTACGGCTGACCGGTTGACCGCCCGGGTATCAGCCGCGGGTGTGACGCGCTCAGTCCGATATGAGGGCGCCACGCTCGGTGCGACTGGTCGTGACCGCTGCCGCCATGCTGTGCCCCGCTGTGGCGGCGGTGCCGTCGCTCGCCGCTTCCGTCGTGCCCGCCTCCGGTCCCCAGACGTCGTGGACCGCCGTCTCAGGCGCAGGGGCGTCGATCCCGACGCCGAACGACCCAGCGGTCTATCGCTACGGCCATCACACGCTCGAGGTCGCGTGGATGCAGCGCGGCACGACGAACGGCGACGTGCTCATGACCCGCCGCTTCGACTCGCGGACGGGTGCGAAGAAGGGTGGCACCCACAAGGTCATGCCGGCCTGGGCCGCGATCAACAGCCAGCCCCGGCTCGTGTCGTACCAGGGGCAGCGGGTGCTGGTCTTCGCCGGCATCCGTAACCCGCTGAACAACCTCGACCCGTACAACGCGAGCGAGGCCTACTACTTCACGAGCACCGACGGGAAGGCATGGGTGCTGCAGCCCAACGCGCTGTCGCACACCGCCGGGGTGGCGGCCTCCGCCGGGCTCGCCGCCACCTCCGCTGGAGGGCAGCTCGTGGTGGCGTACGCCCTGAGCCCGAACGGCTGGATCACCTACCACCAGGGCATCACGGGTGGCATCCCTGCGGGTGGCACCGACGAGACCACCGACCACGACACGAAGTGTTGCGTCTATGACCCCGCGCTGGCGTCCGACCCGAGCGGCGGCAGGGTCTGGGCGGCGTGGTACTCGAACAGCCCGAACCAGGGCTGGAACGGCATTGACGCGCAGCCGGTCCCTACGGGCACGCGCTACTCGGCGCCCGGCTCGTCATCGACGTCCGGCGCCGGCGCCGTCTCTGTGTCGCCCGGCCAGGCGGTGCAGCTCGCCGCCCGCCCGGCCAGCCACAACGGTGGCGTCTACACGGCGTACGCCATCGGCTATCCGACGCCCACCACCATCGGGGTTTGGAAGCTCGGCACGGGAAAGACCGCACTGCGCATCGACGCCGGTCATCTGGTTGCCGACGTGGGGATCGCCGCCGGTCTCGGCGGCCGGCTGTGGGTGTACTGGGCGGACCGGGCGACCCACGACATCCGGGTCGCGCTCACCAACACGAAGGTCACCAAGGTGGCCGCGACGTACACGCTTCGGCCGCCGAACTCGACGTACTACCAGGCACTGACGCTCGTTGGCGACGGGTCGGACAGCGCGAAGGGACGGTTGAACCTCGTCGCGGTGATCGGTGGCACGAGGACCGCGATCTTCTACACGCAAGTGAAGCCGTGACGCCTGCGGGACCGGGCGGGGCCGTGCGTCAGCTCCGTGACCGGCTGGCCATCCCGGCCCAGGTGAAGTCGGTCAGGTAGCTCACGAAGTCCGCCCGCGACATCGTCTGCTGCTGAAGCCAGCGGTCGGTTGCGGCACGCACCATGCCGACGATCCCGAATCCCCATGGGTCCGCGGCACCGGAGTCCAGCCCCTGCGCGCGGAGGATCTCGCCGATCACGCGCGAGGCATGCGCTCCCACGGTCGAGGCGTAGTCGTCGAGCAGGTCGGGCTCCGGGCTGCGGCGAGCCTGGTGCGCCGACACGAACCGGTAGAGCTCGGGACGCGCCTCCACCTTCACGACGTACGCCTCGATCCCCGCCTGCAGCTTGCGCCGCGGTTTGTCCTGCGCGTCGATGGCCGCCATGACCTCTGTCACGAGGTCCTCCGCCACTGCGCGCCCCACCGCGAGGAATAGGTCCGCCTTGTCGTGGAAGTAGCGGTAGAAGACAGGCTTTGCCACCCCCGACACGGCGGAGATGACGTCCATGCCGATATCCGCGCCCCGGTCCTCCACGGCCGCGATGACGTGCTGGATCAACTCGGCGCGGCGGGCTTCCCGGTGCACCCGCCAGCGCTCCCGGCGGCCGTCGCCGACGGGCGGGCTTGACGTATTCAGTGCCACGAACTTATCGTAACAGATACTTGAAGTAACACTTACCTTCCGTAACGGCTACTAGGCATCCAGGAGCGAGCGATGAGTCCCACCGCCATTGACGTGGTGCGGCGCGTGGCGTCCCGGGTCACCACGCCGCTGCTGCCCGATGACTACCTGAAGCTGCTCAACCCCCTCTGGACCGCACGCGAGCTCCGCGGCAAGGTCGTGGCGGTCGTCCCGGAGACCGACGACGCCGCGACGATCGTGATCAAGCCGGGCTGGGGCTTCCGGGCCGACTACCAGCCAGGGCAGTACGTCGGGATCGGCGTCAATCGTGACGGCCGGTGGCACTGGCGGTCGTACTCGATCTCCTCGACGCCCGACGCGACTGCGGAGACCTTGTCCATCACGGTCAAGGCCATGCCCGAGGGCTTCGTCTCCGAGCATCTCGTCCGAGGCCTCGAACCCGGCACGATCGTCCGGCTGGCGCTGCCGCAGGGCGAGTTCGTCCTCCCGGACCCGCCGCCGGCGAAGATCCTGTTCTGGACCGGAGGCAGCGGGATCACCCCGGTCATGTCGATGCTGCGCACGCTGGACCGTCGCGGCACGATGCCTGATGTCGTTCACATCCACTCCGCGCCGACCCGCACTCAGGCGATCTTCGGCGAGGAACGCCGCGCGCTCGCTGCCAAGCACGACCGGCTTCGCCTGGTCGAGAACTTCGACGACGAGCACGGCATCCTCGACGTGTCGAAGCTCGAGGCGGCCTGTCCCGACTGGCGTGAGCGGCAGGCATGGGTGTGCGGGCCGGCGCCGATGCTCGAAGCAGCGGAGAAGCACTGGGCGAGCGCGCGACTCGACAAGGCGCTGCACATCGAACGGTTCTCCGCGAACCTGACCGCGTCGGCCAGTGGCGGGCACGTCACGTTCGCCACCTCCGGCAAGCAGGCCGATCTCGATGGGGCGACCACCTTGCTCGAGGCGGGAGAGGCGCTCGGCGTGCCGATGCCGTTCGGCTGCCGGATGGGCATCTGCCACACCTGCGTCCTTCCGTTGAAGAAGGGCGTGGTCAAAGACCTCCGCAACGGCGCGGAGTACCAGGAGAACCAGAACATCCAGACCTGCGTCACGGCGGCCGCCGGTGACTGCGTGATCGAGATCTGAGGACTGACATGGCCATCTCGGACGTTGCCAGCTTTGCCCATCTGACCCCTGAGCAGGTCGAGGAGCTCGGCCGCGAGTTCGACCAGATCCGCAGGGACATCGAGGACTCTCGCGGCGCCGACGACGCGGCCTACATCCGCAGGCTCATCGGCATCCACCGCAAGCTCGTTGTCGGCGGGCGGGTCACGCTGTTCGCGAGCTCGTTCCCGCCTGCGTGGATCGCCGGCACGGCGATGCTCGCCGCCGGCAAGATCCTCGAGAACATGGAGATCGGCCACAACGTCATGCACGGCCAGTGGGACTGGATGAACGACCCGGAGATCCACTCCGGCACCTGGGAGTGGGACACGACCTGCCCGGCCGACCAGTGGAAGCACTCCCACAACTACGTCCACCACACCTACACGAACGTGATCGGCAAGGACAACGACGTCGGTTACGGGATCCTGCGGGTGACCTCGGACCAGAAGTGGCACCCCGCGAACCTCGGCCAGCCGATCTACAACGCGCTGCTGGCTCTGCTCTTCGAGTGGGGAGTGGCGCTGCACGATCTCGACATCGAGGCGATCCGCAGGCGGGAGAAGGACCCCGTCGAGATGAAGCGCCAGCTCAAGGGGATCTGGCGCAAGGTGCGCAAGCAAGTGGGGAAGGACTACCTGATCTTCCCGGCGTTGACCGGTCCACAGTTCGTCTCGACGCTGACCGCCAACGCCACGGCGAACATCATCCGGAACCTGTGGTCGTACCTGATCATCTTCTGCGGCCACTTCCCCGATGGTGCTGAGAAGTTCACCGAGGCGGAGCTCGAGAACGAGACCAAGGCGGAGTGGTACCTGCGGCAGCTGCTCGGCTCGGCGAACTTCACCGGCAGTCGGCTGCTGCACATCGCCTCAGGCAGCCTCGGTTACCAGATCGAGCACCACCTGTTCCCGGACCTGCCTAGCAACCGGTACCCGGAGATCGCCGAGCGGGTGAAGGCGCTGTGTGAGAAGTACGACCTGCCGTACACGATCGGTCCGCTGCACCGCCAGTACGGCCAGGTGATCCGCACCTTGATGCGGCTGAGCCTGCCCGGCAAGCGGAGCGCCGTCGAGCCGCAGCCGCCGCAGCGTGGCAGCAAGCGGCCGACGCCGGCGGAGCTGCGCAGCTACGCCGGTCCGAAGGCCCCGCAGGCCGCTGCCGCATAGGTAACGACGGGCGGCTTCAATACGCTTCGCTGATCATGAAGCGCATTCTCGCCGCGGTGGCAGTCGTACTCGCTGCATCCGTCACGGGCTGCATTCCCGTGCACGCCGCGACGACCTCCCTCCGCGTGGGCCGCTCCACCCAGGTCCTGGTGGTCGACGGCATGGTCCGGACGGTGCACTTCTACCGCCCGGCCGGCATATCGGGACCGGCACCGCTTGTCGTGATGCTGCACGGCGGCTACGGGAGTGGCACCCAGGCGGAGACCAGCTACAACTGGGACGCCGCGGCGGACCGTGGCCACTTCATCGCCGCGTTCCCCGACGGCTACCTGCGGTCGTGGAACGCCGGTGGCACGTGCTGCGGTCCAGCTGCGAAGCGTGACGTCGACGACGTCGGCTTCATCCGTGCCGTCGTGCAAGCGGCCCGAGCCCGGGCGCCGATCGACCCGGCGCGGATCTTTGCGGCCGGCATGTCCAACGGCGCGATCATGGCCTACCGGCTCGCCTGCCAGACGCGGCTGTTCGACGCGGTCGCATCGGTCGCGGGGACGATGCTCGTGAGCTGCGGCGACGCGGCGCCCACATCGATCCTCGAGATCCACGGCACCGCTGACAGGAACGTGCCGTACGACGGCGGTCCAGGACAGCCCGCCCTGCCCGTCACCCAACCGATCGACGGCCCGTCGGTGCCCGACAACGACCGATCCTGGCGGGCGATCGACGGCTGCGTGGCGCCCGACCTGAGCACGGTCGGTCCGGTCACCACGTCGCTTGCCAGCTGTCCCGGTGGACGCGCCGTCGAGCTGGTGAGCGTCGCCGGTGCCGGGCATCAATGGCCCGGCGGCAACTCCAGCCCGCTCGCACAACGGGCGCTGGGCCTCGACCCGCCGTCGGCTGCGCTCGACGCCACCGCCACCATCTGGGAGTTCTTCGCCGCGCATCCGTAGGAACGGTCTCGAGGGGGGCAGTTGGTGAAGGTCGCGATCCTGACCTACGGCACACGTGGCGACGTTCAGCCGTACGCCGTCATCGGCCACGCGCTTGCCGCTCGTGGCCATGACATCCGGGTGGCGGCCTGCGAGAACCTCGTCGGCATGGTCGAGGCGACGGGCCTGGATTGCGTCTCGATCCCGTTCGACACCCAGGAGCTCATGAGCTCGGATCAAGGCCGTTCCTTCCTGTCCACGGGCCGGACGACGAGGTTCCTCCGGGAGGTGATGCGCAGAGAGACCGAGGTACGTGACGAGATCGGCGCGGCGTTCATCGCCGCCTGCAAGGACGCGGACGTCATCATCTCCAACGTCCTCACGATCGTGCGGGCAGCGAGCCTCGGCGAGGCGACGGGCGCGACAGTGCACGCGGTGTACACGGTGCCGGTCGAACCGACGGGCGAGTTCGCCTGTCCCTACCTCATCCGCTCGACGAAGGCCCCGACTCGGGCCATTCGGCGCGGCAGTCACGTCGCGTTCGAATCGGTGTACTGGCAAGGATCGCGGGCGAACGACGCGGCCTTTCGGCGCCAGCTGGGGCTACCCCCGGCGGCGGGCAACGGGCTGCGCGCGCTGCGCCACACCCGACGGCCGGTGCACCATCTGGTGACTCGCGAGCTGCTCGCCGAGCCGGGGGACTGGCCCTCCCACTTGCGCAACGTCGGCACTGTTGAGGTGCCGACCCAGCTGCGGGCCGCATGGGGTGAGCAGGCAGGCCGCAGCGACCTGGCGGGCTGGCTCGATGCGGGCGGTCCGCCGGTGTTCTTCGGCTTCGGAAGCATGCCGGTGCTCGACCCCGCCGCCGCGCTCGCGCTGATCCGCGAGGTCGCGCAACGGCTCGGCGTGCGCGCCCTGGTGGGCGCGGGCTGGTCTGATCTGGCGAGTGACCCGACCGGTGCCGATGTCTTCGTCGCCAAGTCGTTCGACCACGCGGAAGTGCTACCGCGCTGTGCTGCGGCAGTTCATCATGGCGGAGCAGGGACGACCCAGACAGTGATGCGAGCGGGAATTCCCGCTGTGGTTGCTCATGTTTTCGCCGACCAGCCGATGTGGGCGATGCGCGTCGAGAAGCAGGGACTCGGCGCGAGCACGCCGTACCAGTCGTTGACCGCCGACCGTCTGGCCGCGCTGCTGCGGCCGCTTCTGCGTCGAGCGGTCAGGGAGCGGTGCGCGGCGGCTGCTGCGAGGATGGCGAAGGAGGATGCGGTCGGGGCGGTCGTCTCGCTCGTCGAGGGTGGCGCGCAAGAGGCGCTGCCGGGTGTGCCAAGTTAGGCCGATGAGCGCACCGGGTTTTGACCAGGAGTTCATCGGGCTGGCGGCACCCGGCGGGCACCGAGCGGGCGCGGGCGGCTGGCCGTGTCAGGGCGTGTACTACACGCCCAGCGGCAAGCGCCCGCCCGTCGCGATGATCGCGACGCACTACAACGTCGACTTCTCCCAGCACTATCTTGCCGAGTACGTCGCTCGGCGCGGGGTGGGCTTCCTCGGCTGGAACACCCGGTTCCGCGGCGCGGAGCAGTACTTCCTGCTCGACCACGCGCTCGTCGACATCGGCGTCGGCGTGCGGTGGCTGAAGGAGGTCGCGGGCGTCGAGACGGTCATCCTCCTTGGCAACTCCGGCGGCGGCTCGTTGATGTCGGCATACCAGTCGCAGGCCGTCGAGCCGAACGTCGCGCCCGCCGTCGGGATGAAGCCGGCGGTGGGAATCGAGGAGCTCGTTGCTGCCGACGGGTACGTCGCGCTCGCGGCGCACCCGGGCCGACCGGACGTGCTGACCAGCTGGCTCGACGGGTCAGTGGTCGACGAGTTCGACCCCACCGCCACCGACCCGGAGCTGGATCTGTGGAATACGGACAACGGGCCGCCGTATGCCGCGGAGTTCGTCGCTCGTTACCGCACGGCGCAGGTGGCCCGCAACCAGCGCATCACGGACTGGTGCAAGTCGGAGCTCGACCGGGTCACCGCGGCCGGGTTCGTCGACCGCATCTTCCCGTTGTCGCGGACATGGGCCGACCCGCGGATGGTCGACCCATCGCTCGACCCGAGCAACCGGCCGGCGAACCTCTGCTACGGCGGCGTCCCGGAGCGCGCCAACAAGTCGGTGTGGGGGCTCGGCGTCGCGAACACGCTGCGCACCTGGCTGTCGATGTGGAGTCTCGAGACCTCGCAGTGTCGAGGCGAGCCGCACCTGGCGCGGGTGACGGTGCCGGCGCTCGTCATCAACGCCGACGCCGACGTCGGTGTCTTCCCGAGCGACGCGGCGAGGATCGTCGAGGCGATCGCCTCGACGGACAAGTCGCTGCACTCGCTGCCGGGCGCGCACTACTTCGAGTCGCCCGACGGGGCGCGGGACGACGTTGCCGACCTGATCGTCGACTGGGTGGGAAAGCACTGGTGACCCCAGGCTCAGGTGGTCCGCTGGCCGGAATGAAGGTGCTCGAGCTCGGTTCACTCATCGCCGGGCCGTTCGCGGGCCAGCTGCTGGGCGACTACGGCGCCGACGTGATCAAGATCGAACCGTGTCGCGACGGCGACCCGATGCGCCGGTGGGGAGTCCTGCACGAAGGCGACAGCCTCTGGTGGCCCACGATCGGGCGGAACAAGCGTTCGGTGTGCGTCGATATGAGGGTGCCAGAGGGTCAGGCGTTGATCCGGCGCCTCGCGGCGAAGGTCGACGTCGTCACGGAGAACTTTCGGCCGGGCCGCATGGCCGAGTGGGGTCTTGGCTACGACGTGCTCTCGGCCGCGAACCCGGCCCTCATCCTCGCCCACGTCTCAGGGTTCGGGCAGACCGGTCCCCGCGCGCGCGATGCCGGCTTCGGGAGCATCGGCGAGGCAATGGGCGGCATCCGCTACACGACGGGGAGCCCTGACCGCCCGCCCAGCCGGTACGGCGTGAGCCTCGGCGACGCCGTCACCTCGCTGTTCACCGTGATCGGTGTGCTCGCCGCGCTCAACGAGGTACGTCGCTCTGGACGCGGCCAGGAGGTGGACATCGCCATCTACGAGGCGGTGGCGGCGCTCATGGAGTCGACGATGGCCGACTACGAGCTGGGCGGCGTGATCCGGGAGCGATCGGGAAGCGTGCTGCCAGGTGTCGCTCCGTCCAACGTCTACGCCGCCGCCGACGGCACCGAGCTCGTGATCGCCGCCAACGCAGACGCCGTGTTCGGCCGACTCTGTGGCGCGATGGGCCGCCCCGAGCTCGCCACCGACGAGCGGTTCGCCACCCATCGGGCGCGTGCCGAGCGGCAGGCCGAGCTCGATGCACTGATCGGGGCGTGGACTGCGACCCTCGATGGCGACGACCTGTTGCAGCGGCTGAACGCCGCGGGCGTACCGGCCGGACGCATCTTCACGGCAGCGGACATGGTCGGCGACCCGCACTACGCGGCGCGCGACATGGTGCTGCGCCTCGCCTCACACCAGGGCTGGACCGTCCCGATGACGGGGGTCGTTCCGAAGTTCGCTGCCAGCCCCGGTGGGGTGCGGACGACGGGCGCGGCGCTCGGTGCGCACACCGAGGAAGTGCTGACGGAGCTCGCGGACGTCAGCGCCGCAGAGCTCGCGGAGCTGGAGACCGCAGGCGTGATCGCTGTCAGGCGGTGACGGCGGACGCGGGCGTGTGCTTGACGTCGTCGGGCCGCAGCGCGCGCAGCCAGCACGCGAACTCGAGGCTGAGCCCGTCCGGGTCGAAGAAGTACACGGACCGCATGAACACGCCGTCATGCATCTCCATCGACCAGCCCTCCGGGCTGTCGTCGTGGTTGACCGGCCCGATGCAGTAGATGCCGCGTTCCCTGAGCTTGGCGGCGTAGCCGTCGATCTTCTCCGGCGCCACGTCGAAGGCGACGTGGTTCATCGTCGAAACCGCTGTTGTGATGTCACCAAGACCCGGCAACGCCGCCGGAGCGGTCACCCCGGGCTCACGCGCAGGTGCTCCCGGGAACCAGAAGAACGCCAGCGAGTCGCCGTTTCCGACGTCGAAGAAGAAGTGCTGCCCCATGCCGTTCGGCAGCTCGAGCGTCTTGGTCAGTCGCAGTCCGAGGACCTCGGTGTAGAACTCCACGGTCTTCGCCATGTCGCTGCACACCAGCGCCAGGTGGTTGATCCCGCGTACCTCGAATGCTGCGTCGGCCATGTCGGCATCGTAGGCCCGTCTCAGGCGTACGGATTGAACCGATCGACCCCGGGCGACGAATACGCTGCGGGGAAGTTCGCGGTGCCCGAAGGAGACCGGTGTCCATCTACGACATTTCGTTGACCACGCTGGACGGCAAGCCAGCCTCGCTGGCAGAGCACGCCGGCGAGGTCATGCTCGCCGTCAATGTCGCGTCCAAGTGCGGCTACACGCCGCAGTACGAGGCGCTGCAAAGACTCCACGAGACGTACGCGGAGCAGGGGTTCGCCGTTCTGGGCTTCCCGTGCAACCAGTTCCTGTTCCAGGAGAGCGGCTCCGCGGAGAAGATCGCGGACTTCTGCAGCACGACGTACGGTGTCTCGTTCCCCATGTTCGCCAAGATCAAGGTCAACGGCCGCGGCCGGCACCCGCTCTACAGCGAGCTGACGAAGGCGCCCGACTCGACCGGCAAGGCCGGCCGGGTGAAGTGGAACTTCGAGAAGTTCCTCATCAACCGGCAGGGCGAGGTGGTGGGGCGCTTCCGCACGCCCGTCAAGCCGGACTCCCCGGAGATCGTCCAGGCGATCGAGGCCGCGCTGGCCGACTGAGGACCTCCCGCCACGGCACGCGGCTGCCGGTCCGAAGTACCGCGCGGCGGTAGACGATTCCGGCGGCCTTCGCCATCCCGAGCGTCGAAGTCACGGAGATGAGTGCGGACAGGGCGAACTCCCACCAGGTGGCCTGGTGCAGGCCCACCAGCACCGGCATGGCGAACGGTGCGGTGAACGGGATGTACGCGAGCGTCGTCACGTACGCCGAGGCGTGCCCCGACGACACCGCGGTGATGGACGAGACGTAGCCGACCAGCAACGGAACGGTGATGGGGAACGCGATCGCCTGCACCTGGTCTTGGCGTTCGACCATCGAGCCGGCACCCGCGAAGACCCAGCTGTAGAACGCGTAACCGAGCAGCAGCCAGAAGAGCGTGGCGACCACGACCGCCGGCGCCGTTCCCTTGAGCAGATCCGAGCCGACAGCGCCGGCGAGTCCGAGCGCGAACCCGACGAGAACCGTCGCCTGCATGAACACGAGGGTCCCGATGCCGAGCACCTTCCCGGCGAGCAGCTGGGTGGGCCGGACGGCGGCGAGGAGCACCTCGACGACGCGGCTTGCCTTCTCCTCCATCACCCCGATCAACGTCCAGGTGCCGTACTGGCTGAGCATGACGAACAGCAGGATCAGGCCGATTACCGAGGTGCCTTGCTCGGCGCCCGTGCTTCGGGCCGGGCTGAGCCCGTGGATTGCCACGGGCCGGATGTGGCTGATCCGCGACACCTGCACGGGGGTGAGGCGGGCAGCAGCGAATGCCCGTTGCTCCCCAAGGAGGAGGGCGAGGGCCCGGGCGAGCTGGGCCTTGGTGGAGCTGTCGTCCTTGCTGAGGGTGTGCGCCAGCTCGACGCTGGTGTTGCCGATCAGCAGCAGATCGATCCGGCCGGAACGCAGATCGGCCCTGGCGCCGGCCACGGTGGACTCTCCGATGATGTCGACCGCGGCGGAGAACGCTGCGCCGGTCTTCTCGATCGCTACCCGGGTGCGGGTCGGGACGGTTCCTGTGACGCCGACGATTTCGCGCGGCTTGTGCCCGTTGTTCAGCGCCGGGATCACGATCGCGGCGGCGATCGCGATGAGCATCACGAACGTCGCGATTCGGAACGTCCGCCCGCGCAACCGCTGCTCGACTTCCCGGGCCGCGACGAGAAGCACATGCGACGACGGTGTCCGCCGCATCAACCCGAATCCAGGGGCCATCAGCCGAGCGCCTCTCGAAATACCTCGGACAGGCGGCGGCGCTCGAATCGGAACTCCGTGACCCGACCGGCGGCCCGCGCCGCGTCGAGGATGGCGTCGCTGTCGGTTGCGTCGTCGACTGCCAGCCGGACGGCTCCCGCATCGATCTCCGACACCTTCGCGCCCTGCAGCTTTCCTGCCCACCGCCCCGCGCGGTCCCCGTCAACCCGGACGACGAGCCGGCGTGCGCCGTGAGTCGTCAAGTCGTCGACATCGCCCGCGACCACGAGCCGGCCATGGTCGATGATCGTCACGGTCTCGCAGAGGTCTTCGACCAGGTCGAGCTGATGGCTCGACAACAGCACGGTGCAGCCACGGTGCGCTTCCTCGCGGAGCACCTCGCTGATGGAGTCCACCCCGCCGGGGTCCAGGCCGGCGAGCGGCTCGTCGAGGACGAGCAGGTCGGGCTCGTGCACCAACGCGACCGCAAGCTGGACGCGCTGCTGGTTGCCGTGCGAAAGCGTCTCGAGCTTCGACTCGGCGTAGCCGGCGATGCCGAGTCGCTCGAGGCACTGCGTGGTCGCCGCTTGGACGGCGTGAGCCGGGACGCCGTGCAGCCGGGCGAAGTACTCGACCTGCTCACCAACGGTCATCGACGGGTAGAGGCCGCGTTCCTCGGGCATGTAGCCGAACTGCCGTCGCGTCGTCAGGTCGATCGGGTGCTGGTTCCACTGGACGATTCCCGCGTCGAGGTCGGTGAGCCCGAAGATCGCTCGCATCGTCGTGGTCTTGCCGGCGCCGTTGGGTCCGAGGAAGCCGCACACGCGCCCGGGCGGGACGTCGAAGCTGAGCCCGTCGAGTGCGAGGGTCGCACCGAAGCGGCGGGTCAGCCCGATGAGCGCCAGCATCAGAGGTCGGCCCGGCCGAACCGCCAGCTGGCGAGCAGCCCGCAGCCAATGATGTACGCCGCGGTGAACAGCCACAACCCCGGGCCGCCACCGTTCGCGCCGCCGAGCGGACCGAGCTGCACGAGCTGGCCGAGCGGTCCGGAGGGCGAGAGCTTCTGCAGCGCGTCCCGGTACATCGCCTCGAACGGCAATGCCCAGGAGACCGCCTCGGCGATCCGGGTCAGGGTGTGGGCTCCGAACGACTTGCCGATCTCGCCGAGCAGACCGGCGACCAGCCCGGCGCCGTAGGCCATCAGGACGCTGACGCCCGTCGCGACCGTCGAGAACAGGCACGACACGAGCAGCGTCAGTGCCGTCACGACGAGGACGCCGGTGACCAGGCGAGGGATGACCTGCCAGGCACTGGGCGGCAGATTGTGGAACATCAGCCGGGTGAGGGCGGTCGCGAACACGGACACGAGAAGGACGTAGGAACAGGACACGACGGCCGCGGCGAGCGCGCGCCCACCGAGATAGGAGTTGCGGCCGACCGGGCGTACCACGAGTGGCTGGACGAGCCCTCTGTCGACGTCGCCGCGCACGGCGCCCGCGGTCAGGAAGACCGACAGCACGCTGCCGAGGAACAGTGTCGTGAACGAGGCCAGACCGAGCAGCGTGGCCGGGACGATCGGCTTGATGGCCGGAGTCTCGAGCAGTCCGCCGACATGGTGTTTGAGGCTGATGCAGCCGGCAAGGTAGAGCCCGCCGCTGAGCAGGGTCAGCATGCCCACGACGGTGAGGACACGCCGGCGCACCGCTTCCTGCAGCGCGAGTCTCGCGATGACGAGGACGTCGGTCATCGCTGCGTCTCGCGGTCGCCGACCAGCTCGAGGTAAAGGTCCTCGAGCGTTGAGCGGTGCGGCTCGACCGAATAGACGGAGCGCCCCTCGCGCACCAGCCGTTTGACCAGGCCGGGGATCTCGTCTCGGCTGATGTCGGGGTGTTCGACCCGGCCCTGGTCGGTCTCGACGGTGACGCCGTGTACGGCGGTGAGCTCGGCAACCGTGCCCTGTGCGACGACGCGGCCGGCGTCGATGAGTACGACGCGATCGGCGAGCAGCTCGACCTCGCCGAGGAGATGGGTGTTGAGCAGCACGGCAGTGCCGCGGTCCCGCGCCCGGGCGAGCACCTCGCGCACGGTGTGCCGTCCCGCCGGGTCGAGCGCAGAGGTCGGCTCGTCGAGCAACAGCACCTCGGGTGCCCCTACCAGCGCCTGCGCCAGCCCGAGCCGCTGCTGCATCCCCTTGCTCATCGCCTCGACCCGAGTCGCCGCGGCGTTGCTCAGGCCGACCTCGGCGAGCAGCGCCGCGCGCTCGGCGGCGGGATCGGTCACCGGGCGGTGGCCCAGCCGCTGGTGGGTGGCGAGCACCTCGGCGGCGGTCGCCCAGCCGGGGAAGCGGAACAGCTCGGCGAGGTAGCCGACCTTGCCGCGGGCGGGTGTGGAGCCGGCCGCCGCCCCGGCGATGGTCGCCGTACCCCCGTCGCCTCGCACCAGACCGCACAGCAGCTTGGTCAAGGTCGACTTGCCGGCGCCATTCGGGCCGAGCAGACCGACGACCTCGCCGGCGGAGACATGGATGTCGACGCCGCGCAGCGCGACCGTCGTCCGGTAGGACTTCGTCAGCCCGCGCGCGGCGAGGATGGGCTCAGTCGGTGTGCTCATCCCGACTGACGCTAGTAGGCGGGCTACAGCTCGATTCCGAGCCGCTTCCCGGCGCGCCGCATGACGGTTGCCACCACTCGTTGGTAGCGGGCCCCGGTGATGCGTGCGGTGGCATCGAACATTCGTGCGTCTGCGCCGATGAGAATGCGGGGGCTCTTGCGGTCCACGCCCCGCAGGATCGTCTCGGCCGCCTTCTCAGGGGTCGTCCGCGCCGCGCGCTCGAACCGGTCGGCGCGCTCCTCAAGGGGAATCAGATCGCGCGCCGCACGCGCGTCTCTCGCGATGTTCGTCTTGATGCCGCCGGGATGGACGCAGCTCACGGCCACCGGATGCCCGGCGATCAGCATCTCCTGCCGGAGCGCCTCGGTGAAGCCTCTGACCGCGAACTTCGCGGCGTTGTAGGCGCTCTGCGACGGGACGCCGACGAAGCCGAACACGCTGGAGATGTTGACCAGGTGGCCGTCGCGCGACGCGATCAGGTGCGGCAGGAACGCCTTGGTTCCGTGGACCACGCCCCAGAAGTTGATGCCCATGAGCCAGTCGAGGTCTTCCCAGCTCATCTCCTCGACCGTCGCCATGAGAGCGACGCCGGCGTTGTTCACGACGAGGTTCGCCTCGCCCAGATCGCGCGTCACCTCCTCGGCGTGTGCGAGGACGGCGGCACGGTCCGCGACGTCGAGGTGGTAGCCGTGCGCCTCGGCGCCGGCCTTCTCGCACATGGCGACGGTCTCGCCGAGCGCGGTGTCGTTGACATCGGATATCGCGAGCCGCGCTCCGCGGTTGGCCAGCTCGACGGCCAGCGCTCGCCCGATCCCCGACCCGGCTCCGGTGACGACTGCGATCTTCCCCTGATACTGCATCTGGTCACTCTGTCATGCGTGGGACGCTTGGCGACATGACGGTCACCGAGGCGGGCACCCGGGAGCTGGCGGCACCGCCGGCAAGCGGTCACGGACCCCGCTCCTGGCTCTACGCGCTGACGACCACCAACCCGCCGCCCGCAGCCGGTGACGACATCGATGCGATCACCCGCTGGATCGTCGTCACCCGTGCCGCCGTGCTGCCGATGACGTTGTTCGCCGGGCTGGTCGGCGGTCTGCTCGCCGTACGCCACCGCGGGTTCGACACCCTCGACCTGGCGCTTGCGATCCTGGGGATCGTTCTCGCGCACCTCAACAACAACCTGACCAACGACCTGTTCGACACCGGGGTGGGCACCGATCAGGCGTCCTACCCGCGCGCGCTCTACGCACCGCACCCGCTGCTGTCCAACCTCGTGACGGCCCGGCAGCTGTACGCCGCGATCGCGCTCACGACGATCGGCGACCTGGTGATCGCGGGGGTGCTGCTCGACCGCCGGGGCTGGGGCGTCGTCGCGTTCGCCACGGCCGGCATCATCCTGTCGGTCGCCTACACCGCTCCGCCGCTGCGGTTGAAGAAGCGCGGTCTCGGCGAGCCCGACGTCCTGGTAGTCTGGGGTCCGCTGATGGTCGGCGGAACCTACTTGGCGGCGACCGGTCACCTGCCGTGGCAGGTCATCGTCGCGAGCGTTCCGTACGGGTTGCTGTGCACGACCGTGCTGATGGGCAAGCACGTCGACAAGATCCCGTACGACGAGCCCGCCGGCACCCGCACCCTTCCCGTCATCCTCGGCGAGCAGCGAGCAAAGCGAGCAACGCTCGCCTTGTTGGCGGCCTTCTACCTGACAGTGGGACTAGGGATCGCGCTGCGAGCGCTTCCCTGGCTGACCGCGATCGTCGTGCTGGCGCTACCCCGGCTGGGCCAGGTGTGGAAGGCGTTTCAGGCGCCACCGCCGGCGGAGCCGCCGAAGCACTATCCGATCTGGCCGCTGTGGTACGCGGCGGCCGCGTTCCTGCACGTGCGCCGCGCGGGCGCGCTGCTCGTGCTGGGACTGGTGATCAGCGCGGCGTTCAACCTGGGCTGGAAGTAGCCGGAACCTCGAGGGCCTGCGTAAGCGCGGCGTCTAGCGTCGATCCGAAGCCGACCGGGCCGTTGCCGTAGATGACGACGACGTGTCGCAGGATCGGGTTGGGATTGGCGCCGGTCGACTGGGTGTAGATCGGCTCGACGTAGAGGATCTGGCCCGCCAGCGGAAACGCCAGCAGATTGCCGAGGACGACCTTGGAGCTGCCGGTGCGTTCGAGGCTGAGCGCATTGGCGATGCGCGGCGTGGATTCGATCTCGTTCTGGACCTGTGCGGGTGAGTTGACCTCGTTCGCGGAGGGCAGCTCGAGCAGTGTGAAGTGTCCGTATCCGGGCCCCGGCTGAGAGTCGACGGACAGAAACGCCGACAGGTTGCGCTTGCTCAAGGTCAGCAGCGGTGAGGAGAGAGAGAACGTCGGTGGCGTCGTACCGTCCGGCGAGATCGTCATGTACGTCGCGGGCTGGGTCGGACGGCCCACCGTGATCTTGTTGCCGAGCGAGTTCGTCGTGGTGCCGGTCCCGACGGTTGGATCGCTGGACAGCCGCCAGAAGTCGTTTCCGCTGTAGAACTGTCCCGGCTCCGTCACGTGGTACTGGGTGAGCAGGCTGCGCTGGACGTTGAACAGGTCGGTTGGGTACCGCAGGTGCGGGAGCAGTGGGGCCGGAATGGCGTCCTGGGGCTTCACCAGGCCGGGAAATGCCTTCTCCCACGCCTCGAGTACGGGATCGGGATTCGGCTGCTGGTCCCAGGCATACAGGGTCACTGCGCCGCTGTAGGCATTGACCACTGCCTTCACCGAGTTGCGCATGTAGTTGACCGTGGTGTTTGGCTGCGCCACCGACGAGCCCTGCTTCGTCAGGGTCGTCGAGGTCGCGGAGCGCAGGTTGACCTGCTGCGAGTACGGATAGCTGTTCGACGTGGTGTAGCCGTCGACCACCCAGTCGATCTGGCCGTCGACCGCGACGGGGTAGACGTCTCCGTCCAGCGTCAGCCAGGGGGCGACCGCCGCGACGCGAGAGCGGGGGTTGCGGTTGTAGAGCAGCTGCGAGTGGGAGGTGAGCTCGTTGGAGAACAGGATGCTCGCGCTGCGCAGCTTCCAGGTGTAGAGGAGGCGATGGAACAACGACCCGATCGGCACGCCGCCGCTGCCGATGTACTGGTTCGTCACGGCGCCCGAAGCGCCGGTTCCGGGACGATCGAACTCAGGCTGCGTGCCCTTCACGATCGAGTACGCGGGTGAGCTCTGCCCGTAGTAGATCTGCGGCCGCGCGATGGAGAACAGTCCTTGCTGTGGGATGCCACCGGCGACGAATGCCGGATCGCCGTCGTCTGCGGTGTCGGTCGGTGCGGCGACGACGCCGTAGCCGTGCGTGTAGACGAGATGCATGTTTGCCCATGTCCGCTGGGACTTGGGCAGGCCGGTGAGGTTCAGCTCGCGGACGGCAACCGCGACGTCCTGAAGCCGGCCGTTGACCGCGTAACGGTCGATGTCGAGGGTGCGTTTGAAGGTGTAGAAGGACCGTTGCTGCTGCAGCGCGGTGTATGTCGGCGAGATGCGGTTCGGGTCGAGCAGCCGCACCTGTGCCACGTTGGTCGCCTGCTGTCGCAGGGTGCCGCGCTGTGCGGTCGGTGATCCCGGGAACTGCTCGACGGCAACGTTTCCCTGCAGGCCGAAGGCCTGGCGGGTAGCCGCGATGTTGCGGGCGATGAACTTCTGCTCGACGACCGAGGCGCTGGGTTTCTCCCAGAACTGCTGGACCAGCGCCGGCACGACGACCCCGGCCAGCAGCGCCGAGGCCGCCATCAGGCCGAGCGTCCAGAGCATGAGCTTGTTGCTCTGCGCGGCGACGTTGGCGAACATCAGGGCGGCACAGACCGCTGCGACCACGAGCAGCGCCAGCTTGCCGGGCAGCACGGCGTGCACGTCGGTGTAGCCGGGCCCGGTGACGACTCCACGGTTGGAGGTGGCGGTGGCGAGCCGGTCGAGCCAGTACCCGAACACCTTCAGGACCAGGTACACGCCCAGCAGCGCGGACAGGTGGATCTGCATCGCCCGGGTGAGGCGCGGGCCGCGACCTCGGATGCGAACCGCGCCGTAGGCATACCCGGTGACGAGCAGCGCGATGATCGTCGTCCCCACGACCCGGAACAGCAGCGTGAGGACCATCCGGTGCTGCGGGTAGATGAACAGGAAGTACGACAGGTCGCGGTGGAACTGCGGGTCCTTGGTGCCGACCGTCACCGCGTTGCGCCACAGCAGCCAGGTCTGCCAGCCGCTCGCGGCGGCTGACCCTGCCTGGACTGCGAGCACCGCGACGATGACGACGAAGAGCAGCTTGCGCAACCGCCGTTCGATCCGACTGAACAGGTAGCGCCAGCGTTGCCGTGTCGGATCCGGTTTGAAGTCGGGTCGCTGCCGCACGACGACGACCAGCGTGTGGGCGACCGCCGCCGCCATGAGCGAGCCGAACGTCGCGAAGAGCAGGGCTTGGGTCCAGAACCGACGGGTGTACGTCGACTCATGGCCGACGGAGCGGAACCACAGCAGGTTCGTGTCGATGCCGACCAGCGCGTTCAGCAGCCAGCCGGCGGCGACGACCACCAGTACGCCGCTGACCAGAAGAAAGATGATGCGCCGACGGGACATTCGCGCCGCTGACACCAGACAAAACTATCGGAACCGGTGTGAGCATGATTGACCGATGACCGACCCCGACGTACCGGCGCGCCGCGTGGTACGCCGCGGGCTGCGCGCGATCGACCGGAACGAGGCCCTGTTGTCGTTCGTGCGCCGGCTGCGCGAGCGGCTGCCGGGCGATGAGGATTTCGGCGATCCGCTGTCCACCGCGCGGTTCGGCCATCTCGAGGTGGCGAACGAGCAGTGGACCGAGCTGACGGAGAACCGGCCGGGCGTGGTTCGTGAGATCGGCCGCGGCGCGCTTCAGCTCTGGCAGTCCGTGCTCGAGGCCCGCGGCCACGACCACGGCGACGAGCAGCTCACCGTCGTGTTCACCGATCTCGTGGACTTCTCGACGTGGGCGCTCTCCGCGGGCGACGACGAGACGCTTCGATTGCTGCGCGATGTCGCCGTCGCGATCGAGCCACCGGTGAAGCGTCGCGGCGGCGAGGTGGTCAAGCGCCTTGGGGACGGGATGATGGCGGTCTTCGTCTCACCGCGCGACGCGTTCGATGCTCTCGTCGAGGCGAACGCAAACCTCCGTGAGGTCAAAGCCGGCAAGTACCACCCGCGGATCCGCGCGGGCATGCACACCGGGAGCCCGCGGCGACTCGGCGGGGACTACCTCGGCGTAGACGTGAACATCGCGGCACGCGTCGCGCAGAAGGCGGCTGCGGGGGAGATCCTCGCCTCACAGTCGACTGTCGCGCTGCTGGACCCGGAGCGCGTCGTGTCGAAGAAGAAGCGCACGTTCGCCCTGCTCAAGGTGAAGGGCGTTCCCGATGAGCTCGAGGTCTACGCCGTCAGCCCCGTCTAAGGCCGATGGGCCGGGAACTGGATCACCTGCTGGAAGGTGGGCCGGTTCTGCCAGTCGATCAGCGGCTGCGTGACGACGCCGAGCGGGCGGAAGCTGATCGCGTCGTACAGCGGCAGCGTCTCGCCCGGCTTCCCGGTTGCGGCGCGGTCAGCGATCAGCTCGCTGTTGACCCGCCACCTTGCGACCTTCGCGGTGCCGTTCTCTCCCTGCAGCGTCCGGTAGACGTGAAGGAGCACGGCGTCGATCGCCCGGTGGCAGTCGGCCGGTCCGCCGCCGCACCACTTGCTCGTGATCACCGAGGTGAACGGGTCGAGCGGGTGCAGGCCTCGGAGCTGCTGCAGCGTCTTCTGCATGTAGCCCTCCCAGCCCGCGTCGTACGCGCTCCCCAAGTGGGCGTCGCCGCTGTTGGGGGTGTTCACGAACTGCATCGGCAGGATGCTGTAGCCGCTGGTCGTCGCGCCGCCGGTGCTGCTCTGGCCGCCGATCCCGCCGCCGCCCAGCAGCTTGTCGTAGACCGCTTCGATCAGCTCAGGCTCGAGCTCGTCCATGATCGCGACCGCGGCGTGGTCCGCGTACTGACCCGCACCTGCATGCGCCCGCCGGCGGTGCGCTCCGGAGGAGCGCCAGCCGGCAAGCACCGAGAGCATGCGGCGCACGCCGGAGGGCTCCTGCTGGCCGCGTTCGTACGCCAGCAGCTGCGGCAGCACAGTGAGCCCGTCGAGGTCCTGGCTGGCCGCGGTCTCCATCGCCTTCACCACGTCGGCGCGGGTCAGCTTGTGGTGGGTGATCCTGATCTGGTGCTGGAGCTGGTGGACGAGCATCTGGGACCGGTACGTCGGGCCGTAGCCGTACTGGTCGTCGGCGGCGGAGAAGCCGGGAGCCGGCTTGTTGTTCCAGCTGACGAAGAACCCCTGCTTCGGGTCGGTCTCGTGCACGTGCCTCGCGGGTGAGAGGAACCCGCGCCACTCCGCCTTGCCGGTGCCCCACGTCGGCAGGTTCGGGTCCGCTCCCTTCGCGCGGATCGGGTCCCGTCCGCTCACGAAGTAGGCCGTGTGCTTGTCGTCGACGTAGAACCAGTTGAACGTGTACTGGATCTCCGCTGCGCCCTTGCGCCACGTCTTCACGCTTCGCGTCTGCTTCGGGTCGCCCCATCGCAGGAAGCCCGTGACGGAGTCGACGTCGTGGTTGTACGTGCTGCGCTGGTCGACGACCGCGACCGGCTTGCCGTGGACCGCCGTCCAGCCCTGCACGACGCCGTGCCGGGTCAGGTAGATGTCGTGGTTGATCGTCACGGGCGCGCCGAGCCCGGCGGGCTTCGTGAAGGCCGTCTCGGTGAAGGTCTCGTGCTTCATCGCCACGCACTTCCCGCGGTACCGGTAGTACGCACCGGTGGCCGAAGGCGCGCCACCGCCGGGCTTGCACACCTGCTCGACGCGCTGGTCGATCAGGTCGCTGCCCGCGGACGTCGCCGACCAGGCGTAGTCGGCGCCGCGACCGAGCTCGACCAGACCGGTCCCCGGGAAGGAAGCGCCTTCTGCGTGGTAGTCGGGTGCGCTGATCTCCTCCTCGGAGAGGATCTGCGGCGCGAAGTAGGACACCTGCGGTCCGAACACCGCGATCGGGTGGTGCGCCTTCGTCTCCTTCGCGTCGACGACGAGCGCATTGCTCATGTGCTTCGGCATGTCCTGCAACGACGCGATCGTCGCGAGCGCGGTCGGGTTGACTGCGGTGAGGTTGCAGTTCGGGGTGGTGTCGGTCGGCCCGCCCGTCAGCGTCGAGCTGTCGGGCAACGCGGTGAGCTTCGGGTTCGGGTGCTTCACGATCTCGTACGGGAAGCGCTTGTCGACCACGGTGGTCTGCGCGCCGGGGTCGTTCTGCTCGCGGAACTCCGTGAACGCGCGGGCGCCGGCTGCAGCGCCGAGGTGCTGGCGCAGGTACTTGTACAACGCGGCGTTCGCCACCTCCGCGCCGCCGCCCTTGCCGAAGATGCCGCCGATCAGGCCCGCGACGTCCACGACGTCAGCGGGCGTCCACGGCTGCGGCGGGCCGACGGTTGCTGCGTAGTCACCGTCGAGCAGCGTCGGGTCGAGCTGGGCTTTGGCGATCCACGCGTTCACGCCGGCTACGTACGACGTGAGCATGTCCTTGGCGAGCTGGCCTTCGTGGCCGTACTCCTTGGGGAGCCGGTCGATCTGGGTCTGGGCCTGGGCAGGGGTGTAGGGCGCGAGCAGCAGCTCGTCGTGATCCATCTGCTCGTCGGCGCAAGACGGTCCGATGAACTCGCTCAGCTGCCCCGCGCCGTAGTGGCGCAGCACGTCCATGAGGAACAACCGGTCCTCGGCCTGCGCGTAGCCGGCCCCGAACGCCGCGGCTTCATCCGTCGCGCCATAGATGTGCGGCACGTCGTACGCATCCCGGACGATCTTGACCTCGCCGGCGGGGAACTGCGAGCTACTCGGGGCTTCGGTGCGAAGGACGTCGGCCGGCCGCACGCCGAACGACTCGTCGTCGTAGTACTTGCCCAGTGATGCGTCGGTGAGCGTCGGGTAGCCGTACAGCAGGTTCTCGTACTTTCCGAGCTGGTCCTGGCTGTGCGGCGCGCGCGCCTTGGTGAGCTCGAACCCCGCAATCTGCGCCGCGGTCACGCTGCCGTTCTCGCCGGGTGGGAGGATGCTCATCGCCCGGCCCTTGGCGTAGTCGCCGGCCCGGTACGCCTGGCTCGGCAGCTTCACGTGCGCCGCAGCGTGCGCGCGGGACTGCGCAGCTGCCGGAACGGCGGCAAGCGACAGCGCAGCGGCCGAAGCGCCGAGGATTGCAAGGGCGCTGCGCGCCGAGAACGAAGGCATCCCCGGAGCCTATTCAGGGGTTGAGCTTCGCCGCCGTCCAGGCCTCGCAAACGAACGGCAGGAAGAAGCTGCCTTCCGGTACGGCGTTCGTGGCTGCATCGAGGAGGCGCTCACGCTCCGCCGGCGACGCCGTGATCGTGACGCTGACCGACCCGATCAACGCAGCAACGCGCGCCCGGTTGTAGGGCAGCGCGTACGGCACGATCAGCCGCTGCGGCGTGGTGAACAGCCCGGAGGGGTCGAACGGCGGCTGGACATCGTCGCCCGGCATGCTCGCGCTGCACTCGTCCGGTGCCGCCATCTCCGCGAGCCGCCGGCTGATCGGGTCGTCGGCATCGAGCAGGTTCCACATCGCTGCCATGACGCCGCCGGGACGCAGGACGCGATGGATCTCAGCGAGTGCCCGGGGGGCGTCGAACCAGTGCCATGCCTGGCCGACGAACACCGCATCGACGCTCTCGTCGGGCAGCGGGATCGCCTCCGCGGTGCCCGGGAGCGCGGTGGCCTCGGGCGCGATCAGGGCGCGCATCTCGTCGAGCGGCTCGACCGCCGTCACCGACAGGCCGAGGTCGAGCAGGTTGTTCGTGAGCGGTCCGGTCCCGGCAGCAAGGTCGAGCACCTCCGCCGCCCAGTCGGGGAGGCACTGCAGCAGGATCTCTCGTGGATAGCCGGGCCGGCCGGCCTTGTAGTTCGCTGCCGCCGGCCCGAACGACGTACGCCGCGTCTCCCACTCCGCGGCATCCGTCACGGAAACACCACCGTCCGGGTTCCATCGAGCAGCACCCTGTGCTCGAGATGCCATCTCACCGCACGCGCGAGCGCGATGCACTCGAGGTCCCGCCCGACCGCGGCGAGGGCGGCCGGGTCCTGCTGGTGGCTGACCCGCGCGATCTCCTGCTCGATGATCGGTCCCTCGTCGAGGTCGGCCGTCACGTAGTGCGCCGTCGCGCCGATCAGCTTCACGCCGCGTTGGTACGCCTGCTCGTACGGCCGGCCGCCACGAAAGCTCGGCAGGAACGAGTGGTGGATGTTGATGATCCGGCCGGGCAACGCGTCGCAGAGCGCCGGCGTGAGGATCTGCATGTAGCGGGCCAGAACGACGAGGTCCGCGCCCGTCTGCTCGACCAGCTCGAGGATGTGCCCTTCCTGGACGGAACGGTTCGCCGTATCGACGGGCAGGTGGTGGAACGGCACGTCGTACGACGTTGCGAGCGATCCGAGGTCCGGATGGTTCGACGCCACCGCCGCCAGCTGACCGGGGAGGTAGCCACTGCGCCAGCGGTAGAGCAGGTCGGCCAGGCAGTGGCCCTGTTTCGACACCATCACCAGGACGTTGGGCCGCTCCGCCTCGTCGTGCAGCTCCGCACTCATCCCGAAGGCGAGCGCCAAGTCGCCGAAGTCGGCGCGAAGCGCCGACGAGGACACGGACGAATCGAAGTGCACCCGCATGAAGAACGTCGAGGTGACCGGGCTGCCGTACTGCTGCGAGTCGAGGATGTTGCAGTTGCGCTCGGCCAGGAAGCCGGAGACGGCGTGGACGATGCCTGGCCGGTCCGGGCATGACAGCGTCAAAACGAGCTCGCCCACGTGACCAGCCTGTCACGTGGGCGAGCGAGCCGAGCGCGCCTACTTGCGCCGCACCGCGGCAGCGTTACTTGCGCCGCACCGCGGCGATGTCGAAGTCCAGCTTGATCTTCTCGCTCACGACTACGCCGCCGGAACCGAGCGGGGCGTTGAAGCTGACGCCGAAGTCCGTGCGGTTGATCACCGTGTGGCCTTCGAAGCCGAGGCGGAAGTTGCCCCACGGGTCGTCGGCCGCACCGGTGAGCTCGAGGTCGATCGAAACCGGCTTCGTGACGTTCTTGATCGTCAGGTCGCCGTGGAGGCGGTAGGTGTCATCGCCGGTCTTCTCCGCGCCCGTGCTCACGAAGGTGATCGTGGGGTAGGTCTCGACCTCGAGGAAGTCCGAGTTGCGCACGTGGTCATCGCGCATCTGGTTGCCGGTGTCGATGCTGGCGGCCTTGATCTCCACCCGCGCCGAGCTGTTCGCGACGTTGTCCTCGTCGACGTGGATCTCCGCGGTGAAGTCCTGGAACGAGCCGCGGACGGTCGTGACCATCGCGTGCTTGGCCGCAAAGCCGAGCCGGCTGTGGGCGACGTCGACGTCGTACTCGCCGGTGAGGGTCGGGGTGGAAAGCGTCTGAGTGGTCATTGGGTCCTCCTAGATGGCTGTTACTTGCATCTGCAACAAACCTTAGACCAGATTTATTGCGTGCGCAAGTACCCGCCAAAAGGTCGTATCCTGTTGGCATGGCCCCACCTGTCGTGCAGCCGCTCGACGAGCGCGAGATGAGCGCGTGGCATGCCTTGATCCATGCTCACAGCCGGGTGATCCGGCGGCTGGAGGCCGAGCTCGAGGCTGAGCATGGGCTCAGCCTTCCGGCCTACGAGGTGCTCGCCCACCTCTCCATGGCGCCAGGCGAGCGGCTGCGCATGAGCGAGCTCGCCGTCCACGCGGTGCTCAGCCCGAGCGGGCTGACCAGGCTGGTCGACAAGCTCGGCCGCGAAGGTCTGGTGTCTCGTGACCGGTGCAGCGCTGACGCTCGCGTCGTGTATGCCGTGCTCACGCCGTTGGGGCGTACCCGTCTCGACGCGGCGTACCCCACCCACCTGCGCGGGGTCCGCGAGCACTACATCGATCTGCTCTCAGGCGAGCAGCGCGACGCCGTCGCCGATGCGCTCGGCGGCATCGTCGAGCACTCGCAGAAGGAGTGCGAGGCGGCGGTGGCCGCCGAGTGCGAGGTCGCCGAGGCCGAGATGGTGACCGAACCGGCGTGACGGTCTCAGTTCGCGGCGCGAAGACCGACGACGTCACCGCGATCCGCCGCTTCATCGACTTCTACGCGCCGAAGCGGATCCTGCTCGACAAGCCGACGGTCACCCTCTACGAGGACGTGCAGGAGTTCGTCGTTGCGGAGGTCGACGGCACCGTCGTGGGATGCGGGGCGCTGCACGTGCTGTGGTCGGACCTCGCTGAGGTCCGCACGCTCGCCGTCGACCCCGCCTGCCAGAAGTCAGGTGTCGGGCACGCGCTCCTCGAGGCGCTGCTCGACCGCGCGCGCGGACTCGGCATCAAGCGGGTGTACTGCCTGACGTTCGAGGTCGACTTCTTCGCCTCTCACGGCTTCGTCGCCTTCGACGCGACGCCGGTCGAGCCCGAGGTCTACGAGGAGCTGCTGCGCTCGTACGACGAAGGTGTCGCGGAGTTCCTGGGGCTGGAGCGGGTCAAGCCGAACATCCTCGGCAACACCCGCATGCTCCTCGAGCTCTGACCCGCTATGTCACGTCCATCACCCAGAAGGACTCGGCGTACGTTCCTTCCGGCATCCCGGCGGCTTTGGCGTTGCCGCCGTTCCAGAACTGCAGCAGGTTCCGCAGCTCCTCGGCACTGGAGATCTGGCTTTCGTGGCGCAGCAGGGCCTGGACCTTGCGTTCGAACTGCTGGGTGATGTCGACGTAGTGGTTCGCCTTGCCGCCGGCGGACAGCCACACCTCACGAACCGTCCACGCCTCGAGATGACCGATCGTGTCGGCGAAGGTGAACGGGTTGCGCGAGTCCGGGTAGACGGCGCACATCGTCGCCTCGGCGGCCGCCAGGTGGTCGGGGTGGCTGCCGTAGATCCGCTCCCAGTTGCGTTCCGGTGACTGGCACACGACGCGCTGCGGCCGTACCTCCCGGATCACCCGCGCGATGTCGCGGCGCAGGTCGAGTGAGACCTCGAGCTGTCCGTCTGGGTAGCCGAGGAAGCGCAGGTCGCTGACGCCGACCTCCTTCGCGGCGGCGCGCTGCTCGGCCTCGCGGATGCCGGCGATCTGATCCCGCGGAACGCTCGGGTCGAAGCCGCCGGCGTCGCCGCTCGTCACCATGCAGTAGCTGACCTCGATGCCCGCGTCGGTCCAGGTCGCGACCGTCCCGGCGAGCCCGAAGTCGACGTCATCCGGGTGCGCCATGACGCACAGCACCCGTTCGATCTCGCTGTCATCAAGCACGAACCGAGGCTAGTCCGGCAGAGCGGGCACGCTACGGGCCGAGGCGGTAGTCGTGCGGATCTTCGCGGTGGATCTGGCCGTTCGTGAGGTCCAGGTGACGCTGCCGTCCTTGTTCTTGAGGTAGGTCCAGCCCGCGTGGGTCTTCGCCCGATGCCACCGTCGGTCGAGCGGTGTGAGGTTGTCCGGGTCCGTCGTGCCGCCCGCTGGTCCGAACGGGATGTTGTGGTCGTAGTCGCAACCAGCCGCGGGAACGGTCGAATGCGGCCCGGCGCTCGTCTGGTGCAGCGCGATCAGGTGGTCGGCCAGACGAGGCGGCAGGAGGTACGTCGTTGTGCCGTAGTCGAGCAGGTGGCCGTCGGTCTCGTCGATGATCAGCCGGCGGATCGGAGAGCCTTCCGCCAGCAGGTCAAGCGCAGCTTCGGCGGGGACCATGCCGTAGCCGGGGATCTCGGCGGGGTGGTTCGCGACGCCGAAAATCGTCGGGGCGTCAAGGACGAGGTTCACGCCGTACGCCCGCCCGTGACGGCGCGGTGCGCCGGGCGCGGTCAGGTAGTCCTCGGCCCACTGCGTCAAGGCCGCCAGCTTGCGGCTCGCGGTGGTGCCGCCGAGCGCCGACTTCGTGGCGGCGGCATACGCGGACAAGGCGGTGTCGATGAGCGCGGTCTTCTCCAGCGGGCCGCGGACGAACAGCTCGCCGGTGCCGTCGTTGAGGGCGGTGTGCTCGACCTGCGCGTCCTTGCGCCCCTCCTTCGCTTTGGCGGCGAAGTCTGGATCGAGGCGGGCGATCCACCGTCGCAGGCAGATCTTGAACTTCGTCAGGTCCTGCCGCCACGCAAACTTCAGCATCTGCGCTTCGACCTGCGCAGCGAGCTCGTCGCCGAGCTGCGCCATACCCTCACTGAGTGCGCGGGCCTGCGAATAGGTGATCCGACCGAGCTCCAACGCGGCGAAGGTTGCCGACAGCCGCCCCGCCAGATCGCGGGCGAGCCGGATCTGGCTGTCCGCGGCGTACACGCTGCACCTTGCGGCGAGCGCGATCTCGTGCGCGGTCCACTCGTCACGCGCATCCTCGAGCGGCGGGCCGGCGATTGCGACGGTGTAGCGGGCTCGTACGGCATGAAGGTGCGCTTCGATCGCCACGAGCTGGGACAACGCCGACACTCTCGCTGCGTCGGACAACCCCGCCGGATCGCAGCCGCTCAGCAGGGTGAGCGCCTCGCCGCTTGGACCGATCCGCTCGGCCATGAGCACCGGCCAGTCCGCCGTGACGTCGAACCAGTCGTCGTCGGGCGGCTCCGCCAATGCCATCGAGTCGAACACGTGTTCGATACTATTTGCCACCTATGACCAGGACATCGGGCCGGCGAGGGGCTGTGGATCAAGCCGGCCCCGACCGTGGCTGTGGACAAGGTCGGTGCACCGGCAGCGTGATGACTGAGGTGGGCGGATGAACGTCGTAGCCGGACATACGCTCGACGGGCCGATGACCACGCTCTTTGATGACGAGTTCCCGGACCCTGACCGGCCGCCGGAGCGCACCGCGCGACGGGCCTTTGATCCCGAGACCTTCCTCGAGGGGCTGAATCCGGAGCAGCGCAAGGCCGTCGTGCACGAGGGCACGCCGCTGCTGATCGTGGCGGGAGCCGGCTCAGGCAAGACCCGGGTCCTCACCCACCGCATCGCGTGGCTGCTCGCGGAGCGCAACGTCCAGCCGGGCCAGATCCTCGCGATCACCTTCACCAACAAGGCCGCCGGCGAGATGAAGGACCGGGTCGCCAAGCTCGTGGGTCCCAGGGCCCGGGCGATGTGGGTCTCGACGTTCCACTCCGCCTGTGTGCGGATCCTTCGGGCCGAGGGTCAACGGCTGGGCTTCACGAGCACCTTCTCGATCTACGACGCGGATGACTCGCGCCGGCTGATGACGACTGTCGTCCGCGACCTCGACCTCGACCCGAAGCGGTTCCCGGCCCGCTCGATCGCCAACCAGGTGAGCAACCTCAAGAACGAGCTGATCGACTACGAGGACGCGAAGGCGCGCGCCGCCAACCACCTCGAGCGCACCACCGCCGAGGCGTACGAGCGCTACCAGGACCGGCTGCGCCGGGCCAACGCGATGGACTTCGACGACCTGATCATGACGACGGTCTCGCTGCTGCAGCTGTTCCCCGACGTCGCCGACCACTACCGCCGCCGCTTCCGCCACATCCTCGTCGACGAGTACCAGGATACGAACCACGCGCAGTACGTCCTGGTCCGCGAGCTCTCCGGTGCAGGTCCCGGGCAGGAGGCGGCGGAGCTCTGCGTCGTGGGCGACGCGGACCAGTCCGTCTACGCGTTCCGGGGCGCGACGATCCGCAACATCCTGCAGTTCGAGGAGGACTACCCCAACGCGACGACGATCCTGCTCGAGCAGAACTACCGCTCGACCCAGACGATCCTCGAGGCGGCCAACGCGGTGATCGCGCGCAACCCGGATCGCAAACCGAAGCGGTTGTGGTCCAACGAAGGTCGCGGCGAGAAGATCGTCGGGTACGTCGCGGACAACGAGCACGACGAGGCCGCTTTCGTCGCCCGCGAGATCGACCGGCTGCACGACGAGCACGGCCTGCGTGCCTGCGACGTGGCGGTCTTCTACCGAACCAATGCACAGAGCCGCGTCTTCGAAGAGGTGTTCATCCGCGTCGGCCTGCCGTACAAGGTCGTGGGCGGCGTGCGCTTCTACGAGCGGCGCGAAGTGCGCGACGCGCTCGCCTACCTGCGCGCGATCGTGAACCCGAACGACACGGTGTCGTTGCGCCGGATCATCAACGTGCCCAAGCGGGGCATCGGCGACCGCGCGGAGGGGGCGATCGCGTCGTTCGCGGAGCGCGAGCGGATCGGGTTCGCCGAGGCGATGCACCGGGTCGACGAGATCCCGGATCTCGTGTCGCGGTCGGTCAACGCCATCAAGTCGTTCGTCGCGCTGTACGACGAGCTGGCCGCCATGTCGGAGGACCGCGCCGATGGCGCCAGCAGCGCCGCGGGAGACATCCTCGAGGCGGTTCTCGATCGGAGCGGCTACCTCACGGAGCTGCGAGCGAGCGCCGACCCCCAGGACGAGGGACGCGTCGAGAACCTCGAAGAGCTCGTGTCGGTGGCGCGTGAGTTCGAGCAGACCAATCCGGGCGGGACGCTGATCGACTTCCTCGAGCAGGTCGCCCTGGTCGCCGACGCCGACCAGGTGCCAACGGACGACGGCGGCGAGGGCGTCATCACGCTGATGACGCTGCACACCGCGAAGGGACTCGAGTTCCCGGTCGTGTTCCTGACCGGGCTCGAGGACGGGGTGTTCCCGCACATGCGCTCACTGGGCGATCCGAAGGAGCTCGAGGAGGAGCGGCGGCTTGCCTACGTCGGCATCACCCGGGCGGAGAAGCGGCTGTACCTGTGCCGGTCCAACGTCAGGTCCGCTTGGGGATCGCCGGAGTACTACCCGCCGTCGCGCTACCTCGACGATGTGCCGCCGGAGCTCGTCGAGTGGCAAGGCGCGCCCCAGGTGAGGCCGACACAGCACGTGGTTGCGCGAGCGAACCGGGCGGGTCGCAGTGCCGGCCCGGGGCTGCGAGCGATCCCGTCGCTGTCGGCCGGCGACCGGGTCACCCACGACGCCTTCGGGATGGGCACCGTGGTCGCCGTACGAGGTGCCGACACCACCGCCGAAGCAGAGGTCGACTTCGGCGATGCGGTGGGTCGCAAGCGGCTGCTGCTGCGCTACGCGCCGCTCACGAAGCTGTAGCCCCACGTTTCGGACCTGAACGCAGTCTCAGGTTGGCGCCGTGCTCCCGGTTAGCCTTACCCCAACAAGTGATGCGAAAGGGTTGTCGTGGGACGCGAGACGAACAAGCAGCGCCGGGAGCGACAGGCCATGAGCGCCCGGGAGAAGGCGGCCGAGGCGCGCGCCGCGCAGGCGCGCGTCGACCAGCGCCGCCGCGCGAAGGTGATCCTCAGCTCGGTGGTGGCGGCGGCCGTCGTGCTTGCGGTGATCACGATCGTCGCGGTCACTCACAAGTCGAAGAGCGACACGAGTCGCTTGGCCGCGCAGCCGGCGATCGTCGACGCGGTCACCAAGATCTCCCCGGCGACCTACGACCAGATCGGTCAGGGGAGCGTTCAGCTCAGCGCAGTCAAGGCGATCAGTGACCCGGCCCTGACCCAGAACGGCAAGCCGGAGGTGCTGTTCGTCGGTGCGGAGTTCTGCCCGTTCTGCGCCGCCGAGCGCTGGGCGCTGGTGTCGTCGCTGTCGCGGTTCGGGACCTTCTCGAACCTCAAGCAGATCCATTCCGCTGTCGATGACGGGAACCTCGCGACGTTCAGCTTCCACGGCTCGTCGTACACCAGCAAGTACATCTCCTTCGACCCGATCGAGTACGAGGACCGCAACTCCAACAAGCTCGACTCGATCAGCAAGGCCGACCAGGCACTGTGGCTGAAGTACACCGGTCAGGGAAGCTTCCCGTTCCTGTACTACGGCGGGAAGTACGTGCAGACGCAGGTCGGCTTCTCGGACAGCGACCTCTCCGGGCTCACGTGGACGCAGATCGCGACCGACCTCAAGACCCCGAGCAGCAAGATCGCCAAGGACATCGTGGGGGAGTCCAACAGCATCACCGCGATGATCTGCAAGCTGACCAACGGTCAGCCCGCCTCGGTGTGCAGCTCGTCAGGGGTTTCCGCCATCACACTTCCGCAGGCAAGTGCCTGACACCTCGGCGGCGCCGAACGCGCCATGGGCTTGGAAGTACAGCTTGCCGCTGGCCGTGCTCGGCCTCGCGGACTCGGCGTACCTGACCTACACGCACTTCCATCCCGGCGCGCTCGTGTGCAAGGCGAGCGGTGCCATCAACTGCGCGAAGGTCACGACGAGCTCCCAGTCGGAGATCTTCGGCCACATCCCGGTGGCGATCGTCGGGCTCGTCTACTTCGCGGTGATGACCGGGTTGATGACGCCGTGGGCGTGGCAGGTGCGCAACGAATGGGTGCATCGCTTCCGGTTGCTGGCAACCGGGGGAGCGATGGGGATGGTCGTCTACCTGATCAGCGTGGAGATCCACCTCAAGGCGATCTGCGAGTACTGCACTGGAGTGCACATCCTCAACTTCCTGCTGTTCTTCGTGGTGCTCGCGGCGTTCCTGTTCCGTCCGGTCGCGGGTGCCACGCCTTCGACACCATCGCGTAAGACAGGTAGCCAACGCCGGTAAGCGCGGCGCCGGCGAGCAGGTCGAGGGTGTAGTGGTTGCCGGTCGCAAGAACGGTGGCCGCGGTCACGACCGGATGAAAGGCGGCGAGCACCCGTAGCCACCATCGGGTGGTGATCGACCAGAGCGCGACCGTCACCCACAGCGCCCAGGCCATGTGAAGCGACGGCACTGCCGCGTAGAGGTTCGCGCTGGCCGTCTCGACCCGGTAGGCGAACGGAAGCGTCGACGCGACCGTGTCGTGGAAGCCGGCGCCGATCAACCGCGGTGGTGCGGTCGGGTACAGCCAGTAGACGCCGAGCCCGGCCAGGCTGACGAGGATCAGGACGTTGCGGTGATAGCGGTACTGCTGACCGTGCACCCACAGCACCAGCAGGGTGAAGGCCGTCATCCCGAGGTGCATCACGACGTAGTAGCCGGACAGTGCATCGCTCGCCCACTCGTGATGAACCAGCCAGTGGTTCATCGGCTCGGCCCAGTTGAGGTGCAGCACCTTGTCGAGATGGAGAACGGCGCGGCCGTGACGCAGGCCCGCCGCCACGACGTCGCCGTGGAGGGCACGCACCTCGTCGTAGGCCCACGCGAAGCCGACGATGATCAGGACCTGGATCCACCACGTCGGCCGGTCAAGGGGCGGCGCGGGGGCGTCTGCGACTCGCGCGCGCTCGATCGTGCTCATCGGCGAACCGATCCCACGAACGCTGACGTTAATGCACGGATTGCTCCGGTTTTGTCAGCCCATGCTTGCGGTACGGCGGCCGGCGCGCAGCCGGGTGCGAAGCTTCGGCGCCTCCTGCTCCGGCTGCGGGGCGAGCCGGGTCACGCCCGCCGTGACGGTCGCGCCGTGGGAGTTCAGGTGGGCGAGGGTCGAGACGATCTCGTGCACGATCCGGCGGTGGATCGGAAGCGAAAGGTGGCCGACGCCGCGGACCAGGATGTTGCGCGCCACGAGGTCAGGGTGGTCGAGCCGGGCCGACTCCTTGGGGGAGATCAGCGCGTCGATGTCGCTCCAGAAGCACACGAAGCGGGTCTGGCACGTCGGTGCCGGCGTCTCGAGCTCGTCGAGCACCTCGCTGCCCGGCACGAGCTGCTTGCAGACCCCGGTCGGGACGAGACGCGCGGCGTGCGTGCCGCGGTGCGGCGTCCCGAGGGTGACGAGCGTGTGCACCCGGGCGTCGCCACCGAGCCGCTGCACGTAGTAGCGCGCGATGAGGCCGCCCATCGAGTGACCGACGACGTGGATGCGTTCGTAGCCGGTCTGCTCACAGATCGACTCGATGGTCGCGCCCAGCTGCTTCGCGGCGGTGCGGACATCGGAGGTCCAGATCTTGTAGTTCATGGTGGCGACCCGGCCGAACCCGCGCCGGCGGAGCTGGCGGCGCAGCAGCGTGAAGATCGACCGGTTGTCGACCATCCCGTGCAGCAGCAGGATCGGAGTGCCCGCGGCCTCCACGTCGTTGATGAGCAGGCCCCGCTGGATCGGGCGCAGTCCGTCGAGGCTGAACGGGTCCTCGACGTCGCGAGCCTTCTCCTGCACGACGCCGAACGGGTAGCTCGCAACGTGCGCTGCGAGCCACGCGACCTCGACGGCGGCGCCGGTGACGCTGCCGACAGTGAGCAGCGTGCGCACACCGCGGCTGATGCCCAACTCGTCGTCCTCCGTGATTCCTGGGGAAGGAACGGTACGGCGGGGAAAGCTGCCTCGCGGCGGCCGTGCCGACGTTACCCCTTCCCATCGTCGGGAGTTGGGCGACCTTGAACGTGTCGTGGTCTTTTTCACACCACGAATCGCGTCGGGAAAGTTTGCGATTCAGCCGATTTCGGGCAGAGGTGACGACCAACGGCCTCGCCGTCGCGCCAGCCGTTGCTCCGTCTGGTCGCGTCGCAGTACGTCGATCGCAGCAGCAATCCAGCCCGCCGCGCCGCCGGTAGCCACGAACGCATCGGCCACGCCGTCCTCCACCAGCTCCTGCGGTGTGATCCGCATCAGCCGAGCCGCCTCCGCCGGCGTCGACCGCAGCGCCGCGGCCGCGCCGTCGGGTCCGAGCGCGCCGAACCAGCCGTGCTCCCCGACGCCGAGGAGATCCACGGTCGCGGCGGCGAGGGCACCACCCGAGCCCCCCTCGCCGTGCAGCAGCGCAACCGTTGGCGCGGGTGTGACGAGGACCTCCGTCATGGCCGCCGCGATCGCGGCCGACAGGCCTGCGGCCTCGGTGTGCGGGTCCGCGCCGGGGGTGTCGATGAGGGTGATCAGCGCGAGGTCGAGCGCGCCCGCCAGCCGTGCGGCGCGGCCCAGCAGTCCGAACCCGGCCGGTGCGGGCATGCCGCCGCGTCGGGCGGCCAGGGCGACGGCGACGACTCGCCGGCCGCTGAGCCGCCCGATGACCGCTCGAGTTGCATCGTCGCTGCTTCGCAGCTCGACCCGGTTCGTGAGCAGCTGGTCGATCAGGTCGTTGCCGCTGGGTCGGGTGACCTTGCGGGTTGCGGCGAACTGCTCGGCACCATCCGCCTGCGGCGGGCTTGCCGCGCTCGGGGTCTCGAGCGCTTCATGCTTGTCGCTGGTCTCGGCGCTCAACGCGGTCAGCGCTGTCGCGAGCCAGGCCCCGGCATCGTCGTGGCTGCCGATCGCGTCGACCAGGCCGGCGTCGTACGCCGCTTCGGCGGTGTTGCTGCCGGGCGCGAGCTCGCGTCCGGTCATCACCGGTACGACGCGAGGCCCCGAGAACGCGACGACGCCGCCGCTGATCGCGAAGCGCAGGTCCGCCTGGGTACCGATCGCGACCCACACGCCGCCGGTCGTCGGGTTGTCGGCGACCGACAGGTGCGGCAGGCCGGCAGCGCGCAAGTCGGACAGGGCGAGGGCGGCGCGGGGGATACCGACGAGCGCGCGCATCCCCTCCGGCAGCCGGGTGCCGCCCGACCGCGTGATGGTCACGAGCGGAAGCCGGGCCTCGATCGCGGTGCGGGTCGCCGACTCGAAGACGGCGGCCTCCGCGACACCGAACGTCCCGCCTTGACGGCCGAAGTCCCATCGCACCAGCACGCACGAGTGGGTGCTGACGGTCGCGACCGAGCAGTGCAGGACGTCGGAGCTCGGCAGCTCGTCGCGTGCCGACGCGAGCGCTTCGCTCCAGGCCGGCAGCCGTTCCTCGTCGTCACTCATCGCGCGTTAGTCTTGCAGCGTGCCCATCCGCGTCGTCGTCGCGAAGCCTGGTCTCGATGGCCATGATCGTGGGGCGAAGGTGGTGGCTCGCGCGCTGCGCGACGCGGGAATGGAGGTCATTTACACCGGCCTGCACCAGACGCCCGAGCAGATCGTCTCCACGGCGGTTCAGGAGGACGCGCAGGCAATCGGCCTGTCGGTGCTCTCCGGCGCGCACATGACGCTGTTTCGCAAGGTGCTCGACCTGCTCGCCGAGCAGGACGCCCGGGACATCGTCGTCTTCGGCGGCGGCATCATCCCCGACGCGGACATCGCGCCGCTCAAGGAGATCGGGGTGGCGGAGGTGTTCACCCCCGGTACGCCCACCGGAACGATCGTGGACTGGGTCCGTGATCACGTCCCGGCTACTGCCGGCGCCTAGGTTGGCGAGCCTCGCCTCCTGAGCGTCGCTCAGTCGCTCACCACCGGGAGCTTCAGCACTCCGGGTGTCGCGCGGTCGGTGGTGATGGTCGCCGGCTGGACGACGTTCGAGTTGCGGTAGGCGGTGTCCGTCGCGGCGACGACGAGCTCGATTCGGTGGCCCGCCTCGAACCGGTGCACGATGCCCGGCAGCTCGACAGTGATCGGCTTCGACGGATCGAGCACTCGTGCCGGTGAGACGAGCCGGTGCAGCAGCGTGACGGTTCCGTCGGGCGCGACGTCGTACAGCTTCACGAACAGCTCGAGCTCGGTGCCCGGGACGGCGCTCGCGGTCGTTGGCGCCGAAACGTGAAGCGTGGCGGTGGGCACGCCGACGACGTCCATCGAGTGCTCGAGCGGTGCGCCGGTCCAGTGCGCGTAGCTGCCCGCGGTGTCGAACGGCGGGACGTCACTGAACGGCCGCTGGTGCTGGACGTCGGAGACCTCGGAGTAGGACAGCGGCGTCGCGCCGAGCAGGTTCGCGTAGGTGGTGGAGCCGGCGCTCACCGCTGCGCGGCTCGCGACGAGGTCAGAGCTGCCGGACGTGTAGAGCGTCAGCTCGTGGCCGACCGGGAAGTGGTCGGCGGCGGCGTATTGGACGGCGTCCGGTCCGTTGCCGTTGAACGGCACCCAGTCGCGGTAGTAGCTGAACCGCGGACCGGTCGAGACGTCCTCGTCCTTGAGGTAGTGGTTGAACCACGCGTAGACCCGCTGACCTTCGTAGGTCTGCAGCATGCCGTGGCCCTGCACCCACTCGCCGCGAACCGGGACCTCGAGGTTGTGGCCCCACGACTGCCACACCATCTTCACCGGCGTGCCTTGGTTGCGCAGCGCGCGGTACGTCGCGACCGCCTCCTGCAGGTCGAACAGCGTGTCGTTCTGACCTTGCATCAGGAGAACGGGGCAGCGGATGTCGCGGATGTGGTTCGCGACGGATCGTTGCGCGGCGAACGTGTAGAGGTTGTCCGCGAAGTACTCGTTGAGCATCAGCTCGGTGACCGCCGGGCACACGATCTGGATGAAGCCGCCGCAGGCGGCGACCCGCGTGGGATCGGTGTCGCCGTGCTGCACCGTGGCGGCCACGCCCGCGGCGAACAGCTCCGGCAGCCAGACCTCTTTCGCGATGCCCGGTGCCGTCTTCGAGTACGTGACGCCGTGCCGGAGGTTGGTGTTGTTGGGCGCGATCGAGTACGCCATGTTGTTCCACGTGATCATCGGCACGATCGCGACGACCCGCGGGTCGACCCCGGCGACGGCGTACTGG
>DASZOU010000021.1:0-64905 GCA_035550655.1 Mycobacteriales bacterium
TGCGCCTTTCCCGGATCGATCGCGACAACAAGCCTCGACGCCGCCAACGACGGCTGCAGCAACTCCGACACCCTGAACCCCTTCAATCGGCAACGTGATCACTCACGCTGCCCGAATCAGGAGTCAGGACCTATCAGCTGAGCTCGGCGACCGCTTCGCTCAGCGGGACGGTTCGCCGCTCGCCGGACTTGCGGTCCTTGACCTCGATGTTTCCCTCGGCAAGCGCCTTGCCGACGATCACGATGGTCGGCATGCCGAGCAGATCGGCATCGGCGAACTTCGCTCCGGCGGAACCATCCCGGTCGTCGAGCAGCACCTTGCGACCGGCCGCTTCGAGCTCGTCGGCGAGCTTGACCGCTGCGTCCAGCTGCTCACTGCCCTTGCCGACAGGGACGATGTGGACGTCGTACGGCGCGATGGCGGCAGGCCAGCACAGACCTGAGTCGTCGAGAGTCTGCTCAGCGACCGCGGCGACGGCGCGGCTGACGCCGATCCCGTACGACCCCATCGTGATGCGGATCGGCTCGCCGTCCGGGCCTTGCGCATCGAGTCCGAACGCATCGGCGTACTTCTTGCCGAGCTGAAACACATGGCCGATCTCGATGCCGCGCATGATCGACAGCTCGCCGCCGCACCGGCCGCACCGGTCGCCGTCGCGGATCTCGACAGCGCCGATCTCCCCTGCGGGCTCGAAGTCACGACCCCGCACGACGTTCGCAGCATGCTTGCCGCTCTCGTTCGCGCCCGTGACCCAACCGCTCCCGGGAACGACGGTGGGGTCCACGAGGTACCGCACGCCCCACTCAGCGAGCCGCTGTGGCCCGATGTAGCCCGGGACCAGACCGGACACCGTCTTGATCAGCTCCGGATCCGCAACCTCGACCTCGACCGGTTCGAGCTGCCCGCCGAGCCGCTTCATGTCGACATCGCGGTCGCCCGGGACGCCGACGATGAGCAGCTCCCACTTGCCTCCTGGCTCGCGGGTCTTCAACACGACGTTCTTCAACGTGTCCGCGGCGGTGATCTGCTGCTCGCGACGCTCGTTCACGAGGTGAACCAGCGACTCGATGGTCGGGGTGTCCGGCGTGTCGAGCACTTCCGGCGCCGGCGTTCCGTGCGGGTCGTGCGGATCCGGAGTGCGGATCTCGACCGCCTCGGTGTTCGCGGTGTAGTCGCAGTTGACGCACTGGACGAAGGTGTCCTCGCCGTAGGTTGCCGGGGCGAGGAACTCCTCGCTCGCCGAGCCCCCCATCGCGCCGGACACCGCAAAGGCGATCCGGTAGTCCAGCCCGAGCCGGCTGAAGATTCGCTGGTAGGCGCCGCGGTGCGCGTCGTAGGACACCTGCAACCCGGCGTCGTCGAGGTCGAAGGAGTACGAGTCCTTCATCACGAACTCGCGGCCTCGTAGCAGCCCGGCCCGTGGCCTCGCCTCATCGCGGTACTTCGTCTGGATCTGGTAGAGCGAGACGGGATAGTCGCGGTACGACGAGAGCTCGCTCTTGACGAGCAGCGTGAACATCTCCTCGTGGGTCGGGCCGAGCAGGTGCTCTGCGCCCTTCCGGTCCGACAGGCGAAAGAGCGTGTCGCCGTACGCCGTCCAGCGGCCGCTCGACTCGTAGATCTCCCGCGGGAGCAACGCCGGAAACTGGACCTCCTGCGCTCCGATCCGGTTCATCTCCTCGCGGACGATCCCCGCGACGTTCTCGAAGATCATCTTGCCGAGAGGCAGCCAGGTGTAGACGCCCGGCGAGACCCGGCGGATATAGCCCGCACGGACGAGCAACCGATGACTCGGTAGCTCGGCATCCGCCGGGTCGTCACGCAGCGTTCGAAGGAACAGCTGCGACATCCGGGTCACCACGTCCGTCTCCCACCCTCCACGAATGAGCGGAGCCGGCCTCGCCGGCGCTAGACGGACGAGACTATTCGGGCCTGATTGTCGAGGGTCAGAAGAGGACGGATGCGAACAACCCCACCTCGGTGAACCCCACCCGCTCGTAGGACCTTCTAGCGGGAGCGTTGAAGTCGTTGACGTACAGCGAGACAACCGGCGCCACGTCCCGCAAACACGCTGCAACGACCGCAGCCATCCCCGGCACGGACAGGCCGCGGCCACGCAGACTCGGTTCGACCCAGACACCCTGCACCTGACAGGCCGCCTTCGTCGCCGCACCCACTTCTGCCTTGAAGACGACCCGCTCATCCTCGAACCGCGCGAAGGCGCGGCCGCTGCTCACGAGCTCGCGAACGCGAGCGCGATACAGCGCGCCGCCATCACCCATCGTCGGAGATACCCCCACCTCCTCGGTGAACATCGCGATGCTCGCCGGCAGCAGCAACTCGAGCTCGTCGAGCCGGACCCGGCGCACCGCTGTGTCGGGCGGCACCGGTGAGTACGCGTTGGTCACCATCAACGGCTGGCGCATCCGGACCTCCCGCGCCGGGCCCCAGTGCGGCTCGAGCACCTCCCACAGCACCTCGACCATCTCGGCCGGTCCCACGATCGAGGAGCACCGGCGCCCTTGCCGAACCGCGTGCTCGGCGAACGCGTGGAGCGCGTCGCCGTCCGCGCCGACCGGGATGAGGTTGGCGCCGGCGTAACACAGCGCGCTCGGTCGACTCCCCTTGCCGTATCCCCACACTTGCGCGCCGAGCCGTTCCGGCGCGAGCCCGGCCGCAGCTACCCGCGACGCAACGAAGACGTTGCCGATCGGGTCGGCGTCGAGCAGGTCGAGGACGGCAGCCAGATCCCTGTCGTCGAGGACGCGCAGCATCGCTAGCCGATAGAGACGCTGGGTTCGCCGGAGGCGACTCCGTCCGCTTCCATCTGTTCGGCGAGGCGCATGGCCTCCTCGACGAGGGTCTCGACGATCTGCGCCTCCGGCACGGTCTTGATGACCTCACCCTTGACGAATATCTGCCCCTTGCCGTTTCCGGACGCGACACCAAGATCCGCCTCGCGCGCTTCCCCGGGACCGTTGACGACACATCCCATGACGGCGACTCGCAGCGGCACGGTCATGCCCTCCAGGCCGGCCTGGACCTTGTCGGCGAGGGTGTACACGTCAACCTGCGCCCGACCACACGACGGACAGGAGACGATCTCCAACCGCCTGCGGCGCAGCCCGAGCGACTCCAGGATCGCGATCCCGACCTTCACCTCTTCGACGGGTGGGGCCGACAGCGACACCCGGATCGTGTCACCGATCCCCTCGGCGAGCAGCGCGCCGAATGCGACCGCGGACTTGATCGTTCCCTGGAAGAGCGGGCCGGCTTCGGTCACCCCGAGATGAAGCGGATAGTCACAGCGCTCGGCGAGGAGGCGGTACGCCGACACCATCACGACCGGGTCGTGGTGCTTGACCGAGATCTTGATCTCTCGGAAGTCGTGCTCCTCGAACAGTGAGCACTCCCACAAGGCGCTCTCGACCAGTGCCTCCGGTGTCGGCCCACCGTGCTTTTCGAGAAACCGCTTGTCGAGCGAGCCGGCGTTGACGCCGATGCGGATCGGGACCGCCGCGGCCTTTGCCGCCACGGCAACCTCGCGGACCCGGCCGTCGAACTCCTTGATGTTGCCGGGGTTGACGCGGACCGCGGCGCATCCTGCATCGATGGCCGAAAAGATGTAGCGAGGCTGGAAGTGGATGTCGGCGATGACCGGGATCTGCGAGTGCTTCGCAATCTCGGGCAGCGCGTCGGCATCGTCCTGGCTCGGAACCGCAACCCGGACGATCTGGCAGCCGGCCGCAGTGAGCTCGGCGATCTGCTGCAACGTCGCATCGACATCGACCGTCTTGGTCGTCGTCATCGACTGCACGCTGATCGCCGCGTCACCGCCGACCGCCACGTTGCCGACATGAATCTGCCGACTCGGTCGGCGTGCGGCGAGTGCCATGGCTCCTTCTACTGCAGACGGATGGGGTTCGTGATGCCCGCGTAGAGCAGGATCAGCGAAAGGCCCACGAACACCGCAAACACAGCGTAGGTCACCGGTAGCACCTTCATGATGTCCACGCGCCCCGGGTCGCGCCTGCCGATGACGCGGTAGAGCCGGGTCCGCGCCTCCTCAAACCCGAGGATGGCAACGTGACCGCCGTCGAACGGCAGCAGCGGCAACATGTTGGACAGCCCGACGAACAGGTTCAGCTCGGCGAGGATGAGCACCAGCGACGCGACGATCGCGCCGAATGATGCGCCCGACGAGCTGATCTGACCACTGACCCGGGCGACGTCGACGATGCTCGCCGCCGAGTTGTTGTTGCGCTGGTGCCCGGACAGGATCTGCCCGACCTCGTGCGGCAGTCCGGCGATCGCGCTGCCGGTCGAGGAGACGAAGTCGCCGAGCACGGTGAAGGTGCGACCGAACGCGCCGGTGACGGTCACATCGGCGGGGTGGGCCTCGGTCTGGACGCCGATCCGGCCCTCCACCTTCTGCCCGACCCGCAACGGAACCGGCGTCAGCGTCGCCGTCCGGGTGACGCCGTCGCGCCGGAACGTGATGGGCACCGGCTTGCCCGGGCTGGCCCGCAGGATGCGCACGAAGTTGAGACCTGACGAGCTCACCTTCTGCCCGTCCACCGCGAGTACGACGTCCCCGGCCTGGAGAACGCCGAAGGCGGGCGCGACCGGCGCGCCCTTCGGGCAGGTGCCCGACCCGGACGGCGTCAGGCACCTGCTGACCGTTGCCACCTGAAGACCGTCGGTCCGGATCGGGTCCTGACCGGTCGCGGCAAGCACCGCGAAGACGAGTGCGATCGCGATGACGAAGTGCACGAACGACCCCGCACACAGGACGACGAGCCGCTTGCCGGCCGGCTGCTTGTAGAAGGCGCGGTCCTCGTCCCCAGGGTCGATGGGCTCGAGCGCCGTCATCCCGTCGATCTTGACGAAGCCGCCGAGCGGAAGCGCCTTCACGCCGTACTCGGTCTCACCTCGCCGCGTCGACCACAGCGTCGGCCCGAAGCCGACAAAGAACCGTGACGCCTTCATGCCGAAGGCCTTGGCCGTGCTGAAGTGGCCGACCTCATGCAGCATGATCGACAGCAGCAGGCCGACGGAGAACACGATCACGCCGATCGCGTAGCTCATCCCGCCATCCCGCCGGTCAGCTGCCGGGCTCGCGAACGAGCCCAGTGCTCAGCGTCCTCCACCTCGGCAAGGGTAAGCCCCGAACCTGAAGGTCCCCCGTGCTCGCCGAGCACCGCCGCGATGGTGTCGACGATCGTCAGGAAGCCGATCCGTCCCTCGACGAAGGCCGCGACGGCCTCCTCGTTCGCCGCATTGAACACCGCCGGCGCGGTGCCGCCGGAGCGACCGGCCTCGCGGGCCAGGTCGACCGCCGGGAAAGTGGCCGTGTCGAGCGGCTCGAACGTCCAGCTGGCGGCCTGGCTCCAGTCGATCGACGGCGCAGCGTGCGGCACCCGGTCGGGCCACGCCAACGCCAACGCGATCGGAAGGTGCATGTCGGGCGGGCTCGCAACGGCGACCGTCGTGCCGTCGACGAACTCGACCATCGAGTGGACGATCGACTGTGGATGGACGACGACATCGATCGCGTCGAAGGGAACCTGGAACAGCCAGTGGGCCTCGATCAGCTCCAGTCCCTTGTTGACCAACGTCGCCGAGTTGAGCGTGATGACCGGGCCCATGTCCCACGTGGGGTGGGCGAATGCCTCTTGCTGGGTCACCGAGCCCAGCGCCGACCTGGTGCGGCCGCGGAACGGGCCGCCGCTCGCCGTCAGGACGAGCCGCCTCACGTCGCTCCGGTGACCGGCACGAAGGCATTGGGCGAGCGCCGAGTGCTCGGAGTCGACGGGCACGATCTGGCCCGGCTGCGCGCGGTCAGCGACGAGCGGCCCACCCGCGATGAGTGACTCCTTGTTGGCCAGTGCCAGCGTGGTGCCGGCGTCCAGGGCGGCCAGGGTCGGCGCAAGACCCACCGATCCGGTCATGCCGTTGAGCACCACGTCGCACGGCCAGCCGGCCACCTCAGTCGCTGCCTGCGGGCCGGCTAGCAGCTTCGGCAGCTGGTACTCGCCGCGGTCGAAGCCCCGGCGCTGTGCTTCGGCGTACAGCGCGAGCTGGACGTCTTCGAGCGCTGAGGGCTTGGCGACTGCGACGACCTCCGCGCCGAGTGAGATCGCCTGCTCGGCGAGCAGCTGCGGGCGGTCGCCCCCGGCCGCAAGTCCGACGACCCGGAAGCGTTCCGGGTTCGCGCGCACCAGATCGATCGCCTGGGTTCCGACCGAACCGGTCGCGCCCAGGATCACGACGTCGCGGCTCACGAACCCATTGTCTATCGCTCGGCAATCCCCCATGGCGCGCCGTACTCGGGCAGCAGGTCGAGGAACGGCTTGGGTGCCAGCGCCTCGGGACCGAGGACGCCCGCCCCCGACCACACCCCTGTCGCGAGCAGCTCCAAGGCAATGACGGGATTTACGGCCGTCTGCCACACCACCGCCTGCGAGCCCCAGTCCCGCATGCACTTCTCGTTGTCCGCGACCTGGTACAGGTACACCTCGCGGGGCGCCCCGTTGCTCGTCCCCTTCACCCAGGTCCCGGCGCAGGTGAGGCCGCGCATAACGTCACCAAGCCTTGCCGGGTCGGGCAGGCACGCAGCGACGACGTCACGAGGGGAGACGCGCGCGGCGCCGACCTGCACCGGGTCGGTCCGGTCGAGCCCGAGCCGGTGCAGCGTTTCCAGCACGGAGATGAACTCCTCGCCCAGGCCGTACTTGAACGTCACGCGCCGGGCGTCGACCCACCTCGGGATGAGCACGACCTCCTCGTGCTCGACGTTCACGCACTCGACCGGGCCGATGCCTTCAGGAAAGTCGAAGACCTCCGGCTCGGAGAACGGCGCAGTGGTGAACCAGCCACGGTCTCGCTCCCACACCAAGGGCGGGTTGAGGCATTCCTCGATCGTCGTCCAGATGGAGAAGGTCGGCGCGAAGTCGTAACCCTCCACGACGAGGTTGCCGCCGTCCCGTACCCCGATCTCGTCGATCTCCTCGAAGAGCTCGTCAGCGGCATAGCGCGCGAAGACGTCGGACAGGCCCGGCTCAACGCCGATGCCGACCAGGGCGAGCAGCCCGGCTGCCTCCCAGTCAGCCGCAGCAGCGAACTGCTCCTCGCCGAGCATCACGCCGGTCTTGGCGTATGGCTCTTCCGAATGCGGGTGCGAGAGCGACATCGCCATGTCCAGGTAGACCGTCCCGGTTTGCCGTGCCGCATCGAAGATCGGCAGGACAAAGCGCGGATCGCAAGCGTTGAGAACAGCGTCCGCCTTGGTCCGGCGCAGCAGCTCTGCGACTGACTCGCGATCGCTGGCGTCGATCCTCGCGGCGCTGAAGCGCGGGTCCGCCACCCGGTCCGCGACGGCGCGGGCCCGCGCTTCGTCGTAGTCGGCGACGACGACGTGGGAGGCGAAGTCGCGGCGCGCGGCGATCGCCGCAGCAGCACCCCCGACACCGCCGGCGCCGATCATGACAACCCGCATCCGGGCACAGTAGCGTCCACCTCAAGATCGTCTGGCCGGCCCGGGGAGAGCGCGATGACGACGACGACCGGGCATCAGGCGCCAGCTGACAAGGGCCTCAAGACCGGCGCTCTCGGCCTCTGGTCATCCGTCGTCGTCGGGGTGGCATCGACCGCACCTGCCTACAGCCTGGCCGCCACCCTCGGCTTCATCGTCGCCTACATCGGGCTGCAGACCCCCGCGGTGGTGATCCTCGCCTTCATCCCGATGTGGATGATCTCGGTCGCCTACAGCGAGCTGAACCGGGCGTCGCCGGACTGCGGCACGACGTTCACCTGGGCGACGAAGAGCTTCGGTCCACGCACCGGCTGGTACTTCGGGGGCTGGGGCATCCTCGCCTCGGACATCCTGATCATGGCGAGCCTCGCGCAGATCGCCGGCCAGTACCTCTTCCTGCTGTTCAACAACACGAGCATCGGGGCTTCGAGCAACTGGGTGCTTCTGGTCGGCGTGCTCTGGATCGTCGTCATGACCTACATCTGCTACCGCGGCATCGAGGTGTCAGCGAACTTCCAGAAGGCGCTGCTCTCGATCGAAGCCGGCATGCTGCTCATCTTCGCGGCCGTCGCGCTGATCCGGGTGGCGACGGGGCACGCGCCCGCAGGCCACATCACCCCGAGCCTGAGCTGGTTCAACCCGCTCGACATCCCGTCGTTCTCGACGTTCTTCGCCGGTCTGATCCTGATGATCTTCATCTACTGGGGCTGGGACACTGCCGTCGCCGTCAACGAGGAGACCGCCGAACCCACTCGCACCCCGGGGCGGGCCGCGGTGATCTCGACGGTGCTGTTGCTCGCCATCTACGCGATCGTGACGCTTGCGGCGCAGTCTTTCGCGGGCATCGGAAGCCACGGCATCGGCCTCGGCAACCCCGACCACCAGGGCGACGTGCTCTCGGTGCTCGGACACGCCGTGTTCGGACGCTCATGGGTGGGCAGCGTGTTCACCCACCTGCTGCTGCTGATGGTGCTGTCGTCGGCTGCGGCCTCGACGCAAACCACCATCCTGCCGACGGCGCGTACGTCCTTGTCGATGGCCGTCTACCGGGCGTTGCCGAGCGACTTCGCCAAGATCCACGAGAAGTACCTGACGCCCACCGTGTCGACGGTCGCCATGGGTGCTGTGTCGGCCGTCCTCTACGTGATCATGAACCAGCTGTCGGCCGGCAACGTGATCAGCGACTCGGTGACGGCCTGCGGCATCTTCATCGCGCTCTACTACGGAACGACTGGTTTCGCGTGCGCCTGGTACTATCGGAAGACGCTGACGAAGACGACGCGCGACCTGTTCATGCAGGGGATCATCCCGGTGCTCGGCGGCCTGATCCTGTTCTTCGCGCTGGGCTGGAGCTTCTACCTCGACTGGGAGACGACGACCGCCCAGGAGGCGAGCTACACGTCGTGGTTGTTCCAGTTCCCGCCGCACTGGCGAGTCGGCGGAGTGTCGGTCATCGTCGTGTCAGCCGCCCTGATCGGCCTGATCTCGATGATCGCGTACAACGTCGCCCGGCCGGCGTTCTTCCGCGGTGAGGTGCTGACGCGCTCGACACCCGTGCTGGTGCCCGAGCAGACCGGCCTGGCCGTCGGCACGCCACCGTCCCTGGGGAGCAAGGACGTGCCCGAAGACGCGCCGCTGGTGCCGCCGGAGCTCGCCGACGGCGACTGACTCAGGACCCGATGTTCGTCATCACGTGCTTGATCCGGGTGTAGTCCTCGAACCCGTACATCGACAGGTCCTTGCCGTAGCCGGAGTGCTTGAAGCCGCCGTGCGGCATCTCGGCGACGAGTGGAATGTGCGTGTTGATCCACACACAGCCGAAGTCGAGCCCTTTCGCCATTCGCATTGCCCGGCCGTGGTCCTTCGTCCATACCGAGGAGGCCAGGCCGTACTTCACGCCGTTCGCCCAGCGCATCGCCTCGGCCTCGTCGCTGAACCGCTGGACGGTGATCACCGGCCCGAAGATCTCGTCCTTAACGAGCTCGTCGTCTTGCCGGAGGTCCGCAACGACCGTAGGCGCGTAGAAATACCCCTTGGAACCGACCCGCTCGCCGCCGGTGCGCACGGTGGCATGCGACGGGACGCGGTCGATGAAGCCGCTCACCCGGTCGAGCTGGTTTGCGTTGTTGAGCGGGCCGAAGTCGGGTTCTTCCGCGGGCGGGCCCACCGTCTGCTCGCGCGCCGCTTCGGTCAGCGCATCGACGAAGTCGCCATAGACGTCGGGGCCGGCGAGCACACGTGTCGCCGCGGTGCAGTCCTGGCCGGCGTTGAAGTATCCCGCCACTGAGATGCCCTCGACCGCCGCCTCGATGTCGGCGTCGTCGAAGACGATGCACGGCGCCTTGCCGCCGAGCTCGAGATGCACCCGCTTGAGGTCGACCGCAGCGGCGGCGGCAACTTCGCCTCCGGCGCGCACACTGCCGGTGATCGACACCATCTGCGGGACCGGGTGGGTCACGAGCGCCCGACCGGTGTCGCGATCGCCGCACACCACGTTGAAGACACCCGGCGGCAGGAACTCAGCCGCGAGCTCCGCCAGCATCAGCGTGCTCACCGGAGTCGTGTCAGACGGTTTGAGCACGACGGCGTTGCCCGCAGCGATGGCTGGCGCGAACTTCCAGATCGCCATCATCATGGGGTAGTTCCACGGGGTGACCTGGGCGCATACGCCGACCGGCTCGCGACGAATCATCGAGGTGTGCCCGCTCATGTACTCGCCGGCGGCGCGGCCCTCGAGCACCCGAGCGGCGCCGGCGAAGAACCTGATCTGGTCGACCGCAGGCGGGATCTCCTCGGACAACGTCAGGCCGCGAGGCTTTCCGGTGTTGCGGCACTCCGCGTCGACGATCGCATCGGCGTTCGCTTCGATGGCATCCGCGATTCGAAGCAGCGCCCGCGACCGCTCGGAGGGAGTGGTCTCCCGCCACACCTCGAAGCCCGCCTCAGCGGCGGCCATCGCGGCTTGCACGTCGGCCTCGCCCGAGACCGGTGCCTGCGCGTACGGCTCCCCGGTCGAGGGATCGACGACCTCGCTCGTCCGCCCACCCTTTGCACCGACGTGTTCGCCATTGACGAAGTTGCGCAGCTCCACGTCGCCATCCTGCCGCCGCGACGGGTCTACTGTCGATGTGAAGCTGATCTTGTACGGAGGCGCTCGATGACCGCTTTGTCCGATGCGGCCCGCCGCCATCTCTGGATGCACTTCACCCGGCTCGGGTCATACGCCGAGCACGAAGTGCCGATGATCGAGCGCGGCGAAGGCGCGTACGTGTGGGACAGCCACGGCAAGCGCTACCTCGACGGATTGTCCGGATTGTTCGTCGTACAGGCCGGTCACGGGCGCCAAGAGCTCGGCGAGGCCGCGGCGAAGCAGTCCGCACAGCTGGGCTACTTCCCGCTGTGGGGCTACGCCCATCCCAGCGCGGTCGAGCTCGCCGAGCGACTCGCGTCCTACACCCCGGGCGACCTCAACCGCGTGTTCTTCACGACGGGGGGATCGGAGGCAGTCGAGAGCGCGTGGAAGCTGGCGCGCCAGTACTTCCGCATGATCGGCCAACCCGGCCGCTACAAGGTGCTCAGCCGCTACATCGCCTATCACGGCACGACGATGGGTGCGCTCGCCATCACCGGCGTCCCTGCGATCAAGGCGCCCTTCGAGCCTCTCGTTCCCGGCGGGGTGCGGGTGCCGAACACCGACTTCTACCGCGCGCCCGAGCACGGCGACGACCTCGAGCGCTTCGGCGTCTGGGCGGCCGACGAGATCGAACGAACCATCCTGCGCGAAGGTCCGGAATCCGTCGCTGCCGTCTTCCTCGAGCCGGTGCAGAACTCAGGCGGCTGCTTCACACCACCCCCCGGCTACTTCGCGCGCGTGCGCGAGATCTGCGACCGGTACGGCGTCCTGCTCGTCAGCGATGAGGTCATCTGCGCATTCGGCCGACTCGGACACTGGTTCGGCGCGCAACGCTACGGCTACGTACCGGACATCATCACGGTCGCGAAGGGAATAACGAGCGGCTACGCCCCGCTCGCCGCGATGATCGTCTCGGATCGGCTGATCGAGCCGTTCTTGTCCGGCACCGCCTCGTTCCTGCACGGCATCACCTTCGCCGGGCATCCGGTCTCGAGCGCCGTCGCCCTCGCGAACCTCGACATCTTCGAGCGGGAAGACCTCCTCGGCCACGTCCGCGCGAACGAATCCGCGTTCCGGGCCACCCTCGACCAGCTCGCTGAGCTGCCCATCGTCGGTGACATCCGAGGCGACGGTTACTTCTACGGAATCGAGCTCGTCAAGGACAAGGCGACGCGCGAGACGTTCGACGACGCTGACAGCGAGCGCCTGCTCCGGGGCTTTCTCTCTCCCGCCCTGTTCGAAGCCGGCCTCATCTGTCGCTGCGACGACCGGGGTGATCCGGTGATCCAGCTCGCCCCGCCACTGATCTGCGACCAGACGCAGTTCGACGAGATCACCGACGTGCTCAAGACGGTGCTGACCGAAGCGTGGAAGCAGATCTGAGCCCACCCGGCACAACCAACCCGCTGTGGCTCGACACCTGCGGTGACGACCTTTCGCCTCGGCCCGCGCTGCCGGGAGACCGCGACGCCGACATCGCCATCGTCGGCGCCGGCTACACCGGCCTGTGGACCGCTCACCACCTGCTACGGCACGACCCGACGCTTCGAGTCGTGGTTCTCGAGCGCGAGACGGCCGGGTGGGGCGCGTCCGGGCGCAACGGCGGCTGGTGCTCCGCGCTGTTTCCGACGTCGTGGCATCGGCTCGGACAACGACACGGCACGGATGCCGCCCAGCGGATGCGAGCCGTCTTGCGCCGCACGGTCGGGGACGTCGGCGACTGGTGCGGCGAGCACGGCGTGGACTTTGTTCGCGGCGGGACGCTCACGCTCGCCAGGGGCAGCGCCCAGGTGGCACGACTCCACCGCAACGAGGGGTGGCTGACGGCAACGGAGGCGCAGAACCGAGTTCACGCGACGAACGTCGATGGCGGCGTCTTCGATCCGCACTGCGCAGCACTGCATCCGGCGAAGCTGGTCCGAGCGCTGGCGCGCACGGTCGAGTCACAGGGCGGGGTGATCTTCGAACAGACGGCGGTGCAATCGCTCATGTCCGGCCGCGTGCAGACCTCTGTCGGAGCGGTTCGCGCCGACGTCGTCGTCCAGGCCACGGAGGGCTACACCTGCGAGCTGCCCGGGCAGCGCCGCTCCCTGGCACCGATCCGGTCGCTCGTCATCGCGACCGCACCACTTCCGTCGCAGCTGTGGGACGAGATCGGCTGGGATGGCCGCGAGACTCTCGCCGACGACCGGCACGTTGTCGTCTACGCGCAACGCAGCGCCGACGACCGCATCGTCCTCGGCGGCCGGGGGGCGCCGTACCGGTTCCGGTCAGGGACCGGCGGGACCGCGGGGTACGCCAAGACGCACGCCGCCCTCGAAGCAGTCCTGCACGAGCTGTTCCCGGGCACGGTGGGGCTGCCTCTGACGCACCGATGGGGCGGCGTCCTCGGTGCTCCGCGGGACTGGATGCCCTCCGTGCGGTTCGACGCCCACCGTAGGGTCGCCGCCGCGGGTGGCTACGTCGGTGACGGTGTCGCATGCGCGGCACTGGCGGGAAGCACGCTGGCGGACCTGATCCTGCAACGAGCCACGGACGACACCACGCTGCCGTGGGTCGGCCACCGGTCACCTCGCTGGGAGCCCGAACCGTTTCGCTGGGCCGGGATCTCCGCACTCAACGCCGTGATGGCGTCGGCCGATCGCGGCGAGCGGAGAACGGGCAAACCCTCCCGCCGCGCTGCCGCCGTACAGGGACTGATCGGCGGCTAGCGACCGGTCAGCCGCTGTTGCGGAACGTCAGTGTGAAGTTCTGATCGGCACTCAAGTGGCTGGCGGTGACGAGCGTGGTGCCGTTCTTCACCCAGATGTAACGGTGAGCGTGGTTCGAGCCGAGCGGCTGGTTGTCGATCTGGACATTGGTGACCTGGGTCTTCGTGAACGGGTCGAGCGGCCCCGCGACGCCGTCGACGTTGACGCTGTTGTCACCGATGAAGGTCTGGCTGGCGATCTTTCCGGCGCCGACATGAGACCTGGAGACGCTCGTCGTCGTGTCATCGATCGTGACCTTGGTCTGAGCCGACGTCACCTTCACCGAGACCACCACAACATCGCCGGGCGTGAAGGTGACCAGGCCACCCTGCACCGTCTTGTCGTTCACGATGAACACCGACTGGTAGAACGGGTTGCCGTTCTCGCAGGCGACACCAACTCCGCCACCTGACGTGCGATGCGTGCCGGTCTGCTGGTTGATGTTGGAGTACACGAGCACCGACGGGCCGACGCCGCCGAACTTGTGGTCGCAGGTGATCGTCGGTACGACGAACGTCGCGGTGACGTACTTGATGTGAGCGTTCGGCTTCGACACCTCGTACCCGGCGAAGATCGCGCTGTGCCTCGCCGGCGCGGCGGCACCCACGGCGGCTCCCAGGAAACCGGGCGCGAGGCCCAACAGCGCCGTCGCCATCACCGTGGCTGCGGTTGCGGACCGCTTCATCAGATCCTCCATGACAGTCGTGGGCCGACCTACTGCAAGACCGTGGCTGCAAGCTGGCCGCACGCCCCGTCGATCTCCCGCCCCCTGGTGTCCCTCACGGTAGTCGGCACGCCGTATGACCGCAGGATCCGCACCATCTCGCCCTCTCGCTCGGGCGTGGTCGAGGTCCACTTCGACCCAGGCGTCGGGTTGAGCGGGATGAGATTGACGTGCGCGAGCTTGCCGGCGAGCAGCGAACCGAGCAGGTGCGCCCGCTCGGGCTGGTCGTTGATGTCGCGGATCATCGCGTACTCCAACGAGACTCGGCGTCCTGAGATGCGGGCATATCGCCAGGCCGCGTCGAGTACCTCTGCCACCTTCCACCTCAGGTTGATCGGGACCAGCGTGTCCCGCAGCTCGTCGTCAGGGGCGTGCAGGGACACCGCGAGCGTCACCTTCAGACCCTCGGCCGCCAGGCTGTCGATGCCGGGGACCAGCCCGACGGTGGACACGGTGATGTGCCGTTGGCCGATCCCCAACCCGCTCGGCATCGGATCAGTCAGACGTCGAAGCGCCCGGATCAGCGCGGGGTAGTTGGCAAGCGGTTCGCCCATCCCCATGAAGACGACGTTGTCGACCTCTCCCCGTCCCCCGATGACCACCTGCTCGACGATCTCCGCCGTGGAGAGGTTGCGGGTCAAGCCCGCTTGACCGGTGGCACAGAACGGGCATCCCATCCCGCAGCCGGCCTGCGAGGACACGCACATCGTGACCCGGTCCGGGTAGCGCATCAGCACGCTCTCGACGAGCGAGCCGTCAACCAGGCGCCACAATGTCTTGCGGGTCTTGCCGTCGTCGCACTCGACGGTTCGGACGTCCTCCAGCAGCACCGGCAGGAACGCGCCCGCGAGTCGCTCGCGAGCTGCCGCCGGGACATCGGTCATCGCTGCGACATCGCGGTGATGCGCAAAGTAGTTCCGCGACAGCTGTTCGGCGCGGTAGCCGGGCTCACCGACCTCGATCAACGCTGCCCGACGCTCGTCCGCGTCGAGATCGGCGAGATGACGCGGCGGCTTGTGCGGCCTCATGTGTGCAGCGGCGCGAACGCGGCGAGTAGGGCCCAGGCGGTCGGGGCGGAAGGCAACAGCGAGTCGAGGCGATCCATCAAGCCGCCGTGACCCGGCAACAAGGTGCCCATGTCCTTGATGCCGAGATCCCGCTTGATCGTCGACTCACCGAGGTCGCCGAGCGTGGCAGTCGTGACCATGGCAAGGCCGAACAGCACCCCCTGCCACCAGTCGACGTGCAGCAGCGTCGTGCACAGCAGCCAGCCGATGAACGCGCACATCGCGACTGAGCCGGCGAGACCCTCAACGGACTTCTTCGGGCTGATTCGCGGCGCCAACGGGTGCTTGCCGAACAACGCACCGACCGCGTATCCGCCGACATCGCTGGCAACCACCGTCGCGACGAAACAGGTGACCCGCCGATCGCCATCGTGAGGGGCGAGAAGCAACGCCGCGAATCCCGCGAGGAATCCGACGTAGACAAGCGCCATGACGCCCGTGGCGAAGTCGGCGACGAGCCCGTCAGCACCGCTCCAGATCCGCCAGACGAGGATCAGCGGGATGGTGAGAAGCATGGCCGTCGTCATCGCCTCGCGGCCGTCCGCGAATCCGACGCACAGAATCGCGGTGGAACCCGCCAGCAGCGGGATGAGCGGCGGGTGCATGTCCTTCGCACTCAGGCCACGCACGAGCTCCTGCATGCCGAGCCCGATCGCTATCACCACGACGGCAAGAAACGCGGGCCGGTAGAGGTACAGCGTGGTCAGGATCAGCGCGCCGAGGCCGAGGCCGACCCCGATGGCGACGGGGACGTTACGCCCCGCCCGGCCAGACGCCTCGTTGGTCATACTTCGAGCAGTTCGGCTTCCTTCGACCGCAACGCCTCGTCAACCTGCTCGACGTAGCCGTGGGTCGTCTTCTCGAGCTCTTTCTCCGCTCGCGCAACGTCGTCCTCGCCGACCTCTCCGTCCTTGACCAGCTTGTCGAGCGCTTCCTTCGCGTGCCGGCGGATGTTGCGGATCGAGACCCGCCCCTCCTCCGCCTTGTGGCGCGCGACCTTGATCATCTCGCGACGCCGCTCCTCCGTGAGCTGCGGGAACACCACCCGGATGATCGTGCCGTCGCTCGTCGGGTTGACCCCGAGGTCGCTGTCACGGATGGCCTTCTCGATCGCCGACAGCGACCCCTTGTCGTACGGCGAGATGATCGCCATCCGCGGCTCGGGCACGTTGAACGAGGCAAGCTGGTTCACCGGAGTCGGCGTGCCGTAGTAGTCGACCACGATCTTCGAGAACATCTGCGGCGTCGCTCGACCAGTGCGGATGGTCGCGAGGTCGTCATGGAGAACCGCAACTGCCTTCTCCATCTTCTCCTCGGCCTCGAACATCGTCTCGTCGATCAAGCTGGCCCTCCATCCACGATCGTGCCGATGTTCTCACCACGCACCGCTCGCGCGATGTTCCCCTCGACCAGCAGGTCGAAGACCACGATCGGCAGCGAGTTGTCCATGCAGAGGGTGAACGCGGTGAGGTCGGCGACCTTGAGCTCGCGGGCGAGGACCTCCGAGTACGTGATGTGCTCGAACCGCTTGGCGGCTGGGTTCGACCGCGGGTCGTCGTCGTACACCCCGTCGACCGCCTTGGCCATCAACAGCACCTCGGCGCCGATCTCCAGCGCTCGCTGCGCAGCGGTGGTGTCGGTGGAGAAGAAGGGCGCCCCTAGCCCGGCGCCGAAGATCACGACCCGGCCCTTCTCGAGGTGCCGGATCGCGCGACGCGGAACGTACGGCTCCGCGACCTGACCCATCATGATCGCCGTCTGCACCCGCGTCTCGACGCCTTGCTTCTCCAGGAAGTCCTGCAGCGCCAAGCAGTTCATGACCGTGCCGAGCATGCCCATGTAGTCGGCGCGGCCGCGGTCCATCCCGCGCTCGGAGAGCTCGAGACCCCGGAAGAAGTTGCCGCCACCGATGACGACGGCAACCTGCACCCCGCTGCTGACGACGTCGGCGATCTGCCGGGCGACGTCCTGCACGACATCCGGGTCGACGCCGACCGAGCCGCCGCCGAACATCTCCCCGCCCAGCTTGAGCAGGACGCGGCCCCACCGTGCCGGCGAGTCAGCCATGCGTCAGGCGCCCACCGCGAACCGGACGTACTTGGTGATCTTCACGCCGGCCTCGTCGAGCACGGCCTGGACCGACTTCTTGTTGTCCCGGACGTAGGCCTGGTCGAGCAGGACGTTGTCCTTGTAGAAGCCGGTCAGCCGGCCCTCCACGATCTTCGGCAGCGCCTGCTCCGGCTTGCCCTCCTCGCGGGCGGTCGCCTCGGCGATCCGGCGCTCGTTGGCGACCGTCTCCTCCGGGACGTCGTCGCGGGTGAGGTACGGCGGGTTGTACGTCGCGATCTGCATCGCCACGCCGCGCGCCGTCTCGGCGTCATCGCCCTCGAACTGCACCAGTACGCCGATCTGCGGCGGCAGGTCGGTGGCGCGCTTGTGCAGGTAGGTCGTCGTCTTGCCTTCGAAGACCGCGACGTCGCCGAGCGCGAGCTTCTCGCCGATGACCGCCGACGTCTGCTCGATCGCCTGCTCCACGGTGCGACCGTCCGCGAGCGTCGCCTGCGCGAGTGCCTCGGCGTCAGCGGGGTGCGTCGAGGCGGCGAGCGCGACGATGTCCGCTGCGAGGCTCTGGAACTCCTCGTTCTTCGCCACGAAGTCGGTTTCGCTGGCGAGCGAGATCATCGCGCCCTCAGCGGCCACAACCAGGCCGTTGGTGGCATCGCGCTCGCCGCTGCGCTTCGCTGCCTTGGCGGCACCCTTCACCCGAAGGATCTCCACCGCCTTGTCGAAGTCGCCGTCGGCCTCTTCCAGGGCCTTCTTGCAGTCCATCATCCCCGCGCCGGTGGCGTCGCGGAGCTTCTTCACGTCAGCAGCGCTGACAGCCATCAGTTGTCACTCGCTTCCGAGGTGGCTGGGGTTTCGGTTGCAGGTGTCTCGCTGCCTTCGGCAGCCGCGGGCGGCGGCGTTGCGGAGCCTTCGAGCAGCTCGCGCTCCCAGTCCGCCAGCGGTTCGTCGGCACCAAGCAGTCCGGGCTCCGGCGTCTCGTCGGCTTCGGCCGCTCCGGCACGCGCGATCAGGCCTTCGGCAACCGCGTCCGCGATCACCCGGGTCAGCGTGGCGACCGAACGGATCGCGTCGTCGTTGCCCGGGATCGGGTAGTCGACAACGTCCGGGTCGCAGTTGCTGTCCAGGATCGCCACAACAGGGATGTTGAGCTTGCGCGCCTCGGCGACGGCGATGTGCTCCTTGTTGGTGTCGACGACCCACACCGCGCTCGGCACCTTGGCCATGTCGCGGATGCCGCCGAGCGTGCGAGCGAGCTTCTCGCGCTCGCGGGAGAGCACGAGGGCTTCCTTCTTGGTGGTCACGTTCGTGCCACCGGTCGCCTCGATGACCTCGAGCTCCTTCAGCCGCTGCAGGCGCTTGTGGACGGTCGAGAAGTTGGTGAGCATGCCGCCCAGCCACCGCTGGTTGACGTAGGGCATGCCGACGCGGGTCGCCTGCTCGGCGATCGCGTCCTGCGCCTGCTTCTTGGTGCCGACGAACAGCACCGAGCCGCCGTGGGCGACGGTTTGCTTGATAAAGTCGTAGGCGCGGTCGATGTAGGACAGCGACTGCTGCAGGTCGATGATGTAGATGCCGTTGCGCTCGGTGAAGATGAACCGCTTCATCTTCGGGTTCCATCGACGGGTCTGATGCCCGAAGTGGACGCCGCTCTCGAGCAGCTGGCGCATCGTGACGACGGCCATAGGTCGTGCTCCTCTCGCGCACGCGGCTGCATGCGCTCGGTTCTTCATGACGGACCGGTTGGCCGTCATGCCTGACGTCGCCGGCGTGCCGAACCCCTGTGTTGGATCAACGGTGTTGAGGCAACCAAGGGACCGTACGGCGTGCCCCGCCCATTGCCGATCAGGGCGGTCTGGTGACGTGCGAAGTCGGGTCGCTTGCGCGAACCGCTGCCGGAAAGTCTACGGGGCGACTGTCCACAGGCGCGAATCTGAGCATGAGCCCGCCCGGGGACGCGCTGCACCATCGGCCGCATGACCCGTCTGCTCGCCGGCTGCGCCGGCACATTTCTGGCGCTCACCGGCCTCGCTCCCGCGTCCCGATCAGTCCCGGCAGCTCCCGTCTCGACGTACGAATGGCCGCTGCGGCCCGCTCCGGACCGGATCGTCCGGGACTTCGATCCGCCCGCGCAGCCCTGGCTGGCCGGCAACCGGGGGCTCGACCTGGCCGGACATCGCGACCAGGCGGTTCATGCCGCGAACTCCGGCATCGTCACGTTCGCGGGCCCGGTCGGCGGGACTCAGGCGATCTCGATCAGCTTCGGAGCGCTTCGCACGACGTACGAGCCAGTCCGTCCGTCGGTGCGTCGCGGCCAGGTGGTCCACACCGGTGAGGTGATCGGGCGCCTCGACGGCCCGGTCCTGCACTGGGGGTTGCTGCGGGGCGCGGACTACCTCGACCCGCTCGCGCTCCTCGGCCTGGAGCGGGTCAGGCTGTTGCCGATCAACCCTCTGATCAAACCTCTGCCAGCCGCCGCGGTCGCTCGACCGCCGGCTTCCTAGTCCTTGGGCTCGGCGAGCTTCCCGCGCAGCTGCAGCACCGCTTTGGTGTGCATCTGGCAGATCCGGCTCTCGGTGACGCCGAGCACCTGGCCGATCTCGGCGAGCGTCAGGCCCTCGTAGTAGTAGAGCGTCACGACGATCTTCTCCCGCTCCGGCAGCGTGTTGATCGCGCGAGCGAGCAGGTACTTGGTCTCCTCGGTCTCGAACGCCGCAACCGGGTCCTCGGCCTTCGTGTCCTCAAGGGTGTCGACGAGCGAGAGCTTGTCACCGCGCTCTCCCCCGACGTTGAGCAGCTCGTCGAGAGCGATGACGTTGACGAACGACACCTGCGAGAAGATCGCGTGCAGGTCCTCGAGTGCGATGCCGAGCTCGCCGGCGACCTCGGCCTCGGTCGGCGTGCGGTGCAGTCGCGCCTCGAGGGCGGCGTACGCCTTCTCGACCTCGCGCGCCTTGTAGCGGACCGAGCGAGGGATCCAGTCGATGGCACGAAGCTCATCGATGATCGCGCCCTTGATGCGGCTGATCGCGTAGGTCTCGAACTTGATCGCCCGGCTCACGTCGAACTTCTCGATCGCGTCGATCAGCCCGAAGATCCCGTATGAGACGAGATCGGCCTGCTCGATGTTGGGCGGCAGGCCCACGCCCACCCGGCCCGCGACGTACTTCACGAGCGGTGAGTAGTGCAGGATCAGCCGCTCCCGCAGCGACTGGTCCCCGCTGTCCTTGAACGCCCGCCACAGCTCACCGATGGCGGCGTCTGCGTCCGCCTTCGGATCGCCTTCCTCGAGCGCGACCTGATCACGCTCGGGGGTGCGCGGACTCATACGTTGCTCTCAGCCGCTCGATGGAAACGTGGGTGTAGATCTGAGTGGTTGCGAGCGTAGCGTGACCGAGCAGCTCCTGAACGCTTCTCAAGTCGGCGCCGCCCTCGAGCAGGTGGGTCGCCGCCGTGTGGCGCAGCCCGTGCGGCCCGAGGTCACCGACACCCGGAACGGCCGCCAGCCGCTGATGAACCGCCCGCCGCGCCGTACGCGGATCCAGCCGGCCGCCGCGGGCGCCGAGAAGCAGCGCGGGCGGGCTGTCCGGGGTCGCGAGAGCGGGGCGGCCACGTGCCACCCAGGCAGCCGTGGCGCGGGCCGCGGGGACGCCGAGCGGCACGACGCGTTCCTTGGCGCCCTTGCCGAACAGCCGGACGGTGCGCCGCTCGCGGTCGAGGTCGTCGACGTCGAGCCCGCACAGCTCGCTGACCCGGGCGCCGGTGGCGTAGAGCAGCTCCACGATGGCCGCGTCCCGGAGCCCGATCGGTGTCAGGTCCTCGGCAGCGGCGGTCATGACGGCTGCCGCCTGGTCGACCCGGAGCACCTCGGGCAGCTTCCGCGCGGCTCGGGGGGTGGCCAGCCGAGCGCCGGCATCTACATCGGCGAGGCCGTCGCGAACCGCCCACGCCGTGAACATCCTGGCTGCCGACGCCCGCCTCGCGAGCGTCGCGCGGCTCATGCCCTTGGTGTGGAGCTGGGCAAGCCAGGAGCGGAGGACACCGATCTCGATGCCGGCGACGCTCGTGCGCTGCATCCTCGACGCGTGCGTGAGAAGGCTGTCGATGTCATTGGCATACGCCCGCACGGTGTGCGGCGACAGCCCGCGCTCGAAGGTCAGGTGCTCGATGTACCGCAACCGGGCGTCGGCGAGCTCGCTCGGGAGCTCTGGGCGCAGCTCCGCATCGCCGGTGACCACCCGACCACGCTCGGCTTGCGGTTGCGCAGCGTCAAGTCGCCACGCTGGTTCCCCTCGTCGCGTGCGCCTGACCTACCACCAGCCGAGCGCGAGCTCGTCCGCAACCGGCTCTCCCCGCCGCTCGTCACGACCGGCCTTGGACATGCACCAGCCACCTTCCTTGGCCATCACCAACCCGGCGGACTCCAACGCGGCGAGAGCGGCGGCCGTGGCGTCGGCGCGCATGCCGGCCGTGACCGCGATCCGCTCCACCGGAACCGGCTTGAGGACGGGAACGGCCTCGAAGACCCGGCTCACGGTTGGCCCCAGCAGGTCGCGGCGGCGCACCGGGCCGCTGACCCGCTCAGCGAACTCGCCGAAGGAGCCCACCTGCTCGATCACCTCGTCGACCTTCGTGACCACGACTGTGTCCGGACGGTCGCGTAGCAGCTGATGGCAGCCGGCGGACTGGATGCTCGTGACCGGGCCGGGGACCGCCATCACGTGGCGGAACAGCTCGGCCGCGTGCCGGGCGGTCGAGCGCGCACCGCTTCGAGGTGCGGCTTCCACCACGACGGTGCCCGCCGAGAGGGCGGCGATCAGCCGGTTGCGGACGAGGAAGCGGGTCCGGTGCGGGGCCGCGCCAGGTGGCTGTTCGCTGACCACGGCGCCGGTCTCGATGATGCGGTCGTAGAGCCCGCGGTTGGCGCGGGGGTACGCGACGTCGACGCCGGACGCCAGCACCGCGACGGTGGAACCGGCTGCGGCGAGCGCACCCCGATGGGCAGCCGCATCGATGCCCAGGGCCAGACCGGAGACCACTGCCCAGCCTCGCTCGGCAAGGCCGACCGCGAGCTCGGTGGCGACGGACAACCCGTAGCCGGTGGCGGCACGGGTGCCCACCAGCGCCACCGCCCGATGACACAACTCGGCGAGGGCAGAGGGGCCGCGGACCCAAAGCGCCAGGCACCCGGCCTCCACCCGGTCGAGATCGTCGAGAGTCACCGGCCACTCCTTGTCCCCGGGACAGACCAGCCGGGCGCCGAGCCTCGCCGCAAGCTCGAGCTCGCGGTCGGCGGACACGTCGAGCAGGCGCGCGGCCATCGCGGGCACATCGAGGCCCGCGATCGGGGCAGCCCGGCGGATGTCCTCGACCGCCTGCTCCGGGCCGACCCGGCGCACATGCCGGAGCAGGCCGATCGTCCCGGGCTCCGCGGCGCGCAACAGCTGCGCCCGGGCGGCTCGCTCGGCATGGTCGACAGGTGTCGTCATGCCGTCCGAGCCAGCTCGGCGGTGCCGCCCATGACCCGCAGCTCCCTGGCCCGCTCCACGTCGTCACGGATCGGCGCATCACGGCCGGCCAGGTCGGCGAGCGTCCAGGCAACCTTCATGACCCGGTCGACGCCGCGGGTCGACAGTCGCTGCAGGTCCAGGTCTGCCGACAGCGACACCAGGGCGTCGGTCGGGATCGGCCAGTGCCGCCTGAGATCCGGTCCGGGGACAGCAGCGTTCGTGCCCCAGGGAGTGCCGCGCAACCTCGTGACCGCGCGCGCCCGCGCCTCCAGGACCCGCTCGCGCACTGCGGCCGTCGGCTCGCCGCTCGCCCCGGTGGCGAGCACCGCGCGGCTCACCGGCGCAAGCCGGGCCCGCAGGTCGATGCGGTCGAGCAGCGGACCCGACAGCCGGTTGTGGTAGGCGCGCAGCTGGGTCGCGCTGCAGCGGCAGGACGACGCGTCAGTCGAGCGCCCGCCCCGCGCACAAGGACACGGATTGGCGGCAAGGACGAGCTGAAAGCGCGCCGGGTACGTCGCCGTCCCGCCAGCGCGGTGGATCGTGACCAGCCCCGATTCCAGCGGCTGCCGCAGCGCGTCGAGCGCGCGCCGTTCGAACTCCGGCGCCTCGTCCAGAAACAGCACACCCCGGTGAGCGAGCGAGATCATCCCGGGCACCGGCACCCCTGTCCCGCCCCCGATGAGAGAAGCAACGGTGGCTGAGTGGTGCGGCGCGCAGAACGGCGGTCGACGCAGCAACGGCCGGCCGGGGGCGAGCCGCCCGAGCAACGAGTGGATAGAGGTGACCTCGAGCGCGTCGTCGCCCCCGAGGTCGGGGAGCAGACCCGGCAGCCGCTCGGCGAGCATCGTCTTGCCGACGCCGGGGGGCCCGGTCAGCAGCACGTGATGCCCACCGGCCGCCGCGACCTCAATGGCGTGGCGTGCCTCGTCCTGGCCGACCACGTCGGCGAGGTCGAGCCCCGGCTCCTCGACCGGGACCACCAGCGGGGGCTCATCGACCTCGTCGGTCTCTTCGCCGCGCAGCACAGCGCAGAGCTCCGCGAGCGAGCCGACCGCGAGAACGTCGGCCCCCGGGACGAGCGCTGCCTCCGCGGCGTTGCTTCGTGGCACCACGATTCCGCAGTAGCCGTGGCGGACGGCGCCAATGACAGCGGGCAGCACCCCGTTCACGGGGTGCACGCGGCCGTCGAGGCCCAGCTCGCCGAGGACCACGATGTTGCGCACAGCGCTCGGGTCGAGGACACGCTGCGCGGCGAGAATCGCAACGGCGACAGCCAGGTCGAAATGGCTGCCGCTCTTGCGGACCGATGCCGGCAGCAGGCCGACCGTGATCTTGTGCGCGGGCCACTCCCCACCCGTGCTCTCGATCGCGGAGCGCACCCGCGCCGCCGACTCACGTACCGCGGTGTCGGGCAGCCCCGTCCACTCCGTCTTCGGCAGGCCCGCACCGATGGTGGCCTCGACGGTGACGGCGTGCGCCACGAGACCGGTCAGCACGATCGAGCGCGTGCAACCCAGCTTCACAGCACCCCCCGGTAGTGCTGGAGCTGGGTGCGACCGTCGCGGGGCATCACGATGCTGATGACGTCGACGCGAGCCGGCATCCGGCAGGAATGCTCACGAATCCATCGCGCCGCGAGCTCACGCAGCTTCGCGGCCTTCCGCCAGGTCACCGCCTCCGCCGGCAACCCGAAGTCGGTCGACGTCCGAGTCTTGACCTCGACGACGACCAGCGTGTTGTTCTCGACCGCGATGATGTCGAGCTCGCCCTCGTCACATCGCCAGTTGCGCTCGATGACGTCGAAACCGGCTCCGACGAGGTGCCGCACGGCGAAGTCCTCGCCGTCCTTGCCTAGCTGATCCTTGGCTCGCATGCGACGACCGTGCGGGCGGCCGCCGACTCAAATCGGTGCAGCAGACGAGAGCTGTGGGCAGGCACGAGACCTCGCGCCGCTGTGGTCAGCGATCCTCGGGCAGCTCGAGGTCCGATGCCGGCAGCTCCTCGACGTTGATGTCCTTGAAGGTCAGGACCCGAACGTTCTTCACGAACCGCGCCGGCCGGTACATGTCCCACACCCACGCGTCGTGCATGACGGCCTCGAAGTAGGTCTCGCCGCCTTCGGTGTGCTGGATCACCTGGACGTCGTTGGTCAGGTAGAAGCGCCGCTCGGTCTCGACGACGTAGCTGAACAGCCGAACCACATCGCGGTACTCCCGGTAGAGCTGCAGCTCCATCTCGGTCTCGTACTTCTCGAGATCCTCGGCGCTCACGAGACCCATTCTTCCTGATCGACGACGCCCTCGTCGGCTTCGAGCTCCGCCAGCAGATCGAGGTCGACCGTCACTTCCGCGTTTCTGACGTTGACGTACGACCGGCGGTGCTCCGGGCACGGCCCATGGGCAGCGAGCGCGCTCTGGTGTTCCGGCGTGACGTAGCCCTTGTGGCTGGCGAACTCATACTGCGGCCAGTTCTCGTGCATCGCGACCATCATCCGGTCGCGGGTCACCTTCGCCAGCACCGATGCCGCCGCGATACACGCCGCAACCCGGTCTCCCTTCCACACCGCAAGCCCCGGTACGTCGAGGCCGGGCACGGCGAACCCGTCGGAGAGGACATAACCCGGACGCACCGGCAACGACGCGAGCGCGCGCCGCATGCCCATCACATTGCTGACGTGCAGGCCGATCCGGTCGACGTCAGCAGCGGGAATGACGACGACGGAGTACGCCGCCGCGCGGCGTACGACCTGGGCGTAGACCCGCTCTCTCGCGAGCGGGGTGAGCAGCTTGGAGTCCGCGAGCCCAGGGATCTCGCCCCGCTTCCCGGGGCGCAGGACGGCGGCCGCAACGACCAACGGGCCGGCACAGGCACCGCGCCCGGCCTCATCCACGCCCGCAACCGGAGTCAGGCCACGTCGCTCGAGTGCCCGCTCGTATCCATAGATCCCGGCGTCACGGAACCAGGGCGCAGACGTTCTCACCGCCGACACTGCCATCGAAGGCGAGAGTACGCGCCGTCAGCTACGGCGTGCGCGTCGCTTGCGCCGGCGCGATCGCCCCAGCGCCACCGGGGCCACGACTGCCGCGCCTGCCACCAGCGGCGCACCTGGCACCTCCGCCGCGGCGAGGCCGACCTGCTTGAACGTCGACGGCACGGGCAGGGTCTTCCAGTCCGAGATCGGCCAGATCACGACGAACGCGCGGCCGATCACGTCCTTAACCGGGACGAATCCGTGCACGCGGGAGTCGTCCGAATCGTCCCGGTGGTCCCCCATGACGAACAGCTCGCCCTTCGGCACGACCTTCGTCGTGTTGTCGAAGGCGCCGCCGGAACACGGATGCGAGCCGGGGTACAGGTAGGACTCGTGCAGGACGCGGCCGTTGACGGAAAGGACGTCGTTCTTGCAGGAAACGGTGTCTCCGCCGACGCCGATCACCCGCTTGATGAAGTCGCTTCCCCCGGAGGGGGCGATGCCGATCGCCGCACCGATGCCGTGGAAGAAGCGGATCACCGGGTTGCTCGGTGTCGTGAAGTTCGACTCGTTGGGCCAGCCCGGTGGCTTCTTGAACACGACGATCTCGCCACGGTGCGGGTCGCGGAAGTCGTAGACGAGCTTGTTGACGAGCACCCGGTCGTACGGGTGCTTACCGGTCGCGCTGGCGCCCAGGAAGGCGCCACCGCCCTGCAACGTGTTCTCCATCGACGCCGACGGGATGTAGAACGCCTGCACCAGGAAGGTCTTGATCAGCAGCGCGAGAACGAGCGCGATCAAGACCAGGAACGGCAGCTCACGCCAGAACGAGCCGTGTCCTGACTCGCGCTGCTTGGGCTCATCGGGCGATGTGTCGCTGCCCTCGGCGTCCGCCGCAGGCTCCTGGAGGGCGTCCTCCGGAAGCTCGCCGGTCTCGGTGACGGATTCGTCGGTCACGAGGTCGCGCGACGCTCAGCTCGCCGGGGTGGCGTCGCGGCGCTCCTTGATCTTGGCCTTCTTGCCGCGAAGATCGCGCAGGTAGTACAGCTTCGCCCGGCGGACATCGCCGCGGGTGACGACCTCGAGGTGGTCGATGATCGGCGAGTGGACCGGGAACGTCCGCTCGACACCGACACCGAAGCTCACCTTGCGGACGGTGAAGGTCTCGCGGACGCCGCCGCCGTGGCGGCGGATGACCACGCCCTGAAACACCTGGACGCGGGTCCGGTTTCCCTCGACGACGCGGACGTGAACCTTGACCGTGTCGCCGGGCCGGAATACCGGTACGTCGCTGCGCAGCGAGGCGGAGTCGATCGCGTCGAGCGTCTGCATGGTGGTCAGATCCTCGTTCGGGGCACGCGCGAGTGCGGTGGCGCGGATGGTCAGGCGGTCCATCCACTGTACCCGCCTCAGGGACCGAGCAGGTCCGGGCGGCGTTCTTGGGTCAGCCGACGCGACTCTTCCGCCCGCCAGCGCGCAACCGCGGCGTGGTCGCCCGAGCGCAGCACCTCGGGAACCTCGAGCCCCCGCCACGTCGCCGGCCGGGTGTACGACGGCGCTTCGAGCAGCTTCCCGCCCGCGAACGAGTCGTCGAGCGGTGAGTCCGGATTCCCCATGAATCCCGGCAGCAGCCGGACGACCGCCTCGATGAGCACGAGCGCCGCCGCTTCGCCGCCCGCCAGCACGTAGTCGCCGATCGAGACCTCGGCGACCTCCATGCGGGTCGCCGCGTCCTGCGCGACTCGGGCATCGATCCCCTCGTAGCGCCCGCAGCCGATGATGAGCCAGGGTCTTGCCGACCATTCGGCCGCACGCTGCTGAGTGAACGGCACCCCCGCCGGCGTCGGCAGCACGAGCAGGGGGGCGACGCCAGGGCTCGGCGGGTCGGCAAGCAAGGCGTCAAGCACCCGGCCCCACGGCTCCGGCCGCATCAGCATTCCCGGGCCGCCGCCGTACGGCGCGTCGTCAACAGTGCGATGCACGTCGTCGGTGTGGGCGCGGAGATCGTGAACCCTCACCGCGATGTCGCCGCGGTCGTGGGCCTTGCCGAGGAGCGAGACCGACAGCGGCCCGAAGTAGTCGGGAAAGATCGTGACGACGTCGATGCGCATCAGGACTGGCCGAGTTCGAGGAGCCCGTCAGGCGGATCGATGACGACCTGGCCCGCGCCGAGGTCCACGCTCGGCACGATCTCCCTGACGAAGGGCACCAGCGCTTCGCCCGACTCGCCCCGGTCCACCACAAGAACAGCCGGGCCCGGCGGGTGAAGCACCTCGGCCACCGTCCCGAGCCGGACCCCATCCGTGCCGACCGCGGTCAGCCCGACCAGATCGTGGTCCCAGAAGTCGTCGTCGTCCTCGCCCGCGCGGCTGGTCAGCGAGTCCGCGACCAGCAACGTGCCCTGGAGCGACTCAGCCGCATCGCGGTCCTCGATCCCGTCGAACCGGACGAGCAGCCGGCCGGAGTGCCACCGGCTCGCGGTGATCGTCAACGGACCCCGCTCCGGCGGATCCGTCTCCAGGGACGCGCCCGTCGCATACCGGTGCTCGGGATCGTCGGTCCGTACGTCGACAGCGACCTCACCGCCGATGCCGTGGGCCTTTGCGACGCGACCGATCACGAGCTGCACCGCGCCCGCCGTCCGCGCCTGCTAGTCGACGAGATCGACGCGCACGCCTTTGCCGCCGATCGCGGTCATCACCGCGCGAAGCGCCTTTGCGGTGCGCCCGGCACGACCGATCACCTTGCCGAGATCGTCGGGATGCACCCGCACCTCGAGCACCCGCCCGTTGCGGCGCTCGCGCAGGTCCACCTGGACGTCGTCCGGATGGTCCACGATGCCGCGGACGAGGTGGTCGAGCGCCTCGGTGAGCACGGCTACTCGGCAGCCGGCTCGGCGTCGGCTTCCGCCGCGGGAGCTTCCTCGGCCGGAGCCTCTGCCGCGGCCTCCTCGGCCGCTGGCGCGTCGGCCGCAGCGGCCGGCTCCTCAGCCGCCGGCACCTCAGCCGGCGCCTCGGCCTCGGCCGGCTCAGCCGGAGCCGGCTCCGACTCGGCTGCCTTCTTGGCGGGAGCCTTCTTGGCCGCTGCCTTCTTCGCCGGAGCGTCCTCGAGGGTCTCCTTCGCGGCCGCCTCGAAGACCGCCTTGCGATCAGCCTTGGGCGCGGCTGTGCGCACCCCTTCGGTCGGTGCCGGGAGGCCCTTGTGCGCCTGCCAGTCCCCGGTGAGCTTGAGGATCGCCGCAACCGGCTCGGTGGGCTGGGCTCCGACGGACAGCCAGTAGCGAGCGCGCTCCGAGTCGACCTCGATGAACGACGGGTCGGACTTCGGGTGGTACTTGCCGATCGTCTCGATCACGCGCCCGTCACGCTTGGTGCGGGAGTCCGCAACCACGATGCGGTAGTAGGGAGCGCGGATCTTGCCGAGCCGCATGAGTCTGATCTTGGTTGCCACGGGGCGCTGCTCTCCAAAAAGCTGAAACTCGAAGGTTGGTGGTCCGGGCGCCCACGTTCACCGCGCCGCCGGAAGAGTCTACCCGGCCGGGAGCGAGCCTGCTTTCCACACGTCGCGGAGCGCCATCGGCATGACGACTCCCGCCCACGCGCCCAGGCCGATGATGCCGAGACCACCAGAGATCACCGTCCAAGCGATCATCAGCGGCAGCGGGAGGAACAGCAGCACCGTGCAGACGACGCGGCCGACCGGGCCGAACGTCGTCGGCGTCTTCTTCCAGCGGGTTTGGATCATCGGCGTCGGACCGGCGCTCGCGGACTGCTGCCAGGTCCCGGACATGATCGACGGGGCGTCCGGGACGCCGGCGGGAGCGCGGGGGGCAGCGCCCGTCACGGGCAGGTAGCACTGCGTGCACCACTGCGCGCTCGGCGCCAGCGCCGCGCCGCAGCCGGTGCACTGGGCCATGGCTACTCGGCTCCGGGCAGCTTGAGGTTGGACAGGTCGGGCGCCAGGCCCGGGGGCAGCTTCATGCCGGGCGGAAGGCCGAGCCCGGGCGGCAGGCTGGCGCCGGGGACAAGCCCGCGCGCCTGGGTGCGGCCCCGCTTGGAGCCGCCCTTCTTGCCCTTTCGGGATGCAGCACGACGCGTGCCCGCGAGCCCGCCCGTCATCTGCTTCATCATCTTGCGCGCCTCGAAGAAGCGGTCAACCAGCCGGTTGACCTCGGTCACCGTCGTACCGGATCCCTTCGAGATCCGCAACCGGCGAGAGCCGTTGAGAATCTTGGGGTCTTGCCGCTCGGTCGGCGTCATCGAACGGATGATCGCCGCGATTCGGTCGAGATCACGGTCGTCGATCTGGGAGATCGCTTCCTTCATCTGACCCATGCCGGGCAGCATGCCGAGCAGGTTCCCGATCGGACCCATCCGGCGAACCATCATCATCTGCTCGAGGAAGTCCTCGAGCGTGAGCTCGCCCCCACCGAGCATCTTCTCGGCCATGCGCTCGGCCTCGTCGGCCTCGAACGTGCGCTCGGCCTGCTCGATGAGCGTGAGCATGTCGCCCATCCCGAGGATGCGAGACGCCATGCGCTCGGGATGGAACACGTCGAAGTCGGCCAGCTTCTCGCCGGTCGAGGCGAACATGATGGGCCGGCCCGTGACCTTGGCCACGGACAGCGCAGCGCCGCCCCGGGCGTCACCGTCGAGCTTGGTGAGCACGACTCCGGTGAAGCCGACACCGTCGCGGAATGCCTCCGCGGTGTTGACAGCGTCCTGGCCGATCATCGCGTCGACGACGAACAGCGTCTCGTCCGGCGATACCGCGTCACGGATAGCGGCCGCCTGGGCCATCATGTCCGCGTCGATGCCCAGCCGGCCGGCCGTGTCGACGACCACCACGTCGTGACCCATGCGCCTGGCGTGCTCGATCGCTGCCCGCGCGACCGCCACAGGGTCGCCCACGCCGTTGCCGGGCTCGGGGGCGAACACGTCGACCCCGGCCTGACCTGCCACCACCTTGAGCTGGTCGACGGCGTTGGGCCGCTGCAGGTCCGCCGCCACCAGGAGCGGCGCGTGACGCTGCTGCTTGAGCCAGCGTCCCAGCTTGCCGGCGAGAGTGGTCTTACCGGCGCCTTGCAGGCCGGCGAGCATCACGACGGTCGGCGGGGTCTTGGCCAGCGCGAGCTGGCGAGTCTCGCCGCCGAGGATCGCGACGAGCTCTTCGTTGACGATCTTGATGACTTGCTGCGCGGGGTTCAGCGCCTGGCTGACCGCGGCGCCGCGGGCGCGCTCCTTGATCGCCGCGACGAACTCGCGCACGACGGGGAGTGCGACGTCGGCCTCGAGCAGCGCGATCCGGATCTCACGCGCGGTGGCGTCGATGTCGGCGTCGGAGAGCCGGCCCTTGCCCCGCAGGGCAGTGAAGACCGACTCGAGGCGACCGGAAAGAGTGTCGAACATCGCAACCAAAGGTTACGGGTGCAATCGCAGTCCGTGCCGGCCTGAGCTGGGGTTGGGGCCCCGGCTCACATCTGCGCGAAGCGCAGGGCCGACTCGGGCCCCAGCTCACATCTGCGCGAAGCGCAGCACAACTATGTGGCGACGGCCTCCGGGGCTGCGCTCACCTCGACACCCGCACCGTCGTACAGCGCCGCCACCAGCTCGCCGTAGCGCGCCAGAACGCCGCGGCGCTTCAGCTTCATCGTCGGGGTCAGGACGTCGGTGTCGGGCAGCCACTCCTCGGTGACGATGGCGATCCGGCGCGGCTGCTCGACGCGGGACAGTCGCTGGTTGGCGGCCGCGACAGCGGCGGCGATCTCCGCGATCACCTCTGGATCGGCTGCCACCTCGGCCGGGTCCCGGCCGGGAAAGCGTGCGGCGACGGCGTCCGGATCCAGCGTGAGCAACGCAATGAGGTACGGCCTGTTGTCACCGATTGCCATGGCCTGGCCGACCAGCGGCACCGTCTTGAGGACGGCTTCGACGTTGGCCGGTGAGACGTTCTTGCCGCCGGCCGTGATGATCAGCTCCTTCTTGCGGTCGACGATCTTCAGGTAGCCGTCCTCGTCGAACTCGCCGATGTCCCCGGTGTGAAGCCAGCCGTCGGCGTCGAGCGCCTCGGCGGTTCGCGCCGGGTCGTCGAGGTAGCCGGGGAAGACGATCGGACCTCGGCACAGGACCTCGCCGTCAGCTGCGGTGATCACCTCGACCCCGGGATAGGCGGTGCCGACCCGTCCGCTCTTCACCAGGAACGGCTCCCAGGTCATCCCGCCGCAGTTCTCGCTCATCCCGTAGACCTCGCTCATCGGCAACCCGATGTCACGCAGGAAGTCGATGACCTCGGGCGGCACGGGCGCCGCTCCGGAGAAGACGAACTCGGCCTGGTCGAGACCGATCGCCGCGCGAATCGGGGCGAAGACCATCGCGTCCACGAACTCCCAGGTCTCGGCCAGCTCCCCGGCGGGCTCCTCGCCCCGAGCGCGAAGCTGCTGGACCTCGCGTCCGATCTTGAGCGCCTCCTCGAAGCGTTGCTGCGTCTCCTCGTCGCGCGCCGCCACCTGTGCTCTGACGCCGGCGACGAGCTTCTCCCAGACCCGCGGCGGTCCGAAGAACCCGCCAGGTCGCACCGCGACGAGGTAGGCGGGCAGCTCGTTCAGGTCAGCCATGGGAACGACCTCCGAACCGCGGAGGATCGGGCTGTAGTGCGTGACCATTCGCTCCGCGATGTGCGCCATCGGCAGGTAGGAGATGAGCCGGCGGCCCTCGTCGGTCTCGCGACCGATGTAGCTGGTGAATGCGGTAGCCGCGGCGATGACGTTGGCGTGGGTCAGCATCACGCCTTTCGGGGGCCCGGTCGTCCCCGACGTGTAGATGACGGTCGCGAGCGAGGCTGGGTCGGTGTCCGCGGCCGCCGCCGCAATGTCCACCGGCTCCGCGTTCGCGACTTCCGCCCACGCGATCGTCCCCTGCGGCGCGTCACCGAGGACGACAACGGACCGCAACCGCGGGCAATCGGCTGCAGCGGAAAGCACCCGGTCGGCGAAGTCGCCGGCTTCGACGATCGCCACGACAGCCTTGCTGTGGTTCACGAGGTAGGCGATCTGCTCAGGCGAGGACGAGTTGTAGATCGAGATCGGGGTGGCGCCGAGGGACAGGGCCCCGATGTCGGCGATGTGGAACTCGAGCCGGTTGTGCATCATGAGCACGACGCGGTCGCCGGCGCTGACTCCCAGCGCCGCGAGGCCCCCGGCGAAGCGCGCGGCGCGGTCGGCGTACTCCGCCCAGGTCATCTGCTCGCCGTGGAGCTCGCGAACCGCGATGTCGGCCGGCTGGCGAGCCACCGTGTTGAGGAACGCGTCGAGGACGTTGCCGGGCGCAGTGCTCATGCGCGGAACCGTACGACGAGAATGCAGCTGTGACGAGTGGGGGCTGGACGGCGCGCTATGCCGACCTCGCGGGCAAGGCCGCAGTGCTCGCCGGAACGTCGAGCGTCCTGGGCGAGGTCGCTCGAGTCCTCGCCGACAACGGCGTGATGGCAGCGCTCGTCGTCAACGACCGGGAACTGGTCGACGCAGCAACCGGCTATGCGGCGGAGATCGGAGTTGCGTCAATCGGCCTCGTGGCCGATCCGGCCGAGCGCGGCACGTGGGAACGCGTATCCGCTCACATCGAGCAGCGACTCGGACCGATCGACATCGCGGTCGCGATCGCGCCGCCGGAGGTTCGCCGGGAGATCGTGACGGCGTTGCTGCCGGACATGGCCGCGCGGCGCCGTGGCGTGATCGTCGAGGCGGGCGCGAGCGTCGAGCCGCTCCCGATGCCGACCGGCCTGCGGCACCGAGCCGTGTCGGGCGCCGCCGCCGTGGACGCGAGGGATCTCGCGGCCGCCATCGCGCTCTGCGTCAGCGACGTGCTGAGCGCGACCGCTGTCGACATCAGGCTCGGTGTCAGCGACTAGCAGGCATCCAACATCGCGGTTTCGATGCGGCCGCGCCGAGCGGGGTCATCGATGGTGCTGCCATCCGCGTCGACGACGTAGAACGCGTCCACCACCTCGGCGCCGAGCGTCTGGATCCGGGCCGACCGGACATCGAGTCCTTCATCTGCCAGCACCTTGGTCAACCGGTGCAGCAGCCCGTCCGAGTCATGCGTGCGTACTTCGACGATGGTCGAGTGATGGGACTCGTCGTCGAACCACAACACCATCGGCGGCGCGATCGGGTGCGGACCCGAGGAGTAGACCTGCTCCCGCTCGCGCAGCCGCTCCGCGAGCGGGAGGGCGTCGTCGTAGGCCCGGCGGACGTCTGCTGCGAGGGCATCGACATCGGGCAGCGACCCGAACTTCGGCGCCACCTCGAGGCAGGTGATCGCCATCCGGCCTCCAGCCGTCGACAGCGATGTCGCGGTCGCCGAACGGATGGCGAGCCGGTGCAGCGCCGCGACTCCGGCCCATCGCGACATCAGACCTGGGCGGTCAGGCGCCACCACCGTCAGCTGGGAGCCGGACAGCTCAACCGCGAGCTCGCCGCCTTCTGCAAGCGACCGCTGCCGTGCGGTGATCGCCTCGAACTCGGTCACATGCTCGCCGGCGACGGCCGCCGACGCCCGACGGACGAGCTCGGCGATCAGCCCGGCCTTCCAGTCGCTCCAGGCCCCCGGACCGGTCGCAGCCGCGTCGGCGATCGTCAACGCATGCAGTAGCTCGAGTGTCGCGATGTCACCGACCGCGTTCGTGACAATGTCGATCGTCGCGGGATCACCGAGGTCTCGTCGCGTTGCCGTATCCGGCAACAACAGGTGGTGGCGCACCAGGGCGAGGACGGTCTCGATGTCGTCGCCGGCCACCCCCATGCGGCGCAGGATCGTCGGTACCCGCTCGACGCCGGCATCAGTGTGGTCGCCCGGGAAGCCCTTCCCGATGTCGTGAAAGAGAGCGCCCAGCAGCAGCAGGTCCGGCCGTGCGACCTGACGGGCGAGCGAGGTCGCTTCGACCGCGGCCTCGATGAGGTGCCGGTCGACCGTGTAGCGGTGTACCGGGTTGTGCTGCGGCTGGCACCGCACCGCCTCCCACTCGGGAATGAGCCTGACCAGCACTCCGGCCTGGTCCAGCGCCTCGAACACCGCGACCGCGGGACGCCCCGAGCCGAGCAGCGCGATGAAGGAGTCCCTCGCCTGAGCGGGCCATGGCTCGGGAAGCGACGGCGACTCGTCGGCGAGCCGCCGAGCCACGTTGCTCGCGATCGGCAGGTCGGCTTGGGCAGCTGCCGCCGCGACCCGAAGCACCAAGGCCGGGTCGGCTGCCGGTTCGGCGTCGCGTGCGAGATGCACCTCGCCGTCCTGCTCCACCACTCCGTCGGCGAGTGGCCGGCGCACCTGCGCTGGGTTTCGCCTGCCCCAACGGCGCGGCGGGCGACTGGCGATCTCCGCGCGACGACACGACTCGTCCGTGGCGTAGGCGATCGTTCGTCCGGCCTCGAAGATCCGACGCATCAAATCGTCGACGTCGGCCAGCCCCAGTGCCGCGGCGACCGGGATCTGCTCTTGGGCAACCAGCCGGTCGCTGCCGCGCGTCGACCGGCGATGCAGCTCACCGCGAACGTCGAGCAACCACGTGTACGCCGCCCGAACGGATTCCGTCGGCGCATCCGCCACCCAAGCTGCGGCGATCGCCGTCATCGCGTGCACGTCACGGATGCCGCCGCGCGCGTCCTTCAGGTCCGGTTCGAGCAGGAAGGCGAGCTCGCCGGCTCGGTCAGCGCGCTCTCGTACCGCCGCGACGAGCTCGGGTAGCCGCTTCCTGGCGTCGCGCCGCCATGTCTCGTAGATCCGCTCGCGCAGCGCCGTGGTCAGGCTCGGGTCGCCGGCGACGTGACGCGTGTCGAGCAGGCCCAACATCGCCTTCAAATCGTCACGCGCGACGGAGACCGCTTCCTCGACCGTCCGCACCGCGTGATCCAGTCCGACACCCGCGTCCCAGACCGGGTACCAGATCGAGTTGGCGAGCTCCTCGACCTCGACTCCGGGTTGGTGCAGCAGCACGAGGTCGAGATCGCTGCCGGCCGCCGGCTCCCTCCGTCCGTAGCCGCCGACCGCGACCAAGGCCACTCCGGTTCGGTCCCCCACTCGATCGGTCAGCCAGGCGTCGGCCACCTCGGTGAGGGCTTCGCGCAGCGCCGCGCCGGAGAGATCCGCCCGCTCCAGCACCGCGGACCGCGCGTCACGCAGCTGCCCGGCGGGGTCGGCGCTCACACCAGGCTCCGCTACGAGCCGATGCGCACGGGACGGGCGCTACCGACGTCGTACGCCGTCTCCGCGTGCAGCGCGGTGTCCAAGCCCTCGAGCTCGTGCGCATCCGCGACGCGCAGGCCGATCGTGCGCTGCACGATCGTGGCGAGGATGTAGGTGACGGTGAAGGCCCACGCGATGGTCGTGACGATCGCCAGCGCCTGGACGCCGAGCAGGTGCGCGCTGTGCCCGTCGATGAGGCCGTCGTAGCGGATCGCCTTGTTGACCGACGCGGTCGCGAAGACGCCGACCAGCAGCGTTCCCACGACCCCGGCCGCGCCGTGCACACCGACGACGTCCAGCGAGTCGTCGTACCCGCCCTTGAACTTCATGCTGCACGCGAAGAGTGAGACGGCACCGCCCAGCGCGCCGATCACGATGGCCGCCATGCTGTTGACGAAGCCGGCCGCCGGAGTGATGGCGACCAGCCCGGCGACTGCGCCCGACGCGGCACCCAGAGTCGTCGCCTTCCCGGTGCGGACCTTCTCCAGCCCGCACCAGGCGAGCAGGCCGGCACACGCAGCAAGCTGCGTGCTGATCAGCGCTTGCGCCGCCAGCGCGCCGGAGGCGAGCGCGCTCCCGGCGTTGAAGCCGAACCAGCCGAACCACAGAATGCCGGCGCCGAGCATCGTGAACGGCAGCGAGTGCGGCGCGATCGCCTCACGCGGCCAGCCCTTGCGCTTGCCGATCACGAATGCGAGTGCGAGCGCCGATGCGCCCGAGTCGATCTCGACCACGTTGCCGCCCGCGAAGTCCAGCACGCCCTTCTTGAACAGCCAGCCGGTCGGGGAGAACACCCAGTGCGCGATCGGGGCGTAGACCAGGACCACCCACAACACCGCGAACGCCAGGAAGCCGCCGAACCTCGCCCGCTCCGCCACAGCTCCCGTCAGCAGTGCTGCCGTGATCACCGCGAACATCATCTGGAAGGCGGCGAAGGCGAGCGGAGGGACGGTGAGCGAGAGGCCGGGTACCGGCTGCTCGGGGTGCGCGAGGCCGGCGAGATGCAGGTCGCCCAGCAGCCCGTGGCCGACATCAGGGCCGAACGCGATCGAGTACGCCACCACGGCCCAGATGATGCTCACGACCGCGATCGTTGCGAAGTTCGCGACGATCATCGCGAGTACGTTCTTCGACCTGATCATCCCGCCGTAGAACAGCGCCAGTCCGGGCGTCATGAACAGAACCAGCCCGGCGCTGCCGAGCACCCAGGCAGTGTCTCCCCCGTCAAAGTGCACGGCCGTGAGCCTAGAGACTCCACCGAGTCTCAGCCTCACGGCCGCGCACTTTCGACGTAGCGGGCGTTACGGGTTACAGCGCGTCGGAGCCCTTCTCCCCGGTGCGAACGCGAACGATCGCCTCCACCGGGGTGACCCAGACCTTGCCGTCACCGATCTGGCCGGTGCTGGCGGCCTTGACGACGACCCCCACCACCCCGTCCGCGTCGCTGTCGTCCACGACGACCTCGACCCGGATCTTCGGAACGAAGTCGACCTTGTACTCCGCGCCGCGGTAGACCTCGGTGTGACCCTTCTGCCGACCGTAGCCCTGCACCTCGCTGACCGTGAGGCCGGCGACGCCGTACGCCTCGAGAGCGCTCTTCACGTCCTCGAGCTTGAACGGCTTGATGATCGCGGTGACGAGCTTCACGCCTGCACCTCCGTGCGGTGAGCGAATGACGAGGACAAGACCGGGCTGGCAACCCCACCGGACGGGACGGAGGTGCCCCAGTCGTACGCGGACTCACCGTGCTCGTTCACGTCAATGCCCTCAACCTCTGCATCGGATGTGACTCGCCACCCGATCGTGTACTTGATCAGCATGCCGAGGATAAGAGTGACGACTCCGCACCACACGATCGTGAACACCACACCGAGGAACTGGTGCCAGAGCAGCGTGGCGTTGCCGCCGTAGAACAGCCCGCCACCGCCGCTCGGGAACAGCCCATCGATGCCCTGCGGTGACTTCACGGTGCCGAAGAAGCCGATCAGCAGCGCGCCGATGATGCCACCGGTGAGGTGGACACCGACGACGTCGAGCGAATCGTCCAGGCCGATCTTGTACTTCAGGCCGATCGCCACCGCACACACGCCACCGGCGATAGCACCGACGGCAAGCGCGCCGAGGGTGTTGACCGAGCCACAGGACGGCGTGATCGCGACCAGACCGGCCACCACGCCGGAGGCCGCGCCGAGCGACGTCGCCTTGCCGCGCAAGATCCGCTCAACCAGGAGCCAGGCCAGCATCGCGGCCATCGTCGCGACCGTCGTGTTCATGAAGGTCACGCCGGTCTCGTGGGTGAACTGGGTGATGAACTGGCAGGTGGTGTCGCCCTTGCAGGAACCGACAGAGTCCCACGGGTTGCCGCTGCCGCCCGGGTTGAAGACGATCGACCCGACGTTGAACCCGTACCAGCCGAACCACAGCAGGCCGGCGCCGAGCATCGTGAGCGTCACGTTGTGCGGCTTGCCGGGGTTCTTCGGCCAGCCGACTCGCCTGCCCATTACGAGTGCCAGGACGCCACCCGCGACACCGGCATTGATGTGGACGACGGTTCCACCGGCATAGTCGAGGTTCGGGAAGTGGGAGTAGAACCAGCCGCCGCCCCAGACGTTATGGGCGATGACGACGTAGACGAAGGTGACCCACAGGACCGAGAAGATGATCCAGGAGGACAGCTTCACGCGATCTGCGATCGAGCCTGAGATCAGTGCGACCGTGATCACCGCGAACGTGAGCTGGAAGAGCACGAATATGAAGTTCGAGCTCGACACGTGCAACAGGCCAAACGTGTTGGCCGGGCTCGCGATCAGCTTCCCGTTCCCATTGCCGACACCATCGGCACCCCAGCCGATGGACCAGCCCCAGAGCACGAAGGCGATGCCGACGGCGCCCATCGCCGTGAACGACATCATCATCATGTTGAGAGTGGACTTGGTGCGAGTCATTCCTCCGTAGAAGAACGCAAGCGCCGGAGTCGTCATCATGAGAACGAGCGCGGTGGCTACGATCATCCAGGCGTAGTAGCCGTCTTCCATCAACCCTCCATCGTCTGGTGACAGGCAGTCAGAGTCCGCGCCGGGATGACCCGACGCCCGACCCCTCGTCGATCAGCACTCTGTGGCAGGCAGGTTTCAGCAAACGACGCGGAGGGTTTCGCGAATGTTACGACCGACTTTGCGCGCGTGACGCGAGCGCTGCGGAGCGGTCAGGCCGGGCTCAGGACGATCCAGATCCGCTCGATCTTGTCTTTCGGCAAGTCGTAGCCGACCCGCTCCACGACGTACGGCACGCCCGCGATCCGCACGTTCTCCCCGGTTCGCGGCAACGGGGAGATCTCCCAGCTGGTCGCAATCTCGTGGTTGTCGGGGTCGATGTAGGTCACGCCGACCGGCTCGCGAAACAGGTTCGCCACCCTAGGCCTCCAGCAGCGCGTCGACGAACACGCCGGGATCGAACGGCGCGAGGTCGTCCGGACCCTCGCCGAGACCCACCAGCTTCACGGGTACGCCGAGCTCGCGCTGGACCGCGATGACGATTCCGCCCTTTGCGGTGCCGTCGAGCTTCGTCAGCACGATGCCGGTGACGTCGACGACCTCGGCGAACACCCGCGCCTGGACCAGGCCGTTCTGCCCGGTCGTTGCGTCGAGGACGAGCAACACCTCGTCCACCGGCGCCTGCCGCTCGACCACCCGCTTGACCTTGCCGAGCTCGTCCATCAGACCGGTCTTGGTGTGCAACCGGCCCGCCGTGTCGATGACGACGGTGTCGACGCCCCGCTCCATGCCGTCGTGCACCGCGTCGAAGGCAACGCTGGCGGGATCGGCTCCCTCAGGCCCCCGGACCACGGTCGCCCCCACCCGCTCGCCCCACGTCGAGAGCTGGTCGGCCGCGGCGGCGCGAAACGTGTCGGCCGCCCCGAGCAGGACGGAGCCGCCGTCGCCGACGATGACGCGCGCGAGCTTGCCGCAGGTTGTCGTCTTGCCCGTGCCGTTCACCCCTACCACCAGCACCACCGCCGGGTGACCATCGCGCGCCGCCGTGTGAAGAGTGCGGTCCAGGTCGTGACCGACGGCGACGAGCAATGTGTCGCGGAGCATCGTCCGTACGTCGTCGGCGCTGCGCGCACCCATCACCCGCACCTGCTCGCGCAGCGAGGCGACGATCTCGTTCGTCGCCGTGAGACCGACGTCGCTGGTGAGGAGGGTGTCCTCGACCTCCTCCCACACCTCCTCGTCGATCGTGTCGCGTGAGAGGAGCGTGAACAGCCCGCGCCCGAGCGCTGACTGCGAGCCCGCAAGGCGGCCACGCAACCGGACCAGCCGGCCCGCCGACGGCTCGGGCTGCTCGACGACCGGCGCCGCCGCGGCAGGTGACGATTCCGGTGCGGGTGGAGGCACCGACACGGGCGGCGCCGGCGCCGCCGGCGCCTCGGTGTGGGGCGTGTCGGTCACCGGCATCGCTGGGGGCGGTGCTGTTTCGCGCGTGGGCGGCTGAGGGGCCTCGATCGTGCGGACGCGCCGCCGCGACGGCGCGAGCACAAGGCCGAGCACGGCACCGACGAGAAGGATTCCGACGACGATGCCGACGATCACGTAGACCATCTAGACGGGCTCCGGCTCTGGTTCGCGCAGTCGCTGGCTGATGACCTCGGTGATCCCGTCCCCGCGCATCGAGACGCCGTACAGGCAGTCGGCGACTTCCATCGTCCGCTTCTGGTGGGTCACGACGATCAGCTGAGAGGTGGACTTCAGCTCGGAGATGAGCTCGACGAGCCGCAGCAGGTTGCGGTCGTCGAGGGCGGCCTCGACCTCGTCGAGGACGTAGAACGGCGACGGCCGCGCCCGGAAGATCGCGACGAGCAGCGCGACGGCGGTGAGCGATCGCTCGCCTCCCGACAGCAGGGAAAGCCGCTTGATCTTCTTCCCCGGCGGCCGCGCCTCGACCTCGACCCCGGTCAGCAGCCAGTCGTTCGGATCGGTGCGGACGAGCCGCCCGGAACCGCCGGGGAACAACACCGAGAAGACGGTCTCGAACTCCCGCGCGACGTCCTCGTACGCCTCGCGGAAGACCTGCTCGACGCGTTCGTCGACCTCTTTGACGACCACCAGCAGGTCACGCCGCGACGCCTTGAGGTCCTCGAGCTGGTCGGAGAGGAACTTGTGGCGCTCCTCGAGCGCCGCGAACTCCTCCAGCGCGAGCGGATTGACTTTCCCGAGCAGCGCGAGCGCGCGCTCGGCGGCCTTCCACCGCTTTTCCTGCACCGTCCGGTCGTACGGCGTCGCCACCGCGTCGGGGCCGCCGTCGGCGGGTGGGGGCACGGCGACGTCGGGGCCGTACTCGGCGAGCAGCGTGTCGGTCTCGATGCCGAACTCCTCGGCGACCTTTGCTTCGATCGCCTCGATCCGCATCCGCTGCTCGGCGCGGGCCACCTCGTCGCGGTGAACCGCTCCGGTAAGGGTCTCCAGCTCGGCGGCGAGATCCCGGATCGACGTCCGGACCGAGAGCAGCTCGCCTTCGGTCACGGTGCGCTGCACCTCGATGGACTCGCGCTGCGCCGCCGCGGCGCGAAGCGACGCTTCCAGGGCGCTGAGCGCCCGTCCGGCCGCCGTCGAGACCGCCGCCGCAACGACTGCTTCCCGCGCCCGCCGCCGCACCAGCTCCGCCGCTCGTTCCCGCGCCGCGCGCTCCGCCTCCGCCGCCGCTTCGAGCTGGTCGACCCGGACGACCAGGGCGTGGCGACGCTCCTCGTTGGTCCGCACCGCCAGCCGGGCCTCGAGCTCACGCGCGCGCGCCGCGACCACGAGCTCGGCGACGGCATCGCGCTCGGTCTGATCCGGAACGGCGTCGTCGGGCGTGGCCTCGACCGCAGCCAGGCGTTCCTCCAGCTCGCTGAGGCCCTGCAGGTCGCGGTCGCGTGCCTGCGAGGCCTCCTCCACCGCGCGTCCCAACCGCTCGCTCTCCCCCGCGGTCGCTCGGGCAGCCGCACCGAGCTGGCCTAGCTGCTCCGCGACTGCCGCAAGGCGGGCGTCGGACTCATGCAACGCCGCAACCGCGGCTTCGAGGTCGTCGCGACGGCCAGCGACGTCCTCCGACGCGCCGGCGAGCGCGAAGCGCAACCGCTCGGCGCGGTGCGAGAGCTCAGCGAGCTCCTGCTCTGCCTCGCTGTGCGCAGCACGGATCTCCAGGAGCGACGGCGTCGCGTGCGACCCGCCCGACGACCAACCGGTGCCGAACAAGTCGCCGTCGCGCGTGACCGCACGCAGGTCGGGATGGGTCGCCACGATTCGCTCGGCCGCGGCGGCGTCGTCGACCACGACGGTGGTCGCCAGCAGCCTTGCCAGGGCGGAGCGAATCTCAGCCGGAGCGGTGATCACGTCAAGCGCGCTGCGCGTGCCGGCCGGCTGGGGCCCCGGAACCGGCGCGTCGGCGTCAGTGGCGACGAGCAGGCCGGCCCGACCGCCGTCCTGGTCCTTGAGCAGCACGATTGCGGCCGCCGCGTCGGCAAGCGAGCGGACGGCGACGGCGTCCGCGGCAGCCCCGAGCGCCGCAGCGATCGCTGCCTCGAAGCCCCCCTCCACGGCAACCAGCTCTGCGACCGTTCCGAGCAAACCGGGCAGCCGGTCGCGCGCCGCGATCAGCGCGCCCGCCGCATCCTTGCGGTCGAGGCCGAGGGCCAGCGCATCACGGCGGGCCACAGCGGCACTGCGCTGCCGCTCGGTCTCTCGTTCCTCCGCCTGAAGTGCGGCGAACGCCTCCTCGGCTGCAGCGAGGGCTGCTGCCGCCGCCTCGTGCGCCGCATCGAGGTCGACCTCGCCCGCGTCGAGTCCCGCGACCTCACCTTCGAGGGCGGCGAACTCCGCCGCCGCGGTCGCGGCGCGGTCGCGCGCGGCTTCCAAGGCGACCGAGAGTCGGCCGATCTCGTCCTCCGCAGCGCGCGCCCTTGTGCGCAGCGCGCTGACCTCGCCCTGCAGTCGAACCCGCCCCTCGCGGCGATCGGCCAGCGCCAGCCGAGCCGCCGCGAGCGCTCGTTCCTGCTCGGCCAGGGCTGTCTCGAGCCGCTCGCGCTCGCCCTCTGCTTCGGCCAGGCGGCCCCGATCGCTGGTCAGGACACGCTCGACCTCCGCTGCTTCGACCCGAAGCTGGTCGATCTCGGCCTGCCAAGCCATCGGGTCACGCCCACCGGTCCCGAGATCGACGGCGATCGCGGTGTGGCGCTGCCGCTCGTTGGCGAGGGAAGCCGTGCCGCGCAGCCGCTCTCGCAGCCCGGACAGCCGATACCAGGTCTCCTGTGCACGGGCCAGCTGCGGGCTCTGAGCGGCAAGGGCCGCGTCGAGCTCGGCCTCACGGGCTGTCGCCGCTGCCAGAGCGGCCTCGACGCGGCCGCGGCGCTCGAGCAACGCGGTCTCGTCGGCAATCTCCGCCTCGAAGGTGCCGCGCATCGTCGTCAGGTCATCCGCCAGCAGGCGCAGCCTGGCATCGCGCAGGTCAGCCTGGATTACCGACGCGCGTCTGGCGACGTCGGCTTGCTGGCCGAGCGGCTTGAGCTGACGTCGCAGCTCAGCGGTCAGATCGGTGAGGCGGTTGAGGTTGACCTGCATCGCATCGAGCTTGCGAAGCGCCTTTTCCTTGCGCTTGCGGTGCTTGAGCACGCCGGCCGCTTCCTCGATGAAGCCGCGGCGCTCCTCGGGCGTGGCCGACAGGATCGCGTCGAGCTGGCCCTGGCCCACGATGACGTGCATCTCCCGGCCGATGCCGGAGTCGGAGAGCAGCTCCTGGATGTCGAGGAGCCGGCACGGTGAGCCGTTGATCGCGTACTCGGATCCCCCGTTGCGGAACATGATCCGGGACAGGGTGACCTCGGTGAAGTCGATCGGCAGCGCACCGTCGGTGTTGTCGATCGTCAACACGACCTCGGCACGGCCGAGCGCGGGCCGCCCCGACGTACCGGCGAAGATGACGTCTTCCATCTTCCCGCCGCGCAGCGACTTCGCGCCCTGCTCACCGAGCACCCAGGCGATCGCGTCGACGACGTTGGACTTGCCGGAGCCGTTCGGCCCGACGATCGCGGTGACGCCGGGCTCGAAGCGCAGCGTGGTCGACGACGCGAAGGACTTGAAGCCCCTAAGGGTCAAGCTCGCAAGGTGCACCCGTGAGGCTCCCGGGTTGAGGCGGTCAGGCGGGGAAGACCGATCGCCACGCTACAGCGTCCGCCGGGCCAGACCTCGCAGGCGGCGCCGACGACGGGATCGCGGACCTAGGTGAGAGCGGGCTCGTGATCGCGAACGGGCTCAGCGACAGTCAGTCGCAGCATTTCCTCGTCGACGCGAGCTACCGACGACAGTTCGGCGTTCTCGGCGCGCAGCCGGATGACCTCGGTCTCGAGATCCCGGACGCGGTCACGGAGACGCTTCATCTCGTTGGCGATACGAAGGTCGAGACCGTTCCCGACATGACCCATGAGGGCTTTCGCCATTCTTGCCGATCCTCCACGGTGAGGACACGTCGCGGACAACCCACACGACCCCTGATAAGGGTGAGCGGGCAAGCCCCCGACTGGTGACGCCGGACGACACATCCTAGGGATCAGGCGCGCGTCTCAGCCCCCTAAGTGTGCCGCCCTCCGGGGTGTCGGTCAAGAGGTGGGAGACCCTTGATCCGCGCCGCTACCACCGCCCGTGGCGAGGTCTCGGCTGGCATTTCGGGCAGAAGTAGGACGAACGGTTCGTGAAGCGGACCCGCACGATCGACGTCCCGCAGCGGGAGCAGGGGCGGCCCTCCTGCCCGTAGGCCTCGAGCGAGCGGTCGAACCACCCGCTCTCACCGTTCACCGCGACGTACAGGGCGTCGAAGGAGGTCCCACCCGCCTCGATCGCCGCCTGCAACACCGCCTCCACCGCCGCCAGCAGGCGCTCGATCTCCGGGCGGCGCAGGCCGTCGGTGCCGCGGGCGAAATGCAACCGCGCGCGCCACAGCGCCTCGTCGGCGTAGATGTTCCCGATGCCCGACACCAGCGTCTGGTCCAGCAAGGCGCGTTTGATCCCGGTACGCCGCCGCCGCAGTCGCGCGGCGAGCTCCCCCGGATCGAACGCCGGTTCCAGCGGGTCGGGCGCCACGTGGCCGAGCGCCACCGGCACACCGTCGTCGGTCAGCTCGTCGTCAGCGAGCGCCAGCCCGCCGAAGGTCCGCTGGTCGCAGAACAGGAGCTCCGGGCCGTCGTCGTCGAAACGCCACCGGGCCTTCACGTGGCGGTTCGCGAGCGGCGCCTTCCCCGAGCCGGCGGCTGGCGCCGCAGCGGCGGCCGTAACGGCGAGAAACTGGCCGGACATTCCCAGGTGGGCGAGCAGGTTCATGCCGTCGTCGAGCGGAAGCCACAGGAACTTGCCCCGCCGGCAGGCGGCCACGATCGTTCGGCCCGCCATGCGGGCCGTGAAGTCCGCCGGACCCGCGGGATGGCGACGCAGCGTGCGCTCGCCGCTCACCTCGACGGCAGCGATCCGGCGGCCGACCACCCAGCGCTCGAGCCCGCGCCGGACCGTCTCGACCTCGGGCAGCTCAGGCACTGGTTGGCGAGGCCGAAAGCGCGGTCCAGGCTTGCTCGGCGGCGCGCTGTTCGGCCTCCTTCTTGCTGTGGCCGGTGCCCTCACCCGCCGCGAGGCCGCCCAGCACCGCGGTCGCCCGGAACGACTTCGCGTGGTCCGGACCGCTCTCGTCCACGGCGTACTCCGGGGCGCCCAGCCCGCGCTCCGCCGCGAGCTCCTGCAGCGACGTCTTCCAGTCGAGGCCCGCACCGAGTCCGGCGGCGTCTTCGAGCGCGTCGGCGAACAAGCCGAGGATCAGCTCCCGGCTGGGCTCCAGCCCGCGATCGAGGTAGTAAGCCCCGATCACGGCCTCGAGCGCGTCGGCGAGGATCGAGGACTTGTCCCGGCCGCCGGTGCTCTCCTCGCCGCGGCCGAGCTTGAGGTAGGCGCCGAGGTCGATCGACCGCCCGACGCCGGCGAGCGCGCGGGCGTTGACCACGGCTGCGCGCAGCTTCGCCAGCTGACCTTCGGCGAGATCGGGATAGCGCCGGTACAGCTCCTCCGTGACCACCACGCCCAGGACCGAGTCGCCGAGGAACTCGAGGCGCTCGTTCGTCGGCACGCCGCCGTTCTCGTAGGCGTAGGAGCGGTGGGTGACGGCGAGGTCGAGCAGGTCGCGGTCCACACCGGCGCCGTCGACCCGGGCCGCCAGTACGTCGATCAGGCCGTCGATCGGCGAGCCCTCAAGCATGCGCGAGGTAGGCGTCGATCTCGCCGAGGGTCTGGAACCTGGCCAGCGATGCGTCGTCGATCCGCACCACCACGCCGGCTGCGGCGAGATGTGCTTCGACCACGTCCGCGATGCTCACTCGCGAAAGGGAGTCGGCGTCGAGGGAGTCCAGCGTGGTCTGCGGGGACAGCCGCTCCGGGTCAATGCCGCAGACGAGCGCAACGGCAGCGCGCACCGGAGCCGTCAGCTCGACGACGCCCATGCGGGTTAGACCGAGACGACCTGGCGGTCGTTGTACGTGCCGCAGACGCCGCACGCCGTGTGCGGAAGCTTCGGCTGGCGACAACGCGGGCAGCCCACGAGGGACGGCGCGCTGGCCTTCCACTGCGAGCGTCGCGAGCGGGTGTTGCTGCGCGACATGCGGCGCTTGGGGACGGCCACGGCTAGTTCTCCTCGGTTTCGCTGGTGTAGTCGGGCTCCGCCCGCAAACCTGTGTTGCTGTCCTTCAAGAGTGCAAGGGCAGCCCATCGCGGGTCAACTTCCTCGTGTGAGTGCCCCTCCTCGACGTCCGCCAGGCGGGCCCCGCAGGTGACGCAGAGCCCCAGGCAGTCGGGGTCGCAGAGCGGGTTCAGCGGGAGCGCGAGGACCACGGCATCGCGCAGGACCGGCTCCAGATCGAGCTGGTCACCGGTCAGCACCGGCAGCTCGTCGTCCTCGGGGTCGGGCTCGTAGGCGAACAGCTCCTGCACCGGCGCTGCGACCTGCACCTCGATCGGCTCCAGGCACCGGCCGCACTCGGCCGGCACCGCCACGTCGACCTCCGCGGTCACGAGTACGCCGTCCATCACCGACTCGAAGCGCGCGTCGACCAGAACCGGCGTGCCGGGCGGAACCCGGATCAGCTCGATGCCCCAGCCCTCGGGCGCGACCGCCTCGATCCGGTGCTCCCGCATCGAGCCCGGACGACGCCCCAGCTCGCGGGTGTCATAGACGAACGGCGACCTCACGCCTATCCAGGCTACGGGCTGGGAGTGGCCTACGGCCGCGGCCCGCCCTTCGGGCCTTGGCTGCGCCTGCGGCCCTTCAAACCCGCTATGACCAGGGATGGCTCCTCGTCCTGGTTGATCTGGTCTGCCCGAGGTCCACTTCCAGCCCCCCGCTCTCGTCGAGACCGACGTAGATGGCGCTAAGAGGCCCGTTTAACGCCATCTACGTCGATCTCGGCGAGCGGGCCGCGGCCGAAGGCCAGGCCCGGTTATCAGCCCGGAAGGGGTTCGACTTCCTCGTCCTCGTCGACGTCCTGGAGCGCCTCGAGCTCGTGCCGGCCGTTGATCTTGTTCCGGCCGTGCTCAACCGCGTGCAGCGTGCGGTTCAGCACGATCTCGAAGTTGGCCAGCTTGCCGTCGACGTAGTCGTCGACCTCGCGCCGCATGCGCTCGGACTCCGCGTTGGCGGCGGCCAGCAGCCGCTCCGCCTCGCGCGTGGCCTCCTTGACGACCTCAGTGCGTGAGACGAGCCGGGCCCGTTCGGCTTCGGCCTCGGCGATGATCGCCTGCGCCTCCACCTTGCCCTCCTCGACCACCGACACGCGGTCGCGCAGCACCCCGCGCGCCTTGCGCAGCTCCTCGGGCAGCGCCTTGCGCAGCTCCTCGACCGCTTCGAGCATCTCGTTGCGGTTGACGATGCACGACGCCGACATCGGCATGGCGCGGGCGCTCTCGATCATCGCGACGAACTCGTCGAGCTTTTCCGAGATTCCCACGTGTGCCTTCCCTAGCCGGTGAGGAGCCGAGTCGCGCTCCGATCAGGAGCGCTGCCGCTCCCTGAGCCGGCGGAGCACCGCCTCAGGAACCAGTCCCGAGACGTCGCCGCCGTACATCGCTACCTCTTTGACGAGGCTGGACGAGAGAAAACTGTAATGCGGGTCGGCGGGCATGAACAGCGTGTCAACGGCCGCCAGCGAGTGGTTCATCTGGCCCATCTGCAGCTCGTAGTCGAAGTCGCTGACCGCCCGCAGGCCCTTCACGATCGCCTTGATGTCACGCGCCACGCAGAAGTCGACCAGCAGCCCTCGGAACGTGTCCACGGAGACGTTGGGCAGATGGGCGACGACCTCGCGGATCATCTCGACCCGTTCGTCGGGCTCGAACAGCCGGTTCTTCGACTGGTTGATGCCCACCACGACGACGATCTCGTCGAACAGCGCGCTGGCCCGCTCGATGACGTCGAGGTGGCCGTTGGTGATCGGGTCGAAGGAGCCCGGACACACCGCCCGCCTCATGAGGCGCGACCGTACCAGAGGGTGCTGTCGCCGTAACGCCGCGACCGCAGCTCCTCGATGCCCTCCGGCCAGCTCAGAGCAGGGTCCCGGCTGGAGCGCTCCACGCAGACGATCGCGCCTGACGCGAGCCAGCCGCCTGCCCGGAGCCGCGCCAGGACGGTGTCGACCGGCTCGGCGTACGGCGGGTCGAGGAAGACGATGTCGAAGCAGCCGCCGGCCGCGGCCGGGTCGCGCTCGAGAAACCGCTCGACGCTCGACTCCACCAGCTCGACCCCGGCGGCGCTCAACGCGGCGACGTTCTGTCGGATCACCCGGGCCGCGCGGGCGTCCCGCTCGACCAAGATGACGCGACCGACCCCGCGGCTGACGGCTTCGAGGCCGACCGCGCCCGAGCCGGCGTACAGGTCGAGGAACGACAGACCCTCGAACGCTCCGCACAACGAGAGCAGGGAGGAGAACAGCGCCTCACGGGTGCGATCGCTGGTCGGGCGAGTCCCGCGCCCCGGCGGCGTCGCGAGGCGCCGCCCGCCGGCCGAGCCCGAGATCAGCCGCGCCACGCGTCCTCCACCCGCCCACGGTGCCCGCTGCGCGAGCCCACGCCGACCCTAGGTCTTGCCGAGGTAGTCGGCGCGCTGGTCGTCGGCGAGGGCAGCCGCCGCTTCGCGCAGCGGCTCATGACGCTCCAGCGTCGGATCCGACCCCACCAGCTCGATCGCGTCGGCGCGTGCCGCGTCGATGACCGCCTCGTCACGGAGCAGCCGCAGCAGCTTCAGCTGCGAGCGCCGACCGGACTGCGACTCCCCCAGGACGTCACCCTCACGACGTTGCTCGAGGTCCAGCCGCGCCAGCTCGAAGCCGTCGATCGTGGCGGCGACCCCGTCGAGCCGCTCGCGCGCAGGGGTGCCGGCCGCGGCGCCGGTGACGAGCAGGCAGACGCCGGCATGCTGACCGCGGCCGATCCGGCCACGAAGCTGGTGGAGCTGGGAGATCCCGAACCGATCGGCGTCGAGCACGATCATGGCGGTTGCGTTGGGTACGTCGACCCCGACCTCGATCACCGTGGTTGCGACGAGGACGTCCGCCCCGCCGGCCGCGAACCGCTGCATGACCTCGTCCTTCGCGTCCGGCGCCATGCGGCCGTGGAGGGTCTCGATGCGCATTCCCTGCAATGGCCCGGCGGCGAGCATCGGCGCGATGTCGACGACTGTCGCGGTGCTCGCCCAGCCTTCGGCATGCTCCGCCGGGTCGCCCACCTGCTCGTCGTCGCCGCCGTCGATCCGAGGGCAGACGACATAGACCTGCCGGCCCGCCTCGACCTCCTCGCGGGCACGCTGCCACACGCGGTCGAGCCACCCGGGCTTGTCGGCGGTCGGTACGACGGTGGTCGAGATCGGCTGGCGACCGGCCGGCAGCTCGGTCAGCGTCGAGGTCTCGAGGTCGCCGTACACGGTCATGGCGACGGTGCGAGGAATCGGCGTCGCGGTCATCACGAGGACGTGCGGAGGCGTGTCGGCCTTGCCGCGCAGAGCATCGCGCTGCTCGACGCCGAACCGGTGCTGCTCGTCGACGACGACCAGGCCGAGGTCGAAGAACTGAACGGTGTTCTCGAGCAGGGCGTGGGTGCCGACCACGATGCCGGCGTCTCCGATGCCGATGTCGAGCAACGTGGACCGCCGGCTCGCCGCGCTCATCGAGCCCGTCACCAGAGCGATCTTGGTGGCCTCCTCCGCCGCGCCGAGCTGACCGCCGCGGCCGAGCGGCCCGAGGAGGGCATCGATCGAACGTGCGTGCTGCTGTGCGAGGACCTCGGTGGGGGCAAGCAGCGCCGCCTGTCCCCCGGAGTCGACGACCGCGAGCATCGCTCGCAACGCGACGACCGTCTTGCCGGAACCCACCTCGCCCTGCAGCAGGCGGTGCATCGGCACCTCCCGGGCCAGGTCGGCCAGCAGCTGCTCGCCGACCTGCTGCTGGCCGGCGGTCAGGGTGAACGGAAGGGACGCGTCGAACGCCTCGAGCAGCCCGCCGCTGCGCGCAGCGCGTGGCTTCGCGGGCTCGAGAGCGGCAAGCATCCGGCGTTGGGCCAGGACGACCTGCAGCACGAAGGCCTCGTCGTAGCGAAGCCGCTCCTTGGCGCGCGCGACGTCCGCGAGGTCCTGGGGCTCGTGGATCCCCCGCAGCGCATCGGCCCGGCCGGTCAGCCCGCGACTGTCGAGCAGCGAGTCGGGCAAGGTCTCCACGAGGTCGACCACCTGCAGCGCGTGGCTGATGACGCGCCGCAACGCCCAGGACTGCAGGTTCTTCGTCGCGGGATAGACCGGCAACAGCTTGCCGGCGTCCTCGACCAGGCCGTTCGCGTCGAGCGCGATGTCGGGCTGCTTGAGCTGGAGCTTGCCGCGGAAGTGGTCGACCTCCCCCGCGAGCGTGATGTCCATCCCTGCCGACAGGACCTTGGGAAGGTACTTGCGGTTGAAGAAGGTGGCGACCAGCGCGCCGGTGCCGTCGGTGACGGTGACGTCGGTCTTGTGCAGCTTGGGCCGGATCTGGTGGGCGTCCACCTTGACCACCCGGACCTGGACCGTGACCTGCTCCCCCGGTCGCAGCTTGGACAGGTCAGCGAGCTCGCCACGCTCGAAGTAGCGGCGGGGGTAGTGGCGGAGCAGGTCGCCTACGGTGCGGATGTCGAAGGCCTTCTCGAGGACGGCCGCCGCCTTCTCACCAGCGACAGCGCGCACGTGCGCCGACTCCTCGACCACGGGTCAGAGGCTAGGCGCCGAAGCGGACGCTTTGAGTCAGACTCGCAACTCGGGCTACCCTCTTCGCCGTGGCTTCCGTCTGTGATGTGTGTGGCAAGGGTCCCGGGTTCGGCATGAACGTGTCGCACTCGCACCGGCGCACCCGCCGCCGCTTCAACCCCAACATCCAGCCGGTTCGCGCCCTCGTCGGCAGCACCCGCAAGCGCATGAACGTGTGCACCTCCTGCCTGAAGGCCGGCAAAGTAGCTCGCTAGGCGCACGACCGGCGGCGTTGTGCCTTCTCGCTAGAGCTTCTTCTCGAAGCTGATCGAGAGCGGTGCTTCGGCGTAGTGACCGAAGCCGGGGATCCGCTGGTAGCCCGATGACTCGTAGAGGCTGATTGCCTCCGGCTGGCGCTGACCGGTCTCCAGCACGATTCGCGACGCGCCGAGACGGCGCGCCCGTTCCTCGAGCCCGGCAAGCATGACGCGCGACAGCCCCCGGCCCCGCGCCTCCGGCACGACGTACATGCGCTTGATCTCGACCTCGCCCGCGCCGTGACGCCGAAGGCCGCCCATGGCGACCGGCGTGTTGTCGAGGTAGCCGATCAGGAACAGCCCGTTCGGTGGCGCGAACTCACTCGGGTCCACAGGGGAGTCATCCGGCCCGCCGTAACGCACGACGTACTCGGCCTGGACGGCGCCGATCAGCTGCTGGGCGGTCGGGCCGTCGTACGGCTCGTCACGCAGGTCGAGATCGCTCACCGCGCTCGCCAGCCGTGGTCGACCGGACCGATCCCGGCCCCGAGCGGGAAACCGGCCGAGATCGCGCCGGTGACGTAGTCCTTCGCACCCGACACGGCGTCGGGCACCGGCCGGCCGAGTGCGAGGTACGACGCGATGGCCGAGGCGAGGGTGCAGCCGGTGCCGTGGGTGTGCGACGTGTCGATCCGCTCCGCCGCGAGCTCGATCAGCGTGTCGCCGTCGGTGAGCAGGTCGACCGCGTCACCGGCGGCGAGATGGCCGCCCTTCACCAGCACCCAGCGCGAACCGAGGGCCAGCAGGGCCTCCGCCACCTTTCGCTGACCGGCCGCATCGGTCGCCTCGATGCCGGTGAGGCGGGTGGCCTCAGGCAGGTTGGGCGTGACGACCGTGGCGATCGGCAGCAGCTCCTCGACGATCGCGGCGACCGCCGACTCGACCAGGAGCGGGTCGCCGTGCTTGGACATGCACACGGGGTCGACAACGACAGGTACGCCGAGGTCCCGCAGCCGGCCGGCCGTGACCGCTACCAGCTGCGGCGACGCCAGCATCCCGGTTTTCACCGCATCGACGCCGATGTCGTCCAGGACCGCAGCCAGCTGGGCGTCGACGGCCTCCGGCGACAGCTCCCAGTAGCCGTGCACGCCCACGGAGTTCTGAGCGGTGACGGCGGTGATGACGCTCATGCCGTGCACTCCAAGCGCGAGCATGGTCTTCAGGTCGGCCTGGATGCCGGCGCCACCGCCGGAGTCAGAGCCCGCGACCGTCAGAACTCTCGGCGGCGCCTGCACGCCACCGAGGTTAGGAGACGCGGAAGTGGTCGTGCCCGCCGGTTTCCGGGGTCTCGCGGTCGGCGAACCACACCCGGGAGCTGCCCGCCTCGGTCGCAACGACCTCGCCGACGACCGGGAGCTGCGGGGGGACCTCGCCGCGCACGGTTACGGCGAAGGCGTGGTCGTCGCCGCCCGCGGCGACCCAGAGCAGCGGGTCCGTGCCGAGCTCGGCTGCGGCCGCGGCGACCTCCGGGTCGATCGGGAGCCGTCGCGAGTCGAGCCGGATCGAGACGCCGGAGGCGGTGGCAAGATGCCCGAGATCGGCGAGCAGGCCGTCGGAGACGTCGATCATCGCGGTGACATTCCCGGTGGCCGCGAGCTCGCGTGCCGATGAGTAGGCGACCTCGGGCCGCCGGTGCGCCGCGGCGAGCGGGTGCGTGTGCCGCCCCGCCTCGAGCACCGCGAGCCCAGCAGCCGCCCAGCCGAGCCGGCCCACCACGACGACCGCGTCGCCCGGCGCGGCCCCGGCCCTCGTGATCGGCGCTCGCCCATCCAGATCGCCGAGCCCCGTGACCGACACACAGATCCGGTCGGCCGCGGTGATGTCGCCACCGACGACCGATGCGCCGACGAGCGCAGCCTCGTCCCGCAACCCGTCCGCGAGCTCGTCCGCCCAGCTGACGTCGAGGTCGGCCGGTGCGGCGAACCCGACCAGCAGCGCCGTCGGCCGCGCGCCCATCGCGACGACGTCGGCGAGGCTCGCGGCAGCCGCCCGGCGCCCGACGTCGTACCCGGTGGACCAGTCGCGGCGGAAGTGCCGGCCCTCCACGAGCAGGTCGACGGTGGCGACGACGCGCCCGTCCGGGGTCTCGATCACGGCGGCGTCGTCCCCCGGGCCGACGGCGACGTCCACCCCCTGGGGCAGCCGGGCTGCGATCCTCGCGATCAGGCCGAACTCGCCCAGCCCGCGCAGGCCGGAGGGGTCAGCACCGGAAACCGAGATGACGGCCTTCCCTTCGCGTCGGATACGGTCTGGCTCGCAAGATCCGCCACGAGCCACGTTGGGAGTGCCCGTGACCGTCCAGGCTTACATCCTCATCCAGACCGAGGTGGGAAAGGCAGCAGCGGTTGCCACCGAGATCGCGAAGATCAAGGGCGTGACCATGGCCGAGGACGTCACCGGCCCGTACGACGTGATCGTGCGCAGCGAGGCGAAGAGCGTCGACGAGCTCGGCAAGCTGGTCGTCGCAAAGGTGCAAGCCGTGCCCGGCATCACCCGCACGCTCACATGCCCGGTGGTTCATCTCTGAGGATTCAACGCTGGGTGCCGGCGGTCGCCGGCGCCGCGATGCTTGTTGCGGCCTGCTCGTCGGGCGCGGTCTCGGTGACGCCCCCCAACCCGGTCGGCTCCGTGCTCGAGAAGTGCGACCATCTCAGCAATCCGCTGCCTGACCGGCTTGGGGGTCTGCGCGCGCGACGGACGACTCCCGCGTCGCCCCTCACCTTCGCGTGGGGATCACCGGCGATCACGCTGACCTGCGGCGTGCCGAAGCCGGTCGGGTACTCAGCGTCCTCGTCGCAGGTGCTCGAGGTCGACGGGGTGCGGTGGTACCAGCAGGTCGAGCCTGCCGCGGTCGTCTGGACCGCGATCCGGCCTGGCCCGGAGCCGGCCGGCTCGATCTACGTCACGCTGCGGGTGCCGACGCACTACACGTCCAGCGACGGGTTCCTGACTGCCCTGGCGCAGCCCCTCAAGACTGCTCTGCCTTAGCGCAGGCCGGTGCCTCGCTGCAGCGCGTCATCGATGAGGCGTGAGACCAGCGACGGGTAGTCGACACCGGTCGCCGCCCACATCCGCGGGAACATCGACGCCGGAGTGAAGCCGGGCATCGTGTTCACCTCGTTGACCAGCAGCTGCCCGTCGTCGGCAAGGAAGAAGTCGACCCGGGCGAGGCCCTCGCAGTCCAGTGCTTCGAAAGCGGCGACTGCTGTACGGCGAACCTCCTCGATCGTCGCGGCCGGCAAGTTCGGGGGGATGTCGAACTCCGTCCCCGACTCCGGCATGTACTTCGCCTCGAAGTCGTAGAACTCGGCGCCACCCGCCAGCCTGATCTCAGCCGGCACCGAAGCCTCCGGAGCCCCGCCCGCGACGCCGGCCAGCACCCCGCATTCGATCTCGCGCCCGGAGACGGCAGCCTCGATCAGCACCTTCGGGTCGTGACGGGCCGCCCTCGCGACGGCATCGTCGAGCCCGGAACGATCGGAGACCTTGGAGATCCCGATGCTCGACCCGCCTCGCGCCGGCTTCACGAACACGGGCCAGCCGAGATCTGCGGCCTCAACCGGGATAGCGCGCCCACCGCGGACGACGACATACGGCGGGACGTGCAGGCCCGCAGCCGCGAGCAGGCGCTTCATGTGTGCCTTGTCCATGGCGGCGGCCGAGGCGAACACCCCTGAGCCGACGTAGGGAATCCCGGCGAGCTCCAGCAGGCCCTGGATCGTGCCGTCCTCCCCGTGCGGTCCGTGCAGCACCGGAAACACAACGTCGATCGGGCCGAGCACTTCGGGCAACGCCGTCGGGTCGCCGGAGAGCGCGACGGAGTCGCCGACGGCCACGACGGAGGGCAGCTCGCGGCCGGTCATCGTCAGCGTGTGGGTCTCGGCAGCAACCCAGCGGCCCTCCGACGTGATCCCGACCGGCACGACCTCGTAGCGCTCCGGGTCAAGCGCGGCGATCACGCTGCCGGCAGTGATGCAGGAGACCGCGTGCTCGCTGCTGCGCCCGCCGAAGATGACTGCTACCCGCAACCGCCTCAACGCTGGTACGGGCGCACCGCGCCGATGTAGTCGCCGCGGTAGGCACTGCTGATCCGCACGTTTGCGCCGGTGTACGGCGCCTCGACCATCTGGCCGTTGCCGATGTACATGCCCACATGATGGATCGTGTTGGGATCGGAGGTGTTGTACGCGAAGAAGACCAGGTCCCCCGGCCGGAGATCGCTCCTGGCGACGTGGGCGCCTTCGTTCCACTGGTAGCCGGTCCAGTGGTCGAGATGCACCCCGACCCGGGCGTACGCCCACATGACGAGCCCGGAGCAGTCATAGCTGTCGGGACCGGCGGCTCCCCACTGATAGGGCTTGCCGATCTGTGACTCGGCCTGCTGAACGGCGGAGGCAGCCGTGCCGGCGGAGACGGTGCCGTTGAGGTTCCCGGTGGTGTCGGCGTACGGGCTCGGGCCGCTCGACGGGGGCTCTGATGCGGCGGCCGCAGCAGCGGCGCGCTGCTGCGCCAGGGCCTGGATCCGTTCCTGTTGCAGCCGCGATGACTTCGACTTCGCCGCCGCGAGCAGCGCGTCGAGGTGGGCCTGCTTGTGCCGGAGGCTGGCCAGCACCTTCTGCTGCCCCTCGGCTGCCGACTCCGCTGCCGCCTTCGCCTTCGCGGCCGCGGCGGCGGCGGTTCGCGCCTTGCCGGCCACCGCGTCGGCCTGCCGCGCCACGGCCGCGCGATAGATGGCGGCGGCGTTCAGTCGGGTCAACGTGCGGTGCTGGCTGACCGACACGGCGTCGAGCGCTCCGACGCGCCGGACCAGCGCCTTGGGGCCGCCCGGCGCGAGGAACGCGTCGATGGTGGAGATCCCGCCGGTCTCGTACGCCGAGCGGGCCATCGTGGCCGCGGCGCGCTGGCCCTTGGCCACCTGACGGTCCGCGACGGCGAGAACCCGCTGGGCGGTCGCGGCCGCGCGCTGGGCGGCGGCCAGCTTGACCTGCGCCTCGTCGTAGTTCTCGACCACGATCTCGGCGGCGTTGCTGAGACGCACAAAACGCGCCTTGGCGGTCCCGAGGGAAGCCGCCGCGCTCTCCACCTGTCGTTCTCGTTGCGCGACCGCTGCCTTGCTCGCGGCGACCTGGCCGGCGGTCGGGCCCGGTGGCGGGTTGGCGGCCGCGGGAAGCGGGGCGAGACCAGGGGCAGCGGCCATGGAGACAACCGTCGCGGCAGCCGCGAGTGCGGCCCGAGCACGGGCTGGCATGGGGTGACTGTAGAGCCGGGAGTGCCGGATGTCCGGTTCCGACGCGGTGCGCTCGCTATCCGAGCGCGGAACGAATGTCCGCAATCAGGTCATCCGGGTCTTCCAGACCGATCGAGAACCGCACCGCCGCGGGCGCGATGCCGGCTGCGGCGAGCGCGGCATCGTCGAACTGGCGGTGCGTCGTCGACGCCACGTGGCTCACCACGGTGTGTGCGCCGCCGAGGCTGGTCGCGACCTCTCCCACGACAAGCCGGTTGGCCAGGGCGAAGCCGGCCTCCCGCCCGCCGCGGGGCGTGATGGTCACGATCGCGCCGTACCTCGTGCCCTCCGGCCCTGACTCGAACAGCTTGCCGGCGAGCGCGTGCTGCGGGTGCGACGACAACCCGGGGTAGTCCACCCGCTCGACGCCCGGATGATCGGCCAGCGCCTCGGCGACCCGCGCCGCGCTCGCGCAGTGCCGCGCGACCCGCAACGGCAGGGTGGCGAGGCCGCGATGCAGCAGGAACGCCTCATCCGGCGCGAGGCTGCCGCCGAGATCGATCCTCGCCTTGCGGATCGCCGCGACCAGGTCGATGTCACCGACGACTATTCCGCCGGTCACGTCGGAGTGACCACCGATGTACTTGGTCGCCGAGTGCATCACGAGGTCGGCGCCCCAGTGCAACGGCCGGCAGACCGGTGGCGGGGCGAACGTGCTGTCGACGCACAGCGGGATCCCGGCATCTCGGCAGACCGCCGCGAGCCCCTCGATGTCCGCGACCGCGGTCGTCGGGTTCGCGATGGTCTCGGCCCACACCAGCGCCGTGTCGTCACGCAGCGCACCGCGAACAGCGTCCGGATCGGTGACGTCGACGAAGCTCGCCGCCACACCGAAACGCGCGAGGACGTGCTCCAGCACGCCGTACGTGCCGCCGTACACCGCAGCCGGTGCGACGACATGCGCTCCGGCTCGGCACAGCGCGAGGAAGACCGTCGAGATCGCTGCCATCCCGGAGGCAAAGGCCTGCGCAGCCACGGCGCGATCGAGCCCGTGTGCCTCCAGCGAGGCGAAGCCGAGCGCGAACGCGTCAACGGTCGGGTTGTCGATGCGGCTGTAGCTGTATCCCGGCGCGCGGTCGCCGAGCACGTCGGCGTACTCCTGCGCCGTGTCGAACTCGTAGGCGCTCGTGCGGTACGTCGGGAGCCCAAGTGGCCGGACCCCGCTGAAGTCAGGACGTGGCACGTGCACGGCACGCGTGGCTTCGTTCGCCCCGGAACCGTCGGGCTCGAAGATCGGGAGGTTCGAGGGAGATTCAGCCATCGGTGGGGTCAGACATCGGCGTCCTGCTCGTGTTTCGGGGAGCTTGCAAGCAAGGACGCCAGCATGTCAGGCACGTTGAGCTCGCCGTCAACCACTTTGACGACGTGCTCGGTGATCGGCGCCGCAACGCCATGGTGCTTGGCGAGATCGAGGATCGACTTGCAGGACTTCACACCCTCGGCGGTCTGTTTGGTCTTGGCGACGACTTGCTCGACCGACATCCCGCGACCGAGGTCCTCGCCGAAGGTGCGGTTGCGGGACAGCGGCGAGGAGCAGGTCGCGACCAGATCCCCCATTCCGGCGAGCCCGGCGAAAGTCAGGGGCTCCGCGCCGAGGGCGACGCCGATGCGCGCGGTCTCGGCGAGCCCCCGAGTGATCAGCGACGCGCGTGCGTTGTCGCCAAGACCCAGGCCGACCGCCATGCCGACCGCAAGCGCGATGACGTTCTTCACCGCGCCACCGAGCTCGACGCCGATCACGTCGTGGTTGCGGTACGGCCTGAAGTATCCGGAATGACAGGCGTTCTGCACGATCCGCGCGACTTCCAGGTCGGTGCAGGCAACGACGGCCGCGGCGGGCTCCCGTGCGGCGATCTCCTTCGCGAGGTTGGGACCGGACACCGCCGCGACGCGCTCGTCGGGAACGCCGGCGACCTCACGGATCACCTCGCTCATCCGCTTGTCGGTACCGAGCTCGACGCCCTTCATCAGGCTGACCAGCGTCGCGTCGGAAGGCAGCAGGTCGACCAGCTCGACGAGATTCGCGCGCAACGTCTGCGACGGCACGGCGAGTACAACGATCTCAGCGCCTTCGAGTGCAGCGCTCGCGTCGGCGGTGGCGCGAAGCTTCGAGGCGAGCCGGACGCCGGGAAGGTAGTCGGGGTTCTCATGGGAGTCGTTGATCGCGTCGGCGAGCTCGCCACGACGGGCGCACAGCACGGTGTCCGTCCCGGAGTCGACGAGCACCTGGGCGAACGCGGTGCCCCAGGATCCCGCGCCGATGACGGCGGCGCGGGTCACGCGGCCGCCTTCGGGTCGAAGGTGGCGGCGGGCGGCGTACCGCCGCGCAGCTCGACGAGCAGGTCAGTGATCCGTGCCATGACGAGCTCGGTGACCTCGTGCAACAGCTCGCTGTCGATGGGACGGCCGGCGTACTTCGACAGATCGATCGGCTCGCCAGTGAGGATCTGGATGCGCTTGGGCGGGAAGGGGCGCGGCAGCTTTGCCTTGTAACGCCACAGCCGCTGCGGACCCCACTGCGCAATCGGCACGACCGGTGCGCCGGTCTCGAGGGCGAGCCTCGCGACACCCGTCCGGGCTTTCATCGGCCAGCAGTCGGGATCCCTTGTCGCGCTGCCTTCCGGATAGATCAGCACCGACTTGCCTTCCCTGACCGCGTCGACCGCCGCCGTCAGCGCGTTGGCGGCGTCCACGGTGCCGCGGTACACCGGGATCTGGTTCGCGCCGATGAAGACGCGCTTGAGCAACGGGACCTCGAACAGCGAGGACTTCGCGAGGTAGAACGGCACCCGACCGGATTCGAGAACGTAGAGGCCGAGGGTCAACGGGTCGATGTAGCTGAGATGGTTGGCGGCGAGAATCACACCATCGGTCTTCGGGATGTGTTCCTGCCCACGCCAGTCACGCACCGTCGTGATCGCAAGCAGCGGCCGGACGACGACCACCACCAGGCGATACCAAAACCCCAACCGCCCGTACCGCACCCCTGCGAGGATGCCAGACATGACCCAGCTCGCCGACCGGTGGTCGCTCGTCGTGCCGGTCAAGCGCCTCGAGAACGCCAAGACGCGCCTGGGCATCGACGCGGAATCACGGGCGTCGCTGGCGGTCGCGATGGCGGTGGACACCGTGGTTGCCGCTCTCGCGTGCCCACTCGTCGGATCCGTGGTCGTCGTCACGGACGACGGCCGTGCGCGCGCGGCACTCGAGCCGCTCGGAATCCAGATCGAGCCCGACGTGCCCGATGCCGGCCTGAATGCGGCGCTGGAACACGGCGTGGCGATCGCGGCGAACGGGCACGTAGGCGCGCTCGCCTCGGATCTTCCCGCCCTTCGTCCGGACGACCTGACCGTCGTACTACGTCGTGCCGAAGCGCACGACCAGTCGGTGGTGGGCGACGTGTCGGGCACCGGGACGACGTTGCTGTGTGCGAGGTCGGCGGCACAGTTCGCGCCTCGGTTCGGCGTCGCATCGCTGGCGGCGCACCTCGCAGCGGGTGCCACCGACCTGACTGATGTCGCGCCGCCGTCGTTGCGCCGCGATGTCGACACGATCGACGCGCTCAGCGCGGCCGTCGACCTCGGCGTCGGGGCGGCCACGCGTCGTGCGCTCGATGCGCTCCCCGTCGCGGAAGGTCTGTGAGCCATGAGCCGGCGAGTGCAGGCGACGGTGCGGAGTTACGACGAGGCCACCCGGAGCGGCGACACGCTCGCCGATGACGGTGAGCTGTTCGCGTTCGACGCCGACGCCTTCTCGACGTCGGGCTTGCGGCTGCTGCGCAGCGGCCAGCGACTGCGGCTGGAAATCGACGACGCCGGCCGGGTGAGGTCGCTGTCGATCGCGACCTTCCCCGAACCGGCGTCGTAGATGGAGTCTTGCTACCGCTTCTTGGCGGGGGCCTTCTTGGCCGGCGCCTTCTTGGCCGGCGCCTTCTTGGCCGGCGCCTTGGCGGCCTTCGTGGCCGCCTTCTTCGCAGCGGTTGCCGCCTTGCGCGGACCCGCGGACGCCGTCTTGGCAGCGCTGCGAGCCGTGGTGGCAGTCGACTTGGCCGCCGCCTTGGTCGCGGCGTCCGTCACCTTGCCGAGCTTGATCGCACCGCTCACGACACCCTTGAACTGGGTGCCCGGACGGAACTTCGGCACCGACGTCGCCTTGACCTTGACCGTCGCGCCGGTGCGCGGGTTGCGCCCGGTCCGCGCGGCCCGGTCCACGCGCTCGAACACACCGAAGCCCGTGAGCGCTACGCGCTCGCCGGCCGCGACGGCCCGCTGGATCGTGTCAAGCACCGCGTCAACGGCTTCCTCCGCGGTCCGCTTGTCCGCGTTGAGACGATCGCGGATCGCGTCGATGAGTTCGGCCCTGTTCACTTGCACCCTCCGCAGTTCGCGTCGAGGACCGCCCTCGACTTCACGCGGACGCTAGGGCGTAATCGGGCCCGGCACAACGATTCTGGGCACTTTTTTTGTTGTGTCGCCAGGAAATTGCTACTGGGTGACCGGAAGTCGGGCTGGACGAGACGCCTCGAAGGCGACGATGTCGTCCGTATGGCGCAGTGTCAGGCCGATGTCATCGAGCCCTTCCATCAACCGCCACCTCGTGTAGTCGTCGATGTCAAAGCTCACGGTCAGACCCGGCGCACGAACCTCCCGAGCGTCCAGATCGACCGTTATCTCCGCCGCCGGGTCCGTCTCCGCAAGGTCCTGAAGGGCGGCGACATCCGACTCCGCGAGCTGCACGGGCAGCAAGCCACCCTTCAAAGCGTTGCCGCGGAAGATGTCCGCGAAGCGTGGCGAGATCACGACGCGGAAGCCGTAGTCCTGCAACGCCCACACGGCGTGCTCGCGGGACGAGCCGGTGCCGAAATCCGGGCCGGCGACGAGAATCGTGGCGCCGTCGTACCGGCTGTCGTTCAACACGAACGCCGGGTCGTCGCGCCAGGCCTTGAACAGCCCGTCGTCGAAGCCGCTGCGGCTCACGCGCTTGAGGTACTCCGCGGGGATGATCTGGTCGGTGTCGACGTTGCTGCGCCGAAGCGGAACCGCGCGGCCGGTGTGAACCGTGAACTTCTCCATGACAGTGCTCCCTCTACAGATCTGCCGGAGCGGTCAGCCGACCGGTGACGGCGGTTGCTGCGGCCACCGCCGGCGACACCAGGTGGGTGCGCCCGCCGGGGCCTTGGCGTCCTTCAAAGTTGCGGTTGGACGTCGATGCGCTGCGTTCGCCGGGCGCGAGCTTGTCGGGGTTCATCGCCAGGCACATCGAGCAGCCGGCACCTCGCCATTCCGCGCCGGCTGCCTCGAACACCTCGCCGAGACCCTCGGCCTCAGCGGCCTCCTTGACCGCCACCGATCCGGGAACGATCAGGACGCGTACGCCGTCGGCGACCCGACGGCCGCGCAGCACATCGGCGGCCGCGCGAAGGTCCTCGAGCCGGCCGTTGGTGCAGGAGCCGATGAACACGGTGTCGACCCGGACGTCGCGCAGCGGCGTACCGGCGGTCAGACCCATGTACTCGAGCGCGCGCTCGTCGGCGGCGTCCCGCGGTTGCGGAACGGACGATGACAGGGCAGCGCCCTGACCCGGGTTCGTGCCCCAGGTGACCCACGGCGAGAGCTTGCTCGCGTCGACTTTCACCACCTTGTCGAAGGTCGCGCCGTCGTCGCTGGCGAGCTCCTTCCACGCCGCGACGGCGGCGTCCCACTCTGCGCCCTTCGGTGAATGCGGCCGATCCTTGAGGTAGGCGAAGGTCGTCTCGTCGGGAGCGATCATTCCGGCACGAGCGCCGGCTTCGATCGACATGTTGCAGACCGTCATGCGGCCCTCCATCGACAGCCCGCGCACTGCCTCACCGCGGTACTCGATGACGTGGCCCTGACCGCCGCCGGTACCGATCTGCGTGATGATCCCGAGGACGAGGTCCTTCGCAGTCACGCCGGCGGGGAGCGCACCCTCGACGTCGATGGCCATCGTCTTGGGTGGCTGCAACGGCAGTGTCTGCGTGGCGAGCACGTGCTCGACCTCGCTCGTGCCGATGCCGAAGGCGAGAGCGCCGAATGCGCCGTGCGTGCTGGTGTGGCTGTCGCCGCACACGACGGTCATCCCGGGCTGGGTCAGCCCGAGCTGCGGGCCGATGACGTGCACGATCCCCTGGCTCGCGTCACCCATCGGGTGCAGCCGAACGCCGAACTCCGCGCAGTTGCGCCGAAGCGCCTCGACCTGCGCCAGGCTGACCACGTCGACGATCGGACCTGGCGTCGTGGGGACGTTGTGGTCCTCGGTGGCGATCGTCAGGTCGGGCCGACGCACGGTCCGGCCGGCCGCGCGCAGCCCGTCGAACGCCTGCGGGCTGGTGACCTCATGGATGAGGTGCAGGTCGATGTAGAGAAGATCGGGCTCGCCTTCGGTGCGGCGTACGACGTGGGCGTCCCAGACCTTCTCGGCCATTGTTTTGGCGGACCCGGTGCGGGCCATCGGCTGCTCCTCGATGTCGCTCGGCGTGCTAGTTGCGTCTCAGCATTTGATACACGAGTATTGCGATATGACACAGCGTAGCAGTGTTGGCGTCCTCGACAAAGCGGTGGTCGTGCTCAACTGCCTGCGGCCGGGCCCGGCGTCGCTGGCCGAGCTGGTGACCCGAAGCGGGCTCTCGCGGGCGACGGCGTACCGGCTCGCGGTCGCACTCGAGGTGCACGGTCTCGTGGAGCGAGACGGCGATGGCCGGTTCCGGTTGGGACCGCACCTGTACGACCTCGCCAACGCCGGTGGGGTGGACCCGCTGCTGCGCTCGGCTCAGGACGTCCTCGAGCGGCTGTCGGCGAGCACGAACGAGAGCGCGCAGCTCTACCGCCGCGTCGGAGATGTCCGGCGATGTGTGGCGGCAGCGGAGCGCGCGAGCGGGTTGCGGGACACGGTGCCGGTCGGCGCCGAGCTCCCCATGACCGCGGGCTCAGCGGCGCAGGTGCTGCTCGCGTGGGAGTCCGCGGCAGACCTCACCTCGATCGCCGCGCACGCGAAGTTCTCCCCCGCCGGGTTGAGTGCGGTACGTCGCCGCGGCTGGGCGGCCAGTGTCGGCGAACGAGAGGCCGGCGTGGCGTCGGTTTCGGCACCGGTCTTCGACGCCGACGGCAGCGTCGTCGCGGCGGTTTCGGTGTCAGGCCCGATCGACCGGCTGACTCGGACCCCCGGCAAGCTCCACGCCGACGCGGTGACGAAGGCTGCGAAAGAACTCACCAAAGCCATCGGTGGATAACCCACGAGCATCCACAGGCTCCTTTGTTTGCAACGAATTCTTGTCGTACCTCACAGCGACGATGATCGCGGAGGTTCCCATGACCAACCAATGTTCAATCGAAGGCTGCACCCGCGAACCGGAAGGGCGCGGCTGGTGCCATGCCCATCTCCTTCGGTATCTACGACTCGGTCACACGATTGCCGGTCGTCCGATCGGGCGGCAAACCAACGAGACATGCACGGTCGAAGGTTGCGAACGACCCGCCGTCGCGCTCGAGATGTGCCGGACGCACCGAAATCGACTTCGCAAGTACGGCGACGCGCAGGCGACCAAGCCGATACGGGAGGTCGCTGGCGACGGCTACGTCAATAAGGGCTACCGCATCGTCCCCGTTCCACGCGACGAGCGACACCTCGCCAACGGTGAGCACGCGGCTGCAGAGCACCGATTAGTGATGGCGAGACACTTAGGCAGACCACTGACAGCGTCCGAGTCGGTCCATCACGTCAATGGGGACAGACTTGATAACCGCATCGAAAACCTTGAGCTCTGGTCGAGGTGGCAGCCAAGCGGACAGAGGGTTGAAGACAAGGTGGCTTGGGCGCTGGACATCTTGCGCCGGTACGCGCCTCACACCCTCGCCAACCCGTCCGACGCGTAGGCCGATGGATCGAACCGAACCGGCTACTTGTTCACTGACGTCAGCCCGTGGCCAGGCCAGGCTGTGGGTCAGACGTCCGGTGGGGTGGCCCGCGAACTGGCTGCCCGCGATTTCGCGTGGCTCATTAATGGGGTGCCGCCCCTGCCGGGCGCCGTTGGCT
>DASZOU010000022.1:0-207046 GCA_035550655.1 Mycobacteriales bacterium
ACAAGTCGTCGGCGCCATGAACCAGGTCTCCGACGTCTCCCGGCAATACGCCCAAGGCTCCAAACAAGCCGCCGCCGCAGCCGCCGAACTCAACAACCTCGCCGCCGACCTCCGCGCCTCCATCGCCCAGTTCAAAGTGGCGTGAGGCGACCGTCAGCTGACAAGTAGGGCCGGGAGCACGAAGGTACGAAGGTAGCGCCGCGTCTCGGCGTCGTCGCGGTCACGATGTCCGGGCACGACCAGCAGCGAGTGGATGATCCGCACGACGAACTCGACGGCGTCATCCAAAGTGATCTCCGCGCGCACCAGACCGGCCTCGCGCGCCGCGCCGAAGTAGGGCTCGATGAAGGCGCTGCACAACGCGTACGGCGCTTGCGCGTCGGCCGCGTCCAGTGGCCGGGACAGCGGCGCCGCGAGCAGCGCAGCGCGCCAAGGCTCGCTGCGCATCCAGCTCACCGCGCTCATGATCAGCTCGACGACGGACTCCCCCAGCGACCTGGCGGTGCGAAGCCGCGCCGGCAGCTGCGGCAGGAACTGGTGGGCGGATGCGAGCAGTGCCGCCAGGACGATCTCGTCCCGCCCGCCGGGGAAGTGCCGGTAGACGCTCGCCCGGGACAGGCCCGCGCGCCGCGCGACGTCCTCAACGGTGGTCTTCGCCACGCCGTACTGCGCGAAGCACTCTTCCGCCGCCGCCACCACCCGGTCCCGCGCGTCGGTCGGGCTCGCACCGGCCAGGTCGGCCGCGAGCAGGGCCCCGGACGTTGCCATGACCCGAACCCTACCTGAGACAACTGACTTGATATGTTTCATGTCTCAGCAGAGCAGCGACACGTGGTGGGAGTACCGGGATGGACTTGCTGGCGCTCGCGAGCAGCCCGAAGGACGCGATCAAGGAAACCTGGATAAAGACGGTGGGCGCCGACTCGCTGCCGGGCGTCCAGTTCAGCGAGCCGGCCGGCGATCGTGGTCTGTTCGGGCCGGGCAGCGCCATCTGGTACGTCCACTCCGACGTGGCAACGCTGGTCGGCGGGCTGTCCGGGCTGCTCCTCGGGGCGTTGCACCAGCCGACGATGCACGGGACGAACCAGCACTCGTCGTACACCGACGACCCGCTCGCGCGCCTGGGCCGCACGGCGTCGTTCGTCAACGCGATGACGTGGGGCGCGACACCGGTCGTCGACCGCACCTGCGACATGGTCCGCAAGATGCACAAGCGCGTCGTCGGCACGATGCCCGACGGGCGGCCGTACTCCGCGAACGCATCCGAGCAGCTGGTGTGGACCGCGATGACGCAGTCGCACAGCATCATGCGGGCGCATCAGCGCTACCACCCGAAGCCGCTGTCGGGGTCGAGAGTTGACGAGTACTACGCGCAGTACGCGCAGTTCGCGATCAAGCTGGGAGCCGACATTCCGGTGCCGTCCAGCCGCACCGAGGTCGACGACTACTTCCGCGAGATGCGCCCGCTGCTGACCTTCGCGGAGGAGACGGCGGAGCTCGCCGACTACTTCCGGCGTCCGTTCGGACCGGACCCGATCGCGAAGGCCTCGAGCATGATCATCACCCGGGCAGCGTTCGACACGATGCCGGCGTGGGCACAGCGGCTCTACGGCATCAGGAGCGCAAGCCGCGTGTCGGCGATCCCGAAGCGGATCGACACGGTCGCGACCCGCAACGCCGCGAAGCTCGTCCTCGGCGTACTCCGCTGGGGCATCGAGGAGCCGCTGATCCAGGTCGAGGCACGCAACCGCAGCGAAGCGCCAGGCGAGGTGGCGGCCTCGGCCTAGTAGCCGCCACCCGACGCCACCGGGGGCCTGACGTCGCGGCCCTTCGCGTTGACGAGGTACCAGTACCCGCCGAAGGACTGGATTCCTTCGCCGTTCGTCTGGCCGGCCTCGCTGTCCTGGGCGTAGTAGTACAGCGGCTTGCCGTGGTAGGTGACCTGGTGGTTCGCGGTCTGCCCGAGCTTGGCGGCGTTGACCCCGGTACCGGCACGCGGCTTGCCGCTGGTCATGAGCGGCGGCCAGCCGTAGCGGCACAGCGCGTTGCAGTGCGAGCGGTTCTTCCCGTCCGCGGTCAGGACGTACAGCGACCTCCCGTTGGGGCCGACCAACACCTTGCCGAGCGATGTCTTGCGCAGCTTGACCACGGTCCCCGACGTCGCCGCGCCCCGACCGGACGCCGCGCTCGCCACCTCCGCCGATGCCAGCCCCACCAGGCCGAACGCCAGCACCGCAACCAACCCCAACCGGATCTGCTTCGCCATAACTAACCTGACGGATGTCAGCGGCGGGCGGTTCAACCGACGGAGGCTCACTTCTCGTGATCGAGGCGACGGGGCTGACGAAGCGTTACGGCGACACTGTCGCCGTCGACGACCTCACCTTCACGGTCCAGCCCGGCGTCGTCACCGGCTTCCTCGGACCGAACGGTGCCGGGAAGTCCACGACGATGCGGCTGATCCTCGGCCTGGACTCCCCGACATCCGGGTCAGTCACGGTCAACGGCCGGCGGTACGCCGCGCACGACCATCCGCTCAAGCAGGTCGGCGCCCTGCTTGAAGCACGCGCCCTGCACGGAGGTCGCAGCGCCTACAACCACCTGTTGTGGGTGGCACAGACGAACGGCCTGCCCCGCAGCCGGATCGACCAGGTGCTCGAGCTGGTCGGGCTGACCGACGTCGCGAGGAAACGGTCGCGCGGGTTCTCCCTCGGAATGGGCCAGCGGCTCGGCATCGCAACCGCGCTGCTCGGCGACCCGAAGGTGTTGCTCCTCGACGAGCCGGTCAACGGCTTGGACCCCGAGGGCATCCTCTGGGTGCGGAACCTGCTCAAGCACTTCGCCTCGATCGGCAAGACGGTGTTCGTGTCCAGCCATCTGATGAGCGAGATGGCGCTCACCGCGGACCGGGTGATCGTCATCGGGCGCGGTCGGCTCATCGCCGATGCCGCGACCGAGGAGCTGATCAGGCAGTCTGGTTCCAGCAGCGTGCGGGTACGGACACCGCAGCCCGACGCGCTGGTCGCCGCGCTGCAGGGCGCAGCGATCGCCGTCGAGCGCACTAACGACGGCGCGCTGTCCGTCACGGGTACGACGACCGACAACGTCGGAGAGATCGCGGCCGCCAACCATGTGGTGCTGCATGAGCTGGCGCTTCAGGAGGCGAGCCTGGAGAGCGCCTTCATCGAGCTGACCGAGGAAGCCGTCGACTTCCGGGCCGGCGAGCATCCCGAGACGATCCCCGGCTGGCAGTTCGGCCGATGATCAACCTGACGTTGTTGCGCGACGCGATCGCGTCGGAGTGGACCAAGCTCCGCTCGGTGCGTTCGACGTACTTGGCGATCCTGATTGCGATCGCGCTGGGGATCGGGCTGTCGGCCGGCATCTCCGCCGCAAGCGGCTCGAGCTACTCGGATCTCGAGCTGCACGACCGGCTGATCTTCGACCCGGCCGCGATCAGCCTGGCCGGACTGTTCTTCGCCCAGCTTGCACTCGGCGTGTTCGCCATCGTGACGATCAGCGCCGAGTACAGCACCGGCACGATCCGGACCACGATGGCCGCGATTCCGCGACGCGGCTATGTGCTTGCCGCGAAGGCGACAGTGGTCGGTGGCGTGTCGGCGGTGGTGGGGATCGGCACGGCGTTCGCGGCCTTCGCGCTCGGCCAGGCGATCCTCGGCCACTACCACCTCAGCGTGTCGCTCAGCGATCCAGGCGTGACCCGAGCGGTTCTCGGTGGCGGCCTGTACATCGCGGCGATGGTGCTGCTCGCGCTCGGCCTGGGGACGATCATCCGGCACACCGCGGGCGCCATCACGACCCTGGTGGCCATCGTCTTCATTATCCCCGCGGTGAGTCAGCTGCTGCCGGACTCGTTGCAGCGCGACTTCACGCGCTACCTGCCCGCGAACGCCGGCGACGCGATCCGGACCACCATCCGCACGCCGCAGCTGCTCTCGCCCTGGGCGGGGTACGGCGTGTTCCTCGCCTGGACGGCGCTCTTCCTCGGAATCGGCTGGTACCTGCTCCGCACCAGAGACGTGTAGCGGCGCAGCCGCTTCCGCTGTTGGGCGGCGGGTGGGGCGGTGGACGGGTAGCGGCGCAGCCGCTTCCGCTGTTGGGCGGCGGGTGGGGCGGTGGACGTGTAGCGGCGCAGCCGCTTCCGTCACAGCGGCGGCCGGGTCCCCACGACGGCTTCCGGTTGGTTGTACTCACTCGCCGCAGCCGATCGCAGCTGCCAGGGGACGCTGGTCACCATGACACCGGGCTCGAAGAGCAGCCGAGCCTTGAGCCGAAGCGCGCTCTGGTTGTGAAGCAGCTGCTCCCACCAGTGCCCGACGACGTATTCCGGAATGAACACCGTGATGACGTCACGCGGGCTCTCTCGCTGACGCCCGCGAATGTACTGAATGACCGGCCGAGTCATCTCCCGGTAGGGCGAGTCGAGAATGACGAGCGGCACACCGAGATCATGTGCTGCCCAGTCGCGCTGCAGTCGCTCGAGATCGGCGTCGTCGATGCGGACGGTGACCGCTTCGATGGTGCTGGGACGAGTGCCGCGCGCATACGCGATAGCGCGCATCGTCGGCAGGTGGAGTCGGGAGACGAGCACGATCGCGTGGTTTCGAGACGGCAGGATTGGCCGATCAGCCGCGTGAACGTCGAGTTCGGAGGCGACTGCGTCGTAGTGACGCCGGATCGCCTTCATCGTCATGAACAACACCACCATCGCGAGAATCGCGAGCCATGCGCCGTGCACGACCTTCGTGTAGAGCACGATCAGGAGCACCACCCCCGTCGCCGTTGCACCGATCGCATTGACGGCGCGCTTGAGCGTCAGGTGGGGCGGCGCGTCCGGCTGGCTCGCGAGCCGGTTCCAGTGCCGGACCATGCCAGCTTGGCTCAGGGTGAACGATGTGAACACGCCGATGATGTACAGCTGGATGAGCTTGTCGATATTGGCGTCGAATCCAACGATAAGTGCGATCGCAAAGCCGCCGAGCAGCAGGATGCCGTTGCTGAAGACGAGCTTGTCTCCCCGGCTGTGCAGCTGCCGGGGCAAGAACCGATCGTGCGCAAGGATCGACGACAGCACGGGAAACCCGTTGAAGGCGGTGTTCGCGGCGAGAATCAGGATGCCAGCCGTCGCCGCTTGGTACAGGTAGAACAGGATCGCGTGACTCCCGAAGACGCCCGCAGCGAGCTGTGAGATGACCGAGGGGTTGCCGTCGGCCTGCGCACGCGCGTGCATGGTGAGCGTCAGTGCCGTGATGCCGCCGAACATCGTGACGGAGAAGAACCCCATGAGGGCGAGAGTCTTCGCAGCGTTGCTCGCCTTCGGTTTGCGGAAGGCAGGCACGCCGTTGCTGATTGCCTCGACACCTGTGAGGGCTGTGCAGCCCGAAGCGAGTGCCTTGAAAATCAGGGAAACGGTCAGCAGCCCGCCGACCTTCACCTGGCGCTTGAGGTGCTGGCTTGCGGTCGCGGCGTCCGGAAGATGCCCGCTGATGCCTTTGATCGCGCCGATCCCCAGCAAGAGGTAGGTCAGCGTCACGAACGCGTAGGTGGGGATCGCGAACGCTCGGCCAGACTCTTTCAGCCCGCGGAGGTTGGCAACCATGAGAATCACGACTGCGCCAACGGAGATCGCGACGGCATGGTGCTCCAGGCTCGGCGCTGCGCTTGTGATCGCAACGACACCTGCAACGACCGACACCGCGACCGTCATCACATAGTCGACCAGCAGTGCACTGGCAGCGGTAAGCGCAGCGTTGACCCCGAAGTTGCTCAGGCTGACGGCAAACGCCCCGCCACCACTCGAGTACTCAAAGCAGGTCTGTCGATAGGACAGGATCACGATGACGAGGAAGAAGGCGATGACGCCCGCTACCCACTTCGCGTAGCTCAGGTACGCCGCACCGCCGAGGGCGAGGACCAGAACGATCTCCTCGGTCGCGTACGCAACCGAGGACAACGGGTCCGAGGCGAACACCGGCAGCGCCAGCCACTTGGGCAGCAGCGTCTCCGGCATCTGCTCGCTCCGCAGCGGGCGCCCGACGAGCAGCCGCTTCAACCCCGCCATCGGCGTCGTCACAACTGGCCACGCTAAGAGCGACGGACCCGATATGGCGTAAGGAAAACGTCAAGATCGACGGTCGGCTCGTCAAGATTCCGTCAAAGCGCTCGACCCCGCCGGAGTCGGGGTCTTCACTTTGGTCGTGAGGCTCGGTCGCAGGCCGGTGGACGCGGCGTACGCACTGCCGGCCGCTTTCACCGCGTTGCTCGTGATCGGCGCGACCGCGGCGGGGCTCCACGGCCGGATGGGGGCGCTGGACGTCCTCCTCGCCGCCACCGTCGTCACCGCCGTGACGTGCGCCGTCTCCTCGCTGGCGACAGCACCGCTGGTGGCCGGCATGGCCTGGCTCACCTCGGTCGGGTTCGGGCGTGCACCGTATGGCCAGCTCAGACCCACCGGCCACCATGCCGCCGTCTGCCTGCTCGTCCTGGCAGACATTGCGGCTGTCTGCGCAGCCGGTGGCGCTCTCACCCGGCGATTCGGGCGAAATCGGCTGCACCCCTACTGGGCCGTGTTCGACGATCTCGAGTCCCTGGGGGACCATTCGATCGTGACCGAAGCGCCTGTCCCCGCGATGTCGCTCCGCGATCTCGCCGTCGCCGTGAGCCGTCGGCGGCAGCTTTGCGCCGTGGCCTTCGGCGCCGTGGTGCTGCCGTTGATGACGGTGACGCTCGCCGGGGTCAGAAGCCATCTCAACCTCGACGATGACCTGCTGCTGTACCTCGTCGCGGTGCTTGCGATCACGCTGGTCGGCGGGTTCTGGCCGGCCGTCGGCGGCGCGGTGGCGGCAAGCCTGCTCGTCAACTGGTACTTCACCCCACCGCTGCACGACTGGACGATCGAGGCACCTCAGAACCTGTTCGCCCTCCTGCTGTTCATCACCGTCGCAGTCACGGTGAGCAGCGTGGTTCACCTCGCCGCCCGGCGCGCCGCGATCGCGCGGCGCACCAGCAACGAGTCCGCAACGCTTCTCGCGCTGGCCCGGACCGTCCTGGGCGGGACCGACACGGCCGCCGACGTGGTCGAGCACCTCGCGGCTCGCGAGGACGTCGGCGCAGAGCTCGAGGAGCTCGTGGCCGGGCGATGGGTGCGGCTGGCTGCGGCCGGAGACACGACCATCACAGAGCCGTCGGTGAGCCCGATTCGCGACGACCTCCGGTTGCTGCTGTTCGGTCCGCGCGTCAGCCGGCTGTCGGTCCGCGTCATCGAGGGATACGGCGCGCAGGCAGCGGCCGCGCTCGACCGGGAGCGGCTCCGCGTGCAGGCCGCGCAGTCGGAAGTGCTGGCCGCAGGCAACCGGATGCGGACGGCGCTGCTGACGGCGGTGAGCCATGATCTGCGGACCCCACTCGCGTCCGTGAAGGCCAGCGTGAGCAGCCTTCGGCAGACCGACGTCGAGTGGTCCGCCGCCGACGAGTCCGAGCTGCTCGCCACCATCGAGGAGAGCGCGGATCGACTCGATGCGCTGATCGCGAACCTGCTCGACATGAGCCGCATCCACACCGGTTCGCTGCAGCCGCTGCTGCGACCGATCTCGATCGACGAGGTCGCCCCGCTCGCCGTTCACGGCCTCGACGGCGGCCAGGTCGACCTCGACATCCCCGACGACCTGCCGCTCGTCGCGACCGATCCCGGACTGCTCGAGCGGGCGCTCGCGAACCTCATTGGCAACGCGGTGCGCTACTGCCCGCCGGATCGACCGCCGCAGCTCGTGGCCCGCGCGGAAGGCGACGTCGTACAGATCGACGTGGTCGACCACGGGCCTGGCGTTCGCGCGGAGATGAAGGAACGGATCTTCGAGGCGTTCCAACAGCTCGGAGACCGGCGCAACAGCGACGGCGTGGGTCTCGGCCTTGCGGTGGCCCGAGGCTTCGTCGAGGCAACCGGCGGCACGCTGGTCGCGCTCGACACGCCCGGCGGCGGCATGACGATGCGCGTCACGCTGCGCGTCGCGGCAACCGAGAACGAGCTCGCACGACCACCCTCATGACCCGGGAGGTGTCCGTACTCGTCGTGGATGACGAGGCGTCGATCCGGCGTGCGCTTCGGATCAACCTCTCCGCCCGGGAGTACTCCGTCCACACTGCAGAGGACGGCCGTTCCGGGCTGCGGGCGGCGGCCAGCCACCGCCCCGACGTCGTGATCCTCGACCTCGGGCTCCCCGACATGGACGGCGTCGAGGTGATCCGTGGCCTGCGCGGCTGGTCCCAGGCGCCGATCATCGTGTTGTCGGCCCGGGAACGCGAGGTCGACAAGGTGGCGGCGCTCGATGCCGGAGCCGACGACTACGTGACCAAGCCGTTCGGGATGGACGAGCTGCTCGCGAGGCTGCGGGCCGCCACCCGGCGCGCTACCGCCGCGGGACGCGACGAACCGGTCGTGGTCACGGAGCACTTCACGGTCGACCTGGCGGCGAAGCAGGTGACGACGCCCGACGGCGCCGAGATCCGGCTCACGCCCACGGAGTGGGAGATCGTCGAGCTGCTCGTTCGCAATGACGGCAAGCTGATCGCAAGCCGCCAGATCCTCAGCCAGGTGTGGGGCGACGGTTTCCAGGCCGAGACGCACTACTTGCGGGTGTACCTCGCGCAGATCCGCCGCAAGCTGGAGCCCGACTCGGCCCGGCCCCGGTATTTCCACACCGAGCCCGGCATGGGCTACCGCTTCGTCTCGGCCTCAGGCGACCGCGCGAGCCGTTAGCGCCGCGGTGTGCGGCGACCGCCTAGCGCAGGTGCTCGCGCTGCGAGCAGGCCGGCCACGGGCTCCAGCCGGCGTGCCGGTAGAGGGTGTACGCCGCGTGATCCTGCAGCGCCGGCGCCGCCTGGTCCGGACGCCCGCTCATCCCGAGGTTCTGCCAGGTCGACTGGGCGAACTGGTAGGCGCCGTAGTAGCCGTTTCCGGTGTTGTCGCGGTAGTTGTTGCCGGACTCGCAGACCCGCAGCCGGTAGAACTCCCGCTTGAGCTGCGGCGACATGTTGTCGCCGGTCGACCGTGACGACTTCGTCCGGGCGCTGTTGTGCCGCGACTGCGCGGGGTGGACGCGGTGGCGGCCGCCGCCCGGGTTGATCGCGGCTGCCGGTCCGGCGCTGGCGAACATCGCAACGATCACGCTTGCGGCGACGACGGTTGAAGCGCTGATCCGGCGGGAAGAATGCGTTCTGGTCGGTTCGAGATGAATACCGGCCTGCACGAGACCCTTTTTCTCGGACGCCTGCGAAGTTAGCTGTCGGGTTCGGACGCGAGTGTCGCCCGGTCGCTTTCGCGACTTCACCCCAAGGGTTCATGATCGAACCCGGGTCGTGCTCTGGGTCCTCCGCTCCCGCCGTACCGATCCGGTGAGGCTGGTGCGACTCGGTTGGCGGGGTTCGGCGTCCGAATCGCACGAATCGTCCGGTTTGTGACGATCTACAAATGACTCTACCGGTGCCAGTTGTTTCGCGCCAGACCCCTCGCCACACACTGTGTCGCCGGCAACCTCGTGACGCCGCCGTCGAAGTCCCTGCCCCCGCCCTCCTAGAGTTCGCGCCATGACTGAAGGCCAGACCGGGCCGGCTGAGCTCGCGCGCAAGGCGCACCGCACGCTCGAGCCGCTGCACACGATGTGCTACTTCGCGGCGGAGATGGGCGATGCGTACGCCGCCGCCGGCGCGAAGGGGACGATGCGCGCCTACTTCGCCGTCCGCTCGGCCCCGATGGGCCTCGTCCCGCTCGAGGTCGTCGTCGCCACCTTCTACAACTTCGCGCCGCACCTCGTCGCGCAGGCAATCCCCTCCGTGTGGGAGGCGACGTCGCCGGAGGCGCTGATCGCGGCGCGGTACGCCGGCGTCGACACGGCCTACCGGCGGATCCTCGGCGACGACGTCGTGGCGTCGGCAGAGATGACCGAGGCAGCCGAGCTTGCCCGCGAGGCGACGACGGTGCTGTCCGGTCTCGGTCGGCCGTTGTTCGCCGGACACGCGGCACTGCCTTGGCCGGAGCCGCCGCACCTGCAGCTGTTCCACGCCCAGACCCTGCTGCGCGAACATCGCGGCGACGGCCACGTCGCGGCGCTCACCCTCGCCGGCCTCGACGGCGTCGGTGCCCTCGTCACGCACCTCGCGACGGGAGAGGGCATGGTGAAGCCGATGGTTCGGGCGACCCGCGGCTGGACCGACGAGGAGTGGGACGCGGGCGTCGCCCGGGTCACCGAACGCGGCCTGGTGAAGGGCGACGAGCTGACCGAAGCAGGTCGCGCGCTTCGGGACCAGATCGAGGCCCAAACCGATACGGCCGCAGCCGCGCCGTACCAACATCTAGGCCAGGAACGTGTCGAGCGACTGCGCGAGCTCGCGCGGCCGTGGTCCAAGGCGATCAGCGCCGACCTGTTCGGAGGGAACTAGTGGAACTCGCAGGGAAGGTGGCCTGGATCACCGGCGGCGCACAGGGGTTCGGTGCCGCCGTGGCGCGCCGGCTGACCTCGCAGGGCGTGCAGGTCGTCGTCTCGGACGTGAAGCGCGACGGCGGCGAAGCCGTCGCGGCTGAGATCGGCGGCGCCTTCGTCGAGTGCGACGTCAGCAGCTACGACGCCTGCCAGGCCGCGGTCGCCGCCGTGCTGGAGCGCCACGGGCGCCTCGACATCGCCTTCCTCAACGCCGGGATCACCACCGGCTGCAGCGTCGCCGACGACTTCGACCCGGCGCTGTACCGGCGCGCGATGGGGGTGAACATCGACGGCGTGGTGTACGGCGCGCATGCCGCCTTCGCCGCGCTGCGCGCCGACGGCGGCGGTGACCTGATCGCAACCGCCAGCCTCGCGGGCCTGACCGGCACGGCATTCGACCCGATCTACGGCGCGAACAAGCACGCCGTCGTCGGCCTGGTCCGGGCCATCGGCGACGACTGGCCGGGCCACGGGATCCGGGTCAACGCCATCTGCCCGGGGTTCGCCGACACCGAGATCGTCAACGAGATCCGCGGCATGCTGGCCGACAGCGGCATCCCGTTGATCAAGGTGGAGGCCGTGGTGGACGCGTTCATGGCGGCATTGACCTCGGGCCGCTCCGCGGAGTGCTGGTACATCCAGCCCGGCCGCGCACCCGAGCCGTTCCGGTTCCGCGGCATCCCCGGGCCGCGGATCGACGGGGAGCAGGAATAGTTGCTTACGCAACTATGTTGTCGGGACTGACAGACCTGACCTGAGGAGGCCGCGATGCCCGCCGTCACCGTTTCCGACCCGACCGTGCTGGACCGCGTTCCCGTCGTCGACCCCACGCTGGCGCTCCCGCGGCCGGTCAAGAGCGTGACCACCGCGCCCAGCGGCTTCGAGGGCGAAGGCTTCCCCGTACGCCGGGCGTTCGCCGGCGTGGACCTCGCCGAGCTGGACCCGTTCGTGCACATGGACCAGATGGGCGAGGTGGAGTACGCGCCGGGCGAGCCGAAGGGCACGTCCTGGCACCCTCACCGCGGCTTCGAGACCGTCACCTACATCCTCGACGGCACTTTCGAGCACCAGGACTCGAACGGCGGCGGCGGCGTGATCACCAACGGTGACACGCAATGGATGACCGCCGGCGGCGGCATCCTCCACATCGAGCGGCCGCCGGAGGCGCTCGTCGCCAGCGGTGGCCTGTTTCACGGCATCCAGCTGTGGGTGAACCTGCCGCGCGCCCAGAAGCTCGTCGCGCCGCGCTACCAGGACCTGCGCGGCGGCCAGGTCGCTCTGCTCACCTCGCCGGACGCTGGCTCGCTGGTTCGCGTCATCGCGGGTGAGGTCGCGGGGCACGCCGGCCCGGGCTCGACGTACACGCCGATGACGATGGTGCACGCGACGGTGTCGCCCGGGTCGACCCTGACGTTGCCGTGGCGCGAGGACTTCAACGCCCTCGGCTACGTTCTGGCAGGGCGCGGTACGGTCGGTGCCGAGGCGATCTCGGTGCACACCGGGCAGCTCACGGTGTTCGGCAAGGGCGCGTCGATCACCGTCGCCGCCGACGCCGGCCAGGACACGCGGCACGCCGCCGGCCTCGACATCCTCCTGCTCGGCGGGGCGCCGATCCGCGAGCCGGTCGCGTGGGGCGGCCCGTTCGTGATGAACACCAAAGCCGAGGTGCTTCAGGCGTTCGAGGACTTCCAGCAGGGCCGGCTGGGCACCATCCCCGCAGCCGGCTAGGCGGCACCTGAGTTCGCCGAACTTGCGATTTCGTGCCGAAATTCGCGCTCAAACGGTCCGAGAGTGCAAGTTCGCGAGTGATCGGGAGGGGTGGGCACCCACAGCTCGATCTCGTCATGTCGCTTGTAGAACTCCACCACTGGGCGACCCGGGTCCACCGGCCCCGCGGCCACGAGCTCGTCGACGCCTGCCGCGATGAGCCCGTAAACAGAGGGCGGCTCCCCCCGGAGCCGCCCGCGACGAAAGCGGCCACCAGGAAGCTCGCCCAACGACAGCGATAACGACGCCGGATCGTCTCCTGGACGGAGAGGCGTGCAGGTCGCGTACGTTCCCGCTGCCACGTCGACAATCGCGTACATCCGCCGCCCCCGGAGTCCCACCAGGTCTTCAAACTCCGGCCAGAGCCTCTGAATCTCTCCGAGCTCGTCGCGGCATGTCCGGAGCATGACCGCAACGGGGACACGGTCGATAACGGTGGCCGGGCCAGCGAGGACGGTCACGTGGAACAGTGCACCACGGGACCTGACAGCTTGATCAGAAGCGAGCGAGAACGCCTGATCTCCCGCTCGCTATCGGCACCTATTCGACAGGCAGTTGGGATTCTGCGCGTTCCAAGGCCCGGCGGGCGACCCGGCGAACCTCGAACCATTCCGGCCGATCGAGTGAGTCCAACTCGTCGGTGAGAGCAGTCTCAGGCAACGCGCCAAAGGTCACCACGAGCCCGTCCAAAACGTCCGTGAGTGCCGGGGTGAGAACCGGTTCGAGGATGCTCCGCCACGATGGCCACATGTCGTTGAGGGAATCGAGCAGTTCAGAGGTCGGCACGCAGGGCGGATGATCCTTGAGGTGCTCGAATGGCTCCGCACGGGTCCAGCCGCAAGGATGCAACCAGGCGTTCTGAGAATCGGCATCGGCGGCCAGGATCCGCAAATGCTCGGCTAGGTCGGCGAGGCGTGCTCGGGCGAGCTGCATGTCCTCTGCCTCGCCCATGACGATGAGCGTAGATGCGCTCCAAGCGCCGCGATCGTGACTGAGCGACAGCTCGGTTCGCGGCGCCGAGACCTACGTAGAAGGCGAAACTGGCCGGGAGCGCTCTTACGTAGGTCTCGGCCGCTTCTAGGTGACGCCGCACGCCGACGGGTCTCCGCTTACTGGCGAGCTTGACGAAGAGGGCGTTATTAGGGCCTCAAAGCGCCTCTTTCGTCAAGATCGCGGAGGGCAGTCGGCCGCTACAGAGCGCCGGATAGCGGGCGGTATGCGCAAGGCGCGGGCAACCCTCGCAGCTGGCTAGGCGATCTCGCGGAGCAAGCCGGTCGCCACGTCGAAGACGAAGCCCCGGATGTCGTGCGTGCCCTTCAGGTACGGCGAGGAGCGCAGCGTCGCGACCGACTCGGCGACGTCTTGGTCGACGTCCGCGAAGGAACGCGGCCGCCAGGACGGTGGCTCGCCGCCGTCGGCGACCAGCTCTGCGACGAAGGCGTCCTCATCGAGGTTGAGCAGGCCGCAGTCGGTGTGGTGGATCACGAGCACCGACTCGGTCTGCAGCCGTCGTTGGCTGATCGCGAGTGAGCGGATCACGTCGTCCGTGACGACTCCGCCCGCGTTGCGGATGACGTGCGCTTCACCGAGCTCGAGCCCGAGCATCGCGTGGACGTCCATGCGCGAGTCCATGCACGTGACGACGGCCAGATGGCGAGCGGGGACAACAGGCCGAGGGCCGTCGTACTTGTCGGCGTAGCGGATGTTGTGCTCGATCAGCTCGTCTGCAGCAGACACGTCCTCCACCTCACCCGCCCCCACACACCCAAGTCGGCTGCGCCGACGCTGACCAGGCGACGGTACTAAAGCGGCTTCACCCTCACCGCGTCGGATGCTGCCGGGCCGCGACCGGCGGCGCTCTTCGCCGCAACCGACGCGGTGTAGTCGCCCGTAGCGATCTTCGAGAACGACGCCGTCAGCGTCGTCGCATCGCCGCTCACGACGTGGCGCCCAGGAGCCAGCGCAATGCGATAGCCGGTCACCGCGGCTGCTCCCGCGATCGGCGTCGGCGCCTTCCACGTCACCGTGACGGTGTGGGCCTTCGCCGTTGCCGCGACCGCGGTCGGCGGCCCGGGCGCAGGCGTGGGGCGGAACCACTCGCTTCGCAGCCCGAACGCCGCCGCGAACGCCGAGCCGGTGAGGGTCTTCGTCCCCGCGCTGCCCACCACGGACAACGCCGTCACCCGCCCGCCCCACGCGCCATGCCCGTCGCGGCCGGTGATCACCAGCTGCTGCACCGTCCCGACCGACGGGTACGCCGAGGCGATCGCATCGGCCGAGACGGTCGTGGACCACAGGTGGGAGCTGTTCGGCACCTCGCCGTCGTACGGGTCGTGCTTAGCCGGCAGGTAGGGCTGTCCGCCCGAAACCGTCCAGCCGCCGTCCGCGGAGAAGTACTGCGCGAAGATCGCGGCGCCGGTGCCGTCGACGATCACCTCCCCCGCCGTGTCGTGAATCGCGGCGTCCGTCTTCGGTGTCTCCGCGCCGAACCCGCCGTAGGCCTGGTCGCGGGTGTCGCCGTCGATGTCGTACCAGGACGCCTTCGGGCTGGCGATCGCGTGCCACGTGTACGTCCGCGCCGCAACGGCCTGCGCCTGCAGGGCGGCGGGCGTCCAGGTCGACGGCATCTCGGCCGGCACCACCGACCGCAGGTAGGACTCGACGAGCACGTCGTCGACGACCTGAAACGATCCGGACTGCAGTTGTGCCGCGAGGGTGCCGCGGTAGCGGACGGTCTTGGTGGCCGCTCCGTTCGGCTCGACGACGCCGATCAGAGCGTCCGGATCGCTCAATGTCGCCGATGTCCCGACATCAGGCGTCATGACCGACCACCCCTTGACCGAGTGCGCCTGCAGCGAGACGGTCCCTGCCGTCTTGCGGAGCCGCCACAGATCGATCGCGTCACCGGCATCGGTCTGCGTCGGGAGCACCGTCGCGTCGCCGGCCTGCGGCGTGAGGGTCAGCCCGTCAGCCGGCTCGACCTCCAGATACCTGTGGGCCGGGGCCGCCGCCGCGGTCAGCAGCACGCGGACCTGCTGGGTGACGGGCTCCGTCGCGAGCGTGGTGTGCGGGTAGTAGAAGTGCAGGATCTGGTTGCTGGACAGATCCGCCACCTTGGCCGCGCCGTAGGCGCCCCACTGCGACAGGCCGTGGCCGTGGCCGAACCCCCGACCCTGGATCGTGTAGACGCCCCCTGGCGGGACGGGATAGGCCTCGTTGAGCGCAGGCGGCGACCCGTCACCGCGCGCCGCGGCGGGAACCAGCGCCGCACCGACGGTGGCAGCCGCGATCAGCACAACCAGGCGCCGCGTCACATCCGTCACGATGGAATCAACCCTACGGGCAACTTTTCACCGATCCCGGCAACCGACACCGGCGCTGCGGCGTCCTTAGGAATGCTTCAGCAACCCCGCCCTATCATCGACAGTCACTGATCAGGTCGCCCGCGACCTGCGAGGTCGCGCTCCGCGCGACAGATAAAGGGGAGCCTCCGCTTGACCACGCCCCCGGCGTCTGGGGAGTCAACGCCCTCGGCCGCCGGCGAGACACCGCTGCCCGAGGGCCTCGTGCCGCCGACGTTCAGCTCTGTGCCGACCCGGCCACGGTGGGCCCGGGTCCTGCGCTGGACCGCGGGCTCGCTCGGCGTCATCGTGCTGCTCGCGGCCGCGTTCGTGGTCGGGGACTACTACTACATCAAGAGCAAGATCCACACCGAGCCGATCACCCGCACCTCGGCCGCACCGCCCAAGCTGGTCTCGAAGGCCGAGAACTTCGTGCTGATCGGGTCCGACACCCGAGCCGGCGCCAACGGCGCCGGGACCGGCGGCGCGAAGATCGCCGGCGCCCGGTCGGACACCACGATCATCCTGCACATCTCGGCGGGCGGAGCCGGCGCGACGTTGATCAGCATCCCGCGCGACTCCTACGTGCAGATCCCTGCCTGCGTGGTCGGCCCGAACGGCCAGAAGTCCGCGCCGGAGATGAACAAGTTCAACGCGGCGTACTCGATCGGCGGCGAGTACAACAACAAGTACGCGCCGAGCTGCACGATCGACACCATCGAGTCCCTCACCGGGCTGCACATCGACCACTACGCCGTCGTTGACTTCGTTGGCTTCGAGCACATGGTCGAGAAGCTCGGCGGGGTGAGGATGTGCGTTGCCCGCCCCCTCGTCGACCCGGTCGTCAACGAGGGCGGCGGCGTCTTCCACGGCAGTGGCCTCAACCTTCCCGCCGGACCTCACGTGGAGATCAACGGTCAGCAGGCGCTCGCCCTGATGCGGGCCCGGTACAACCTCGACGGCGGCGGTGACTTGCCGCGGATCAAGCGGCAGCAGGAGTTCGCGGCGGCGATGATCCGCAAGGCCACCAGCACCAGCCTGCTGGTCAACCCGTTCAAGCTGCAGAGCTTCCTCGTCACAGCGGCGAGCTCACTGACGACCGACGGATTCGGCCTCGGCACGATGCGCAAGCTCGCCGGGGCGCTGCATCAGGTCGGCGCGGGCGGCGTGCACCTTCTCACCGTGCCCAACGTCACCAGCGCACCCGGAATGCCCTACGGCGACGTCGAGTGGGACCCGACCAAGGCGCCGCAGCTCTGGAATGCGCTGCGGCACGACCAGCCGATTCCTGGCCTCGCCTCTCCGTCGCCGTCGCCGACCGCCTCGGCGACGGCGACACCGTCCGGCCCGCCGCTGACGGTGTCCCCGAGCGGGATCTACGTGGCGGTCGAGAACGGCACCGCGACCCGGGGTCTCGCGCACACTGTGGCGAGCCAGCTGACCGCGCAGGGCTATCACGTGGTCAGCGTCGGCGATGCCGACCAGGAGACCTACACCCGGACCATGGTGAAGTACGGCACCACCAAGGTTCAGTCCTCGCAGACGGTTGCGGCGGCGTTTCCCGGCTCGAAGCGGGTCGCGGACCCCACTGCCGGCAACACGATCACGGTCATCGTCGGCAGCGACTTCACGAAGGTCAACCCCGTGACCGTCACCGGCGCCGCGACCCCGACCCCCACCCCGACGATCTCGTCGATCTCCGCTGCGAGGCCGGGCTGTCTCAGCTAGCGAGCTCCGGTCGGCTCACTCCTCGACGGGGCGCCACGACGTGAGGAAGCCGGCCCCCCAGGACATGTGCATCGTGACCAGCACGACCGGTTCGATCAGCTTCGCGCGGAGCGGCAGACCACGGCCGACCGCAACGGCCCCGCCCGCAACGAGCGCCAGGTAGCCCAGCGGCAGGGTCAACCCCCACAGCGTCAGAAACGTTGACAGCACGATCCCCGCGACCACACCCAGCAGCGCCGCCGGAGGTGCGAGATAGCGCAAGTTCACCGAGCCCCGATGGGTTCGGACCACGTGCCGCCGCCAGCGCCCGTAGTGGAAGTACTGCCGCGCGAGCAGGCGCAGCGAGCTGCGCGGACGGTAGGAGACCGACAGCGTTGGCGAGAACCACACCAAGCCACCACTCTCGCGGATCCGGAAGTTCATCTCCCAGTCCTGGGCGCGCGCGAAGCTCTCGTCGTACCCTCCCACCCGCTCGAGCGCCGCACGACGGAAGACGCCCAGGTAGACGGTGTCCGCCGGACCCTCCGCACCCCCGACGTGGAACGGCGCGTTGCCCACGCCGATCCGGCTCGTCATAGCGTGAGCGACGGCCTGCTCGAAGTCGGTCACCCCGCGCGCCGACATCAGCCCGCCCACGTTGTCGGCACCGGTCTCGTCGAGCAGCTCGACAGCGCGACGCAGGTAGCCGGGCGGCAGCAGAGAGTGGCCGTCGACGCGGGCGATCACGGTGTGGTTGCTGGCCGCGATCGCCAGGTTCAGCGCGTTGGGAGTGCGCCCTGTCGGGCTGGGCACCGTGCGCACGCGGGCGTCGGCGGCGAGCGCGGCCGCAACCTGGTCCGTCTTGTCCCGAGACGGGCCGAGTGCGAGCACGACCTCGATCTCGCCCGGGTAGTCCTGGTCGAGCACCGAGCGCACCGCGGCGCGCAGGTGCCGCTCCTCGTTGAGCACGGGCATCACGACCGAGACCCCTGGCCAGCTTCGGGTCGCGCTCTGCGCGCCAAGCGGGTCAGTCATCGCGCGGCACGCTACCGCGTGGCACGCGTCGAGACGGCCAGCACCGCCCTAGCATCGAGGCGCGGTTCGTCCGCTACGTCACGATCGTCGGAGGTTCGTCAGCGTGACCGAACCCCCTGACGGTCAGGCGGGGTCATCGGGCGGCCGCCGGCCGCTTCCGCCCGAGCTCGACCCCCGCCGGCCGGTCAACCGCAAACCGCCCAAGAGCCCTCGCGCCAGCACTCCGCCGGCGGGCACCGACGGCGAACACCGCCGCTGGGGCCCGCTTTGGCTGCGCCGGTGGACCCGGCGGCGGCTGATCGGAACCGTCGCGGCCGGGATGGCCCTGGTGCTGGTGGCGACCGTCGGCATCGGCTGGATCACCGTGTCCTCGATCCTCGGCAGCATCAACAAGATCAACCCGTTCTGCCACTCGTGCCAACGTCCCGGTGGCGGCGCCGTGGGCGACCTCAACATCCTGATCGTCGGCTCGGACAGCCGCGCCGGGCTGACGAAGGCGCAACAGAAGCAGCTGCATGTCGGGCACGACCCCGGCCAGCGTTCCGACACGATGATCCTGCTCCACATCCCGTCCGGTGGCGGCAAGGCGGAGATGGTGAGCCTGCCCCGCGACTCCTACGTGAAGATCCCGGCGCACCGCTCCGGTGGGCAGCTCGTGCCGGCGCAGATGAACAAGCTCAACGCGGCGTACTCCGAAGGTGGCGCGAAGCTCACCATCCGTACCGTCGAGCTCAACACCCACGTCCGGATCGACCACTACGTCGAGATCAACTTCTTCGGCTTCGTGAAGATGGTCAACGCCCTCGGTGGCGTCAACGTGTGCAGTGCCACGCCGATCCACGACCCGATTCGCCGCGACCCGTCGACCGGCGGCTACATCGGCAGCGGCCTGGAGCTGCCGGCCGGGACGAGCCACCTCGACGGCAACACTGCCCTCGAGTACGTCCGGGCGCGCGAGTTCGACCCGGCACAAGGTGATCTCGGGCGAATCCACCGCCAGCAGAAGTTCATGGCGGCGATGATGAACAAGGCGGAGAGCACCGGGGTGCTGCTCGACCTGCCGAAGCTGTACAGCTTCCTCAAGGCCGTCGCGAGCTCGCTCACCACCGACAGCGGCTTCGGCACCTCGCAGATGTTCCGGCTGGCGAGGGCTCTGCACTCGATGTCACCGAAGAACGTCGACCTGCTGACCGTGCCGCTGTCCAACACGGCGCTGGCGACCCCCGTCGGCTCGGCGGTGCTGTGGGACCCCGTGCTGTCGAAGCGGCTGTTCCACGACTTCTCGGCGGACAAGCCGATCACCAACGTCGTGCAGCCGAACAAGCTGACGGTCCCGCCGGGCAGCATCTCGCTGCGGGTGCTCAACGCGACCAACACCCAGGGGCTCGCCTCGAAGGCCGCGGCCGACCTTTCCCGGCTCGGCTTTGGCATCTCGGGTACGCCGAGCAACGCGCCGAAGGGAAGCAACCCGAACACGACCGTTGTCCAGTACGGCCCGAGCCGGGCCGACTCGGCGAAGACCGTCGCGGCCGCCGTCACCGGGTCGACCGAACAAGAAGTGAGCACGCTCGGCGACAAGATTCAACTTCTCGTCGGCTCGACTTATGAGGGCGTTAAGCCGGTGAAGGTCTCCAGTCCGTCATCATCCCAGCCAACCGTCACGACAGGGGCTTCGAACCCATGCAGCTAGCCCGTTCCCGCACCACCGTCGCAGCCGTCCTTGCCGCCGGCGCGCTCGCCCTCGCCGGTTGCTCGAGCAGCGGCTCGAACGGTGGCTCGCCCGTGTCGAAGCCCACCACGGCCAACCAGGCGTCGGCTGGGCCGGTCTGCCCGCTGACCGGCTTGCCGCAACAGGGCGCCGAGCGCGCCGACCGGGTGGCCCTGGCGGTGAAGATCGACAACATCGCGCCGGCCCTCCCGCAAGCCGGCATCAACAACGCCGACGTGGTGGTCGAGGAGCTCGTCGAGGGCGGCCTGACCAGGCTCATGGCGGTCTTCCAGTGCCAGAAGGCGGGCGAGGTCGGTCCGATCCGCTCCGCCCGGATCTCGGATGCGGACCTGCTCGCGCTGCTGCACGGCAGCGTGCTGGGCTACTCGGGCGCCAATCCGAAGGACATGCCTCCGATCCGCGCCCACAGCGGCGCCGCGTTGATCTCGTACGACGAACACCCGCAGTACTTCCAGCTGAGCACGAGCCGGCCCGCCCCGCACAACGTGTTCTCCGCGACGTCCACGCTGCTGGCCGCGGGACTCAAGGTGCGGCAGGGGCTGCAGGCGCCGCCGCCGCTGTTCACCTACGGCGCGATCGATCCGACCGCACGGCGGGCACACCGGGTCTACATGTCTTGGCCGGCCGCCAGCGCCCTGTGGACGTGGTCAAAGGGGTCGTGGTTGCGGACCCAGGACGGCAGCCCAGACCGGCTCACCGACGGCCAGCAGGTCAGCGCCACCAATGTGGTGATCCTGGGCGTGGACATCGCGAGCACGGGCCTGCGCGACGTGCTCGGCGCACCGTCGCCGCTCGACGTGACGATCGGGTCGAACCCGGCGTGGGTGCTTCGCGGCGGAAAGATGGTCCGCGGCCAGTGGACCCGCAAGGCGATCGACGACGAGATCACGCTCACCGACGCCCAGGGGCACCCGATCGCGCTGCAACCGGGCCGCACGTGGGTGGAGCTGCTGCCGCGGCCGCGGACGCCGTCGCGGCAGTGACCTGGCGGCCTGCCGGCACGCCTGCGTAGGCCGTCACCACACCGGGAGCGAGTCGTTCTACGGGGTGTACGCCCACCGCCCGCTCCCCCGCTCACGGAGGCTTCGATGCTCGACTCCTCGCGCACCGTCACCACGCGTCTGATGCTCAGCGTCAGCGCAGCCACAGGTGACGCCCGACTCGAGGCGGAGCTCCGCTACGACCTGAGCGACCCGCTCGCGGTGTCCCTGGCAATCGGCACGCAGTGTGACGAGCCGGTCATTTGGGTCTTTGCCCGCGACCTGCTCGCCGCCGGCATCGCCGGGCCGACCGGCGAGGGCGACATCACGATCGAGCCCGTCGATGGCGAAGAGGAGCAGGAGGTTCGCATCACCCTCGCGACCGACTGTCTGGCCACGCTGCTCGCTCCCCGCAACCGGGTCGCCGAGTTCCTGATCGAGACCTTCACCCGGGTGCCTTCCGGTGCAGAGTTCGACGCCGTGGACTTCGACGCCGAGATCGCCGCCCTGCTCGCCTGAGCGGCGCTACATCCGCTCCGCTTGATGGCGGGCGGCAAGGTCCTTGACGTGGCGAGGCAGCCGCCCGCTGGCCAGGTCGGCCACGGTGACGTTCTCCAGCACCTCGCGCAGGCTGCCGCGGACCGCCATCCACACGTCGCGTAACGACGCCGCGGCGCCCGGGTAGCTGAGCTCGGTGAGGCTGAGGTCGCGAACGTTCGCCAGCGGGCCATCCACCGCCCGGATCACATCGGCGAGCGTGATCTCCGACGCCGGGCGCGACAGGACGTAGCCCCCCTCCCGACCCCGCTGGCTGCGCACCAGGTGCGAGTTGCGCAGCTCACGCAAGATCCCGAGCAGGAAGTTGAGCGGGATGTCCTGCGCCACCGCGATCTGCTCGGCTTTGACCGCGGCCTGCGAGCCGGCGGCCGCGAGCTCTGCCATGGCACGCACCGCGTAGTCCGACTTCGCCGAGATCCGCACGAACCGAAGTCTCCCCTACCCGACGTGGAATCCGCGGCAGCGGTGCTCGGCCGGATCAGCGTCGACGGCGAATGAGCACCAGGCCGAGCATCACGACGGCGGCAGCGCCCAGCAGAACTGCGGGCCGGGGCTTGTGTTCGGCCAGGGGTAGCGCGGCGGCGTACGGTTTGGGGCCCTCCGAGCTGTCGCCGGAGGTCGCGTCCTCCACCCGGTCGCGCACGGCAGCGACCTGGTCGCGGACGGCACGGGCGCCGCGCGAGGCGGCGCGGCGCGGGTTGATCCGGCCGGTGATCGCATCGATGGTGTCGGCGAGCTCGGCACGAGTCTGTTCGATCTCACGGACGATGACCTCGGGCTTGCGCGTGGTGGGCACGGATCCTCCCCAACTGGGTTCACCGTGATCCTCCCCCGCCGGAGCCGCCTTACGCCACCCGCGCTACGGTCGCGCAATGGCGCACACACCATCGGTCTTGTCGGCCGGCGACACCGCTCCAGCGTTCACCCTGCTCGACGACAAAGAGCAGAAGCACAGCCTGAAAGACTTCAAAGGGCGCAATCTGGTCATCTACTTCTACCCGGCAGCGCTCACCCCGGGCTGCACCAAGCAGGCCTGCGACTTCCGCGACAACCTCGCGCTGCTCGACGGCTCCGACTACGCGGTGGTGGGGATCTCACCGGACAAGCCCGCGAAGCTCGCCAAGTTCCGCGAGACGCACGGGTTGACGTTCCCGCTGCTCTCCGACCCCGACAAGAAGGTGCTCGAGGCCTACGGCGCGTGGGGCGAGAAGACGATGTACGGCAAGAAGGTCACCGGCGTCATCCGCTCCACCTTCGTCGTCGACCCGAAGGGCAAGATCGCACACGCGATGTACAACGTGAAGGCGACCGGGCACGTCGCCAAGCTGCTCCGCGACCTCGGTCTTGAATAAGCGGGGCCTGGAGTAGCGCCTACCGCTTCCGCATCGCGCGCACGACCGACTTCACCAGCGACGGGTCGGTCATCAGGACCGACACTGCCCACCACGGGCTGAACGAGCTCGCGAACACGGCGGCGGCCTGACCGGGCGTCAACGCGTCCATCCGCCGGATCACCCGGTCCCAGTCCGCGTCGCCGAAGCGACTGATCCGCTCGTTGACGGCGTACGCGATCCGCAGGTTGCGGCCGGTCTGCCGCCGCCACTCCTTCGGGTACGACGAGAGACCACTCGGTGAGTAGTCGCCCCCTGCCCGCACGATCGCCTTGCCCGCCTCGCGACCGGCAACGATCGCGTAGCGGATGCCCTCACCTAGCAGGGTCGATCCCTGCCCGCCCGCATCACCCGTCACGACCAAGCCGTCCCCCACGAGCGTTGCGGCGTTCGGCGGGAGCACCGGCATCAAGCCGCTGTGCATCTCCAGCGGACTGGAGATCGCGCCGGCGCCGGCAAGTGGCGCGAACTCGTGTCGCAGCCGCTCGAGCAGGTCGCGCGGTTCAGCCTCGCTCTCGGGCCGGACCAGCCCAACCCCGAGCCGCACCCGACCGTCACCGCAGGGAAACGCCCAGCCGTAGCCACCGGGAGCCACGTCATCGCCGAGCCAGAACACGACCTCGTCCTGGTCATATCCGGGAGCGTGCAGCTCGAGCTCCATGCCGACGGCGCTTCGCTCGTTGCCGGGCCGGAGCCCGGCTGATCGGGCGAGAAAGCCGGTGTGACCGCTCGCGTCGACGACCACCCGGGCCGCCAGGTCGTACCGGCCCCGGAACGGGTCGCGGACGGACACGCCACGGCCCTGGTCGGTGAGCCCTTCGACGTGTGCCTTGAGCCGGATCTCCGCACCGGCCTCGACCGCCTGCTGCGCGAGCCACTGATAGGTGCCGCGGACGTCGATCACGCAGCCGACCGCTCGCCGGTAGGTCTTGGTGGCACTGGTCGTCGGTCCGATCACCCGGATCCGGTGAATCGGGTGGTAGCACCGCTTCGGTACGCCGAGCGCCTTCAGCGGCCTCACGAAGCTGCCGCCGCTGGTCCGGACCGGCTCACCGATCGCGTGGCCGCGCTCGAGAATGACGGTGTGCAAGCCGCCGCGCGCCGCTTCCGCCGCGGCGGCGAGGCCCGCCGGTCCGCCGCCGACGACGGCAACGTCGACGTCAGGTACGGCGAGCCGGGTCACCGCTCCACCCTAGGTAGTGGCCGTGCCGGGGCAAGCTTCGGCATTCGACAAGCGAGTCGCCTCGGGAGAGCGCAGGCGCTCTCCGCTCACCTCCCGGCGCTTGTGGGGTCGGCGGGATTCGAACCCGCACTGGCGTGCTCCTAAGGCACGTGCCTCTGCCGTTGGGCTACGACCCCTGATAAGGGGCATTGTTTCAGGGACACTAGAGATTCACAGATGGACACCACAGCCCAGCCGAGGAGCCGATAAATGGGACGCGCCGTAGTCACAGGGGGCGCCGGCTTCCTCGGATCGCATCTGTGCGAACGGCTGCTCGACGACGGCGAGGAGGTCGTCTGCCTGGACAACTTCCTCACCGGGAGCCCGCGCAACGTGGAGCACCTGATCGGGCGCCCAGGGTTCCGGCTGACCAACGTGGATGTCACCGAGTACGTTCACGTCCCCGGGCCGGTCGACCTCGTGTTGCACTTCGCCTCGCCCGCCTCGCCGATCGACTACCTCCAGCTTCCGATCGAGACATTGAAGGTCGGGTCCATCGGGACCCTCCACACCCTCGGGCTCGCGAAGGAGAAGAACGCGCGCTACCTGCTCGCGTCGACCTCGGAGACGTACGGCGACCCGAAGGTGCACCCGCAACCCGAGAGCTACTGGGGGCACGTGAACCCTGTCGGTCCCCGCGGGGTGTACGACGAGGCCAAGCGCTTCGCCGAAGCGATGACGATGGCCTACCGGCGGTACCACAACGTAGACACCGCGATCGTTCGGATCTTCAACACGCACGGACCTTTCATGAGACCGAACGACGGCCGGGCGATCCCCAACTTCGTGCGGCAGGCGCTGCGCGGCGAGCCGATCACGGTCGCCGGCGACGGCAGCCAGACCCGGTCGATCCAGTACGTCGACGATCTCGTCGAAGGCGTGATCCGGCTGCTGCGCTCCGGCCACCCCGGCCCGATGAACATCGGCAACCCGCACGAGGTATCGATGCTCGAGCTCGCCGAAGCAGTTCGTGACCTGTGCGAGTCGTCGAGTGACATCACGTTCGTGCCACGCCCCGAGGACGACCCGACCATCCGCCAACCGGACATCACCCTCGCCAAGCAGGTGCTCGGCTGGGAGCCGGAGGTCGGCCTGTTCGAGGGGCTCAAGAAGACGATCGCGTACTTCCGCGAGCACCCCGAGGTACTCGGCGCCTAAGGGGGCGCGCCTAGAGCAGGTCGGCAAGCAACGGAGCGAGTGCGCGAAACGCCTTACCGCGGTGGCTGATCTCGTCCTTGCGCTCCGGAGCCATCTCGGCAGTCGTCATCGTCGCTCCGTCCGGCACGAAGATCGGGTCGTAGCCAAAGCCATTCGTGCCGCGCGGCTCACGCAGCAACCTGCCGGTCACCTGCTCTTCCACGACGACCTCGCGCCCGTCGGGTGCCGACGCGGCCGCCGCGCACACGAAGGCGGCACCGCGGCGCTCGTCGGGCACGTCCGCGAGCTGGGCCAGCACCAGCTGAAGGTTCGCGGCGTCGTCGCCGTGACGACCGGACCACCGCGCCGACAGCACACCGGGCATGCCGTTCAGCGCATCGACTGTCAGACCGCTGTCGTCGGCGATGGCCACGAGCCCGCTCAGCCGGCTCACCTCTCGCGCCTTGATCATCGCGTTCTCGGCGAAGGTCGCCGCGGTCTCCGCGATCTCGCCCACGCCGGGCACCGCATCGAGCCCCACGAGCTCGATGTCGTACGCCGCGAGGATACGGCGGAGCTCGGCGATCTTCCCGTCGTTGCGAGTCGCAAGGACGACCCGGATGGTCACGACCGCAGCGCCTGCTCCTGCAGCTTCGTCAGGTCCGCGCAGCCCGTTGCGGCGAGGTCGAGCAAAGCGTCGAGCTCCGCGCGGTCGAACGGCGCGCCCTCTGCCGTGCCCTGCACCTCGACGAAGCGGCCGTCACCGGTGCACACGACGTTCATGTCCGTCTCGGCGGTGACGTCCTCGTCGTAACAGAGGTCGAGCCGGGTGGCACCGTCGATGATCCCGACGCTGACCGCCGCCACCGAACCCACCAGCGGCTCGCCCGCGAGAGCATTCCGGCCGCGAAGCCAGCTCACGGCATCCGCCAGGGCGACGTAGGCGCCAGTGATCGCCGCCGTCCGCGTTCCGCCATCGGCCTGGAGCACGTCGCAGTCGATGACGATCGTGTTCTCACCCAGCGCCTTGTAGTCGATCGCCGCCCGCAGCGACCTGCCCACCAGGCGCGAGATCTCGTGGGTCCGGCCGCCGATTCGTCCCTTGACCGATTCGCGATCGCTGCGCGTGTGCGTGGAGCGCGGGAGCATCGCGTACTCCGCGGTCACCCACCCGAGGCCGCTGCCCTTGCGCCAGCGAGGCACCCCCTCGGTCACGGAGGCGGCGCACAGCACGCGGGTGCGCCCGAACTCCACCAGGACGGAGCCCTCCGCGTGGTCGAGCCAGTTTCGCGTGATCGTGACCGGGCGCAGGGCGTCATCAGCCCGGCCGTCGGGGCGGGAAGCCACAGTTGCAGTCCTCGGGTCAGACGTCGTAACGGTCGAGCGGCCGCGCCACGAGGATCTCACCGTCGTAGCTGCGCTCCGCCTCGGCGAGCGTACGGCCCGCATCACCCCACGGCACCAGATGGGTGAGCATCAACCGCTTCGCCGCCGCGCGGGCGGCGTACTCGCCGGCCTGCAAACCGGTGAGATGAACACCCGGAGGGTTGGGGTCGCCGTCGAGGTACGACGCCTCGCAGAGGAACAGGTCGACGTCGCGGGCCACATCGAGCAGCGCGTCACACTCGCCGGTGTCGGCGCTGTAGGCGACGGTCCTGCCGCCAGCGCTCACCCGCATCGCGTACGTCTCGACCGGGTGGTTCACCACGTGGAAGCTGACCTCGAACGGGCCGATCTGCCGGGTGCCGTCGGTCTCGACGGGATGGAACTCGTAGACCTCGGCGAGCAGCTCCTCGACGTCGCGGGCGTAGGCGCCGTGAATGCCCTCTCGCAGCGTTGAAGGCCCGTGCACCGGAAGCGGCGGCGGCTTGCCGTCGGGGTGGTAGCGCCGCGCGTACGTGTACGTGATCAGGTCGAGGTAGTGATCCCCGTGCAGGTGGCTGATCGCGACCGCATCGAGGTCGAGCAGACCGCACACCTCCTGCAGCGCGCCGGTCGAACCGTTGCCGATGTCGAGCAGGAGCCGGAACCCGTCGTGTTCGACGAGGTACGACGAGCATCCCGAATGCGGGCCGGGGAACGTGCCCGACATCCCGATCACGGTGACCTGCATCGCTACCGCCCGACCGCTTCCGCGCTTGATACCTCGCCGACCTCCGGACCAAGAAACCTACGGCCCAGCCGCTCGAACGGCTCGGGGTCGCCGGTCGCCAGGAAACGATGCCGTGGCGGCACGTGGTCGTCCCGGAAGGCGCCCCGCGTCGCGAGCTCCCGGTAGACGTCCTTCGCAGTCTCCTCGGCACTCGAGACGAGGGTTACACCATCACCCACGACGTAGGAGATGACGCCCGTCAGCAGCGGGTAGTGGGTGCACCCGAGGACCAACGTGTCGCATCCGGCGGCGACGAGCGGGGCGAGGTACTCCTCTGCCAACGCGAGCAGCTCAGGCCCGGTGGTCTCGCCTCGCTCGACGAACTCCACGAACCGCGGGCATGCGACGGACGTCAGCTCGATGTGGGGGGCCGCGGCGAAGGCGTCGTCATATGCCTTGCTGCCGACGGTCGCCGCGGTTCCGATCACGCCGATCCGGCCGTTGCGTGTGGCGGCGACGGCGCGTCGTACCGCCGGCTGGATCACCTCGACAACCGGGATCGAGTAGCGCTCACGAGCGTCCCGCAGGCACGCTGCGCTGGCCGAGTTGCACGCGATGACGAGCAGCTTGACCGCGTGGTGCTCAACCAGGCTGTCCATGACCTCGAGCGCAAGGGCGCGAACGTCGGCGATCCGTCGCGGTCCGTACGGGCCGTTGGCCGTGTCTCCGACGTAGACGATCGCCTCCGACGGAAGCTGATCGAGAACCGCCCGCGCCACCGTCAGCCCGCCCACGCCGCTGTCGAAGATCCCGAGCGGCGCGTCCACGAACCGCAATCTAGCCGCAACGCCTGGTTCACGCGTGCCCTGTGACCTGCGTCACGCACTCCTCCGAACGGACGCTCGAGCCGGCCGCCGGCAAGCCGACACTGTTCCCATGACCCGCCCGCTCGTCGCCTCGGCCCTGGCGGCTTCGGTCCTGTCTGTCGCCGTTGCCGGATGCAGCGGCACTTCGGCGGGGGGATCGACGCAGACGCCCGCACACCGGCCGCTGCTGAGTGTGCCCGGAGCGCCGGCTCCGGCAGCCGACGCCGCCCTGCTGTTGCGACCGGCGGACCTCGGTCCAGCCTGGCGGTACCGGACGAGCCCGGCGATCGAGACCAAGCCCGAAACCACGTCCGCTCCCGGGCAGCCGAGCACAGGCGAGATAAGCCGGGTGCAGGCCATCCTGTGGGCATCGCACTGGAACGGGACGATGTGGCAGGACGACGCGGACGTCATCGAGTACGGCGTCCAGTTCGCCACCCGCGCTGACGGGCGCCGCTTCGTGCGGGGCGACAGCCATCCGGTGCAGGTGAGCGGTCACCGCGTCTGGATCTTGACGAAGCACGGTCGAGGCGGACCGGACAGCGCCCTGATCGACGTCGGCACCCGAGTGGTCCAGCTGATCATCGGCCACGCCGAGGCCGCACCCCCGTCGACGCCGTCGACCGCGGCGATCGTCCAAGCCGCGGTACGCCGCGCATACGGCCAGACCTAGGCCCAGGTACTTCTCCCGTGGACGACAAGGATGCCGTGTCGCTGCCCCATCGCAGGGCGAGGATGCAATGGCTAGCCGCCGTGACGGCCCTGACGACTGCGATCTTCGTCACGGCCTTGACGGCGATCCTCTTGAGCCAGGTCGGGACCTTGGACGCGATTCTGAGGAATCAGCCTTCGTTCTGGGGCTGGCAGCTCGATCTGATGGCGGCGGTGTTTCTGGCGATCGCCGTGACGCTCGCAAGCCTCGCGATCGTCAAGATGGCCCGCGTGCGCCGACACGTGCCGCTGCACTCTCCCAGCCGTGGGCTGCTCCTCCTCCTCGGGCTCGTCTTCGGCGCTGCGGCCTTAGGACCACTCGCGTCTTGGGGGGCGGAGCGCGCAATGGCATGGGCGTCCGACCACACCGCGGCGGCCGCTCATGCGGCCGCAAAGGACCGTGCCTACGAGCTCGGACTTCTTGGCGACGCCAACCACCCGCCACGCCTCAACGTCCTGTCTGAGGGAAAGACGCCTGCGGCAATCGCCGCGCCGTTGCTGCACGCGAGTGATCTCGGCGCCGATTGGTACATACAAGCGGCACCACACGGTGGGGCTGCCATGCGCTTCCCCGGGGCCCCGGCTGGGGAGGTCAGCCACGCTGCAGTCGACCTGGCTTGGGAGAAGTGGAACGGCCAGATGTGGGTACTCCGGACCGGCGTCCTCGAGTTCGTCACGCGCTTTGCCTCTGCGAAGCTGGCAACGTCCTATGTCGCCCAAGACCTCCGGAACGCAAGGCTCTCGCCAGCGGCTGTCGGCAGTCCGCACCCCAGAGTCGTCCGATCGCACTTCGGCCCTCGAGCGGAGTGGCATGTCCTTCAGCCGGGCAGCGAACCCCGATTCCGCAACTGCTACACGACGGTGGGTCCCTTGGCGATCAGGCTCTTCATCGACGCCGCGCCCAGCTCGTACGTCAGAGGACCGGCTCCGCCCTTTCCTGCTCTCAATCTCCAGCGGATCCTCGACGCGGCAACCAAACGCGCCGAAGCAGCACTGCACTAGGCCCAGAGCTGGCCTTCCAGCCGCTCGGTCGCCTCCTCCAGCGTGCCGGTGTACGCACCGGTCGACAGGTACTTCCAGCCGCCGTCGGCGACGATGAAGGCGATGTCGGCGCGCTCCCCCGCCTTGACCGCCTTGTCCGCCTGGCCGAGCGCGGCATGCAGGATCGCCCCGGTCGAGATGCCCGCGAAGATTCCCTCCTGCTCGATCAGCTGCCGGGTGCGCCGCAACGCGTCCTCCGGACCGACCGAGAACCGGGTGTCGAGCACCGACGCGTCGTACAGCTCCGGCACGAAGCCCTCGTCGATGTTGCGCAGGCCGTAGACGAGCTCGCCGTACCGCGGCTCCGCCGCGACGATCCGCACGCCGGGAACGTGCTCACGCAGGAACCGGCCGACGCCCATGAGCGTCCCGGTCGTTCCGAGGCCGGCGACGAAGTGCGTGATCTCCGGCAGGTCAGCCAGCAGCTCGGGACCGGTCGTCTTGTAGTGCGCCTCCGCGTTGGCGGGGTTTCCGTACTGGTAGAGCATCACCCAGTCCGGGTTCTCCGCGGCAAGCTTCTTCGCAACCGCGACCGCCTCGTTCGAGCCGCCGGCCGCCGGCGAGAGCCGGATCTCCGCGCCGAACATCTCCAGCAGCTGACGACGCTCGACCGAGGTGTTCTCCGGCATCACGCAGATCAGCGAGTAGCCCTTGAGCTTGCACACCATGGCGAGGGAGATCCCGGTGTTGCCGCTGGTCGGCTCCAGCACCGTGCAGCCCGGCGTCAGCACACCGTCCGCTTCCGCCTGCGCAACCATCTCGAACGCCGGCCGGTCCTTCACCGAGCCGGTTGGGTTGCGGTCCTCGAGCTTCGCCCAGAGCCGTACGTCGGGCGACGGCGACAGCCTCGGCAGCCCCACCAACGGCGTGTGCCCGAGGGACTCGAGCAGCGAGGCATAGCGCACGGTGGTCAGTGACTCGGCTCAGCCGCCGGCGACGGCCGGCAAGATCGTCACCACGTCGCCGTCGGTCAGCGGGGTCTCAGCGCCGCCGAGGAAGCGAACGTCCTCGTCGTTGAGATACACGTTGACGAAGCGGTTCAGCGAGCCGTCCTCGCTCACCAGCCGGCCGCGCAGCCCCTCGTAGCGCGAGTCGAGATCCACGAACAGCTCCTGCAGCGTCCCGCCTTCGCCGGTCACGGCTTTCTCGCCGCCGGTGTAGCTGCGCAGGATCGTCGGGATACGGGCTTCGATTGCCATGGCCATATTTTCGCAACACCGCCTGCCCGGCCGGGATTCCGGGTCAGACGATCTCGACCGGCTCCTCTTCCACGGCACCGTCGACGATGCGGAAGCTGCGGAACTCGGTGGTGTCGGGCTCGCGAGTCGACACGAGCACATAGTGAGCGCTGGGCTCCGCGGCCAGACCGATGTCGGTTCTCGACGGGTAGGCCTCGGTCGCGGTGTGTGAGTGGTAGATCACGACTGGCTCCTCGTCCCGATCGTCCATCTCCCGCCATACCCGGAGCTGTTCCATCGAGTCGAACCGGTAGAACGTCGGCGATCGTTCCGCGTTCTGCATCGCGACGAACCGTTCCGGCCGATCGCTGCCGGCGGGGCCGGCGATGATCCCGCAAGCTTCGTCGGGATGGTCACGACGAGCGTGGTCGACGATTGCGTCGTGGAGATCGCGGCGAATCCTCAGCACGCGCAGAGGCTACGTCGACCCAGCCGTCAGCCCCCGGTGACGGCCCGGACCATCGCGTCCTGCAACCAGGTCACCCAGTCGTACACGCCGAGCTGAAGGTGGCGCGACGACCCTGGTTCGGCTGACCGCCGTTCCTCATCCATGTCCTCCGTGACGCCCAGCGTCGTTCCGAGCGCGAGTCGCACGTCGGTGAGGGCGTACAGCCAGCGCTCGGCCGCCGCTTCGGGGAGCTCGAGCCGAAGCTGCCCACCCTTGCGGCCCCCCGCCCCGGCCAAGTCGTCAATCACCTGTTGGAGCGCGAGGCACTTCTGCGCCCGCAAGTCACTGTCCATGAGGCGCCGGAACTCGCCCGCGGCCGCGTCGTCATCGCGGTAAGCGTTGGGGAGCAACCGGGCGAGAACCGGATCCTGCGGCGGCTCGATGGCCTCCGGCGGCAGCGCGAGCATCGCCTCCATCGGATCGACCGGACCAGCGGAGCCCTCGCCCCCGAGCAGCTGCTTCACCTGCGCCGCGAGGCTGGCGAGCAGGACCACCTCGGAATCGTCGAGCCCGAGCCGGACGGCGCCGCCACGACGACGGACGGAGCCCACCGCTCAGTCCTGCTGCAGCGTGGCCCACAGGCCGGCGGCGTGCAGTCTCGCGACGTCGTTCTCCATCTGCTCGCGACTTCCGCTGGACACGGCGGCACGGCCCTTGTGGTGAACGTCCAACATCAGCTCGGTCGCCTTGTCGCGGCTGTACCCGAACAGCTTCTGGAAGACCCAGGTGACGTAGCTCATCAGGTTGACCGGGTCGTTCCACACGATCGCAACCCAAGGCTTGTCCGGCTCCTCGGCCTCGAACGCCTTGGGGCTCCGCGATCGCTCGATCGTCGGCGCCGTCATCCATCCAGTGTCGCTTCTAGAGTCAGCGCATGGCCAGCACTGCGCTGCTCACCGACCACTACGAGCTCACCATGGTGGACGCCGCCCTGCGCAGCGGTGCCGCCACCAGGCGCTGCGCCTTCGAGGTCTTCGCCCGGTCGTTGCCGGGACAGCGGCGATACGGCGTGTTCGCGGGGTTAGGCCGCCTCGTCGAAGCCATCACGATGTTCAGCTTCGACACCGACGCCATCGAGTTCCTCGCCGCGCGGGGGGTGGTCGACGCTGCGACGTGCGAGTGGCTGGCGAGCTATCGCTTCGGTGGATCCATCGACGGCTACGCCGAGGGTGAGGTCCACTTCCCGGGCTCGCCGGTGCTCACCGTCGAGGGCAGCTTCGCCGAGTGCGTGGTCCTCGAGACCCTCGTCCTGTCCGTCCTCAACCACGACAGCGCGGTGGCCACCGCGGCGGCGCGGATGACCGGCGCCGCTGCGGGCCGACCGTGCATCGAGATGGGCTCGCGACGTACCCACGAGGTCGCGGCGACGGCGAGTGCTCGCGCGGCCTACGTCGGCGGCTTCGACGCCACGTCGAACCTCGCCGCCGGGGAACGCTGGGGAATCCCGACGACCGGCACGGCCGCCCACGCCTTCACCCTCGTGCACGACGACGAGCGCAGTGCGTTTGCGGCGCAAGTCGAGGCTCTGGGCGTGGGCACGACGCTTCTGGTCGACACGTACGACGTCGAGGCCGGCATCCGCACGGCAGTCGAGGTGGCCGGACCCTCGCTGGGCGCTATCCGGCTCGACTCCGGAGACCTCCCGACGCAGGCACGGGAGGCGCGCCGGCTGCTCGATGCCATGGGCGCGACGAAGACCCGCATCGTCGTGACCAGCGACCTCGACGAGCACGCCATCGCCGCGCTGGCGTCTGCTCCGGTCGATGGCTACGGCGTCGGAACCTCCGTCGCCACCGGCAGCGGCGTCCCGACCGCGGGCTTCGTCTACAAGCTGGTCGCCCGCGAGGACGGGACCGGGGCGATGCGGCCGGTCGAGAAGCGAAGTGCCGGCAAGACCAGCGCCGGCGGGCGCAAGCATGCGTCGCGGCGACTCGCACACGGCATCGCGGTCGCCGAGGTCTTGCGAATCGGGCCGGGCGACATCGCCGTCGACGAACGACCGCTGCAGCTCGCAGTGATGCGTGACGGCGATGCCGTCGCGGTCGATGCCCTCGCCGACGCGCGAGAGCGGTGCCGGCGATCCCTCGCCGAGCTGCCGCCGCATGCGATGAAGCTGTCTGCGGGTGAGCCCGCTATCGAGACCGTCGTCGAGCCCCCGAAGTCGGAGACAATCAAGCCATGACCAGGGCGCTCGTCGTCGTCGATGTGCAGAACGACTTCTGTGAGGGCGGCTCGCTGGCCGTCGCCGGCGGGGCGAGCGTCGCCGCCGGGATCAGCACGCTGCTCGCCACCACCGACTACCCGGTGGTCGTCGCCACGCGGGATGCCCACCGCGACCCCGGCGATCACTTCTCGGACCGTCCGGACTTCGTCGACCACTGGCCGCGGCACTGTGTCGTCGGGACGGCCGGCGCCCAGCTCCACCCCAACCTCGACACCCAGAGGATCGACGCGATCTTCGACAAGGGCGCCTTCCACGCCGCCTACAGCGGGTTCGAGGCGGTCGACTCCGATGGCACCGCCCTCGCGGACTGGCTGCGCTCCCGCAAGGTGGACGCGCTCGACGTGGTCGGCATCGCCACCGATCATTGCGTCCGCGCGACCGCCCTCGACGCCGTCAAGGAGGGGTTCGCGACCACGGTCCTGCTCGATCACACCGCCGGGGTCGCGGCGGAAACGGTCGAGCGCGCGTTGGCGGAGATGTCGGCCGCGGGAGTCACGCTTCTGGGTCGACCAGCTTCCGCTTGAGGACCTTCCCCGTCGCGTTGCGGGGCAGCGCGTCGTGCCGGACGATCTCGCGCGGCACCTTGTAGTTGGCGAGCTGCTGCTTGACGTGCGACCGGAGCTCCTCCGAGGTCGCGCTGGCACCCTCACGAAGGACCACGTGGGCGACGAGGGCCTGCCCGAACTTCTCGTCCGGCATCCCGACGACGGCTACGTCGAGCACGGCGGGATGGCTGTGCAGGACATCCTCGACCTCGGCCGGGAAGACGTTCTCGCCACCGGAGACGATCATGTCGTCGTCGCGACCCTCGACGTACAACCGGCCGTCGTCGCCGAACCGCCCCAGGTCGCCGATCGATGCGAGGTTCCCGAGCCGCGCCTTGTCCTCACCGCTCGTGTAGCCCTCGAAGGACATTCCGCTGCCTGCGAAGATGCGGCCGACCTCGCCGGGCGCGACGTCCTGGTCATTGTCGTCGACGATCCGCACGGACACGCCCTTCAGCACCCGGCCCGCGGTCGTCGGGGCTTCCCGGAGGTCGGCGGGACCGGCGACGCTCACGTACGCGATCTCGGTGGATCCGTAGAGGCTGTAGAGCACGTCGCCGAAGCGATCCATGAATCGCGTGGCGAGCGTGGGGGCCAGCGCGGAGCCGGACAACGCCACGATGCGCAGCGAGCTCGTGTCGGGCGATGCATCGACGTCGAGCATTCGCTGGCACATCACCGGAACCGCCGCCATCGTGTCGGCCTGGTGCTTCTCGACGAGCGCCAGAGTGCCCGCAGGGTCGAACCGGCGCGACATCACGAGCGTCGAGTGCAGGAGCATCCCGATCGTCACGTTGCCGAGGCCCCAGGCGTGGAAGGTGGGCGCCGCGAGCACCGTGACGCCGCCGGCGCGGTACGGGATCGCGTCGAGCAGCGCGATGCCGCTGACCGCTCCCGTTATCGGGTTCGGCGATCCTCGCGCTGCCCCCTTCGGCCGTCCGGTCGTCCCGCTCGTGAGAATCACGTGCCGGCCTTCCACGCCGGGGGACGGCAATGCCGGAGCGTCCGCGTCGCCGTGCGCCGCCAGCAGTCCGGCGATGCTGTCCGACCGGTCATCTTCGTCGGTCCACGCCCACAGCCGCGGCCGGGATCCGGCATGCTGCCGGACGATGTCGGCGAACTCGTCGTCGGCGACGATCGCGGCAGCGTTCTCGCTGTCGAGCACGTCACCCAGCTGCGGCCCGGCGAAGCCGGTGTTGGCGTACAGCACATCCGCGCCGAGCTTCGAGATCGCCACCATCGCGACGATGAAGGCACCGGAGTTGCGCGCGAGCAGCGCGACGGAGTCCCCCGCACCGACGCCCTGCGCGGCCAGGCCGGCCGCGACGACGCTGCTTCGGCGGTCGACCTCCGCGAACGTGAGGGTTTCGCGATCGTCGATGACCGCGACGCCGTCGGGGTACCGCGCCGCGTTCGCGGCATACAGGCCGGCCGGCGTCCGGCCCCAATGACGCAACCCGCCGACGACCCCGAGCAGGCGGTCGGGACGAACCGGCGTCGTGAGGCCGATTCGGTGAGCGACCTTCGCGGTCGCCCAGCCACCGCGCGCAACACCTCCGGCGAGAGACGCCAGCCGGTCGACGACCATCCTCAAACTCTCCTCGTCACGGCGACAGCTCGATCCCCCAGCGGCCCTGCCACTCACCACCGGGCGCAAGCTCGACGAGCGACTCTCCCGACGCGAGTGCGTTGGGTGGCGCCGTCATCGGCTCGACGCCCAGCCCTCGCCGCCTGCGGCTCGGGTCCGGCAACGCGTCACCCGTGAAGATCTCCAGGTACGGGTACGCCGAGTCGACCCAGACCGTCACCGCGCGTTCGCCTCCGGGAGCGGCAAGGCGCAGCCTGGCAAGTCCATCGGCATCGCGAGACAGCCCGGTGTAGGTGTGGTCGACCTCGAGCTCACCGAGCCGGCGCGGCTCGCGGAAGTCGTACGCCGTGCCGGCGACCTCCTCCTGCCCGACGGGGATCTGCTGCTCACCGGTCAGCAACCGGGTCGTTGCCGGCAGCGTGAGCACCGCGTCGTCGATGGTCGCGGTGCCGACCGTGACGTACGGATGGAACCCGGCCGCCACCGGCGCGACCGTCTCGCTCTCGTTGCGAATCGTCGTCACGACGGTCAGGCCGTTGTCGTCGAGCGACCAGGCGTTCGTCACGGTGAGCCGCCAGGGATATCCCGGCTGCGGCGCACAGACGCAGGAGAGGGTGACGGACGAGTCCGAGTGCTCGACCAGGTCCCAGGCGAGCCAGCGGACCAGACCATGGATCGCGTTGTGCTGCTCGGGCTCGGTGATCGCAAGCTGCTGATCCGCGCCGTCCCAGCGCCACCTTCCGTCCTGCACCCGGTTGGGCCAGGGAACCAGCGTCTGGCAGCGGGCACCGTCGCACATCGCGTCCGGCGGGTACCCGTCGAGCACGTCGAGCCCGGCAGCGGTGTACGTGCGCAGCCCGCCGCCGACCTCGACGGCGACCGCTTCCTGCTCGCCGTGCCGGATCACGTACTGCGCGCCGCTGGGTTCCATCGCGCGGATCAGTTCATCGTCGGGTCGTAGGGAAACGTCGCAACAGCGCAAAGCGGCCACGGCTGCCGTCGCAGCACGGCCGACCAGAGCCCGTCGGGGAAGTCGACGAACGCGTCCCCCGGCATCCGGTCGACGACGAACCACGCCCCGTCCTCGATCTCGGCCTCGAGCTGACCGCCACCCCACCCCGCGTATCCGGCGAACACCCGCAGCTCGCGGAGCGACGCGGCGAGCTGACTCGGGTCGTAGTCGAGGTCAACTGTGACGAGCGGCCCGACCACCGGTCGCCATGCCTGCCCGGCCACAGCGCTGCCAGCCGCTCCCGGATCGACCACGCCGAGCGCGATCGCGACGTTCGGCTCAACCGGACCACCGCTGAACAGCACCGCCGGTGCACTTGCGATGTCGGCGACCGGCGGGACGACCTCGAGCAGCGACGCATCCCCTGGCCGGTTGAGGACGAGACCCAGAGCGCCGTCGGCGTTGTGCTCGAGCATCGCGATGACCGTGCGGTTGAACTCCGGCGACCGCAACGTCGGGCTGGCGACCAGAAGCTTGCCGGCGAGCCCGCCCGTCATCAGCGCACCGCCACCGGGAGATCGGTCAGACCGCGCAGGTTGATCCGTCCGTTGCGGGTGACCGCTCCGTCGAGACTGATCGTGGGGAACCGCCGGAACAGCCCGGCCAGAGCAGCTCGCGCCTCGCGCCGTGCAAGCGCGTTGCCGAGGCAGTGATGGATGCCACCGCCGAACGACACGTGCTGCTTGGCATTGGGCCGGTCGAGCCTGACGCTCGCAGCATCCGCGCCGAACACGGTCTCGTCCCGGTTGGCCGAGCCAAGGCTCGCGATGACGACCCGGCCACGCGGGATGACGACGTCGGCGACGCGGTAGTCCTCGAGCGTCACCCGCCGCGTCAGCTGTACGGGGCTGTCGAAGCGCAACAGCTCCTCGACGGCGTTGTCCTCGATCCCGGTCTCACGGCGCAGGACCTCTGCCTGCTCCGGGGCGTTGAGCAGGGCGTAGGCGCCGTTGCCGATCAGGTTCACGGTGGTCTCATGCCCCGCGACGTACAGCAGGATCACCTGCGAGACCAGTTCTTCGTCGGTGAGAGCGTCGTCACCGTCGTGAACGTTGATCAGCGCGGTGAGCAGGTCAGCCGCGGGGTGCTCGCGCTTCCAGGCGATCGCCTCCGACGTGCGGTCCGCCATCTCGATCTCGGCAGCGACGATGGCGCGAACGATCTCGGGGTCCGGCACCGGCTCCAACGACCGGACGATCGTCGCCGACAGCTCGCGCAACCGGTCCACGTCGTTCTCGGGCATGCCGAGCATCGCCGAGATGACGGCGAACGGAAGGGGGAACGCGAGCGCGTCGATCAGGTTGACCGCGCCCAGGTCCTCGATCCGGTCGAGCGACTCCGCTACGAGCCCGTCGATCACCGGGCCGAGGCCGTCCACCGTGCGGGGGGTGAACGCCTTGGCGACGAGGCGACGCAACCGGGTGTGATCCGGCGGATCGCGGTCGAGCATCGACAGGCCGCCGCCGCGACGGCCGTGATCCGCTTCGCTGTAGATCTCGTCGTAGACGTCCCGGAGCGGGCCGTGCTCCGTGACGTGCCGGTCCTCGACCGACATCCGCGAGCGAAGCAGCTCGTCGACGTCACGGTGGCGCCACAACGCCCAGAACCCGAACTCGTGCTCCTCGACCGGGACGGCGTCGCGGAGGGTGGCGTATTGCGGGTAGGGGTCCACTGTGAAGGCAGGGTCGAACGGCTGGAAGGAGACCGCCGCCTGCGTCATACCCAAACGGTATCCACTCGCGGCTCAGTCCACGACCGTCGGAAACGCGACGCCCTGCGCCGCCAACTCCGTCTCTCCACGTTTGCGCGCACGCGCGCTGTATACCCCGGTGAAAACCCCTAGACCGCCGAAGCAGACGAACGCGAGAGCCGGCGACACGGCGAGAAACGGACCGGTCGGCAGCACCGTCGCGAGGAAGATCCGAGCCGAGGCCTCGACGACCAAGCCGACGCCCCAGGTCAGCGTGATCACGGCGAACACGCGCTGCGCGTCCCCGATCTCCCACAGCTCGTCGTACGCCGCCCGCCGCCGCGGATCGTCACCGGCCGACATCGCCTTGCCGATGTGGAACATCATCGGCCTGCTCATGAGCAGCGAGAACATGCACGCGATCCCGAAGCCGAGGGTGAACGCCGAGTCGCGGACCTTCAGCACGAACGCGCTGCCGCCCAGCAGTTCCGAGACCGACACGCCAACGACGAACCCGGACAAGACGATGGCACCGATGGGATCGAGCCGTCGGGTCCGGACCCACTGCAGCACGACCCACGCGGCTGGGAAGAAACCGGCGATGATCAACGCACGCTGGTCGCTCGACACATGATGACGGACCACGTAGTACACGCTCAGTGGCACGATCGCACCACCGATGACGCTGGGCACGAACGCCCGTGGCGAGGGCGGCCCGGGCTCCCAAACCGCGCCCGGCGTGCCGCTCTTCTCGGCCATCGCGAAAGAATAGATCCGTGCCCGCCGCCAAGGACGTCGTCTACCGCTACGGAACCCGGCTGCACAACGCGCTGTTCACCGCGAGCGGCGGCAGGCTGTTCAACCGCGGCCGCGGCATGCCCATGGTCAAGCTGACGACAACCGGCCGCAAGTCGGGGCAGCCGCGCACGATCATGGCGACGACGCCGTTGCAGATGGGCGACTCACTCGTCCTCATCGCCTCCTTCGGCGGCGACGACCGCGAGCCGCAGTGGTGCCAGAACATCCGGGCGAACGCCGACGTCGAGGTCACGGTGAACGGCCAGACGCGCAAGATGCGCGCCCGGGTCGCGAGCGCCGACGAACGCGCCGAGCTCTGGCCGAAGGTGGTCGCGAACCCCCACGCTTCGTTCTACGCCGACTATCAGAAGAAGACCGCCCGCGAGATCCCGGTCGTGATCTTCGACCCTGCCTGACCTCGCACGAAGCCGTCACCCGAGCGTGGACAGCCCGCCGTCCACCGCAATGGTCTGGCCCGTGATGTAGCTCGCGGCGTCGCTGCCCGAGCGCAACCCCGCAATCGACGAGATCAGCACAGCGGACGCGCCCTCGCCCATCACCGGGAGCGCCGCTTGCGGGCGAGGCGAGGTCTCATCCTTGCGTCCCTCGCTCACCACCCCAGGGACGCCGGCGCCGCAGGACGCAGGCCCGCCGTCTCGGCGGCGGTTGCGAACAGCCGCAGCGCCTTGACGAGCGCTGCTTGTTCCGAACCGGGGATCGCGCCGATCAGGGCGGCGATCTGACCGCGACGTTTGGCGATGACCTCGGACACCAGGTGCTGGCCCCTCGCCGTGAGGCAGAGCACGACCTCACGGCGGCTTGCTGGGTTCTCGGTGCGGCTGACCAGCTCCGTCGCGACCAGCCGGTCGATCACGCGCATCGCCGTTGAGGCGTTGACGTCGAGCTCGCCGGCGAGGCGGGAGAGGTTTGTCTGCCCGCGGTCGGCCAGCACCGCGAGCGTCCGGAACTGGGTGAGCGTCACCCGCGGGTCGACCTCTTCGACCGTCCTCGTGGAGATCCCTACCAGCAACCACGAGGCCGCGAGAACCGCCGTCACGAACTCGTCCAGCTCACCGTCAGCGGACGGTCCCGTCCCCTCAGCCACCCCATCTGAGGTAGTCACTCGCCCCTCCCCCGGATGACCAATCAGCTTCGCGGCACAGCGCGCCGCGAAGGGCTCATCCGATCAAAGTGTGCCGACCGGCGCCGTTTCGCGCTGCACCCCCCGGCGGAAACGGCTCACCCGGGTGAACAATGCCGCCTACCGCCGGGTCGCGCAGCCGGCCCACCGCCGCGCCCAGAAGGGCGGCGTTGGGAATCGCGAGCGGGCCCTCGGCGGTTTCCAGCGCGGTGTACACGATCCCGATGGAGGTGATCGTGCCGTCGAAGGGGCCGTTCAGGGAGCCAGACCGCACCCGGACGTACTCGCCGACCGCGAACGGGCGCGAGACGAGCATCACGATGCCGGCCGCCACGTTGCTGAGCGGCTGCTGCGCGGCGATTCCGACCACCACTCCGGTGATGGCACCGCCCAGGAGCAGTCGCTGCACCGAGATGTTCATCAGGTTCAGCGTGACGACGAGGATGACCAGAATCCCGACGAGCATGACGCCGAGGCGCACGGCAGCGGCGGTCCCTGCGCCGCCACGCAGGCCAGCGACCCGGGAGGCCTCCCCAGCCGCCGAGCGGACCGCGACCACGCCGAAAACCGCGAACACCACGGCAAGCGCTATCGCGACGTACCGCCGAGTCGCGTGCGCATGCAGGGGGCCGAGCCTGCCGCTCACGATCACGGCGATGAGCGCCACGGCTCCGGTCCACATGGCCTGCCGAAAGTCGGGGTGAAGCCGGTTCTCCATCGCTTCCACGGCCCGGGCGGCGACCGCCCGGGTACGGCTGTCGGGGGAACGTCGTCTGATTAGGCGCACCACACTGCTCTGCCCGGATTGGGCGCCAGAACACGGGTGCGAAGGTGATCATCGGGGTAGAGATCATGCGAGATGAGCATCGAGATCGCCCCACGCGCCGCCGTTGACCCGCATCAGCTTCGCCGCGTCCTCGATGGGCGCTGGGCGGACACTCGCGAGCAGGTCCGCCAGCTTCTTCGCGACCCACGCCTGGCCCCCCGCCAAGGACTGAGCATCGACGAGCAGCGGCAACGCACGCTAGAAGGACTGCTCGCCGTGGCTGCGACCGACGGCCCGAAGCTGATGTTCCCGAAGGAGTGCGGCGGTCTCGACGAAGTGGGCGCCGGCGTGACCAGCTTCGAGACGCAGGCTCACGCCGACCTCTCCCTGCTCGTCAAGTGCGGGGTGCAGTTCGGGCTGTTCGGCGGCGCCATCCGCCACCTCGGTACCGCCCGCCACCACGAGCAGTACCTCCGCGACGTGATGAACGCGGAGCTGCTCGGCTGCTTCGCCATGACGGAGACCGGTCACGGCTCAGACGTCCAGTCGCTTCGCACGACCGCGACGTACGACGCGACGACCCAGGAGTTCGTCGTCTGCACCCCCGACGACGACGCCGCCAAGAACTACATCGGCAACGCGGCGCGCGACGGCCGGCTGGCCGTCGTCTTCGCCCAGCTCTGCACCGCCGGCGAGGTACACGGTGTGCACGCGCTGCTGGTGCCGATCAGGGACGCCGCGGGCAACACCGCGCCGGGGGTGCGAATCGCCGACGACGGCGAGAAAGCCGGACTGAACGGCGTCGACAACGGTCGCATCTGGTTCGACAACGTCCGGGTTCCGCGCGAAGCATTGCTCGACCGGTTCGGAGCGGTTTCGCCGGACGGCAGCTACTCGAGTCCCGTCGACAACGTCAACCGCCGCTTCTTCACCATGCTCGGCACGCTCGTGCAGGGGCGCATCAGCATCTCCGGCTCCGCGTTGTCCGCGACGAAGAACGCGCTGACGATCGCCGTCCGCTATGGCAACAGCCGCCGCCAGTTCAAGGCTCCTGACGCCGGCGAGGAGATCGTGGTGCTCGACTACCTCGCGCACCAGCGGGCGCTGCTGCCCGCGCTCGCAACCACCTACGCCTTGAGCTTCGCCCAAGCGGAGCTGGTGAGCGAGCTGCACGACGTGCAGTCGGAGGCGAGCGACGAACAGGCGCGCCGACGGCTCGAGACGTTCGCTGCCGGACTGAAGGCGACGTCGACGTGGCATGCCACCGCCACCATCCAGGCCTGCCGTGAGGCGTGTGGGGGCGCCGGCTATCTCTCGGAGAACCAGCTCGCGGGACTCAAGGCCGACACCGACGTCTTCACGACCTTCGAAGGTGACAACACCGTCCTGCTGCAGCTGGTGGCGAAGACGTTGCTGACGAACTACCAGGCGGAGTTCGGAGAGCTCGACACGATCGGCACCGCGCGCTTCGTCGCCGAGCAGGTGGCCGACATCGTCATCGAGCGGAGCGGTGCGCGAGGGATCGTGCAACGGCTCGTCGACGCGCTCCCCGGTACGTCGGACGACGAGACCAGCCTGCTCGACCGCGGCTACCAGATCTCACTGCTCGCCTGGCGCGAGAAGCACCTGCTGGAAGGCCTCGCGCGACGACTGCGCAAAGGCGTCGAAGCCGATGCCGATCTCTTCGACGTCTTCAACTCGGCGCAGGACCACCTGCTCCTCGCCGCACGCGCCCACATTGACGCTCGCGTCCTCGAGGCGTTCGACACCGCATTGAGCGCTGTGGAGGACGAGGCGGTCGCAGACCTGCTGAACCGCGTGTGCGACCTCCATGCGCTGTCGGTGATCGAGCGTGAGCGCGGCTGGTTCCTGGAGCACAACCGGCTGACGGCCAGCCGCAGCAAGCGAGTGACCGCCACGGTGAACGACCTCTGCCGCGAGCTGCGACCGCACGCCGATCTCCTGGTGGCGGCGTTCGGCATCCCGGATGAGCTCATCACCGCTCCGATCGCCTGCCGGCCCGCGGGCGCCGGCCCTCGGTTTGGTTGACTCTTCGCCATGACTGGACGCGAACAGGCGATCGGCGCCGCCCTCGCCGTGGTGGTGCTCGTGGGGGTCATCGACGCCTCCGTCTCCGGACATGACAGCGGATCGACGCCGTCGTCCTCCGCAACCCCTGCGGCGACCAGCCAGCCGACCACGAGCGCGCCGACACCGACCAGCGCTGCCACCTCGGCCCAGCCCTCGCACCGAGCGCACCACTCCCCGCACCACACGGCGAACGGCGGCGTCACGCCTGCGACGACTGCGGCCGAAGCCGCGTCGCCGACCCCGACCCGCACAACCGCTGCGCGGCATGCGTCACCGACCGCCTCGGCGTCGCCGACCATCCCTCCGGGGGTGCTCGGAACGTTCAGCTACACGACCAAGGGGTCGGAACAGACCAACATCCCGGGAACGCAGCGGGAGTTCCCCTCAACCACGAAGATCACGAACAAGCGAAAGGCATGCGGTGTCGCCAGCACCTGGAAGCCGGTGCCCGAGCACGTCCAGACGCAGGTGCTCTGCCCATCGGGTGACGGGATCAAGGTCACGTCGTACCGCACCACGATCAGCTTCTACGGCGTCAGCAGCGGCGAAGACTTCACCTGCTCCGGACCGTCATACGTCTACCAGCCAGCAGTCGCGGCGGGCCACGTCTGGAAGTTCAAGTGCAAGGCACCGGACGCGGTCGCGGTGCAGACCTCACGCGTCGTCGGCTACGACACGATCGACGTCGGCGGCACGACGGTCCGAACCCTCCACGTCCACGTCGACACGAAGTTGCACGGCAACAGCAGCGGGAGGTCCTCGCAGGACTACTGGATCGCGACCAGCAAGCCCATCCTGGTCAAGGAACAGGGCACGGTAGCGGCGTCCCAGCGGAACGTGAACTACACCGAGAGCTACTCGCTGGCGCTCAAGAGCCTCTCCCCCAAGACCTGACGCTCGCGTTCCGGCATCGACAACAGGCCGGCGGTGAAGACGCCGAGCGCCACCCAAACCAGACAGAAGCCGACGAGACGGACCGCCGGGAGCGGCTCGTGACGGACGGCTACGCCGATCACGAACTGGATGGTCGGGGTCAGGTACTGCATCAGGCCAAGGCGTGACAGCGCGATCCGCGGGGCCGCGCCGGCGAACAGCAGCAGCGGCACGACGGTCACGATCCCCGCGCTGGCCAGCAGCGCGGCGTGGTCGGCGCCGTGACCCGTGAACGTCCCATCACCGCGGGCCGCCGAAACGGCGAGGTAACCCGCAGCAAGCGGCGCGAGGACCGCGGCTTCGACCACGAGTCCGTTCATGGGCGTCACGCCGACGACCTTCTTCACCAGGCCGTACGCACCGAAGCTGAACGCGAGCACCAACGCGATCCAGGGCGGCCGACCGGCTTGGACGGTCAGGACCACGACTCCCGCGGTCGCGACCCCTACCGCCGTCCACTGCGTGCGCCCCAACCGCTCTCGCAGCACGATCACGCCTAGGGCGACAGTGACGAGCGGATTGATGAAGTAGCCCAGCGAGGTCTCCACGACATGGCCGTGGTTGACGCCCCAGATGTACACGCCCCAGTTGATGCCGATCAGCAACCCCGCCAGGCTCAACAGGCCGAGCGAGCGGGTGTCCCTCGGCAACGCCCGCCACGCGCCCCGTCCCGACACCACAAGCAGAAGCACCGTGACGCTGATCAGGGACCACACCACGCGGTGGGCGAGGATCTCCACGGCACCGGCCGGCTTCAGCAACGGCCAGTACAGCGGGAACAGGCCCCAGATGAGGTACGCCGCGAGGCCCATCACGGTGCCGCGGCGTTCCTCAGTCACGTCCACGTTCCCGTCCCCGGCCGGCTGGCACGCCGGGCGGTGCCGGCTGGTCGGTTCGACGCTATCGGCCGGGTCGCATCGCCTCGACGCGTTTTCCGACTGGTCCGCTCGGCTACACCCGACCTGTGGGCCACGACTATGGCGGCGGGAGCGGTACGCGAGCGATGATCACCGATGTGACCTCGACACCGACCGCACCCACTGCGGCGAGAGCGGTCAATCTCGAGCGCTGGCCCGGCATGGCGCCGCCACAGCCAGCACGGATCCGTGCGGCGCTCGCGCGCGCCGCCATGCGGCGAATCGCTCGTCGCGCCGGGCTACGCGTCGACCTGCCCGACGGCTCTCATTTCGGTCCCGATGACGCCCCCGTGATGCGGGTCATCTCCGCCGAGTCCTTCTTCACCCGGCTGGGACGCGACGGCAAGATCGGCTTCGGCGAGGCGTTCATGGCCGGCGACTGGGACGCGCCCGATCTGGCCGCGGCGATCGAGCCGCTGGCCCGTCACATCGACTCGCTGGTTCCGGAGTGGCTGCAGTGGATCCGTGGGGCCTACGAAGCGCGCCAGCCCGCGACTGAGGACAACGATCGCCACGGAGCGCGCAGCAACATCGAGCGCCACTACGACCTGTCGAACGAGCTGTTCGCGCTGTTCCTCGACGAGACGATGACGTACTCGTCGGCGATCTTCGACGACCCGGGCGAGCCATTGGCGACGGCACAGCGCCGGAAGATCGACCGGCTGCTCGACCAGGCCGGGGTCGAGGCGGGAAGCCGGGTGCTCGAGATCGGGACCGGCTGGGGCGAGCTGGCGATCCGCGCCGCCCGCCGCGGTGCCTCGGTCACGACGATCACCCTGTCGAAAGAGCAGGCGGCACTCGCCCGTCAGCGTGCGGGGGCAGAAGCGGTCGACGACAGGGTCGACGTTCGGCTCTGCGACTACCGCGACATCGGCGGCACGTACGACGCGATCGTCAGCGTCGAGATGATCGAGGCGGTCGGTGAGCGATGGTGGCCGACGTACTTCGAGGTACTCGACCGGCGGCTGCGGGCAGGCGGGCGGGTCGGCCTGCAAGCCATCGTGATGCCACACCGCAGGATGCTCGCCTCACGTCGGTCTTACTCCTGGATTCACAAGTACATCTTCCCGGGCGGAATCATCCCGTCGCTCGACGCCATCGAAGACATCGTGCGAAAGCAAACCGCGTTGCGCATCATCGATGTGAAGCGGTTCGGCGCCTCCTACGCGGAGACGTTGCGGCGTTGGCGAGAGCGCTTCGTCTCGGCCGCCGCCGCCGTCAGCGCCCTCGGCTTCGATGACACCTTCCGGCGGATGTGGACCTTCTACCTCGCCTACTGCGAGGCGGGATTCCGTGCCGGCCATCTCGACGTCGTACAGCTCACGATGACGAAGTGAGCGACTTCGGGGGGGACCGGTTCGCCACCGGATTGGCGGTCACGGCCGGGGTCGACATCGTGGTCTTCGCGGCGACGTGGGCGCTGGCGCGCCGGCGCGGCCGATACAACATCGTCGACGTGACGTGGGGGCTCGCAATCCTCGCGATCACGGGGACGGCCTTCGGCTGGTCGACCGCTACTTCGGGTGACACGACGCGGCGAGTGCTGGTGCTGGTCATGACAGCCGCGTGGGCGTTGCGCCTTGCGTGGCACATCGCAGCCCGCAACCGCGGCCATGGCGAGGACCCGCGCTACGCCGCGATCCTGCGCAAAGCGCCGGGCTCGGTGCCGCTGTACGCGATCCGCCGCGTGTTCCTCCCGCAAGCCGTGATCGCCTTCGGTGTCTCGATGCCGCAGCAGGTCGCGATGTACCAGCGCGGCTCCCGGCCGGCGCTCGACATCATCGGCGCGGCCTTGTTCGTCATCGGCCTCGGGTTCGAGGCGACGGCCGACGCGCAGCTGGCGCGGTTCATTCGTACTCGCAGCGGCAGTCACGAGGTCATGGACCACGGGCTGTGGCGTTACAGCCGTCACCCGAACTACTTCGGCGAGTCGGTGCTCTGGTTCGGCCTCTGGCTGCCGGCGGCCGGTGACTGGCGCGGGCAGCTGACGGTGATCGCTCCGGTGGTCGTGACCTATCTCGTCGGGTTCGCGACCGGCAAGCCGATGCTCGAGAAGGGAATGGCCAAGCGCAAGCCGGCGTACGCGGCGTACATGGCGAAGACGTCCGGCTTCGTGCCCCTCCCGCCGCGGCGGCTGCGACCAACCGTGCCCGAGTGACCAGGACATGATCCCGACATGACGGTCCGACCTGTCAGCGAGCTGCTCGCCCGAGCCTCTGAACGCCGTGCGGTAAACCCCGCGGACGGAAAGAGCTCCTCGACCTTCGAGAAGGTGACGATCGACGGCGAGCGGTATTTCTTGAAGCGGCTCAGCCCGGCGACGGACTGGATCATGCGGGTGACGGGCGACGAGGTGCATCGCCCCTACCTGGTCTGGCAGGCGGGACTCATGGGAGAGGCGCCGGCCTCCATCGACCACACCGTCGTGGCAATGCAGATCGACGGGGCGGGCAAGGATGCCGTCTGCTCCACGCTGATGCGCGACATCGCCGAACACCTCGTCCCAGAGGGTGACGGCGTCGTACCGAGGTCGCAGCACGAGAGCTTCATCGATCACCTGGCGGAGCTCTCCGCAGCGTTCTGGGGATTCACCGACACCATCGGCGGCCTGACGACGATGACCGAGCGGCTGCGCTTCTTCGATCCCCGGGTGGTGGCGAAGGAGCTCGAAGTCGCCGACCCTCCCGGCCCGATCGTCGGGGCGGACGCCGGGTGGCGCGCGCTCCCCGCGCTGTCGCCCCTCCTCGCCGACCTGGCCTTCGCCGTGCAGGACGACCCGTCCCTGCTGACGGTTCCGCTGTCGCAGACGCCGGTGACCTTCCTTCACGGGGACTGGAAGATGGGCAACCTGGGGTCTCACCCGGATGGACGGACCATCCTGCTCGACTGGGCCTATCCCGGATCGGGCCCGGCCTGCTGGGACCTGTGCTGGTACCTCGCGCTCAACCGGGCGCGGCTGCCGGAGCCGAAGGAGGCCTCGATCGAGCGGTTCCGGGCGGCTCTCGAGCGCCACGGCGTCGCGACGGCCGACTGGTTCGACCGGCAGCTCGACCTCTGCCTCGCAGCGATCATGGTCACGTTCGGCTGGGAGAAGGCGATCGGCGACGAGACTGAGCTGCGATGGTGGGAACACCACGTCCGTGAGGCCCTGCAGCGTCAGGGAATCGGGCTTCCGCGCCGCGGTCCGGCGTGACCATCGACCACTACGCCGGTGCTGCCCGCCGATGGGCCGAAGGCGCGACGATCGTCTACCGGCCGATCGCCCATCGGCTGCTCGACACCAGCCCACATCGACTGACTGGACGGGCGGTCCTCGACGCCGGCGCCGGCACCGGGGTGGTCAGTGCGGCGCTGACCGAGCTCGGGGCACGTCCGATCGCTCTCGATCTGTCCGTCGACATGTTGGCGTGGGGCGCGGATCACCGGCCACCAGCGGTCGCGGGGGACGTCACCCGGCTGCCGCTTCGCTCCGACGCGGTGGACGACACCGTCGCGGCGTTCGTGTTCAACCATCTGACCGAGCCCCATCTCGCGCTCGCCGAGGCCGGTCGGGTGACGCGCCCGGGTGGCGGCGTACTCGCCTGCGTCTACGCGAACTCCAGCCGAAGTGAGGTTCGCGACGCGCTGGACGAAGCGGCCCGCGGTGAGGGCTGGCGCGTCCCCGACTGGTACGTGCGACTGAAGCAGACAGCGACACCACTGCTCGGTGATCCGCACCGGATGGCGGCGACCGCCGACCGGGCCGGGCTTGCCGACGTCATCGCGACCGAAGAGGTCCTGGACGTCGGCGTCGAGGAACCTGAACAGCTCGTCGACTACCGGCTCGGCCAGGCTCAGTTCGCCGCCTGGCTCGACGAGCTCGGACCCCGCCGGGCGGAGCAGGCGAGAGACCGCCTGGTCGAGGTGGTCCGGCCGATCATGCGGCCCTACCGGCCGACCGTCGTGTTTCTCGTGGCACGCGCTCGCTGACGCGAGCAGGTGGCGGTCGCTCGCCAAACGGCTCGCTACGACGCAGACTCAGGATCGACCCGGGAGGGGATGTCATGGCAGACCTGAACGACGTACACCGCCGAGTGCTGAGCGCGACCGGCACGATCGTCGCCGGCATCGGTCCGCAACAGTGGAATGAGGCGACCCCGTGCGAAGGGTGGGATGTACGCGCCCTGGCCAACCACGTGGTCGCGGGCAACTACTGGGCCGCTGAGCTCGCCGCGGGGAAGACGATCGACGAAGTCGGAACCGCCCTCGACGGCGACGTGCTGGGGGACGACGCGGCCGGCTCGTACGAGAAGTCGGCAGCTGCGGCAGCGGCCGCCTTCGAGGCGCCGGGAGCCCTCGACGCACCGTGCGCCGTTTCCTACGGGCCGGTCCCCGGCTCGGTGTACGCCGGTCACCGGATCATCGACGTGCTCGTTCACGGCTGGGACCTTGCCAAGGCGACCGGACAGGACACCACGCTCGATCCCGATCTGGTCGCCGCCTGCATCGAGATCGTCGAGCCTCAGCTCGACATGCTGGCGGCCAGTGGAGCCTTCGCCCCCGCCACCGAGGTCGGGGACGACGCGGATCCGCAGGCGAGGCTGCTGGGCTGGCTCGGTCGCTAACCCCCGCGCCGCGCGGCGGTGCGGATCGACAGCCGCGGCCCGATGAAGACCCGGGCCAGCGCCAAGAGGGCAACCGCGTACATCGCGCCCTCGATCAGCGGCCACAGGATCGGGCCGTGGCCTGCCAGGCCGGTGTCGATGAGCAGCCGCGCGCCGTAGAACGGCAGCAGTTTCGCGACCGTCGACGTGTGGCTCACCGCAAGCTGGATGCCGACGACACCGATCAGGACGAGCGTTGCCTCGAGCTCGCGCGGGACGATTGCGGCGACGGCGATGCCGAACGGCACCGCGATCGCAGCAACGGCACTCACCCCGAGCAGCAGCACGCCAGGGTTGTCGGGATGCGAGATCGGCGCCATCAGCGCGGTGAACAGCCCGGACAGCACGATGCCGAACGGGCACAAGAAGAGCAGCCGACCGACCAGCAGCTCGTGGGGCCGGTATCCCGACAGCACGAGCCGGTGATCGACCTCACTGGAGGACAGCGCGGAGAAGACGGTGGCGCCGCCAACGGCGAACGCCATCGCCACGCCCCCGGTGCCGACCGCGTCCCGGCCTTCTCCCACCGAGCTGAGGTAGAAGCTCATCGGCAGTGCCACGAGCAGCGCGATGGCGATGTGCCGGCGGACCAGGTCCCGGCCGTGCATCTCCGCCATGATCACCATGCGCGACAGCGACTCCCTCATGGCCGCTCCAACGAGGGGTGCGACGGCAGCTCGACCACCCGGTCGGCGCGGCTGAGCTCGGCGAGCATGTGCGTGACGACCACCACCGCTTTCCCCTGCCGGCTCCACGCGCGGCAGTGGTCCCAGAAGTTGACGTAGGTGCCCCGGTCGAATCCTTGGTACGGCTCGTCCAGTAGCAGGAGTCCGGGATTGCCGAGAAGGGCGATCGCGAGGTTGAGCTTCTGCCGCGTGCCGCCCGACATCTCGGCAGTGACGACGCGCGCGCCGACCGGGAACCCGAACTCGTCGAGCAGGTCGTGACCGCGTCTCAGCGCCGTGGCACGGCCGAGTCCTAGTCCCCGGCCGAACATCACCAGGTGCTCGTCCGCGGTCAGGAGCTCGAACAGGCCCGGCGTCTGCGGGCAGTACCCGACGGCACCCGCGACCCGGACCTCACCCGCATCGGCGGGCAAAAGCCCGGCGCAGATGCGCATGAGGGTCGACTTGCCGGCGCCGTTCTCGCCGGTCAGCGCGACGACCTCACCGGCGGTCACCGACAGGCTGACCCGGTCGAGCACCGTCGCGCGCCGGTAGCGCTTGCACACGCCCTCGACGACGAGCTCGTCGGGCGGCATGGTGCGCACGTCTCGATGGTCGGGTTGCGCTGGTCCCGTCAGCCAGGGGCGAAGGTCATCCCCTCGCCTGGCGGGTCCGGGCAGCCCAGGATGGTCACGCCAATTTTCTGACAATTTGTTGTCAACAACGCCCGGCAGTGCTTGGTTCACAGGTGTCGGGCCGTTTGAGCCTGCAGCCCAAGGGAGGGCCTGCGATGGGCATGTTCAAGGACATCCGCAGCATGCAGAAGACCGCGAAGGAGATGGTGCCGCCGGAGCATCGGGGGGTCGCGGGCGGGTTCCGCGCCCTGAAGGACACCGCGGCGATGGGCGCCCAGATGATGGGCAACCTGCAGGCGGCCAACGAGACCGCCACCCGGCTCCGCTCCACCGGCAAGCCGGGTACGGCGGTGGTGACGAGCGCGACCCAGACCGGCGCGTACATCAACGACAGCCCGCAAGTACATCTCGGGCTGCAAGTGACCGTGGACGGCGCCACCTATCCCGCCGAGACCGACGCCATCATCCCGATCATCCAGATCCCACAGGTTCAGCCGGGCGCGACCCTTGCGGTTCTCGTCGACCCCGCGGACCCCAAGGTGCTGATGCTCGCCTGAACGGCGCGCGGTCTTGATCGGCAGGTGCCGGGCGGCCGGATGCGCGGCCGCCCGGTACCCGCTGTCCCGGTGAAGGCGGGCCAGTAGCCTCCCCCCGTGGAGTCGGGCGGGGACTTGGCATTGCTGCGGATGTCGGGCGTCTCCAAGCACTTCCGCCGCGGCCGCGAAGTCGTCGCCGCCGTCAACGACGTCAGTCTCGAGGTCCGCGCCGGTGAGTTCGTCAGCGTTGTCGGCCCGAGCGGGTCCGGCAAGTCGACGTTGCTGCATCTCGCCGGCGGTCTCGATCGCGCAGACACCGGCTCGGTGTGGGTGGACGGGCAGGACGTCTCGACGCTGTCGGCGTCGGCCCTGGCGCGACTGCGTCGCCGGCACGTCGGATTCGTGTTCCAGTTCTTCCACCTGATCCCGAACCTGACGGTCGGTGAGAACGTCGCGCTGCCACTGGTCCTGGACGGCGGACGCCATGGTGACGATCGGGTCGCCGAGCTGATCGAACGGGTCGGCCTGGCGCCGCGAGCGCGGCACCTGCCGGGTGAGCTGTCGGGCGGCGAGATGCAGCGAGTGGCGATCGCGCGGGCGCTGGTCAACTCACCCCGCCTGATCCTCGCCGACGAGCCGACCGGCAACCTCGACCGCGCGACCGGCGCCGAGATCCTCGCCGTACTGGAGGAGCAAGTCACCCAAGCGGGAGTGGCGCTGCTCATGGTCACGCACGACGAGGCCGCCGCCCGGCGCGCCGAGCGAACCCTGCACGTCGTTGACGGACAGCTGACCTCAACTCGGCGCGCCTCCGCCCGGCGGGGCTGACGTGCTCCGGGTCGCCTACTGGTTGAACCTGCGCCAAGCCCGCCGACGTCCGCTGCGCGCGGCGCTCGCAGTGATCTCGATCGCCGCCGGAGCGTCGCTGGGTGTCTCCGTGCTCGTCATGACGGCGAGCGTGTCCGCCAGCTTCCACACCTTCGGCCGCCAGCTCGCCGGACCCGCACCACTGCGGATCGTGGGCGCCACATCCAACGGCGGCATCGACGAAAGCGTCCTCAACACGGTCGAGCGGACCCCGGGCGTGCAGACCGCCGTACCGGTCGTACAGGTCGTCACCTACGCCGGAAGCCGCGCCGATCCGCGGGCGGAGAGCATCCTCAGCCTCGGCATCGACTGCCGGCTGCAGGCGCTGGTCGGACGGTTCGGTTGCTCCCGGACCGGGCTGACCGCGTTGGGCGACGCGGGTGGCGTCGCGGTCAGTCCTCAGCTGGCGAGCCGGCTCGGCCCCGACGCCGCTATCCAGACCGACACCGGCACGATTGCGCTGCGCTCGGCGCTGCGGCTGCCGGCGCTGGCCCGGTTCAACCACGGCGCCGTGGCCGTGTTCCCGCTGCGCGAAGCGCAGCACCTGTTCGCCCGTACGCACCGCCTCGATGCGATCTACGTGATCCCGGCGACAGGGGCCGACGTCCGCGACCTGCGCACCCGACTGCAGGCGGCCGTCGGCTCGTGGAACGGCGTGCTCACCGCAACCCAGCCGCCGCCTGCCATCGGCATCTACACCGACACGATCCTGCCGCTCTTCGCGCTGCTCAGCCTGTTCGCTCTCGCCGTCGGCGGAATGCTGATCTTCAACATCTCCGCGCTCGCCATGGAAGAGCGGCGCCGCGAGCTCGCCCTCGTAGCCGCGCTCGGGGGGACCGCCCGGGTGGTCCGGCTCGGGGCGATGCTCGAGGGCGCCGCGCTCGGGCTGCTGGGCGGACTGCTCGGGGTGGCTGGCGGCACGCTGCTCGCCCGGCCATTGACGGCGAGCCTGTCGAAGTTCACGGTCCTGGTCGTCGGGGTGCGGATCCCTGTCCACCTCACGGTTGGGGCGGTCCTCGCAGGGATCGCGCTCGGCGCGGTCGTCGGCGGGATCGCGGCCCTGATGTCGACGCGGCGGATCGGCCGGATCGACGTCGTCGCCGAGCTGTCGATGCGCGAGGAGACCTTCGACGCACAGCACCGCCGCAACGCCGTGATGGCCGGCGTCTTCATCGTGCTGTGCGTCTTGGGGTTCGCGGTCTGCTGGGTCGCTCAGCGCAACGGCGCCATCGAGCCGTGGCAGGCAAAGATCGCGCCCGTCGGCGTGCTGCTCGCGACGGTGTCGTCACTGCTCGCCTCGGCGTCGCTCGCGGCGGTGATCGCGGCCACCCTCGCGCGGCTCGTCCGTGGCTTCGACGGACCGCTTCGGCTCGGCATCGCGAACCTGGCGCGGCAGGGCCGGCGCGCCGGTGTGATGGCAGTCGCGGTGGGCGCCGCGGTGACGACGGCGTTCGTCATAGGCAGCACCCAAGCCGCCGCGAAGGCTGACATCGCCCACAGCATCGAGACCGGGCACCCGCAGGAGGTGTACGTCTCGACGCTGTCCCCCAACAACACGGTCAACATCGAGTCCAAGCCGACCGCGGCCCTCGGTGCTGCCCTCGGCCGCATCCCGGGCGTCGCACGGGTGGACCGCAGCGAGTTCGTCCTCAGCGGGCACGACAGCAGCCATTTGGTCGGGATCCTGGCCGCGACGTACCCGTGGCTGAACCTGCCGTTGATCGAGGGCAGCAAGAGCCCGCAGTCGTTCGCGTCCGGCCGGGTGCTGATCGGCGCTGCCCTCGCGCGAGACCGTGGGCTTCGCCCCGGGTCCACGATGCTCATCGACACCCCGACCGGCCGCAAACCGGTGACCGTCGGCGGCGTCTGGCGGGACGGCAACCTGGGCGGTCGCGCCGTCACCATCCCGATGTCGCTGTATCAGCGGCTCTTCGGCAGGCAGCCGGTGCAGAGCTTCGGGCTGATTCCGGTCCGCGGCCTCAGCGCCGCGGCGCTCGCCGACCGAGTCAGGGCAGCGAGCCTGCTTCCCGGACTGATCGTCGAAGATCCGGCGCAGTACGCCGCAGACATCTCCTCCTCCGTCAACGACCAGCTGTCGCCGTTCACCGCGATGCAGCGCGGGCTGCTTCTCGTCGCGTTCGTCGCCGTGCTCTCGACACTGCTCCTGGTCGGTGTGCAGCGCCGGCGCGAGCTCGGCCTCCTGGCAGCAGTCGGAATGGAACCGTCACAGCTTGCCCGGATGACGATTGCCGAGGGTCTGTGCGCCGGGGTCGTCGGCCTCGCGCTGGCGTTGGTCGGGTCGGTCGTGATCCAGACCGGCTTCCACCTCGTCTTGCCGATCATCATCGGGTTCAAGGACCCGCTCCGCTACGACTTCGTCAGCTTCGCGGTATGGGCGGCCGCCTCGCTCGTCCTGGTCGGCGCCGCATCGGTGCTACCGGCCTGGCGCAACGCACGCGTACCAGTCCTCGAATCCCTGCAATACGAGTAAGGCCAGTGACGGACGCGGGCGCCCTTCGTGGCGTCGGCGGGACCGACTCCAAGATCGTTTCCGTCATAGCTCGGCCGTAAGTTCCGCTGCGTGAAGACGCGGACATGCACTGAGTGTCGGCGCATCTTCCAGCCGTCAAGCGGCCATCTGAGATGTCCTTCATGTAGATCGAAGGGTGTCTGCGGTTGCGGTAAGCCCAAACAAGTCAAGTCGTCGACCTGCGCCGACTGCCGTACCGAGGGCGGCTCATCCAACGGCAACTGGCGCGGTGGACGAACACGACACAAGGCCGGCTACATCTTGGTCAAAGCGCGCTTGCATCCACGGGGCGGCTCAAGCGGCTACGTGTTCGAGCACATCCTTGTCGCGGAAGAGCTCCTTGGCCGGTACCTGGCGCCGGACGAGACGATCCACCATCGAAATGGCGTCCGCGACGACAACCGTCCGGAGACCCTCGAGCTGTGGACGCGACCGCAGCCTTCCGGCATCCGCGCACGCGATGCGCTCGCCTGGGCGCACGAGATCATCGCGCGCTACGAGGGAACGGGGTCGCCTCCAACAACGCTCACATCGTGAGCGCTCATGTTCCTCGCGAAGGCGGAGCCTTCGCTCGTCAACGAACTTGATCGCCTCGGAAGAGCGCAAGCGCTCTCCGCTCGGCTCACGGCGTTCGTGGAGGCGGCGGGATTCGAACCCGCGTCCTTCGGCGGTTCATCAAGGCTTCTCCGGGCGCAGCCTGTTGCGGTTTTCTCAGCTCCAGCGGCGGCACAGGCGCCCCGCTGCGAGCTCAGTCACTGTTTGATTTCCCTTGGATCCCCGTGACCGGGATCCGCGGTGGAGCCTCCTATCGATGCCAGGTCCTAGAGCGGAGGCGCCCCTAGGCTGACAGCTCTGCTACCTGTCAGGCAGCGAGAGCGAGCCGGTTGTTATCGGCATTTATTGAAGTTGCCGCGAGTGGTTTGCGAGATCACGCGACATCCTCGGCCCGCTTCCCTTGAATCGACGTCCGAAGTCGAAACCGTTCGCCCCCTCGTGTGTTCGGTGATGAGTACAACGTCGAGCGTACCCCTCGGCTTCCCACCAGGAACCTCGGATTTCTGCCACCCCAATACCCCAGGGGGGTATTTTGCAAGGGTGGGCACGCTCTCGACGATCTGGCACAGCCTCGACGAGGGCTTCTTCATGTTCTGGCAGACGCTCTGGGCTCTCGTGCTCGGCTTCGTGCTCTCCGGCGCCGTCCAGGCCCTGGTGTCACGTCGCGCGATGGTGCGCACCATGGGCGATCACGGCCCCGCCGCGATCACCCGCGCGTCCCTGTTCGGGATGGCGAGCTCCTCCTGCTCCTACGCCGCCAGCGCGCTGGCTCGGTCGCTGTTCGACCGCGGCGCCGACTTCACCACGGCAATCGTCTTCATGGTCGCCTCGACGAACCTCGTCATCGAGCTCGGTCTCGTGATGTGGCTCCTGATCGGCTGGCAGCTCGCCGCTGCCGAGTTCCTCGGCGGCGCGATCATGATCGTCCTGCTCGCAGCGCTCCTGCCGAAGGCGGCGAGCGCCTCGCTCCTCGAAACAACGAGAGCGCACCGAGATGACGCGCAAGCGGAGCCTGAAGACTCCGAACCCGACGCCGGCTTCCGCGCTCGGTTGCAGGATCCCGCTCGGCGTCGGGCCGCCGCCCGCTACACGTTGTCGGACCTGTCCATGCTGCGCCGCGAGATCGTCATCGGCTTCGTGGTCGCCGGGTTCCTCGCGGTCGGCGTCCCGACTCGGGTGTGGTCGGCCGTCTTCATCCACGGTCACGGCGCCCTGACCGCGATCGAGAACGCCCTCGTCGGCCCTGCCGTCGCGATGGTGAGCTTCGTCTGCTCGATCGGCAACGTGCCGCTCGCCGCCGCGCTCTGGCAACGCGGCGTGAGCTTCGGCGGCGTAATCGCCTTCGTCTTCGCCGACCTGCTCTCGCTGCCGCTCGTCCTCATCTACCGCAAGCTGTACGGCGGCCGGCTGACACTGCGGCTCGTGGCGGTGCTCTGGTTCGCCATGAGCAGCGCCGGGCTTCTCACCGAGGTCGTCATGCGCGCCCTCGGCGGGATTCCCGGTCATCGGCCGCGGCTCGTCGCGGCCGAGCACTTCGCCTGGAACCACACGACCGTGCTGAACATCATTGCTCTGGTCGGCTTCGCGCTCGTCGTCCGCGCCGGACGCGGCGCCAGGGCGGACGACGGCGGCTCGCCGTACGCGATCGATCCGGTGTGCGGCATGCAGGTCGAGCGCGCGCACGCGCCCGCGTCGTACGGCGACGGCGTGACCCAGGTCTACTTCTGCAGCACTCGATGCCGGGATCACTACGTGACGGACAGGGAGACGGTGGCATGACCACAACGCGCGGCTACACCGCGGACAAGGCGGCGTACCAGCGCCGGTTGCGCCGGATCGAGGGACAGGTGCGCGGCATCGCGCGGATGGTGGACGACGACGAGTACTGCATCGACGTACTGACCCAGGTCGCAGCCGTCACCAAGGCGCTGCAGGCGGTCGCCCTCGGCCTGCTGGAGGACCACCTCGGACACTGCGTGCGCGAGGCCGTTGCGGACGGCGGTGACGATGCCGACGTGAAGCTGCGCGAGGCCTCCGAAGCCATCGCCAGACTGGTTCGCTCGTAGCGCGGTTGCGCGGCGACTTTCCACAGTCACGGGCCGAAATCCCTTTATTCACAAGACAATTCAGGGCTTGACACTAGGCATTCTTCGAACATATGTTCGAGTCGTGCTGGACCCCGAGTTCGATCGCATCTTCGGAAAGACGGATGCGCGGCTCGCTGTGCTGGAAGAGATGCCGGTGGGTGGCGCTCTCGCATCGGCACTCGTCGCGCTGCGGAGCCTGCAGATGGACGGGTACGCCGCGGTCCGGGTTCATGCCCTGTGGTCGAAGGTCATCGCGTGGGCGGCGGCTCAACAGATGATCGCCACGAATGACTGCGTCAGCGGTGTGCGCGGACTCGTCGGACCGCCGGACGATCCCCACGAGGCCTACGTGCTCGCCGCGCAGGAGATTGCGTGCGCCACCTCCGTCCCCTACCCGACAGCGATGGCGCAGATCGAGCTCGTCGACCGGATCGGGGAATGCATGCCCGAGAGCTGGTCGGCACTCGACCGGGGCGACATCTCGTTGAACCACGTGAAGGCATGTCACCGCGCGACGCGCAACTGCCCGCCGAGGGTCGCCGCCGCGGTCGAAGCACAGGTGATCCCGCAGGCGGTTGCGCGTGGCTGGACGCCGAGCGAGCTCGCTCGCGCGGCGCGCAAGCTCATCATCACGATCGATCCGGAGGGCGCCGCGCAGCGCGAGGCGGAAGCCAAGACCAGGTCCGACGTCGAGTTCTTCCCGGGCGAGGACGGCATGGCCGGACTGAACTCGTTCGGCCCGGCTCCGCTGGTCCGAGAGATGGCCGACGTGATCGACGATCGTGCCGCAACGATGAAGCGTGAGGGCGACAACCGATCGATCGGCCTGCGGCGTTTCCAGGCGCTGTACGACGCCGTCGTCGGCTCGTCGGCCGGCTCCAAGCCGAGTCCCGCCCGCGCGCACACGCTGCTGACCGTCCCGCTCACCACGGTGCTCGGGCTTGATGACCAACCCGGCGAGCTGGCCGGCTACGGGCCGGTCACTGCGGCAACCGCGCGCCGGATCGCCGCAGACTCGACGTTGAGCCGGCTCGTCACCGACCCGATGTCCGGTACGCCGATCGACCTGGGCCGAAAGTACAAGCCGTCGCGTCTACTGCGCGACCTCGTCAAGGCCACGCAGCCACGGTGCTCGATGATCGGCTGCTCCCGGCCGGCGTACCAGTGCGAGATGGACCACCGACTCGAGCACAACCGGGGCGGTGACACCAATCCACAGAACCTGCAACCACTGTGCAAGCTGCATCACCAGCTGAAGACGAAGCAGCGCTGGAAGGTCGGCATCAACGCCGACGGCGAGCAGGAGTGGACCAGCTACCTCGGCTTCCGCTACGTCTCGCGCGACCGGGACCCGCGGGCCGGCGACCCCGACCCGCCGCGGCAGGTGGCGTGACGAGAACTCAGACCCAGCCTTTTGAGCGCCTGCCGGTCGCGCGCTCGATCTCACGCGCAGCGTCCCGCGCGGCGAGGGTCTGCCGCTTGTCGTAGGCACGCTTTCCGCGCGCCAAGGCGATCTCGACCTTCACCTTGCCGTCCTTGAAGTACAGCTGCAGCGGGACGAGCGTGAGGCCCGACTCCTTGGTCTTGCCGACCAGCTTCGCGATCTCCTCGCGGTGAAGCAGCAGCTTGCGGCGCCGGCGCGGCTCATGGTTGGTCCAGGTGCCCTGCGTGTACTCGGGGATGTGCAGGTTCTCCAGCCACACCTCGCCGTCACGCACTGTGGCGTAGGAGTCGACCAGCGACGCCCGCCCCGCACGCAGCGACTTCACTTCGGTTCCCTGCAGCACGACGCCTGCCTCGTAGACGTCCTCGATCGCGTAGTCGTGGCGAGCCTTGCGGTTCTGCGCGATGAGCTTGCGGCCGGACTCCTTCACCATGGGTCAACAGCGCCGTCAGCCGGCGCTGCCGGCGTCGGCGGTGAGACCGGAGAGCACCTCGATGGCGTGCTGGTAGAGCACCGACTGCGGAACCTCTGGGCCGAGGATGACGTCGGGAGTGATGCCGACGCCGTCGAGCGATCGTCCCTGGGGCGTCAGGTAGTGCCCGACGGTGAGCTCGATGTCGGATCCGTCCGAGAGCCGGTCAGGAGCCTGCACGCTGCCCTTGCCGAACGTCTGCGATCCGACGATCACCGCGCGGCCGCGGTCCTGCAGCGCACCCGCGACGATCTCCGCGGCACTCGCCGTACCGCCGTTCACCAGGACCACGAGCGGGATCGCGGTGTTGCCGCGACCACCGGTCGTACCGAGCGGAAGCGGTGCCGAGCCCCGCTGCACATAGCTCACCACGGTGCCGCGATCGAGGAACACCGACGCGGTCCGGACCGCCTCGTCCAGCAGGCCGCCGGGGTCGTCCCGCAGGTCGAGCACGATGCCGCGCAGGTGGTCGCGCTCGGCGGCGCGCACCCGAGCGCGCACCCAGTCACCGACACCACGCGTGAACATCGCGACCCGCAGCCGCTCGACGCCCGGCGCGAGACGTTGCGCGCTCACGTCACCGTTGCGGATCGTCGCCCGCGACAGCACGTCCGTGACCGACCGGCCGCCGCGATCCACGCGGACGGTCACGCTGGTGCCCGGGCGCCCCCACAGCGCGTCGGCGACGTCCGCGACCGTCCGGCCGGTCACCGGCAGGCCCGCCACCGCGGTGAGCACGTCTCCCACCCGCAGCCCGGCGCGTGCGGCAGGCGAGCCGCTCTGCACGCTCTCGATCCGCAGCACACCCGAGGCGGCACGGCGGACCCAGATCCCGACCCCGCTGTAGGAACCGGAGAGGGTCTGCTCGTACCGGGCGAACTCCGTCGGCTCGTAGTACGCCGACCACGGGTCACCCAGCGCCCGAAGCATGCCGTCCACCGCAGCCTGCTGCAGCACCGATTCCGGCACCGGCTTGGAAGCGTGCGACTCGATCGCCCTGACCGCCTGGTCGAGCACGGTGGCGCGACCTGCTGCGGGCGTCCCGGCACCACGATGCAGGGCGGCACCCGTCGCGACCCCGGCGCCGAACACCGCCACGGTCGCCGCGAGGGCAAGCGGCCGGACGCTCGCGAGCCGCATCGCCTACACCCTCAGATGGCGCTGCAGCGTGAGGAAGGACGCGATCGCCGGTAGCAGGATGCCGATGAGGATGACGAGCGGCAGCGCCTCCCACAACGTCGACCACTGGCCGAAGGGCGCGAGCACCCGCGTCGCCAGCGTGCTGGAGATGTACCACCGGACGAGCAGGAGCAACACCACCGCGAGACCGGAACCGGCGACCCCCGCCGCGGTGCCCTCGAGCACGAACGGCGCCTGGATGTAGAAGTCCGATGCGCCGACCAGCCGCATGATGCCGGTCTCCCGGCGACGGCTGAACGCCGCCACCCGCATCGAGTTGTAGATCAGCAGGCAGGTGGAGATCAGCAGCAGGACAGTGAGCAGCAGCGCGCCGAGCGTCACGTGGTGGAAGAAGGCGAACAGCCGCTTGAGGGTCGACGAGGCGTTCTGGACCGACTGCACGCCCGGCGCTCGGCCCACGGCGCTCGTCACCACCGCGAACTGGTGCGGGTCCTTGAGCTTCACCGCGAAGGACTCGGGCAGCTGGTCCTGCGTCGTCACGCGGACCAGGTCAGGGTTGCCCTTGAACTCTTCCTTGAACCGCTTGTACGCGTCGGCCTGCGAGATGTAGGTGACGTGCTCGACCTGCGGCAGCCCGTTGAGCGTGTTCTCGATGTTGGTGCGGTCCGCGTCGGTGAGGCAGTTGGAGCCGGCCTGCGGCGTTCCGCACACGGGCTGCAGGTAGACCGACACCTCGATCTGGTTGAGCAGATCGTGCTCGAGCTGGTTGGCGCCGACCCGGATGATCAGCGCGATGCCGAGCAAGGTCAGTGAGATCGCGACCGTCATGACCGCCGCGATCGTCATCGTCACGTTTCGCTTGAGGCCGATCCCGACCTCTTGCAGCACGAACTCGGTGCGCACGCCAGGCCTCCGCTACTGCGCGTAGCCGTAGACGCCGCGGCTCTGGTCGCGGGTGACGTGCCCGCCTTCCAGCTCCACGACGCGGCGGCGCATCGAGTCGACGATGTTCGAGTCGTGCGTGGCCATCACGACCGTCGTGCCGGTCCGGTTGATCCGGTCGAGCAGCTTCATGATGCCGATGCTCGTCGCCGGGTCGAGGTTTCCGGTGGGCTCGTCGGCGAGCAGCACGCGCGGCCGGTTCACGAATGCGCGCGCGATCGCAACGCGCTGCTGCTCACCACCGGAGAGCTCGTCGGGCTTGCGGTTCTCCTTGCCGTCCAGCCCGACGAGGCTGAGCACCTCAGGCACGACCTTGGCAACCACGGAGCGGGGCTTGCCGATGACGTCGAGCGCGAACGCGACGTTCTCCGCGACGGTCTTGTTGGGCAGCAGCCGGAAGTCCTGGAACACGGTGCCGATCTGCCGGCGCAGCGCCGGCACCCGCCAGTGCGACAGTCGCGACAGCTGCTTGCCGGCGACCCAGATCTCGCCCTTGGTCGGCGTCTCCGCCTTCAGGGCAAGCCGCAGGAAGGTCGACTTCCCCGATCCCGACTGGCCGACGAGGAAGACGAACTCACCCTTGTCGACGTCGACCGAGACGTTGTCGAGGGCTGGCCTTGTGCTCGTCGGGTAGACCTTGGTCACCGACTCGAAGCGAATCATTTGCCGGTCAGTCTAGATGCGCTTCAGGCATCCGCCTGGCTGCGACGCCAGCGGACCTCAGCTTCGATGAAGGCGTCGATGTCGCCGTCGAGCACTCCTCCGGTATTGCCCACCTCGAGGCCCGTTCGAGCGTCTTTGACCAGCTGGTAGGGATGCAGGACGTAGTCCCGCACTTTGTCGTCGCTGCCGAAGCCGACGGTGTTGCGGGACCCCTTGAGCCGGTCCATCTCGGCGGCCTCGGCCTTTCGCCGCTCCTCGAGCAGCTTCGCGGCGAGCACCTCCATCGCCCGAGCCCGGTTCTGGATCTGACTGCGCTCGTTCTGGCAGGTCACGACGATCCCGGTCGGCAGATGGGTGATCCGCACTGCGGAGTCGGTGGTGTTGACCCCCTGCCCGCCCGGCCCCGACGAACGGTAGACGTCGACCCGGATCTCGTCTTCGGGGATGTCGACATGGTCCGCCTCGTCAACCACAGGGGTCACATCCACCCCGGCGAACGACGTCTGCCGCCTGGCCTGGTTGTCGAACGGGGAGATGCGGACCAGCCGGTGCACCCCGTGCTCCCCCGCGAGCGTGCCGTAGGCGAAGGGCGTGCGTACGACGAAGGTCGCCGACTTGATCCCCGCCTCTTCCGCGTAGGAGGTGTCGAAGACCTCTGTCGCGTAGTCGTGGCGCTCCGCCCAGCGCAGGTACATCCGCATCAGCATCTCGGCCCAGTCCGCGGCGTCGGTCCCGCCGGTACCGGAGTTGATCGTCACGAGGGCGTCCCGCTCGTCGTACTCCCCGGACAGCAGCGTGCGGATCTCGAGGCCCTCGATGTCGCTGCGCAGCGCCGGAAGGTCCGCGGCGGCCTCGGCGAGCAGGTCGGGATCACCGAGCTCGATCGCCGCAGAGAGGTCGTCGAGACGGTTCCGAAGGCCATCGAGGCGCGCCAGGTCCGCCTTGAGCGCCGACAGCCGGCGGGTCACCCGCTGGGCGCGCTCCTGGTCACCCCACAGGTCGGGGTCGGCGGCCTCGGTCTCGAGCTTCTCGAGCTCACTGCGCATGTCAGCAGGCTTGAGCACGGCCTCGATGGATCCCAGCGTCGCGGAAAGCTCCTTGAGCTCCTCGGCTGGCTCGGTCCCGGACACCTGTCCTCCTCCCGGCCCACCGCCCAAGATCGGCCTCGGCTTCGCCGACATCGGCTAGCGAGGTTACCGGGCGTCGTCGCAGGCAGCAGTGCTACCCGCGACGGGTGACGTCGCGTGCGCCGTGTCCCGGACCGGCACCGCACCACCCGCATGCGTGATCCCGAGCCAGCCCAGCAGCCGCCCGAACGGCACCGTGACCTCGCCCCGCAACGCGACGGTCACGGTCCCTCCCGCCACCGTGGTGTCGGGCGGATCCAGGTGCCGGAACGTGCGCGCGAGGTCCGGGCTGCGCTGCTCGATCGAGTCACGAGCCATCTTCGCGGCGCGGGCCGGGTCGAGCGGGAGCGACCCGCCGCAGCGCAGCTCGGGCCCGTCGTAGACCCGGTCGGTGTCGACACCTTGCGCCGCGTCGATCGCCGCGGCGTCCGCGGCCGACGACAGCGCCCGCTCCGCGAGGAACACCTTCGACACGTCGATGCCGGCGACGATCAACGCGACGGCGATCGCCGTGTAGCCGATGACCAGCACCGCGAGCGATCCGTCATCGCGGCCACCCGCTACTCGCACGACGCGTCCGGTACGCCGGTGCCGGAGTAGCAGCTGATCCGTTCCGAGTGGTGTGCGCTGACGCCGATCGCCGCGACGCAACGGCCGCGGCACATCCAGACAGGCACCAGCGGGATCGGGACCTGAGCGCCGAGCGACACGGTGAACCGCGAACCCGGCGCGTAGTCGCACGCGCCACAGTCGACGACCCGCCCGTGCGGCGACCAGCGCACACCTTCGTCACGCAACGCGAGCGCGACCGCGGCCTCCGCCCGCCGCTCACCCAAGTCGTCGGCGCCGGCCGTGGCGTAGGCACGAGCAGCGTCGCGCGCTGCTGCCGTCATGCCGAACGCCGCCCGCTGCACGGTGACCGCGGTCATCACGACGTATCCGAGCGGCACGAGCAGCAACACGGAGAGGAAGACGAACTCGACGAGCGCGCTGCCGGTGTCGCCGCCGAGCCGCTCGCCCTGGTTCGTCACGACTGGGCTTCGAGCAGGGCGTGTCCGGTCGCGTGGACGGTCGGACCGACCGGCAGGAACCACGCGAGCAGTGGCAACCGAGCCGTCACCTCGATCGTCACGACCTGGGCGCCGTCGACCGAGTCCTGCGAGCGGGCCGCAACCGCGTGGGCGTACGACGGGCCCAGCGCCTCCTTGATCTCCCGGTTGGCCGCAGCAGCCGCCGCCGTTGCGCTCGCGACATCCGCGTTGGCGCCGTACCTCGCGCCGTCCGCAACACACGCTGCCAGCACGTTGCGCACGTGGTAGTCCACGCCGACCTGCAGGACAGCCAGGAACAGCAAGGTGACGAGCGAGCCGACGAGGACGAACTCGACGGCCGCAGAGCCGGTGTCGGCGGCCGCGGAGCCGCGACCGGTGCTCACTGGCTCGGGTCGCCCGCAATGTTCAGCGCGTTCGTGAGCAGGTTGCGCAGCGTCGGCTCGGCAACGACCCACAAGGCGACGACGATCCCTGCCGTCATCATCGTGATCAGCACCCAGCCGGGGACGTCGCCCCGGTCGCGGTCGTTGGCGATCCGGAACCCCAGCGACCGCCACCACGCCTGCACCGAACTCCTCATGACTGCACCCTCCTGTCGAGACGGATCGTCACGGCACTGCAAGACGCAGGCCGTAGAAACCGGGAAAGAGCGCGAACACAACGGTCACGGGGAGGACGAAGAACACGACGGGGACGAGCATCGCGATCTCCTTTCGACCGCCGGCTTCGAGCAACGCCCGGCGACCCTCCTCACGCGCGTCGGCCGCTTGGGCGCGCAAGACGTCCGCCATCGGCGTCCCGCGCTCGACGGCGATCGCCATGCCGTCGACGAACCGGATCACGGCCGGCAGCGCCGTCCGCGTCGCGAGCGACTCGAGAGCGGACACGAGGGTTGCACCGGCTCGGCTGTCGGCCAGGACCTGGCGGATCTCCGCCGCGAGCTCGCCGGTCGCAGTCCGCGAGACCCGCTCGAGCGCGCTCACCGGGCTCTCGCCCGCCCCTACGGCGAGCGCCAGAAGCTCCGCGATCGTCGGGAACTCCGCAACCATCCGCGCCTCACGTCGACGTACCTCACGAGTGAGCAGGTGGTCGCGCACCATCACGCCGAACAGGCCGAACACCACCGCGAGAACCAGCAGCGCGACCGGTGACCGGTGCGCGCCACGAACCGCTGCGACCACCGACAACACGAGCCCGACCGCCAGCCCGACGGCGCCATACAGCACCTGCTCGACCCGGAATGCTTCGAGTGTCATCCGGCCACCGGCGCGCAGCAGCCGTCGCCGCACCGACGCTGCGCCACCGATCCAGCCGTCGACGCGACGGGCGAGGTGTTTGAGGGTCGGGCCCAGCAGCCGTTCAACGGCGCCGAACGACGTCGTCGGGGCCGTTGTCGCGAGCAGCCGTGACTGCCGGGGCGTGTCGGTGAGGTACGGCGCCAGCCGATCGTCGAGTCGCGCCCTTCGCATCGGGGGGCTCGATCGAAGCGCCAGCCACAGCCCGCTGCCGCTGACCGCACCCAGTCCGGCTCCGGCCGGCGACCACATCACCGCAGCACCCGAACGTCGTCGGGGAGCCGGGCGACGAGCAGCATCACGCGATAGGCGAAGAAGGAGACGACGCCGCCGCACACCAGCACTGCGACACCCGCCGCGCTGTCATACGCCGCGACCGTCTGCGGCCGAAGTGAGAGCGTTGCGAGGACGAACCAGGGCGCTGAGAGCGCCAGCCGGGCCGCCGCAACGGTCCATCCCTGGCGGGTCTCCAGCTCCCCGCGGGTTCGGGCATCGTCGCGCAGGAACTGCGAGAGAGTGCGCAACAGCCGGCCGAGGTCGCTGCCCCCGACATCTCGTGCAATCCGAAGCGACTCGATGATGCGGTCCGCCACCGGGTCCGCCAGCGACATCTTCAACCGGTCGAGGCAGTCGCCGAACCGGCCGGTCGCACGATGGTCGACGGCGAAGCGCTCGAACTCGGGTCGCAGCGGCTCCGGGCCGCGTACCGCCAGCTGTGCGACCGCTTCCGGCAGTGACAGACCGGCGCGCACCGCCGAACCCAGGTTGTCGACGACGTCCGGCCAGAGCGCCCGCAGCTCGGCGACCCGCAACGACCGGCGGCGGCGAACCAGAGCAAGCGGCGCATAGCCGGCGAACCCGGCAAACGCTGCCGCGATGGTGGCGGCCCGGCTGATGCCGGCCACCACGATGAAGGTCACGAACGCCGCTCCGGCGCACATGGCGTAGAGCTGCCTCGGGCGGATACCCGGCAAGCCCGCTTGGGCGAGCAGCTCGCGGGTGCCTTGGCCGGATTCGCGGGGCACCCCGCGCGGCGCGTCCCTGGCCGTCCACACCAACAAGCACCCGACACCGAACATCAGGCCCAACAGCGCGCCGATCACGCCGTCCGCTCCTGCGCGAGCAGCTCGGCGAGGTCAACCCGCGCTGCGTCAAAGCGTTGCGGGTGCGGTGGCCAGCCGTCCGCCCGCACCAAATGACCGTTACGAGTCGTGAACAAGTCGGCGGTTTCGACGACGTCACCCTCGACCCGTCCGGGCACCGCGAGGATCTCCCGAACCCGTCGCCGGCCTCGTCCGTCCCGGGCCAGGTGAATGACCAAGTCGACGCTCGCGGCGACCGTCGGAACCACGAACTGGTGGCTGACGTTCTCCCCCGCCAGCAGCGGCAGCGTGCAGAGCTTCGTCACGGCCTCGCGCGCCGAGTTCGCGTGCAAGGTGCACATGCCAGGCAGCCCGGAGTTGAGCGCGATCAACAGGTCGAGCGCCTCCTCCTGCCGGACCTCCCCCACGACGATCCGGTCCGGGCGCATTCGCAGCGCCTCTTTCACCAACCGGCGCAACCGCACCTCGCCCGTTCCTTCGAGGTTGGGTTGCCGGGTCTGCATCGCGACGACATCCGCCAGCTGCACCCGGAGCTCGAAGACCTCTTCGCAGGTGATCACCCGCTCGTGCGCAGGGACTGCCGAGACGAGGCAGTTGAGCATCGTCGTCTTCCCGGCTTGGGTTCCGCCGGCGACGATGATGTTGAGCCCTGCCACGACCGCGGCCTCGAGAAACCGCGCGGCCTGGCGAGTGATCGTGCCGAGTGAGATGAGCTCTTCGAACGAGTGCGCCGACAAGACGAACTTGCGGATGTTGACCGCCCAGTCCGCGCGTGTGACGTCCGGGATCACGACGTGGAGCCGTTCGCCTCCAGGGAGCATTGCGTCGACGAACGGCGTGCTGAAGTCGACCCGCCGCCCCGAGGTCTTCAGCATCCGCTCGACCAGGTCCTTGACTTGGGTCGCGTCGAGGATCGTGGTGGTCAGCTCGCTGCGGCCACGCCGCGCGACGAACACACGTCCGGGCTCGTTGATCCACAGCTCCTCGACTTCCGGGTCGTCGAGGTAGCGCTGCAACGGGCCGAACCCGGCGACGGCGTCGTACACCGCGCGGGCAACGCCTTCGGGATCGGCGAGCGGCGGCAGCGTGCTCGTCGCCGCCCGCTCGTCGTAGTCGGCCACCGCCTCGTCGACGAGGCGCTGCATCTCATGCGGAGCCGACACCGGGTCGAGGCCACGACGACGGACCAGCTCACGGACCTCGTCCTCGACCAGAGCCCGCCCATCCACGGCGCGGAACGCTAGATGCGGCGGATGCCCGCGACAACCTCCAGTTGGAAAGCTGTGGAGGCCTTCGAGTTCCTGCACCGCCCGCCGTCAAAGCGGCGCGACCGCTAAGGGACCCGCGCGAATGCGTTGAAGCGGTACCTCGCGTTGGCGTAGTTGGCGATCTGCTGGTCCTCGATGACGACGTCCGTGAGACCGGCGTCGCGCATCGCCTCCGCCATCCATTCGCGGTCGAAGCGGTGATCCAGTCCGTCGTACCGTTCGGCGTACGTCGCCGCGCCACCGAGCCGCTCTTGCCGGCCGGCGAGCGCCTCCGCCGCAGTGGCGAGATCGGGGACGTCCAGCACCGCGACCGCCCGCACCGCCTTGCGGGCCATGCGCTCGATGACGAGCCGCGCGTACTCGTACGACGGGAAGTAGAAGAAGACACTGCATGCCACGACCGCATCCACTGCCGGCTGAGTGTCGAGCTCAGCCGCCTCCGCGACAGTGAAGGCGGCGCCGGGCATGACACGCCTGGCGTCTTCGATCAGGCGCGCCGAGTAGTCCACGCCACCGACATCGATCCCCGCGACGAAGGCCGGATAGAGAAAGGCACCCGAACCGCACCCGACCTCGAACAACGAGTCACCGGGGCGAAGCTCCAGGCGATTGCAGGTCCGACGGACGAAATCGGTCCACGCATCCTCGGTGATGGACCCGAACCCGGTATCGAATCCGTCGGCGGCGAGCATTCCTGCGAGTGGCGACCTCGACTCGGCATCGTGCTCGACGCCATGACGGCTCCAGACCTCATGCCACCGGCTCTCCTTCAAGACGTTGTCACCCGGCTCAGGGCGTCGACAAGGCGCTCGTTGTCGGCAGGAAGCTTGACGGCGACCCGAATGAACTGCCCGTGCTCCAAGCCGGGCTTGCCGGTGCAGTCCTTCACCAGGATCGACTCGCCGAGCAGCCGTTGGGCGACGTCCGTTGCCGTCAGCGAGCCGGGCAGCTCGCAGAGCAGGTAGTTGCCGTGCGACGGCACGACCCGCAAGGAAGGGAGCTCGCTCAGGCTGCTGGCCAGCTCGTTGCGAGCACCGCGAAGCTGCGCACACGCCTTCTCATAGGCAGGCTCGTAGCGGCCCATGAGCTGCATGAAGTACTCACCGAAGGAGTTGATGTTCCACACGGCCCGATGTGCCCGAAGCCGCTGCAACAACTCGGAGTCGGCCGTCGCAACCACCCCCAGCCGGCACCCGGGAACGCCGTGCGTCTTGCCGATGCTCCTCACAAGGATCATGTTGGGGTAGGCGGCCAGGACCTCGTCGTCCACCAGCGAGGCGCAGTGATCGGGTTCCGCGAAATCGACGAACGACTCGTCGACGATGAGCCGCTTTCCGGCCGTCGCCATGTGCTTGGCCAACTGGAGCACCTCGAAGTCCGGCAAGCAACGGCCGGTCGGGTTGTCCGGGTTGACGAGGACGAGGACATCGGTGCGGTCGGAAAGGTCGAACAGGCTGGCCGGCTCGAGCCCGAAGTCAGGATCCGCCGAGGGCAGCTCCTCGATCTCGGCACCTGGAAACCGTTTGAGGTACTCCTCGAACGTCGGCACAGGTACGCCGACGCGTTCCGCCTCGAGGACTGTGCCGATCGCGGTGATCCACTCCGAGGCGCCGTTACCGACCGCTATCAACGACTCGTCGCACCCGAACATCTTTGCGGCGAGGTGGTCGACCACCCACGCCGCTGATGGGTAGTTCCGCAGTAGTGGATCGAACTCACGTCGCAGCTCGTCGACCATCTCCGGCGGCGGGAAGAACGGGTTGCTGAGGTAGCAGAAGTCGTGCAGCTCCGTGAACCGCCAGTACCCGCCATGGCGTTGCAGGTACGCGTCGTACTGCCTGTCCGGCGGCGCGAACAGCGTCTCCGCGATTCGGAGGTCCTGCAGGTCGTCGATCTCGTACCACTTCTCGTCGTCAAGCGTCATCGCTGCGAGGTTGTGCCGTTCGAGCGTCGCGATGACGCGCATCACTTCCTCGTAGTACTCGTTGTTGCCCATCGTGCGCACGTAGGCCTCGAGGAAGGGCAAGTACTCGTCCGCGAGGTACTCGCGGGAGAACTTGTAGATGTTGACCGTCTTGTAGTGCTGCGTCAGCGCGTCACGGTCGAAGGCGCGCTTCGGAACGAAATGGTCGATGGTCCCCTCGGGCGTGACGGTCACCACCGTGCCGTCCATCCAGCTGCGAAACCTGTCGACGACTGCGACGTTCGGCTGCGGGTGCTTGATCAGACGCGTGAGGATTCGAGGCTCGTAGATCAGGTCGCTCTCGAGGAGCAGGGTGTCGTCCTGCACGAGCTCGTCCCGCGCGAGGTAGAGCGAATGGATGTTGTTCGTGGTGTCGTAGACGGTGTTGTCGACGTACGAAACCGGAGTGCCGTTCCACTCCGTCCCGACAAGGTCTCGTACGCCCTGCGCCCCGTGCCCGACAACCAGGACGATGCGGTCCACGGCACCGGTGTCGACCAAGGCATCGAGGCTGCGTTCGATGAGCGTGCGGCCGTGAATGCTCACCATGCACTTGGTGCGGTCCTTGGTGAGCGCGCCGAGCCTCCTTCCCATGCCTGCCGCGAGGATCAATGCCTGCATCGGCACAGTCTCGATCAGGGTTCGTCGAATGTCACCAACTCGGTATGCGTCTCTCGCGCATGCTCCGGCGGGGGCGTCATGTAGTCGTCCCCGAACTCGGCGCGCAGATAGGCGTCCGGGTCAGCCGGACCGGGCAGCGTGAGTCCACCCAGCCGCTGCGGACTGAGGGGGAAGATCACCTCCCTCGGCATGGCCGCCCAGATACCTGCGGCGCCGATGCCCAGCAAGTTGCCGTCGCGTTTCGACTGCCGCCAAGTCAGCCAGCGCTCGAGCAGTCGAGTCAGCCAGCCTGGTAGCTGCGCGACCAGCCACCACTTGGTCCGCTGCACTCCGCGCGGCAGCGCGGGCGACCGGGCCATGTGCGCGGCGTAGCTGGCGGTCTGCACGAGCAGGGCCATCGCTCGCTCGATGCGTCTCAGCACAGCGGACGTCGAGACCGGCACCACCGTCATGATGTCGATGAAGAGGCCGTCGTGCGCGGGGGCCGGAAGTTGGTGCAGGGCGTGGAAGGCGCTCGGCGCATGGGTGCCGTTGATGTACACCTTGACGGTTGACGTGATCGCCGGGTCGTCGTGAGGGGTCTGCACGAGGTACGCCGGCCCTAACAGCGCGGGGGCCGCCGAGACGAATCTCTCGATGTCCCTGGGAAGCATGCAGAGATCGACGTCGTCGTCCCACGGGATCGGCGAGCCTTCCCTCACGGCGCCCAGGAGGGTCCCGCTGTCGATCCAGTAGGTCACGCCCAGCGCCTGGCAGACGCGGTCGACGTCGTGCAGCGCATCGAGAAGGGTGCGAAGCACGCGATTGCGGCGCCCGTCCATCCTCACTCCTTTGGTGCGCCGTGCAGCCCCGCGGTTGATGGTGACAGATCTCCTCCGGCTGATTGGTGACACCTGAGCCGTTCCACGTCGGATCAGGCTGCCATCTGACACGATGCCGAGGAGATCCGCACTGGGTGAAAGGTGTTCCACATGGCCGCCGAGGCCGCGCCCGCCGGCGTGCCAGCCGATGCCGGGACGGCCCGACTCGGACCGGCGTACTCGCGGCTGCTGACCTACCCGGTGATGACGGCCGGCGCGCTCGCCGACTGCATCGCGTTCGCGATGAGCCGCAGCGGCGACGCAGGGGCCGCACCGCTGTACTGGCTCGGCCAGATCGCCCTCCTTCTTCCGTGCATCGTCATCTGCCTGCGCCGATCCGCGTCGCCGAAGAGCCGGATATGGGCACTGCAGCTGTTGGCGGCGCTCCAAAGTTTCGTCGCATGGGCGTACAGCCCGGACCGCTTCCGCTTCCCGGACGAGCTACAACATCTGCGGACGGCCGACAACATCCTCGCCACCGGGCATCTGTTCAGCGCGAACCCCGCACTACCCGTCAGTCCGGGGTTCCCGTCGTTGGAGATCGTGACCACCGCCGTGAGCAGGTTGTCCGGCATGTCGGTGTACACCGCCGGCGTCATCACCTCATCGGTCGCGCACGTCCTGCTCGTGACTGCGGTCGTTTCTTGGGCCCACGCGCTGCGGCTCGGGTCACGCCAAGCTGCCGCAGCCGCGCTCGTCTTCGGATTCGCCCCCGACTACCCGTACTTCGACACCCTGTTCACCTACACCGCAATCGCGCTGCCGTTCTTCGTCCTTGCGGCCCGCGCCGCAGTCCGCTCAGTCACGCGACAGGATGCCGCCCTGCTCGTGCTGCCGCCGTTGCTGATCGCTGTCGTCAGCCATCACCTCACCGGCTACCTTGCCTGCGGCTATGTCGCGCTCCTCGCCGCAACGTTGGCGATGGGGCGCCGGCCCGAGCCGTCGGCGCCGTGGTGGACGGCCCCTGGCGTTGCCTTGGTCGGCGTCGCCGGGGTGGGCGTGGTCTGCGCAGCAGCCTGGACAGCGGCCTTCGCCCCGCATGCGCTCGACTACCTGCTGACCCCGACCAAGGCCGCATTGCACGCAGTGTTCAGCCCGAGCGGATCGGCCGCAGGCGATGTCGCCGCACACGGCGAGGTTGCCCCGCTGTGGCAACGGGCCCTCGCCATCGCGGGCAGCGTCGTCATGCTGGGGCTGGCGGCGGTCGGCACGGTTCGGTTGTGGCGGTCACCCGTGCCCCGCTGGGTGCAGCTGCTCGCGGGCGGCGCGATCGCCTACCCCGCCGTCCTCGTCATCCGGGTGGTCGCTGCGGACGGTCCCGAGATCGCGTCTCGGCTCCTGGTCTACGCGATGCTGCTGACCTGCCTGCCCGTGGCCGCCCTGCTGGTCGCCGTGTGGGCCGACGGCACCTCGCGGGGACGCGTCGTGATCGCCTTGACCCTCGCCGTCACGATCGCGGCGGGATCAACGGTGGCCGCGACCCCTTCCCCCTGGGAACGCCTACCCGGGTCGTTCCACGTCGCCGCAGAGGAGAGCGGCGTCGATGCGCGGGTCGCGGCCGCGGCCCACTACGGAGACCGGACGTTCGCCCCCGGCAGCGTCGTCGCCTGCGACCTGTCGCTGTGCAGCCTCCTCGGCGGCGAGTCCAAGGCGATCACCAGCAGCGCGTCGGCACCGATGTTCTTCGCCCCGACGGACATCCTGCGCAATGGCGAGATCAGCCGGCTCGGGCTGGACTACGTGCTGGTCGACGACCGGTTGACGCAGCAGCTTCCCGCCTTCGGTCTGTACTTCCCCGGCGAGAACAACACAGGCGGATACCCGCGACCTTTCCCACCCGCCCGTCTCGCGTCCTTCGCCACCGACCCGCTATACAGCCGGGTCTACGACAACGGGGACATCCAGATCTACGACGTGTCCGCGGTGTGGAATGTCTAGCTTCCCGCGCACTCGCTCCGATCTCGTCGCTCTCGGGCTCCTTGCGCTGGGCGGCGGCGTCGCCGACATCGGGGCAGCCGGGTGGAGCGGGCCCGTACCGGCGGCGGTGGTGCTCGCAACCGCCTTCCTCGGGCCCGGCCTGGCCTGGCAGAACCTTCGCGGCACCCTCCGCTCCGGCCCGGTCAGCCTCGGCCTCGCCGCTGCCATCAGCACCGGCTGCCTCATCACCCTCGGGCTCGGGATGAACGCCGCCTCAGTTGCGCTGAGCCGCAGCCATTGGGCGACGGCGCTCGCCGCGGTCGTCATCGGGTTGGCCGTCGCCGCGCTGATCCGGCCCCGGCGGATGCTGTTCGATCGCGAGCTTGGGCAAGACGCCGCCGCAACGCCCCGTCGCGTCAGCATTGCCGCGATCTGCGCCTTGTGCGCGGTGCTGGCCGCGAGCGGCGGGCGGATCGCCTGGTCGAGCCAGCAGCACTGGCTGGCCCGCCAGCACTACACCGAGCTCTACGCCACCGCGACCACGACCGGCGAGCTGGTGACGGTCAACAACCATGAAGGCAACCAGGTCAGCTATGTAGCCAGAATCGACGCGGCGGGACAGCCTGCCGCGGTTGTCCGCTTCACCCTGCCGCAAGGTGGGACGTGGCGGCGCACGGTTGTTGTCCAACCAAGCGAGGTGACAACCGACAGGCCGCTGCTGCAGGTCGAGCTGGCGCGCGACGGTGTGCCCGGGGTGTACCGCTGGATCAGACTCATCCGACCACAGCCCTCGGCGTCGGCAGCCGGCTGAGCGCTGGGCCGCGAGACCGCCGCGAAATAGGCTGATCACTCGGCGCAAGCCCCGGGATCGGCCCGCCCAGCCCGCGAGCTCGACGGCAAGTACGGAAGGGGTGCCAGGCGTGGATCCACTGCCCGGGTTGGCGCCGGCCGACGTCGACGAAGCCGCGGCGGTCGTCGAACAGCTGTGGTCCGCGACCAGCAGCCGGCTCGCCGTGTTTCGAGTGCCAGTGCTCGCGTTGCGGCACCGACGCCTGCTCACGGCCCTCTCGCGGGCTCTCGGGCAGCTTCCGATCCTGCGAGTGCAACCGTCCCGGTCACCGGCGGGTCAGGAGCTCACGGCGTTGCTGCTCGGTCCGCACTGGCGGGCCGACTCGGGTCGTCGCCTTCCAGAGCTTCGCGTGCGCATCGGCGGCCGGCTGCTGCGGATGCCCGACCGGCGCGCCGCCGTCGCCGTACTTGAGCTGCCAGCCGATCCCGCGGAATACCTGGCAGGCCGGAAGAAGCAGGCGCTGCGCACCAACCTCGCACACGCTCGCGAACACGGCATCACGGTCAGCGAGATCGTGGCTGGGGCCGAACAGCTCGACTGCATCGAACAGGTGCTGGTTGCTCGCGAGGACGAGTGGTGGGCCAAGTACGAGAGCTGGTTGCGGCGCGTGGTTGACGCGAGACTCGTGCGGCTTTTCGCGGGCCGCGGACCCGACGGCGCGGTTCTGACCGTTGCCCTCGTGGTTCCGGACGCGCCGTGGGCGATGCTGCGCCTGTTCGTGAGCACACCGGACGACCTCGCCGGTTATGCCAGGTACTCGACCCACGCCTTCATGGTGGAAGCGCTGGCGAAAGCCGGTGTCCGCACCCTGCTTGTCGACACCGTCTTCGATGCTCCCCCAGGTGTGCGCTACTTCCAGAGCCGGCTGGGCTTCGAGCTGGCAAACATCGCGGTCGGGTAGCGCCGCCATGCAAGCCCGAGTCATCCCGCTGGCGGACCTGAGCCTCGCCGACGAGTCCAAGTGGGCCGCGCTCGCCGAACGAGCCGCCGAGCCCAATCCGTACCTCGAGCCGGACTGCGTCCTCCCCGCCTGGCGCCATCTGCCCGAAGCATCGGACCTGCGTTTGGTCGTGGCGGAGCACGCCGACCAGTTCCTGGCATGCCTTCCCATCGGCTCGCCCCAGCCGTGGAGCCGGCTGCACCGCGCCGCACTGATGGGCCGGGCGGACACGACATCCATATTGCTCAGCACCCCGTTGGTGGATCCGGCCGGAGGTCTGGATGCCGTAACGGTGTTGCTACAAGGAATCCGCGACCAGGGTCGGGCCCTCGGCGCAGGTTTGCTGGTGTTGGACTGGCTCGGAGACGACGGGACAGTCGGCCCCCTGCTGCGCGAAGCCGCCGCAGGGCTCCGGATGCCCCGGTCGGAACTGTGGCCGTGGCAGCGGCCAGCAATGTTTCGCAAAGCTGACCCCACCGAGTACTGGCTGCGCGAGCTCGGCCATCAGCACCAACGCAAGATCCAGCAGAAGCGCCGTCAGCTGGCCAAGCAGATCGGACCGCTCGAAGTGGTCGACCGGGCCGGCGACCCTTCGGCCGTCGCGGAGCTCATCCGGCTGGAAGCCACCGGATGGAAGCAGACTTCACCCGAGGGCGAGGCATTCGCGCGCCGAGAGGCGACGGTGCGGTTCTTCACCGAGCTGTGTGAGCGGTTCGCTGCCTCCGGCCGACTCGTTCTGCTCTCGTTGCAGTCCGCGGATCGCGCCGCCGCCATGCTGTGTTGCCTGCGGTCCGGAGAAGGACTCTTCGCCTATCGGATCGGCTTCGACGAGGCGCTGGGGCGCGGCAGCCCGGGCGTGCAGGTCTTCCTCGACGCCATGGCCTACCTGCACCGGGAGACCGACGCGGCGTTTCTGGATTCCTGCACCACACCGGACAACCGCTACCTGCCGGATCTGTTGCCCGACACCCGCAGCCTGACGACGATGGTGATCGCGATCGGCGGCGCGCTCGATCGGGGCTTCGTCCGGGCCCTCCCTCTGCTCTCAGCCGCGCAACGAGCGTCTGGCCGGACGCCGTGACGGCCCGGCGATCGATTCGAGTGCCGCAGGCACTGACCCGAGAACGCGCCGCGAGCCTCGCGGCCAGCCCGGTCATTCGCGGCACCGCCTTCCTCTACGGCAGCACGATCACCACGAGTGTTCTCGGTTTCTTCTTCTGGTTCGTCGCCGCCCGACTGCTGACGCCGGAAGAAGTCGGCGCCGGATCAGCGGCCCAGTCGGCCGCTCAGCTCTGCGCGACGATCGGCATCCTCGGCCTCGGCACGCTCACCATCGCGGAGCTCGCGACGGATCGAAGCAAGGTCCGCCAGCTCGTGTCGGCCACGTGTCTCGTCGCAGCGATCGCGTCCACTGCGGCCGGCGTGGTGACAGGCGTCGTGCTCACTCACACGAGCCGTCATCTCGACGCCGTCGTCGGCGGCTGGCTGCCGTTGACCACTTTCGCGCTGCTCGCCGGTACGACCGCCGCCGGTCTGGTTCTCGACGATGCCTGCATCGGCCTCCTGCGCGGCGAGATCCAACTCGTGCGCAACGCCGTGTTCGCGGCGGCGAAGCTCGCCTTGCTACCGGTGGCGATCTATGCCGGTGGATTCGGCCACGGCCGCCAGATCATTGTGGTCTGGCTGCTCGCCAGCGCGGGCTCGCTGGTCGTCGCGTACGGCCTGATCCGACGACGAACCGAGCCCGCGACGTGGCGGCCAGACCTGTCCAACCTGATCGCAAAGCGCCGGTTGATCTGGAGCCACCACCTGCTCAACGTCGCCGTCCTGGCTCCCGGGCTCGCCGCTCCGGTCGTCGTGACGACCCTCGTGGGACCCAGCGCAAACGCGGGCTTCTACACCGCGCTGCTCGTCACCAACTTCGTGAACATCATCCCGAGCCAGCTGGCGACCACGTTCTTCGCGCTCGCCCCGGGCGACGAAGCGGCGCTCGCACGCGAGATCCGCATCACGCTTCGGGTCTCGGTCGCCGTCTCGGTGGCGGCCGCGGTGCTGTTCGGGTTCGGCTCACACCTGATTCTTCACGTGTTCCGGCGAAGCTACGTGTCCGCTGCGCCCGCGATGGCGCTGCTCGGATTCGCCACTTTTCCCTACGCGATCAAGTCGCACTTCGTGGGCATCACCAGAGTTCAGGGCCGAATGCAGCGAGGGGCGGCGTTTGCAGCGCTCGCTGCGATCATCGAGATCGTTGGCGCGGTCATCGGGACAAGCCTCGACAACGTGACCGGCGCGGCCGCCGGACTGCTGACCGCACTCGTCTTCGAGTCGCTGCTGTTCGGTCCGACGGTGCTGTCCGCGCTCCGCGGACAGCAGCCATCAGCGTCGACGTGAGGACACGCGCCGGAGCGCCGCGGCGCCACGGGTGAGCGCGCGCCGGAGCCTTGCCGGCAGCATCACGGACGCCAGGAAGAACACCCAAGCGCGCCAGCCCGCTGATCGCTCGGCAAGCACGCTTCGTGCGATGCGCCCGGCGCCGCGCCAGTCCCGCTGGGCTACCGCGAGAACGCCGGTGACGCACAGCAGACCGTCGCCGTGTTCCCGCGGCGTCAGACCAGCGCGCTGCCCCTCGAACCAGTCGCGACTGAGCCGCCAACCCGCCCGCGACGAGGCGGAGTCGCCCGCGGCAGCGACGGTGTAGTCAAGCAGCACCTGGTCCAGCATGAGGACCGCAGTGGACGGATCGGCGGCGAGAAGCAGCAAGGTCTCCCAGTCCTCGTGCAGATGCGTCGCGCTGGTCGCCCTTGCCCGCTGCGCAGCGTCTCGGCTGAGCAGCATCATCGACGCCGCGACGGTTGTCTCCCCGGGTCGAATCTCCCGACGGACAAACAGGTAGTCGGCAAGCCGTTCACCGGGCCGAAGCACGCGGCGTGGCACGGTCTGGATGAACCGGCCGTCGGAATCGACCAGGTTCATCCGGCACAGCACCACGACGTTGCCGGCCAGCTCGGCCTTCGCCGCCTCCGCGGCCGCGACCTGGCGACGGATCTTCTCCGGATGCCACCTGTCGTCGTCGTCGAGAAAAGCGATGTAGTCGGCGCCCGCGGCCGCATCGATCGCAGCCGCCCGAGCCGCCCGTGGACCTCGGCGTCGATCCGACTCGATGATCCGCAGCCGCGGCTCGTCGGGCAACGCGGCGGCGAGCTCACCCGGTGCGGGGCCGTCCACGCTGACCACGACCGCGACGTCGCGATAGGTCTGCTGCAAGGCGCTTTGCACCGCCCTCACGACATGGGGCGCGCCAAGGGTGGGCACCACGACGACGACCCGCGGTCCGGTCCGGGAACCGTCACTCGAGGCCATCCATCCGCCGTTCACAGAGAGTCGGATCTGAGGTGACGCTATCGGCCTTCGATCCGCCCGCGTCCTCGACCGGGCGAGCCTCGTTAGGACAAGACGAACCCCCACGGTTCATCGCCTGCCGTCACAAGGCAAGCAAGTCCGCCGTTTCCGGCGAACGGCTTGGTTGTCCGCAGACGTCGGGCGGCGGACCACCCGTCCGGCGGATCACCAACTCGGGACAAGGGATCGAGACAGTCATCATGAGACGCACCCCAGCCGTCGTCGCCGTCCTCGCCTCAGTCGGACTGCTCATGTCCGTGGGGGTGGGAGTGTCTTTGGCGTCCGCAACAACAGCTACGTCCCCGCGACCGTTCACCGCCTACATCAACGTCGGTGACGCAGCATCGCTGTCGGCGCTCGGGACCCGGATCGGGGCACCGATCAGCTATGCGTCGGACTACTTCGACGACCGCTCGTGGGCGAACATCGACGACAACTGGAACATGAGCAACTGGGCGGGCAAGGGCTACCGGATGATCTGGGGTGTCCCGATGCTGCCGCTCTCCGGAGCAACTCTGGCGAGCGGCGCAACCGGGGCCTACGACCAGTACTACGTGACGGTGGCCAAGGACCTGGTCGCGCACGGCATGGGCGACTCGATCCTGCGTCTTGGCTGGGAGTTCAACCAGCCGTCCTACCCCTGGTACGCCGCCGGACAGGCATCGGCCTTCGTCGCCTACTGGCGTCACATCGTCAGCGCGATGCGCGGGGTCGCGGGAGCCGCGTTCAGCTTCGAGTGGAACCCGTCCATGGGCGACAACGGCGGCGGCGACAAGTCGATGGGCGACTTCACCTCGTACTACCCGGGTGACGCGTATGTCGACATCGTCGCGCTCGACGTCTACGACATCGCGTGGAACAGCTACCCCGGCGAGCCCGCGCAGTTCTCCAGCATCCAGTCCCGGACCTGGGGGCTCAACTGGCTCTCGTCCTTCGCGAGCCAGCACAGCAAGCCGGTGGCCATCGCGGAGTTCGGCCTCGGCTGGGGCGGATCTGCCGGCAACGGCCAGCCGTACTCAGGAAGCGGCACCGTGTCCGGCGGCGACAACCCCCGTTTCGTGCGCGACATCGCAACCTGGATGCAGCAGCACAACGCAGTGATCGGTGGCTTCTGGGACAACTCCTTCTCCTCCATCGACAACGGCCAGAACCCGATGACCGCAGCCGAGATCGCCGCGCAGTTCGGTGGCGGCGCGGCGCCGACACCGGCGCCGACCACCACGACCGCAGCGCCGAAGCCGGCGCCGACCACCACCACCGCGGCGCCCACACCCGCGGCCACCGCCACCCCGACGACATCAACGACGCCGGCGAAAAAGCGCCGCCCCCACGATCACCTGCGCTAGCGGTTCAGCCAGCCGGGTTGAGCCGGTCGAGGCCGCGTTCCGCGTGCTCGTAGACCTGCTGCGAAGCAGGGAAGTTCGCAAGTCGATGCGTTCCGTAGTCGAAGTACGCCTCTGAGGCGACATCGTGAGTGGCGCACCAGTCGAGCAGCTTGCTGACGAAATAGGGGTCATCACCCCCGCCGCCGTTGGTGTTCTCCTCAGGCGTCGCCAGCGCCCACTCCGGCAGCGAGATCGGCTTTTGATGAGCGGCGCCGAAGGACGCGAGCCAGTCAAGGCCGTTGGGATGTGTCTCGATCCAGTCCCACCGCGACTCCGGCGTGGCGTCCGGCGTGTTCCATTCCCAGTCGTAGACGTCCAGACCGATCTGGTCTACGTACGCGTCGCCCGGGTACGCCGCCTCGGCGTCCATGCTGCGCGTTCCGGTGTTCGGGTTCCAGACGAAAGTGAACCGCTGACCCTCGACAGAGCGCATGGCCGTGACGATGTGGCGGTAGTACGCGATCCAGGCCTGCGGATCATCCACGGCCGACCAGCGGTACCAGCCGCCGTTCATCTCCCACCCGATCCGCAGCGCCGCCGACGCGGCGCCGTAGCGGACGAGGTTTGCCGCCAGCGTGTGGAAGTACTGGTCGTAGTCGCCTTGCGCACCGTCGGCGATCGACGAAGGCCCTTGGTCGGGAAGCATCGGGACCCCCAGCATCAGCCGGAATCCCGAACCCTGCCACCGCCGGAGCAGCCACAGCGGGGAGGCGATGTCATCCCAGGTGGCGGACGGCAAATAGTCCGAGGCGAACCCCACCGCGACCTTGCGCCACTGGCCGAAGTCGACCGCTCCGTTCGGGTCGCCCGGCCCGATGTACACCCCCGACACCGGCGCGGTACGTGCCGACGGCGGCGCGGTTGCCGTCGCCTCGGGACGGTGCGCCAGCTGCCAGCCGAAGATGCCGGCAGCTGCGGCGACGGCCGCGAGCGCCAGCGACGCCACCAGCCGCCGCCGCGAACGCCTGCCGCTACCCGGCACGGGACCGCTCCTCCGGCACCGGTACGTCGTCCCCAGCTGCCGGAGCAGCCTTCGCGGCCGGGCTATGGAGAGCGGCATGAACGGCGCCGGCGAGCGCGGCAAAGCAGCCGGCCAAGACGGCGGCGAAACGCAGCACCGCGGCGAAATCGCCGCTGACAACCTGCCAGAGGCATCGGCCGAGTGCGGTGGGCACGGTACGGAGGGCATAGGCCCGCTCGGAGCTCAGCCGCTCATGCGTCAGCCGTCGCATCTCGATCTTGCCGCGCCCCTCGCTGAAGCAACGAGCGAGGAAGAAACGGAAGCTGGACCGGCCGGTCGGCACGAAGTGCTCGACCCGGGCATCCGGCACGTAGAGCCAGTGATCGCCGGACCGCCGGGCGAACCGGATGCACATCTCGGTGTCCTCAGGGCGCGAGACGTCGAGGCGCTTGCCGAACCCTTCGTCGAACCCGCCGCAGGCCAGGAACTGGGCGCGGCGGATCGCCATGTTCTCGCTCCAGACGTTGCGGACCTCGGCCTGGGAGGTCGGCATGCCTTTGAAGCTGGCGCCCACCACCCACAGGAACTCGTCGGGGAACCACCGCGGCTTGCCCGTCTGCCACCGCGGGCTGGCACTCCCGCCGGTGCCGGCGACCGACGGCTCGCCCAGAGGCGCGATCAGCCGGCGCAGCCAGCTAGGGGCTGCAACCACGTCGTCGTCGAGGAACGCCACGAGGGGGCTGCGGGCAGCACGAACTCCGGCGTTGCGCGTCGACGATGCGCCTCGCACACCCGTGTTGGCGACCACCTTGACGCGCGGATGCACCCGGTACAGCGTGCGCAGCTTCAGATAGAGGGGGTCGTTGTTGTCGACCGCGATGACCACCTCGAGGGGTGTCACATCCTGCGCGAGCGCGGAGGTCACACTGCGCTGGAGCAAGTCCAGCCGGTTCTCGCTGTGGCAGGCGATGACGACGGACACGCCACCGGTGAGCACGTCGCTGGGAGAGAGCGGCTGCCGGCGGTTCACGACGCCACGCTTTGTTCGGTCACAGCGGCCGCGGCGAGGTCGCTCGAGGAAGTGCGCTGCGTCGGTAGGACAACCGGGCGGTGGAGTCGCGCCGGCGCCTCAGCGCGGTATTCGCGCATGATGGTGCGAAGCACGCGCCAGCCGTCCTTGATCGTGTTGAGGTTGGTCTCTCCGTACAGCCGCCGGCTCTCGACGCTCGGCACCTCGGCGATGCGTGCGCCCGCTCGGGCGATCCGGACGTTCATCAGCGTCTCGATCTCGAAGCCGTCCCCCCAGACCGCTTCTCCGGCTTCGCCCACGCTGAGGCCGAACGCCGGCAGGCAGCTCGCCCAGAACGCGTTATAGCCGTAGCAGAGGTCGGTGAAGCCACTTCCGAACAACACGTTGACCAGGCGGTTGAGGGCGCGGTTGCCCAGGCGACGGATCGGCGTGATGTCGTGCGAGCAGCCGCCGACGGCGAAGCGCGAGCCCTTCGCGAAGTCCGCGCCGGCCAGCAGCGACGCCACGAACTCCGGGATCTCGGCGGGGTCAGTCGAGCCGTCCGCATCCAGCATCACGATGATCTCGCCGGTGCAAGCGGCGAAGCCGCATGCGAGGGCGTTTCCCTTTCCGCGGCGGTTCTGGTGGATGACCTTGACATCCGGTCGTAGCCGCCGTGCCACCTCGACAGTGTCGTCGACCGAGTGGCCATCGACGAGGATGACCTCGTAGACATCGTTCGGGATCCGCGCGAAGACGTGCTCGAGGTTGCGCGCCTCGTTCATCGCCGGGATGACGACACTCACGGTCGGCATCCGGAAGCTCGTCTCGAGCTCGACGATCTCGGCGAGACCGGCACGCTCGGCCGATCCGGCGAGCTGGGCGGTTTCGGTGGCTGCTGCACCGGTGCGGGTCGCCATCGTTGGCCCATCCTTCGTAGTGACAGGTCGGGCCGGTTTCGCCATTGCTCCCCGCCGGGCTATGGCGACCAGTTCGTCGCCCGGTGGTTCATCGCTCCCAATTGCGACGCTAGGCACGAGGACTGGCGAATACCACGGGACAAGCGCCCGACTCGATGACCCGAATGCGGGGCGAAAAAACCACCCGTCGTAGCTATTGCGCCGACGTCAGACACGCGGCTAACGGCAAGATGGTGCGGGTGAGCAGCGTGCTGAAGCGCATCGATCTCACCGCCCTGCGCGCTCCCGCGAAAGTGGTCGATGTATCACTCGACGAGACGCCGGCCGGTGCCGCGCGAGTCGTCGACACGGCCGGCTACGAGTCGCTCTGGTGCCTGCTGCGCTCGGGCGGGGTACCCGTCGGCATCACGCTCTGGGACGTTTCCGGAGACGACGAGGTGAGCGTCGACGTCATCCGAGCGGCCACCCGAACCGAGTTCGACCGTCACGATGCCGCCCCCGATCCGCAACCCGTGCCCGGCCTCGACCTCACCGTCGCGCTGTGCACCCGCGAACGCCCGGATGACCTGCGGGCTGCGCTGGACAGCCTGAGCCAGCAGACCGACTCCGCGTTCTCCGTCGTAGTCGTCGACAACGCGCCCGCCAGCACGTCGACTCGGGAGGTCGTCGAGGCGGCAGGCGGCACGAACACGCGCTACGTCGTCGAGCCTGCGCCGGGCCTGTCTCGAGCCCGCAACACCGCGCTCGCCGCCGTCGAGACTCCGCTCGTCGCCTGGATGGATGACGACGAGACCGCCGATCCGCAGTGGATAGAACGGGTCAAACAGGGCTTCGGCCACTCGTCCCGACCGGCTGCGGTGTGCGGACTGATGCTGCCCGCCGAGCTCGAGACGGAGGCGCAGGTCCGCTTCGAACAGTACGGCGGGTTCAACAAGGGCCGCGGCCTCGTCCCCGAGGTCCTCTCGCTCGCCGCGGGAACGGTACGCAGCCCGATGTACCCGCTGCCCAACTTCGGCGCCGGCGGCAACATGGCGTTCCGGGTCGAGGCGTTGCGCGCCGCCGGTGGCTTCGACCCCTGCCTCGGCGCCGGAACCAGCACCCACGGCGGCGAGGAGACCCGAGCGCTCGCGCTGGTCCTCCGGGCGGGCGGCACGGTGCTGCACTGGCCCGCCGCCATCACGTGGCACTACCACCGGCGTGAGCTCGACGCGCTGCGCAACCAGTTCCGCGGCTACAGCGCCGGGCTGTCAGCCTTCTTCGCGAGCATGTGGTTGACCGCTCCCTCGGCGAGCAGCCGCGAGTTGTTGCACGTCGTTCCCACCGCCCTTGGCCACGTCCGACCCGGCGCCGGGAACCGGCGCGTCGGTGGCCTCCCCGACGACTTCCCCAAGGACCTGCTCCGGGCCGGGCGCGCCGGATTCCTCGAGGGCGGCGTTGCGTACCTCCGCGAGCGTCGCCGCCACCGCGCGGCTTCCGGCGCGGGTTAGGCAAACCGGATGCAGCTGCGCACCCTGGCGGGAACGACCGTCACCACCTCTGCCCTTGGACTGGGGTGCGCCGGGCTGTATCGACTTCCCCGGCGCGACCACCGGGAGGCCGTCCTCGCCGCGGCGGTGGCGGCGGATGTTCGCCATTTCGACACGGCTCCGATGTACGGATTGGGCCGGGCCGAAGCCGAGCTTGCTCCGTTGCTCCGGTCGCGCCGCGACGAGTTGACCGTCACGACGAAGTTCGGCATCGAGCCGTCAGCGATCGGCGCCATGATCGGGCGGGTTCAAGGTCCGGTGCGGTCGCTGCTCGCCCGGCGTTCCGGGCTTCAGCAAAGCGTGGGCCGCTCCGGCGCCGGACCGGCAAGCGGTGCCGTTGGCCGCTTGCTGTACAGCGCGGCGGGGTACGACGCGGGCACCGCAGCGCGCAGCCTGACGCGCAGCCTGCGAGCCCTGCGGTCGGACTACATCGACATCTTCGCCCTGCACGATCCGATGGGCACCGCGGTGACGAACGCCCCTGAGCTCATCGGTTACCTCGAGGACCAGGTTCGAGCCGGGACGATCCGGTGCTGGGGGATCGCGGGCGAGCTGCCCCCGACCGGATCGCCGGGCCGCCGGTTGCTCGAGGGCGCGCCACTCGTCCAGCAGCCCGACGACGTGTTCGAGCCGGCGGAGTCGGTCTCGCCGGACCGGGCCACGATCACCTTCGGTTGCCTGTCACGAGCCCTGCCCGCGTTGCTCGCGCATGTCACGGCCACGCCCGGCACGCGCGCCCGATGGAGCGAGCGACTGGGCGTGGACGCCGCCGACCCGCAGGCGATGGCGGGGCTGCTGCTCAGAGCGGCGATTCGCCGCAATCCCTCGGGAGTCGTGCTGTTCTCGACGACGCGGCCCGAGCGAGTTGGCGCCGCGGTCGAATCCGTCGCAAGGCCCGAAGACCCTGCCGTGGCGAGCGCATTGCATGCCATTGTCCAGGAGGTCGCACTACTGCCCGAACACCGCGAAAGGCCCGAATGATCGACGATCTCGCTGCGCTCGGCACCGACGCGCGCTTTGCCGCGGACCTGGCTGTCGTCGGCGCCGGACCAGCCGGCATCGTGGTTGCCCTCGAGGCCGCCCGGCGGGGGCTCGACGTCGTACTGCTCGAAAGCGGACGCGAGCACTACGACGAAGCGGTCCAGGAGCTGTCCGAGGCGGCCGAATGGGATCGGTCCCGCCACGCCCCGATGTCGATGGCGATCCGGCGGCAGGTCGGGGGCACGTCGGTCACCTGGGGCGGCCGATGCGTGCCGTTCGACCCGGTCGACTTCACCACGCGAGCCGTCGCGGGCTCGGCACGGTGGCCGGTGAGCTACGAAGAGATACGGGAGTACTTCGGCCGGGCCTGCGACTGGATGCAGTGCGGCAGACCCGTGTTCAACGTCGCCGACATTCCTTCCCTCGCCGGCGATTTGGTCCCCGGTCTCACCGACCGCGACGGTGTGAAGTCGACGGATCTCGAACGATGGTCGCTCCCGACCAACTTCGGCCAGGTGTATCGAAAGCAGCTCCACGACCTGCCGAACCTGCGACTGCTTGCGGGGGTGACCTGCATCACCGTCGAGTGCCCGCCGGAACGCCGGCAGGTCGACGCAATCGAGTGCCGCACCACCGCGGGCGGGCGGGTGCGAGTCGAGGCGCGGGCCTTCGTGATCGCCGCCGGTGGCCTTGAGAGCACTCGGCTGCTGATGAGCTCGCCAGGACCACAAGGCGGCGAGCTGGGAAACCACTCCGGACATCTGGGCCGCTGGTACATGGCGCACGTGGAAGGCGTGGCAGCAAAGGTCCAGTTCACCACCGCGCCGCGCGCGACGAAGTACGACTACGAACGTGACATCGACGGCAGCTACGTCCGCCGCCGGTTCACGCTGACCGAGGAGCTCCAGCTGCGCGAAGGAGTCCCTAACTTCGCCGCGTGGATCACCAATCCGGACCTCGCGGACGCCTCGCACGACCGCGGCGAGCTCTCCTTCGCCTATCTCGCTCTCGTCTCACCGGTCGGCAAGCGGTTCGCACCTGACGCCCAGCGGTTGTCGTTGACCGGCGTAGTCGTGCCGGGCGCACCGTACGGCCACACGGAGATATCTCCGGTGGGCGAGCACCTGCGCAACCTGGCGCGGCATCCCGTGACCACCGGACGGTTCGCCTTCGGATTCGGTACCCGCCGATTTCTCCAGCGCGGTCGCCGCGCCCCCGGCTTCTTCTCCTACAGCCCCAACAACCGCTACCCGCTGCAGTACCACGCCGAGCACCTGCCGCAGGCCGACAGCCAGGTGTCGCTCACCCGCGAGCGCGACGCGCTCGGCCGGCCGAAGCTGGCCATCGACCTAAGGTTCGCGTCGGCCGACGTCGAGGGCGTGGTCCGGGCTCATGCGCTGCTCGATCGAGCCTTGCGAGACTGCGGCGTGGGGCGGCTCGAGTACGTATCGACTGACCTTCCGGCGGCGATCGAAGAACGACTTGGCGGCGGCTTCCACCAGTCCGGGACCACGCGAATGGCAGCGACGGAGAACGACGGCGTGGTCAACCGCGACCTCCGGGTGTACGGCGTCGACAATCTCTACGTTGCGAGCAGCTCCACGTTCGTCACATCGGGTCAGGCCAACTCGACCTTCATGATCGTCGCCTTCGCCGTGCGCCTCGCCGAGCACCTGGGCCGCCGGCTCAGCTAGCCCCAAGAATCGACCGACAAGCCGGACGATCCGGGCAAGTCGGTCGCCGCTGCCACCCATCCGGCTCATTACCGAAACGCGATCACGTTTCGAGACACTGAGTATGAGACGTGTCGCGGCCTTCATCGCCAGCCTCGTCGTCTCGTGCCTGATCATCGCAATCGGGGTCGGACGCGGGGCGCCGTCAGCGGCAGTCGCGAGCACGACCAGCCCGTTCACGGCGTACATCGATGTCGGCGACAACACCGGACTTGCGGCGCTCGGGCAGCGCATCGGCACCCCAATCAGCTACGCCTATGACTACTTCGACGACCGCTCGTGGGCGAACATCGACGACACGTGGAACATGAACAACTGGGCCGGTACCGGCTATCGCATGATCTGGGGCGTACCGATGCTGCCGCTGTCGGGCGCGACGCTTTCAATCGGTGCGACCGGCGCGTACGACCAGTACTACGTGACTGTCGCGAAAGACCTCGTCGCGCACGGTATGGGCAACTCGATCCTGCGGCTCGGCTGGGAGTTCAACCAGAAGTCCTACCCGTGGTACGCCGCCGGGCAGGCCCCGGCGTTCGTCGCCTACTGGCGACACATCGTGACCGCGATGCGCTCGGTGTCGGGGGCAGCCTTCACCTTCGAGTGGAACCCATCGCTCGGCGACAACGGCGGCGGCGATGCAGCGATGGGCAACTTCACGAGCTACTACCCGGGCGACGCGTACGTCGATGTCGTCGCGCTCGACGTGTACGACATCGCGTGGAACAACTACCCCGGCGAGCCGGCGCAGTTCTCCAGCTTCGAGACGAGGACGTGGGGCCTCAACTGGCTCGCGTCGTTCGCCTCGCAGCACGCGAAGTCGCTCGCGATCGCCGAGTTCGGCCTCGGCTGGGGCGGCTCTGCCGGCAACGGCCAGCCGTACTCGGGGTCCGGCACCGTCTGCGGTGGCGACAACCCACGGTTCGTCCACGACATGGCCGCATGGATGAAGCAGCACAACGCCGTCACCAGCGGCTACTGGGACAACTCCTTCTCCTCCATCGACAACGGTCAGAACCCGTTGACGGCCAGCGAGATCGCGGCCGACTTCGGTAGCGGCGCGACGCTCACACCGTCGACGTCTCCCACTCAGACGTCGACCGCCCCGACGACCACGAAGCACAAGCGGAGCCACCTGCGCCAGGCCGGGCTGACCCTCGGCCGCGTCGTTGCCTCGGCGAACGGCATCACGCTCAGCGGCCGCTTGGTCCCGGCACACTCCGGCATCAAGGTGCGCGTGGAGACGGCGCAGTCGGCTCACGCGGCGCGTTGGGCGTCACGCGGACAGGCGGCCACCTCCGCCAACGGCCGCTTCCACACCGTCGTCGCGAACCCAGCCCATGCGCGATACGTCCGGGTCGTCGCGAAGGTCGGCCGGCACACCCGCTCCTCGCACCCCGTCATGGTCGGCTAGCCCTCACTACGTTGTCTGTGTGAGCCGCACCGACGTCCTGGTCGTCGCCGCGACCCGCGAGGAAGCGCGATACGTCCCGGACGACGTGCCGCTCCTCGTCACCGGTCTGGGCAAGGTCGCCGCAGCCGCTGCGCTGGCCGGCTGGCTGGGCGCCGCTACTCCACTGGAGCCAGGGTTCGAGGTGATCAACATCGGTACGGCGGGTGCACTGCGCGACGGCATCCACGGACTTCACCTTCCCGGACAGGTGATCAACCACGACATCTCCGCTGATCTGCTCGCGGGCATCGGCATCAAGGTGGAGGACTCACTCGTGATCGAGGGCGGGAGCGACCTCGTGCTCGCGACCGGCGACACGTTCGTCGCCGACGCGGCCACCCGCGCCGCACTCGCCGAGCGGGCAGCGCTGGTCGACATGGAGGCGTTCGCGGTGGTCTGGGCATGCCGCAAGGCCGCCGTCCGGGTGCGGGTCGTCAAGCACATCAGCGACAACGCGGACACGACCGCGCTCTCGTGGCCCGAGCTCGTCGACGCGAGCGCCCTCGCGCTCGGGCGCTGGGTCGCCGACTACCTGGCGTGAGCTCGGAGCCGGTTCGCTCGACGGAGGAGCCGACGTACGGCGCGGTGCGCTGACGCCACGCGGTCAGTCGTCCTAGGGTCGAGGTTTCTGCGTCGGCGACGCCGACCCCGCTGTCGGGCGGAGAGCCGGAAGGAGGACGAGTGACTGCCCAGCCGGTCGATGCGGCGCCGACGGCGCGGCCGTCTGCGGCACCGCGACTTCGGGCTTGGCAGGCGGAGGCACTCGGGCAATACCGGGAGAAGTCGCCGGCGGATTTCCTCGTCACGGCAACGCCGGGCGCCGGCAAGACCGCGTTCGCCCTGGCACTCGCCGGCGAGCTGCTCGCCAAACGGGTGGTCGACCGGGTGGTCGTCGTGGCGCCGACCGACCACCTGCGCACGCAGTGGGCATACGCCGCGGACCGTCACGGTCTGCGCCTCGACCCGACGCTCGGCAACGACGTCGGCCCGGTTCGTGCCGGCCTGCACGGCTACGTGACGACGTATGCGCAGGTTGCTGCCAAGCCGGCGATCCACGAGGCCAGAACCCGGGCGAAGCGCACGATCGTGATCCTCGACGAGATCCACCACGCCGGCGACGGGCTGTCCTGGGGTGAGGCCGTCATGACCGCCTTCGACACCGCCACGCGCCGGCTGGCGCTGACCGGGACACCGTTCCGCACCCGTCCCGACGAGCGAATCCCCTTTGTTCGCTACGAGGTGGACAGCGACGGCGCGCTCGTCAGCATCGCCGACTACACCTACGGGTACGGCGAGGCGCTCGCCGAAGGCGTGGTTCGCCCGGTCGTGTTCGCGGCGTACACCGGGGTGTCGCGGTGGAAGAACTCCGCCGGCGACGTCATCGCGTCATCGTTGTCCGAGGCCTCGACCAAGAGCACGGAGGCGCGGGCTTGGCGAACCGCGCTCAACCCGGGCGGCAAGTGGATTCCGCACGTGATCGCGGCGATGGACGAGCGGATCACCCACCTGCGCGCGACGTCGATGCCCGACGCCGCCGGGCTCGTGCTCGCGAGCGATCAGAACGACGCCAGGGAGTACGCCGAGATCGTCAAGCGGATCACCGGGCACGCGCCCGCGCTGATCCTGTCGGACGACCCCAAGGCCAGCAAGCGGCTCGAGCGCTTCACGCACTCCGATGAGCGGTTCGCGGTGTGCGTCCGGATGATCAGCGAAGGTGTCGACATCCCGCGCGCGGCTTGCCTGGCCTGGATGACCAGCTACCGGACACCATTGTTCTTCGCCCAAGCGGTGGGCCGCGTCGTGCGGTCGCGGCGGCCCGGCGAGTCGGCCACCGTGTTCCTTCCCGCGGTACGCCCCCTGCTCGCCCTCGCCGCGGAGATCGAGCAGGCGCGCAACCACGTGATGCCGCCGCGTGCTGACAGTGGTGACGCCCACGACCTCGATCCGCTGGTCGCGGCCGACGATCGCCTGACCGGAGTCGACGGCTGGGAGGCACTGGACTCCGACGCTGCGTTCGCTCACGTGCTCGAGGGCGGCCGGGCTGTTGTCGCCAGCCCCGTCGTGCACAGCGCAGAGGAACAGGACTATCTCGGTCTGCCAGGGCTGCTTACTGCCGAGCAGACCGCCTCGCTGCTTGCCCGCCGCGACGAGGCCCACCGGCGCCGCGCCACGGGGGACGACATCGTCGGCCGGCCGCGCGACACGGCATGGCAGTCAGCCGCAGGACTTCGCAAGGAGATCCACGAGATGGTGGGCCGGCTCGCCGTGCGCAAGAACATCAGCCACGCCGCCGTCCATGCGCAGCTGCGCAAGGCGGTGCCGAGTACCGCCAAGCCCCCCGGCGAGGACGTGCTCGCCGCCCGTCGCGACTGGCTGATGGAGCAGCTCATCTGAGGCGCGGTGCGCCATGATCACCCGATGAACCGGGTCAAGGCAGGCTTCTTCAGCCTCACCCCCGCCGCGCCGCCGGACGATGACGGCAGCTACCTGCGCTGGCACCTGCTCGACCACATGCCGGAGCAGTACCAGATCCCAGGAATCGTTCTCGGCTTGCGCTGGATCGCGGATGGCGACTACCCGGAGCACCGGATCACTGCCGCCGGCGCGCTCGCCGACGTGGGTAACGCCGTCGCCTACCTGATGGCGGAACCGGTGCAGCAGACGTACGACGCCTTCATGGATCTCGGAGCGCAGCTTCGCGAGGCCGGCCGGTTCCCGGAGGTCCGGCCGTCGCTGCAGACCCGGCTCCTCGCGATCGGGCCATGCCAGGCCTCGCCGGCCGCAGCCGTATCGGGCGAGGTCATCCCCTTCCGCCCCCACCGTGGAATCGTTCTCGTCGTCGAAGGTCCCAACGACGATGCGACGGCGTGGCACGACTGGCTGGCCGTCGAGCACGAAGCGGCGCTCCTCGAGGTACCAGGGGTGGCGGGCATCTGGTCCTTCCAGTCGAACGACATCTGGAAGCTGCGGCCGACCTGTGTCGGCCCCCCGCAGCGCACCACGGTGATCTTCGTGGACGCCGACCCGATCGCGACGACCTCGGCCTTGGCGCCGATGATCGAGCAACGCTGGTCTTCGCGCGCGGTACGTCCGTTGTTCGCAGGTCCGCTGCGGACGATGGTCGACTGGGACGCCTGGCCGAGGGAGACATAGTGCGACTGTCGCTCGTCACGCCGGTGCTGACGATGATGCCCGGAGCACATGCCCGCTGGGAGGAGACCGGCGGAATCGACGACGTGGCGCGAATCGCGGCGGCATGCGACCGGCTCGGATTCGACCACATCACCTGCAGCGAGCACATCGGCGTACCCGACCATGAGGCCCCGCGACGAGGGGCGACCTACTGGGACCCGCTGGCCACGTTCGGCTATCTCGCGGCCCGCACCCAGCGGATCCGGCTTGCGACCAACGTCCTCGTCCTCGGTTACCACCATCCGCTCGAGATCGCCAAGCGCTACGGCACGCTCGACGCGGTCAGCGGCGGGCGGCTGGTCCTCGGCGTCGGCGTGGGCACGTTGGTGGAGGAGTTCGAGCTGCTGGGAGCACCGTTCGAGGACCGAGGAGAGCGCGCCGACGATGCGATGCGGGCGTTGCGGGCGTCGCTCTCACGATCCAACCCGTCGTACGACGGGACGTACTACTCCTTCGGCGGCCTCGTCATCGATCCATGCGCCGTTCAGGAGAGGGTTCCGATCTGGGTCGGCGGTCGAAGCCTCCGCTCACTACGGCGCGCCGCAGCCCTCGGCGACGGCTGGACCCCGTTCGCGGTGAGCCCAACGCAGGTTCGCGACTGGCTCGGCGAGGTGGAGCACTCCCCCGACTTCGAGGTCGTGCTCGCACCCGCCCAGCCACTCGATCCGATCGATCATCCGCAGCAGACCATTGACGAGCTGGCGGCGCTCGGCGAAGCAGGCGCGACGATCGTGAAGGCAAGCATCGTGCACCACTCGCTCGACCATTGCATCGAACAGCTCGAAGCCCTCGCCGCTCTCGCTCAGGCCGGCGTGAGGTAGCCCCGCACCTCGTACTGCTTCACGTCTGGCGATGCCAGGCCGAGCTCTCCGGCGAGTGGGCCGATCTTCTCGAGGACCAGCTCGTCGGCGGCATCGGCCGACTCATAGACGTCGACCGCAAGAACACCGTCGTCGGTCACGGCTGCCCAGTGGAAGAGCACTCCTGGCGCCGAGTGGCCGCCGAAGCCCATGAGCTCGATCAGCTTGTCGTACTGCTCGCCGGTCCAACCCGGCCCGTGGAACTCCCGTGCAATCACCATGACACGCCCCTCCCCTGAACGATTCCGAGATCCGTAGTTTTACTCCACTCAGGAGTAAGTTGGCAAGATGCGGCGGACCGGCACCACTGCACATGCGCTGCTCGGCCTACTCGCGCTGCGGCCGGCCTGGTCGACGTACGAGCTCAACCAGCAGATGCAGCGCAACCTGCGCTTCTTCTGGCCTCGTGCGGAGAGCCGCATCTATGCCGACGCGCTCGCCCTCGTCGAGCGCGGTTGGGCGGCGACGAAGACCGAGCAAACCGGTCGCCGCACCCGCACGATCTACCGCATCAGCCGCCGCGGCCGGGCGGCACTCAGCGACTGGCTCGCGACCCCGCCGCGCGCGACCGCACTCGAGTGCGAGGCCCTGCTACGGGTGTTTCTGGCAGACCATGCGCCGCCCGGCGCCACCCGGGCTGCGCTCGACCAGGTGCGAGCGGACGCCGAGGCGATCCTCGCCGTGGGCAGGCGGGTCAGCGAGGAGTACGCCGCCGGCACGGCGCCGTTCCAGGACCAGGTGCACATCCGCTCGATCGTGTTCGACTTCCTGAGCCACCACGCGATGATGCTGCGCGAGTGGGCCGACCGCGCGGAGGCGACCATTGCGTCGTGGGAGGGCATGGGCGCCGAGGAGCGCGCCGTCAGAGCGATCGAAGCGATCTCGACGGTGCGGGCGAAGTACCCCGACTAACAACGGACGCCGGAGGTCATTCGGTTCGACGTGGGGTTGTAGCAGGCGCCGGGCATGCCGAGCATCTGTGCCGGAACGCATCGGTTGGAGTTGAGGCAGGCGCGCGGCGCCGGGTCACCGCCGAGGATGCGCACCGCCAGATCGGGCTCGGCGTAGAACGGACGGCCGATCCCGACCAGGTCGGCCTCGCCGGCGTCGAGGATGCCATTGACCTCGCCCGCCGTGCGGATCCCACCCACGGCGAAGACCGGAATCGACACCTGTGACTTGACCGCAGTGAACAGCTCGCGGTTCCAGACCGGCCGGAACGGTGCACGCCTTCCCGCCCACCAGTAGCCGAACTGCAGCGAGACCCGACGGGAACGTCGAGGAGCTGCGCGATGAAGCCGTTCGGACATCGCCTTGTTGGTTCGCAGGTTCGTGGGCGCGTCGCCGCGCGCGAGCGTGGTGTCGGGGAGCACCGAGACGGTCACGGGCGTCACTGCGTCGTAGCCCCACTCCTGCACCAGCCGAGCCAGCGCCACCGCCTCTTCTGCATTGGAGTGCGGAAGGCCGAGCGGTGCGACCTCCGCCGGCACCTTCACCGTGCACGCGAAGTCGGGTCCGGCACGCTCCGCCACCGACTCCCTGATGAGCCGCAGGACACGGGCGCGGTTCTCGAACGACCCACCGAACTCATCGGTGCGCCGGTTGTAGAACGGTGAGAGGAACTGGTCGAGCAACTTGGCGTTGGCCGAGCCGAGCTGCACCCCGTCATAGCCGGCCTCGCGAGCCCAGGCCGCGACCTCACCGTAGCGGGTGGCCATGTCGCGCACCTCTTGGGTCGTCATCACGTGAATCGGAACACCGCGAAACGACGGCCGGAGGAACCACGGCAACGGCGACGCGGCGAGAACAGGAGCCTTTCGCTGCGACGCGTACGGCTCGTGCCACGCTTCGATCGCGTAGATGCCGGCGTGCCCGACCTGCAGCATGATGCTCGCACCGGCCGCGTGGACGGCCGCAACCATCGGTGCGAGGCGAAGCACCTTGTCACGGCTGTCTATGCACGTCATCCCCGGTGACGACCGGCCCTCGGGCCAGATGCAGGACGAGCCCTGGATGATCAAGCCGACGCCGGCCTTGGCGTTCGCGACGAAGTGCCGTTGATAGGTCGCCGCAGCGTCGTCGCCGTCACCTGCTCCTTCGAGGACAGGCGCCCGGTACAACCGGTTCCGCACGGTCGCGCCGCCAATCCGGATTGGCGTCTGGAGCACCCCGATCACGGCGTCAGATGTCGCTGAGCTCGACGCGTGCCTGCTCGGCCGAACGGACCCGGTTGCGGCCGGCTCGCTTCGAGGCGTACAGCGCGCGGTCCGCGGATCGCAGCAGCGACGCTGCATCCGCCCCGTCGTACGGGAAGGTGGCGACCCCGACGCTCGCGGTGACGCCCACCTCCGTCGCCGCGTCCTGGACCGCGAGCCGCATCCGGTCTGCGAGCTTGAAGGCGAGCCCGGCGGAGCAGCCGGGCAGGACAGCGGCGAACTCCTCACCGCCGTAGCGAGCGATCGTGTCGTAGGACCGCACCGATCGCTGCAGCGCTCGACTGATCTGCCGCAGCACGGTGTCGCCGGCGACGTGGCCATGGGCGTCGTTGAGCGCCTTGAAGTTGTCGATGTCGATCAGCAGGATCGACAGCCGGCCATCCGCGCGTACCGCCCGTCCGACCTCCCGGTCGAGCGCCCGGTCGAATGCGCGCCGGTTCGACAGCTGGGTGAGTCCGTCGGTGATCGCCTGCTGGCGCACTCGCCGCAGCAGCTCGGCGCTGCGCAGCGCCACCGCTGCATGTCCCGCGAACCGCTCTGTCGCAGCGATCACGCGATGCTCAGAGCGCCCTCCCGCCCACGTGCCGAGGACGGTCACGAGGACGCCGACGACGCCTTCAGCGACGAGGGGCACGACGAGGACGTCCTGGACTCCCGGCAGCAACGCCGCCAACCACGGGTCGGTTCCTTCATCGATCAGCGGCAGCAGCACCGCATCACGGCTCGACATCGCCTGGCGGACGACGGACTCGACCGCGAAGTCAGCGATGTCGCCCTCGGGCAACGTGATGCCGGCCGAGGTCACCGGCCGCGGCAGTCCCTCGTTCACCTCGAACAGCACCATCCGGTCGAACCCGAAGGCGTCGCCGAGCGCCGCGAGCAGCAGGGTGCCGACAGTCTGGGCATCCTCCGCCTTCTCCATGTCGCGCCCGAGGTCGACGAGCCGGTCCAGCTCGTCCCGGCGCCGGCGCAGCTCGCGCTGGTTGATCGCGGCCAGCGCCGCGGTGGCGAGGGTCAGCACCCACAGCGCAGCGAGATACGCGGCGAGGCGCTCCCACTCCCGCCTGGTTGCGCCGGCTCCGCCGAACCGCTGCAGCTCCCCCTGCCACTGGGCGATGAAGAAACCCACCTGCGCGAACGACTGCCAGACCGCCGCCGCCAGCCCGGTGCGCGACGTTCCGAGCAGCATGATGACGGTCAGGTAGACCAGAACCATGTACCGAACCGGGCCGGTCGAACCTCCCGACAGGTACGTCGCCCCGGCAAGGAAGGCGCCATCGACGAACAGCGCCAGCCAGAACAGCCAGCGGTAGAAGCCACCGGTCAGCCACCGCGACACTGCCTCGAGCCCGAAGGTGGCCACCAGGTAGGCAATCGACACCACCGTGAGGAACAGCAGTGAGCGGCGGAGCTCGTGTGGCAGTAGCGCCCCGTAGATGACCGTCGTGATGGCGAGCACGGCGCGCAACGACCGCAGGTAGAGCGGTCGCTCGCGAAGAGGATCCAGCTCCCTGCTGACTGGGGACGCCGCTCCGGCGCCACGCGCCATGTGCATTACCGGTCTGTTCGGTCCTCCGGTTCGGCCATCTTGAGATCCGTTCGAGTGGTGTCAGCCCATGTGCGGGTAGCGCCATTCGAGGGTCGGTTGGAGAGTGTGCTTCACCACCCTAGGACTGGTCCAGCGAAGCAGGTTGTACGCCGACCCCGCCTTGTCGTTCGTTCCGCTCGCCCGCGCTCCCCCGAACGGCTGCTGGCCGACCACCGCTCCCGTCGGCTTGTCGTTGACGTAGAAGTTCCCGGCGGTGAACCGCAGGATCTCGTGTGCCACGGCGAGTGCCTCCGGGTCGGTCGCAAAGACGGCACCCGTGAGCGCGAACGGCGTCGCCCGGTCGATGAGCCGCAGCGTGTTCTCGTAGTCGGCGTCGTCATAGACGTGGACCGCCAGCACGGGCCCGAACAGCTCGGTCGTGAAGACCTCGTGCGTGGGGTCGGTGCCGACCAGGACGGTCGGCTCGATGAAGAACCCCTGCTCGTCGTCCGCCTTGCCGCCGGCCAGCACCGAGATCGAGTGACTGGCGCGCGCCCGGTCGAGCGCGGCGGTGATGCGGTCGTACGCCCGTCGGTCGATGACGGCGGACATGAAGGCACTCCAGTCGAGCGGACTGCCGACCCGGATCGACCGCACCGTGTCCGCGAAGTCGTCACGCAACCGCTCCCACACCGACCGGGCAATGAAGGCGCGAGAAGCAGCCGAGCACTTCTGTCCCTGGTACTCGAACGCGCCGCGCACCAGCGCAACGCGAAGCGCGTCGATGTCGGCGGACGGATGCGCCACCACGAAGTCCTTGCCGCCGGTCTCGCCTACGAGCCGCGGGAAGTCGCGGTAGCGGTCGAGGTTGTCCGCGACGGTGCGCCACAGGTGCCGGAAGGTCGGCGTCGAGCCGGTGAAGTGGACTCCCGACAGCTGCGGATCGACCAGAGCCACCTCGCTCACGGCGGCGCCGTCGCCGGTCACGAGGTTGATCACGCCCGGCGGCAGCCCGGCGGCCTCGAGCAGCCGCATCGTGCGGTGCGCGGCAAGGGCCTGGGTCGGTGACGGCTTCCAGACGACCGGCACCCCCATCAGCGCGGGCGCGGTCGGGAGGTTGCCCGCGATCGCGGTGAAGTTGAACGGCGTGATGGCGAGAACGAAGCCCTCGAGCGGCCGATGGTCGAACCGGTTGGACGCGACCGGGGTCGACACCGGTTGCTCCGCTTCGATCTGGCGCGCGAAGGCGACGTTGTACCGCCAGAAGTCGATCAGCTCGCAGGCCGAGTCGATCTCGGCCTGGTAGCAGGTCTTCGACTGGCCGAGCATCGTCGCCGCGTTGAGCACGTCGCGCCACGGACCGGCGAGCAGATCCGCCGCCGCGAGGAACACCGCCGCTCGCTCCTCGAGACTGCGGCGTCGCCAGTCCTCGCCGGCCTCGACCGCGGCGGCGACCGCATCGGCGACGTCGGCCGCCGTCGACTGCCAGGTGCGGCCGAGCAGCGCGGCGTGCAGGTGTGGCTGTACGACGTCGATGACGTCGCCAGTGCCTACCCGCTGCTCTCCGCCGATCGTCATCGTCAGATCCACGGCACCCTCGGTCGCGGTCTTGGTCAACGCAGCCTCGAGTGACGCCCGCTCCGGCGAGTCCGGCGCGTAGTCCCGGACCGGCTCATTCGTCGGCAGCCCCGTCATAGGAACGGCAGCTCCTGCACGGCATACCAGCCGAGCTCTGTCGCCTCCGCCTCCCCGAGGGCGAACTCGACGTCATCGGCAGCAGCGCTCGGATCACGAAGCAATGCCACAGCGGCGCGGACAACGGGCTCGGCGGCTTCGTCGTCAGCCAAGGCACTCGCCCACCGGGCGGACGGCACGGATTCACGCAGCCGAAGCGCGCCACGTTCGTCGGGATCAGGAATGCAGTCACCGTCGGCGACATCGGCGGCAAGGACGATCCGCAGCGGCGGCGCCTCCCGATCACGCGCCAACAGCTCAAGAGAGGCGACCGCGGCGAGCGTCGCGGCCGCGTGCTCGAGCTCCTCCGCGTCGCCTTCGCGGTACCACTCGCGAAGCGAAGGGGTGACGGCGTACGCCGCACCGTCCGGAGTCGCCGTACCCGCAGCAACCCAGTCCCGCAACAGCGGGATCGTCGCGGGCAGGTAGACCCGCACTCGACGCCTCGGCTATCCGGCTTCGGACAACGGGGGCGAGGCGTCGGCGAGCGCTGCCGCCGTCGTACGCAACGAGGTGTCGAGCACCCTGCCGCGGCGGCGGTGATCCATGAGGTTCACGCCGATGGCCTCGAGATCCTCGCGGCCTGGGCCCAGCAGCGTGACCGCGGTTCCCGATCGCCGCACCTTTCCTGCCTCGTGGAGCGTTCGCTTGGTCATGGCGCGCCGGAACCGTCGCTCCATGCGCGCGACGACCGTCGACGGCTCGTCGTAGTCGAAGGAGATCATCGGGGCCAGCACGATGACCTCGTCCAGCCCGCGACCGGCCAGCAGATCAACCGAGGCCGGCGAAAGCGTCCCGCCGTCGACGTAACAGCGATCGCCGATCTGAACGGGCGTGAACCATCCAGGAATCGCACATGACGCCATGACGGCATCCGCAAGCCGGGCCGGTGGTGAATCCGGAGCGCCGAACGCGACCCGGCGGCCCGTGTCGTAGTCCATCGCGACCATCCACGGCTGTGGCCGCTGCGGCCAGATGTCATCCGGGTTGACCTGGTGCACGAGGTCGGACAGGGCATCCAGGGTGCCGCGACCCCGTGGAGCGAGTCCCGACAGCGCGGCCAGAACCGGGACGCGCCGCGGGTGCAGCACGGTCTTGGCGAGCAGCGACGCAGACCCGATCCGCAGCTGCGGCCGCGGCGGCAACGTCCCTCCTGCGGCGGTGTCAGGGTCGAAACCGATGTCGGGGTCACCCGGGGCGACGATTCCTCGCTGATGGTTGACCAGCATCGGCACCGACAGACCGCAGGACAACATTGCGCCGACCACGGAGCCGGCCGATGTGCCGACCACCACCTCGGCCTCGCGCGGGTCCCAGTCGTACGCCTCCGCCAGCGCGGACAGCGCACCGATCATCCACGCGGCGCCAAGCACCCCTCCGCCCCCGAGCACGAGGCCGCGACGCGGCGCTGCGGCGCTCATTTCGCCGACTCGAGCAGCTCGGCGAGCGCGTCCTCGATGCAGGTGGCAAGGACGTCGATGTCAGGCATCGCGTCCCGGTCGCAGTTCATGCCGTAGTAGACGCCTCCGTTGTAGGACATCAGGCCTATCGTCACGGCCTGGCCCTTCGCGAGCGGGACGACGGGAAAGCAGTCATCCATCTGCGCGCCCGCCGCGTAGAGAGGGAACTGCGGTCCGGGCACGTTCGTCACGATCACATTGAACAGGCGACGGGACAGACCGGCGCCCAGACGCGCCGCCGCCAGGTGAATGGTCGGTGGAGCGAAGCCGGTGAGCCGCACCAGAGCATCGGCGCCGACCGACTGGCCCGAGTCCTTGTGACCCTTCATCGCATAGCTGATCTGGTGCAGCCGGACCACCGGACTCGGCTCACCGACCGGAAGATCGACGAAGTACGACGACACCCGGTTGCCGAGTGCTCCGGCCTGGCCCTCGTTGCGAACGCTGACCGGCACCATCGCACGCACGGTCGTGCTCGGGACGACGGACTCACCGCGGGTGAGCAACCATGAGCGCAACGCGGCCGCGACGGATGCGAGGACGACATCGTTGACCGTGCCGCCGTGCGTCTTCCGGATCCGCTTGTAGTCGTCGAGCGACGTCGACGCCATCCCGAATCGGCGTTGCTCGCCGATCGTCGCGTTGAGCGGACTGTCCGGTGCGGACCGAAGCGACGTGCGCGCGACTGACGCGATCCCGCCCAGTGCACCCATTGCCCGGCCGGCGATCGCACGAGCATCTCCAAGCCCCGAGCGCACGGTCTCGATTGCCACCGTCGGCCGGCGGAGCGTGTCGGCAACCGCGCCGACGACGAGCCCGGCTCGGCTCGGCTCGGGCCGGGGCACCCAGGTATCCGCCGGGGTGTTCTCGGGTGTCGGCGACACGTCGAGCAGCACGGTTCCGATGTCGACTGCGCTGATCCCGTCGACCATTACGTGGTGGGTCTTGGTGATGATGGCGAACCGGCCATCCGCCAGCCCCTCGACCAGGTAGATCTCCCACAGCGGCCGGGACCGGTCCAACGGCCGCGACTGCAGTCGGCCGACGAGCGCGCGCAGCTGATCGTCGTCGCCGGGCTTCGGCAGCGCGCTACGGCGAACGTGGTAGGTGATGTCGAAGTCTTCGTCGTCCACCCAGACTGGGTTGGCGAGGTGTCCGGGCACCCACCTGATCTTCTGCCGGTATCTCGGGACGAGCGAGATCCGCCGGGCAACGAGAGCACAGAAGGCGTCGTAGTCGAATGCCTCTCCGGCGGGCGGCGTGAACCGCGCGACGCTGCCGACGTGCATCGCCGTGGTCGGCGACTCCATGTAAAGGAAGGAGGCGTCGAGAGCAGAAAGCCGTTCGGTCACCACGTAAGTCTTCCAGGCTCAGCGCATCTCAACCACGAAGGTTGATCCCGAAGAGCGCCTCGAGCTCCTCGATGGTCTCCTGCGGCGTCACATGGTGGACGCCCACCATGCCCACCTCGGCAGCGCCACGAATGTTCGGCGCGAGGTCATCCACGAACACACACACCTCCGGTGCGAGCCCGAGACGTTCGGCGGTGAGGTGAAAGATCCGCGCCTCGGGCTTGCGCATCCCGACCTCGCCGGAGATGACGACGACGTCGAACAGCTCGTCCCAGGTCTCGCGCGGGTAGTCCAGGCCCCACGAGTTGGACAGCAGAGCCGTCGACAGACCGGCAGCCTTCGCGTGCCGCAGCGCCTCCGCCATCGCCGGCTCCCAGCCGAAGCCCGAGAACATGCGGGTCAGCAGTCCGTCGGCCTCGACGGGCCGCCCATCGATGGTGCGCAGCCGGGCCGCGAGCTGCCGCTCGAAGTCCGGCACCTCGACCTCACCGCGCTCGAGGGCATGCACGGGGCTGTCCGCCGCGTCGGTGCCGTAGGCCAGGCCCAGCCAGTCACGCATCGCGACCCGGAAGCTCTCTGGGTCGATGCCGTCGCTGTCGAGCCAGTTGTCCGTCGTCGCCATCAGAGGCGACGTGAGAACGCCGCCGTAGTCGACGATCAGTGCCTTCAGCTCAGTCGTGGCCATCACCTCGACCTTACGGGGCGGGGCGTGGGGCTGGTGGGGCGCATGCCGGGCTGGACGTCGCGGACGGTGCCGGCGACGAGAACGAGAGGATCGCCCGGTCCGCGGCCTGCGCCGCGGCGACCGGCACGAGGGCGCGAAACCTCGGGCCGACGTCGACCTCCAACACCCGGCTGCCGGCGACCGCGACGAGCGTCGCACCGCTGAACTGGGCGGCGACCAGCCGAGCGGCCTGCGACCGGTCAGGGCTGTAGCGCACCGTTGCGACACCCTTGCCGCGGAACAGCGTGTTGCCGGGCTTCCCCACCCGGAAGTGTCGCTGCCGCAGCTGATGCGAGACGTCGTTGGCCAGGCCGGTCCGCAACGTCGCGTTACGGACGATGATCCGCTGCCGTGTGGCCGCGGCTGCTGTCGCCCGCGCGATCGGGCACGGCGGCAGAACCTCGGGCTGCTTCGTGCCACCGCCGCGGAGCTGTCGATAGCCCACGTACCCCCCGCCCGCCACGAGAAGCACCGCGAGCACGACGCCGAGCCGGCGTCGCCAGTTGCGGTGCTTGCGCCGCGGGGAGAGATCCCCACGCCCCGGGATGGTCACGGCACCAGATGCTAGAGAATGTCGCTACCGCACCTTCTCTAGCGATGGAGCAGTCAATGGACTTCGCCTTGTCGGCCACCGCCGAGGACTACGCAAAGCGGCTCGAAGAGTTCATGGCCTCCCACGTCTACCCCGCGGAGAAGGTGTACCGGCAACAGCGTGAGGAGATGACCGCCGAAGGACGCGGCAACCACGTACCGCCGGTCATCGAGGAGCTGAAGACCGAAGCCCGCAGCCGCGGGCTCTGGAACCTCTTCCTTCCCGCTGAGTCGGGTTTGAGCAACGTCGACTACGCCCATCTTGCGGAGATCACCGGACGCTCCCCCCATCTCGCCCCCGAAGCGATCAACTGCGCCGCCCCCGACACCGGGAACATGGAGGTGCTGCACCTGTTCGGCACCGCCGAGCAGAAGGAGCGTTGGCTTCGGCCGCTGCTGGACGGCGAGATTCGCTCCGCGTTCGCCATGACCGAGCCCGCGGTCGCTTCCTCCGACGCGACCAACATCTCCACCGAGATCCGTCGCGACGGCGACGAGTACGTCCTCAACGGGCGCAAGTGGTGGATCAGCGGCTCGGCGGACCCGCGGTGCGCCGTGATGATCGTGATGGGCAAGACCAGCCCGGATGCCTCGGTTCACGCCCAGCAGTCGATGATCCTCGTTCCGATGGACACCCCTGGCGTCACGGTGGTGCGCCCGCTTCCGGTGTTCGGCTACTGGGACCAGCACGGCCACTGCGAGATCGCGTTCGACGACGTCCGGGTGCCGGCCTCCAACCTCATCTCCGAAGAAGGGGCGGGCTTCGCCATCGCGCAGGCGCGGCTCGGTCCAGGACGGATCCACCACTGCATGCGTGCCATCGGGATGTCCGAGCGTGCGCTCGAGCTCATGTGCCGGCGTGCTGTCTCACGGGTGGCTTTCGGCAAGCCGATCGCGCAGCAGGGAACCGTGCAAGCGGACGTCGCCGAAGCCCGGATGGCGATCGAGCAGGCGAGGCTGCTGACCTTGAAGACGGCATGGCTGATCGACACTGTCGGCGCGAAAGGTGCACGCACCGAGGTCGCCGCGATCAAGGTGATCGCGCCACGGGTTGCCTGCCAGGTCATCGACCGCGCCATCCAGGTGCACGGGGGCGGCGGGGTCAGCGACGACTTCCCGCTGGCGGAGATGTATGCCCACGCACGCACGCTGCGGATCGCCGACGGTCCGGACGAGGTCCACATCCGCTCGGTCGCCCGCCAGGAGCTAGGCCCGTACCTGCAGTAGCCGGCCACGCCGCCGCTGCGGCGCCGCCGTCGCCGAACCACCACTCACGCGCCGCGCCAGGTTGCGAAGCGCGAGGCGGGCGGGCGAGGACGGGGCCACCTCAGACCACGTTCGGCCGGACGCGACTGCGAGGTCCGCGGTCGCCGGATCGTCCGGCACCATCGCTGCGTCATCGATGTCGGCATAGCGCCCGAGCGCGAGCGCGATCTGCTGCGCCGGGTCGCCACGGCCGACTGCGGTGCGCCGTACCCGGTTGATGACCGTCATCGGCCGAGCCGCATCCCGCGAACGCGGGAGCTCGGCAACGGCGCGCACGAACCGCGCGATCCCGATCGGGTCCGCAGCCGCGACGGCAAGCACGACATCGGCTGCGCGCAGGATGTCGACGGCCGCTCCGTTGCGACGCGGCGCAACCGTGTCGTACACCAGCTCCTCGTCTTCCTCGAGGCAGAAGCCCACGTCGATCACGACGTAGCGGAACGCACGCTTGGCCTGGTCCAGTACGACGTCCAGCGACGCCGGTCGCAGCTCCGGCCAGCGGTGCGGAGCGCTGATTCCGGTCAGCATCCGCAGCCGCGGCCGAACCTCGACGGCGAGGCGCCGCAGCGTCGCAATCTCCAGGGCGCCGCTGTTCGCCGCCCGGCAGGCCGCCGCCACACCCGATCCGTCGTCGAGCAACCCGACGAGCTGCGCGAGCGAGGCGCCGTACGTGTCGAGATCCACGCAAAGCGTCGAGTGGCCGAGCTCTGCAAGCTCGCCGGCAAGGTTCACCGCGACTACGCTCCGGCCAGGGGCTCCGACCGGTCCCCACACCGCGATGACCGAGCCGTCACCACCCGCCGACCCGGATGGGTAGATGGTCTCTTGCTCATCGCCTCCAGATCTTCGATCGACCACCGCTGATATGACGGCGGCCGCCACTCCAGCCGCCGGAACGGTGTCGGCGATGACCGTGTCGATGCCAAAGCCACGAAGCCGATCGCGCGCGGCCGCGTCGTCCGGAGCGAGCGCCACCACGGCAAGTCCGGAGTCACGAAGCCGATGCACCGCGGCACGGTCGAGCCGTCGCAGGTCCGCGGAGACCAGCACCGCCTGGGCGAGCCCCGCAGCGCCCGCCGCGAGCACGTCCGCGAGGTCGACGCACCGCCGCACCACCGTCACACCCAGATCTGTCTCGTGCAGTCCGGCCGCGAGCGCCGCCTCCCGCCGGGAGTCGCCGATCGCCGTCAACACCGTCACATTCATGGCGACACGCTCTCGGTGGGACCCACACTCGGTTGCGGCGCGACGACCGCGGCAACATCCGCTCCCGGCACGCGAACCAGATCGAGAGTGCCCGTCTCGATCGCGCGCACGACGTCACCGACGCTCACCGCCGGGACGTCGATGACGACCGAGATCGTTGCGCTGCTGGACAACGCACCGGACGAGCTCGCGTCGGCTACCGGCACGCCGCCGATGACGAGCCGGGGGCGCGCGGCCTTGGACACCGTCGGCGTCTTGTCGGTGACATAGAGGTCAACCACGTCACCGCGGCTGAGGCCCAGCGGAGCGTGCCCCGACGCGACCGGGATCGTCACGAGCCGTTCCGCCGCGACAGTGGTCGGCGTACCCGTCAGCGCACCGAGCGGAAGCAGCTCGCCGGCCGCCACATATCGGGTGATGACGTATCCGATCGGTGGCCGGCCGGCCGCCACGTAGCGAGGAGCCTGGCCGTCGAACCTCACCCTGCCGACCACGAGGTCCGCAGCGACGAGGTGCTCGCCGGGAACCAGCGCGCGCCGCGCGACGTACACGGAGGCGTATCGGTCCGCCGACGCGAGGACATGCGCGCCGATCACGATCGGGATGACGATGATCGCAACGCCGGCAAGAAACCTGATGTCGAACCATCGCGGCGACGGCAACCGCCGGGCCTGCGGTGGGCTCTCGCTCGTCAAGAGGCGTCCTTTCGGTCGAGCGCTTCGGCGCGCGATCCTGCCGCAGCCTTGACGAGTACGTCCTCGCTCGTCCACAACGGCTACTCCAGTCGCGGTCTGAGCACCGCGACTGTGGAGAAGGCGACGGTGCGCACGGCCCGGACGGCTGAGGAGCGACGGGGTTCGTCGAGAGAGTGCTCGGCCAGGTCCAGGTAGTCGGTCCCGACCCGATCGATCGTTCCGGTGAGAGTTGTGCCGTCGACCAGCACCACCGCCGTGGCCGTACGGTCTCTGGCAAGCACGCGCAACACATGCGCCAGACCCGCGGGCTGCTCCCCCGGCCGACCCGTGGCGAGCCGCTCGCCGTCGTACTCCCGAGCCGCCACCGGAAGGTCGCGCGCGCCGGCAACGAAGCCGGTTGCCACCACCGCGGGCGGCCCGCCGTCGACCTGCAGCAGCAGCCAGCCACGACCGACCCGGCGCGGCTGGCCCACCAGCCGTCCGGCGCCGATCACCGAGAGCTCCACCACGCGACCGGCGGCGGCTCGAAGCCGTCCCTCGAAGGTCGTCGCGGCGAGCTCGCGGCGGGTTCGGTCGGCCACCTCCGCGTCGAGCTCGTCATCAGCCGCCGCCTCGAGCTGCGCCTCTAGGTCGGCGAACAGCCGGTTCCATCGCACCGCGGGAGTCTGCCAGCGCAGCGATTGCCCACAGCCCGACTAACCACATTGACGGCAGACCCGATCCAGCGCACTCTCCGCCACCGTTCCGCACGTTTGGGAGGCAGGCATGACCCAGGAGACGGTCCGGCAAGACGGGCTCGCAAGGGTGCTGGCGCTACGCCGCGCGCCACAGTTCGACGGACCGTACGACGACGAGCAGCACGAACGACCGATGCCGCCGGTCGACGGCAGCCTGGCGCTTGCCTTTCCCCCGTCGGTGGGGTGCGCGCTTCCCCTGCGACTGGTGCCGCCAGCCCAACCCGATAACCCCGCGCCGCCTCCCGGGCAACCAGTCAGCGCCCCGAGCCCGCGCCGGTTCGCCGGGCCGTTCGCCCAAGGGGTGGCCGAGGTGCTGATGGGGGTTCGGCCGCCACAACAGCTCGCCCAGGTCGCCACGATCGAGGTGCTCGGTCAACTCGAGCGCAACTCCGGCCGACTCGTTCCGCGCACCCGGAACCGGATCAATGCGCGGCCTCGGCCCCGCGTCTCGTCGGTGAGGGTCTGCGAGCCGGTCGCCGGGGTGGCGGAGGTCTGCGCTGTCGTGGACACCGGGCCGCGGCGGCGTGCGATCGCGTTCCGCCTCGAGCTGGCCGGGCACCGCTGGCAGTGCACGGTGCTGCGGGTGGGTTGAGTCCGGCTGGTTCGGCCGACCGCAGCAATGCGTGCTGTCCGCTCGCTGCCAATGCCTGTCGCGGCCGTGGGGAAACATTGATCTTCTCTGGCTTCCCGCCCCGGCGAATCTCTATCTTCCGCCCCCGATTGAAGGGGGAATGGGGATGCAACTCGTGCTGGTGGAGCGGCCCGACACGACAACGGATCGGGCGCGCCCGGCTGCACTGCGACTGGTCACGGAGCTGCCACGGCCACGGCCGAGACCGGCGACACGGAATCGACGCGACCCGCGACCGGTGGCGGAGAACTTCGCACGCGGCGTCGCCGAGGTCCTGGTGCACGCCCGCACCGTCGATCAGCTGCGCGATCTCGCCACGTTCGAGGTGGTCCGCGTCATCGAGCGCGCGGCGAGCCGCCAGCAACGGGTGAACCCCCGTCGCCCCGCGCAACCCCGGTTGCGGTCGGTCCACCTCCGATCGCCGGCGGCCGACGTCGTCGAGGCGTGCGCAGTCGTCGACGGCGGTGTGCGTACCAAGGCGTTCGCGTTCCGCCTCGAGTACACCCGCGACCGGTGGCGCTGCACGGTGCTGCAGCTGGGCTAGCGCGCGTGGTGGCGCGCTTTGCCGTTCGGCTACTGGGCGCCGGGCGCGCCGTGGCACCGCTTGTACTTGCGGCCGGACCCGCACGGGCAGGGCGCGTTGCGCGACGCGTTGGCGAACCCGCCGCCGTTGCCGGCGCCGCTCGGCGTGCCGCTGCGCTGCACACCACCCTCGCCGTCGACGGTCGGTGCGGAGTACTGGAGATTGGACGCCGGCTGATGGCTCGGCACGCCGAGAGCGCGGCCGATGACGTCCTGCACCTTCTCGCGCTCCGCGTCCGCCGCCGGCGGCATGCCCGCGGGCGGCCCGTCGGACGCGGCGCCGATCTCCGCCGGACCCGCCTCCGGCTCACCGGCGGCCGCCGGTTCTTCTTCCAGAGCGGAGAGCTCTTCGACATTCACCTGGACGTAGAAGAGGAAGCCGACGGCCTCTTCCTTGATCCCCTCCATCATCGCGGCGAACATGTCGAACGCCTCGCGCTGGTACTCGATCAGCGGGTCGCGCTGGCCGTAACCGCGAAGCTGGATGCCCTCCTGGAGGTAGTCCATCTCGTACAGGTGCTCACGCCACTTCCGGTCGAGCACCTCCAGCAGGACCCGCCGCTCGAGCTCCCGCATGAGCGGCTGCCCGTCCGGTGTCAGGCCGAGCTCCTCCTCACGTCGGTCGTATGCCGCCTGCGCGTCAGCGCAGAGCTCGTCGACGAGGAACTCGGCGGACATCCCGCCACCGGAGCGTTCGTCGAGCTCCTTCGCCGTAACGCGCACGGGATACAGCTGCTTGAGGCCGGTCCACAACGCGTCGAGGTCCCAGTCCTCCGGGTAGCCCTCCGCGGTCGCACCTTCGACGTACGCCGTCACGACGTCATCGATCATGTTGCGGATCTGCTCGTGCAGATCCTCACCCGAGAGAACCCGCCGGCGCTCGTCGTAGATAACCGTGCGCTGCTTGTTGAGGACCTCGTCGTACTTCAAGACGTTCTTGCGGATCTCGAAGTTCTGCTGCTCGATCTGCGTTTGCGCCGAACGGATCGAGCGCGACACCATCTTTGACTCGATCGGAATGTCCTCGGGCAGGTTGAGCCGGTCCATGATCGCCTCGACCATGTGCGCGTTGAACAACCGCATCAAGTCATCGCCGAGCGAGAGGTAGAACCGGGACTCACCGGGGTCGCCCTGCCGGCCGGAGCGACCGCGCAGCTGGTTGTCGATGCGGCGCGAGTCGTGACGCTCGGTGCCCAGGACGTACAGCCCGCCGAGCCCGACGACCTCTTCGTGCTCCGCTGCGACGGACTGCTGCGAAGTTTCGAGCGCGCCCGGCCAGGCCGACTCGAAGTGGTCCGGGGTCTCCACCGGTGACAGCCCGCGGCGCGCGAGCTCTGCCGCGGCGAGCACCTCCGGGTTGCCGCCGAGCATGATGTCGGTGCCTCGGCCGGCCATGTTGGTCGCGACGGTCACCGCACCCTTGCGGCCGGCCTGCGCGATGATCGCGGCTTCCTTTTCGTGAAACTTCGCGTTGAGCACCTCGTGCGGCACCCCGCGCCGAAGCAGCAGACCAGACAGGTGCTCGCTCTTCTCGACACTCGTGGTGCCGACAAGAATCGGCTGGCCCTTCTCGTGTCGCTCGACGATGTCCTCGACGACAGCCGCCCACTTTGCGTCTTCGGTCTTGTAGACCACGTCGGGCTGATCGAGCCGGATCATCTCGCGGTTGGTCGGGATCGGTACGACGCCGAGCTTGTAGACCTGGTCGAACTCCGCAGCCTCGGTCGCGGCCGTACCCGTCATGCCGGCGAGCTTGTCGTAGAGCCGGAAGTAGTTCTGCAGGGTGATCGTTGCAAGCGTCTGGTTCTCTTGCTTGATCTCGACGCCCTCTTTGGCCTCGATCGCCTGATGCATGCCCTCGTTGTAGCGGCGGCCATGAAGGATGCGACCGGTGAACTCGTCTACAATCAGGACCTCGCCGTTCATCACGACGTAGTCCTTGTCGCGCTTGAAGAGCTCCTTGGCCTTCAAGGCGTTGTTGAGATAGCCGACGAGGGGCGTGTTGACCGCCTCGTAGAGGTTGTCGATGCCCAGCTCGTCCTCGACTCGCTCGACCGCGCTTTCGAGGACGCTCATCGTCCGCTTTGCCTCGTCGCACTCGTAGTCGACGTCGCGGGTGAGCCGAGCGGCCATCCGGGCGAACTCGATGTACCACTTCGCATTGTGCTCGGCAGGCCCGCTGATGATCAGGGGGGTACGGGCCTCGTCGACGAGGATCGAGTCGACCTCGTCCACGATCGCGTAGTTGTGCCCGCGCTGAACCAGGTCCGCTTCCGTCCAGGCCATGTTGTCGCGCAGGTAGTCGAACCCGAACTCGTTGTTCGTTCCATACGTGATGTCGCTGGCGTATGCGGCCCGGCGAACCTGCGGCGGCTGTTGCGCGAGGATGACGCCGACCGAAAGCCCGAGGAACCGGTGGATGCGGCCCATCCACTCCGCGTCGCGCTTGGCCAGGTAGTCGTTCGTCGTGACGACGTGCACACCCTTGCCCGACAGTGCGTTGAGATACGCGGGCAGAACGCCCGTCAGGGTCTTGCCTTCGCCGGTTCGCATCTCCGCGATGTTGCCCAGATGGAGCGCTGCGGCTCCCATGATCTGCACGTGGAAGGGACGCTGACCGAGGGTCCGAACCGCCGCCTCCCGGACCACCGCGAACGCCTCGACGGTGAGATCGTCGAGCGACTCACCGTCGGCGTAGCGCGCCTTGAACTCGTCGGTCTGGCCGCGAAGCTCCTCGTCGGACATCGCGTGGTAGTCGTCCGCCAGGAGCTCGACCTGGTCGGCGATCGCTTCGAGCCGGCGAAGGATCCTGGTCTCGCCGGCGCGCATGATCCGGTCGATCACGGACACTGTGCGGCTCTCCCGACGTCGAGGGCATTCATCGCAGACCGTTTCGGGCCGGCTTCGCCAGTCTAGGACGCCGCCGCGCAGGCGCTCAGTGGTCGCGAGCGGCCAACCATTGGGCGAACGTCTGCCTACCCAGTCGAGCCCCGCCTTCGGGTAGCAGCGCGCCGCCCGCAAGCCCCTTGCCCGTCGCGCCGGGAAGCCGAAGCGGCGCGACGAACCGGCGGCTGCCGCGGGAGCGCAGCACCAGCCGCACCAAGTCAGCCATCTCATGCACCTCAGGTCCGGCGACATCGCCCGCCCCGCCCGCCGGCTCACCGAGCGCCACGTCCACGAGGGCCTCGGCAGCCTCCGCCGCAGCGACCGGCTGCGTCCGCATTCGCGGCACGGCCAGCAGCGGGCCGCCCGGCGATCGATCGATGAGCTGCCCGGGGAACTCATGGAACTGGGTTGCGCGGAGCACGCTCGCCGGAATCGGGCCTTCGAGCACCAGCGACTCCTGCAGCCGCTTGCCCATGTAGTAGCCGAGGTCGACCCGATCACAGCCAACGATCGACAACACCACGAAGTGCGCCACGCCTGCCCGCGACCCGGCATCAAGAAGATTGACCGTCGCGGCGCGGAAGAAGCGCTCGGCAGCGGCCCGGCTCAGCGTTGGGACGTTGCTGACATCGATCAGCACCTGACTCCCCGCGAGGGCGGCGCCGAGACCCGCGCCGGAGACCACGTCGACGCCCGTCGAACGAGCGATCACGACCGGGTCATGTCCGGCCGATCGCAACGTGTCAACAACCGGCCGGCCGACGACACCGGTGCCACCCACCACGGCCACCTTCACGGTCGCTCACCCCCACCAGAACGACGCCGCGACCACCGCGTACAGGCCGAAGAGAGCCGCCCCCTCGAGCCAGTCGTACTCACCGTCGATGATCACGAAGCTGACGGCCAGCACGGACGCCACCACCGTCGTCACGAGCAACGGCGGAAACGCGAGAGTGAATGCCGGGCCGCCGATCAACGGCGAGGCGAGGACGAGCACCGGGGCGAGCACCAGCGCGATCTGCAACGGGGAGTTGAGAATCACCGACAGGGCGTGATCAGCGCGGCCGCGTGCTGCCAGCTGGATGCCGACCACGTTCTCCACGGCGTTGCCGGCGATCGCCACGATCACGAGACCGGCGAACGCCTGAGAGATGTGCAGCGATGTGAGCGACGGCTGCAGCGCGGCGACGAACCAGTCCGAGACGAACGCTGCAAGCACCCCGGTGACAGCGAGCGAACCAATCGCTACCGGCACCGGCCACAACGCGGCGTCGTGCTCGTGCTCGGCGTCGGCCTCACCCTCGCCGCGTCGCAGTGAGGATGGAACCGACACCGCGAACACGGCGAGCAGGACGACGGACGTAATGACCGACAGGGCTCGCTCGTGTGGTGCGGCAGGGCTGTGCACGTACGACGCGAGGCTCGGTACCAGCATCGCGGCGACGGCGAGGATCATCAGAGCAACGAGAGTGCGCGCTCGGTTCGCGTCGAACGCCTGCCGGCCGTTTCGCAGCCCGCCGACCACGAAAGCGAGTCCGAGAACGAGCAGCACGTTGGACAGAATCGATCCGATGATCGCCGCTTCGACGACCCGGACGAGTCCTTCCCGGAGAGCGAAGATGCAGACGAACAGCTCAGGCAGATTGCCGAGCGCGCTCTGCAGCACTCCGGTGGCGCCGGATCCGAGCCGGTCGGCGACCTGCTCCACGCTCCGCCCGACGAGCGCAGCCAATGCCGCCAGCCCGGACCCGGACACGATGAAGGTCGCAACGTGCGGCGCCTTGGAGTAGTTGAGGACCGCCGCCGCAACGGACAGCACCGCCGCCGCCCCGACGATCAGGCGGTCTGACTTCTGCAGCGACACGAACGATCAGGTGATCTCGAGCAACTTCTCGCGAACGGCGTATACGACCGCCTCCATCCGGGAGTGCAGCTGAAGCTTCTCGAGGATGTTGCGGATGTGGTTCTTCACCGTGTTCTCGCTGATGAACAGCTGCTTCGCGATGTCGCGGTTGTTCATCCCCTTCGCGACCAGGCGTAGCACCTCCATCTCACGGTCGGTCAACCGTGGCACCGGCACCTGCTGGCGCTCTTCGCCTCGCTTGATCATCGACGCGAACTCGGTGAGCAGCTTCGACGCCATCGAGGGCGAGATCAGCGACTGTCCCCCGTGTACCGCGCGCACCGCCGACGCGACCTCATCGATCGGGATCTCCTTGAGCAGGTAGCCCATGGCCCCGGCTTTGATCGCGTCGTACAGGTCGGCTTCCTCGTCGCTGATGGTCAGCATGATGATCTTGGCGCTCGGCACCGCTTCCTTGATCGCCACACAGGCATCGATGCCGCCGCGCTTCGGCATCCGGACATCCATCAGCACCACATCAGGGGTGGTCTCGATCGACTTCTCGACGGCATCGGTGCCGTCCTCGGCCTCACCGACGACGTCGATGTCCGGCTCCGAACCGAGCACCATCTCCAGCCCGCGACGGAACAACGCATGGTCGTCAACGACCAGCACCCTGATCGGGTCCCCATCGCCCGGCGGCAGCGGCTCGATCGCACTGCTGTCGGTCATGTCCGTCACGATGTCCTCCACATGCGCACTGCGCCGTTGCGCCAGCGTGCGAGCACGGCAGGCACCTACTCGTCGCCGGGGCCAATGATCGCACGCTCGCCGTTGAGCGCGGATAGTCCAGCGGAGCTCGATGCTGCTCGTGTCGCGCGCGCCAACGACTCGGGCGCGCGGGCGCCATGGTGAATCCGTCGTCGGTCCGCGGCGCGCCGAAGCTGCTCCCCGAGCTTGTCGAAGGCCTCGTCGAAGGCGGCGAACGCATCAGCGGCAGCCCCGACGGCACGGACGGCAGGGCCCCGGGTATGACACGTCAGCTCGACGTGAATGCGCTCCGCCGCCTGCCGGGGATTCCGCTCCTCGCTCACCTCGACATCGACGCGATCTGCCTTGCGATCGAATCGCGCGAGCCGATCCAGCTTGTCCTGCACGATCAGGCGGAACCGCTCACCGACCGCGGTGTTGCGTGACTTGACGACGACGTCCACCGGGCGGACCTCCTTCGTCTCCCATCTGGGTGCGGGTGACTCTCCTGGCCGACGTTAGTGCCAATTCGCCGCCTGCCCAACTACCAGTCTGTGGGCTCGGCAGCCGATCGGCGCCGGGTCGCCGCTATCGCTGCCGCACCGAGGACGTGCCCACCTCCTCCCACGAGTACGGCGGTCGCCTCCGCAAGAGTCGCTCCGGTGGTGACAAGGTCATCGACCAGGACGATCGCAGCGCCGTCGAGCCGGCGCTGCGCGGCTGCCCGGATCGCGAGCGCACCGGCGAGATTGTCGGCCCGGGCCCGTGCGGTCAGACCGGCCGAGTCAGCCACCTTCCGGGCCTGCAACAGTGCTGCGACCACGCGGACCCGGTGACCCGCGGCGCGGAGCCGCAGCGCGGCCCGCCGCGCAAGCAGCTGCACGACGTCGTCACCTCGCCGACGCACCGCGCCGGGGGCGGACGGAACAGGTACGACGACCACAGCTGTCTCGGGCCGCAGCGCGGCGGCGGTCAGCACCGCCCCGACCGAACGCCCCAGCGCATCACCGAGCGGTCGGGCCAGCCCGACCGCGCCTCGCTCCTTGAACGCGATGAGAAGCGAACGGGTAGGGCCGTCATACCTCGCCACCACCCAGGTCCCCGGCAGGTCCGGCGGACATGGGGTCGGGCGATGCAGCACGGGCGGTGCGACAAGAGCGAGTGCGCACCGCCGGCACACGAGACGGCCCGCCGCACCGCAGCCTGCACACCGGCTCGGGCACACGAGATCGAGGAGCGACATGGACTTCCACATCGGGCGTCGCCCGCCCGGTGCGCAACCGGCCACGACGCGCTGTGCGTCGCCGGCGATCAACCCCCGGCGTAGGACGGCGCCGCGCCGGCCGACAGCTTTCGCCACCGCCTGCCGGCGAGCTCCCAGCTTCCGGCCGGGCCGGCGGCGACCACCCGTTCGCCCGGCGCGGCCGCGACCTGGTCCACCGCCGACGGCAAGCCAGATCCCGACAGCTCCCGCGACCGGTATCCGTCCGCAGAGATCTCCAGCACGCCCCGGCGATCGCCGGAGCCCGCCACCGTCGTCACGATCTGGTCGGCGTCCGCCCAGGCGACACCTGCGACGGCGGCGCTGGCGGGGAGGATGAGGCGCGGTTCCCGGAAGCTGAGGCGGCCGCCACTGCTCACCACAGTGGCGATGTCGAGCTCACTGCCGGAGGCGGTGCCGACCACCGCGGCGACCCGCGTCCCCTCCCGCGAGATCGACAGCTCTCGCACCACTCCCCGCGCCAGCCGCCCGGCCAGACTTACCCGCAGGGGGGCGCCACCGGGCGACACCGAGTAGACCGCGCCGGTCGACGTCGCCGCGACCACGCTTGCCGCCGGCCCGAACGTTGGCGCGGAGATCGCCGTGGCTCGCAGCCGGGTCCGGAACCCGCCGTCGACGGTGCCGACGAGCAGCAGTTGATGGGAACGGCCGTCCCGGACCGCGGCAATGACACTGCCGTCGTTGTTGCGCGTCACCGCGACGACGCGACGCCGCCGAAGGCCGTCGGGCTCAGGAACACCCAACCCGATCACCTGCCCGTCGTGGACGAACAGCGCCCCTCGCGACGGCGGCGGAACGGCGGGATCGAACTGCGGCCAGGAGCTCACCGGCTGCAGGCTCGGAACGCCGGGCGCCTCGAGCGGTGAGCCGTTGGCGAACAGCCGCACCGCAGTGACCGACGAAAGCTGGCGCATGGTCCACACGACCTGCGCCGAGAGCCGCCGAAGCTGCGGGGCGCTGATCTGTCGCGCCCCGGCGGACAGATCGATGTCGGCGACGCCGTCCGCGCTGATCGGCACGTTGCCGAGCAACGTCGTACCGCGAGGTACCGCGGTCCTCACCCCGGGCGCAAGCAACGGCCCTGGCCCGGCGACCAGGCCCCGCATCAGGGTGGTGGCAAGGCCGGGCTGCTGCGGCGACTCCAGCACGGGCTGCGGGACGAGCCGCCCCCCGTCAGGTGTGAGGAAGTAGAGCGCGGCGGGCTGCAAGACGCGATTGGCGTCATCGGTGGAGAGCAGCACGCCCGAATCGAGCTTCGCGATCCGCCACTGTCCGCCCCGGCGACTGACCTCGAACCGGCGCCGGATCGTTCCGGGGTCGACCCGGTAGGCGCCGTGCGCGCCGAGCACCCCCACCCGGTCCGCCTGGACGACCACCGTGCTCTGGCCCTCGCGCACCACCCGGGTCGGCTCGGCGTACACCGTGATGCCGGCGCCCGCGGACCAGCCGGCGCCGGGCGCCAGGTACGACCGGGCAACGCCATAGCCGCCGTCACTGTCCACCATCGCCCGCAAGAACCCGCCGACGACTTGCACGGGGTCGGCGCCCGGCTGCGGCCCGGCGGGCACCTCGCGCACGATGGCGTCACTCAGGCCGCCGCCGCCCGCGGGAGCCACCGCTCGGCCAACACGCACGGGGCCGGAGTCGGGCACCGCCGCGCAACCCGCCAGCGCGACGGCGGCGGCCGCCAGGCAGCCCGCAGCCAGCCCGCGGCTCATGCCGGAGCCGATCGTGCCGGCGCGCTGTCGCCCGGCCGCACGTCCTCCGGCTCGAGCGGCAACGGCGAGGCGGTCACCGTTGCGCCGAGCTGAGTCGGCAGGGTGACGCGGAACACCGAGCCGTGTCCCGGCTCACCCCATGCCTGAAGCCAGCCGCCGTGCAGCCGGACGTCCTCGAGGGCGATCGAGAGTCCGAGCCCGGTGCCGCCGCGGGTTCTGGCCCGCGCCGGATCCGCCCGCCAGAACCGACCGAACACCAGTGAGGCTTCACCGGGCCGAAGCCCAACCCCCCGGTCGCGCACCGTGATCGCAACCGCCTCGCCGGCTCCCCGCAGCCGAACCTCCACCGGCTCGCCTTCCCCGTGCTCGAGGGCGTTGTCGACGAGGTTCCGCAACACGCGGTCGATCCGTCGCGCGTCGACGTCGACCACAACCGGCCGGTCAGGCAGATCGGTGACGATCGGCGAGCCGAGGCGTTCCGACAGCGGCGTGGCCAGCTCCACGACCCGCTCGACGAGGCTCACGAGATCGACCGGCTCGGCGTCCAGCACCGCGGCACCCGCGTCGTGCCGGCTGATCTCGAGCAGGTCGAACAACAGCGACTCGAACCGGTCGAGCTGCGCCTGCAGCAGCTCCGAGGAGCGCGCCAGCTCCGGTGGCAGATCGGCGCTCGAGTCATGCAGCATGTCCGCGGCCATCCGGATCGTCGTGATCGGCGTACGCAGCTCATGTGACACATCGGCGACGAAGCGCCGTTGCAGCCGGCTCAGCTCGCGCAGCTGCGAGATCTGTTGCTGCACCGTGTCCGCCATCCGGTTGAACGAGGCCGCGAGGGTGGCGAGATCGTCCTCGCCGCGCACCCGCATCCGCTCCTTGAGCCGGCCGGCGGCAAGCCGCTCCGCCGTGGCCGCCGCCTGCCGCACCGGTCGCACCACTTCACGAGTGACCACCGCGGCGATGCCGACCAGCAGAAGCACGAGGGCGGCGCCCGCGAAGAGCATGGTCCGTTCGACCAGGCGAAGCGTCGCGGCTTCCCTGGTCAACGGGAACACGTAGTACAGCTGGTAGCGCACCGCGCCGGCCTGCACCGGCGCACCGATCACGAGCGCGGCTGCCGGTCGCCCCACGCCCGACAACCGCGTATACGTCCATGCCTCGCGTCCCTGCGTGGCGACCGTCGTCCGCAGCGCCGCGGGGATGCTCGCGACCGCTGCGGCGGGCCCGTACGACGCGAGCCCGGGCTCCGAGGGCAGCATGACGACGTCGTTGTCGCCCTGGTCGCTCGACAGCTCGGTGACGATGCCGAAGGCAGTGCGCTCCACCGCGTTCGGGTCGGCGTTGGCGTTCGGATCGGCGTTGGGCAACGCCAGGAACTGGTCCTGGGCGCGCTGGACGCCCGTCGCGAGCTGGCTCTGCGCCGACCTGGTCGCCGAGCCGAGCAGTCCTCGGCGCACCTGGTGAAGGATCGTCACGCCGATCAGGACGCTGACCGTGGCAGAGAGGACCAGCGTGGTCGCGACGACGCGGGTCTGCAGCGAGCCCCGCCAACGGTGGCGGACCGCGCTGCCGACACCGAGCAGGCGCGATCTCACGGCGGGCCGGCCTTGTAGCCCACCCCCCGAACCGTCACAACGATGTCGGGATGCTCAGGGTCGCGTTCGACCTTCGCCCGGAGTCGTTGGACGTGAACGTTCACGAGTCGCGTATCCGCGACGTGGTGGTATCCCCACACCTGTTCGAGCAGCTGGTCACGGGTGAACACGTGTCGAGGCTTGCGCGCCAGGGCGACCAGGAGGTCGAACTCGAGCGGCGTGAGGGCGATCGCCTCGCCGTTACGGCTCACGACATGACCTGCGACGTCGATGACGACGTCGACGATCTCCAACAGCTCACCGGCTACCTCGTCGTTGCGCCGCAGCCGGGCCCGCATCCGCGCGACGAGCTCCTTCGGCTTGAACGGCTTCACGACGTAGTCGTCAGCCCCGGACTCGAGCCCGATGACCACGTCGGCCGTGTCCGCCCGTGCCGTCAGCATGACGATCGGCGTACCGCTTTCTGCCCGGATTGCGCGGCACACGTCAACGCCGTCGGTGCCGGGCAGCATCAGATCGAGCAGCACGAGGTCCGGCTTGGTGCTGCGGAAGGCTGCGAGAGCACCTTGGCCGTCACCGACGAACGACGGCTCGAATCCCTCGTTGCGAAGAACGATGCCGAGCATCTCCGAAAGCGCGGGATCGTCGTCGACCACCAGGACCCGGGCCTTCATCCCACCATCGTCGCACCGCAGCCGCAGAAGCCTGGCGTTGCTCGCTGCGCGCGGCCACGCCCGTCAACACCTGACGGCCGCGACAACCGCAGTCCACACGGACCGCGGTCGCGACGTCCTTCGACCAGATCTGTCGCCGCGCCGTCGCATCGTCGGCGCATGGCCGCTCAGAACCCACCCTCACCCGATGATCCGGTCGTCGTCGACCAATGGCTGGTCGTGCTGCGCGCCGACCCGGCTTTGCCGGCCGCGGCGGTACGTCGCCTGGTCGCGACAGCCGGTGCCGGCCTGGCCGATGCAACGACGGCCCTCAACGCTGAGATCGCGGCGCTGCCGTCCCGGCCCGGGCTCGCGCCGCGCTTGGAGATAGATCCGCGTGGCGACTGATCCAACCGCCATGCGCGACCGCCGCGGCCCTGCCAGGATGTAGCCACGCAGCCCGCTGGCCATGGCCGAACCAAGTCGAAGGAGCATGGTGAGCGACGACCCGACCGGCGGCTCCGGCTATCCGCCACCTCCGGGCTGGGTGCCGCCCGGCGCCGCGCCACCACCCGGCTACCCGCCTCCCGGCTATCCCCCACCCGGCTACCCGCCACCCGGCTATCCGCCACCCGGCTATCCGCCACCGGGAGCCGGCTGGCCACATGCCGGCGGCGGCTGGGGTGTGCCGCAGGCACCGAAGCCGGGCATTGTCCCGCTGCGGCCACTCGGTCTCGGCGAGCTGTTGGACGGTGGATTCGCGCTGATCCGTCGCTACCCGGCGGCAACCCTCGGGCTGTCCGCCGGCGTGATGTTCGTGGTCGAGGCGGTCCGTCTCATCGTCACCTACTTCGTCGCGAACGGCGCGAGCCTCGATGCCACCTCGCTGTCGTCCGACGGGACCGAGACCATCAACGGTGACGCGCTAGCACGGGTGCTCACCCTCGACATCGTGGTCGTCGTCGTCACGCTGGCCGCCACCGTCGTGCTGACCGGCATGCTCACGGCGGTGGTCGGTCCGGCCGTGCTCGGCAACCGTGTGACCGCGGCCGACGCCTGGCGTGACGCCCGGCCGCTCATGGCGCGTCTGCTCGGCGCGTCGCTGGCCGTGATGGTCATCGTCGCGGGCGGCGTCCTCGCCTGCGCCGCTCCTGGATTGCTCATCCTCGTTCTCGGTGCCGCGGCCGGTGCCGGGCCCGCGGAGACCCTGGGCGCTGTCCTCGCCGTCATCGGCGGGATCGGCGGCGTCGTACTCGCCTTCTATCTCGAGGTGTCACTGGCATTCACCACGCAGGTCGTGATGCTCGAGAAGCAGCCGGTACGCACCGCCTTGCGTCGCTCACGCGCTCTGGTCAAAGGCAGCTGGTGGCGGATCTTCGGCATCACCCTGCTGGCCGGGATCATCGCTCAGGTCGTCGCGGCCGTGGTCGGCTTCCCCTTCAGCCTGGCTGGAGCCATCCACTCGTTCTCCTCCTTCTCCGACAGCCAGTCGGTCAACTTCAGCTTCACCGACCTTCTGCTCACGGGCATCGGAGGCCTGCTCGGCGCGACGATCTCCCGGCCGTTCGCCGCCGGCGTGACCGCGCTGGTGTACATCGACCAGCGCATGCGCCGTGAGGCGCTGGACCTCACGCTGCAGCAGGCTGTCGCCACACCGGCGTCGTGAGCGCCCCGGCCCCGATCACTCGCGACGGCGCAGCGCGGGCCGCGCGTCACGAGCTGTCCAAGCCGATCTACCACCGCGACCAGGACTCGCTTCCGGTCCGCGTCATGCACGCGATCGGCCGCTTCATCGATCACCTGCTCAGCAGCGCCTTCAAACATGCGCCCGGCGGCGGCCTCGGTGCGCTGCTTCTCGTTGCGGTGGTCGCGGCCGCTGTCGGCGTGATCATCTGGCGCGTCGGTCTGCCGGCCCGAAACGCCGCGTCGCAGCAGCTGCTGCTGAGCGGCGCACCCGTGCAATCCGCCGCCGAACACCGGGCCCGCTCCATGAGCGCCGCCGACCGGCGGGACTGGAACACCGCCGTCGTCGAGCGAATGCGGGCGGTGGCCCGTGAGCTCGAAGAAAGAGGTGTTCTCGATCCTCGCCCCGGACGCACAGCGACGGAGCTTGCGGCTGACGCGTCGACCAGGCTGCCCGCCATCGCTTCGGCGTTGGCCGTGGCGGCGCGAACATTCAACGCGGTGGCATACGGCGGGGTGGCCGGCGATGCGGCCGACCTCACCGCCGTGGCCGAAGCCGATCAGGCCGTGATCTCGAACAGCGCGCGGCTGGTGCAGGTATGACGGCGCAACCGGCGCCGGCGACTGTCGCTGCCGGCCCTTGGGTTCGGCGCTTCCGCGGACCGGCCATCTTCGTCGTGGTCGGCATCGGGCTGGTCGCGCTGCTGGCCGCGGTGGGACGCGCCTCGAACTCCAATCCGCTCGACCCGCGGAACGCGGCGCCCGACGGAACCAGGGCTCTCGCGGCGCTGCTCGCGGCGCGCGGCGACACCTTCGCGATCGCCGACCGAGTCAGTCAGCTGTCGGGCGCGGCGGAGGAGACGATCGTTCTCAGCAGCCCCCGGGCCGCCACCGACGACTCGCTGCGGGCAGTGGCCAGGGGACGGTCGACTGTCGTCGTCGTCGAACCTGACGACCGGGTTCTGGCCGCGCTGGGAGTCGACGCGACGCTCGTCAACGTCGCGCCTTCCGGCGACGTCATCGAACCGGGGTGTTCGCTACCCGCGGCAGCGGTCGCGGGCACCGCACGGGTCAGCGGGTTCATCTACCGCGCTGCCCCGGCCGTCACCGGTGTCACTGCTTGTTACTTCGGTGCGGGTGGAGCGTCGCTGCTCGTGGCGACTCGACCCTCCGGCGGCCGGACCACGGTGATCGGCACCGGAGGAACCCTGACCAACGCGCATCTCGCCGCGGAAGGAGATGCCGCCCTGGCGCTCGGCCTGCTCGACAACCGGACCGTCGAGTGGGTGCCCGGTGGCCTGCAGCCAGCGAGTGCGCCCGGCTCCCGGCAAGGTCTGCTCAACCTCCTGCCACCCCGTCTGCTCTGGGCCACGCTGCAGCTCTTCCTCGCCGTCGTCGTCCTCGCACTGTGGCGCGTACGGCGCCTGGGCCCGCTCGTCGCGGAGCCGTTGCCGGTCGTGGTGCGCGCCGCCGAGACGGTCGAGGGCAGCGGCCGGCTGCTTCACGCCGCGCGCGCGAGAGCCGGCGCAGCCGCAGCGCTGCGCGGCGCAACCATCGGACGGTTGGCACGGCTGCTGCGGATCGCGCCCGACGGGGGCGCCAACGCGATCACCCCGGTCGTCGCGGAACAGACCGGCCGGCCGCCGGCGGCGGTCCACACCCTGCTCTACGGTGACGCACCGGGCGACGACGCAGGGCTGGTTCAGCTGGCCGGCGAGCTCGCTTCGCTCGAATCCGCTGCACGCCGCAGCACGCAACCCGGAGGTTCGCGTTGAGTCCAGGTCGGGAACGCTCCCCCGAAGCTGCCCGCGAGGCGCTCATCGCGCTGCGCGGGGAGATCGGCAAGGCAGTCGTCGGGCAGGACATGGCGGTGACCGGCATGGTTGTCGCCCTGCTCTGCGAAGGACACGTCCTGCTCGAGGGCGTGCCCGGCGTGGCGAAGACACTGCTGGTGCGCACGGTCGCCGCCGCGATGTCCCTCGAGGCAAAGCGGGTGCAGTTCACGCCCGACCTGATGCCTGGCGACGTCACCGGGTCGATGATCTACGACCCGCGGACGGCTCACTTCACGTTCCGCCCCGGCCCGGTGTTCACCAACCTGCTGCTCGCAGACGAGATCAACCGAACACCTCCGAAGACCCAGGCGGCGCTGCTCGAAGCGATGGAAGAGCGCCAGGTGAGCGTCGACGGGACGTCGCATTCGCTGCCGGCGCCGTTTCTCGTCGCTGCTACGCAGAACCCGATCGAGTACGAAGGCACCTACACGCTGCCCGAGGCACAGCTCGACCGCTTCCTGCTCAAGCTGAACGTCGCGCTTCCCGGGCGCGAAGAGGAGATCGAGATCGTCTCCCGGCATGACTCCGGCTTCGACCCGCGGGACCTCGCCGCGGCGGGCGTGCGCCCGGTCGCGACCGCCGCGGATCTCCACGCCGCCCGGGTCGCTGCGGCTGCGGTCCGGGCGACACCCGAGGTCGTCAGCTACGTGGTCGACATCTGCCGCGCGACGCGGTCGTCGCCATCGCTGTCGCTCGGCGCCTCCCCCCGCGGTGCGACTGCCCTGCTCCGGACCGCAAAGGCGTGGGCCTGGCTCGCCGGCCGCGACTACATCACGCCGGACGACGTGAAGATGCTGGCACGGCCGACCTTGCGGCACCGAATGAGCCTTCGTCCCGAAGCCGAGCTCGAGGGCGTGAGTGCCGACACCGTCCTCGAGGGAGTGCTTGCCGTCGTACCGGCTCCTCGCTAGCGCGATTCGACGATGGCACTCACCGGACGGGCCGCAGCCGCCGCGGCGCTGGGCATCGCGTTCGTCTTCGTCGCGCCGCAGCATGGACTCACCGTGGTGGCGGTGGCCGTTCTGCTTGCCGTGGCCGTCGGCTACGACCTCGCCCTTGCCGCCTCACCGTTCGCGGTTCGCCTGGAGCGCTCCGGCGCGGCATCGGGCCGGCTCGGCGAGCCAGGCGACGTCGTCCTCGTCCTGACCAACGCGGGCGCCTCGCGGCTGCGTGGCCTGGTCCGGGACGCCTGGCCACCGTCGACCCAGAGCACGCCGCACGCCTGGCGGGTCGATCTCGCCGCCGGCGCAAGCGTGCGCCTGACCACGACGCTGCGCCCGACGCGGAAAGGCGAGCGCAGCGCCGCCGGTGTGACGATCCGCGCCGTCGGTCCGCTGGGCCTTGCGGCACGGCAGCGGACGCGGGCCGCGCCATGGACCTACCGCGTCCTGCCGGCGTTCACCAGCCGTCGGCTGCTCCCGGAGAAGCTCGCCCGGCTGCGGGAGCTCGACGGCACCGTCGTGGTCCTGACCCGTGGCCAAGGAAGCGAGTTCGACTCGTTGCGCGGGTACGTCGACGGCGACGACTCCCGCTCCATCGACTGGCGGGCGACGGCCCGCCGCCAGGAGGTCGTCGTACGAACCTGGCGCCCGGAGCGTGACCGGCAGGTCGTCATCGTGCTCGACACCGGGCGCACCTCCGCCGGCCGGATCGAGGGAGCAACCCGCTTCGACTCCTCGCTGGACGCCGCGCTGTTGCTGGCCGCGCTGGCAAGGGCTGCCGGAGACCGCGTCGGCTTGCTCGCCCACGACCGCGGCCCACGCGCCGTCGTCCCGACGACGCGGCAAGGCGAGGTCCTTCCCGCCATCATGCGGGCGACCACGGACCTCGAGCCCGTGCTGGCCGAGACCGACGTGCCCGCGATCATCGCCCAGCTGATGCGACAGTCACGGCGCCGGTCACTCATCGTGTGGTTCACGGCGCTGGAGCCGGCGGCGATGCAGGCCGGTCTGCTGCCGGCGCTGCCCGGCCTGTTGCGCCGCCACACCCTGCTGCTCGCCGCGGTCAGCGACCCACGACTGGATGAGCTAGCCGCCGACCGGCGCACCGTCGATGCGACCTACCGCGCGGCCGCTGCGGAGCGCGCCCGCGCCGATCGCGCGGCCCTCGCGTCGACATTGCGCCGGCGCGGCGTGCTCGTGGTCACCGCCCCGCCGTCGTCCTTCGCATCGAAAGTCGCCGACGGCTACCTGGATCTCAAAGCCGCCGGCCGGCTCTAGGCAGCGGGTCAGGCGAAGCTGACGAGGTCACCACGGGCCGCTGCGTCCAGGTCCCCGGTCTCACCTGCACGGGCCGCCCTGCCACCGAGCACCCACACGTAGCTGAGGAAGCCCCCCTCCGCGACGAGCCCGATGCCGATCCGGGCCCACGTCGGCCAGCCGGACGGCGTGACGAACCCTTCGATCGCCCCGGAGACGCCCAGGACGACGATCAGTCCCAGCGCGATCGATACGGCAGCACGGACCTCGGCGGCAACGGCGTCCGTTCGGCGCCGGCGGCCGGGCTCGATGATGGTCCATCCCAGCCGAAGACCGGCACCCGCCGCGACGAACACGGCCGTCAGCTCGAGTACGCCGTGCGGGAGGATCAGGCCGAAGAACTCGCCGGACTTCCCGGCGGCGACCATGTACCCCCCGTCGACGCCGACGTTCAGCATGTTGACGAAAAGCATGTAGATCGTCGGTACGCCGAGGGCAAGACCTCCGATGAGCGTGGTCGCAGCCACCCACACGTTGTTGGTCCATACGTGCGAGGCGAACGTGTGCGCAGGCGCCGAGCGGTAGTACTCGGAGAACTGCGACGACGTCAGGTCACGCACCTCTTGCGGCGGAACCAGGCCGTGCTGGACGGCGGGGTGGCTTGCGATCCACCATCCGAATCCGAGTGCCACAAGCAGTGAGACGACCGCCGTCGGCACCCACCAGGTGCGGGCCCGGTAGACCGCGACCGGAAAGGTCACGAGAAAGAACCGGGCAACGTCAGCCCAAAGGAACGAGTGCCCCCCGGCAATGGCCGCCCGGCCGCCGGCGACCAGGCGCGACAGGTTCGCGACAACGATCGGATCGGCGGAGCGCGTCTGCACGATCGACAGCTGCGTCGCGGCTTGCTGGTAGAGCCGTACCAGCTCGTCGATGTCGGCGGCGGACATCGATCTGGGCCGGCGCGCCTGCCGCACCAGCTGCTCGAGCCTCGCCCACTCGCCGCGATGCGTCGCGACGAAGACATCGATGTCCATCGCGGTTGCGACACTAGTGCCGTGACGTACGACGGGACGGTGGTAACCGGCGAGGCGGTAGAGATCGCGCTGCCGCTTGCCGGCGTTGGGTCCCGTGGCATCGCGGCACTGATCGACTACGCGGTGACCACCGCGGCAATGATCGCGGTGCTGCTCCTGGTCATCGCAGCCGGCTCATCATCCGACCTCACTGCCGTTCTCACCGAGGTACTCCTCGTCGTCGTCCTCGTCCAGCTCGGCTACCCCGTCGCGATGGAGACCCTCTGGCAGGGCAAGACACTCGGCAAGGCGGCGATGGGGTTGCGCGTGGTCCGCGACGACGGCGGGCCGATCCGGTTCCGGCACGCGTTCGTGCGGGGTCTCGTCGGGGTCGTTCTCGACAAGCCGGGCATCAGCTACGGCCTGCTCGCCCTGGTGCCGATGCTTGTGTCGAAACGCGCCAAGCGGCTCGGCGACATGGCCGCCGGGACCGTCGTCCTGCAAGAGCGGGTGCCGGCCCGGGTCGAAGCTCCGATCGCGATGCCGCCGCCGCTCGCGGGGTGGGCAAGTGCTCTCGATCTCGCGGGAATCGACGAGGCGCTCGCCACCCGGGTCCGCCAGTTCCTCACACGAGCAGCGCAGCTGAACGTCGAGACCCGGGACGCGATGGAACGCCAGCTCGTGGGCGAGGTGGCCGGCCGGATCGGCGTAGCGCCACCCCCTGCGCCCGGCTGGGCGATCCTCGCCGCCGTGCTCGCCGAACGCCGGCGTCGCGCGTTCGCTGCGGCGATGCCCCCGCCAGGCGTCCCGCCGGCAGCCGGCTGGGGTGCAAGCCCGCCGCAGCCTGCGTCGTACTTCCCGCCTGCGCCAGGGCCGAGCGACCCCCCGCCGCCGACCGGGTTCGCGCCACCGGGCTGAGCTCAGTAGCGGTAGGAGTCGCTCTTGAACGGCCCGTCGACGGAGACGCCGATGTAGTCGGCCTGCTCCTTCGTCAGCGTCGTCAGCTTCACGCCGAGCGCGTCGAGATGCAGCCGCGCAACCTTCTCGTCGAGGTGCTTCGGCAGCACGTGAACGCCCACCGGGTACTCGTCGGTCTTCGTGAACAGCTCGACCTGCGCGATCGTCTGGTTGGTGAACGAGTTGCTCATCACGAACGACGGATGGCCAGTCGCGTTTCCGAGATTCAGCAGGCGGCCCTCGCTCAGCACGATGATGGAGTGACCGTCCGCAAAGACCCACTCGTCGACCTGCGGCTTGATGTTCACGCAGCGGACGCCCGGCAGCGCAGCCAGGCCGGCCATGTCGATCTCATTGTCGAAGTGCCCGATGTTGCCGACGATCGCGCCCTGCTTCATCCGCGCCATGTCGGCAGCCTTGATGATGTTGAAGTTGCCGGTGGCCGTGACGAAGATGTCCGCGGTCTCGACGACGTCCTCGAGCGTCAGCACCTGGAAGCCGTCCATCGCGGCCTGCAGCGCGCAGATCGGGTCGATCTCGGTGACGATGACCCGGGCACCCTGGCCGCGCAGGGACTCGGCGCAGCCCTTGCCCACGTCGCCGTATCCGAAGACGACGGCGACCTTCCCGCCGATCAGCACGTCCGTCCCGCGGTTGATGCCGTCCACGAGGGAGTGCCGGCAGCCGTACTTGTTGTCGAACTTCGACTTCGTCACCGAGTCGTTGACATTGATCGCGGGGAAGAGCAGCTCGCCTCGTTCGTGCATCTGGTACAGCCGGTGCACCCCGGTTGTCGTCTCCTCCGTCACGCCCTTGATCCCGCCGGAGATGTTGGTCCACCGCGTGGCGTCCGCGGACAGCGACTGGGAGAGCAGCCGAAGGATGACGGCGTACTCCTCGGAGTCCGCCGTTGCGGGGTCGGGCACGCTGCCCGCCTTCTCGAACTCAACCCCCTTGTGCACCAGCAGGGTCGCGTCACCGCCGTCGTCCAGCAGCATGTTGGGCCCCGCCCCGTCAGGCCACAGCAACGCCTTCTCGGTGCAGTCCCAGTACTCCTCGAGCGTCTCGCCCTTCCAGGCGAAGACCGGTACGCCGGAAGGGTCGTCGACGGTTCCATTGGGCCCGACGACCACTGCGGCAGCGGCGTGGTCCTGCGTCGAGAAGATGTTGCAGGAGGCCCAGCGAACCTCGGCGCCGAGCGCCACGAGGGTCTCGATGAGGACCGCCGTCTGGATCGTCATGTGGAGGGACCCGGTGATCCGAGCGCCGGCAAGGGGCTGGGCGTCGCCGTACTCGGCGCGCATCGCCATCAGGCCCGGCATCTCGTGCTCGGCGAGAGCGATCTCCTTGCGGCCGAAGTCCGCCAGCGAGAGGTCGGCGACCTTGTAGTCCATCGGGGCTCCAGGAGCGGTTCGAAGAAAAGAACGGGGCCTGAGCAAGACTACGGTCAGTCGTGGGGGGCGAGTCTCGCCTTGAGGTCGTTGATCGGACCGATCGGAGTCGGATCGAACCCAGTCGCAATCGCCAGGTACACGCTCGCGAAGTCGACCAGCCCCACCAACGAGGCGAGCCGCTCGAACGGCGAGGACCCTTCTGCGGTCAGCACTGATACGCCGACGCCGCGCTCCGACGCGATCTCCGCCGATGCGTCCGCGCGGGCACTCGCCGGACCGCCGTCGTCGTCGCGCAGCAGGACCAGGCGCAACCGGAACGGATCGGGCTCTTCCACGCGGTCACGGAAGATGTCGTCATCCGAGCTGGCGCCCGCAAGGAGTCCGTCGAGGGCAACCGACTGGTTGTGAAGTGCCTCGGGAAGCGCGCCCGCGATCGCCGGCGCTTTCGCGTTCTCCATGACCTGGCACGCTCCACGCAGCGCGGCTGCGGGGCCCACCGCCCCGCAACCCCAGAACATCGGCAACGTGTCGACCAGCTCCGCCGCCAGCGCCTTGGCAGGGTTCACGAACGACTCGAGGTCGGGGCGGCATGCGGTCGCGATCGTCTCGAGCCGCAAGGCGGCTGCCTCGAGGTCCGCCAGGTCGGGGCCGAGATCGAGCAGTCCCCCGCGCGCAGCGACGACGAGCAACGGGACGGCGAGGGCCCAGAGCGTCGCGCGGGGCGCGAGCTGGGTGACGACCGGGACATACGCGCCGTGCTCTGACCGGCAGTGCAGATCGAGAGGCGAGCCCTCCGCGCCGACCCCGAGCAGCCGCGCACCCCGACGTGCCGCCTCCACGGCGCTGCTGAGCGTCTCAGCGGTCGCACCGGAGCAGGAGACGGCCATCACGAGGTCAGCCGCGCCTACCCAGCCGGGAAGGCCGAACCCCCGGTGCACCACGACCGGCACCGGGCACTTCGCTGCGGTAAGCGCCGCGACGACGTCGCCCGACACACCCGAGCCGCCCATCCCCGCGACGACGATCGCGCGGGGCCGCGTGTCCAGACCGAGCGGGTCCAGTGAGGCCTCCCCGACGGCGGCCAGCGACGCCCGGATCTGCGCCGCCGAGCCCGCCACGGCCCGCAACATCCCCGACGGGTCGAACTCCTCGATCGCGGCAGGATCGTCGAGGCGATCGAGGGCTACGGCGGGCATCGGCGAGAGGTGCGACGGACGCTTACGCGTCCGGCTTTCGTGCCTCGTCGATGAGCAGAACAGGGATGTCGTCGCGGACCGGATAGGCGTAGCCGCAGCCGGTGCAGACCAGCTCGCCGGCCGCATCATCGGCACGAAGGTCAGCCCGGCAGCTGGGGCAGACCAGGATCTCCAGCAACGACGGGGCGAGGTTCACAACGACTGAGCCTACCGATGCGCGGCTAGGCGCGGATCACGGCGAGCACATCGTCGCGCAGCTTCTCCATCGCAGCCCGGTCGGCGGCCTCGACGTTGAGCCGCAGCAACGGCTCGGTGTTCGAGGGACGGACGTTGAACCAGCCGTCGCCCTCGATGTCGACGGTCAGGCCGTCCAGCTCGTCGGCCCGGACCCCGGGTCGCGACGCGAACGCCGCCTTCACCGCCGCGAGAGCCGCCGCCGGGTCCGAGACCTCGCTGTTGATCTCTCCGGAGCCGACATACCGCTCATAGGAGGCAAGCAACTCCGAAAGCGGCCGGTCGGTAGAGCCGAGCGCGGCGAGGACGTGCAACGCCGCCAGCATTCCGGAGTCGGCCCGCCAGAAGTCGCGAAAGTAGAAGTGGCCGGAGTGCTCGCCACCGAAGACGGCGCCGGTCTCCGCCATCGTGGCCTTGATGAAGGAGTGACCGACCCGGGTGCGCACCGGCACTCCGCCGTGCTCCCGCACGATCTCGGGCACCGCGTGAGAGGTGATCAGGTTGTGGATCACGGTCGCGCCGGGCTCCCGGGCAAGCTCGCGGTGCGCGATCAGCGCCGTCAACGCCGAGGGCGAGACGACCTCGCCGCGCTCGTCGACGACGAAGCATCGGTCGGCGTCGCCGTCGAAGGCGAGGCCGAGATCGGCGCCATGCTCGCGGACCGCCGCCTGCAAGTCGCGAAGGTTCGCAGGGTCGATGGGGTTGGCCTCGTGGTTCGGAAAGCTTCCGTCGAGCTCGAAGTACATCGGCGTCAGGTCGACGGGCAGGGACTCGAACACCTTCGGAACGGTGAGCCCCGCCATCCCGTTGCCGGCATCCACGACCACCCGAAGCCGGCGTGCCTCCCTCACCCCGGGAACCAACCCGAGCAGGTACGCCGCGTAGTCGCCGAGCAGCTCCCGATGGGTGACGGTCCCTGGCGGCCCGTCTCGGTCCGGTACGCCGGACTCGGCCAGATCGCGGATCTCCGCCAGCCCGCTGTCCATGCCCACCGGCGCGGCACCGGCGCGGCACAGCTTGATGCCGTTGTAGCGAGCCGGATTGTGGCTCGCCGTGAACATCGCGCCGGGAACGCCGAGGGTGCCGGCGGCGAAGTACAGCAGATCGGTGGAGCCGAGGCCGGCCGCAACGACGTCCGCGCCCTGCGCGGTGGCGCCTTCGGCAAAGGCGGCCGCCAGTCCCGGCGAGGACTCCCGCATGTCATAGGCGGTCACGATGCGATCCGCGTCGAGGAAGCGGACGAACGCCGCACCCAGGTCCCGCGCGAGGGCGTCGTCAAGCTCGTCGGGGACGAGGCCGCGGATGTCGTAGGCCTTGACGATCGAGCTGAGTCGGCTGACCACGTGAAGGACGCTACCCGCGCGGACGCGCCGTCCACCCAGGCGGTGCTACTTGCGCTTGGCCGTGCGGACGAGGACGTCGGAGAACGCCAGCTGTCCGCTCGCGTCGGACCAGACCCGCCGCTCGCAGTCGTGACAGGAGGAGAAGCTCACGGGCGTGCCGTCGGTCAGCGTCATCGACAGCGCCGTCAGCCGCTCGCTGCCGCAGGACGGGCAGCTGCGACCGGCTCGCGCGCCGGGGCGGGTGAGGGACGACGGGGTCGCGTCGCGCTGATCGGGGATCGTCAGCCCGGCGGGCTGGCAAGCGTCGATCGACTTCATGGGAAGACCTCCAGGTGGGCACCGGAAGTGGTGAGTACGGCTCAGTGATCGACGCCATTCGCCGGAGACTTGAAAACACGGCGATTCTAGAACAAAACGGACAATGGCCTATGAAGTAGGCGGAATCACTCGCAGATGGCCGCGGCGACCGAACTCAGCGGGCTCCGGCTCGGCAACCACCGGTACCGGCGGGAGCGGGCGGGCCGCTTCCCGGACCGCCTCCGCCAGCGCAGCGAGGTCGTCCTCGCCCGGCAGCGCCGCGTCCGCGTCGACGTCGAGTCGGACGACTTCCCAGCCTCGCGGCGCCGTCAGCCGGTCGGCGTGAGCGTCGCAGAGGTCGTAGGAGTGCGGCTCGGCGTACGTCGCGAGCGGGCCGACCACCGCGGTCGAGTCGGAGTAGGCATACGTGAGCGTCGCGACCGCGGGGCGGCCGCATGCGGTCCGCGAGCAGCGGCGCAGAGGGCTCACGTCGCGACGGTACTCGCCGGTGGACCCTGGTTGCCATCACCGACGCACGTGTCGCGCGGGTGAATCCGCTTACCCTGCCGGAATGGCACGTGACCGGCGAGGCCGATGAGGCGTGACCGCCGGGGCCGAGGCGCGCGCGGGGCCGTGGCTCCGGCGAGCGTGCCGATCGCCGCAACCCCGGCGGACCGCTTCGACCGGCTCGCCAGCGAAGCTGTCGCGCACGTCGAGCACCGGTGGCGGGCAGAGCTCGCCGCGGTGGAGTTCGCGGTCGACCTGGTGCCGCCCACCGACTTCGGCGACGACAGCGGGCCGGCGGAAGGCTCGATCGAGTCCGCCGGTGTCCTGCTCGCCCAGATCATTCCCGCCACGGGCCGGCAGAAGGCGCACATCGTGCTCTACCGCAAGCCGATCGAGCTCCGCGCTCGCGATGCCGGCGATCTCGAAGACCTGGTTCACGACATCGTCGTCCACGTGATCGCGAACTACCTGGGCCTCGAGCCCGGGGTCGTCGACCCGGGCTTCGAGGACTGACGCCGACCCGGTCGGCGACTAGCGCAGGGCGAGGCGAGGGTCCGCTCGCACCGCGGGCAGCGGAAGGGGCAGCGGCAACGGGGTCAGCGGCTCGCTGGTCATGAGCGCGCCATGCGCACCGTGCAGCAAGAGCTCGCGCACGGCGTACACCGGCCCGCTGCCCGTCGAGGTCACCACGAACGACCACGGTCCGGTTCCCGACTTCACGGTGTCCGTGACGTAGGTCTGCACGGTGTGGCCGGCCGCGATGTCGATGGTGCGACTGGCGCCCGAAGCGGCGGTGACACGGACTGAGCCGGCTCGGGTCGACGGCGCGCTGAGAAGCAGGATGCAGTCACCACCGTCCGGCTCGCGACCGACCGCCACGGCGGCAGGCGAGCTGAGCGGCTTGGTCGCGGCCAGCCAGACGAAGTCAGGACGCAGCTTGCTCCTGCCCGGGACGAGGCTTGCCTGTCCCGAGGCGAACACGGGCAGGTCGCTGCTCAGCAGCACCGCCCCCGACAGCCCGCCCAACGCCGCTGTGATGTCCACGGTCGACGTCCGGCCCGGGCCGACCACGAACTCTTTGACGCTCGACGGCGTGAACTCGCCGTTCGGCGTCGCAACCTTCACGCTGACGGTGGCGTCCGACGTACCGGGGTTCACGACGACGAGGCTCCGGGGGCCCGCGGTGGCGGGGAAGCCCGGGATGACGAGGTGCCGCGACGGCGGCAGGGTGGGTGGCACCAGGTCGCCGCCGTTGGAGGCGAGTCCTTGACTTCGCCGGTCGATCACCGCAGCGGTGACGGCGCCGCTGTCGGCGTGGACGTGCATCGCCACGGTCGGGATGTCAGGCGCGACCGTGAAGATGCCGACCGGCACACGTGATCGGGCCGGCACCCGGATCGCGGCGAGCCGAGGCGTCGTGACCACGCCCTTCGCGGTCCAGAGCGTCACGCCGACGTCGGCATCGGTCGAGGCGGCGTTGGCCAGGACCAGCCGGTCGGTGAAGCCGAGCTTCCCGTTGCCACCCGCGAACCACCAGTCGGTGGCCGGTGGCAGGCAGGCGCCACCGGCCAGGGCTCGATACCGGCCCGCAGAAGTCTCGATCAGGGCGTCAGCCGCGAGACTCGCCGAGATCGTCCCCTCGCTGCTGATCGCGACCGACTCGGGCTGCAGGCTCCGTGACCGGACCGACGCCGATGGCCCGACCTTCAGCGTCGAGGTCGTCGACTTGCTTCCCAGCAGCACCGTCGCGGTGACGGTGCCCGTACCGTGCACCGGGGTGGGAAGCGCGCTGCCCACATCAGCCACTGTCGCCGTCGACACGGTGTGGCGCGGCGAGCCGTTGACGATCGGACAGATCAAGGTGCGCGCGACCACCGGTGCGGTACCGACCGATCTCGCCGGGTTGCGGACGCCCGTGGCTCCGACGAACAACGAGATGACCACCACCGCCACCACGACAGCGCCGAAGATCGGCGTATCGCGCCTCACAGCGGGGTCCGCCGATGCGCGTGGGGCGCCGCGCCGGCGCCGAACAGGAGGACAGCTGCGATACCGAGCAGCTCCAGGATCAGCCACCAGTGCCGACCACCGCTGTCGAAGCTGACCCGCACCGTGCCTGGGCGCGCGGGAAGCTCGAACGCCTGCGCCCAGCCGTATGCCGTCACGGGGTGCAACCTCTCGCCGTTCAACGTTGCGTGCCAGCGCGACTCGACCGGCTCGGCGAGAACGAGCAGCCGGTGCACCGAGGTCGCGCCGGCGCTGACCGTCGATCCGCTGCCGTGCAGCACCGCGAGAGGTGGAGTGTCCGGCACCTCGCCGCGCACGGCGGCGTCCGCCGCCGCACCGGCGAGAACGGTGAGCTCCCCGGTACTCAAGGAGGAGTGCCAGACCGTGGCACTCGGCACCGGGATGACGGAGAGAGTGCTCGCCTGCCCGAGCTGCGGCGCGATCCGACGAGCGGTTCGCGACGGCGCGACGACGTAGTTGACGCCGAAGGGGACCAGCTCCGCACCCGCTCCCGGCCGACCGGCCACCAGATCCTGTACGACGGCCGCGAGGGCCGCCGACGCACGATCGGAGGAGCGGCCGGAGACGGGTTGGTCACCGGATCCGAGCACCGGACCGCGCGGGGTGCGGACGAGGGCGTAGTGAACGAGCTGCGAGTCACCACCGAGCACCAGCGCGCGGCCTGCTGTCGGCACTGCCAGCTCGGCCTGCACGTACAGCGGCAGGACGGCGGGATCGTCACCACGCAGGGGCTTGCCGGCACCGCGGGCGACCCACCCGAAGACCAGCGTCGCCGTCGCGACGAGTGCAAGGGCGACAACGGCGACCGCCGCCGGCTGGCGCCAGCCGAAGCTCTGGTCTTGCAACGCCGGCCTCGCCCCGACCGCTGCGACAACAGCCGTGAGCAACGCGCCCGCGCCGGCGACCAGCAACGGCAGGCCGGGCCAGTGCCGGGTCGTCGGGAAGCCGGCGGTGACGCTGGCGCCGCGGGTCATGGCGATGGCGACCACCACCCCCAGCACGTAGCCGGCCGCGCCAAGGCGTGCCGCGGCGACGCGGCTGTCCCGCTGCAGCCCGAGCACCACGCCGCCCAGGATCGGCACGCCGATCCAGAACGGTGCCTGCGCCGCGCCCCCTGCATGGAGCAGCGCTATCAGGATGCCCGACGGCGCGGAGCGCGAGGTGTAGAACTCCGGCAGGCCGGTGCCCGCGAACAGGACGCTCGGATGCGCGATCACGTGCCACGTCCAGGGCATGAGCGCGATCAACGGCACGCCGAGGATCCCCGCGGTGGCTTTGAGCCGCTCGTCGATCCGGTCGGAGTCATCCGCTGACAGATGCATGGCGGCAAGCAGGCCGCCACACACGAGAGCGGCGAACACCCACAACAGGGGCGCGAACGCGGTCGCAACCGCCAGCCACAGACCCGCCCGAACCGCACGACCTCGCAGCGTGCCAAAAGCGTCGCGCTGCCACGCGACCGTGATGCTGCGAGCCAGCCGTGGCAGCACGATCGCTGCCACGATCACATCGATTCGACCGGTTGCGATCGCTCCGGTGACTGCCGGCAGCAGCGCGTACACGACCGACACCCAGATCCGGATCCGCACGGCTGTCGTCAGCACGCGCAACGACGTGAACGCGCTCAGGGCGGCAAGCGGGACGGCACCAAGAACGATGATGTCGACCGCGAGCCACACCTTGCCGAGGAGGACGCTGGCGAGCAACGCGAGCAGGGCGAGCGATGGCGACGCGGGCGCGGTCGAACCGACGCCTGAGGGGTGCCAGGCACTGAAGTACGACGACCACAGATCCGTGGCACCGGCCGGGGCGGGAAGCAGCCGGCCGCCGTGGATCGTTCCCGACAGCACGTGCCGGTCCGCGACGACCGCCAGCAGGCTCAAGACGATGAACAGAACGGAGGCCGGCCTGCGCAGGAACTCTCCGACGGCGCTTACCTCGTCGGCGAGCGACTCCGCCTCTTCCGACACGGGACCGGTCTCGACCGCTACCCGCCGGCGCGAAATCGGCGCATCGGGCGCGCCGCCGGGTTGCGGTCTCGCGGCCACGAGGCCCGACACCCAACGCCCGGACGGCGGGAACAGCCGGCGGAGGTCGCCGTAGTCGACTTCGCGAGCGTCGGCGCGCGACCGGCGGCTCGCCAGGATCCCTCGAGGCGCCGCCAGCACCTGTCCGACTGCCCACAGCTCGGCGGCCGCCTCACGAGGCCGGCGCGAGAGCACCACGAGTGCCAGGGACTGCAGCAGCCCGACCACCGCGTAGCGCACGAGCAGCAGCGACGCGAGCCAGCCGGGCGTGTTCGCGAGCACGATTCGCATGCCGTTGCGGCGCCGTACCGCGAGGGAGCGAACCGGCGAGCCGGTGGGAGTCTCACCCACGCAGGACTCTGCGGCGTGGCGCACGACCGCTCGTGGCACGACGACCACCCGACCGCCGGCGGCGTTGACCCGCCAGCCCAGGTCGATGGCGGCGCCGAACTCCGCCAGCTCCGGATCCATGCCCCCCAGGGACTCCCAGACGTCGCGGCGCACCAGCGACCCGGCGACGCCGACCGCGAGCACCTCGTCGACGTCGTCGCGCTGCCCCTGATCGGGCTCCTGCCGATCCAGGCCCGTGTCGACGTGACCCGCGGCGTCGATGGACAGCCCGGCCTGGAGGAGCAGCGAGTCTCCCCAGTCGAGCGTCTTCGGACCGGCGAGCCAGACCGACGGCGAATGGATGACCCGAAGCAACAGCTCGTCCAGCGCGTCGGGCTCGGGAGCGCTGTCGTCGTGCAGCAGCCACAGCCACTCGACGGGGGCATCCTCGCGCACCCGGCGATCCGGCCGGCCGGCGAGCAGCTCGAGCCCCGCCGCGACCGCCGCGCCGACGCCGCCGCCCGGTTCGACCCGAGCGACGTGGGAGTTGCCGAGCCGGTCGGTCGCCACCGCGACGGTGCGATCAGTGCTGGCGACGTCGACTGCCACCACCCGGTCCGCGCGGCGCACCTGGTTGGCCAACGCGTCGAGAGTCCTCGGCAACCGCTTTGCCCCGTTCTGGCAAATGACGATCGCCGTGACGACGTGCCCGGGATGCCGGGTGCGGGAAGTCGCAGACATAGCGGAATGCCGACTGGCGGCCCTAGCAGACTACGCGGCGGCTGACGGCGTCATCGGCGAGGCTCGACCGAGCACCGCGTGCTGAGGGGCACGCAAGCGAGGGAGAACGCCGCCGATGGCGTCGTCAGCCCCGCGTCAGACGACTTGACGCTTGAGGCGGCGCCTCTCCCTCTCCGAAAGTCCGCCCCAGATGCCGAAGCGCTCGTCGTGCGCCAAGGCGTACGACAGGCAGTCGCCACGCACGTCGCAGCGGCCACACACCCGCTTGGCCTCCCGAGTCGACCCACCCTTTTCCGGGAAGAAAGCCTCCGGGTCGGTCTGGGCGCACAGCGCTTCCACCTGCCACGGCAGGGGCATCGCCTCGTCCTCGGGGCCCAGCACTACGAACTGCTCGGTCATGGCGCCTCCACGTCAGCTGCTCGCGGCCGATCCGACGGCCGCGAGGCTTGGCGTGTCCTGGTCGGGAAAATCCCGTTCCCGGCCGGTGGGGAATGACACGCGTGGAATTACATGCGCGTCGTAACCCAAAAGTCAAGAGGGGTGGTGGTAATTGTCCAGCTCGTCCCCACCCGAGCTGACGCTCAGGACTCGGTGTCGGGAGCCTCAGGAGCAGGGGCGGCAGGCCGGTTCCGGGCCGCGGGCGCCTTCTTCGCCGCACTGGTCGCCTTCGCCGCGGACTTGGCTGCGCGCGTTGCCGCGGGCTTTGCCGCCGCCTGCTTGGCAGTCTTTGCAGCGGGCTTGGGGGCCGGCTTCTTCGCGGTCTTCACGGCGGGCTTGGCCGCCGGTGCCGCCTTGCCGGCGGGGCGCAGCGACGACCGCCGCACCGCCGCCCGCGACGGGGCCGGCACCGGTTCGGACAGCCGGGCGAGGACGCCGGGAACGGACGGGACGTCCAGTTCGGGTTCGCCACCCTGGGCCCGGCGATAGCGCGCCGCATCGCGGCTGTCCCGGTGCCGGTCGACGGCCTCGCCGACCCGGCTGGCCACTGCTCGGCGCTCCCGCGGCGCAAGACCCACCGCGAACTCCTCCAGCACCTCGTGCAGCACCCGGTCGCGCTCGCGCTCCATGGCACGGTCACGCTCGGCAAGGTAGGCGAGCAGCGCCTGCCCGGCGGCGACGAGGCGCTCGGTACCGCCACCGACTGTCTCCGTGACACCACCGATGGCATCGACCTGGTCGGCGAGGATCCCTCGAACATCGTCGAGCACGCCCTGTGCGGCAGCGCGGCCTTCGGAGACGACGACGTCCGCCCTGGTCTTCCAATCGCTGCGCAGCTCGTCGAGAGCCTTGGCGACGGTCGTGCCCGAGCCGCCCACCGTGTCGTCGACATGCTCGCGGACCTCGTCCAGAGCGTCGGCGAAGTCGTTGCGCAGCTCGGTCAGCTGAAGCTCCACGTTGTCGCGAGTCTCGAGACTGGCCTGCTCCATCGATCCGAGCACGGCGCTGAGGTCTTCGAGCAGGCGCTCCCGCGCCTCGGCGAAGCCGTCGAGGATGCCGCCCTGCAGCGACGACAGCTGCTGGTCGATCGGCCGGGTGGACTCGTCGATCGCCGTCATGAGCTCGGTCACCAGTGCCTCGATGTGGCGCCGGTCGGCGTCGCGCGAGGAGGGATCCTGCAACGTCTCGCCCAGGGTCCCCAGGCTGCTCGCGACCGCTTCGCCCAGGTCTTCCAGCCCGCCACGGACCGCTTCCGCCCACTCGTCGAGCGCTCCAGCCTGCTCCTGCAGCGCCTCAAACGTGCGCTCGCGGTGCTGGGACGCGGCGGCGCGTTCGGCGTTCACGGACTGCAGCAACGCGGCCAACCGGTCGTCGAGAGACGCGATCCGGGACTCGAGCCGGTCCGACAACGCGTCGACGGTGTCCTCGATCGCGGCGAGCCGCTCCTCGAGCTCGGAGATCTCTGCCCGCAGACCCGTCAGCGACGCCGCGACCACAGGCCCGACCGGAAGTGCCGACTCGCCGTTCGCCGCGACCGGACGCCCGACCAGCGTCTCGAGGCGGTGCATCAAGGCCGGCCGCTGGGCTGCCTCGCTCGTCGCGGTGTCGCTCTCCACGCTCACTCCCCAGGTTCCAATGGCAGTCGAAACCCTACGCGCGATTCGGTGCCCGCGCCCGCCACACCCACCGATGGGTGCGAAAGACTGCCAGGCGTGCGGGTGACCACCTTGTGCGGCGGGATCGGCGGAGCCCGGTTCCTGCTCGGCCTGCGCACGCTCGGCCACGACGTCACCGCGGTCGCCAACACCGGCGACGACATGACCGTCCTCGGGCTTCGCATCTGCCCGGATCTCGACAGCATCCTCTACACCCTCGGTGGTGGCGTGGCCGCGGACCGCGGCTGGGGCCGGGAAGGCGAGACCTTCCGGGTACGCGACGAGCTCGCCGCCTACGCCGGCGCTGTCGCCGCCGCCGAGGCCCTCGTGCCGGTGTGGTTCGGCCTCGGGGACCTCGACCTCGCCACGCATCTGCTCCGCAGCCGCTGGCTTGCTGACGGCGTCGCGCTGTCAACCGTGACTCAGTGGCTGTGCGAGCGCTGGCAGACCGGGCTGCGCCTCGTCCCCGCGACCGACGACCGGCTCGAGACACACGTGCTGCTGACCGACGGCAGCATCATCCACTTCCAGGAATGGTGGGTCCGGCTGCGTGCCCAGGTTCCCGCCGCCGGCTTCGAGATCCGCGGCGCCGACGCCGCGAAGCCGGCGCCAGGTGTCATCGACGCGATCACCGACGCAGACGTCGTCCTGCTTGCACCCAGCAACCCCGTCGTCTCGATCGGCACGATCCTCGCGGTTCCGGGCGTCGCTGCCGCGTTGCGAGCAACCGACGCGGCGGTAGTCGGCCTGTCACCGATCGTGGGCGGCGCGCCGGTCCGCGGAATGGCGGATGCCTGCCTGGCCGCCATCGGCGTGGCGACGGCCGCCGACGCCGTGGCTCGCCACTACGGCGCCCGCCGGGATGGTGGCCTGATCGACGGCTGGCTCGTCGACGAGACCGACCGCGACCTGGTCCCGCCCCTAGCCGGGTTGGGGTTTAGCGCCCGTGCCGTGCCACTGCTGATGCACGACGTGCCCACCACCGCCGCGATGGCGCGGGCGGCGATCGACCTCGCGGGTGGGCTGAGGTGACGTCCGCGATCGAGGTCTGGGCACTGGACGGCATCCCGGAGGTCGCTGCCGGGGATGACATCGCGGCTCTCGTCGCCGCGACCGGGGTCGAGCTCCGCGACGGCGACGTCGTGGTCGTAACCAGCAAGATCGTGTCCAAGGCGGAGGGCCGACTGGTCGCGGGAAGCCGCGAGGAGCACCTGCCCGCCGAGACGGTACGGGTGGTCGCGCAGCGCGGCCGGACGCAGATCGTGCAGACCCGGCACGGTTTCGTCCTCGCGGCGGGTGGGATCGACGCCAGCAACGTGCCGGCCGGGACCGTCGCGCTGCTGCCTGTCGATCCCGATGCCTCCGCCCGCCGGATCCGTGCCGGCCTGCGCGAGCACGTGGGCGCGGACGTCGCCGTGATCGTCACCGACACGATGGGGCGGCCGTGGCGCGAAGGGGTCGTCGACACCGCAATCGGCGCCGCCGGCATCGAGGTCCTCGATGACCTGCGCGGCAACCACGACTCGTTCGGCCAGGTGCTCGAGGTCACCGTCACCGCCCTCGCCGATGAGCTCGCCGCCGCAGCGGATCTCGTCAAGGGGAAGCTGGCCGGAAGGCCGGTCGCAGTCGTCCGCGGCTTCCACGTGCATCAGCCGGAACCCGACCGCGGCGCGAAGCCGCTGGTCCGCGCCGCCGCCGAGGACATGTTCTCGGCCGGGACCCGCGACGCGATCATCCAGCTCGTCCGGGACAGCTCCCCGGTCGAGGCGCCGGCGCCGGCGACCGCGCCCGATCGCGGCGCAGTCGAACGAGCGATCGAGGCGCTGGGAGAGACAGCGGCAAGGCTGCGCATCGCGGCGGACGGGCGTTCGGTCGCAGCGATCGGCACGCCGCTCGACGCCGGCTACGCGCTGGGGCGGCTGATGGCCGGGCTCGCCGGCGAGGGGCTGCGCGCGACGGCGCCGGTGGCGACTTCGGACGGGGCGCGGCTCGAGGTGCTCGCGCCGTAGCGTCAGGCCAGCGGACTGAACCGCATCGAGCCGTCGGCCACGACGGCGTCGTTCCAGATCCGGATCCCGCTCGTCAGCTCGTTGTCGGCGCCGATCGACGCCCCCTCGCCGATGACCGCGTTGGCGACGACGGTGCGCTGACCGATCTTGGCGCGCCGGCCGACCAGCGAGTTGAACACCGTCGCCCCCGCAGCAATCTGCACGCCGTCCCCGATGACCGATCGGGTCACCTGCGCGCCCGCGTCGACCTTCGACCGCGGGCCGATGACCGATCCGCCGTTCACGACCGCACCGGAGTGCACGACTGCGTCCTCCTGCAGCAACGCCTCGCCGGGCGGTGCGATCAAAGCCGGCGACTCGAGCACGCCGGTCACGATGTCCGAGCTTCCCTTGACGAAGGACGCGGGCGTGCCGACGTCGAGCCAGTACGACGTGTCGACGTAGCCGATCAGCATCGCCCCGCTTTCGAGCAGCTCCGGGAAGGTCTCGCGCTCGACCGAGACCACTCGGCCTTCCGGGATCGCCTCGATCACCTTGCGGCTGAACACGTAGCAGCCCGCGTTGATCCGGTTGGTCACCGGCGCATCGGACTTCTCGATGAAGCCGGTGACCCGCGCATGCGAGTCCGTGGGCACGCATCCGAAGGCTCGAGCGTCTTCGACCTCGACGAGGTGCAGCGTCACCGCCGCGTCACGCCGGCGATGCATCTCGAGCTGGGCGCGGATGTCGTGGCCGGACAGCACATCACCGTTGAGCACCAGGACCGGGTCGTCGGGTCCGGATTCGAGGCGGCGCAGGACGTTCCTGATGCCCCCGCCGGTGCCGAGCGGCTCGGTCTCGGTGACGAAGTCGATGCGCATGCCGAAGTCGCGTCCCGTACCGAAGAACTCGTGAAACACCTCCGGCCGGTACGACGTCGCGAGGACCAGGTGCTCGACGCCCGCGGCGCGCAGCCGGGTCACGAGATGGGAAAGAAACGGTGCTCCCGCAAACGGCAGCATCGGCTTCGGGGTTCGAAGCGTCAGCGGCTGCAGGCGCGTGCCCTGTCCTCCGACGAGGACGACTGCCTCCACCCGGACCGCTTAGCCCTGTGACACGGCACGGGCGTAGGCGGCGAGATGCGCCTCTGCGCTTGCCGACCAGGTGAACTCCTGGGCACGCGCGACCGCGGCATCGCCCAGCGCCCGGCGCCTGGCGGCATCGTCGAGGAGGGCGGACAGCGCGGCACCGATAGACGCGGCGTCCGGCTCGGTGTAGGCCACGGCGTCGCCGCCGACCTCCGGCAACGACAACCGCTGCGTCGTCAGGACCGGAGCGCCGCAGGCCATGGCCTCCAGCACTGGAAGGCCGAAGCCCTCGCCGTGGCTCGGGAAGGCGACGCAGATCGCGCCGCCGAGATATCCGGGCAGGTCGGCAAACCGCAGATAGCCGGGCCGAACCACCCGGAGATGACTCGGAACCTCGGCGACCGCCGCGTCGACGTCCTCGTCCCAGCCTCGACCGCCCGCGAGGACCAGCGCCGGCGGGTCGTCGCGCCAGCTCACCGCCTCGACCCAGCCACGGATCAGCGCCGGAACGTTCTTGCGAGGCTCCAGGACGCCGAGGAACGCGACGTACTCGCCGCGGATGCCGAGCCGCGCGGCAACCCGGGCCTTGTCCGCATCGGTCGGCGGGTGGAACAGCTGGGGGTCCACCCCGTGGTACGCGACGTCGATCATCGTCGGGTCGGCGTCAAGGACCCGGACGAGCTCGTCCCGGGTCGCCTTGCTGGGAACGATGACCCGGGTGGCTCGGCGGAGCGCGGTGCGGATGGCGGAGCGGAAGAACGTGCCCTTCACGGCGGCGATGTCATCCGGCGCGGTGAAGAAGGTGGCGTCGTGGATCGTGACGACCACCGGCCGCCCCGCCCGAAGCGGCATCGTGTAGTGCGGTGAGTGGATGACGTCGACCGAGAGCTGCTGGGCGACGAGGGGCAGCCCCGTCTGCTCCCACGCCAAGCGCGCCGGCCGGTGCGCGATGGCAGGCGGGCCAGGAACCATCGTCGCGTGCGGCGCGACCTGGGCGTAGCGCTCGGCATCGGCTCGCTGGCAGACGATCGCAAGATCGGTGCCAGCAGCGCCAAGTGCGCCCAACAGCCCGTCGACGTAACGTCCCACCCCGCCACGGTCGGCGGGTACTGCAGTCGCGTCGACCAGCACTCGGGGGGCCACGTGCGGCTCCCTCCCCGTCTGATCTCGAAGTCGGTTCTCTTGCTTGATTCAGCGTAGACCCGCCGCATACCTCCTGCGCCAAGGTGTGATCACGACACGAAACCAGTAATCCTCGAAGGGTGCAGACTCCAGCCGAACTTCTTAATGTCGAGCTACGGCGGGACGGCGCGCGGCCGTTCATCACGGCGTACGACGCGGAGGCCGGCCGGGTTGAGCTGTCAGTGGCGACCACGGCCAACTGGGTGGCGAAGGTGGCGGGGTATCTCGAGGACGAGCTCGGGGTCGGGCCGGGCGACCAGATCGAGGTCGCACCGACGCTGCACTGGCTCACGGCCGTCGTCCTGCTGGCGGGATGGGCGGTGGGCGCTGAGGTCTGCTTCGACCCGGCGGCTGCCGCCCAGCAGATCGAGGTTCCGCTCGACCCGATGGGTGCCGGGCTGCTCCGGCTGGTCGCGGCCTACCCCGACCGCTACGTGCCGGCTTCGCCGTCGGGCAAGGCGGCTGCGGGCGACGTACCGGCCGGGGCCCGGTTGCTGACAACGCTTCCCCTCGACGGGACCGGCGTCGGCCCGGGGCTGCTCGGCCCGCTCGCGGCCGGTGGCTCCGTCGTCTACGTGGCGGCGCCCGAGCTCGCCGCGAAGGTGGCCGCCGACGAACGGGTGACGCACACCGCCGGAGTCGACGTCGCAGGCCTACCGCGCCTGGGCTAGCTCCACGAACGGGGTCATCGACGCGGGATCGGCGAGTGCGCCACGCGATACCGCCTTGTCGAGCGGCACGCCGGCGAGCACCCGCTTGACCGGCACTTCGCACTTCTTGCCGTTGATCGTTCGGGGCACCGCCGGCACCGCGATGACGTCGTCGGGCACGTGCCGCGGCGAGAGCTGCGCCCGGATCAGGCGGCGAACGTCGGCCGTCACGTCCTCGAGCGAGACTCCGTCAGCGAGGACGACGAACAGCAAGAGCCGACCCTCGACGCCGGCGGCTGACGTGTCGATCACCAACGCGTCGAGGACGCCGGGCAACGACTCGACGACCCGGTAGAACTCCGACGTGCCCATCCGCACGCCACCCCGGTTGAGGGTCGAGTCGCTGCGGCCGTAGATGACGCATGATCCGTCGGCGGCGAACTTCACCCAGTCGCCGTGCCGCCAGACGCCCGGGTAGGTCTCGAAGTACGACGCGCGCAGCCGCGAGCCGTCGGGGTCGTTCCAGAACCCGACCGGCATCGACGGCATCGGCTCGGTGACCACCAGCTCGCCGACCTCATCGACGACCTCGTGACCGTCCTTGTCGTATGCCACGACTGCGCAGCCGAGCAGGCGGGCGGGAATCACGCCGGCTCGGACGCCGAGGTCGGGAGCACCCCCGACGAACGCCGTGCAGACGTCGGTGCCGCCCGACAGCGACGACAGCATCACGTCACCACCGACGGCGTCGTACACCCAGGCGAAGCCCTCCGGCGGAAGCGGGGCTCCGGTCGAGCCGACGGTACGGACCGCAGAGAGGTCGACCTCGTCCTTCGGACGCAAGCCCCCCTTCTCACATGCCTGGATGAACGGCGCGCCCAGCCCCAAGCAGGTGATACCGGTCCGTTCGGCCAGCCGCCACAGCGCCATCTGGTCGGGGAAGGCCGGGTTGCCGTCGTAGAGCACGACTGCCGCACCGACGGCGAGGCCGGAGACGAGCAGGTTCCACATCATCCAGCCGGTGGTGCTGAACCAGAAGAAGCGATCCCCGGGGCCGAGATCAAGGTGCAGGCTGAGCTGCTTCGCGTGCTCGAGCAGCATTCCGCCGTGGCCGTGAAGGATCGGCTTGGGCAGCCCGGTCGTCCCCGAGGAGTAGAGCACCCACAACGGGTCGTCGAACGCCATCGGCTCGAAGGAGATGTGGCCGCCGACCGCCAAGAGCTCCGCCCAGCTCGTCGAGGCCGCAAGCGTCGCGGTCTCATCGAGATAGGGAACGAGGACGGTGTGACGCAGCGTGGGCAGCTTCGCCCGCAGCTCCTCGACGGTGCCGCGGATGTCGAACTGCTTGCCGCCGTAGCGGTAGCCGTCGACCGCGAGCAGCAGGACCGGCTCGATCTGGGTGAACCGGTCCGCGATCGCCGTCGGGCCGAAGTCAGGAGAGCAGCTCGACCAGATCGCGCCGAGACTCGCGGCGGCCAGCATCGCAACCAGCGCCTCGACGCCGTTCGGAAGCAACGCGACCACCCGGTCGCCCTTGCCGATTCCCTGCTGGGCCATCCAGTTGCGGACACTCGCCACCTGGGTGCGCAGCTCGCGTCGGCTCAACCTCAGCTCGCGGCCGTCCTCGCGCGCCGCGATGACCGCGAGGTCGTCGACGCCCACGCGTTGCAGCGGGTACAGCAGGTGCTCGGCGTAGCTCGTCCGCCCGCCGGGGAACCACTTCGCGCCCGGCATGACGCGGCCGGTGAGGACCGCGTCATAAGGGGTGGACCACCGGATCCTTGCCCACGCCTCGAAGGCACCCCAGAAGTCCTCGAGGTGCTCGACCGACCAGCGGTGCAGCTGCTCGTACGACGCGAGGCTCACCTCTCGCTCCGCCTCGAGCCAGCGCTGGAAGTCGGCCAGCCGGGACGACGCGACGCGCTCGGGGCCAGGCGTCCAGAGCAGATCACCTTCGCTGACCACGAGCGGCAGGCTAACGAGTTTGGAAGCGGCAGCAGCCCGCGGGGCAGACGTCGTGCGACGGCCCGAGACCCGACAGCGCACGTCGCGGCGCGGCGCGGTCGAGCCGCTCTACGACCAGCTCCCGAATCATCGCAATGAACCTGTCATCCGCGGCGGGCGGCGCGGTGCGGTGGAAGCCGAGGCCGACCTTGGCCGCGGTCGCCGCGGCCTCGACATCGAGATCCCATCGAACCTCTATGTGGTCGCTGACGAACCCGATCGGGACGACGACGACGTCAGTGCCGCCGGTCGCGGCCACGCCGCGGGCGGCGTCGTTGACGTCCGGCACCAGCCAGGGCACCGACGGTGGCCCGCTGCGGCTGCAGTACGCCAGCTGGAATCCGATGCCGGGCGTGGCGGCGGCCACGAGGGCAGCGGCCGCGTCGAGCTGAGCGACGTACAGCCCCCCGGCGGGCCCGCTGGCGGCCGACATCGACTCGGGCACGGAATGGGCGACGAACAGGACTTGCGTCGTCGCGTGCCGGCCCGGATCGATCGCCTCGACCGCGGCACGCAGAGCGTCGCGCTGCGGCTCGATGAAGCCCGGGTGGTCGAAGTAGTGGCGCAGCTTGTGCAGCTCGGGCGCATTGGGACCGAGCGGCGCCGCGGCAGCAGCGAGGTCGTCCTGGTACTGCCGGCACGCGGAGTAGGACGCGTACGCGGAGGTCACGAAGACCAACGCGTTGCGGACCCCGCCGTCGGCCATCTCGCGGACGACGTCACCGACGTACGGCGACCAGTTGCGGTTCCCCCAGAACACGGGCAGGTCGACACCGTGTGCGGCGAAGTCCGCCTCGACGGCCGAGACGAGCGCTCGGTTCTGCGCGTTGATCGGCGAGACCCCACCGAAGTGCAGGTAGTGCTGCGCGACTTCCGCGAGCCGCTCGGCCGGCACGTCGCGGCCGCGGGTGACGTTCTCGAGGAACGGCATCACGTCGTCCGGTCCTTCCGGGCCGCCGAAGGACAGGACGAGGAGTGCGTCGTACGTCAGCGCGCGCCTTCAATCAACGAGGGCCCCTTAGCGGACAGGGTTCGCCTTCAGCAGGTTGCGGGACATCACCAGGCGCTGGATCTGGTTGGTGCCCTCGTAGATCTGGGTGATCTTCGCGTCGCGCATCATCCGCTCCAGCGGGAAGTCCCGGGTGTAGCCGTAGCCGCCGAGCAGCTGGACGCCGTCGGTCGTGACCTCCATCGCGGCGTCGGAGGCGAAGCACTTCGCCGCCGCGGACATGAAGGTGAGGTTCGGCGCGAGCCGCTCGGACAAGGCCGCTGCGGTGTAGATCAGGGAGCGGGCCGCCTCGGTCTTCATCGCCATGTCGGCGAGCATGAAGGAGACGCCCTGAAACTCCGCGATCGGCTTGCCGAACTGCTTGCGCTCCTGGACGTACCGCGTGCAGTAGTCGACCGCCCCTTGCGCGATGCCGAGCGCCTGCGCCCCGATCGTCAGCCGGGTGTGGTCGAGGGTCCGCAACGCGGTCTTGAACCCGGTCCCTTGCTCACCGATCATCCGGTCGGCCGGGATCCGCACGTTGTCGAAGTAGACCTCGGCAGTCGGTGAGCCCTTGATGCCGAGCTTCTTCTCGGGTGCGCCGAAGCTGACGCCGCCGTCGTCCTTCTCCACGACGAAGGCCGAGATGCCGTTCGCGCCGAGCTCCGGGTCGGTCACGGCCATGACGGTGTAGAACTTCGAGACGCCCGCATTGGTGATCCAGCGCTTCACCCCGTTGAGCACCCAGGTGTCACCGTCGCGCTCCGCCCTCGTCTTCATGCTGCCGGCGTCGCTGCCGGCGTCCGGCTCCGACAGGCAGTAGCTGAACATGCCCTCGCCGGCGGCCAGCCTGGGCAGGTAGGCCTGCTTGAGCTCCTCGCCGCCCGACAGCATCAGACCCATCGTGCCGAGCTTGTTGACGGCCGGAATGAGCGAGGATGCCGCACAGGCGCGCGCGACCTCTTCGATCACGATGGCCGAGGCGATCGCATCGGCGCCGATCCCGCCGTACTCCTCCGGCACGTGCACGGCATGCAGCTCTGCTGCCACCAGCGCGTCGTGCACGTCCCACGGGAACTCTGCTGCCTCGTCGATCGCCGCCGCACGCGGGGCGATCTTGTCGTCCGCGAGCTCGCGCACAGTCTTGCGGAGCAGCTGGTGCTCCTCGGGAAGGGTGAAGAGGTCGAACGCCGGATTCACCCGGTCATGGTAGGCGGCGCCCCGGGCCGACTGGTCCTACCCTTGCCGCATGAGCGCACCTCGCATGACCGTGCTCGGCACCGGCTACCTCGGTGCGACGCACGCCGTCTGCATGGCCTCGCTCGGCTTCGAGGTCCTCGGCCTGGACGTCGACGCCGCCAAAGTCGCGCGGCTGTCCAGCGGAGAGGTCCCGTTCTACGAACCGGGGCTCGAGCCGCTCCTGCGCAAGACGCTCGCCAGTGGCCGGTTGCGGTTCACGACCTCCTACGAAGAGGTTGCCGCGTTCGGCGACGTTCACTTTCTCTGCGTCGGGACGCCGCAGAAGGAGAACGAGTACGCCGCGGACCTCGACTTCGTCTATACGGCCGTCACCAGTCTCGCGCCTTTGCTCACCCGGCCCTGCGTGTTCGCGGGCAAGTCAACCGTGCCGGTCGGCACCGCCGAGCGGATCGCGGCGCGAATCGCCGAAACGGCTCCGGCCGGCGCGGACGTCGAGGTCGTGTGGAACCCGGAGTTCCTTCGCGAGGGCTTTGCCGTCGACGACACCCTCCACCCGGATCGGCTCGTCTTCGGTGTGACGTCCGAGCGCGGCGAGCAGGCGATGCGCGAGGCCTATGCCCCCGTGATCGCCGGCGGGACTCCGGTCGTCGTCACCGACCTCGCCACCGCGCAGCTCGTGAAGGTCGCCGCCAACGCGTTCCTGGCCACCAAGATCTCGTTCATCAACGCGATGGCTGAGGTGTGCGAGGCCACACACGCCGACGTCACGAAGCTGTCCGAAGCGCTGTCCCACGACACCCGGATCGGCGGTCGGTTCCTCAACGCGGGTCTGGGCTTCGGCGGCGGCTGCCTGCCGAAGGACATCCGCGCCTTCATGGCGCGCGCCGGCGAGCTCGGCGTCGACCAGGCGCTCACCTTCCTGACGGACGTCGACGCGATCAACCTGCGGCGGCGAGCCCGGATGGTCGACCTGGCCAGGGAGCTGCTCGAGGACTCGCTGACGAACCGCCGCATCGCGATCCTCGGGGCCGCGTTCAAGCCGAACAGCGACGACATCCGCGACTCCCCCGCCCTCGATGTGGCGACCCGACTGCATCACGCGGGCGCGGAGGTCTCCGTCTACGACCCCGCCGCGATGGACAACGCCCGGGTTCGCTACCCGGACCTGAGCTACGCCGCCTCGACACTGGAGGCGGCTCAGGGCGCGGACCTCGTGCTCCTGCTGACCGAGTGGCTGGAGTTCCGCGAGGCCGATCCGGCCGTGCTGGCGGACGTGGTCGCGGCGCGCAACATCGTCGACGGCCGCAATGCGCTCGATCCCGATCGCTGGCGAGCCGCCGGGTGGACATATCGCGCACTCGGCCGTCCCTGACGTCACCTCAGAGACCCCGCCACGCTCAGATCTGACAGCGCGTCGCCAGATGTCGCCCGATCGGCCCCTTGTTCCGGCTTTACCCGCTATCGAGACTTAATGAGGGGCTCGGGGGTAGGACCGGATCGTGATGAGCGACGACCGCTCGATAGAAGATGGCCAGCGTGAGCTGGTGATCGCACTGCGCCTGCTCGAGAGCGGCGTCCCGCTGTCGTTGCTGCTCGACCTCGCCGGGCCGCCCCACTCAGCCGAGATCTATCAGGCGGAGTCGGGCCCGGCCGAATGGCTGGTGGGCGCGCCCTGAGCTGCCTCGCTCGCCAGTGCGAGCCGGCGGGCCGCAAGCCGGTCCGGCTTGCCGGACGACAGCCGCGGCATCGCCGCCACCACGACCAGGCCCCGGGGTAGCGCAGCAGCCGACAGTGTCGCGCGGCACCAGTCGCGCAGCTCGGCGAGCGACGGCGCCGGCTCGACGCGCGAGACGACGACAGCGACCACGCGTTCGCCCCAGCGGGCATCCGGCACCCCCACCACCTCGGCGTCGGCGATCGCCGGGTGACGCCGAAGCTCCTCCCCGACGTCACCGGCCACGACGTTGACGCCACCCGTCACGATCACGTCGTCCAGGCGGCTGAGGACCCGCAACCGCCCGTCCTCCTGCCGCTGCCCGAGGTCGTTCGTCAGCAGCCAGCCCGCGTCGAACACCGCCGACGTGAGATCTGGACGGCACCGGTAGCCCTTCATCAGCATCGGACCGCGCAGCGCGATCCGCCCGTCGGCCCGCACCTCGAAGTCGACCCCGTCGAGCGGAACCCCGTCGTACACGCAGCCGCCTGCCGTCTCGCTCATGCCGTACGTCGTGATGACGGGAACCCTCGCCTCGCGGGCGCGGTCGAGCAGGTCCTCACTCGCGGCGCCGCCGCCGAGCAGGACGACGCGGAACCGGCCGAGGTCGACCCCCTCGTCGAGCAACGTCACCAGCTGCGCCGGCACCAGCGACGTCAAAGTCGCCTCCGCCGCCGCGAAACGGGCCACCTCGAACCGCTCGTGGACCACGAGCGGGATCCCGAACCGCCGGGCCCGCAGCATCACCTGGAGTCCGCCGACGTGATGCCAGGGCAAGCACGACAGCCAGACGTCGTCCGGCTCCCGTCCGATCCGTGCGTGCACTGCGTCGTTCGCCGCCTCGATCGCCGCGTGCGTCAGCTCGACGCCCTTGGGCTGGCCGGTGGTTCCCGAGGTCGCGATGACGAGGGCGACGTCGGCATCCACCGGCTGGTCCGGCGCCATCGCGGCAAGCAATCCTGCCTGCACCGGCGCCGGCGCCGCCGGGTCCAGCGGCAGCACCGCGTGGCCCTCCGCCCACGCCGCCTCGAGTGCGGCCACGAACGCTTCGCCGGGCGGCATCGCCAGGCTGATGAGAGAGCGGGATCGGGCGGCTGGCATCGTGGTGACGACGCTAGACGCCGCACAGAGGAGGAGCCCGCAGCCGTGGCCGACGAGCGACCATCGCCGGTAATGGTGTGGATCGAGGCCGCTCGGCCGCGAACGCTGCCCGCCTCGCTGGCACCGGTCGTCGTCGGGACCGCCGCGGGGGTCAGCGCCGAGGGTGTGTCACACCTGTCGGCCGTTCGCTTCGCCCTCGTCGTCGTCGTCGCGCTCGCCGTGCAGGTGGCGGTCAACTACGCCAACGACTATTTCGACGGAGTGAGAGGCGTCGACACCGTCCAGCGCGCCGGACCCCGCCGTGCCGTCGCGAGCGGCCTGGTGTCGCCGCGGGCAATGCGGGTCGCGATCGGGGCCGCCATGGCCGTCGCGGCAGCTGCCGGCTTCGCGCTTGCGGCCGTCACGTCGTGGTGGCTGCTGCTCGTAGGGGGTGCGGCGTTCGTGGCCCTGCTCGGCTACAGCGGCGGCCCGCGCCCCTACGCCTCGGCCGGGCTGGGCGAGGTCTTCGTCTTCGTCTTCTTCGGCCTCGTCGCGACTTTGGGGTCGTCGTACGTGCAGCACGCCCGGCTCCCGGCGACCGCCTGGATCGCGGCAGTCGCCACCGGAGTGCTCGCGGTCGCGATCCTCGTGGTGAACAACCTCCGCGACGTGCCGACCGATGCGATCGCCGGCAAGCGAACGCTTGCGGTTCGCATCGGCGAAGCGCGCACCCGCCAGCTGTTCGTCGGCGCCATCACCCTCGGCCTCGGGCTCGCGGTGGTCGGTGAGCCGGTCGCGGCTCGATCGGCCTGGCCGCTGCTCGCGCTGCTCGCGGTTCCGCTCGCGCGCGAACCCATCGCCGCGGTGCGCGGCGGCGGAGTGGGCCGGGCGCTGATCCCGGCGCTCGGCGGCACGGGCCGGCTGGAGCTCGCAGTGGCGGTGCTCCTCGCCACCGGCTTGCTGATTGGGTGAGCACCCTCGCGACGGTGGACGTGCGCGTCTTCGACATCCCGATGCGGGTGCGCTTCCGTGGTCAGGAGCGGCGGCAGGGCGTGCTGTTCGAGGGACCCTGCGGCTGGGCGGAGTTCTCACCGTTTCCCGACTACGACGCACGAGCGTCGTCGCGCTGGCTGGCCGCGGCGCTTGCGACGGCTGAGGAAGGCTGGCCGGCGCCGCTCCGCTCGTCGGTGCCGGTGAACACGACGGTTCCTGCCGTCGGCCCGGACCAGGCGCACCGCATGGTGGCAAGGTCGGGATGCCGGACCGCGAAGGTCAAGGTTGCCGAGGCGGGCCAGACGCTGGTCGACGACATCGCACGGGTCGAAGCCGTGCGTGATGCGCTCGGGCCCGGCGGCGCAGTCCGGATCGACGCGAATGCGGCCTGGGACCTGGACACCGCGGTCACGGCGCTTCGCGAGCTGTCCCGGTTCGATCTCGAGTACGCCGAGCAGCCGGTGCGCGAGCTGGCTGAGATGGCACAGCTTCGCCGCCGCGTGCCGGTACGGCTCGCGGCTGACGAGTCGGTCCGAACCGCCGCGGACCCGTTGCGGATCGCCGGTCTGGAGGCAGCCGACATCGTCGTGCTGAAGGTCCAGCCCCTCGGCGGGGTGCGCCGCTGCCTCGAGGTCGCCGAGTCGTGCGGGCTGCCGGTCGTGGTGTCCAGCGCCGTCGAGACCTCCGTCGGCATCGCTGCCGGCGTCGCACTCGCCGCAGCCCTCCCCGACCTGCCGTTCGCGTGCGGTCTCGGCACCGTCAGCCTGTTGGCCGGCGACGTCTGCGGGGAGCCGCTGCTTCCGGTCGACGGGATGCTGCCGGTCGGCCCGGTGAGCCCGGACGCCGAGCTCGTTGCGCGATTCGCCGCGGACGACGCGACAGCCGGCGGCTGGCACGACCGGCTGGCTGCTGCCCAGGCGGTGCTGGATGACCGCTGAGAACGCCGGGCGTGCGTTCGCCTTGGTTCTCGTCGACCAGCTGGCTCGGCTCGGGGTGAAGCACGCCGTCGTTGCGCCCGGCTCGCGGTCGACGCCGATCGCACTGGCACTGCTGGAACATCCCGATGTCGAGGTGCACGTCCGGATCGACGAGCGCAGCGCGGCGTACCTCGCTCTCGGCCTTGCGAAGGCGAGCGGTCAGGTGGTGCCGGTCCTGTGCACCTCGGGGACCGCGACGACCTATCTCCACGGCGCCGTCATGGAGGCGGACCTCGCGCGCGTCCCGCTGCTCGTCCTCACCGCGGACCGGCCGCCCGAGCTGCATGGGATCGGCGCGAACCAGACCGTCGAGCAGGCAGGTCTGTACGGCAACGCGGTCCGGTTGAGCGTGGACGTCCCGGCACCGGAGTCGTCACCGTCGGCCGTCAGGGAATGGCGGGAGCTCGCCTTCCGGGCCGTCGTCGCAGGCACCGGCGGCGACGGAATCCCCGCCGGTCCGGTGCACCTCAACCTCGCGCTGCGCGAGCCGCTGGTCCCCCTCGACGACGGCGTGGGGTTCCCGTACGACCTCGGGATGGACGCGCCACGCCTGACCGTGCGGAGAACACGGACGGCTGCGGGGGCCGCCGGCGGCCTCGCGGCGCGGCTCGCCGGGGTCAACAAGGGCGTCGTCGTCGTCGGCGACGCCGCCGGCGATCCCGAGCCGATCGTCCGCTGGTGCGAGGGCGCCGGATGGCCCTTGATCGCCGAACCGCACAGCAACGCGCGCCGCGGCCGCTGTGCCGTTCGCGCCGCCGACCTGCTGCTGAGAGACCCCGCGTTCACGGCGGCGCATCAGCCCGACCTCGTTGTCGTGATCGGCCGGGTGGGAGTGTCGCGAGCCTTGCAGGACTGGCTGCGCACCGTCCGTCACGTGGTGGTCGCCCCGGACGGCGGGAACTGGGACACGACGCGCACAGCGGTCGAGGTCCTCGCGGCGACGACGGAAGCGCTCGCTGCGATCGGTCCGGAGGCCTACCGGGCGGAGCCCGGCTGGCTCGACGGCTGGCTTTCGGCAGCCGAGCGCGCCGCCTCACAGCTCGACCGGCTGCTCGACACCGGCGACCTGAACGAGCCTCGGCTCGCCCGCGATGTCGCGCGGCTGGCACCGGCCGGCGGCGCGCTGGTCGTGGCGTCGTCCATGCCGATCCGCGACCTCGACCTCGTGATGGCGCCGCGCGAGGACATCACGGTCTACGCCAACCGCGGCGTGAGCGGCATCGACGGCTTCGTGTCGACGGCCATCGGCATCGCTCGGGCCCGGCCCGACTCCGCGACGGTCGCGCTGTGCGGCGACCTTTCCCTGGTGCACGACGTCAACGGGCTGGCGCTGGGATCGGAACGGCCGCCGGACATCGCCTTCGTCGTGGTGAACAACGACGGCGGTGGCATCTTCTCGATGCTGCCGCAAGCCGCGGCGGTCACCCCCGCCGCATTCGAACGCCTTTTCGGCACGCCGCACGGTGTCGCGATCGCGCACCTTGCGGCGGCGTACGGCGTCGAGCATCGCGTCATCTCCACAACCGAAGAGCTCACCGCCGCCGTGTCCGCCCCGACGGGCATTCGCATCGCCGAGGTCCGGACCAGCCGCGACGCCAACGCCGCCCTGCACGCCAGGATGCGCGACATCAGTTCTGGGTAGGGTCCGTCCGAAGACGATCATCAAGTGAGAAGGACGCCCGATGGCCGAAGACAACCCCCGCCAGAACGTCACCTTCCCGAGCAACGGCAGCGAGGCGCACGGCTACCTTGCCGTGCCGGCATCGGGCAGCGGTCCGGGTGTCGTCGTGATCCAGGAGTGGTGGGGCCTCACCGACCACATCGCAGCCGTCGCCGACCGGCTGGCGGCCGAGGGCTTCGTCGCCCTCGCGCCAGACCTCTACGGCGGGAAGACGGCGCATGACGCCGACACCGCGGGTTCCCTGATGATGAGCCTCCCGGTCGAGCAGGCAGCGCTCGACCTGGCCGGCGCTGTCGACTTCCTGCTGGGTCACGAGGCGGTGACCTCGACGAAGGTCGGCGCAATCGGGTTCTGCATGGGCGGCGGCTTCGTGCTGATGCTCGCGGCACAGCAGGGCGACCGTGTCGCGGCCGCGGTGCCGTTCTACGGCGTCGGGCCGGCGGTGCCGGAGACCTACGCGGGGCTGACCGCGTCGGTCCAGGGTCACTATGCCGAGAACGACGACTTCTTCCCGGCCGACCAGGCCCGCGCCCAGGAGCAGCAGATCCGCACCGAGTCAGGCACCGACGTCGAGTACTTCTTCTACCCGGCGGGCCACGCGTTCCACAACGACGAGAACCTGCTCGGCACGTACGACGCCGAGCAGGCGGCGCTCGCGTGGAGCCGGGCGGTGGAGTTCCTGAAAGCGAAGCTCTAGCTACGCCGCGACGGCGAGGGGGCTGCGCCCCTCGACGGGCGGCGGCGCCCACCCGGGATGGCGGAAGACGTAGCCGAGGGCGTGGCGGAACGAGCCGGCCCGTCGTACGTCGCGGTAGATCGCGACCCACTCGTGGGTCTCGATCCGCAGCGGGTTGTGGCTGGCGATGTTCTTGGTCAGGCCGTAGACCACTGGGACGACCTCGGGCTCGAACGAGCCGAACAGGCGATCCCAGACGATCAGGATCCCGGCGTAGTTCTTGTCGAGGTACTCGCGGTTGGACCCGTGGTGCACCCGGTGATGGCTGGGCGTGTTGAACACGAACTCGATCGGCGCCCAGAGCCGGCCGATCGCCTCGGTGTGGATGAAGAACTGGTAGAGCAGGTTGATCGCGAAGCTGGTGAGGATCAGCGCCGGCGCGACACCGAGCAGCGCGAGCGGCGCGAGGAACGGCAACGTCGACACGACGACCCACGGCTGGCGCAACGCGACGGAGAGGTTGTAGCGCCGGCTCGAGTGATGCGCGACGTGAATCGCCCAGAGGAACCGCGACTCGTGGTGGAGCCGGTGGTACCAGTAGTACGCGACGTCGACGCCGACCATCGCCACCACCCACGCGACCCAGCCCTGGTCGAGGTGCGCCGGCGCCACGTGGTACAGGCCGACAAGCACGGCGACCTCGACGAGCGCCCACGGCGCGCCGAGGATCTGGCTGCCGGCGCCGGTGGCGATGTTGGCCCAGGTGTCGCGCACCTCATACCTGGCTCGGCGGGTACCGCGGATCAGGTAGCGCTCGACGACGATGCTCAGCAGGAACATCGGGCCTGCCGCCAGGAGAATCAGCTGCGCCTGGGTCACGCGGGGTAGCGTGCCATAACTGGTCCAACCAGTCAACCAGTGCCGGTTTGGGTGGTACGGTGACGCGCATGGCGCTCGCCCCGGTCGCGGCGACCCCGCTGTCCGATCAGGTCTACCGGCGGCTGCTGGACGCCATCCTGGCGGACGAGTTCATCGAGGGAATCCTTCCCTCGGAGCGCGACCTGGCGACGACCTTCGAGGTCAACCGGCATGCAGTGCGGGAGGCGCTGAAGCGGCTGCAGCAGGCCCGGCTCGTCGAGGTCAACCAGGGCGGGTCGACCCGGGTTCTCGACTACCGCACCGAGGGTCGCCTCGACCTGCTCGCCGACCTGCTCGTGCGGGCCGGCCACGTCGACTGGAAGGTCGCGCGCTCGGCGCTGGAGATGCGCGCGTCCATCGGGGCCGACGCCGCGGCGCTGTGCGCGAAACGTGCGCCCAAGACCCATAAGGCGCTGCGCAAAGTCGCCGACGCGATGGCGGCGCACCCGGAGGACCTGCCGGCGCTCGACGCGGACAACGTCGTGTTCTGGACCGCCATCGTCGAGGGCTCCGGCAACCTGCTGTACCGGCTGTCGCTGAACACCCTGCTCGATGGGCTGAAGATCCTTGCCGCGTCACTGGGTGAGGACAGCGTCTACCAGCTGGGCCGCAACGAGTACCTCGAGATCGGCGAGCTGCGCGACGTGGCCGACGCAATCGGCGCCGGCGACGCAGAGCGCGCGCGCAAGGCGGCGTACGAACACCTGCGACGGACGGTGACCGCCGCAGGCGGCTGAGGCACTCGAGATCCGTGCGTGTTGCCACAGCGGCACGCATGTCACTTGCGATTTGCAAGAATTCACCCCGTGCCCAGCATTCCCGAGATCCGCTATGCCCGAAGCGGCGATGTGCACATCGCCTACCAGACCTGGGGATCCGGTCCCGCCCTCGTCGGAATCCCGCCGTTCGCCCAGAACATCGAGGCGCTGTGGGGAGATCCAACCGGCGCCTACCAACACTTCCTCGGCCGGATCGGGGAGTTCGCGACCGTCACGCACTTCGACAAGCGAGGAACCGGCCTGTCGGATCGCGGCAGCGGCTTCCACGGCATCGAGGAACGCATCGATGACATCCGTGCCGTGATGGATGCGATCGGGCTCGAACGAGCATCGATTGGCGGGATATCCGAAGGCGGCCCGATGGCGCTGCTGTTCGCCGCCACCTATCCCGAGCGGGTCGACAAGCTGATGCTGTTCGGAACGGGTGCCCGCTTCACCAGCACCGAGGGCTACCCCCACGGAATGGATCCCGAGACATTCGACGCACTCGTTGGCCAGGCGATCGAGCTGTGGGCGACGCCCGACTCTCTCCTCACTCCGATGTGGATGCCGAGCCTGGTCGACGACGCGGGCTTCCGGAGCTGGGTCACCGGCTACGAGCGCGCAAGCGCGAGCCCCGGCGCGGTTCGCGACGCGTTCGCCTACATCCGGGACATCGATGTCCGGGGAGCGCTCCCGTCGATCCAGGCGCCGGCGCTGGTGCTCCATCGCACGGACGAGCTCATCGTCGACATCGCGCATGGCCGGTACCTTGCCGACAACCTCGCCGACGCCCGCTTCGTCGAACTACCCGGCATCGACCACGTGCCGTGGGTCGGGGACGCGGACTCGGCGCTCGACCGGATGGAGGAGTTCCTCACCGGGACCAATCAGCCTCGCGTGGACATCGACCGTGTGCTGGCCACGGTTGTGTTCACGGACATCGTCGACTCGACGAGACGCGCCACAGAGGTCGGTGACTCACGCTGGCGGTCGATGCTCGACCGGCACGACGCAACGATGCGCGAGCAGATCGAGAAGTACGGCGGCATCGCCGTGAAAAGCACCGGCGACGGCTTCCTCGCGACCTTCGACAGCCCAAGCCGTGCGGTACGCGCTGCCCGCTCGATGGTCGCGGCGAGCGCGCAGGCGGGCCTGCCGATCCGCTCCGGCCTGCACACCGGTGAGATCGAGCGCCGAGGTGACGACGTCGCTGGCATCGCCGTCCACATCGCGGCCCGGGTCGCGGCACTCGCGGGAAGCGGCGAGACCATCGTGTCGAGCACGGTTCGTGACCTGATGCTCGGATCGGAGTTCAGCTTTGCCGACCGCGGCTCGCACGCCCTGAAAGGCGTCGAAGGCGACTGGCGCGTGCTCGCAGTCGAAGCCGGCTGAGGACCATCGGCCCTACAACCGTGCGCGGAGCGGCGCGACGATCGAGATGACCCCGGACCGGCGACTCCAGGAGGCGCGCCGTGCCAAGCCAGCTCAGCCACGCCGTAGCGGCAGTCACCGGCCGGCGAGCGAAGTTCCTCGTCATGCTGGCGTGGCTGGTGCTGACCGCCGTCGCCGTCCCGCTCGCCGGCCGGCTGTCCGGCGCCGAGCACAACGAGACGAAGAGCTGGCTGCCGGCGTCGGCTGAGTCGACCAGAGTGATCGACCGGGAAGCCGCCTTCGTGTCGCCGAACCAGCTCCAAGCCGTCGTGATCTACGAGCGCAAGTCGGGTCTCAGCGCCACCGACCGGTCGAAGATCGAGGCCGACACGGCAAAGCTGGCAACGCTTCCACATGTCGTCGGCGGCGTGCATGCCGTGTTCTCGCGCGACCGCCAAGCGGCGGAGATCGTCGTCCCGGTCGACCTCGGCGCCGAGGCCTGGCGGCTGTCCCAAGGCGAGGTGTCGACGATCTACAGCGTCGTCAGGGGTCAACCCGGTCTCTCGACCTGGGTCACCGGGCCGGCGGGCTACGCGGCGGCCTCGTCGGATGCGTTCAAGGGAATCGACGGCACCTTGCTGTGGTCGGCGCTCGCCGTCGTCACCGTCATCCTGCTGCTGACCTACCGCAGTCCGCTGCTGTGGCTGGTACCGGTCGCGGGTGCGGGCGTCGCCCTTGTTATTGCAGAGGCAGCGGTCTACCTCATCAGCCAGGTCGGGGCGACCGTCAACGCCCAGTCGGTCGGCATCCTCACCGTGCTCGTCTTCGGCGCCGGAACTGACTACGCACTGTTGCTCGTGGCTCGCTATCGCGAAGAGCTCCGCCGCGCCGGCGACCGACACGCGGCGATGGCCGTCGCGCTGCGGCGCGCGGCACCGGCGATCATCGCCAGCGCGAGCACAGTCAGCCTGAGCATGCTCTGCCTGCTGTTCGCCGAGACGAAATCGACCCAGGACCTTGGTCCGGTCGCGGCGATCGGCGTCCTGGTTGCGCTGCTGGTGATGACCACGTTGCTGCCGGCAGCGCTGGTGAGCTGTCCGCGCTGGGTCTTCTGGCCGCGGGTCCCGGTGCCCGGATCAGCCGACCCGGCGCCGTACGGCGTGTGGGCGAGGATCGGCCGGCGGATCGCCCGCCGCCCCCGCCGCATCTGGGTGACGGCAGCGATCGTCCTTGCCGGCCTCGCGTTCGGCCTGCTCGACCTCAACGCCAACGGCCTGTCGTACGCCCGGGCCTACACCACCAAACCGGCAGCGATCACGGGAGGCGAGGTGCTTGCCCGGCACTTCCCGGCGGGTGCGGGGAGCCCGGTGATCGTCGTGGCAGATGCGAAGTACGCCGGCCTGGTCGCGACCCGCTGCTCAGACGTTCCCGGCATCTCGGGCGTCACGCCACCCGTGGTCCGCGGCAGCACAGCCTTCGTCGAAGCCACGATGGCGAGCCCACCCGACTCAGCGGCGGGCTTCGCGACAGTGCAGCGGGTTCGGGCTGCCGTCCACGCGGTTCCCGGCGCTCATGCACTGGTCGGCGGCGACAGCGCGGTGAGCCTCGACGTCGAGTCTGCGGCCCGCCACGACCGGACCCTCATCGTGCCGATCGCCCTGCTGGCTGTGCTGCTCATCCTCGCGCTACTGCTGCGGGCACTGCTGGCGCCCGTGCTGCTCGTGGCCACCGTCGTGCTGAGCTTCGCGGGCTCGCTCGGACTGAGCGCGCTCGTGTTCCGTCATGTCTTCGGCTTCGCCGGCGCCGAGGCGGCCTTGCCGCTCTACACGTTCGTCTTCCTGGTGTCGCTCGGCATCGACTACAACATCTTTCTCATGACGCGGGTGCGTGAAGAGTCGTTGCGCTCGGGGACTCGCAACGGCTCGTTGGCCGCACTCTCGGCGACAGGTGGCGTCATCACCTCCGCGGGCGCTGTCCTCGCCGGGACGTTCGGCGTGCTGGGCACGCTGCCACTGACGACCTTTGCGGAGATCGGGTTCGCTGTTGCGCTCGGCGTTCTGATCGACGCACTGGTCGTGCGGTCCGTCCTGGTCACTGCGATCAACCTCGACCTCGGCGACCGCATCTGGTGGCCCTCGAAGCGACTGTCAGGTCGAAGGCAGCGTCACCCGGATCTTGGACTGGGAGTGGCCGAGGGCCTCCCAGTCCTCCATGAATCGCGCCGATAGGCCATTGCGCTCCGCCTAGAGCAGCGCCGACAAGACGGCGTCGAACTTGGCTGCGGTCTCGGCCACCTCGGCGTCCGGATCGGAGTCGCCGACGATGCCGGCCCCCGCCCATAGCCGTGCGGTGTCGCCGGTGAGCTGGGCGCATCGCAGCGCGATCGCGAACTCCCCGTCGCCACGCGAGTCCATCCAGCCCACCGGGCCGGCGTAGCGACCACGGGGCGCCGCCTCGAGATCGCCGATCATCGCCAGGGCCTGCTCGCGGGGCGCGCCGCCGACTGCCGCCGTCGGGTGCAGCCGTGCGACCAGCTCGAGGGCGGACGGCGGGTCCACGCCCAGCCATGCCTCCACATGAGTGGCGAGATGCGTGACGTTGGCGAGCCGCAGCAGCTGAGGGCTGCCGTCGCTCACCATGTCCGCCGCGACCGCCGCAAACGCATCGCGCACCGAGTCGGCGGCGAGCCGGTGTTCGATCGCGTCCTTGGCGGATGCGAGCAGCTCCCGCTCAAGGGCGGCGTCCTCCGCCGCGTCGCCGCCGCGTCGTACGGTTCCGGCCAGTACGACGGACTCCGCGTGCCGGCCCAGGCGCCGCACGAGCAGCTCAGGCGAAGCGCCGACCAGGCCGTCGCAGACGAACGTGAAACAGGAGGGGAACCGGGCCGCGAGTCTCGCCGCGACCGCTCGCGGGTCGAGGACGGCAGGGGCGATGACATCGAGCGCCCGGGCCAGGACGACCTTGTCCAGCGCGCCGGCGCGGATCGCCTCGACCGCCTGCCGCACGCTGTCCGCCCACTCCTCTTCGCTGGGAACAGCCGCCGCGAGCTTTGCCGGCGGGGCCGTTGCGGCGGCGACCGGGCGCCGGCGCAGAGCGGGCACGGCGACGGCTCCGGGCGGGTTGACGAGGGTCACCCACGACCGGCCGTCGCGGCGCCCGAGGATGACCTTCGGGACGACGACGACGGAGCGGTCGACCGCAGGGTCGAACCCGAGCGAGACGATCGCGACCGGGCCACAGCCCGGCATCCCGACGTCGTCACGAGCCGTGATCGCAGCCAGTGCGCCACCGATCTCAGCGGGGTCCCGGGTGTCGAGACGCGCCGCCTCTCCCCAGCCGACAATGCCGTCGCCGGCGCGCAGGAAGCCGTAGGCCCCGCCGGCCGGCAACCACGTCAGCAGCTCACCCGGGTCGTCGACCTCGACGCTCCAGGCGACGAGCTCGGCGGCCTCGACCGACGCGATGGCCGGCTTCATCCGCTCGGCTTCCCGAGCTCGGCTTGGAGGGATTCGTTCTTCGCGCGCGCGGTATCGGCCAGACCCGCCTGGAACGTGACCATCGCCGCTCTCAACCCGTCGTCGGCGATCCCGAGCATCCGCACGGCGAGCAGGCCGGCGTTGCGCGCGCCGGCGACCGAGACGGTCGCGACGGGGACTCCCGCCGGCATCTGCACGATCGACAACAAGGAGTCGACGCCGTCGAGGTGGGACAGCGGGACGGGCACGCCGATCACCGGCAGCGGCGTGACGGAGGCGAGCATCCCGGGCAGGTGAGCCGCGCCGCCGGCGCCGGCGACAATCACCTTGAGGCCTCGATCCGCAGCGGTCGCGCCGTACTCGAGCATGTCGGCGGGGGTCCGGTGGGCCGATACGACGCGTACCTCGACCTCGACGCCGAACTCCGCAAGGACGTCCGCGGCCGGACGCATGGTCGGCCAGTCCGAGTCGCTGCCCATCACGATCCCCACAACCGCAGCCGACATCAGCCGTCCCCCCTCAAGACTGCGACCGCCTCGCGGGCGCGGGCGCGCGTCTCCTCGAGATCGTCGCCGAGCGTGGTCACGTGCCCCAGCTTCCGGCCGGGCCGGGCTGCCTTCCCGTACAGGTGCACTGAGCAGTTCGGGACCGCCTGCAGCGCGGCCGGAAGGCTTGTTGCGAGGTCGGTGGCCGGTCCGCCCAGGAGGTTGACCATCACGGTGAACGGAGCCCGCGTCCGGGTGTCGCCGAGTGGCCAGTCGAGCACTGCCCGCAGGTGCTGCTCGAACTGGCTGGTGGTTGATCCCTCGATCGACCAGTGACCGGAGTTGTGCGGACGCATCGCGAGCTCGTTCACGAGCAGCCCGCTGGGCGCCTCGAACAGCTCCACGGCGAGCACTCCCACCACGTCGAGCTCGGTCGCGAGCCGGACGGCGATGGCCTGCGCCTCAGCGGTGAGGGTGTGACTCAGCCGTGGCGCCGGCGCGACGACCTCCACGCAGATCCCGTCTTGCTGCACCGTCTCGACGACCGGCCAGCACCGGGTCCGGCCCGACGGAGTGCGCGCGACCTGCACCGCGAGCTCGTGGACGATGGTGACCTTCTCCTCGACGATCAGGTCGCCTTCCGGCAGCGGGTCGTTCTCGCCGATCATCCAGACGCCCCGCCCGTCGTACCCCCCGCGCACGGCTTTGGCGACGTACGGGCGCGGCAGCGCGGTCACGTCGTCCGACCACCGCGGGATCGGGATGCCGAGCTGGTCGAGGCGCTGCCGCATCGCCCTCTTGTCCTGCGCGTAGCGCAGCGCACCCGCGCCCGGCCGCATCCTCGCGCCCGCCCCGGTCAGCGCGGCGATCAAGTCGTTCGGTACGTGCTCGTGGTCGAACGTGACGACATCGCACGACTTCACGAACCGCTCGACGGCCGCAGGATCCGCAGCCGCGCCGATCTCGACCTCGGGAGTCACCAGCGCGGCACCGTCGTCCGCGCTGTCCGCGAGCACCCGCAGTGTCAAGCCGAGTGAGATCGCCGCCTGGTGGGTCATTCGCGCCAGCTGGCCGCCGCCGATCATGCCTACGACCGGCAGGCCGGTCGCCTTGGCAGTCATCAGGTCACAGCCCGAGGTCGCGCGCGATGAGCAGCCGCTGGATCTCGGAGGTGCCTTCCCCGATCTCGAGGATCTTTGCGTCACGCCAGTGGCGGGCGACAGGGAACTCGTTCATGAAGCCGTACCCACCGAACACCTGAGTCGCGTCACGGGCGTTGTCGACGGCGATGGTCGACGAGTACAGCTTGGCGATCGCCGCCTCGCGCTTGAACGACTCCCCGGCGAGCATCCGCGACGCCGCGTCGCGGTATGCGCAACGAGCCACGTGCGTGCGCATCTCCATGTCGGCGATCCGGAAGGCCACCGCCTGGTTGCTGCCGATCGGCGCACCGAACGCCTCGCGCTCGCGCGCGTAGCGCACCGACTCCTCGACGCAGCCCTGGGCCAGCCCGACCGCCAGCGCCGAGATCGCGATGCGCCCCTCGTCGAGGGTCGAGAGGAACTGCGCGTAGCCGCGACCCCGCTCGCCGAGCACGTTGTCGACCGGTACCCGGCAGTCCTTGAACGACAGCTCTCGGGTGTCACTGGCATGCCAGCCGACCTTGTCGTACTTCTTCGACGGTGTGAAGCCGTCTCTCGGGACCGGGACCATCACCGAGGTCAGCTCCGGCTTGCCATCCGCGCGCTCCCCCGTCCGGCAGAGCACAGTGACGAGGGTGGTGATGGACGTGCCGGAGTTCGTGATGAACGCCTTCGTCCCGTTGATCACCCACTCGTCGCCGTCGAGGTCCGCCCGGGTGCGCGGGTTGCCTGCATCAGAACCACCGCCGGGCTCGGTCAGCCCGAACGCCGCGAGCGCCTCACCACTGCACAGCGACGGCAGCCATTCCTTGCGCTGCTCCTCGGTCCCGAACCGGTAGACCGGCATCGACCCGAGCCCCACTGCCGCTTCGAGCGTGATCGCCACGCTCGAGTCGACCCTCGCGAGCTCCTCGATGGCCAGGCACAACGCGAGGAAGTCGCCGCCCATGCCGCCGTACTCCTCGGGGAAGGGCAGCCCGAACAGGCCCATCTCGCCCATTGCCGCGACGACGGGATACGGGAACTCCCCCGTGCGGTCAGCGGCCTCGGCCTGTGGCGCAACCACCTCGCGGGCAAAGGCTTCCACGCTCTTGCGCAGCGCCTCGTGCTCGTCGCTCAGCCGGTGGTCCACACGTCGATTTTCGCACGATTGTGAACCGGGTCTTCAGGGCCGACCCGTACGCTCGGACAGGTGGTCCGGGCGAGAGTGAAACACCTCTACGCGACGTTCGAGCACCTGATCCACGAGATCGCGAAGTTCGGTGTCGTCGGCGCGGCCGCCTTCGTGCTCACCACGGTGCTCAACAACAGCTTCCGATTCGGCCTGAAGCTCGGCCCGCTCACCAGCTTCGGGCTGGCAACGATCATCGCCGCCACGGCGTCGTACTTCGCCAACCGGCACTGGACCTGGCGACACAAGACCGACAACGGTGTGACCCGCGGCCTGTCGATGTTCCTGGTGCTCTCCGCCGTCGGCCTCGGCATCTCGGAGGTTCCGGTCGGGGTCAGTGAGTACGTGCTCGGCTACCACTCACCGCTCGCCTACAACATCTCCTCGACGCTGGTGGGCACCGCGCTCGGGACGATCTGGCGGTTCTGGTCGTTCCGCAGATGGGTCTTCGTCGACCCGGAGCCGGCTGACCTAGACCGGCGTGACCCCGTGCCGGCGGGCTGAGAACGCCCGGTCCTTGTTCCGGTACGCCGCGAACCTGCGGATGAGGTCGTGGCGCAGCTGCTCCGGCTCGACGATCGCATCGACGACGAGCTCTGCCGCGAGGTGGACGATGTCGATGTCCTCCTCGTACTCGGCGCGCAGCTTCGCGACGTACTCCTCGCGCTCCGTCTCGTCCTCGATCTGCTGGATCCGGTGGTAGTGCACCGCATTGATCGCTGCCTCGGCACCCATCACCGCGATCTTCGCGGTGGGAAGCGCAATCGTCGCGTCGGTGCCGAACGCCGGACCTGACATGGCGTAGAGGCCGGCGCCGTACGCCTTGCGCACGATCACTGAGATCTTCGGGACGGTCGCCTCGCAGACCGCGGTGATCAGCTTCGCGCCGTGGCGGATGATGCCCTCGCGCTCGACGGCGGTACCCACCATGTATCCCGGGACGTCGGCGAGGAACAGCAGGGGCACGTTGAAGGCATCGCACAGCTGGATGAACCGCGCGGCCTTGTCTGCCGAGTCGACGAACAGCACGCCACCCTTGATCATCGGGTTGTTGGCGATGACCCCGACCACCTCACCGTCGAGGCGGCCGAAGCCGACCACGATCTCCTTCGCCCACAGCTCGTGGATCTGGAAGAAGGAGCCCTCGTCGAGCAGGGCGGCGATGTAGCGGCGCATGTCGTACGCCTGGCGGTCGTTCTCCGGGACCATCGCCCGAAGATCGCCGGAGTGGGGCTCGTGCGCCTCGGCCGAGGGCGGGAGGCCCTGCCAGTTGGACGGCAGGTAGGACAGATAGCGGCGGACAGTGTCGATTGCGCTGGACTCGTCGGGCGCGAGGAAGTGCCCCACGCCGGAGACGCTGCAGTGCATGCGCGCACCGCCCATGTCCTCGAGCGTGGTCTGCTCGCCGACCACCATCTCGACCATGCGAGGCGAGCCGAGGTACATCGACGCGTTGCCCTCGACCATCACGACCACATCACAGAACGCAGGGATGTAGGCGCCGCCCGCGGCACTCGGCCCGAACAGCGCACACACCTGCGGGATCGATCCGCTGGCCTTGACCTGGTTGTAGAAGATCCGGCCTGCGTGACGGCGGCCGGGAAACATCTGGACCTGGTCGGTGATCCGGGCGCCGGCGGAGTCCACGAGCCACACCATCGGTACGCCGAGGGAGTAGGCCTGCTCGATCGTGCGGACGATCTTCTCGACGGTGCGCGCTCCCCACGAGCCGGCCTTGACCGTCGAGTCATTTGCCATCAGACAGACCTGCCGGCCGTCGATCCGCGCGATCCCGGTCACGACTCCGTCGGCCGGAAGGTCACCCGCGAGGGCGTTGGCGAACTCGCCGTCCTCGATGAACGAGTCCTCGTCGACGAGCATCCGGATGCGCTCGCGCGCGAACAGCTTGCCCTTCTCCGCGTTCGCCGCGTGGTACTTGCCGTCGCCGCCGCGCGCGATCTCCTCGCGCAGCTTCCGGATGTCGGTCACGTGGCGAGACTACGTTCCATCATCACGACGTCCCACCACTGGTCGAACTTGCGTCCGACCTCTCGCATCGTCCCGATCGGGGCGAATCCGAACTTGGCGTGCAACGCCACGGAGGCCGGGTTGGGCACCGCGATCACGGCGTAAGCCCGGTGCAGCGGCTCGGCCCGGAGGTCGGAGAACATCCGCTCGTAGAGGGCCGACCCGATCCCACCCCGGGTGACGTCCGGGCGCAGGTAGACGGTCACCTCGATGGAGGTGTCGTACGCCGGGCGCGGTCGAAACCGGCTGCTGCTGGCGTAGCCGGCCACGTCGCCGTCCAGCACGGCGACGAGCAACCGGTATGGCCCGGTCGGGAGGTAGTGGTCGAACCAGGCCTGCCGGGCCGTTACCGAGTACGGCTCGAGGTCGAAGGTGGCCGCGGTGTTGAGGACGTAGTGGTTGTAGATGTCGGTCAGCGCGGGAAGGTCGGCGGGTACAGCGGGACGGACCTCGAGCGCTGCTTCGCGTCCCGAGTCGGTCACGCCGGTGTCGTACGCGTCCGCGGGCCCGCCCGCAGGACCTGGCTCGGCAACGTACGGCCGACGATGCGCTCCGCGGTTGCGGCCGCCTCGATCATCGCGTCGAGATCGATGCCGGTCTCAACACCCATGTCCTCGACCATGTGGATCAGCTCTTCGGTAGCGACGTTGCCGCTCGCCCCGGGGGCGTACGGGCAACCTCCCAGACCACCGACGCTCGCGTCGAAGTCCGCCACCCCGAGCTGCATCGCGGCGAGGACGTTCGCCAACCCGGTGCCGCGAGTGTTGTGGAAGTGCAGGTTCAGCGATACCTCGGGCTGTGCGGACCGCAGCTCACCGACCAGCCGGGTGACCCGGCTCGGAGTCGCCATGCCCGTGGTGTCACCGAACGCGATGCCATCGGCACCGTCACGGACCGCCCGGCTCGCGACCGACACCACGCGGTCCACCGCCACATCGCCCTCGTAGGGACAGCCCCATGCAGTGGCGACGATCACCTGCACGCGCGCATCCATGCCGTGCGCGAGGTTGATGAGCTCCGCGATCTCGTCGAGCGACTCGTCCGTGCCTCGGTTGAGGTTCTTGCGGTTGTGGGTGTCCGATGCGGACACCACGACCTCAATCTCACGAAACCCGGCGGACAGTGCACGCTGTGCGCCGCGGAGGTTCGGCACGAGCGCCGAGTAGCGGACGTCCGAGCTGCGGGTGATGCCCGCCCACACCTCGTCGGCGTCGGCCATCTGCGGGATCGCCTTCGGCGAGACGAAGCTCACCGCCTCGATCCGCCGAACGCCGGTGAGCGACAGCGCGTCGAGCAGCTCGACCTTCGCCACGGTCGGCACCGGCGCTTCGTTCTGCAGGCCGTCGCGCGGGCCGACCTCTCGGAGGCTGATCGATGCGGGAAGGTCGCTCACGCATCCACCCTACGAATCCGGAACGGCTGCAGCATCGCGTAGCCGCGCACCGGCCGCGGCGGCACTCGCCGCAGCCGCCACCGCGGATCACCGTCAAGCGCTGCGGCAAAGTCACGATCGACCAGCACCGCGCCCGGTCGTGCGATCGAGGTCAGCCGGCTCGCGAGATTGACCGGCTCGCCGTACACGTCTCCCAACCGTGACAGCACGGTGCCGTACGCCATCCCGACGCGCAGGTCGGGCAACGACTCATTGGGGATTTCTTCGGACAGCCGCATCCCGACCTCGGCCGCCGTACGAACGTCGTCGGCGACGAACAGCACCTCGTCGCCGATCGTCTTGATCACGCGGCCGCCACCGGTCGCCACGATGTCGGAGGCGAGACCCTCGAACCCCTCGACCAGCTTTCCGAGCTCCACCTCGTCGATCTCGCGGGTGAGACTGGTGAACCCGACCAAGTCGGCAAATCCGACTGCGATCGTCCCGGCCGCGAACTCCTCGCCGCTTGCCGCGAGGACCCGGCCGGCCACAGCGGCCAGGTGCCGGCGCCAGACGTAGCCCATGAGGTCTTCGACGACCGGTACGAGCTCCTCAGCGCGGCGCATCGCCTGCTCCTGCGCCATCGCAGGATCGAGCATCGACCCGATCGCGGCAAGCTGCCAGTCCGCGAGGCGGGACAGCGACTGCCCGAGCGCCCGCGCCATCGACACCTGCAGGTCATCCGGCAGCCAACCGGCGTCGCCGAGCTGGGTGACGGTGCGAACCGCCCACACGTCACGGTCGGTGAAGGCCGCCACGTCATCCTCGACGTCCGCGAAACCGAGCGCATGCCACAGCTCGGTGCACCGCTCGATCGACACGCCGGTGAGCTCGGCGACCTGATGCCTGGTGTATCGGCGTTCCCCGCCGAGCAGCTCGCGTTCGAGTGCCGCGGGGTTCAGACCCTCCGTCTCGCTCATCCGCGTCGCAGCCGTGCGACTTCCGCAGCGAACCGCTGCTGCGCCGTGGCCGGGTCACCCAGCGCATCGGCAATGAGAGCGCGGCGCCGGCTCGCTGTGCTGTCCCGACCGCCGGTCGCCGCGTCGACGAACGCGCCGAGTCCCGCCAGGTCGGGGCCGAGCAGGAACGCACCCGCGGACGAAGGAAACCGGCGCGAGTGAGCCCGGCGCCCGAGCCCGCGAGTGTCGATCACGGCGTACGGGCGGTCATATGCCAAGTACTCGCCGATGACGCTCGAGACGTCGGCAACCAAGCCGGCTGCCCCGGCCATCGTCCGGCTGATGGGCTCGGTCGCGGGGACCCGGCCCACCCGCTTGACGATCTCCCGGTGGGCTCGGCGCACCGCGAGGTCTCGCTGTCCCGTGAGGGGATGCGGTCGGTAACGCACCTCGACTCCTGGTACGGCGAGCAGTGCCTCGACCAGCACGACCCCGGCATGTGCGAGTGAGCTGTGATGCTCGTCGTCGCCCCAGCCCTCCCACGTCGGTGCGTAGACGATGACGGCAGGCCCGTCCGGCGGCTGCGTCGGCGCGACGAACTGCGGTCGGCCGATCTCCCGAATCGCCTCGTCGCGTACGCCGACTCCGGCCTCGGCGTAGCGGCGGCGTCCGAGCGGACCGGCCACCCACACCTCGTCGTACAGCCGCGCGTACGGGTTCGAGCTGTCGGGCTTGTCGCTCTCGCCGTGCCCGACGAACACGCACACCGTCTCGCGCCGCCGCACCATCGACAGGTTGTTCCCACTGTGGGTCACGAACAAGGTGACGACCCGTTTCGGCAACGGAAGCGCCGCGATGAGCCCGTTGTACGTCGAACCGATCACAGGGAACGGCGGCCGCCCCAACTGGTCCATCACCAGGTCGCTTCGCACCACGATCAGCACCCGCAGACCCAGCCGCTCGACCGGAGCGAACCACATCCGCAGCTGGTAGAGCTCCTCGGCGCTGCCGGCAAAGTAGAGGATGAGCTCAGGCTCGTAGCGCCCGACAGCACGCGAGATCGCATCGGTCGCACGCTCTCGCAGCCTCGTGCGGTGATCGCGCCAGAGCAGTCGTGCGAGCACAGCGACCGGGACGCACGCGAGCAGCGCGGCCAGCACGATGGCGGCGACGCCCAGGGCATCACCGCCATCCCTTCCCGCCACGGCGGCGCCGGTGGCCGCGACGGCAACCGGTAGCCACTCGAGTCCTCGCGGCCGCATCATCAGCCGCGGCGCCCGTCGCGGCATCCGGAACTCGCCCAGGTCGAGGTTGCGACTGCGAAGCGGCGTCCGGCGCATCCGGACAACGAGCTCCCGCAGCCGCTGCGCCACAGCGGTCGCGGCGACCACAACCGCGATGGCCACGGTGGCCGGCACCGCGGCAGCAAGCGCGAGGTTCCGCGCCGCGACCAAGGTGACCGCGACGGCCGCGAGCCCTACCAGGATCGGCGTGCCCAGGCCGGCCGACCGCGCTTTCGCGATCACTTCAGCCGCTGCGCCTCGTCCTCGACCAGGCGGTAGATCTCACGCTGGACCTCCTCGACGTGGGGCACGTCGTTCAACGACACCTGACCGCGCTCGCCGGCTGACTCGATCACGAGGGTCCCGGATCCGAAGAACCGCTCGACGAGGCTGCGGGAGAAGGACACGTCGTTGACCCGGGTGAGGGGGATGTCGCGTCCCTTGCGAGCGAGCACACCGTTGCGCATCAGGACGCGGCGGTCGGTGACGACGTACCGGGTGGTCAGCCAGAACAGGAACGGCCGCACCGACCACACCAGGAGGATCACGAGCGCTGCGACGAGGATCGCCCACCGCAGGTACTTCCGGGCGCTGTCGTCGGGCAACGAGAAGTAGCCGTAGGAGGCAAGGCCGACGACGATCGGCGCGAGGACCACCGGACCGGCGACCCGCCGCCAGTGGGGCCGAAGGTTGCGGACGACGTGCTCGTCCGCGTCGAGGATGTTCTCCGGGAAGCCCATCAGGGAGCCACCTTCCGCACGTGGGTCACGTCGCCGACCAGCCAAGCTCGCTCTGCTCGGGTCTCGGTGTCGGCGACGACGAGCCGGCCGGTGTCGTCGACCCCGACCGCGTTGCCTCTGACCATCCGTCCCCCCGGCAGTTCCAGCTCGATGTCGCACCCAATCGTCTCGCATCGCTCTCGATAGGCGGGCAGAACCGACCCGGAGTCGCCCGTCCACCGCCATTCGCGGTAACGGCGACCGAGGGCACGCAGCACCTCTTTGAGCAGTGGCTCCCGATCGGTGCTGCCACCGCAGAGCAGCAAGCTGGTGGCTGTCGCCACCGGCAGCTCGTCCTCCCGCATCGACACGTTGAGCCCGATCCCGATCACGGCGGCCCCACCCGCGACCTCCACCAGCACCCCGCCGAGCTTGCGGCCGCCGACCAGCACGTCGTTGGGCCACTTCAGCCTCGCATCGACCCCGCCCACCGCGACGAGCGCCTCGGCCGCGGCGAGCCCGGCGATCAACGGCAGCAGGCTCAGCTGCGCCGGCTCGAGCGAGGGACGCACCAGCACCGAGAAGGTCAGGCCCGCGCGCGGCGGCGACTCCCACTGCCGATCCAGCCGGCCTCTGCCTCCGGTCTGCTGCTCCGCGACGAGCACGAGGCCCTCGGGCTCGCCGGCGCGGGCGGCGTCTGCCAGGTCGGCATTCGTCGAGGCGGTTTCCGAGACGACGTCGATCTGCCGCCAAAGGTCGCCGCCGAGCGCCCGCTGTAGCCGCTCGGCGGACAGCGGAGGACGACTCAGGTCACTCCACTGCGAGGCCACCGCCGTACGCTACGGCCTCATGAGTGCACAACCCGCGAGCCCGGCCGACCGCCCAAACCAGCCAGCCGCACCGCGCACCACCGCCGGTCGGATCGCAGAGCTCGAACGTCACATGGACGAGGCGGTACACGCGGGCTCGCAGCGCGCTGTCGACAAGCAGCACGCCAAGGGCAAGATGACCGCCCGGGAACGCATCGCGGCACTGCTCGACGAAGGGTCGTTCGTCGAGCTCGACGCGCTTGCCCGTCACCGCGCCCATGACTTCGACATGCAGAACGAGCGACCGTACGGCGACGGCGTCGTCACCGGCCACGGCACCATTCACGGCCGACAGGTGTGCGTCTTCAGCCAGGACTTCACGGTGTTCGGCGGATCGCTCGGTGAGGTCTTCGGCGAGAAGATCTGCAAGGTCATGGACCTCGCCATGAAGACAGGTTGTCCGGTCATCGGCATCAACGACTCCGGCGGCGCCCGAATCCAGGAAGGCGTCGTCGCACTCGGCCTGTACGCCGAGATCTTCTACCGCAACGTGATGGCGTCCGGTGTGATCCCGCAGGTCTCCCTGGTCATGGGCCCGTGCGCCGGAGGCGCGGTCTACTCCCCCGCGATCACCGACTTCACCGTGATGGTCGACCAGACATCGCACATGTTCATCACTGGGCCGGACGTGATCAAGACGGTCACGGGCGAGGACGTGACCTTCGAGGACCTCGGCGGCGCCCGCACCCACAACACGAAGTCCGGCGTCGCCCACTTCATGTCCGCCGACGAGACGGACGCGCTCGAGCTGACGCGCGCACTCCTGTCGTTCCTGCCGAGCAACAACATGGAGCAGCCGCCGGCGTTCGACGCGGCCGACCTGACCACCGAGGGTCCGGACAGCTTCCTCGACACCTTCGTCCCGGACTCACCGAACCAGCCCTACGACATCGTGACCGTCATCGAGCACGTCGTCGACGACGGTGACTTCCTGCAGGTCCACGCGCTCTTCGCGCCGAACATCGTCTGCGGTTTCGCGCGCATCGACGGCCAATCTGTCGGCGTGGTGGCGAACCAGCCGATGCAGTTCGCCGGCACCCTCGACATCGATGCCTCCGAGAAGGCAGCGCGGTTCGTCCGCACCTGTGACGCCTTCAACGTGCCGGTGCTCACCTTCGTCGACGTTCCCGGCTTCCTACCGGGGACCGCGCAGGAGTGGGGCGGCATCATTCGCCGCGGCGCGAAGCTGCTGTACGCGTACGCAGAGGCGACCGTGCCGAAGGTCACCGTCATCACCCGCAAGGCCTACGGCGGTGCGTACGACGTCATGGGCTCGAAGCATCTTCGCGCCGACGTCAACCTGGCGTGGCCCACGGCGGAGATCGCGGTCATGGGCGCGAACGGCGCGGTCAACATCCTGCACCGCCGCACCCTCGCCGACGCGTCGGATCCGGAGGCGGCGCGCAAGGAGCTGATCACCGACTACGAGGACCACTTCGCGAATCCCTACATCGCTGCGGAGCGCGGCTACATCGACGCGGTGATCAAGCCGTCGACCACCCGGGCAGAGGTCGTGAAGGCACTCCGGCTGCTGCGCACCAAACGCGAGTCGCTGCCGCCCAAGAAGCACGGCAACATCCCGCTCTAGCCATGACCGACGACAACCGGCCCAGCCTGCGCGTGATCAGCGGCGGTGAGCCCACCGACGAGGAGCTCGCCGCGCTGGTCGCCGTGCTGACGGCCCGGCCGGCCGCTGCACCGGCGGACCCGCCATCGCTTCGCCGGCCGCTGCCGCCATGGGTGGCGAGCGGCCTCGTCAAGGGCACCCGCACCAAGGCCTGAGCGCTACTCCGCGCCAGCGGCGACCCGGGTCGGTGCCAGTCGCACCGCGGTCTCGTAGGCGGCCTCCACGGCCGCCTCGAACCGGGTGAAGGCGTCAGGTGTGGCCGGACCGAGCAGGTACTCCTTCAGCCGGGCCCGTGCCGCTGCCAACGGGTCCTCGGTGCGAACCAGCGCGAGGATGTCGCCGATGCGCTGCGCGGCCGGGTCGAGCAGGTACGCCTCGCCTGCGCTCGGGAACTTCTCGCGGAACCCCTCCTCGGAAAGCCCGGTGAGGTTCGTGACGACATACGGCTTCTCGCTCGCGATGAAGTCGCTCAGCACGCTCGAGATGTCCGCGACGAGAACGTCCGAGTCGTTGAAGCAGTCGTACAGCGATGGCGACGAGCCGGTGACGGTGGCATGCGGGGCGCCGACGCGGGCGATGGTGGCCCGGATCGCCGTGTCGGCCTTCGCGGCTTCGAGGTTGACGCTCCCGGTGAGCGGATGCGGCTTGTAGAGCAATCTGACGTTCGGCATTGCCACCAGCCGCTCGACAAGCGCTGGACCGGTGCGCACAAGCGAGGTGTGCGTCGGATCGCCGGTCCAGCCCTCCCAGGTCGGCGCGTACAGCACCGTCAGCTGGCGATCGCCGATGCGGCCGGGCGGGGCCGGCTGGATTCCGCCGAGCTGCGGCCGACCGACTTCGAGGATGTCGTCGTCGTGGATTCCCACCCCGGCCCTGCTGTACCGGTCCCGGCCGCCTTGGCCAGCGACCCAGATCTCCGTGTAGACCTTGCTGAACGGGTTCGACGACGCCGCCTTGTCACTGTCGCCGTGACCGATGAAGACGTGTCGCACCCCCGGCTCACGCAGCATGTGGATCGTCTTGCCGACGTTCGCGGTGTACATCGCAACCCGCACGTCGGGCAGCGTGAAGGTCATGAAGTCGACCGGATCCGGGATGCACACCGCCGGCGACGTCGTGGCGCCGAGCTGCGCAAAGCACTCGCGCTCACGGACGACGATCAACGTGGGCCGCTTCAGCCGATCGATCGTCGACAGCCACATGTTGACCTGGTACGCCGTGTCCTCGGTCCCCGAGTGGTAGAGCATCAGCTCCGGGTGGAGCGCCGTCACCCGCTTCAGGATCGCCGCGTGCAGCCGGTCACGCACCACCGCGCCCCGCGAGCGGAACAGCCAGACGATGGCCCATCCCACGAAGAAGAGCTCAGCCGCGACGACCGCGGCGACCGCGCCGAACGCCACGAAGCGTGCGTGGCTCGCGACGGCGATCGAGGCTCCGAGCAGAGCCACCCCCGACAGGCCGTGGAACCGCTCCGACAGCCGCCGGCGGGCGATGTCGGGAACCGCTGGCGCGGTACGCAGACCGGAGACGTCGATGTTGCGGGTCTCGACCGGCGGCAGCGAGCGGCGGCGGACCATGACCATCAGGAGGTGGTAACCCAGCCGCAGCCCGGCCACGCCGAGCAGCAGCACCGCCGTCGCCCGCGCACTGTCGCGTCCGGTCCACCTCGCGGTCAGCACGAGCGCGAGTACGCCGAGCTCCCGGACGATTGTTCGCGTCGCGATGCCGAACTGACCGCGCGCAAGGGCGGCGCGCACGTCCTCGTTGCCCACGATCAGCATGTCGAGGCCCTGGCTGATCACCACCGCGACGAGCACGGCGATCGCCCACGAGAAGACACCACCGAGGGCGATCGTCACGTAGCAGGCGATCGCGGCGGTCGCGATCGTGCGCGGTCCCCGGGACGGCATCCGGGGATCGTGGTCGCGACCTTCTTCTGAAGGCTCGCCGGCCAGACCGGCAGTCGGCTCGGTCACGACGTCTCGTGCTCGTGAACCGCCTCAGCTGCCGCCTGCTCCTCGACCTGCTCGATCCGCATCTCCACGGTGGTCACGGGTCGCCGGACGTCGATGACCTGTCCGGTGATCTCGGCGACGAGAACGTCCACCGAGCTGCGTGCGACCTCGGCGGCATCGAGCAGGTCCTCGGGCGGCTCGACGCCGAACGCCTTGGTGCGCATCGGGGTCGCCGTGCGCTCAGGATTGATGCAGTTGACTCGTACCCCGAGACTCAGCCACTCGTCGGCGAGAGCCTGTGTGAGGTTGACGACCGCGGCCTTCGTCGACGAGTACAGGCTGTAGCCGGCACGCCCGCGGGTGTAGCTGCTCGACGTGAACAGCAGCAGCTGACCCTTGGTCTGAGCGAGGTAGCCGGCGCCGAGTCGCGCGATCTGGACGGGCGCAACGTAGTTGACCCCGATCATCTCCTCGACCGTCTCGTCGTCGACCTCGGCGAGCTCGCCGGTGGTGAGGATGCCCGCGGTCACGACGATGTAGTCGATGCGGCCGGCCTCCTGGTGCGCGTGCTCGAGAGCCCGCCGCACGTCGTCAGCTCGTTCCACGTGCGTACCGGTTGTCGACCTGCTGAATGGGAACACTTTGGCGCCGTATGCCTCGAGCAAGCTGACGATGCCCGCCCCGATGCCGTAGCTGCCGCCGAACACGACCGCGGTGCGGCCCCGCAGCGCCTCCGCATAGGCCTCCGGGGTAGGCAGCGGATCAACTGACGCCGAACCGAGCTGGAAGAGCTTGTCCGCGATGAACAGGTCGACGGGAGCCGTCACCTTCATGTTGTGCTCGGAGCCCTCGACCATGTGGATCGGTACGTCGGGCAAGTACTTCAGTACGACGCTGCAGTCGTCAGTGGCCTTGAAGTCGGGGTCCTCCCACGCGATCTCGTACGCACGGCGGATCGTCGAGAGCCGGAAGCCCTGCGGGGTCTGACCGCGCCGCAACCGGGCACGATCCGGGATCTCGGTGATGATCTCGTCGTCGTCGACGACGACGATCGTGTCGGCCGACGGGATTCCGACGTCGACAGCTTCGTACGTCCGCAGCGCATTGACGCACTCCCGGATGATGCGCGAGCTGACGAGCGGGCGAACCGCATCGTGAAACAGGACGTTGCACTCCTCGGCCCCGAGGTGGTCGAGCGCGTTGCGGGTGGAGTCGTTGCGGGTCTGACCGCCCTCGATCACGGCGCTCACCTTGCGGAACCCCCGCGCGGCCACGATCGCCTGAACGTCCTGTACGTAGCCCGGGGTCATCAAGACGATGACGTCGTCGATCTCTGCCGCAGCCTCGAACACCGCGAGGGTGTGCTCGATCACCGGTTTCCCGGCGATCTTGAGCAGCTGCTTGGGGATCGACAGCCCGACCCGGGTTCCGACGCCACCGGCAAGCACCACTCCGACGGTCCGGAGCCCGGTCGACCTCACTGCCATGACGGGCGAAGCCTACCGGGCGGTTCAGGATCGGGCTCATTCGCTTCAGGTCCAGCCGATACGGTCAATCGAGTTGGACGGATCATCGGATCCGTCTCCGTTGCAGGGAGGAGGGCGGGGACGTGGGCGGGGGCGTCGTCGTGGTGCTGCCGACCTACAACGAACGCGAGAACATCGAGCGGATCGCCCGCGCAATTCTCGAGCGGCCCTGCCACCCGCACCTTCTCGTCGTGGACGACGGTTCCCCCGATGGCACCGCCGAGATCGTGCGCACGCTCGCCGCCGAGCTGCCCGGCCGGGTCACCCTCCTCGTCAGGACGGGCAAGGCGGGCCTCGGACCCGCGTATGCGGCGGGCTTCGCAGCAGCCCTCGCCGATCTCAGCCCGGACGTGGTCGTGCAGATGGACGCTGATGGTTCGCACGACCCCGCCGACATCGATCGGCTCGTCGCAGCTGTCGAGAACACCGACCTGGCAATCGGATCGCGATACATGGCAGGGGGCGACATCATCGGGTGGAGCAAGCACCGCGAGGTGTTGTCGCGAGCCGGGAACCTCTACGCCCGCGTCGTCCTCGGCAGCCCGCTGCGCGACCTCACCGGCGGGTTCAAGGCCTGGCGCGCCGATCTGCTGGCCAAGGTCGACGCAGCGACGACCGCCACGCACGGCTACGGCTTCCAGATCGAGATGACGACCCGCGCCCGCGCGATGGGGGCGACCATCGTCGAAATACCGATCGTCTTCCGGGAGCGAGTCGCGGGGTCATCGAAGATGTCGACCCGGATCGCCATGGAGGCGCTCCGCGGGGTCCCGGCGATGCGACGGATTCGCGGCTGACGCCTCAGACCACCGGCGGGCGTCCGAGCCGCGTCAGTCGCCACGCCGTACGCCAACGGATCGGTCGCCGCGGCCCGCAGTCGGTGCGCAGCCCCTCGCGGAAGCCCCGCAGCGCGGCCGAGGTGCCCCCGCCGCGCAGCGAACGGAGCAACGTCGCCGTGACCCACACCGCGAGGTAGCCGGCGACGAGCGGCAGCGGAAGGTTGCGCCGAGCCACCCAGACCCGGTTCCGCGCGTCCATGAAGCGATGCTGGGGACCACGGAACGGCGCCGCGGGCGGGTTGTGCACGACCAGGTCCGCGTCGTACCGCAGCCGCAACCCGGCGTCGACGAACCGCCACGCCAGCTCGATTCCCTCGTGCCCGTAGAAGAAGCTGCCCGGCCAGCCACCTGCGGCCTCGAATGCCGAACGGCGCACGAGAGAGGCGCCTTCCCAGAACCAGGCGACGTCACCGCTGCGTTCGGCGTCGCGCGCTCGTAGTCGAGGCACATGCCGCCGCGCGGTCATGGCACCGCCCGGATCCACGGCCCGCGGCTGCAGCACCGCAAGTGAGTCATCGGCCTCGAACTGCGCGACCGCCCGGGCCAGGAGGTCATCGCCGACCAGCTCGATGTCATCGTCGAGGAACAGCAGGATGTCGCCGGTCACCGCGCGAGCGCCGACGTTGCGTCCCTCCGGCACACCGACGTTGTCGGAGAGCGTGACGATCACGACGTCCGCGGGCAGCCCGGTCGGCTCCCAGCCGTTACCGACGACCACGATGCTCACGTCGACGTCGCGCTGCAGGGCTACCGACGCGATCGCGCGAGCCAGCTCAGCGGGCCGGTTGCCCTGGCTGAGCAGGACGCAGCCGACCCCGAGGCTCACCGCAGCCGATCCGACGCAAGGGTCGCGAGCAGGTGCCCGAGTACGACGATGCCGGCGATCACCACCAGCGCGCCGGACAGCACGCGCGTGGCGCCGAGGCAGCCGCGGGCGGCGTCGACCGATGCGGCAACAACGGCGAGAACCGTCATCTCGAGCGCGAGCAGTGCCCGGTTGAACGGCAGCGCCCCAACCATCGCGCGGAGCCGCCGAAGCAGCCCGGCGCGTGGCCGCGCGACTTCGGCGGTGTCGGCGATGCGCGGGCGGCCGGACTGCACCCTGGCGACGTGCACGAGATCGGTCTCCGCCTTGGTCAGCAGGATGAGGAAGCCACTGGCGAGGCCCAGCGCGGTCCAGCCGGCCAGGTGCCCGAGGCCGCCGTCAGCGTGCACGCCGACGCCGATCGCGAGGCAGCCGTCGGTGACGTAGTGACCGATCCGGTCGAGGTAGATGCCGCTTGGACCTCGCTGGTCGCGCCACCGGGCGAGCTCCCCGTCGACACAGTCGAGGGTGCCCTGCACCTGGATCACGGCGAACGCGACCAGCGGTCCCCATAGGTGCGGGACGGTCATCGCCAGTGCGGCGAGCGGGCCGGTGAGAAGCATCGTCCAGGTGATGCCGTTCGGAGTCACTCGCGTCGGCGCCAGCAACCTGGTGATGTGAATCGAGATCCGGCGCTGGTACAGCCGGCCGGCCCAGTGCTCGCCACTGACGCGACCCACGACGTCGTCGGGCTGGGCCACGGCCCGCAGCTCGGCAAGACTCGGACGACTGCGGCTCATACCGAGTCGTCGTCGGCGTAGTACATCTCGATGATCTCTTCGATCGGCCCCTCGACGGGCGGCTGCTCACGCCGCAGGTAGATCCCGCGGTCGCACCATCGCCGGAGGTCGTTCTCGTTGTGCGACACCAGCAGCATCGTGCGCCCGCCGCTGAGCATCTCGTCGATCACCACAGCGCACTTCTTGCGAAACGCCTTGTCGCCGACCGCCAGCACCTCGTCGACGAGCAGGATCGGCTCTTCCATCCGGGTCACGATCGAGAACGCGAGCCGCGCACGCATGCCGCTCGAGAAGTGCATGACCGGGGTGTCGACGAAGCGCTTGACCCCCGCCCAGCTCATGATCTCGTCGAACCGCTCGTCGGTCTGCTCGCGGGTGAAGCCGTGCAGCGAGGAGATCAGGTAGACGTTCTCCCGCGCGGTCAGGTCGCCGACGAAGCCCGCGGACAGCTCGATCATCGCGCCGACGCCACCGTTGACCTGGATGGTTCCTTCGTCGGGGAGCATCACCCCTGCGACGAGACGCAGCAACGTGCTCTTGCCGCATCCGTTGCGGCCGATGATGCCGACGGACTCGCCCTTCTTCACCCGGAACGACACGTGGCGAAAGGGCCAGTACTCGCCGGTTCCCGTGGTTGCGTTGCGCCCCTCGATCAGCAGGTTCTTGAGCCCGATCCGGCGTCGGCGGTTGATGGCGAACTTGATGCCGACGTCTTTGACGACGATCGCGTCCTTCTGCTTGGGGGGCATGCCCGGCTAGAGCTCCTTCAGCACGGCGCGCTCAACCCGAGCGAAGACGCTGAATCCGCCGACGAGGACGACCACCGCGCCGATCACCGAGTACAGCAACGGCGTCCAACCAGTCCAGTACGCCGGCAGCCAGACAGCGCGGTTGATCGCGAGGACACCCACCATCGGGTTGATCGCGTCGATCCGTTGCATGGACGGGGACAACCTCGTTAGCGGCCACAGCACCGGGGAGAGGAAGAAGAACATCCGGATCACCATGCCGATGCCTTGCTCGATGTCGCGCAGCACGGTGTTCAGCGAGGACACGAGCAGCGCGAGCCCGACGCACAGCATCAGCTCGAGGACGAACGCCAGCGGCCACACGAACACGTAGGGAGACGGGCGCACCCCGTAGATCCACGCAAGGAGGATCAACACCGGGAGGCTCAGCAGGAACTCGACGGTCTTCATCGCGACTTCAGCGAGTGGGTAGATCTCGCGGGGCAGCGCGATGGAGGTGATCAGCCGTGAGTTCTGCCGCAGCGTGCTGGTCGACGAGTTCACCACCGATGCGAACCACTGCCACGGCAAGATCGCGGAGCTGATGAACAGCGGATACATCGGGTAGCTCTTGTGGAAGATCTTGAGCAACAGGAAGTACGTGAAGACGAGCATCGCAGGCTCGAGCATCGACCAGGCGTAGCCGAGCACCGAGTTCGCGTACTTGTGACGCAGCCCGCGGTCGACGAGCATCCGCAAGACATCGCGGCGGTCCCAGATGTCGTACAGCCGGTCGAGGATCGGCTGACCGACCGCGGAACGGATCCTTGTGCCTTCGTGCAGCCGCCGAAATCGAAGCCCCGCAAGGCCGATGGGCGCCTGATTCACGCGATCACGGTATCTGGGTGAGCAGCTCCGGCCCGATATCGGCGAGCGAAGCGCACCCCGCGAGCGCCATCGACAGGTCGAGCTCGGCGAGCAGACACCGCACCACGTGACGTACTCCCGCCTCGCCGGCGATGCCGAGACCGTAGATGTACGGGCGACCGAGGAGCACCGCGTCAGCGCCCAGCGCGAGGGCCTTCATCACGTCCGAGCCGGTGCGAATGCCGGAGTCGAAGAGCACCTCTGCGCGACCGTCAACCGCGGCAACGACAGCCGGCAGAGCGTCGAGCGCCGCGATCTCTCCGTCGATCTGCCGGCCACCGTGGTTGGACACGAGGACGCCTTCCATCCCCGCGTCAACCGCACGCCGCGCATCGTCTGGATGGAGCACCCCCTTGAGTGCGATCGGCCCGTCCCAGTGGTCGCGGACCCACGCGAGGTCCTCCCAGGTGTTGGACGGGTCGCCGAACATCGACTGCCAGTGCATGACGCAACCGGTCGGGTCCTCCTCCGGGCTCGCCTGCAACCCTGCACGGAAGGCCGGGTCGGACTCGTAGTTGGCCAGACCGAGCCGGGACAGGAACGGCAGGTAGCCGTTGACCAGGTCACGCGGGCGCCAGGCCAGGATGAAGGTGTCGAGGGTGAGCAGCAGCGCGGAGTACCCGGCGGACTTGGCACGCGCCAGCAACGACGCACCGACCTCCCGGTCCTTGGGCCAATACAGCTGGAACCAGTGCGGGGAGCCGCCGCAGGCGGTTGCGACATCCTCCATGGAGTACGACGAGACGGTCGACAGCGCCATCGGCACGCCAAGGTCCGCGACCGCTCGGGCGACGGCGACCTCCGCATCCGGGTGAACGATGCCCTGCACCCCGACCGGGCCAAGGATGACCGGTGCGGGCATCGGCGTACCGAGAACAGTCGTCGACTGGTCGCGAACCGAGACGTCGCGCAGGAAGCGGGGAACGATCCGCCAGCGCTCGAACGCGGCCCGGTTCGCCCGTACCGTCGACTCCGTCCCCGCACTACCGGCGACGTAGCCGAACGCCTCGGGCGAGAACCGATCCTGCGCGGCCGCCTCGAGCGCGGCCACCCCGATCGGCAGATCGGGACGGACACCGAGAGCGCCATTCAGGTAGATCTCGGACTGGAACGCGGAGAACGGCGGCTCCACAGCGGGCACCTCGCAATACGTTACGGACCGGTACTGAATAGAGTCTCTGCCATGCGCAAGGTGCTGATCGCCAACCGCGGCGAGATTGCGGTGCGAGTCATCCGCGCCTGCCGGGACTCTGGCCTGGGCAGTGTGGCGATCTACGCCGACCCCGACCTCGACGGGCTCCACGCGAAGCTCGCCGACGAGGCCTATGCCCTGGGCGGGTCGACACCCGGAGAGACCTACCTCGACATCGCGAAGATCCTCGACGTCGCCAAGCGTTGCGGCGCCGACGGTATCCACCCGGGATACGGCTTCCTCGCGGAGAACGCGGCGTTCGCCACTGCCGTCGCGGAGGCCGGGCTGACCTGGATCGGCCCACCGCCGGCAGCGATCGACGCGCTCGGTGACAAGGTCAAGGCGCGGCACATCGCCGCCGAGGTCGGCGCGCCACTCGCCCCCGGCACGCCCAATCCGGTCGAGGGCGTCGACGAGGTACTCGCGTTCGCCGACCAGCACGGCGTCCCGGTCGCGATCAAGGCGGCGTACGGCGGCGGCGGCCGCGGCCTGAAGGTCGCCCGCAACAAGGACGAGATCCCGGAGCTGTTCGACAGCGCGGTGCGCGAGGCCGTCGCGGCCTTCGGTCGCGGCGAGTGCTTCGTCGAGCGCTACCTCGACAAGCCGCGCCACGTCGAGACCCAGATCCTCGCCGACACCCACGGCAACGTGATGGTCGTCGGCACCCGCGACTGCTCGTTGCAACGGCGTCACCAGAAGGTGGTCGAGGAGGCTCCTGCGCCGTTCCTCAACGAGACGCAGCTGGAGCGGCTGTACGAAGCGAGCAAGGCGATCGCACGGGCTGCGGGCTACGTCGGCGCCGGGACCTGCGAGTTCCTCGTCGCCCAGGACGGAACGGTCTCCTTCCTCGAGGTGAACACCCGTCTGCAGGTCGAGCATCCGGTGACGGAGGAGACCAGCGGCGTGGATCTGGTCCGCGCGCAGTTCGCCATCGCCGACGGCCAGCGGCTCGCCAGCCACGACCCGGTCCCGCGTGGCCACGCCATGGAGTTCCGGATCAACGCCGAGGACGCCGGCCGCAACTTCCTGCCCGCTCCCGGGCGGATCACCGCATGGCAGGTGCCGTCCGGCCCGGGGGTGCGCGTCGACGCGGGTTACGTCGACGGGGACACCGTGCCCGGTGCATACGACTCGTTGCTGGCGAAGCTGATCGTCACCGGCGCCACCCGCCAGGAGGCGATCGAGCGGTCCCGCCGAGCACTGGCGGAGTTCGAGGTCGGCGGAATGCCGACGATCATCCCGTTCCACCGCGCGGTGCTCGAGGACGCGGACTTCACGGACGAGCCGTTCCGGGTGCACACGCGCTGGATCGAGACCGAGTGGACCGGCTCCGTCGCGCCCTACGACGGGGGCGCCGCAGACTCCGGTCCGGTCGCCGAGCGGGAGCGGATCACGGTTGAGGTCGGTGGCCGCCGCCTCGAGGTGTCGCTGCCGGCCGGCCTGACAGCCGCTGCCGGCCCGGCGGCGGGACCCTCCCGCAAGCCCCCTTCGGCGCACAAGGCGACCTCCGCGGCGAGCGCGGCCAGCGGCGACGCACTCACCGCACCGATGCAGGGCACGATCGTCAAGGTCGCGGTCGGGGACGGAGATCCGGTCGAAGCCGGCGACCTTGTCGTCGTCCTGGAAGCCATGAAGATGGAGCAGCCGATCACCGCGCATCAGGCCGGCACGATCACCGGCCTGACCGCGAACGTCGGCGACGTCGTCAGCTCCGGCACCGTCGTCTGCCAGATCACCCCCGATTCATAGGAAGTCTTCAGGATCAGCTGAGACCGTCGGCCGGCTGTGTCCGAGGACTCCCCCCACGTCAGGCGACTGACCTACGCGCTCATCACCGTCAGCGTGCTGCATGCGCTCTCGCCGTTGATCCTCCGCGGGCTGCACAGCGGGCTCGGGTGGGACGAGACCGTCTACATCAGCCAGATCGACCCGCACGTCCCGGCCGGGCAGTTCACCGCGCCGCGCGCGAGGGGCCTGACCCTGCTGACCGCTCCCGCGTCGCTGGTATCGGGCTCGTTGTACGTCATGCGGATCTGGATGGCCATCCTGAGCGGGCTCGGCATGTTCTTGGCCTTCCTGCCGTGGCTGCGGGTTCGCCCGCGCATGACCGTGCCACTCGCCGCAGCGATCTGGTCGGGTCTGTGGCTCGGCATCTACTACAGCTTCGAGGCGATGCCGAACCAGTACGTCGCGTACGGCGCGATTGCCGCGACGGGCTGGTTGGTGCTCGCGATTTGTGAACCCGAGCGGCGTCGCTCGCTGTGGTACGCCGCACTCGCGATCGGGTTCACCGCCCTCATGCGGCCCAGCGACAGCATCTTCGTCTTCCTGCCGCTGGTGGCGGGTGTGATGATGGTCCAGGGCAAGGCGCTGCGCTGGCGCGCCACGGCGGCAGGGCTGCTCAGCGCCGGCCTCGCCGCGGGCCTCGCCGAGTGGGTGGTCGAGGCGTACGTCCGGTTCGGCGGACCGGTTCAGCGCTTCCACGCCGCGAGCGCGGAGAACGTCGGGGGCCTGCACTGGTCGCTCGGAGCGGAGATGCGCGTCCTTGCCGGCCCGATCCTGTGCCGCGGCACCTGCCAGGCCGACTCGGCGGTGCCCTATCGGCTGTGGTGGTTCGCACTGCCGGTCGCCGTCGCGCTCGGCATCTGGGTGGCCTGGCGGCAACGACGGGCCACGGCCTACGTGCTCGTCACGGCGGTCGGCCTGAGCATCGCGGCGCAGTACGTCCTGGCGATCGGCTACGCGGCGCCGAGGTTCCTCGAGCCCACCTACGCGCTGCTCGCCATCCCGGCCGCCGAGGGCGTGCTGTGGCTGTGGCGGCGAGCCGCCACGGTCTCCCGGCCGGCCGCGATCGCCGGCCTCGTCGTGCTCGGGGCGGGTCATGAAGCCATTCAGCTCGCCGCGCTGCAGACGAACGACCATCGCCTTGCCATCGAGACCGATCGGGCGGCCTTGATGGCCGACTACCTCAAAGACACGGGCTCGCGCCAACCGTGCTGGGTGGGCGGCGCCGAGGCCGGCCAGATCGCGTTCCTGGCGCACTGCCATGTTCTCGACAGACGCATTCCGGTCGACCGGCAGACCAAGGGCGTCCCCGCGACGGTGGTCGTCGTCGAACCCGGCGGGGCGACGCCGCCGACGTGGTCGATACAGAGCTGGTCCGCACACACCCTCACCGAGCACTCGGCGGTTCACGGTTGGACGGTCTGGCGCTTGAACTCGAACGACACCACCGCGCCCACGACGGTGCTCGGCCCGCGCTATCTGACGCCGGCTTAGTCCTGCACGGAGAGGTGCAGCTGACGCGCGGCCTCGGTGATGCTGCCGCTGATCGACGGGTAGATCGTGAAGGTGTGGGACAGCTGGTCGACGGTCAGCCCGTGCTGTACCGCCAGCGACACCGGCAGGATCAGCTCGCTCGCTCGGGGGGCGACCACGACACCGCCCAGCACCGCGCCGGTGCCCGGCCGGCAGTAGAGCTTCACGAACCCGTCCTCGATGCCCTGCATCTTCGCCCGCGCGTTTGTCGCGAGCGGCAGCTTCACCTCCCGCACGCCACCTCTGTCTGCCGCCGCCTCAGCCGCGAGCAGGCCGACCGTCGCGATCTCGGGATCGGTGAACACGTTGGCCGACACCGTTGCGAGCCGAAGCGGCAGCACCGCGTCGCCGAGGGCGTGCCACATCGCCGTACGGCCCTGCATCGCCGCCACCGACGCGAGCAGCAGCAAGCCGGTGCAGTCTCCCGCCGCGTAGACGCCCTGGACGTTGGTGCGCGAGACCCGGTCGACTTTCACGTAGCCGGCGGCGTCTGTGGCGACTCCCACCCGGTCCAGGCCGAGCTCTGCGGTGTTCGGCACCGAGCCCACCGTGACGAGGCAGTGCGAGCCGTGCACCGTCCGGCCGTCCCTGAGGTCGACCTCGACGCCGTCAGCCGTGCGCCGCACGCCGGCCGCGCGCGCTTGCTTCATGATCTGCATGCCACGCCGCGTGAAGACTGCCTCGATGAGCAGGGCGGCGTCCGCGTCCTCGCTCGGCATGACACGGTCACGACTGGAGACGAGCGTGACCTCACTGCCCAGTGCGAGGTACGCGCTGGCGAACTCGGCGCCCGTGACCCCGGAACCGACGACGACGAGATGCTCGGGGAGCGCCGGCAGGTCGTAGAGCTGCTGCCAGTTCAGGATCCGCTCCCCGTCCGGCTCAGCTCCGGGAAGCACCCGCGGCGAGGCGCCGGTCGAGATCAGAACGATGTCGGCCACGAGCTGTTCGGTGCCGTTCGCAGTGGCGATCTCGACGCGACCCGGCCCGGCGAATCGGCCGCTGCCGCGCACGATCTGCACACCCTCCCCCGCAACCCGCCTGGTGATGTCCGCCGACTGCGCCGCCGCGAGCGTCTTGACCCGCCGGCAGACCGTCTGCGCGTCGACCTCGACGTGATCGGTGGCGCTGCCGCCCGCGCGCAGCCGCACCCCCAGCGCCTCGCTCCCCTCGAACGCCGCGATCGACTCACTCGTGGCGATCAGCGTCTTCGACGGGACGCAGTCCGCCAGGACGCACGCGCCACCCAGGCCGTCCCGCTCGACCACGACCACCTCGGCGCCGAGTTGGGCCGCCACGAGCGCCGCCTCGTAGCCGCCGGGTCCGCCGCCGAGAATCGCGATGCGCGTCACCTGCCCATTCTCCCTGCGCGCTCTTACGCTTCTCGTCGTGGCGGTGTACGCGGCGTACGGTTCGAACCTCGACCCCGCCCAGATGCACGCCCGTTGCCCGCATTCGCCGTGTCGCGGGCCAGGCTGGCTCGAGGGCTGGCGGCTGACCTTCGGCGGCGAGGACCTCGGCTGGGAGGGCGCGCTCGCCACGGTCGTGGAGGACCCGGCCTCGCGGGTCTTCGTGATGCTCTATGACATCGAGACCTACGACGAGGCCACCCTCGACGAGATCGAGTTCGCGAGCACCGGGCTGTACCAGAAGATCCGCGTGCGGGTCGCGACCCTCGACGGTGGCGAGCTCGCCTGGCTGTACGTGCTGGCCGGGTATGAGGGCGGCCTTCCCTCCGCGCGCTACCTCGGACTGATGGCTGACGCCGCCGAGCGGGCCGGCGCTCCGGCGGACTACGTTGCCGACCTGCGAAGCAGGCCGTGCCGCACCGTCGGCGAAGATCACTAGGTGATAGACGGTCAGCGCACGGGACACACCCCGCTCCAGCGCCTACTCGGCATCTTCTACCTCGACGACCTCAGCAACCCGCCGGCCGACGGTTCGGCCACCGTCCAGGGCGACGTCCGGGACGACTTCAAGGGGCCGGCTGGATCGCTGGAGGGCGGGCTGGTGGCCACGCTGATCGACACCGCGGGCGCAACGGCAGCAGCAAGAGCGCTCGACGGCCTGGTCGCCACGCAGTCGATGACGATCGCGTTCACCTCGCCGGTACGGGTGGGTCCGGCCGTGGCGAGAGGCGTCCCGGTCCGGGTCGGCAAGCGTGACGCGGTCGTCGAGGTCCACCTGACCGACGCGGGCAACGGAGACCGGCTGTGCGCGACCGCGCTCATGACGGTCGTGCGGATCGGCGACCGCCCGTCGCTAGGCGCGGACGGACTGGCGGGCTAGCGACCGCCGCAGGTACATGTCGGCGTCGGCCTGGTTGATCAGGTCGTCCAGGGTGCAACCAGCCTCGCCGTCGTATGCCGCGGCTCCGACCGACACCGAGACCGAGTGAGCCGCGCCCGCCTCGATGACGCGCTCAGCGAGCACGCGGCCCTCCGAGGGACCGGAGGCGAAGACGACGAGCTCATCCCCGCCCCAGCGCCCCACCAGATCGGTGTCGCGGACAGCTGAGCGCAAGGCATCCGCGGCACGACGGATCAGGTCGTCGCCGGCATCGTGGCCGAGCTCGTCGTTGACCCGCTTCAACCCGTCGATGTCGACGAACAGCACGTCACCACAGCCCCCGTGACGGCGCATGTGCCGCATGACGGACTCGGCCGACTCGACGAAGCCGCGGCGGTTGAGCAGTCCGGTGAGCTCGTCGGTCACCGACAGCCGGCGCACCTCCTGGGTGCGCTGCTCGATCACGGTCTCGAGGTCCTCCAGTGCACGCGCGTGGACGAGGGCGACGGCGGTCGTGTCGGCCAGCGCTTGCAGCAGCTGCACCTCTTCATCCGTCGCGACGTGATAGTCGGCCCAGTAGTTGCCGATCGCGCCGATCGGGTCCGCCGAGCGGATCGGCACCATGCACAGGCTCTTCACGAACGTCGGGCGATAGGCGTCCTGTGGGATCCGGTTGTCGAGATAGATGTCCGGAATGATCACCGGCGTGGCATTGAGCATGGACCAGCCGGAGATGCACGCCGACATCGGGAAGCGCTGTCCCTTCCACAGCGGCTGGATCGCGTCCTCGTCGGCGTAGTAGCAGCTGCCGTTGTCGCGCAGCACGAACGTCGCGCCGTCCGCAGCCGTCAGCTCGCGCGCGGCGTGCCGAACGATTCGCTGCACGCTAGCGACATCACGTGCGAGGGACAGCTCCTGCACCACTCGAACCAGGCCCTTGACGCCGAGCCCACGATGCTGCGCCGCACCACTCCCCACCATGACGTTCATGGTCAGCGCTACGGCCGACACCCGGCAATGGCCCGTAATGGCTAGTCGGAGGACACCGGCGGCGAGCCGGTGAGAGCGACGCCGGTAAGCAGCGAGACGCCGATTCCGATGCACCGCTCGTCGACGTCGAAGCTCGACTGGTGCAGGTCGTAGAGCACCGGACTGGCGGGGGCTCGGACGCCCAGCCTCGCTAGCGCGCCGGGCACCTGGTCGAGATACCAGCCGAAGTCCTCGCCACCGAGGCTCTGCGCGGTCTCGCCCACCAGGCCCCCCGGCGTAGAGGTCGCCGCCGCCGCAAGGACCTCGACGCAGTCAGGATCGTTGACCACCGGCGGAACACCACGCACATGCGAGATCTCGATCCCGACGCCGTACGGCGCGACCACATCGCGAACGACCCGGTCGACGAGCGGGGGGAGCGCATCCCACGTTTCTCGGGAAAGGGTGCGCAGGGTGCCCCGCACCACGCCGTGACGAGGGATCGCGTTGGCAACAGTCCCTGCGCTGACCTGTCCCCAGACCAGCGTCGTGCCCGAGCGCGGGTCGGCGCGACGAGCAAGCAGGCCGGGAGTCGCGGTGATCACCGCGCCGAGGGCGCCCACCAGGTCGGCGGACAGGTGCGGCCGGGCGGTGTGCCCGCCCGGTCCGGAGAGCCGCACCTCCAGCAGGTCGCTGGCCGCCGTCACCGCCCCGGTCCGCAGACCGACCGTGCCGACCTCGATCGACGGATCGCAGTGCACCGCGTACAGCCGCCGGATCCCGTCGAGACCGCCGGCGCGGATGACGTCCAGCGCGCCTCCCGGGATCACCTCCTCGGCCGGCTGGAAGACCAGGCGCACCCCGTGGCCGAGCTCGCCGCGGGCCGCCGAACCGGCGAGCGCAAGACCCGCTCCCAGCACCACCGTCGTGTGCACGTCGTGGCCGCACGCGTGGGTCACACCGTCGACGGTCGAGCGGTACGACACCTCCTTGGCGTCCGGGATCGGCAGCGCATCGAGGTCGGCTCGCAGCGCAACTTCAGGCGGCTGCGGGCCGATGTCGCACAACAGACCGGTGCCTTCGGGCAGCAGCCGCGGCGACAGACCGGCGGCACTGAGGGTGTCGGCGACCAGACCGGTGGTCCGGTACTCCTCACGACCGAGCTCCGGATGCGCGTGGATGTCGCGGCGCAGCCCGATCAGTCGCGCCTCGTTGTCGGCGAGGAACGCTGCCGCGCTCACAGCGAGAGACCAGCAGGCGCTTCGTTCTGCATCTCCGACAGCAGCCCGTCGACGACGGCTCGCAGGTCACCGCCGGCGGCTTCCGCACAGGCGCGCTGGCGGAGATAGCTCGGCCCCACCTCGAGCACCTCCTTCACCCGTACCAGCTCTTTCGCGCAGTCCAGCCGCTCACCGATCGGCACGAGCTCGTCGACCAGCTCCAACAGCATCTCGCGAAGCGGCCTCGTGGTGCCGTCGTCCGCGACGATCAGCTCGGCGTCGACGCCGTAGCGCGCGGCACGCCACTTGTTCTCGCGGACCGTCCAGCCTTTCGGCACCGGCAACGTGTAGCCCCGGTCCAGCTGCCCGTTGAGCATCTCGACCAGACACTGCGACAGCGCCGCCGCCCACGAGATCTCGAACAGCGTCGGGAGGCCGTCACAGATGCGCAGCTCGACGGTCCCGAACTGCGGATGCGGGCGCACGTCCCACCAGACCTCGCGCACCGAGCTGATCGTCTGCGCGCAGATCAACGTCGACATGAACTCCTCGAAGTCGTCCCAGCCCGACAGCTGGTACGGGATGCCGGCCGTCGGCAGGCCTTCGAAGACCTTGCTGCGCGCCGACGCCAAGCCGGTGTCGGTTCCGACCCAGTACGGCGAGGACGCCGACAGCGCGAGGAAGTGCGGGATGTACGTGGTCAGCGCGTTCACGATCGGGATCACCTTCTCGGGCGAACGCACCCCTACGTGGACGTGCACGCCGAAGATCTGCAGCCGTCGCGCCAGCCACTGCATCTGTTCGACCAGCTGCTCGTAGCGGGGATTGGGGCTGATCTGCTGCTCGGTCCAGTCGCTGGTCGGGTGGGTGCCCGAGCACATCAGACCCACGCCGCGCCGGGCCGCCGCTTCGCCGACCTCAGCGAGCGTGGTCCGCAGGTCGGCGACGGCCGCGTCGACCGTCGAGCAGACCCCGGTGATGATCTCGATGCAGGACTCGAGCAGCTCGTGCTTGGCCTTCGGGTGCTCGGCCCCATCGCCGAGCTCCGCGAGGATCTCCGAGGCCACGCTCGTGAGCTCACCGGAGGCAAGGTCGACCAGCTCCAGCTCCCACTCCACGCCGAGGCTCGATACCTCCGATGAGGCGAACGGAATGTCCACGAGGGCTTCATGACCATTTCCGCGCCAAACCACACCGGCGCGCCGCCACCGGCAACCCCGCACCCGATACCGTGTCAGCCAATGGCTCGTCGCCTGGCCGCCGGTGCTGCCGCGGCTCTCCTGCTCGCCCTGTCCGCTCCGCCGAGCGCTGCAGTGGCTGCCTCCTCGCGCTCTCACCCGATCGGCGGCGACCTCCTGGCGTCCACCGGTGTCATCGTGCAGCCGCTTCCCGGCGCACCCCCGCTGCCGCTCCCGTCCCAGCTGCCCGCAGCCTCCTGGCTGGTCGCGAACCTGACGACGGGCCAGGTGCTGGCCGCCAAGGCGCCGCACGAACGGTTCCTTCCGGCAAGCACGCTGAAGCTGCTCACCGCGGCGACGCTGATCCCGCGGCTCAACCCGAAGGCAGCGTTCCGGATCTCCTACCACGACGAGGTCGTCGACGGCACGAAGGCCGGACTCACCGTCGGGATGCGCTACCCGATCTCCACGCTGTTCCAGTGCATGCTCGAGATGAGCGCGAACGACGCGGCGGAGGCACTCGCCGAGGCCTACGGCGGGGTCAAAGAGACGCTGCGCGCCATGAACACCGAAGCCCGCGTCCTCCAAGCGGACGACACCCACGCGGATACCCCGAGCGGACTCGACGGGCCCGGCGAGACGACCTCCGCCTACGACCTGGCGCTGATCGCCCAGGCCGATTTCAAGATGCCGGCGTTCCGGCACTACATCACCCAGGTCAGCAGCGAGATTCCCGCAGCCCACCACAAGCACTTCCAGATCCAGAGCCACAACGACCTGCTCACGACCTACCGCGGGGACATCGGCGGCAAGAACGGCTACACGGTCGCCGCCCAGGCGACATACGTCGGCGCGGCGAGGCGGCACGGCCAGACGATCCTCGTGTCGTTGATGCACGCGTACCCGAACTGGGCTCCGATGGCGAGCGCGCTGCTCAACTGGGGCTTCAAGGCCAACGGCAAGGTGACACCGGTCGGTGAGCTCGTCCAACCCCTCCCGCCTCCCGCGCCCGTGACGCCGCAGGTGTCGAATGTTGCGTCGGCAACACCTGCCGCAGCGGTGCACAAGCGCCACATCGGGTCCATCGTCGAGATGCTCGCGGTGATGCTCACCGCGTTCGCCGCGGGCATGACCGCGATCCGGCGAATCTTTCCGAGACGGGCCTCGTCACGCCTGAAACTCCCCCCGATCTGACCTATACCGACCCACGTGGCGGACGTCGAGGTGTCGGCGTAAGCCGACTCCTTTGTCGGGTGGTGGGTGGGGTGGTGGACGTGTATCGTCCTCGCCAACCTGCTCCACCCGGAGCGCGGATCGAGCAAACCTGGGGTCGTTGTGGCGCAAGGCACGGTCAAGTGGTTCAACGGGGAGAAGGGCTACGGCTTCATCGCCGTGGACGGCGGAAGTGATGTCTTCGTTCACTTCAGCGCCATCGAGATGGACGGCTACAAGACCCTCGAAGAGGGCCAGCGGGTCGAGTTCGAAGTGACGCAGGGGCAGAAGGGCCCGCAGGCCGACAAGGTGCGCGCCGCTAGCGCGTAGCCGTCTCCCCCCCGATCGAGCGAGGCCAGAGCCGGTCCTGCTTGACCACGTTGACCTGCACGGCGAGCAACACCACCTGCGCCTGCAGATAGATCCACGACAGCAGCACGATGACGGTTCCGAACGAGCCGTACGTCGATGACGCGTGCCGAAGCTTGTGGCTGATGAATGCCGCCGACAAGGCCTGCAAGACGGCCAGCACCATAGCCGCGAAGGCGGCGCCGGGCAGGACGTCGCCGACCGACAGCCGGCGAACGGTCAGCCACCGGAAGACGACGACGAAGACGGCCGTGTTCAGCGCTGCGGTCAGCACGACACCCACGACGGTCAGCCCCCATCCGACCGGGATGCCAAGCGCGTGCCCGCTCGTCACCGTTCCGGCGATCGCAGTCGTGACAACCAGCCCCAGACCGCCGACAAGAACAGTGCGCAACGCGCGAAGGTTCGTCTGCAGCCAGTTGGGACGCTCGTCGCGCTTGACGCAGTACACGGCATTCCACGCCGTCTCGCCGGCCTTGGCGACGCCGAGCCCGCTGTACAGCGCGAGCACCGTGCCGAGGACCACTGCGATCACGCTTCCGTGGTGAGGCAGCGGCGAGTGCTTGATGAGCGGCAGTGTGCTGACCGCCGAGTTCTCGACCCGCATCTGCCAGCTCGGATGCCCGGCCAGCACGAAGCCCGAGATCGACGCCAAGGCAAGCAGCAACGGGAAGATCGAGAAGAAGGCGTAGTACGTGATGACGACGGCAAGGTTGCCCGATGAGTCCTCGCCGAACTTGACCAACACCGCGAGGGGAAACGCCAGCCACGGCCGTTGCTGCTGGTAGGCGTCAGCCCGCGCCCGCAGCCTGCTGATGTCGGGCTTGCCTACCATCCGTCGTCGGTGCGCGCGTGCCGTTCCTCGGGCGGACCGGGCAGGCCTCCCGACGAGAACGTGAAGTCGCGCTGCGGCCGCCAGTGCAGGTCCGGGCCCTGCTCGAACAAGGAGAACCCCCAGACCTGGAAGTGGGCGTCGTAGCCGTTGAGGTCATGAAGCGCGCGGTACAGCGCGTCGTCGGGAAGGTCGTGCGCCACGGTCACGTGCGGGTGGTAGGAGTAGTCGAGGGTGCGCGTCAACGGTCCCGACCTGACCTGAGCCTCGATTTGCTCACACTCCGCGATGCCCTGGACGAGCGGGACGAAAACCACGGACGACACCGGAAGGAACGTCGCCGAGCCGCGCAGCCGGATGTCGAACGGGCGAAACCGTGCGGCAACCCGCCGCAGATGCTCCTCGATCTCCGGCAGCGCACCGCTGCCCACGGTCGTCGGCGGCAACAGCGTCACGTGCGGAACGATGCGCAGCGCGTTGGGATCACCCAGCCGCTCGCGCCAACCCTGCAGCTCGGCACCGAACGGCTCGGGAATCCCTACCGCGACGCCGATCTTGCGCGTCTCGCCGGCCTCGGTCATCAGCGAGCCGGCAGGAAGCCGATGGCGTCGTAGGCCGCCGCCAACGTGGTTCCCGCCACCTGCCGCGCTCGGGCGGCCCCGGCGGCAAGGACGCCGTCGAGTGCCGCGTCGTCGGCGAGCCACTTCTGCGTGCGCTCGCGCAGCGGCGTCAGGTAGTCGACGACGACGGCGGCCACCTCGGTCTTCAGCGCTCCGTAACCCTTGCCGGCGTACGACGCCACGAGATCGGCAACCGGCACGCCTGACAACGTCGACTGGATGGTGAGCAGGTTGCTCACGCCTGCCTGCTGCTCGGGATCGAAGCGCACCTCGGAGCCCGCGTCGGTCACCGCGCGCTTGATCTTCTTGGTGATCGCGGCGGGCTCGTCGAGGATGTCGATCACCCCCGCCTGCGACTCGCTCGACTTGCTCATCTTCGACGTGGGATCGGCGAGGTCGACGATCTTCGCGGTCTCCTTGACGATCATCGCCTCGGGGATGACGAAGGTCTCACCGAACCGGCCGTTGAACCGCTGGGCGAGGTCCCGGGTGAGCTCGATGTGCTGGCGCTGGTCCTCACCGATCGGGACGGCGTTCGCCTGGTAGAGGAGGATGTCGGCGGCCTGCAGGATCGGGTACGTGAACACGCCGACTCCCACCGAGTCGCTGCCGTAACGGGCAGTCCGGTCCTTGAACTGCGTCATCCGGCTCGCCTCACCGAACCCGGTGAGGCACTCCATCACCCAGGCCAGCTCCGCATGCTGAGGCACGTGGCTCTGCACGAACAACGCGCATCGATCCGGGTCGAGGCCGGCCGCGAGCAGCTGAGCCGCGGCAACCCGGGTGCGGCGCCGCAGCGCTTGGGGGTCGTGCGGGTTGGTGATCGCGTGCAGGTCCACCACGCAGTAGAAGGCGTCATGCGTCTCCTGCAGCGGCACCCAGTTGCGGATCGCGCCGAGGTAGTTGCCCAGGTGGAACGAGTCGGCCGTCGGCTGAATGCCGGAAAGGACGCGGGGCGGCGCCCCTCCAACGCCTGCGCTCATGACCCCATTCTCCCGAGCACCGTGACGCGGATCTTCGCCACGCGTCGACCGTCGAGCTTCGTGACCTTCAGCCGTACCCCGTCGAGCTCGACCGCGTCGCCGACCTTGGGCAGGCGTCCGAGCGTCGCCACCAGCGCGCCGGCGACGGTCTCGTACGGACCGTCGGAGAGGGTGACGTCAACGGCGTCGGCGAAGTCGTCGAGGTTCATCAACCCGTCGACCTCGATGTCGCCGCCGCGCAGCTGGCGCGCCTCGTCGTCGTCGGCGTCGTACTCGTCCCGGATGTCACCGACAAGCTCTTCGATGAGGTCCTCGAGCGTCACGATTCCCGCGGTGCCGCCGTACTCGTCGACGACGACGGCCAGGTGGTCACCCGAGCGGCGCATCTCCGACATCGCTGCGAGCACCCGCTTGGTCGATGGCACCATCGGGACCTCGCGCACGAGATCACCGACCTTCACGCCGCGACGTTGCCCGGTCGGCGGGCGGAACAGATCCCGCACATGGATGAAGCCGACCACGTCGTCCTGAGAGCCCCTCACGACCGGAAACCGGCTGTGCGGCGAGTCGTGCGCGGTGCGGGTCGCCTTAGCCAACGACCAGGTGGCGTCGAAGAACTCGACCTCGGTGCGCGGAACCATGATCTCCCGCAGCTGCCGGTCGCCGGCCTCGAACACCTCGTCGATGAGCCGGCGCTCCTCGCGGGAGAGTGCCTCGTGCCCGATCACCAGGTCGCGCAGCTCACCTTCGGTGATCTCCTCGCGGTTCATCGTGGGATCGCCACCCAGCAGCCGCACGACGACGTCGGTGGAGATCGACAGCAGCCAGATCACCGGCCGCATCAACGCGGCGAAGCGGTCGAGGGTCGGAGCGACCAGGCTCGCGGTCCCTGCCGCGCGCTGCAGCGCGAGCCGCTTCGGCGCGAGCTCGCCGACGACGAGGGTGACGTAGGCGATCAGGAGGGTGACCACGAGGAACCCCAGGACGTCGGCGAGCCCCTTGCGGAGTCCCGCACTGCGCAGCTCGTCGGCCACCGAGTGCGAGAGCGTCACCGCCCCGAAGGCACTCGACAGCAAGGCGGTGGTGGTCACGCCGATCTGCACGGCCGACAAAAAGCGGTTGGGGTTCGAGACCAGCGTGGCGAGCCGCTCCCCCCGCTTGCCGCGGCTGGCCAGCGTGCTGACCTGCCCCTCGCGCAGCGTCACGAGCGCCATCTCGCTCGCCACGAACACCGCCTCGACGAGGATGAGGAGGAGTACCACGACGAGGCTCACCGGCCAGGTCATGGCGTGACCTTCCTACAGATTGGCGACGTCTGCTTGCTTGGCACGGACCGCCTCGGCCGCCTCGGCGAGGCCGGCGCGCTCGGAGTCGGACAGATCGCGCTCGACCACACGCCGCACGCCCCCCGCTCCGAGCTCGGCCTCGACGCCGAGGTAGACACCCGAGATGCCGTACTGACCGTCGACCCAGGTGCACACCGGCATCACCACGCCACTGTCCTCGGCGACCGCCCTCGCCATGCGCGCAGCAGCTGCCGACGGCGCGTAGTAGGCCGAGCCGGTCTTGAGCAGCGCCACGACCTCGGCGCCGCCGTTGCGGGTGCGGTCGACGAGCTCGTCGATCTTGGCCGCGTCGAGCACCTCCGACAACGGCTTGCCATTGACGGTGCACGCGCTCGGTACCGGCACCATCGTGTCGCCGTGCGACCCGAGCGTCAGGGTGGTGACCGACGCCACGTCGACCCCGGCCGCCTCAGCGACGAAGTTCGTGAAGCGGGCGGTGTCGAGCATCCCGGCCTGGCCGATCACGCGCTGCTTGGGGAACCCGGTCACGTTGGCAGCGAGCGCCGTCATCTCGTCGAGCGGGTTGGACACGACGATGACCACGGCGTCGGGTGAGTGCTTGGCCACCTGCTCCACGACCTGTCGCACGATTTTGGCGTTGGTCTCGATGAGGTCCATCCGGCTCATGCCCGGCTTGCGCGGCAGGCCGGCCGTGATCACCACGATGTCGGAGCCCGCGGTCTGGTCGTATCCCGAGCCGTCCGCTCCGGTGGTGACGCCGACGACCTTCGTCTCGAAGCCCTCGATCGGCCGTGACTGGTTCATGTCGAGCGCCAGACCTTCGGGTCGGCCTTCGATGATGTCGGTCAGGAAGACCGTGTCGAAGATGTTGTACTCGGCGAGCCGCTGCGCGGTCGTCGATCCGTAGAACCCGGCACCGACGACGGTGACTGTCTTGCCCATCAGGCCTTCATTCCTTCCAGACGTTCGATGATCGCGTCGGCGTACTGCGAGGTTCCGACCGCTGTCGGGTCGTCGCGATGGGGCTTCAGGTCGTAGGTGACGCTCTTGCCCTCGGCGATGACCTCAGACACGGCACGGTCGAGGTTGTCCGCCGCGGTCGTCTCTCCGATGTGGCGCAGCATCATCTCTCCGGAGAGGATCATCGCCGTCGGGTTGACCTTGTTCTGCCCCTTGTACTTCGGTGCCGATCCATGGGTCGCCTCGAAGACGGCCGCGTTCGTCCCGATGTTCGCCCCGGGTGCGACCCCGAGACCACCGACCATGCCGGCGGTGAGGTCGGACAGGATGTCGCCGTACAGGTTCGGCAGCACCAGCACGTCCCACTCCTCGGGCCGCTGGATCAGGCCCATGCAGGTCGCGTCGACGAGGTTCTCCCACGGCTCGATGTCCGGATAGTCCTTCGCGACCTCACGGAAGACCGAGAGGAACAGGCCGTCGGTGTACTTCATGATGTTCGACTTGGTCACGCAGTGAACCCGCTTGCGGCCGTTGCTGCGCGCGTAGTCGAAGGCATACCGGATGATCCGCTCCGAGCCGAACTCGCTCATCGGCTTGATCGAAAGCCCGGAGCCGGCTCGGATCTGCTTGTCCTGCAGCCCGTTGAGGTAGTCGATGACCTTGTCGGCGACGGGGGTGTGCGCTTCGTACTCGATGCCCGCGTAGAGGTCCTCGGTGTTCTCGCGAACGATCACGACGTCCACGTGGTCGAAGCGCGTGCGCATGCCTTCGTAGGTCTTGCAAGGCCGAACGCACGCGTACAGGTCCAGCTCGTAGCGCAACGCCACGTTGACCGAGCGGAACCCGGTGCCGATCGGTGTCGTGATCGGGCCCTTGATGGCAAGGCCGGTACGCCGGACCGAGTCAAGGGTGGCGTCCGGCAGCGGCGTGCCGGCCGTCTCCATGATGTCGACGCCGGCTTCCTGCTGGTCCCACACGAAGGAGGACCCCGCAGTGGCGGCGGCGGCCTCCAGCACCCGGCGGGTGGCTTCGGTGAGCTCAGGACCGGTCCCGTCGCCGGGAATCAGGGTCACCTCGTGGGTGGTCATTCAGGCTCCTGCGATCGTGGGCACGGGTTGTCCGGCCCGGAACGAGGTTAGTGCAGTCGCCCAGCGCGACCGCGGGCCGGTCAGCCCTTGCCGGTCGGGAACGGCGTGACCGCGGCGAGGACGCCGAGCGCGACCGCCAGGCCACCCATGATGACCACGTCGAGGCGCCGGAACCGCACGACGAGGGAACCGGCGTCACGCTCGCGCAGCACCAGCCGGAGCGCCGCTCCCGCCGCGAGCGCCGCACACACGATCCACATGCCGATCTGCGGCTGATGGAGCGCGGCGACGACCAGTCCCGCCGCGACCACCACCACCACCACCACGAGGGGATCCAGACGGCGGCTCGGCCGCGGCGGTGGGGTTGACATCACCGCCGATCGTACGGGCCACCGTCATCGCGGGGTGCGCGCCTCCGCCGCCGCTACGGCGTTCCGGAACAGCATTGCGACCGTCGTCGGGCCGACGCCCCCGACCCGCGGGGTGATCGCACCGGCGACCTCCTCGCACGACTCGTCGACATCCGGCAGCAGCTTTCGGCCCTCGTAGCGCACGCCGCCGCCGATCACCGTCGCGCCCGGCGTGATGTGCTCGGGCTGCAGGATGCCCGGCACGCCGGCCGCCGCGATCACGATCTCGGCGTCGCGGGTGTAGTCGGCCCAGTTCGGAACCCCGGTGTGCACGACGGTCACCGCCGCGTTGGCGGTCGACCGCTTCTGGCTCAGCAGCAACGCGAGCGGACGGCCGAGCGTCGTACCGCGCCCGAGGATGCAGACGTGCCGACCCGAGACCGGGATCTCGTAGTGCGCGAGAAGGGCCTCGATTCCCGCGGGGGTGCACGGAACCGGCCCCGGCATGCCGAGCGCAAGGCGGCCCATGTTCACCGGGTGGAGGCCGTCGACGTCCTTGTCGGGGTCCATCTCGAGCAACGCCGCATCGAAGTCGATCTGCGGCGGGGTCGGGTGCTGCACCAGCATCGCGTCGACCTCGGGCGCGTTGTTGAAGTCGCGGATCGCCGCGATCACATCGGCTTGGGTCGCGTCTTGCGGCAGGTGGAGGTGCGGCGACGCGAAGCCGAGCTCCGCGGCCTTCTCCTGCTTGACGCGGATGTAGCCCGCGCTCGCGGAGTCGTCGCCGACAAGGATCGTGCCGAGGCCCGGCGTGTGACCGGCCTCGACGAGCTCCTTGATCCGCGGCGCGAGCTCCGCGAGAACCGCCTCCGCAACCGGCGCACCGGGCAGCATCCGAGCCGTCATTGAAGGTTCGCTCCTAGTGGTAGAAGTGCCGGGTGCCGGTGAAGTAGAGCGTGACGCCGGCGGCCTTCGCGGCCGCGACGACCTCCTCGTCGCGGACCGATCCGCCGGGCTCGACGATGGCCTTCACCCCCGCCTCCGCGAGGACCTCCAGGCCGTCGGGGAAGGGGAAGAACGCGTCGCTCGCCGCGACCGACCCCTTGGCGCGGTCGCCCGCACGCGACACCGCGAGCCGCGCCGAGTCGACCCGGTTCACCTGACCCATGCCGACGCCGACCGTCGCGCCACCGCTCGCGAGCAGGATCGCGTTGGACTTCACCGACCGGCAGGCGCGCCACGCGAAGGCAAGGTCGGCGAGCGTCTCGGCATCAGCAGGGTCACCCGCCTGCAGCGTCCAGCTCGGCGAGTCGTCGCCCTCCGCGTCGACGCGGTCGACGGTCTGCAGCAGCAACCCGCCGCTCACGGGCCGCATCTCCACCGCCGCCGGTGCCGCGTCGTCCGGGCAGAGCAGAACGCGCAGCTTCGCCTTGCCCCGGAACACCTCGAGCGCGGCCTCGTCGTAGCCGGGGGCGCAGATCACCTCGGTGAGCACTCCCGCGAGCTGCTCGGCGAGCTCCTTGGTGATCGGCCGGTTCGCCGCGATGACCCCGCCGTACGCGGAGACGGGGTCACATGCGTGCGCGAGCCGGTGCGCCTCGGCGACGTCCTTGCCCACCGCGATGCCACACGGGTTGGCGTGCTTGATGATCGCGACGCACGGATCGCTGAAGTCGTACGCCGCCCGACGCGCCGCGTCGGTGTCGACGTAGTTGTTGTAGGACAGCTCGGGTCCGTGCAGCTGCTCAGCGCCCGCGAGCCCACCCTGTTGAGCGCCGACGTAGAGGGCGGCCCGCTGGTGCGGGTTCTCGCCGTAGCGAAGCACCGCCGACCGCTCCCACGCTGCTCCCACCCAGGCAGGGAAGCCGGTGCCGTCGTCGCTCGGCGCGAGGACGCTGCCCATCCATGACGCGACCGCGACGTCGTACGACGCGGTGTGCTCGAAGGCCCGCCCGGCCAAGCGCTGCCGCTGCGACAACGTGAAGCCACCGCTGCGCAGTGCCTCGATGACGTCGGGATAGGCCGCGGGGTCGACCACGACCGCGACCGACGGATGGTTCTTCGCGGCCGCCCGCACCATCGACGGTCCGCCGATGTCGATCTGCTCGACGCACTCGTCCTGCGTTGCGCCCGATGCGACCGTCGCGGCGAACGGGTACAGGTTCACCACGACCAGCTCGAAGGGCGCAACGCCGAGCTCGGCGAGCTGCGCCGCGTGATCCTCCTTGCGAAGATCCGCGAGGATCCCGGCATGCACCTTCGGGTGCAGCGTCTTCACCCGCCCTTCGAGGCACTCGGGGAACCCGGTGAGCTCCTCGACCGCAGTCACGGGAACACCCGCTTCCCGCAGCTTCGCGGCGGTTGAGCCGGTCGACACCACCTCGACGCCGGCCGCGGCAAGTGCCTTGCCCAGCTCGTCGAGGCCGGTCTTGTCGTAGACGCTGACCAGCGCCCGCTTGATCGGCCGCTTGCCGTCGGTCACGGTCGCACCTTTCCGTTGTTGAGTTCCCTCGCGAGGCGATGCACAGCGTCGACAAGCATCCGTCGCTCGGCGACCTTGATTCGTTCGTGAAGCGTTGCCTCGTCGTCGCCGGGTTCGACAGCGACCCTCACCTGGTCGATGACCGGTCCGGTGTCGACTCCGGCGTCGACGTAGTGAACCGTTGCGCCCGTGACGTCGACGCTTGCGGCGAGCGCGTCGCGAACCGCGTGTGCGCCAGGGAACGCCGGCAGCAATGACGGGTGGGTGTTGATGGTGCGCGGAAAGGCGGCAAGGAATGCGGCGCCGAGAATCTTCATGAAACCGGCGGAGACGACCAGATCCGGCGAGTAGGCCGCCACCCCGTCAGTCATCGCGGCGTCCCACTCTTCACGGGTCACGAAGTCCGACACTCGCCGGACGAACGTCGGGATGCCGAGCCGCCGGGCCTGGGCGAGGCCCTCGATGTCGTCACGGTCGGCCCCGACAGCGACGACCGTCGCGCCGTACGCCGGGTCTGCGCACGCCTCGAGTAGTGCGCCGAGGTTGGTGCCCGAGCCGGACACCAGCACGACGAGCCGTGCAGCCAAAGGAGATCTCCCCGCCAATCAACGTAGGGAAGACCTGTGAGGATACCGGGCGCGCCGGGCGCGCTCTGTCATGCTTGGCGGGGACCGGAGGAGGTCGACCGATGACGCAGCCACAAGATCCGTCCCAGCCGCCACCGTACGGCGCGCCTCCGCCTCCTCCACCCCCGCCGTACGGCGCGCCTCCGCCCCCTCCGCCCCCGGCCTACGGCGCTCCGCAGTACGGCGCACCGCAGTACGGCGGCTACCCCCAGGGCTACGGCCCGCCGCCCGGCCAACGGGTCAACGACCCGGCCCCGATGGGAATGCGGCTGCTGGCCCGCATCATCGACGGGATCATCCTGTTCGCGGTCATCGTGCCGATCGTTCTCGCGTCAGGGCTGGCCGACACCTCGAGCGGCAACGGCAGCGCGTCGTTCTCGATCGGCGGCGCGAACTACTTCAAGGCTCTTCTCATCGGGCTGGCGGTGAGTGGCGCGTACGAGGTGACGATGCTGGCCACCCGAGGCGCCACCGTCGGCAAGATGGCGGTGGGGGTCCGGGTCGCCATGCTCGAAACCGGCCAGAAGCCGACGGCGCAAGCTGCTCTTGTCCGGTGGGGCATCCCTGGCGTCGCCGGGATCATCCCGACCGGCCTGCTTGGCCTCATCGTCTACTTGTCGCCGTTCTTCGACTCCTCGCATCGCAACCGCGGCTGGTACGACTACGCCGCCAAGACGATCGCGGTCAGGACCAGGTAGCAGTCAGCCGCGACGGGCGACACCCGGCAGCGAGCGCCACAGCCGCCACCACGCCTCGATCCCGACGACGACCAGCGCGACCCCGGCAACCTCGCCGCCGAGGATCAGGCCGACCCGCCAGGGCGACGGGCCGAGCGCGGACAAGCGGCCGGGCCCGAACGGCCCACCGGCGATTGCCGCGAGGGCGGCCGCTCCCCCGGCCATCGCCAAGCCCGTGACGAGCACCGCCCGAAGCTGCCCTCCGACGTCATCGCCCGCGTCCTGCCGGATCCGCCAGCCCGCGAGCAGGCCGGCGCCGAGCACCGAGACCACCGCGAGCGCGATGACCGGCCAGGCCGCGGCGCCACGCGGCAACGCCGCGAGAACCGGAAGCGCAGGAGTGGCCCCCACGTGCACCGCGCCGAGGTTCACCGTCGTACCCGTGCCGATGGCGAAACCCGGGCCGGCCAGGTAGGAGGTCGTGAACAGCACGGCGTTGGGGATGAGGAAGAGGCTGATCGCGGCGATCGCGAACCGCCCCGAGCCGTTGCTGTAACCGTCGATGCTGTTGCCGACCAGGTCGGCGTGATGGAACAGCGCCGCGACCGTCAACACCGTCGAGGTCCCGATGAGCACTGCCGCGGCGGCGCCGGCGGCGCGCATCCCGTCGCGCACCGCACCGGGTAGCCGCTGCCACAGCGGCGCCCACTGTCCTGCGCCTCGACAACCACCGATCGACGTCGCGATGAGACAAAGCACTGCGGCGCTGATGGCAGCCGCTCCCGGTGACGGCCGGATGGACGACGTGCGCGCGACGACCGCGAGCCCGGCCGCGATCCCCGCGTACGGCACGGTGACGGCAAGCGCCATGGCGACGACCGCGCCGGGCTCCTGGCTTGCGGCACCGCGCGCGACGGCGGCGGCGGACCGAGCGAGCAACGCGCCGAGAACGAGGGTCAGCCCGAGTGGCGCCAGCGCGATCCGCCCGCCGGGGACGGCGAGCGGGACCCGGTGCGCGTCGAGCCACAACGCGACGGCGAACCGCATCGCGGACCCCGCACTCGTCGTGGTGCGCGAGTCGGACGACCACACGACGAGGGTGACAACGACCAGTACGGCGACACCGACCGACGCGGTGAGCAGCGCGGCGGAGAGGCTGCGCAGCCAAAGCGGTGCAGGTGGCTCGACCGGCGCCGCCTTGCGGCGAGCCGATGGGCGCGGCCGATCGAGGACCTGGGTCACACACCGATCGTGACAGCCGCCACTGCGCTGGCAGGTGTTACACGCCGTACCCGGCTAGTCGGTCGTTGCTAGCTCATCAGTTCCGTCAGTATCCGCGCTGCTTCGCTCGGGGTCTTGCCGACTCGTACGCCGGCCGCCTCCAGCGCCTCCGCCTTCGCCGCCGCGGTGCCCGAGGAGCCCGAGACGATCGCGCCGGCGTGACCCATGGTCTTGCCCTCCGGCGCGGTGAAGCCCGCGACGTAGCCGACCACCGGCTTCGTCACGTTGGCTTTGATGAAGTCGGCCGCCCGCTCCTCGGCGTCGCCGCCGATCTCGCCGATCATGATGATCGCCTCGGTGTCGGGATCGTCCTGGAACGCCGCCAGGCAGTCGATGTGCGTCGTACCGATGACCGGGTCACCGCCGATGCCCACTGCGGTCGTGAAGCCGATGTCCCGCAGCTCGTACATCATCTGGTAGGTCAGCGTGCCGGACTTAGAAACGAGCCCGATCCGGCCAGGTCCGCTGATGTCCGCGGGAATGATGCCGGCGTTGGACTGCCCTGGGGAGATCAACCCGGGGCAGTTGGGCCCGATGATGCGCGTCGTCCCGCGCTCCTGGGCGTACGCGAAGAAGTAGGCGGTGTCCTGCACCGGCATTCCCTCGGTGATGACCACGAGCAGCGGCGTCTGCGCGTCGATGGCCTCGATCGCCGCGTCCTTCATGAAGGCAGGGGGGACGAAGCCGACCGACACGTCGGCGCCGGTCGCCGCCATCGCCTCCGCGACGGACGCGAAGACCGGGATGCCGTCGACGTCCGTGCCCGCCTTGCGAGCGTTGACGCCGCCGACCACGTTGGTTCCGGCCGCCACCATCCGGCGCGTGTGCTTGGTGCCCTCCGAGCCGGTGATGCCCTGGACGATCACCTTGCTTTCCTTGGTCAGCCAGATCGCCACGACTACGCCACCCTTCCCGCGAGCTCGGCGGCTCGCCGGGCCGCGCCGTCCATCGTGTCGACCTGCTCGACCAGCGGGTGCGCCGCCTCCGTCAGGATCCGGCGGCCCTCCTCGGCGTTGTTGCCGTCGAGGCGTACGACGAGCGGTCGCGTCACCTCCTCGCCGCGCGACGCGAGCAACGCGATCGCCTGCACGATGCCGTTGGCGACCGCGTCGCACGACGTGATGCCGCCGAAGACGTTCACGAACACCGAGCGCACCGACGGGTCCGACAGGATCACGTCGAGCCCGTTGGCCATGACCTCCGCGGACGCGCCACCGCCGATGTCGAGGAAGTTGGCGGGGCGCACTCCCCCGAACTCCTCGCCGGCGTACGCGACGACGTCGAGCGTCGACATGACCAGGCCGGCGCCGTTGCCGATGATCCCGACCTCGCCGTCGAGCTTCACGTAGTTGAGGTGCAGCTCCTTCGCGCGAACCTCGAGCGGGTCGGTCGCGGCGACGTCGCGGTACGCATCGTGAACCTCGGCATGCCGGAACGACGCGTTGTCGTCCAGCGTCACCTTGCCGTCGAGCGCCATCACCTTGTCGTCAGGCGTTCGCACCAGTGGGTTGACCTCGACGAGAGTGGCCTCCTCGCCGACGAAGACGTCCCACAGCTTGCGGATCACGACCGCGGCCTGGTCGCGAACCGCCTCCGGAATGTTGCCGGCCGTCGCGATCTCGAGCGCCTTGGCGTCGTCGACGCCGGCGACCGGATCCACGGCCACGCGCGCTAGCGCGTGAGGCTTCTCCACCGCGAGCTGCTCGATCTCCATGCCGCCCTCGGCCGAGCACATCGCGAGGTAGGACCGGTTCGCCCGATCGAGCAGGAACGAGAAGTAGTACTCCTCGCCGATGTCGGCTGCCTCGGAGATCAGGACACTGCGGACGGTGTGGCCCTTGATGTCCATCCCGAGGATGTTCTTCGCGTGAGCCTCGGCGTCGTCGGCGGTCGGGGCGAACTTCACGCCGCCCGCCTTGCCCCGGCCGCCGGCCTTGACCTGCGCCTTGACCATGACCGGGCCGCCACCGAGCTCCTCCGCGGCGGCGCGCGCCGCCTCCGGCGTCGTCACGACGACCTGTTTGGTCACCGGTACGCCGTACTTGCCGAAGAGCTCCTTCGCCTGCCACTCGAACAGGTCCACCGGGCCTCGCTCCACTCACTGGAAGAAATACGTCTCAGCGTGGAACGTTACCGGCAGGACTTCGCGGCCCTGCAGGGAACGTCAAGGAATGGGCAGCAGAGCGGTCGTCGTACCAGCCGCGCTACTTGCGCTGAGCGCGGCGATAGCGCCCGCCGCGGCCAGCCGAGGCGGTCACGCCGAGGCCTTCACGAAGCACACCCTGACCTTCCACGTCACCGTGCCCAACGAGGCGGTCGGTGGCACCGGGACCCAGCAGTGCTCGATCATCGGCGACCTCTACCGCCCCGCGGGCGCGACCGCCGCGCACCCGGTCCCCGCGATCCTCACCACCAACGGCTTCACCGGTAGCAAGAACGACCAGACCGCCATGGCGGAGGTCCTCGCCAGCCACGGCTACGGCGTGCTCTCCTACTCCGGCCTCGGCTTCGGCGGCTCCGGTTGCAAGATCAGCCTCGACGACCGTGCCCACGACGGCCGAGCCGGCAGCCAGCTCGTCAGCTTTCTCGGGCACCTTGCCTGGATCACGCACGACGGCCCCGACGACCCGCGGGTCGGGATGATCGGCAACTCCTACGGCGGCGGGATCCAGTACGCCGTCGCCGGGGTCGACCCGCGAGTCGACGCGATCGTGCCGATGATCACGTGGAACAACATGGCGTACTCGATCGCGCCCAACAACACGAACCTGATCCACGGCGTCACCTACTCGAAGGCCGCGCCGGGCATCGCCAAAGAGGTATGGCTTCCTGAGCTGTTCGCAGCGGGCGTCGCCGCCACCGTGCAGCACGCCGACACCGATCCGACCCGAGCTGCCGCCTGCGGCGGCTTCATCGAGATCGTCTGCCCAGCAGTCACCGAGCTGATGCTCAACGAGTACTTCGCCGACAACCTCTACGCGTTCGCCGCGCAGCGGTCGGTCGCCAACCACATCCGCGACATCCGGATCCCGGTGCTGCTCATGCAGGGCCAGAACGACACCTTGTTCGACCTTCAGGAAGCGGTCGCGACGTACCGCGCCCTGCGCCGCCAGGGCACTCCCGTGAAGATGGTCTGGCAGTCATGGGGCCACAACCTCGAGGTGCCGGTTCGCGGCGAGTGGGTCCAGGGCCACGGGATGCTGCAGACCTACGAAGGCCAGCGGGTCTACGCGTGGTTCAACCACTACCTCAAGGGACAGGACGTCCCGACCGGACCGCGTTTCGCGTACTGGCGCGACTGGATGCCGTTCGCCGGCGACGGCCCTGACACGGTCCAGTACGGCACGTCGTCGCACTACCCGGTCGGCCACAGGCTGACCTACTACACGTCGGGCGCCGGCGACCTGGTCACCAGGCGGAGCGAGGTGGCCAGCGGCTCGACGACGTACGCGAACCTGCTCGGCCCGACGCCGCTGTCGTTCTCCGAGGTCTCCGACATCCAGCACCAACGGCCGATCAGCGACATTCCGCCGTTCGACACGCCGGGCAGCTACGCACACTGGACGAGCGCGCCCCTGCGCCACCACATCGACGTGGCGGGAGTGCCGACCGCGACACTGCACGTGTCGGCGCCGACCGCCGCCGACGCGGTCCCCGGGCCCGAGCTGGAGCTGTTCGTGAAGCTGTACGACGTGGCGCCTGACGGCAGCGTCGAGCTGCTGCACCGGCTC
>DASZOU010000023.1:0-91405 GCA_035550655.1 Mycobacteriales bacterium
CGTCGAAGCGGTGTACGCCAACGTCCCACCCGAGTCGTTCGTGAACGCGTTCGCGTCCGTGCTGTCCTCGTTGAGCATCTCGGCGCCGTCAGCCAGGTTGACCGTGCCGGCGTTCTCCCACGTCGACCCGCCGTAGAAGTACACCGGGTCGCCGCTCATCAGGGATGTGGTGCCTTGGGTCACGAGCCGCGCCTTCTTCGAGGCTGTACCGCTCACCCCGAGAGTGCTGCTGTTCGAGAATGACGTGGTGCCGGAAACGGTCACGACGCCGGGACCCGCCAGCGTCGCGGAGTTGAGGGTGAGGCTGCCGAGCCCGAGCGTCTCGCCCGATATCGGTGTGACCGTGCCGCCCTGGTTGTTGAGACTGAAGATCGAGCTCGCCGCGGTCGTGGTGCTCGTCCCGAGCGTCAGCGTCTCACCGCTGTTCACGGTCAGCGCCGGGCTCACCGACCCGCTCTTCGGCCAACTGATTCCGACGACAGTCGAGTTGGTGTTCAACGTGATCGCCGTCCGCGTTGGGGCGGTCGACATGCACACAAAATCGGTGTTGGCGGGGATGCGGCCGGCCGTGGTACCGCCGTCGCTGTTCGACCAGTTGCCAGAGTTGCTCCAGTTGGCATTGGTCGCGCCCGTCCAGTAGATGGAACAGGCGGGAGTGGCCGCCGCGCTGCCGGCGAAGCCCATAGCCACCCCCACGCCCGCGGCAGTTAGCACACCTCCGACCGCCAGTTGGCGTACCAGGCGACGCCCAGCCGAGCGGCTTCTCGCCGCATTCTGAGGAGCCACGGACGAGCGCACCATCTGAATCCCCCACTGACATGAAATGGCAAGGCCCCCCTTGCCCGCGCGCGAGTTTTCCACACTTCTTGTGCGCCGTCGCCCACGGTTTAGGCCGCACACCCCCGGCGTAGCTCTTGCTAGACCAATCAGCCCAAACCGTGTGCGCCGAACGCAGACTAAGCGGCGCAGGAAGGGACTCTCGCCGCCTCCTTGTGAGTGCATGAGGATGGCGCGTTCATCACGCTTTGAATCGCCCATTCCGAGTCGCGGGCAATGACGTGGGCCGCTGAGGCGGGCGAGCTCGACCCGGTCAGTGGACGCGCGCCGGCGAAGTGATCCAGCCTGGCCCTCACGATCCGCGCTTCCGTGGCCCGCTGACCCGACGCGGGCTGGTCCGCGGCCGCGGCGAGCGGTCCACCAGACCCGCCAGCCCCTCCTCACGGAAGCGGCGAACCCACTTGTGCACCGTCTGCCGACTCACCCCGAGCTGCTTAGCGAACTCGCCAGGCTTGTGCCCGACGATCACTCGCTCGGCAGCGAGTTGACGGCCATAGACGTTCAAACGGCATTAGCGTGCGACGCGAGGACCTCCGGTTCGAGTAGCGGCGTAGACACCTGCCACTCAGTCGGAGGTCCTCGTCTCGATCAAGACACCACGCCGTCGACAACGTCCGTGGTTGTTACACCTAGCCGAGGTCGTACGTGAACCGGCGCGACCGCACCAGCCTGAATCTCCATCGCCCTGTGATCCTGATTGTCGACTCGGTTACTTGGCCCGCGTCACCGAGGCGAGGAACCACGAACGCGCTCATCGGGAAGGAGCACGCTCGTGCTTCTTGCGGAAGACAACTCCCAGTCCGACGGGCATTGGCCGTTCCGTGCCGTCTGCGGGATACGTGCGGAGGGACAGGGTGTCGCGATGGGGCCACCTCGCGAGGAGTTCGGTAGAACCCGACCCGTCAAAATCCCAAGCTTCCTGCGCACCACCCTGTCTCATGAAAGCGCTCATCTGGTCTTCGTCGAGCCCGTGTATGCGGGTTCCAGGGTGATCTTCGACCTCGCCGATTAGAAGTGTCTTGTCGTGGTTCATAGTGCCGATGGCGGTGCGGGCGGGCTGCGAGGTTCCGGCGCTGTTGCAGGCGAGTCCGGTGCGAGCGTGCCCATCGACAACGATCTGGGTTCCTACTCCGTACGCTTCCTCGAAGGCTTGACGAGGACTCGAGTCGATCCTGGTCGTCCGGTGCACTGAGGCACCTTTGGGGCGCCGCGACAGCCACGACGCGACGCGTGGGCCGGCCACGAGCACAAAGCCCCGCCTGGGGATGCTGACCGGCGTCGGCGGACGGTCCACCGGACCGAGCTGGTGGCCGATCACCTGCCGCGCCACGGCGCCCTTTCGAAGAGGTATGGGGGCGGTCCCCCACGACGAGTCGAAGAGCACCAAGCCACCGCTAGCGACTGCGTCTACACCGCTGAGTTGATGACGTCTGCCTCCGATGACGACGGCGCCGGTGACCGAGACCGAACCGGATAGGAATCGGTTGCGCGCGTCCACGCCGACTACGCGCATCGCTCGACGAGTGGCGACCAGCGCGCGGCCCGCGACGATCAGCGGTTGCGTCGGCGCGCCCGTCGCGAAGTCGAAGTAGCCGGTGTTGACCGCTGCAACGAGGTTCTTATGCCCGGCAGCCAGCCTCGTCAGTGGTAGGCGCTCAGCGACGACGCGCATCAACGGCCGAAGCGACACCCCCATGCGTGTGAGGTCGACTCGTAAGAGGTGCATCTTCACCAGACCGCGCCCGTCGCGATCGGCGGCGGCCCCTTCGGCGAGGTGCACGCCTGGCGCGAGCGTGTGGCTGTGCCAACCGCCGGTGGGTGCAAGCAACTCGGGGGCAGGGCACGGCCCTCTCGGAGGTGAACCCGCGGCGCGAGCCCCAGGCGCGATCACGGCCACCACCAGGAGACACCCGGCCACGGTCAGGGCCAGCCCAGCCACCGCACGGCGGTACGAGGTCGCTGACAATGCGCCCTTCGCGACGCGCCAGACTTCCCGAGGTGGGTGTGACAAGACTCTGCTACGGCACAGGGACCGGTCCAGCGCTGACGGCGCCCGGCGCGTAGCCGTGATGGGTGGCCGTCACGGTGACACGGATCCGCGCGCCGGAATCAAGTTGGCGGAGCCGGTAGTGACGGCCAGTAGCGCCGATGATCCGATGTCCGTCGCGGAACCATTGATAGTGCAGGTGCGTGGCCGACGGGGTCCAGCGCCCGACGTGAATGGTCAGCCTGTCGCCTACCTCACTTCCGCCGGAAACAAACACGTCCCCCGCGGGCCGGAGGGCCGGCCCACGCCGCACCTGAATCGCCGGAGTCACAGAGACCGGAGTCCAACCCGCGTTGTTGTGCGCTGCGGATTCGCAGCTCAACGCGTGTCCGTAGTCGTCAGGAGTGATGGTGTAACCCGAGGATGTGTGTCCCGGAAGGCGGTTCCCGTCGCGCAACCAGGAGGTGCCCTGCCAATCCGCGCCGCTGTAGGAGGCGCTGCAGGTGATGGTCTGGCCCACGCGGACCTCGCCCGTGATCGCCGGTGGACTTGCCAGGGTTGGCACGCCGGCCGACGGGGACGTGGTCGGAGTCGGTGAACCCGACGGGGTGGGCGTCGGTGAGGTGGTTGGCGTGGGGCTGGTGGTTGGCGTGGGGCTGGTGGTTGGCGGTTGCGGACCGCCTCCGCCGCCTCCGCCGCCTCCGCCGCCTCCGCCTGGAGCCTGCGGGCTGATTGCCGCCGACGGGGCGGAGTACGGACCGGCGGCTTCCGCGTTGATTGCCGCGACGCGGAAGCGATAGGCAGTTCCGTTCGTCAGTCCGGAAACGACCTGAGTCGTTGCTGTGCTGGTGTGAAATGCGGACGACGCGGAGGTCCAACTTGCGCCGCCGTCTGAGGAGTACTGCACGTCATATCCGACGATCGCCGAATCGCCGTGGTCAGTTGGAGCGCTCCACGAGACCGTGACTTGACCGTCTCCGGAGGCGCCGCTGACTCCCGTAGGGGCGCCTGGGAGCGCTGCAGGGTCGACGACGATGGTGCCGCTCACCGGCCGTACCGAGCCGTCGTAGTTGCGAAGTGACCCGTCGGCGTCGGACGCGTCCAAAGTCCAGGTGTAGATCCCCGGAGTTACCGTCGCGCCATCGCTGGTCGTGCCATCCCAGCTAGCGGTTGCCTCCCCGACCGCCATGTCAGCGGTGTCGCAAGGCAACGACTTGACGGCAGTCGCGTCCTGGGTGATGTCCACGCTGCACGTAGTGAGCGCGGCGGAGGTGACGAAGTCCGTATCCCAGGTGCCGGACCCGGTGTTGAATGTCGAGGGCGCCTGCGGGTCACCGAGGAACCACGGTGGGTTCGCAACGTGCGGCAACGGGGCCGCCTCGGGTGTTCCACCCGAGGTGAACGGATCGCTGCAATCCAGCCATGCGACCGTCGAGTTATCGATCGAGTACGAGGGGTTACCAAGTCGGAAGTTGTCGCAAAGCGTCGCGGTCACTGTCGTCGACGGGCCACCTGCGATCGGTTGTGCAACAAGGCTGGCGTTATCCGTGTCAGAGTCAAACTGCTGAAAGAGCAAGTAGCCATTTGACACGATCGGGGCCGTCGCCCTGTTATCGAAGAGGGTCACCGGCCCTGCCGTCTGCCCCGGAGGGGCTGTGACGTAGCCGTTGAGCTGGGTTTGATTGCATCCCCCGTCGCTCTCATATTCGGCTCCACAGACGTAGGCGGACCACGCCACGGTGTTTCCCCAGACGGAGACGTGACCGAAGAAGGTGTCACCGGCGATGTGCGGGAGGGTATAGACGGTCGAGGTCTGCCCGGTGGACAAATCCCGACGCTCGATCGTTCCGCCGCCGGTGAGACGAACCAGGTAGTTGCCCCATAACGCCTCCGAGCCCGACCCCTCGTCCGTGGTTGTCCCTGTGACGTCGTCGTAGACCCGGTTTCCCGTTGTCTCCGTGTTGTTCGAGAAACTCTCGACGGGGTAGAGAACGCGTCGACCCGACAGTGCCAGGCCGTCGCCTGATTCGCTATTCACGTTGAAGTGGGGGTTGTCAGTGGTTGACGCGACGGTCGTCGACCCGCTCGGCGACACGAGGCGGAGCGACGTGGCGGGGGCTGAGGATGGCGCATAGTCCAGAGCGACGGCGCGGGTACCGGACAACGAAAGTCCGAACGTGCTGGCGTCGGTGACAAGCAGGCTTTCCGCCCCAGCGGCGAGCGTGTCGCCCGTGCGTGTGAGCGACCGCGTGAACGCAGGACGCGCCGTGGTGGCGTTGTCGACGTAGCCGACTCGGCCAGGCGCGACGGACACGTCGCTTGCAGCGATCGGAGCGGCGTCGTCGGTGAATACCTCCGTGGGAGCGGTAGCAGCAGAGGGTGTCAGGTAGACGCCTGCGTCGATCAGGTCGTCCAGTTGGACGAAGGCGAACCCGGTGCCTGTTGAGGCAAGTCCGCTGTCGTACACGGCCGGGAAGGCGGATGTGGTCGGTGCGCCGCCGGCGATCGGGTAAGTACGAATCTTGTTGTCACCGTCGAAGAAGGCCAATTGACTATCGCTTACCTGTGGCCACCACCAGGCGAAGTCATCGGCCGTGGCGACAGTATGGAGGGTCCCGCCCGATGTGGACTCAAAGGCAACTGTTTGGGTTTCCGTCGACGCGTCGTACCAGTCCCACGCAGCTTCCCCGCCACCAAGGCTCGGGGAATCGTTCAGGTATTGCGCCGTGCAGGTCGACGGGTGGAATAGTGACGAGGTCGGGCCGCCAGCGGCTGGTAAGAAGACGACGTCCTCGGCGAGCGCCGTGCAGCCAGCATCCTTATATACAAGTAGCACGCCGGACTCGTCGGAGACCGCGTCCCGGATCCGTCGATGCGACGAGTTCGGAAGAGCGCCAAGATCGATGACAGTTCCTGCACTCGTGAGGTCACCGACCTCGATCGTGCCGTCGCTGGCATTTCGGGACCACACGTAGCCGCCATCACTCGAGCCGGCTGAGTCGATCGCGTGAAAGCCAGTCGGCACGTCGACCGACCCCGTCCCGGTGCCGTCGGCCTGTTGGTAGTCGACAGTGGGCACGCTATTCGCATCGTCGTACCCGACCGCCGAGACCAGCGATCCCACCAAGCGGATATCGCCGTCTTGCTGGAAGATCGAGGAGAGGGTCACCGCCGGGCCACCCGCCGTAGGAACAGCACGCAGCGCCCTCGGGTAGCTCGTCCCCTCGGCGAACACGATGTAGCTGCTCGACGCGGCTCGCAAGCCCAAGTCCTGCGGGGTTCCGCTGGCTCCGCTGGCGAGGACGATCGTGCCTGCCGGCGATGCGCCTGCGGACATCGGGAGCGAAGTGACTCCCGCGATCAGCATGCCGACGGCACTTGCGGCAGCAACCCCCGAGCGACTGCTCAACAACTTTCGCCACGCCGATTTCGCCACGATGATTCCCCTCCGATGATCAACTGGCGGGGGGAGCGTAACAGGACAAATACGTCGCAAAAGTAAGGTGATTTCTCGATGACGAGGCGTCGCATTAGTCGCTACTGCGTACGGATCAACGCCTTATGTCAATCGGCTCAATTCTCTGATCCGGTGGCGAAACAGGGCGAGACTCCCCTGAGGGCTCCCGCGACGTGACCAAGCCAGCCAACCGTCGCGCGGCCGCAGCTCCCCCGCGTCGCGCGCCGGGGTTGCAGATGGCGGCGACGGTCATCCTGCTCGGATCAGTCGCAGTCGTCGTTCCCGGAGCGTTGAACCGCTTCGTATTCGGCAAGCTCGCGTTCGTTGCATTGGCAGCAGGCCTGGCGGCTTTTTGCAGTGCAGCCGGTCGGATGTCGCGGGCGTTGCGTATCACCCTCGGCGCGGGCGCGGTGATCCTGTTCGTCGCGGCAATGGTGAGCGGAATGCCTGAGGTAGCGGTCCTCGGCAGAGCTCCGCGCTATGAGGGCGTGTTCGTGCTCGCAACGTATGTCGGCGCTGCCTGGGCGGGCTCGCGACTCCTCGGTCCAGACCGAACCGACTCGCAGACCACGACCGCGCTTCGCGTCCTCGCAGGAGTAGCACTCCTAGTCGGACTGTTCGCGATTCTCGAGGCGACTGGCCTGCGACCCCTCAGCACGAACGTGTCCAGACCGGGCTCGCTTCTGGGCAACGCAAGCGACGAGGGCACCGTGGGAGTGTTGTGCTTCGCCCCGCTTTTCGCTGCCGCGTTGAGGCGTCGAGCCGCCGCAACTGGGCTCGGCGCGGCAGCCGCAGCTGTGGTCACCGTGCTGTCAGCGTCGCGAGGAGCCTTGCTCGCGTTGGCAGCAGAGGTCGTGATCATCGCCGTGCTGCTGGGCGGCCGAAAGGCGCTCGCCGCCTGTATCGCGTCAGTGGTGCTCGTCGCCGGGCTGACGTTTGCTGTGCCCGCGACGCGACATCGCGTCCTCGGAACCTCCGCCCTCGCGGGGCACACGGTGACGGGACGCGGACTTCTGTGGCGGGAGACCCTGTCCCTTGACGCAGCACACCTTGCGCTAGGGGTAGGTCCGAGCAACTACAAGACAGCCATCATTGCTGAACACAGCCGGGAATGGCAGCAGAAGGTCGGCCCGGAAGAGCCACCCGACTCACCACACAGCATTCCCCTGCAGGCGCTTTCCGTCGGCGGCCTTCCACTTCTCCTCGCGTTCGTTCTGCTCTGCGGCCTGGTCACACTCGTCGGTGGGCGGGAGGCATGGCGCAGCCGGCGAAAGTCCGTCCCGTTCGAGGTCGGCGCGTTCACCGCGCTCATCGGCTACGGGCTGAGCAGCATGGTGGGACTGACCTCGCCAGGTCCGACCTTGCTGGCGTCAGCGTTCCTCGGTATCACGTTGAGCACGCGTCCGATCGCCGTTCGGCGAGACCGCGGAGACGCCGCAATCGGCACCGCATTCCTCGCCCTGGCCGCCATCTTCCTGCTCGCGGCCGTCGCCGAGATTCCGCTGCGCCACGCAGTCATCCAGGTCGGTCGGGGCAACCCGGCCGGAGCGGCCCGTGACTTCACTGCCGCCCGGGTGCTCCGGCCGTGGGATGTCGACCTGCCAGATGTCGCGGCGCATGCCTTCATCACCTACGGCATCACGACAAATAACTCTGACGCCATATCCCAGGCGGACAGCTGGTTCACACGCATACCCGCTGAACTACGCCGTCGGGACGAACAGGTGGAGCTTGATCACGCCTCGATCGCCGAGGCGCATGCAGACTACGCAGCGGCTGCGCAACTCCTGACAACACTCCTCGCGCGCGACCGCGACAATCCGGCCATCTTGCTTCAGCGAGGCGTCGTTGAGGCCGAGGCAGGCGAAAACACTTCGGCCGAGCGCGACTTCAAAGTTGCGGCCGCCGTCGCACCCACAGATCCAGGCCCATGGCAGGACCTAGCGACGCTCTATCGAACCGAAGGCAACCTGCGCGCCGCGCAACGCGCCCAGGCGCAGGCGTCTCTCCTCGCGCAGTAAGTCGTGGACGCGCAAGTCGCCGACGGCGTCGGAGTGGATGAGCACGGAGCCGTCGGCCTTGACCACGAGCAGCCGCGTCGCCATCGGAAGATGCGCGGTGAGCCGGCCGGAGTATTCCACCGAGCATCGGGCGATCACCAAGCGCACGGCCTCAACCGACGCGGGACCTGAACGGACATCACGCCAGGTCCGGGTCGGCCTGCCATTCTCGATGCAGCAGGTTCGGAACGCGCCGGCACGTGGCGGCGGCTCCATGCCGCGGATCACGCAGAGCTACAGATGCCTTGGTGCTGACTCGCCGTTCGACGGGTCAGCACCAAGGCAACCGCGTCGGACGCTCCTGCGATGCCCATCACGTCCTCAACGTCCGACGGTTGCAGCGACTAGCGCCGGCCGGCGTAGCGACCGGACGAAACATGCCGCGCATCCTCCGGAGCGCCGGATGGATAGGCCACGTGCTGAGCGCTTCCGTCACGAGTGAAATCGGCCTCGCCAGCCGCCATCTCGCGCGTCGCCCCTCCCAGGATTCCACCGAGGACGGCGGAACCCAGCCCGATCAGCATCGACCACCACGCGGCCCACAATGACGCGTCGCCGACTCGGTCAAGGACGCCTTGCGCGGTATTCGCGGTGCTGTGGTTCGCCGCCGCAACGATGATGGTCACAAAGGCAGCCGGAATGGCGAGCAGTGCCCACATGACAACGCTCGTGATCGTGCCCCTCCCGGTGCTACCCCGCCGCGAGGTTGCGCCCGCGACGAACCCACCGATCAACACCGAGCCGATCCCGGTAGCCGCAAGCCACCATTCGATGCTGTCGTGGAATGTGTCGACCCCGGAACCGAAGCCCAATGCGAGCCACAGTGCCGAGACCATGGTCATCACGCCCGCGCCGACCAAAGCACCCGACCAGACGCCGCCCCAGTCGACCACTCTCGGATAGCCTCGCGGCGACAAGGCTTCCGTGCGTTCGTACAGCATCACGCTCTCCTCTCGTCGGGTTTGCCGCGTCCACTCAGCACCTACCCGGCCCCGGGAGAGGAAGTGGTCCGGGACGTGTTGATACGAAACTGTCACATCGTCGCCCACAGGTAGACCGGCCAGCCCTGCTGACGGGACGGCCCGCCGGGTGAAGGCGCGAAAGGTCGCGTACGCGCGGCAAGATCCTCGGCGCATTGATGCGCCGCTTCTGGCGATCGGAAGGTGCGCGTGATCCGGCCCGAGTAGTCCAGCGAGCAGCGGGCGAGAACCAGACGCATCACATCAATCGGCGATGCGTTGAGCTGCAGGTGGCCTACGTCGGTTCCTCGGCCGGCCTCTGGCCGGAGCGGGTGCCTGCTGCCGTGTGCCGCCCGCAACTCGCGGCCTTGGGGCAAGTCACCCGGCTGTCGCGCGACCCTCGGCCAACTCCTCATAAGCATCTTCGAAGATGGCAATCTCAACGTCGATGAGGTCCCTGGCCTCCCGCAACCCGTCGATGCCGAATCGGTTGCGGATCGTCACCACGTGCACGGCAACGGCGGGATCGACCTCGTCCGGAAGAGCTGTCACCTCCCGATTCTCCCCGTTGCGCTGCGATGCATGCCGGGGATCGGCGAGTAGTCGACAACTGCGCTCCGACCGATCGAAGCCTCTTCGACCGTCAGGCTGACGGGTCGCGGTGCACCGACCCTCGGGTCAAGTCTTGGCGGCCAGGGTGAGGTCGCGGATGGCGCCGGCGTCGACGGAGAGAAGGACGGTGCGCTCGACGGCGTGGGCAGTCAGACCGCCGCGTTGCCCGCGCAGTGCGGCTTGGTCGCCGAAAAGCTCGCCCGGTCCGGCCTGGACGACGGTCTGGTCCACCCCGAAGCCTTCGCCGCGGATCTCAACCAGGCCCTCGAGCACGACGAAGAACCCGCCAGGGCTGCCAGGCTGGAAGATGATCGAACCCGTGTCGAACGTCAGCCGGTCCAAGTTGGTCGCCACTGCCCCGCGCGACGGAGCCTTCTCCGCGCCCTCGATGGTGTACGTCCGCTCGAGGGGCTTCGAGGCCGAAGTCACCGTGGCGTAGTCGTAGTCGACGAAGTGCAGCTCGGACGGCAACATCCGGTACAGCTCGCCGTTCGGCAGCAGGTCCTGCGACCCGAACTTCTCCTTGAACAGCCCACGCCCGATGTCGGCCTCGTCGGCCGTGGCCGGGGCGCACCGGCCCACTCCTTGCAGCTCCCGCACCTTGCGCCAGTCCGTCGTGTAGTCGTCGATGGTGACCGAGACGTGACGGCTGTCGGTGATGTTGCGGTGCATCTGCGTCCCGGGCGAGACATGGAAGAAGATGCGCCGGTCGTCGTTGACGTACACGACGGTGTCGGCATGAGGAAGCCCGGTGAAGGACGACGTCGACACCGTGACGACGTGGTGCAGCCGCAGGTAGGTCACCAGCCCGAGCGGCATCACGCCCTGATTGATCTCAGCCGTCGTCGTCACTTGTTCCTCCCCGCGCCGGTCTCCCTTCCTAGTGCTCACGGGAGTCGCCAAAGTGAAGGAGGGGTGAACTCCGGGGTTAGAAGAAGGGATCAGTGCGGGCTGCGTCCAGGGCGTGCTGGAGGTTGAAGTCGTGTCCGTTGTTGATCTTCCACGGGTGCCCGATCCACACGAACGCGTCGACGTACCTCGACGCCGCTTTGGCGACTCGCGCGGGGAGCCTCCACTTCGCGTTCGCGACGTCTGTGGTCGGCGGGACGCCGAGGGAGACGCACACTCGCTGGCTCATCGTCTTGCAGGCCGGCGGGTTGTTCGCGTTGTGCCTCGGCTTCGGGTACTTCGCGTAGAACTGCTTGTTCGTGTAGGGCTGCCCGTTGTCGGAGGTGTCGACCACGAAATGCTTGCCCGAGAAGCCGTCGTGGCCGAGGCCGGTCGCAACCGCCCGGCCGTACCTGATCTCGGCCGCGGTCGAGTCGTGGTGCGAGGCACCGAGATCGAAACCGCGCGTGTACCGGACGCCGGCCGCCTCCAACAGCTTGACCAGCTGGGACACCGGTAGCCAGTCCGCCGATCCGCCGTCGAGGTACACCGTCGCGTTCGGCAGGGCGCTCAGCACCTTTGCGGCATAACGTGCAAGGCGGGCCCGGACCTTCGGCCCCCAGCTGACCAGGGTCAGCGGCAGGTCGGGCTCGAGGACGATCCCCACGGGGGCGGAGCCGATGCCGCGCGCCGCCGCATCGATCCAGTCGCGGTAGGCCTGCTGGTCCGCCTTGCTCAGCGGCTCGTGGTTCGCCGCCTCCTGATGCGGCCAGAGCCTGAAGATCTCGATCCAGACGAGGACGTCAGGGTTCCCGTCCTGCTCCTGCGCGATGTCCTTCGCGATCACGTTGCCGACGTCGCCCGTCGAGATCCACGAGCCGTACGAGCGCACCCGTGCGTGCAGCGCCATCCGGCCGAGCAGTCGATGGGTGCGGCCCCCTGAGTGCTCGTACGCCGGCCACAACCCGTCACCGGAGCCCTCGTAGATCCCCCAAGGCCGCCCGGCGACGGGGTTCGTGGCTCCACCTGCGGCGCCGGCAGCCGGGAGCCGGGATCCTGCCAGCGCCGCCATCGCCAGGACGGCGCACATCAACGCGGACGATCGACAGCGTCTCACCCGGGCGACGGTACGTCCGCTCGGTTAACCGACCGTGTAGTGCACATGAATCGCCCCCGGTGAGTGGCTCACCTCCCGCTGGGTGAGCGACATCGGTGGGAGTGCGTCGAACATCGACTCGCCACGCCCGAGCAGCACCGGGATGACGTCCAGGTAGAGATCCTCGATCGCCCCTGCCGCGAGCGCCTGCCGCACCGTCGACGCACCCCCCGCGATGTCGACGTCCATCTCACCGGCGACCTCCCTGGCGCGCCCGAGGGCGGCATCGAAGCCCTCCGTCACGAAGTGGAAGACCGTGCCACCCTCCATCTCGACCGGCTCGCGGGAGTGATGGGTGAGGACGAAGACAGGCGCGTGATACGGCGGCTCGTCGCCCCACCATCCGCGCCAGTCCTCCGTCCACGGCCCTCGGATCGGGCCGAACATGTTGCGTCCCATCACGTAGGCACCCATCGGGCGCAGCAGCTCGTCGGTCGCCGCGATGTCGGCGGGGTCGGTCGGGTTGGGCGGCAGATGCCAGCGGTGCAGCTCGATGCCGCCCACACCGAGTCCTGCCTCCAGCGACTGGTCCGGGCCGGCCACAAAGCCGTCCAACGACATCGACATATGGCAGGTGACACGTCCCATGGCAGTAGTAGACGACACCGGAAGGTCGATCTCATCGCCGCCCCGGGCGAACGGCCAAGATGGCTGCATGACCGCCGCACTCGCCCCGGGCCAGATCCTGACCGTCTTTCGATCGCGCCTGCTACCGGACGCGAACCCGGCGTACGGCGAGCACGCCGCTCGGATGAGCGAGCTGGCCGAGCAGATGCCGGGGTACGTCGACCACAAGACGTTCACCGCGGAGGACGGCGAGCGAGTCACCATCGCGACCTTCGCCGACCGTGCCTCGCAGGAGGCCTGGCGGTTGCAGGTCGACCATGCGGCAGCACAGCGGGCCGGGATCGCGGCGTACTACGAGACGTACTCGCTACAGGTTGCGGCCGTCGACAAGGTCTCGACGTTCACGAGGGCGACGGACGGTCAGAGCGACCGGTAGAGCCCGCCGTCGACGAGAATCTGCGCACCGTTGACGTAGCTCGCGGCATCGCTCGCGAGGAACACACACAGCGCGACCAGATCGGCCGGCACGCCGATCCGCCCCATCGGGTTGATCGATGCCGCCTGTTCCTTGAAACCTTCCGGCCAGGCGAGGGTGATGTCGGTCTCGAAGGCGCCGGGCAGGATGAGGTTTGCCCGGACCTTCGGCGCCCACGTCCCCGCGAGGCCGAGCGTGAGCGCATTGAGCCCGGCCTTCGCCATCGCGTACGGCAGCTCGTGGGCGGTCGGCCGAAGTGATCCCGCCGTCGAGATGTTGATGATCGAGCCGCCGTCAGCAGCGGCCATTCGCGCGCCGAACAGCGCAGCCAGCCGGAACGGGCCGCGGGCGTTGACCGCATGAACCTTGTCGTAGAGCTCCTCGGTCACCGACCCCAGATCCGGGTAGAGCGGCGACATGCCCGCGTTGTTGACCAGCACGTCGCAGTGACCGAAGTCCGCGTAGACCGCATCGACCAGCGCGTCGCAGTCCGACCAGTCGCCGACGTGGCAGCGGATCGGGACGACTCGCCGGCCAGTGACGACAGCGATCTCAGCCGCCGCGCGCTCGCAGCTGTCGAGCTTGCGACTCGCGACGACGACGTCCGCTCCCGCGACCGCTAGGCCCTCCGCCACGGCCCGGCCGATCCCTCGGCTTCCGCCGGTCACCACCGCGACCTTGCCCGCCAGATCGAGTGTCATCCCGGTCACTTCAGCCACCCGCGAACGGTCGATCGATGGCGCTGTCCACCGGGCGAGCGTAGTGTCCGGCTTGATCGCAAGAGAAGGAGCAGCACATGGGTCTGATGGACAAGGTCAAAGCCCAAGCCGAGCAGGCGGTCGCCAAGGGCCAGCAGGCCGTCGCACAGGGCCAGTCCAAGATCGAGGAAGTGCAAGAGAAGCGTGCCCGCGACGCCCTGCTTCACGATCTCGGCGCGGCGTACTACGCCGCGCAGCGCGAGGGCGGACCGCAGTCGGCCGTCGATGCAGCGCTTGCGGCGGTCGACGCACACGTGGCGGCGGCGTCGCAGAGCTGACCGCCGTCAGGCTGGTGGCCGGAGTCGAGCCGATGCAAGAGCAGAACCGCCGCTGGTCTGCCGAGATGCCCGACATCTACGACCGGGTGCTCGTGCCGGTCACGTTCGCGCCGTTCGCGAAGGACATCGCGGCGCGAGTAGCGAGCAGAGGACCGCGTCGGGTGCTCGAGCTCGCAGCCGGCACCGGCGTCGTCACCCGCGAGCTGCTTGCGATTCAGGGCGTCGAAGAGGTGGTGGCCACCGATCTGAACCCGGGAATGGTCGAGGTCGGGCGGGCCCGGGTACCCGACGCCCGATGGGAGGCGGCGGATGCGATGGCGTTGCCATTCGAGGCCGGTGAGTTCGACGCCGTCGTGTGCCAGTTCGGCGTGATGTTCTTCCCCGACAAGGTCGCGGGGTTCGCCGAAGCGCGACGCGTTCTCGCCCCCGGTGGCGCCTTCCATGCGAACAGCTGGGGACCGCTCGAGACCCACGAGTTCGAGGGCGCCTACATGACGGCCGTTCGCGCCGCCATCCCCGACGATCCCCCGGACTTCCTCGCGACCGTTCCACACGGCTATCCCGACCCGGAGCGATTCGCCGCGGACGCGCGCTCGGCCGGCTTCACGACGGTCGACGTTGACAGCGTCACCTTGCGCACCGGGACGCTCACGCCGTACGACGCGGCGATGGGCTACTGCGGGGGCACCCCGATGCGCGCCGGTCTGGAAGGTCGCGGCGACCTTACGGAGCTCAGCGTCGCGATCGCGCGGGAAACCGAGCGAATCCTCGGCCGCGATCCGACCACGCTGAGCATGGCCGCCAATGTGCTGACCGCGAGCTAGAGCAGCGTGTCGTCCTCGACCCGGCGGATGTTGGCACCGAGCGCCTGCAAGGTCTCCACGAACGACTGGTAGCCGCGGTCGACGTGAAACGCGTCAGCGATCGTCGTCACGCCGTCCGCGACCACGCCCGCGAGAACCAGTGCAGCACCGGCCCGGATGTCGGTCGCGCGCACCGGTGCGCCGGAGAGCCGTTCCCGGCCGCGAACGATCGCGTGGTGGCCATCGGTGCGGACATCGGCAGCGAGACGCACCAGTTCGTCGATGAACATGAACCGGCCCTCGAAGATGTTCTCAGTGACAAATGCGACGCCGTCGGCGACGGCGTTCATCGCGATCGCCATCGGCTGCAGGTCGGTGGGAAAGCCGGGATACGGCAAGGTCACGATGTCGACGGCGCGCGGCCGCGCCTCGGCCGTGACCGCGAAGCCGTCGTCGTACGTCGTGACCGAGGCTCCGGTCTGCACGAGCTTGTCGAGGGCGATCTCCAGATGTTCGTGCGACGCGCCGCGAACCCGGATGTCGCCTTGCGTCATCGAGGCGGCGAACGCCCACGTGCCGGCCACGATTCGGTCGGCCACGACGTGGTGTTCTGCCGGGTGCAACGCGTCGACACCGTCGATCTCCAGCGTGGACGTCCCGATGCCACCGATCTGGGCGCCCATCGCCACGAGCATCTCGCAGAGGTCGACGATCTCGGGCTCACGGGCGGCGTTGTCGATCGTCGTCGTTCCCTTTGCGAGAACAGCGGCCATCAAGATGTTCTCGGTCGCGCCGACGCTCGGGAAGTCGAGCCAGATCTGCGCACCTGCAAGCTGCGCCGCCTCGGCGACCAGGTAACCGTGCGTGTTGTCGAACACCGCGCCGAGGCGCTCCAGCCCCATCACGTGCAGGTCGAGCGCCCGCGACCCGATCGCATCCCCACCCGGGAGGGCAACCCGTGCGCGGCCGGTGCGAGCAAGCAGCGGCCCCAGCACGCATACCGAGCCGCGGATCCGCCGGACGTGGTCATAGTCGGCCTCGTGACCGATCTCGTCGGGCACGGTGATGTCGATGTCCGGCGCTTGCCCGTCCACGGTCGCGCCAAGGCCCTGCAACACCTCGCTCATGATCGGCACGTCGCCGATGTCCGGAACATTCGTCAGGCGAGTCGTGCCCGTGGCAAGCAGCGATGCGGCCATCACCTTGAGCACGCTGTTCTTGGCGCCGGCCACGCTCGCCTCACCCGCGAGCCGGCCACCGCCGACGACCTCGAACTGCTCCACGCCCGAAGGGTACGTCGACCGTCACGTCATAGGGTCGTGCCGTGAGCCCTCGCGAGCGCAAGACGTCGACAGTGCACCTCACCCGGATCTACACCCGCACCGGAGACGACGGCACGACAGCGCTCGGCGACATGAGCCGCGCGGCGAAGTCAGCGCCGCGCGTCGTGGCGTACGGCGAGGTGGACGAGGCGAACTCCTGCATCGGCGCAGCGCTTGCGCTCGGCGGCCTCGACGCCGAGCTGACAACGCTGCTCACCACGGTCCAGAACGACCTGTTCGATGTCGGTGCCGACCTTTGCACCCCGATCGCTCCCGACCCCAAATGGGAACCGCTACGGGTCGACCAGACCTACGTCGATCGGCTCGAAGCCGCGTGCGACACGTTCAACGCGCGGGTGAGCGCGCTCGACTCGTTCGTGCTCCCCGGCGGGACTCCGGGTGCGGCTCTGCTCCACATCGCCCGCACCGTCGCACGACGTGCCGAGCGCGCTGTCTGGGTCCTGATCGACGCCGAGCCAGAGGCGACCAACCTTCTGGCGGCGACCTACCTGAACCGGCTGTCGGATCTGCTGTTCATCCTGGCGAGAGTCGCGAACCTGGCCACCGGCGACGTGAAGTGGGAACCCGCAGCCAGCCGCACAACGCCCTGACCAACTCGCCAAACTTGCAAGATCGGCCCGAATTTCGCTTTCAAACAGACCGAAAGTGCAAGTTCGCGGGACGTTGGTTAGCTGGCTTCGCCTTCCAGCTCGACCGTCTCGGCGAGGATCTTCACGCCCTCCGCGCTGACCGACAGGAACCCGCCGCTCACATTCGCGACGAGATCGTCCTCCCCGGAGCGCCGGATCGTCACGGGCGCCTCGACGAGGACGCCGAGCAGCGGGATGTGGCGGGGCAGAATCCCGATCTCGCCGTCGACGGTACGAGCACGGACGAACTCCGCCTCCCCCGACCAGATCATCCGGTCAGGGGCGACGAGGTCAACCTGCATCGTTGCCATGAGTGCGTCCTAGTCCGCTACTCGGCCAGCTTCTTCGCGTTGGCCTCGACGTCCTCGACACCACCGCACATGAAGAATGCCTGCTCCGGCTGCTCGTCGAACTCACCGTCGCACAGCCGCTTGAAGGAGTCGATCGTCTCGGTCAGCGGCACGAACTTGCCGGGGATGCCGGTGAACTGCTCGGCCACGAAGAACGGCTGGGAGAGGAAGCGCTCGATGCGACGCGCGCGGTTGACCGTGATCCGGTCCTCCTCCGACAGCTCGTCGATACCGAGAATGGCGATGATGTCCTGCAGGTCCCGGTAGCGCTGGAGGATCTCCTGGGTACGACGCGCGACCTGGTAGTGCTCGTCACCGACGTACCGCGGGTCGAGGATTCGCGACGTTGAGTCGAGCGGGTCGACGGCAGGGTAGATGCCCTTCTCCGAGATCGACCGCGAGAGAACAGTGGTCGCATCGAGGTGGGCGAACGTGGTGTGCGGAGCCGGGTCGGTGATGTCGTCCGCAGGAACGTAGATCGCCTGAAGCGACGTGATCGAGTGACCACGGGTCGAGGTGATTCGCTCCTGGAGCTCGCCCATCTCGTCGGCGAGGGTCGGCTGGTAACCCACGGCCGAAGGCATCCGGCCGAGCAGCGTCGAGACCTCGGAGCCGGCCTGGGTGAACCGGAAGATGTTGTCGATGAACAGCAGCACGTCCTGCTTCTGCACATCCCGGAAGTACTCCGCCATCGTCAGGCCCGCGAGCGCGATGCGAAGCCGGGTGCCGGGAGGCTCGTCCATCTGACCGAAGACGAGGGCGGTGTCCTTGAGGACGTTCGCCTCCTCCATCTCGAGGTAGAGGTCGTTGCCCTCACGCGTGCGCTCACCCACGCCGGCGAACACGGACCGGCCACCGAACTGCTGGGCGACCCGCCGGATCATCTCCTGGATGACGACGGTCTTGCCGACGCCGGCGCCGCCGAACATCCCGATCTTGCCGCCGCGCACGTACGGTGCGAGCAGGTCGATGACCTTGATGCCGGTCTCGAACATCTCCGTCCGCGGCTCGAGCTCGTCCAGCGGCGGCGACGGGCGGTGAATCGGCCAGCGCTCGGTGACCTCGATCTTGTCAGCGGTCGTGTCGAGAGCGTCGCCGAGCACGTTCCACACGTGCCCGAGAGTCGCGTCGCCAACCGGCACCGAGATCGGCGCGCCGGAGTCCTGCACCTCGGCGCCGCGGATCAAACCGTCCGTCGGCTGCATCGAGATCGCACGGACCATGTTGTCGCCGATGTGGCCCGCGACCTCGAGTGTGAGGGTGCGCACGTCGTCACCCAGCGTGCGCTCAACCGTGAGCGCGTTGTAGATCTCGGGCATCTCGTCGGGAGCGAACTCGACGTCGACGACGGGTCCGATGACCCGCACGACACGGCCGGTGCCGCCCTGGCCGGTGGTCGACTGCTCGGTGAGCGTGGCTGTCATTACTGATCTCTCCCTGCTCCGGCGAGCGCCTCTGCGCCACCGACGATTTCCATGATTTCCTGCGTGATCTCAGCCTGCCGGGCAGCGTTGGCATCCCGAGTCAGCTTCTTGATGAGCTCGTCAGCGTTGTCCGTCGCGGACTTCATCGCGCGCCGGCGTGCCGCCTGCTCGCTCGCCGCGGCCTCCAGCATGGCCGTGAAGATCCGTGCGGTGAGGTAACGCGGTAGCAACGCATCGAGGACGCCGGCACCCTCCGGCTCGAACTCCATGAGCCCGGTGACGGCTGCCGGCTCGGTCTCGTCGCCTTGGGGCAGCTCAGCCGGGTCGAGCGGCAGCAGGCGCACGATGCTCACCCGCTGCGTTGCCATCGACTCGAAGTGCGTGAAGACGAGATGGATCTCGTCGACGCCGCCGTCGCTCGAGCCCTTGACGAAGTGCTCGAGCAGGTCCTCGGCGACGGCTTTGGCGTCGTCGTACGACGGCTGCTCCGAGAAACCGCTCCACGCGTGCGAGGTGTCGCGGCCGCGGAACCGGTAGTAGCCGATCGCCTTGCGGCCGACGAGGTAGGGGACAGTCGAGATGCCCTGCTCGCGGAGCTTCGCCGTCGTCTGCTCCCCCGCCCGCAGAATGTTGGCGCTGTAGCCGCCCGCCAGGCCCCGGTCACTGGTGATCAACAACAGCGCCGCGGCGCCAACGCTCTCGCGAGGCGTCGTCAGCGGGTGGTCCTCGGAGACGACACCTGGCGCCGTCACCGAGCGGACGACCTCCGTGATGGCCTCGGCATACGGACGCGACGCAGCGATTCGCTGCTGCGCCTTGACGATGCGAGACGCGGCGATGAGCTCCATCGCGCGCGTGATCTTCTTCGTCGACTGCACCGACTTGATGCGGCGACGAGCCTCGCGGAGCTGAGCACCCATTCGGCTAGCTGCTCTCGCCGGTGGACGAGGTCTCGAAGGTCTTCTTGAACTCGCTGATCGCGTTCTGCAGCTGGTCGACGATGTCGCCCTCGATCTTGGTGTCGGCCAGGATCGCGTCGTAGATCCCCTTGTGCTGGCGGCCGACGAAGTCGAGGAACTCCCGCTCGAAGCGTGAGATGTCGGCGACCGGGATGTCGTCGAGCGCACCCGACGTTCCGGCCCAGATCGACACGACCTGGCGCTCTACCGGGTACGGCGTGTACTGCGGCTGCTTGAGCAGCTCCACCAGCCGCGCGCCTCGCTCGAGCTGTGCCTTCGACGCCTTGTCGAGATCGGAGCCGAACGCGGAGAACGCCTCCAGCTCGCGATATTGCGCGAGATCGAGCCGCAACCGGCCCGCGACGCTCTTCATCGCCTTGGTCTGCGCGTTGCCGCCGACTCGGGAGACGGAGACACCCACGTTGATGGCAGGGCGGACGCCGGAGTTGAACAGGTCGGTCTCGAGGAAGATCTGACCGTCGGTGATGGAGATGACGTTGGTCGGGATGTACGCCGACACGTCGTTGCCCTTGGTCTCGATGATCGGTAGGCCGGTCAGCGAGCCGCCGCCGAGATCATCGGAGAGCTTCGCGCAGCGCTCGAGCAGCCGCGAGTGCAGGTAGAAGACGTCACCCGGGTAGGCCTCACGGCCGGCCGGCCGGCGCAGCAGCAGCGAGATGTTGCGGTACGCGTCGGCCTGCTTCGACAGGTCGTCGAAGACGATCAGCGCGTGCTCGCCGTTGTACATCCAGTGCTGCGCGATCGCGGAGCCGGCGTACGGCGCGATGTACTTGAACGCAGCCGGGAACGACGCCGGGGCGGCGACGATCGTCGTGTACTCCATCGCGCCGGCCTCTTCGAGCGCGGCGTGGACCTGCGCAACCGTCGAGCCCTTCTGGCCGATGGCGACGTACACGCACTTGACGGCCTTCTTCGGGTCGCCCGACTTCCAGTTGTCGCGCTGGTTGATGATCGCGTCGAGGGCGACCGCGGTCTTGCCGGTCTGCCGGTCACCGATGATCAGCTGGCGCTGACCGCGCCCGATCGCGGTCATGGCGTCGATCGCCTTGACGCCGGTCTGCAGCGGCTCCTTCACCGGCTGGCGGGCCATGACGTTCGGGGCCTGCAGCTCGAGCTCGCGTCGCTCGGTCGACGCGACGTCGCCCTTGCCGTCCAGCGGGCGGCCGAGCGGGTCGACGACGCGGCCGAGGAAGCCGTCGCCGACGGGGATCGAGAGCACGTTGCCGGTCCGCCGGACCTGCTGGCCTTCCTCGATGCCGTGCGACTCGCCGAGGATGACGCAGCCGATCTCACGGACGTCGAGGTTCAGCGCAATGCCGAGCAGGCCACCCTCGAACTCGAGCAGCTCGTTCGTCATCGCGGAGTAGAGACCCTCGACCCGCGCAATGCCGTCACCGGTGTCCGTGACCACGCCGACCTCGTCGCGCGAGGCCTTCGGGTCGTAGGAGGCGACAAGACCCTCGAGGGCCTCGCGGATCTCCTCCGGACGGATGCTCAGCTCGGTCACTACGTGCTCCTTGTTTCGTTCGTCAGGCTCGTGCCGGGCGGGCGCCCGACCGGCCGGTCATCGTGCGGCGGGCCTCGGCCAGCTGGCGAGCCACGCTCGCGTCGATCAGCTCGTCGCCGACCCGGACCGTCAGTCCGCCGATCAGCGAGGCATCGACGACGACCTGCAACCGCAGGTCGTGGCCGAAGGTCCGGCTCAGTGCCGCCGTGAGGTCGGATTGCTCTGCCTCGGAGAGCGCGGTCGCGCTCGTGACGTGCGCCACCAGGCGATCGCGGCGCTGGGCCGCAAGCGAGGACAGGTCCTGCAGCGCGCGCTCGACCGTGCGGCCGCGGGGCTCGACCACGACGCGCTCGATCAACGTGAACGTCACGCCATTGACCTTGCCGTCGAGCAAGCGGTGCAGCAGGTCCTGCTTGGTCGAGGCAGGCAGGCTGCGGTTCGTCAGGGCGTCACGCAGCTCGGGCTCGCCCTCGATGATTCGCCCGAAGCGGAACAGCTCGTCCTCGACGGCGTCGAGCTCGCCAGCTGTCTGGGCAGTGATCAGCGCCGCGTCGACGGCGATCTCCTCGAGAGCGTCGATCAAGTCACGCGACTGGGACCAGCGGGAGCTGACCGCCTCACGCAGGATGCCCAACGACGTGGGGTCCAGCCGCGACCCGAACAGCTCGTCGACGACGTGCGCCTTGGCGACGGTCGAGGCAGACGGATCCGACAGCGCCCGGCGCAACGACGCGCGGCCGCCGACCACGGACACGACCGCGAACAGCTCGTTCGAGACCCGGGTGAGGTCGCCGTCGATCGGCAACCGCCCACGCAGTCCGACGAGGGAGTCGCGGCTGGCTCCTTGCATGGCTTAGTTCGACCCCGCAAGCTCGCCCGAGCCGACGCCGGCGATGAAGTCCTCGACCAGCTTGCGCTGCCGAGCGTCCTCACGGAGCGCGTCATGAACCACCCGCTCGGCGAGCGTGGTCGCCAAGTCGCCGATCTCGGCACGCAACGCCAGAATCGTCTGCTGACGCTCGGCGGCGATGCGTGACTCGGCGTTGGCGATCATCTCGTCGACCCGCGTCTGCGCCTCGCTGCGGGCTTCCTCGACGATCTGCGCGCGCTCGGCCTGCGCCTGCTCGCGCAGCCGCGTCGCCTCACGCTTCGTCTCGGCGAGAGCCTCGCCGTACTCCTGCTCCGCCTTCTCCAAGCGCGCCTTGAGTGCCTCGGCGTCATCGAACTGCTTCTGGATCGCAGCTGCGCGCGCGTCGACCATCGTCGTGATCCGCGGGATCACCTTCTTGGCCAGGAACACCACGACCAGGATGAAGACGATCCACTCGAAGATGAAGGTCCCGTTGGGGATCAGGAAGTTGTTCGTCTTGTCGCCGTCGGCGGATGCCGCGGCGAGGACGAGAAGGTGCGTGGGCACGAACACTTACTTCCCGAGGACGAAGGCGAACAGCGCGGCGAACGCCAGGTTGATGAAGTACGCCGCCTCGACCAGACCGACCGTCAGGAAGAACTGGCCGGTCAGCTGGCCCTGCGCCTCCGGCTGCCGCGCGATGCCGCTGATCAGCGCGTTACCGGCGATACCGTCACCGATACCGGCACCGATCGCGCCGCCACCGAGGGCGAGGCCGGCGCCGATGATGCCGCCAGCCTTGGCGATCGCCGCGGGGACTGTGGTTGATGCCGCCACTATTTCTCCTTAGATGCGAACGCGCCCGTGCTCGGGAGCGTCAGTGCTCCTCGGCTGTTGCGAAGCCGAAGTAGAGGATGGTCAGGAACGAGAAGATGAAGGCCTGGATCGGCGCGATCAGGCCGGAGTCGAAGATCCGCCAGCCGAAGTCGGCGAGGCCGTACAGCGGGAAGAGATAGAACGGCAGCAGCGCGATGACCGCGAGCATGATCCCGCCGGCAAAGATGTTGCCGAAGAGTCGCAGCGACAGCGACAGCGGGTTCACGAACTGCTCGAGCACCAGGATCGGCCGGCGGATTGCAGGCTTCGCGGTGAACCAGTCGCCCGCGTAACGGAAGCCCTTCCGCTTGATCCCGAGATACGTGTAGAGCACCACAACTGTCAGCGCGAGCGCGTAGACGAGGTTGACATCGGCGGTCGGCGGCCCGAGCCGCTCGGGGTGGTGACCCGACGGGATCCAGCCGAGCCAGTTGCAGAACAGGATGAAGAAGAACAGCGTGGCACCAAACGGGACCAACCACGGCGGAACATCGTGGCCGACCGCGCTCTCGACGTAAGTGCGCGCCTGTCCCAGGACGGTCTCGGTGATGATCTGCACGCGACTGGGTACACCGCTTGTGGCCTTACGCGCGACGTACATGAAGAACGCGACGGTCAGCAACGCCGCGAGCGCGGTCGTGTACATCGTGTCGTAGTTGAAGGTGAGCCCGATGAAGTGGAAGGTCGGGTGGTCGCCGACGGAGATGTCGGCGGCGGGCGCGAGGAAGGCAGGAGCGCTCACGGCGCCACCACCCGCCGCAGCGGGCCCAGCAGCAGCGACATCATCTCGAGCTGGAACAGCACCAGGCCCACGAAGATCCCCCAGCCGTTGGTGCGCCATAGCGCCGCGACCAGGAAGGCGAACACCGTGATCAGCCCGAGCCGGGCGAGGGAGGTCTTCATGACCGCGGTCCGCGGGTTCTGCAGGCTGACGTCGAGCGCCCGGGTGTCGGTCCAGAGCTTGCGTGCGTTGTAGCCACCCATCGCCAGCCCGAGGCAGACGAACAGGCCGACGGACAGCCGCCCGGCAACGAAGCTGACCACGACCGCGGCCACGCCGAGTCCAGCGGCAAGGATCAGCGCGTTTCGGTACCCACGCGCGACGGCGCTCCATTGAGCGTCGAGGGCCACCGTCTTCCTCTCACTGTTCGTCGGATCGGACTTCATCGTCAGGTCTGGCGGATTTAGTTGTGGGAAATGAGGTGGTGCGGGTGAAGGGCCGGATCACCTGGTAGGCGCCGGCTGCGCCAACCAAGATACCAACCGCCAAGCCCAGCAATGCGAGCAGGGGTGAGGTGCCCCAGGCGCGGTCGGCCAGGACCCCGAGGAAGACGCCGATCCCGACGCAGATGCCGAATGTCGCGCCGACACCGAGCAGCGTCGCGATGTTCATCGTGGGCTGTTGCCGGGCCACCGATCTAGACGCGTGGCCCGCGGTGCGCGACCCGCAGCCGCGGCAGGTTGCTCGCGACGAGCAGCAGGGCGATCCCCGCGAGGACCACCGCGGTCACGACAAGCGGCCGCCCGTGCGAGAGGCCCAGCGCCACCGTTCCGCCGGCGATCAGCGCCGACCACATGTACATGATCAGCACCGCGCGAGCGTGCGAGTGGCCGAGCGTGAGCAAGCGGTGATGCAGGTGCTGCTTGTCGGGCGCCCACGGCGCCTGGCCGGCGCGACTGCGGCGCACCACCGCGAGCACGAGGTCGAACAGCGGGATGGCCAGCAAGGCGAGCGGCAGCAGCAGCGGGAGCAGGGTCGGGACCAGCCCGTAGTACCCGATCGCGTTGGGATCGAGCTGTCCCGTGAGACTCACCGTTGCCGCAGAGAACACCAGCCCCAGCAGCATCGATCCCGAGTCGCCCATGAAGATTCGGGCTGGGTTGAAGTTGTGCGGCAGGAACCCGATGCACGCGCCCGCGAGAACGGCCGCCAGCAGGGTGGGAGCGGTGGCCCGATCGAAGTGGTGGACGACTGAGAGCTCGTACGAGTACGCGAAGAACGACAGCGACGAGATCGCCACCACGCCCGCCGCAAGCCCGTCGAGCCCGTCGATGAAGTTGATGGCGTTGATCGTCACGACCACGAACAGCACGGTGAGCGGTACGCCGAGGTCGGAATCGAGTGAGAGCGCTCCGCCGCCCGGAATCGGCACGTAGAGCAGCTGCACGCCCTGCAACACCATCACCCCGGCGGCCACGATCTGCCCGGCGAGCTTCGTCAGCGCGTCAAGGCCCCAGCGGTCATCGGCCGCGCCAAGCAGGACGAGCACACCCCCGCCGTACAGCACTCCCTGAGCGTCGCTGGACTCGAAGACCCGCTGCAGGGTCGGCAGCCGGCTGGCGACGAGTAGCCCGGCGCAGATACCGGCGAACATCGCCACGCCACCCATCCGCGGAGTCGGGATCGTGTGGACGTCACGGTCACGTACCTCGGCCAGCACCCGCCAACGAACCGCGAGGCGAAGGACGAACGGCGTCAGCAGATAGGTGACGGCCGCCACCAGCACTCCGGTGAGCACGTACTCGCGCACGGCGGGCCGCCACCTCCCTCCGTTGACTGTTCGATCACTGTACGACGCACGAACCAGGGCGGGCTCGCGAGTGACCCGCGCGTCTCTGCGTCGGCTCGGACGCCCGAAGCAGCGCTAGACCGACAGCAGCGATAGCGGCACGGCGAGGGCCCGGTCGATCAGCGCGGCCGCCCGCTCGTACGCAGCCATCGGGCCGCCGAACGGATCCGGGACATCGTCGTCCGAGGGATCGTGCGGGGGTGCGAACCCGCGCCGCCCGAACGCCGTCCTGGTGACCACCCGGAAGCGCTCGGTCAGATCCAGTCCTGCGATCGGCAGCTCGGAGGGCGAGAGACCGGACAGCAGCCGGGCGTACTCGCGAATCGTGACCGTTCGAGCGGACGCGCGCGGCACCATCGTCACGACAGCCGCTCGATGCTCGCGGGTCAAGCCGAGCACGAGGTCTGCCGCCTCGATCTGCTGCTCGTCGAGTGCGCAGGCAGCGAAGTTCGCCGGGTCCCCGCCGTAGCGCCGCAGCGTCTCGGCGGCCTCGGGCATCATCGGTTCGCCCACCAGGCCCCAGGTGCCCGCGCTCGAGATCTCGATCGAGGTGGCGTCCGGCCCGAAGCGTTCGTCGAGGCGCGCCCGCAGCAGCCGCTCCGCGAACGGAGAGCGACAGATGTTGCCTGTGCAGACAACGAGCACGCGGTAGCTGTCGGACATCTAGAAGGCCTCGTCGCCCGCGTCCACTTCGAGGTCCGGCACGACCGCGCGCAGCGCCTCGAGGTCGAGCGCGCCGGCACGCAACAGGCGTGGCCGTTCGCTCGTCACGTCGATGATCGTCGACGCCACCGATCCCCCGCTTGAACCGCCGTCCAGATACACCGAGACCGCTGCGCCGAGCTGTAGCCGCGCATCCATCGCGGTCGTCGCCGGCTCATGCCCGGTCCGGTTCGCACTCGATACCGCGAGCGGACCGGTGCGGCTGATCAGGTCCTGTGCGAGCTCGTTGGCAGGCATCCGCACGGCAACCGTCCCGCGACTGTCACCGAGATCCCACACCAGGTGCGCGGTGTGACGCACGACCAGTGTCAGCGCGCCGGGCCAGAACTCCCCCGACAACGCTGTCGCAGGCTCCGGCATCTGGTCGACCAGCGCCGCCAGCATCGCTGGTGACGACACGAGGACCGGCACCGGCATCGACCGGTCCCGTCCCTTCGCCGCGAGCAGCGCCTGGACCGCATCGGGCAGAAAGGCGTCGGCGGCCACGCCGTACACGGTGTCGGTCGGAAGCACGACGAGCTCGCCGCTCCGCAGCGCGGCGGCGGCCTCCTCGATGCCCTCCTCGCGCTCGCTCGGTTGGTTGCAGTCGAAGACGCGGCTCACGGTTGCCAGCTCCCTGTGGTGAATCGTGGTCGCTTGGTGAGATCGAGATGGTCGCGAACGTCGGAGAAGCCAGCAGCCGTGAAGACAGCCGGCGCCGACTCACCCTGCCGGTCGGAGTGCTCGACAACGAGCGTCCCGCCCGGACGCAGCAACACCTTCGCTCGGGCGACGACTCGGCGAATCACATCGAGGCCGTCCTCGCCCGCCCACAACGCCTCACCGGGATCATGGTCACGTACCTCGGGATCGACCAGCACGCGCTCGGCAACCGCGACGTACGGCGGATTCGACGCGACGACGTCGACCTGACCATCGAGGTCGTCGGGGGCCGTCTCGAGATCAGCGTGGTGAACGCGCACTCGGGCACTACGCGACTCGTCGGCGGCGCACCACGAATCGACGTTGCGGCGGAGCCACTCAATCGCCGTGTCCGAGACTTCGACCAGGTCGACGAGAGCACCACGGTGTTCCTGTGCGACCGACAGTCCGAGTGCGCCGCTTCCCGCGCACAGGTCGACGACCCGGGGGGCCACGATGCTCGTGGTGGCGTCGAGGACCGCTTCGACGACGACCTCGGTCTCCGGGCGAGGAACGAAGACGCCTGGGCCCACGGCGAGCTCGAGGTAGCGAAATCCGGCCGATCCCATCAGGTGCTGCAACGGCACCCGCTGCGCGCGCTTCGCGACCAGTTCCTCCGCGTCGAGACCGGCGTCGTCGGCGTAGCGGAGCAAGGCGCGCGCATCGTGTTCAGCGCTCGCCACCCCGGCGGCGGCAAGCCGACCGGTCGCGTCTCGAAGCGTGATCACCTCAGGCTCACTCCTGAGTGCCGACAGCCGCCGCGGTGTCGGCGTCGGCAAGCGCCTGCACCACGGCGTCGAGGTCACCATCCAGCACCTGGTCGAGGTTGTAGGCCTTGTAACCGACCCGGTGGTCACTGATGCGGTTCTCGGGGAAGTTGTAGGTCCGGATCCGCTCGCTGCGGTCGACGGTACGGACCTGGCTGCGGCGCGCTTCCGACGCTTCGGCGTCCGCGGCCTCTTGTGCCGCTTGCAACATGCGAGCGCGAAGGATACGCATCGCGCTCTCCTTGTTCTGCAGCTGGGACTTCTCGTTCTGGCACGACACGACGATCCCGGTCGGCAGGTGCGTGATCCGCACTGCCGAGTCCGTCGTGTTGACGCTCTGCCCACCGGGCCCCGACGAGCGGTACACGTCGATCCGCAAGTCGTTCGGGTCGATCTCGATCTCGACGTCCTCGGCTTCCGGCAGCACGAGTACGCCGGCCGCGCTCGTGTGGATCCGACCCTGCGACTCGGTCGCGGGCACCCGCTGGACGCGATGCACGCCGCCTTCGTACTTCAGCCGGCTCCATGGCATCGGCTCGCCCCGGCCGCGCACCGCGATCGTGGCTTCCTTGTAGCCACCCAGATCGCTCTCGGCAGCGTCGAGCAGCTCCGTCTTCCATCCTTGACGCTCGGCGTAGCGCAGATACATGCGCAACAGATCGCCCGCGAACAGCGCCGACTCGTCGCCGCCCTCGCCGGCCTTCACCTCGACGATGACGTCCTTGTCGTCATTCGGGTCACGCGGGACCAGCAGGGCACGCAGCTCGTCGGTCAAGCGCGACAGCGCCGCCTCGAGGTCCGGGATCTCCGCGCGGAAGGACGCGTCCTCGTCGGCAAGCTCCTTGGCTGCCGCGAGATCGTCCCCGGCCCGGCGCCACTCGGCGTACTTGGCGACGATCGGGCCGAGCTCGGCGTAGCGCCGGCCAACCGTCCGGGCTCGGCCCTGGTCGGCGTGGATGTCCGGGTCGGACAGCTGCTTCTCGAGGTCGGCGTGCTCGGCGACAAGCTCTTCGACTTGCTCGAACACGATGACTCCAGATGAGTAGCAAACAGGTCAGACGATGCTGACCACAGCTACTTCTTCGAGTACCTCTGCTCGAAGCGCGCCACGCGACCGCCCGTGTCCAGGATCTTCTGCTTGCCCGTGTAGAAGGGGTGGCAGGCCGAGCAGACGTCGGCATGGATGACGCCGTTCTTCGCGGTGCTGCGCGTGGTGAAGGTGTTGCCGCACGTGCAGGTCACGCTGGTCTCGACGTACTCGGGGTGGATGTCGGGCTTCACGGTCGGTGCTCCTTTCGATGGGGGTCGCCGGGTCCCCTCAGCGGGGTGAACCGGAACCGATGCTTCCAGTGTGCCTGAAGTAGGCAAACGCTGTGGAGCGGTAGATATTCCTAGCCCTCGCCCGGACTGGTCTTCTGCACCTGCAGCAGGAACTCGTAGTTGCTGTGCGTCTCCTTGAGCTTGGACAGCAGCAGCTCCATCCCCTGTTGCGCGTCGAGGGCGTGAAGCACCCGCCGCAGCTTCCAGATGATCTGCAGCTCCTCGGGCGAGAGCAGGATCTCCTCCTTGCGGGTACCCGACGGGTCGATGTCGACCGCCGGGAAGATCCGCTTGTCCGCGAGCTTGCGATCGAGTTTGAGCTCCATGTTGCCCGTGCCCTTGAACTCCTCGAAGATCACGGTGTCCATCGTCGAGCCGGTCTCAACCAGTGCGGTCGCGAGGATAGTCAGCGAGCCGCCGTTCTCGATGTTGCGCGCGGCGCCGAGGAACCGCTTCGGCGGGTAGAGCGCGGTCGAGTCGACGCCGCCGGAGAGAATCCGGCCGCTCGCCGGCGCCGCCAGGTTGTACGCACGGCCGAGCCGGGTGATCGAGTCGAGCAGGACGACAACGTCGTGACCGAGCTCGACGAGGCGCTTTGCGCGCTCGATCGACAGCTCGGCGACGCTCGTGTGGTCGGACGGCGGCCGGTCGAAGGTCGAGGCGATGACCTCACCCTTCACAGACCGCTGCATGTCGGTGACCTCTTCGGGTCGCTCGTCGACGAGAACGACCATGAGGTGGCACTCGGGGTTGTTCGTCGTGATGGCGTTCGCGATCGCTTGGAGCACCATCGTCTTGCCGGCCTTCGGCGGCGAGACGATCAGACCGCGCTGACCCTTGCCCAGCGGTGCGACGAGGTCGATGACCCGGGTCGTGTAGATGTTCGGCTCGGTCTCCAGCCGCAGCCGCTCCTGCGGGTAGAGCGGGATCAGCTTCGCGAAGTCCGGACGCTTCTTCGCCTCTTCCGGGTCGACGCCGTTGACGGTGTCGAGGCGGACCAGCGCGTTGAACTTCTCGCGTCGCTCACCCTCACGCGGCTGGCGGATCATGCCCGTGACCGCGTCACCCTTGCGCAACCCGTAGCGCCGCACCTGCGACAAAGAGACGTACACGTCATCGGGGCTCGAGAGATAACCGCTGGTGCGCACGAACGCGTAGTTGTCGAGGATGTCGACGATCCCGCCGACCGGGACGAGCACATCGTCATCGGAGATGATCGGCTCCGCGTCGTTCGGGCCGAAGCGTTCACGGCTGCCACCGCGACCGCGGTTGCGCTCCCGGAACCGGCCGCGACGCGAGCGGTTCGAGCCGAACTCCTCGTCACCCTGACGATTGCCCTGGCCGTCACCACCCGGCCCGTTGTTCTGACCGTTCTGGTTGTTCTGGTTGTTCTGCCGGTTCTGGCCGTTGCCGCCCTGGCGGTTGCCCTGCTGGCGGTCGCGCGGTTCGCGAGCCTCGCCGCGGTCGTCCTGCTGACGGTCGCGGGGTTCGCGGTCATCGCCGCGACGGTCGTCGCTTCGCTCAGCGCGGCCGTGCTGTGCGTTGGCGTCATCAGCGGGAGCCGACGCTGCGGCAGCCCGCGAGGAGCCGCCTTGCTTGGCCTGGATCGCCTCGATCAGCTCGCCTTTGCGCATCCGTGCGGTGCCGGTGATGCCCAGGTCGCCCGCGAGCGTCTGGAGCTCGGGCAACAGCATCCCGGACAGTCCCTTGCGGCGGCCGTTCGTCGATCCGCCGGCGCTGGTCGACTCGTTGGTCGACGCCTCCGCGGAGGAAACCTCGTGAGTTTCGCTCACTTACTGGTCCTTCCTTACTTCATTTCAGTCAGTACGGCCGGGAAGTCCGCGGCGGCACTGGAACCCGCCTTCGCGGCGGGAGCTTTGTTGAGCCGATCCCGGGTGAGGATTTGCGCGTGCGCCCCAAGGCTGGAGCGGGGAAGCGACGAATCGGATCTACGGCTGGTGAGACTTGGTGAGGCTCGCTACCGGGGATGCTGACTCGCTGCAGAGCGGAAACCTCGCCCCGATGGGGCGGCTATTCGCAAGGACAGCGTAGTCGTCGCCGTCCATTCCTGCCAACAAAGGTGCGGTTCCGGGGTATTCCGGCGTGTCCCGCGGACCAATGCCGGCTAGAGAGCGGCGAGGTGGGCGCCCTTCTGGTCGACGTCGAGCGGCAGCGCGCTCCAACCTCGTCGCGCAAAGGTCACGGCTCGGTCACGGCCTGCCTTGGTCGTCAGCGCGAGGACGGTCGGTCCGGCACCCGACACGACGGCGGGTATCCCCGCCGCCCGCAGCTCCGCAACCAACGCGGCGGTGCGTGGCATCGCGGGCTCGCGGTAGGGCTGATGCAGCCGGTCTTCCGTCGCGGCAAGCAGGTCACCGGGATGTGAGCGAAGCGCTTCGACCAGCAGCGCAGCGCGCGCGGCATTGGCAACGGCATCAGCGTGAGGCACTGAGTCGGGCAGCAGCTTGCGCGCCGCCTTCGTCGACGCCCCCGTTCCCGGCACGAACGCCACCGGCGCGAGGTCTGCCGACACCGGCACCTTCAACGCGCGCGCACCCGACGCATCGCTCCAGGCGATGGTCAGTCCGCCGAGCAGGCAAGCGGCGACGTTGTCCGGGTGACCTTCGAGCTGCGCGGCATGCGCAAGCGCGGCGTCATCGTCCATGCGTTCGCTGCCACCCACGACCAGTCCGCGTGCGGCGACCACGCCCGCGACGATCGCTGCCGCCGATGAGCCGAGACCGCGGCTGTGAGGAATCCGGTTGGCACACACGACCTCGAGACCGGTGGGTGCCCCGCCGAGCAGCTTGAACGTCGCGCGCATCGACTTCACCACCAGATGACGCGCGTTGCGCGGCACACTCGCCGCACCCATCCCCGCCACGTCGACGGACAGACCGGGCTCGTCGGTGACGCGTACGACGACGTCGTCGTACAGCTCGAGGGCAAGCCCGAGCGCGTCGAACCCCGGACCGAGGTTGGCACTGGTCGCGGGTACGCGAACCCGTACCGGAGCAGCCTTGAACGTCGGGCCGGACCGTCTGGCCATTACAGGTCGAGAGCTTCCGCCGCCGCCGAGACCTCGGCGGCGATGGTCAGCGGCGCGGGAGCACCGGCGATCGCCCACTCGGGATCCTTCAGACCGTTGCCCGTCACGGTGCACACGACGCGAAGCCCGGCGTCGAGCGTCCCTTCGTGACGGGCCTGCAACAGGCCCGCGACGCTGGCGGCGCTCGCCGGTTCGACGAACACACCTTCTTCCTTCGCGAGGATCCGGTACGCGGCCAGGATGTCGCGGTCGGTGACCGCCTCGATGGCACCGCCGGACTCGTCACGAGCCGCAAGTGCCTGTTGCCACGATGCGGGATTGCCGATCCGGATCGCGGTGGCAATGGTCGACGGCGAGTGGACCGGTGCACCGCGCACGATTGGTGCGGCGCCGGCTGCCTGGAACCCGCGCATGACCGGACGGTGCGTGGCGATCCCGTCGCCGGCGTATTCGACGTAGCCCTTCCAGTAGGCCGTGATGTTGCCGGCGTTGCCCACGGGGAGGCAGTGGACGTCCGGCGCGTCACCGAGCGCGTCACAGATCTCGAACGACGCCGTCTTCTGGCCTTCGATCCGGAACTCGTTGACGGAGTTCACGAGAGCGACCGGGTACTTCTCTGCGAGATCCCGCGCGAGGTTGAGGCAGTCGTCGAAGTTGCCATCGACCTGCAGCAGCCGCGCACCGTGCACGAGCGCCTGCGCAAGCTTGCCCATCGCGATCTTGCCGCGTGGCACCAGCACCGCGCACACCATCTCGGCGCGGACGGCGTACGCCGCGGCGCTCGCGGAGGTGTTGCCGGTAGAAGCGCAGATGACGGCCTTGGCGCCTTCCTCAGCCGCTTTGCTGATCGCCATGGTCATCCCGCGGTCCTTGAACGACCCTGTCGGGTTGAGGCCCTCGACCTTCAGCAGGACATCGCAGCCGGTGCGCTTGGACAGCCGCGGCGCCGGGATGAGCGGCGTACCGCCTTCGAGCAGCGTGATCACCGGCGTGGCGTCCGTGACCGGCAACCGGTCGCGAAACTCCTCGATGACACCTCGCCACGGCGCCGACCGAGCGACGGTGGTCGTCATGCGCCACCCCCCTCGACTCGCATCACACTTGCAACGGCGCGAACAACGTCCAACTGGCGCAGCTCTTCCACGGTGGCGGACAGGGCCGCGTCGGTTGCGTCGTGGGTCACGAGGTCCAGCGTCGCATCGTCACCGTGTCCCTCTTGCCGAACCGTCTGGATCGACACGTCGTGCACGGCGAATGCCTGCGCGATGCTGGCGAGCACACCCGCCTTGTCCGCCACATCCAGGCTGACGTGGTAGCGCGTGATGGTCTCTCCCATCGGCCGGATCGGGAGCGCGGCGTACGACGAGTCGCCGGCACCGCGCGCGCCGGACAGCCGGTTCCGGCAGACGGCCACCAGATCGCCGAGGACTGCGCTCGCGGTCGGCGCGCCGCCGGCACCGCGGCCGTAGAACATCAGCTGGCCCGCAGCGTCGGCCTCGATGAACACGGCGTTGTACGCGTCGCGGACGCCGGCGAGCGGGTGGCTGAGCGGAAGGATCGCCGGGTGCACTCGCACGCCGACCGACTCACGCCCGTTGCGGTCGGGGGCGCGCTCGGCAATCGCAAGCAGCTTCACGACACCACCCATGTCGCGCGCGCTCGCGACGTCGCCGGCAGTCACGTCGGAGATGCCTTCGCGATGTACGTCGGCGGCGGTCACCCTGGTGTGGAAGGCGAGACCGGCAAGAATCGCGGCCTTCGCCGCCGCGTCGAACCCGTCCACATCCGCCGACGGGTCGGCCTCGGCGTAGCCGAGCGCCTGCGCCTCCTCGAGCGCGTCGGAGAAGCTCGCGCCGGTGCTGTCCATCTTGGTCAGGATGTAGTTGGTGGTCCCGTTGACGATGCCGATCACCCGGTTGACGCGGTCGCCGGCGAGCGACTCGCGAAGCGGCCGCAGCAGCGGGATCGCGCCCGCGACGCTGGCCTCGCAATAGAGATCGGTGTTGCCGCGGCGCGCCGCGTCGTACAGCGTGCCGCCGTCCTCGGCGAGCAGGGCCTTGTTGGCGGTCACCACGGACGCGCCACGCTCGAGCGCCGTCACCAGCAGGGAGCGGGCAGGCTCGATGCCGCCGATGACCTCGATGACGACGTCGACGTCCTCGCGCGCGACCAGGGCGGCGCTGTCAGTGGTGAACAGCGACGGATCGACAGCGACGTCACGAGAGCGCTGCGGCCGGCGTACGGCGATGCCGGCGATCTCCAGCGGTGCGCCGATGCGCTGCGCAAGGTCGCCACTGTGCGCACCGATCAGCCGCACGACCTCGCTGCCGACGACACCGCAACCCAGCATCGCGATCTTCAACGGTTTGCTCATCCGAGATCCAGCCCCAGCAGGTCGTCGAGAGTCTCGCGCCGCACCATGACGCGGCTCGCGCCATCCTTGACTGCGACGACCGGTGGTCGTGGCACTGCGTTGTAGTTGCTGGCCATCGAGCGACAGTAGGCGCCCGTGGCCGCGACGGCGAGCAGATCCCCGGGGGCAAGGTCCTGCGGCAGCCACAGATCACGCACGACGATGTCGCCCGCCTCGCAGTGTTTGCCGACCAGCCGCGCCAGCATCGGCGCCGCATCACTGTCCCGCGATGCCAGCACACAGGTGTACGACGCGTCGTACAGCGCGGTGCGGATGTTGTCGCTCATCCCGCCATCAACGCTGACGTAGGTCCTGATGCCGTCGATCTCCTTGACGGTTCCGACCTCGTAGAGGGTGACGCCGGCGGGGCCGACGATCGCGCGGCCCGGCTCGACGGCAAGCCGCGGCACCGGAAGCGCGGCGGCCTCGCACTCGCGCTCGACGATCAGGCGCAGCTGCTTCGCGACCTCGGCGACGTCGGCCGGGTCGTCGTCGGGCGTGTAGGCGATACCGAGCCCGCCACCGAGGTCGAGCTCGGGCAAGGTCAAACCCACCACGTCGCGCACTGTCGCAAGCAGCCCGACGACGCGGTGAGCAGCGACCTCGAAGCCCGCGGTGTCGAAGATCTGCGAGCCGATGTGGCTGTGGAGGCCGACCAGCTCGAGCGACGGCAGCGCGACGACGCGTCGTACCGCCTCGAGCGCGGCACCCCCGGCGAGAGAGAACCCGAACTTCTGGTCCTCGTGTGCCGTCGCGATGAACTCATGGGTGTGCGCCTCGACGCCGACCGTGACGCGGACGAGCACCCGCTGCCTGACGCCGGCCGCCTCCGCCACGTGGGCGAGCCGCGCGATCTCGTGGTCGCTGTCGACGACCACCCGGCCGACTCCGGCTGCGACCGCGGCCTCGAGCTCGCCGCGGGACTTGTTGTTCCCGTGCATGAGGATCCGCTCGGCCGGGAAGCCTGCGGCGAGCGCGGTCGCCAGCTCACCGCCACTCGACACGTCGAGCGACAGGCCTTCTTCTCGCACCCAGGCCGCGACGCCCTTCGACAGGAACGCCTTCGCCGCGTAATAGATATCGGTGTCATCGCCGAAGGCGGCGCGATAGCCCCGGCACCGGCTCCGGACATCGTCTTCGGACAGGACATACACCGGGGTGCCGTGCGCGGCGGCGAGGTCGCGTACGTCGCAGCCACCGAGGTGCATCACTCCGCCGACGCGTTCAGCCCCGAGCGGCCAGATCCGCGGGTCCAGCTCACCGAACGCGGCAGGGGGCGCCCCGAGGGGGTGACTCGTCGTCGGGTCGGCATGCATCGCGCCGGCCGGGTGGGCCTTCATCGCGCTACATCCGCTCCGGAGCGGTGACGCCGAGCAGGCCGAGCCCACTCGCGATCACGATCCGCGTCGCTTCCACCAGCCACAGCCGGGCGCGGGTGAGGTCCGTGGCCGGCTCGTCTCCCATCGGCAGCACCCGACACGCGTCGTAGAAGCGGTGGTAGGTCCCCGCGAGCTCCTCGAGGTAGCGCGCGACTCGGTGCGGCTCGCGCAGCTCGGCGGCACTCGCGACGATCCGCGGGAACTCGCCGAGCGCCGCCAGCAGGTCGCTCTCACGTGGCTCGGCAAGCAGGCCGCCGTCGAAGTCGTCACCGCGAGTGATCCCGAGATCGGCGGCGTTGCGAAGCAACGACGAGATCCGGGCGTGTGCGTACTGCACGTAGAACACCGGGTTGTCGTTGGTCTTGCGCGCCCAGAGGTCCAGATCGAGGTCGATCGGCGAGTCGCTGCTGTACCGCGCGAGCGCGTAGCGGGCGGCGTCCACCCCGATCGCGTCGACCATGTCGGCAAGCAGTACGACGTTGCCGGCGCGTTTGGACATCCGGACCGGCTCACCGTCCTTGAGCAGGTTGACCATCTGTCCGATCAGCACCTCGATCGTGCGATCCGGGTCGTCACCGAAACACGCCGCGATGGCACGCAGCCGCCCGACGTACCCGTGGTGATCGGCGCCCAGCATGTAGATGCAGCGGTCGAAGCCGCGCTCACGCTTGTCGAGGTAGTACGCGCAGTCGGCGGCGAAGTAGGTCCATTCGCCGTCGCTCTTGCGAAGCACCCGGTCCTTGTCATCGCCGAGGTCGACGGTGCGCAGCCAGAACGCGCCGTCGGCCTCGTAGATCCGGCGCTGCTCGGTCAGGCGTCCGAAGGCGGCCTCCAGCTCACCCTTGTCGTGCAGCGACTTCTCGTTGAAGTAGACGTCGAAGACCACGCCGAAGTCGGCCAGCGATCCTTTGATCTCGGCGAACATCCGCTCGACGCCCTCGGCGCGGAACAGCTCGATCGCGTCGGCTTCCGGGAGCGACGTGGCCTCGGGATGGTCGGCAACGATCGCCGCCGCGATCTCCCCGATGTACTCCCCCGCGTAGCCGTCCTCTGGGGCCTCTTCACCGCGTGCGGCGGCAAGCAGGGAGCGGGCGAACCGGTCGATCTGCGAGCCGGCGTCGTTGAAGTAGTACTCCCGGGTGACGTCCGCGCCGGCCGCGGTCAGGATCCTGCCGAGCGCGTCACCGACTGCCGCCCAACGCACGGCACCGATGTGGACCGGGCCGGTCGGGTTCGCGGAGACGAACTCCAGGTTGATCCGCTGCTTGGCGAGGGTGTCGGTGCGGCCGTAGTCCGCACCCGCCGAGACGATCGTCCGGGCAAGCTCACCGTGGGCACCTGCTGCCAGCGTGATGTTGAGGAAGCCCGGCCCGGCGACGTCCACCGCCTGGATTCCCGCCGTCTCGCGCAGCCGGGTCGCGACGATCTCGGCCACTTCGCGCGGCGAGCGCCCGGCGGGCTTGGCGAGCTGGAGCGCCACGTTCGTGGCGTAGTCGCCGTGGTCGCGACTCTTGGGCCGCTCGACCAGGACGGAGTCGGGCGCATCCACGGCCAGCTCGCCGGCCGCCACGGCAGCGCGAACCGCCGCCACGACGGCGTCACCGAGATCGGCCGGAGTCACCCATCGAGGCTATCGGTTGCCATCTAACGATTTGCGCCACAAACGGCGTCGCCGGAAGCTAGGCGTCGTCGCCCGCCAGGATCCGGATCAGCGTCACCAGTTCCTCGGGGTCGAACGGCTTGGTGAGGTATGCGTCGACACCCAGGCGCTCGCCGTGCTGGATGTCCGCCTCCTGTGCCCGCGCCGACAGCAACACCACTTTGATGTGTGCGGTGTCAGGGTTTTCGCGCAACCGGCTCGCGGTCTGCCACCCGTCGAGCCGAGGCATCATCACGTCGAGGGTCACCACGTCCGGCCGGATGTCGCCAATGCGGTCGAGGGCATCCTGGCCGTCCACCGCGGTCACGACCTCGAAGCCCTCGAGCTCCAGGTTGACCGTGATCAGCTGACGGATCACGTCGTCGTCCTCGACAACGAGCACCCGAGTCGGCATAGGTGAGGACCCTACTCACTCGGGCGGGCGCGAAGCACCCGCCACAAGGCGTGGTAGCTGGGCCAGGTGATGGAATCCGTGACCCATCCCGCCGCCTCGAGCTCGCGCTCCAGCGCCGGCAGGTTGCGCCAGGGCACCCCGATGTCGACGTGGTGCGCGAGATGCCAGCCGATGTTGAACGGGACCATGAAGAAGCGAGCCGGCCAGGTCTGGCGAACGTGGTGCGTCGTGAGGCGCCGGTCTTTCGACCGGACCATCCCGCCGTGCTCTGCGATCGCCCGCAGCCGGTTGATCACCCGCCACACGGTCAGCCATGGGCCGAGCCACAGCAGCGGCCACAGCCACCACCGTCCGACGGCGACGGCAGCCACGATGAGCGGAACCTGCGCGGCGAGGATGCCCAGGACGGTACGGCGCGCTCCTGGTAGGCGGAGGCCGCGAAGCAGGGCCTTGAGGTTCTTCCAGCCGCTGGACCCGACAGCGTCGCGGCGCATCTTGCGCCAGAACGACGCCCGGGTGATCGGGTAGCCGTTGTAGAGATTGAGATCAGGCTCGTTCGGCCCGAACTCGTCCTTGTGATGCGCGAAGTGAACGCGCCGGTAGAGGTCGAACGGAAAGAACGCCGGGTAGGCGATCAGCCAACGCCCGACAACGTCGTTGGCTCGCTTGTTGGCGAACAGCAGCCGGTGAGCCGCCTCGTGCCCGAGGCTGGCGAACCGGGCGTGCGCCGGACCCATCAGGACGAACGCAACGGCGTACCCGATGGGGTTGCCGATCCACACCGCCAGCCAGACGGTCACGATGGCCTGGGCCCAGGTCAGGGCCACGCTGCCGATGTTGCGGTACGACGCGATCCGCCGCAGCTCGGCACGGATCTCCGGGACCGGAGTGCCGGTCTCGGTGAGGCGCTCGGTGGGCAGCACATCGGGCAGGGCAGCAGCCGGCGGCACCACGGTGGTGCAGGGCGCGAGCGGCCGAGCGGCCAGCGTGATAACCACGGGTCATATGGTCGCGCGCGAATGGCCCAGTCGTCGATTCGCACCGCAAGATCGGTGGGTGACCCGCTGCTAGCCTCAGCCGTTGCCGCCCCCGTAGCTCAGGGGATAGAGCACCGCCCTCCGGAGGCGGTGGCGCAGGTTCGAATCCTGCCGGGGGCACAAGCAAAGGAAGACCGCCGGCGTCGCAGCGCAGCCACTGCAGCAGCGGCGAGATAGAGGAGCGTCGCGACGGCCATGATCGCGAACGACACCGGGATCCGTGATGCCTCGTAGGCGATGACGATGCCGGCCCACAGGGTGGCGACCGCGAGCCCCGCCGAGAGCAGCAAACCGTGCCAGGGCCGGTTCGTCAGCAGTTGGGCCGCCGCTGGTGGAGCAGCCAGCAGCCCGAACAGGAGCAGCGCGCCGATGGCTTGGCTGGCCTCGGCTGCGGTAACGCCGACCAACGCAAGGAAGAGGGTTTCCAGCAGGCGAACCGGTACCCGTCGCGCGGCAGCCACGCCCGCGTCGAATGTCGTGAACAGCAGCGGGCGGGCGATGACGGCGACAACCGCGATCCCACCGAGGGCGACCCACGTGGCCGTGCGCGCATCTGCCGCGCTGATGCCGAAGATGGAGCCGAACAGCGCGTTGACGCTGGCGGCACCGTTCCCCGTCGCGCGATGCGTGGTGTAGAGGGCGAGGAAGAACACCCCGAGGCCGAGGATCCAGGCGAAGGTGGTGCCGATGACGACGTCGTCAGCTCCGCTGCGCCCGCCGATGACGCCAAGCAGCACGCCGACGGTGATGCACGCCGTGAACAGGCCGAGCCGCTCGTCGACGCCGGCGGCAAGCGCGGCAAGCGCGCCGGTGTAGGCGACATGAGACAGCGCGTCACCGGCGAACACCTGGCCCCGCAGAACCACGAAGAAGCCGACAAGTCCGGAGAGCACAGCGATCGCGGTGCCGGCAAGCAGTGCGTGCTGAATGTAGGGAGCGGACAGCATGGTCCCGAGATGTCCTACCGAGGTTGCCGTAGCCGCTGAATCGGTGCGGATCATGCGGGGACTGCTCGGGTGGCTGGCGTACGCCGCGGCCGGCGCGCCCAGCCGTCGGCCACGGCGCGGTAGGCGCTGGCGAGCAGGAAGACCGCGAACGCCAACGTGGTCACCCAGAACCCGATCGGGTACGGGGAGAAGAACGCGATCCCTTCTCCGGCCCAGGTGACGGCGATCGCGATCAGGATCGAGAGAACGACACCAACCGGGGGTCGGGCGGTCAATCGGGTGGCGGCGGCTGCGGGGGCCACCAGCAGGGCGAAGACGAGCAGGCTGCCGGTGACTTGGCTGGTGCCGGCGGTCGCGACCCCGAGCAGGACGAGGAACACGGCCCCGATCAAGCGAACCGGGACACCGCGGGAGCGGGCGGTGCTCGGGTCGATCGTCGCGAACAGCAACGGCCGGCTGATGGCCGCGAGGATCAGCAGGCACACCACGCCGGCGGCCAGCAACTCGGTGACTTGATGGTCGGTCACGCCGATGATGGAGCCGAACAGCAGGCTGTTCAGCCCGGTCAAGAAGCCCTTGTAGAGGCTGACGAACAGAAATCCGCAGGCGAGGGCGAATCCCTGCACCGTGCCGATGACGGCGGATTCCTCGCCGTAGCCCCCGAGACCTGACCGGGCCCGTCCCGAGCCTGGCAGGGCGGCGATGATCAAGGCGCCGACGATGCAGAACCCGTAGAAGCCGAGTGGGGTGGCTACCCCGAGATAGGTGGCGCCCGCCGCGCCGGGGAACCCGGCGACGGCCAGCGTGTGGCCGACGAAGCTTTGGCGACGCAGGACCATGAAGTAGCCGATGGCTCCGGCCACGACGGCGACGATGGTGCCGGCCCGCAGGGCGTTGACCATGAAATGCAACGCCAGGACCGCTCGGGCGTCAGCAAGGATGTTCCAGCTCAGCCCAGGGGTCATCGGTGGTCGTGTTCGGCGGGGGTATCAGGTTGCCCGACCACCACGAGACGTCCGAGGCGGTCGGTGAGGACGTCGATCGGCGTGCCGTACAGCATGGTGAGGGTGTCGGGTGTGATCACCTCGGCGGGCGATCCCATCACCGCCCCACCGTGGGCGAGGTAGATGACCTGGTCGAGGTAGGAGATGAGCGGGTTCACGTCATGGGCGACGAGCAGAACGGCGACGTTCTCGCTGCGGGACACGTCGCGAATCAGCCGGCTGATCGCTGCCTGGTTGGTGACGTCGAGGCTGTCGAGCGGTTCGTCCAGGATCAGCAGGTCGGGGCGTCGTACCAGGGCTTGGGCGATGAGCAGGCGCTGCTGCTCGCCGCCTGAGCATTGACCGATCGGGCGGTGTGCGTATTCGGTGGCACCGACCAGGTCGAGAACCTTCTCGACGCGCTCGCGGCCGGTGCGTCCCTTCTTGCCGGCGAGCCGGCTCGGCACGGGGATCCCCCACCGGTCGCCGTCCCAGCCGAGGCGGACGATGTCGACGCCGCGGATCCGGACGGACGTGTCGAACGCTCGGCGCTGCGGCAGGTAACCGATGCGCTTGTTGTGCTGTCCCGGGCGTCCGCCGAGTACCGCAGCTTCGCCCGCGACGAGTGGAACCAGGCCGAGGATCGCTTTCAGCAGCGTCGACTTGCCGACGCCGTTCGGGCCGAGAACCGCGACGAACTCACCGGCTGACACGCGGAGACTGACCTCGGACCACACTCGTCGGTGACCGACCACCGCCGCGGCCCGGCTCAGCTCGACGACCGGCCCGACATCACCCTTGGGTCTGCCGGCTTCCGGGCGTGCGTCAACCCGCTGACCGTCGGGTTCAGCCGCCACCTCGGCGCGGTGCTGCAACCGCCTGGTCACCTACCGGTCGCTTTGTGCAGTGCGTCGGCGAGATCCTGGAGCTGTGCCGACTGCCACTGCTGGAAGGAGTCGTTGGCCGGGGTGAGCGTTTCGGTGACCTTCGCGATCGGGATCCCAGCGTTCATCGCCTCTTTAACCTGAGCCGTCACGTCTGGGGTCGCGTTCTGGGTGTTGAAGACGTAGACCTTGTCCTCGTGGCTGGTGATCTGCTGGTTGATCGTGCTCAGGTCGGCCGGGGAGGGATCAGTACCGTTATTGACCGCGTCCATGAATGACGGCGGCGTGATCAGGTCCAGTTTCAGTGCTTGAGCGAGCAGGACGAAAATCGATTCGCTTGCCTCGACCTTCACTCCGGCGTATCTGGTCTGGATCTCGTTGATCAGCGAGTGATAGGTCGCGAGTCCCTTGGTCTCGAATGTGTGCAACTGGTTCGCGTAGTAGGACGCATCAGCTGGGTCGAGTTTGGTGAGATCGGTGGCGATGGCCTGAGCGACTTGGTTCACGTCGGTCGGTGAGTACCAGCGATGCGGGTTGGCATCGCCCGGCAGGCCGAGCAGGGTCTGGACATCGAGCACCACCCGTTTCGAGTCGGGGCTCGCCGCCAGCGACTTCGCCGCCCACGGGTCGTAGCCGATGCCGTTCTCGACGAACAGCTGTGAGCCCGCGATCACGGTGCCGTCACGAGGAGTCGACTCGTAGTCGTGCGGGTCGGTGTCGGGGTTGGTGATGATCGATGTCTCGTGGACGTGCGACCCGCCGATCTGGGACAGCACGCTGCCCCACACGTTGATGCTCGCCGCAACCTGGAGAACCTTGCCGGCGCCTGGCGGTGCGCTCGAACCAGATGAGGTGCTGCACCCGGACACCAGGGTCGCCCCAACTGCGACAGCAACTGCGGGCGCGATCCAGATTCGGCGCATTACGGGTCGTCCTCCTGATGGCTTCTGAGACAGCTAGCGAGGTCTTAATAGTGTTGGGGTTCATTACCAATATCATGGGTGGCGAGACGCGGCAAGGCAGCCGCGGCGCGGCAGCGTGATTGAAGTGGAACCCACTGTCGTTTATCTTGTTGGCAGTCGATACCGTTAGCCGCCACTTCAGACGACCCGTTCCGTCGTCGCCACCACGAGGAGTTTTCGTGTTCTCCACGCCTTCTGCCGCCCGGCAAGTGCTGTCAGCCTCGATTGCCGCGGGGGCCCTTTTGGCGCTCGCAGCGTGCGGCTCGTCGTCGAGTGGCGGCGGATCTGCTCCACAGTCTTCAGACACGGGCAGCAGCACCCCGACCAAGACGATCCAGGTGGTGGCCGGTGAGAACTTCTGGGGGAACATCGCGGAGCAGATCGGCGGGTCGCACGTGCACGTGACGTCGATCATCACCGACCCGAACACGGACCCGCACGAGTACGAGACCGACCCCAACGATGCGGCCGCCGTCGCGGCGGCTCAGTTCGTGATCGAGAACGGCGTGGGCTACGACGACTTCCTCCCCAAGGAGATCTCGACCGCCGGAGGGTCGAAGCAGGTGCTGAACGTGCAGCAACTGTGCGGGGTGACGGGCAGCAACCCGAACCCGCACCTGTGGTACTCGCCGACCTACGTGCTGAAGACCGCAGCGGCCATCGAGTCGCGATTCGCGAGCGACGATCCCGCCGACGCCGGCACCTTCCAGGCCAACCTCGCGACGTTCACGCAGGCATACCAGCCCTACATCCAGACCATCCACGCGATCAAGGCGAAGTACGGCGGCGACGCGATCTCCTACACCGAGCGGGTACCCGGCTACCTGGTCCTCGCCGCCGGCCTTCACCTCGGCACGCCCGCGGCGTTCTCGCAGGCCGTCGAGGACGGCACCGACCCAACCCCTGCGGACACGGCCACCTTCAACTCCGACATCCAGCAGCACAAGGTGAAGGTGCTGCTGTACAACTCCCAGGTCGTGGACGCCCAGACCACGAAGATCAAGCAGACCGCGACATCGGCCGGGGTGCCGATCGTCGGGGTGAGCGAGACGATCCCGGCAAAGTTCTCTACCTTCCAGGCATGGCAGATCGCACAGGCGAGGTCGCTGCTGGCAGCGCTCGGGAAGTAGCCGGTGTCGGCCGCTGACGTCGCGCCCGTCGTACAACTCCACGACGCGGCACTCCGGTTCGGAGAGCGCACCGTCTGGAGCGGCCTCAACCTCGACGTTGCGCCGGGCGAGTTCGTCGCTGTCCTCGGCCCGAACGGATCGGGAAAGACCAGCCTGCTGAAGGTCCTGCTCGGCTTGCAGCGGCTGACCTCCGGAGCGGTCGAGGTGGGCGGATCGTCACCCAGCCGCGGCAGTAGGTCGGTCGGATACGTTCCGCAGCAGAAGGGGTTCGACCGCGACGTGCCGCTACGGGGCCGCGACCTGGTGGCGCTCGGACTCGACGGACACCGATGGGGCGTCCCGTTGCCGTCTCGGGCGCGGCGCGGTCGGGTCGACGCCGCACTGGCCGACGTCGGAGCGCAGCGTTACGCCAAGGCCGCCGTCGGAAGACTGTCCGGCGGTGAACAGCAGCGGCTGCGGATGGCGCAGGCGCTGCTCGGTGATCCGGCCCTGCTGCTGTGCGACGAGCCGTTGCTCTCCCTCGACCTGCACCACCAGCGGGTCATCACCGAGCTCGTCGACCGGCGACGACGCGAGCACGGCACCGCCGTGCTGTTCGTCACCCACGAGGTCAACCCGGTCCTCCCCTTGGTGGACCGCGTCCTGTACCTCGCGGAAGGGCGATGGGCGAGCGGCGCGCCGGACGAGGTACTCACCAGCGAACGGTTGTCCGCCCTGTATGGAACTCCGGTCGAGGTCGTTCGAATCGGTGGCCGGGTCATCGTCGCCGGCACCCCAGACGCCGTCCATGCCGAGCCCGGTGGTTCGCACCACCATCCCGACGATTCCGCTGGCGCGATCCCGCGATGACCACCCACTGGGGATACCTGCACCTCGCCTTCGCGCAGCATGCGCTCATCGCCGCATCGATCGTGGCGGTGATCAGCGGTGTCGTCGGCCCGTTCGTCATCACCCGCGGCATGTCCTTCGCCGTCCACGGTGCCGCGGAGCTCGCACTGACCGGTGCCGCAGCGGGACTGCTGATCGCCAACGATGCCGTTTCGGGCGCCCTGGTCGGTTCCGTCGTCGTGGCGGGGGCATTCGGTGTTCTCGCCGTCCGGGAGCGGGAGCGTGACTCCGCGATCGGCGTCGTGCTCGGTCTCGGTCTCGGTCTCGGCTTCTACCTGTTGCACTTCTACCACGGGTTCGAAACCGAAGCGCTGGACATCCTCGTCGGGCAGATCACCTCTGTCGGCACCACGCAGATCGAGATCCTCGTCGCGGTCGCACTCGCCGTGCTCGTCGCGATGATTGCGTTGTACCGGCCGCTTACCTTCGCCAGCGTCGACCTCGATCTTGCGGAAGCCCGCGGCGTCCGCACCCGGCTCGTCGGGCTGTTGTTCCTGCTGCTGCTGTGCGTGACCGTTACCGAGGCCGCGCAGGTGGTCGGGACCGTCCTCGTGCTCAGCCTCGTCATCACCCCGGCCGCGGCGGCCCAGCGCCTGTCCGCCCACCCCGGGGTCGTCATTGGGCTCTCCACCGTCTTTGCGCTCATCGCCGCCGACGGCGGCCTGCTCGTCAACATCGTCTACGTGCCCGACGTCCGGGCCAGTTCCTTCATCACCTTCATCGCGTTCGCGATCTACGCTCTCGCCCGGATCGCCGCAGCAACTCGTCATTCGCTGGGCGGTCGCGGCGAGCTCCCCGCCGACCCGGAGCACTCGGATGCCACGGCAGACGTGACCGACGGAGCGGTTGGCTAATACATGAATAGGTTCTAATATCAATGTGTGAGCACACCTGCGGTGGCAGCACCCGGTGGGCAGCGGCTCGTCGCCGCAGCGGAGTTGCTGCGCGCGCTGGCCTCGCCGGTCCGGTTGTCCCTGATCGCTGAGCTCGGCGACGGGCCGCGGTGCGTGCACGAGCTCGTGACTGCCTGCGGGGCGAGCCAATCGTTGGTCAGCCAGCACCTGCGGGTGCTGCGCGGATCCCGGTTGGTTCGCGCCGAACGCCGCGGTCGTGAAGTCGTGTACACGCTCACGGACACCCACGTCAGTCACATCGTGGCTGACGCCATCTCCCATGCCGAGGAGGCAGAATGAGCACGCCAACCACCGAGCACGACGTCCACACCGAGCACGAGCACGAGCACGGCGAGGACTGCGGCCACGAGACCGTGCAGCACGGCGACCACATCGACTACATCCACGACGGGCACAAGCACGCCGCCCACGACGACCACTGGGACGAGCACTGAGCACTTCCCGCAGCGCAGCACCGCCGCCTCCGACGCAACAGGGGGCGGCGGTCGAGCGTCCGGTCGCACGCCTACGCGCCACTCGCCAAGCGGCGGCGATCGACGAGGTTCTGGCGGCGAACCATGGCTTCCGCAGCGCCCACGAGGTGTACGACGAACTGCGTCGGCGAGGTGAGCGTGTCGGTATGACGACCGTCTACCGGCAACTCAAGCTGCTCGCCGACTCCGGCGTTCTCGACGTGGTCAACCGCCCCGACGGCGAGGCCGGGTACCGGCTGTGCGGGCCGACCGCCGCCGAGGCGAACGGGCACCATCACCATCTCGTCTGCAAAGTCTGCGGCTACACGGTCGAAGTCGAGGGCCCCGAGGTCGAGCGGTGGGCAGACCGAGTCGCGTCAGACGCCGGCTTCACCAACGTCACCCACACCGTCGAGATCTTTGGCGACTGCGGACGGCACTCCCCGCGAAGCCGGCGCAAGAGCTCCTAGCTGCCCTTTGCGGCGGACTTCAGCGTCTGGCCCGGCGTCAGCTTCGCGCTGAACCCGGCGGGAACCGTCATCGGCTCACCGGTGTGCGGGTTGCGCCCCTGACGCTCAGCGCGGCTGACCCGCTCCGCGGTGAGGAATCCCGGCACGGTGACCTTCTCGCCTCGAGCGAGCGCTTCCGCCAGCACATCTCGCGTCCCATCGAGAGCCATCCCCACATCGGCGCCCAGCAGCCCGGTACGCCGCGCGACTTCCTCAATCAGCTCCGAGCGATTCATGAACACTCCTGGCGAAGGTCGGCGGGTCGGCGTTGCTCCGACCTCATGTGGGATCTATGTTATCGGATGTGGACCCCAATACCGATAAGGCCCCCGAGTCCGTGCCTTGCGTCGTCGTTTCCGCCCCCCGAGCCGACCTGCGCGACGAGTGCTGCTGGGCGATCCTCCGAGATGTTCCATCCGCGCGTACGGTGCGCTACGACGTCGTGACGCTGCCAGGCGGACGGGGCTTCCGCCGCACCATCAGTGAGAGCGGCTGCCTTGTCGAGCAGCACGAAATCGACATCACGACCCACTGCATGACCTGCGCAATCCGCATCGACCGCTCGTCACCCTCGAGCGCCTGCGGCGCAGCGGCAGCTCTCCGGTCATCGTGGGCCTACCGGTCGGGACGAACGTCTCGTCGGTCGTCGCCGCGCTCGATGGCGGCGTCCGGATCGAACCCGAGCTGTCCCCAGTCGCCGTGCGCAGCGTGGTACTCGCCGTTGACGCCATGACGGTCGTCGAGGACCTCACCGGGGAGGACCAGCTCGTCGACCGGGGGCAGCACTGGGAGGACACGGACCGCCGCTCCGTGGGCGAAGTACTGGCGGCCGGCATCGACTTCGCCGACCAGGTCATCATCGACGGCGACGGCGATCCGGCCGCGCGGGCGTTGCTCTCCCACCTCGCGGGAGCCCGCGTGTCGGACCTGCAAAGCCTGGACGGGCGGCGCCTGGTCGGGACGAACCGCGACCCAGAGGCCGCCTACAGCCGCATCGACCCGCTGCAGGTCAGGCCCGACGGGGACACGACGCTCAGCGGCGCTTGGACTCTCGACCTCGCGTCGTGGCGGCCGATGCACCCCGAACGGCTCCACCGTCGACTGGCCGACCTCGCCACCGGGCGGCTGCGCGGTCGCGGTCGTTTCTGGCTGCCGACCCGGCCCGACACCGTTTGCGTCTGGGACAACGCCGGGGCGCAGCTCAGCGTCGGCGACGGCGGCGACTGGAGTGGCGAGGCACCCAGCACCCGCCTCGTCATCACCGGGATCGACACCGCAGACCGAGATCGAATCCTCGATGCCTTCGAAGCCACCCTGATGACCGACAGCGAGCTCGTGCGAGGGCTGGCCAGCTGGGTCGGGCGCGACGACGGCCTGGACACCTGGCTGGGCTCGAGAACGACCATCACATGAGCGACGAGGGGTGCAGCGTGGAGTGCTGATCGCATGTGACATTGGTGTCGCGAATCGCGACGTCTATGTGACATGCGTGTCGTGATTCACCGCCCCTATGTGACATACGAGCGAGCCGGTTACTCCGAAGTCTTCTTCTTCGCCCGAGGAACGGCTACCGGACGCGGCCTGACACCCGAGAGCGGGTAGCCGGCCGCCCGCATCGCAGCCAATGCCTCGGCCAGGATCCGTTCGCCGTCCTCCTCGGTCCGCCGCATCATCAAGAACTCGTACGGCGTACGCGGGAAGAACCGAGGGCGCACCGCGGCAGGGGCCGATCCACGCTCCAACGAAGCCGGCCCGCTGCACACCTGGCACGGCCAGTCGGTCGGCGGCTCGATGTCGGCCGCGAAGGCGGCGGATGTGTGGTGATCAGAGGCACACCAGTAGTGCGCGACGCGCCGTGCAGCTGGTTCCCCGCCTCGGTCGATCTGGTTGCTGGCTGACACGAGCCGGTTGCCGCGCATGCCCGAGCGCCGCTTCATGCCGCGCTCACCGCGGGCAGCAGCCCCTCATGACGCGCGACGCGAACCGCGAGCGCCACCGTCACCGCGGCGCCCAGCACTGCCGCGGAAGGCGTGAACACCGTCTTGGCCGCGACGAACCCGGTCACCGACAACGACTGCAGCAACCACAGCGTCACTCCGGCCTTGACCGCGCAGATCGCGGCCCACATCACGGTCAGCCTCGTGAACAGCGACTGGACGCGGGGTCGCGCCGCCACGTCGTGGGTCATCGGGTAGAACTCTGCAGCCAACCGCGCCACCGCCGGTCTGGCCGTCAGCAAGGACAGCAAGAAGACGGCTGACACCACGGCATCGCCGAGTGCCGGCTGCAAGAAGTAGACGAGCGTGCTGCCGGTGGCGAAGGCCAAAATCGTCTTGCCGGTCAGCCCAGCGACGGTGAGCCACAGCAGCGCCGAGGTAGGCCGCCTCGTCCGCATCCGCCACAGCACGCTGGCGTAGCACCAGGTGAGCGCGGCCACCAGGGCGACCCAGATGTCAGCAACGAGGAGGCAGACGTAGAACAAGGCCGTCGGCACGACGATGGCGACCAGGAGATTCGTCGCGATCCGCCGAACCACAGTCGCGACCCGGGGCCCCGGCGGCAACGCCGGTAGAGAGCGCGACGGCGCCGGGCAGTTCGTGTCCGGCGCCGGCGCGGTCATCATCAGACCGGATGAACGTTGGCGGCCTGCGGGCCCTTCTGGCCTGCAGTCACCTCGAACTCGACCCGCTGGTTCTCGTCAAGGCTGCGGTAGCCGTCGGTGGCAATCGACGAGTGATGAACGAAGACGTCGGCGCCGCCGCCGTCCTGCTCGATGAACCCGAAGCCCTTTTCCGCATTGAACCACTTGACCGTGCCTTGCGCCATCTTCTTGTCCCTCCGGGAATCCAGGTACGCACACTGCGGACCGGTGGTCACACGGAGCCTGACGGCCGGCGAAAAGACAATCGCGACAAGCAAAAAGCGCCCGCTGTCGACATCCCGCGGGCGCTCAAGAACGTTCGAGAAATGCAAACTGCAACCGCTTTGACGCTACCACGCTGCGCCCTTGCTGTCTGGTTCGGAATCCGCCGCGGACCACGCCGGCTGTCGGCTCCTCGGCTCAGCTGTCCGCTACGACCCGGAAACCGATGTTTCCCGTCGAGTCGCCGGGGTGGCTGTGGTCTCGCGCCGCGACGCGGTAGCGGTTGCAGTAAGAGTCGTGGCAGAGATACGACCCGCCGCGCCGAACGCGCTGGTCCGGATCGGTGTTGCCGTCGACGGACCACGCGTCGGCAGTCCACTCCCACACGTTCCCGACAACTTGATAGAGACCGAAGCCGTTCGGCCGGTAGCTCTTGACCGGCGCCGTGCCCAGATATCCGTCGCGCTGCGTGTTGTGCGTCGGGAACTCGCCCTGCCAGATGTTGCAGCGCCACCTCCCATCGGGGCACAGCTCATCGCCCCACGGATACACGGCGCCCTCCAGCCCGCCCCTTGCCGCCCGCTCCCACTCCGCTTCCGACGGCAGCCGGGTGCCGGACCACGCGCAGTACGCCTCGGCGTCACGTGCGGAGACGTGTACGACGGGATGGTCCTGCCGGCTGGCCACGTCGGAGCCTGGGCCCATCGGCGCCCGCCAGCTCGCGCCCTGGACGGCGCACCACCACTCCGCGCCGGCGACCCGTCCCGTGACGGCAGCGGGATCGGAGACCAGGGCGTCGAACACGAACGACCAGCCGGCGGACTCGGCCTCGGTGACGTAGCCGGCGGCCTTGGCGAACGCTGCGAACTGCTGGTTGGTGACCGCCGCGGGGCCGATCCGGAAGCCCTCGAGTGTCACCCGGCGCACCGGGCCCTCGCCCTCGCGCGGGTTGGCGAGCGGACCGTCGTAGCCCATCGAGAAGGTCCCTGCGGGTATCGCCACGAGCGGCGGCTTGCGCCGGCTTCGTGCAGCGGCGCCGCCCGCAACAGGCGAGTCGTCACGGCCGGCACCCGGCGCGCAACACGAACTCACCCCGCCACGATAGAAAGATCTGACACCGTCGAGTCGGAGGCCACCGTGACCGCACCTGTTGCCCATCCAGATCGCTTCTTCATCGGCGGCGACTGGGTCACGCCCTCGTCGACGGCGATGATCGACGTCATCGACTCCTCCAACGAGGAGGTCTACTTCTCGGTCGCGGAAGCGCAGGCCGAGGACATGGACCGCGCGATCGCGGCCGCGCGGGATGCGTTCGACAACGGGCCGTGGCCGTTCCTCAGCCACGCCGAGCGGGCTGACCACCTCCGCGCGCTGGGCAAGGAGGTCGCCGCACGAGGTGACGCTCTCGGCGAGATCTGGCCGCGGGAATCCGGGATCCTCGCGATCATGGCGAAGTACGCCGCGCCGGCGTTCGCCACGGTCTTCGACTACTACGCGGGACTCGCCGACACCTTCGCGTGGGAGGAGCGTGCGCAGCCGACCGGGGGTGGCGCGTTCGGGTTGATCGTGCGAGAGCCGGTCGGCGTCGTGGGCGCGATCATCCCCTGGAACGCGCCGATCCAGCTCGCGATCTACAAGATGGCGCCGGCCCTGCTGGCGGGATGCACTGTGGTGCTGAAGGCCTCACCAGAGGCGCCGGGCGCGGCGTACCTGCTGGCGGAGGCGGCCGAGGCGGCCGGCCTCCCGCCGGGCGTCGTCAACGTCCTGACCGCGGACCGCGAGGTCTCCGAACGCCTCGTCACCGACGCCCGCGTCGACAAGATCGCCTTCACGGGCTCGACCGCGGCCGGCCGAAGGATCGCGTCACTGTGCGGGGAGCGGATCGCTCGCTACACCCTGGAGCTCGGCGGAAAGTCGGCCGCGGTGATCCTCGACGACGCCGACCTCGCACAGGCGGCAGCGGCGATCTCCGGCGCGGAGTGCATGATCTCCGGCCAGGTGTGCTCCTCGCTCACCCGACTCGTGGTCCCCCGCAACCGGCACGACGAGTTCGTCGACGCGCTCGCCGGCACGTTCTCCAAGGTCGTCGTCGGCGACCCGTTCGACGACGCCACCCAGATGGGTCCGCTCGCAATGGAACGGCAGCGCGACAAGGTCCTCAGCCTGATCGAGCAGGGCAAGAGCGAAGCGAAGCTGGTGACCGGCGGCGGCCGGCCCGCCCACCTCGAACGCGGCTACTACGTCGAGCCGACCGTCTTCGCCGGCGTCGACAACTCCGCGACGATCGCCCAGGAGGAGATCTTCGGGCCGGTCCTGTCGGTCATCCCCGCCGCCGACGAAGAGGACGCGATCCGGATCGCGAACGACACGATCTACGGCCTCAACGCATCGGTATTCACCCCGGATGCTGACCGCGCCCGCGCCGTCGCCGCTCGGCTGCGCTCGGGCACGGTCGGCCACAACGGCTTCCGGACCGACTTCGGCATCGCCTTCGGCGGCTTCAAGCAGTCGGGCATCGGGCGCGAAGGTGGCGTCGAGGGCCTGCTCCCCTACCTGGAGACGAAGACGGTCATCCTCGAGGACACCCCAAGCACCTACCGCGGCTAGAGGTACTCGCCTGGCGTCGCCGAACCGTTAGCGAATGCGAGCCGTTCGCCTCGGACTGACACTTGCCACGCTGCTGGTGACCGCCACCGTCCCCGTGATCAGCTCGACCGCGGCGGCTGCCGGAACCGCGGAGAAGCAGGGCTACATCCCGATGAAAGACGGGGTGAAGCTCGAGTACACCGTCGAGCTCCCGGCCCGGACCGGACGCTTCCCGGTCGCACTCGTGTACGACGGCTACTGCGAGGGAGCGGGGCCACTCACCTGCAACGACACCCAGACCGCGCCGGCGCTCCTTCACGCGGGATTCGCGGTGCTCGGAGTCAGCATTCGCGGCACGAGCTGCTCGACCGGGCACTTCGACCCGATGACCGGCCAGGAGTGGCGGGACGGCGCCGCCGCCGTGGAGTGGGCCGCGCGGCAACCCTGGTCCACCGGACACGTCGGGATGTTCGGCGACTCGTTCCCGGGAATCACCCAGCTCGGTGTCGCCGGACTGCGCCCGCCGCACCTTGACGCGATCGCACCGTTCCAGGTGACCACCGACGTCTACCGCGACGTCGGCTACCCCGGTGGGATCGCCAATGTCGCGTTCGGGGCGTTCTGGCCGCTGGTGGACCAGCCCAACGCGTCCTTCGGAAGCGGCACCCGGCAGACGGTGAAGGCGAAGGACGCGGGCTGCGCCCAGGCGCAGGCGGTCCACGCCGCGAACCTTGCGGCCGCGCACAACCTCTCCTTGCAGGGTCTGCTGCACCAGTACGACGGTGCCTGGTGGCAGGCAAGGGAGCCCGGCGCGAACAGCGCACGGATCGACATTCCCACCTTCGGTTGCGAGAGCTGGCAGGACGACGAAGTCGGCAGCCGCGGCTCGGCGTACCTGAGCTCGCTCGATCCCGCGAAGACCTGGGTAGTTGCCAGCAACGGCTATCACGCAATGTGCGAGCTCTCTGCTCCCCGAATCGCCCGCGAGCTGGTCGCGTTCTTCAACCGGTTCGTCAAGGGCCGGCACAACGGCTTCGAGCACAACACGCCGCACATCCAGGTGTGGCATGACACGGCGGTCAAAGGCGGGGACAACACACCCGGGTGGATCTCGCGCTACAGGTCGTTCGCGTCGATCCCGGTGCGGCCGGTCAGCTTGTATCTCCGGCACGAGGGCGCTCTGTCACTCAAACCTCCGAGGGACAACGCCGCGACGAACAGCTACCTGTACCCAGGACCGTCGTTGGGCAACGAGGACGGCGTCGTCGCGGGCCAGCAGAACAAGCTGTGGAAGGTGCAGGAGCCAACTGGTGCATCGGTCGCGTACACAACGCCGCGGCTGACCCGCGACACAGAGTTCTTCGGATCCGGCTCGGCGAACCTGTGGGTCAGCTCCACTGCGCCGGACACCGATCTGCAGATCACGCTCACCGAGGTCCGCCCGGACGGCCAAGAGGTATACGTCGCGCGAGGCTGGCTGCGTGCCTCTCACCGGGCGCTCGCCCGGAAGCGTTCGACCACACTCGCACCGGTCCACACCGACCAGGAGTCAGACGCACGGTCACTGACGCCTGACCGGCCCACCTATCTGCGGGTTCAGCTCTGGCCGTTCGACTACGTCTTCCGCAAGGGCTCGCGGCTACGGCTGTGGATCGACGCCCCCACCGGGTTCACCGGCCTGTGGTCGTTCAACTTCCTCAACAGTCCGGCCGTGAACACCGTGTACGCCGACGAGCGGCATCCCTCGGCCCTGGTCCTGGGGCATCTCATGGGCGGACGAGCCCGCGCCGGTCTCCCCGCCTGCGACACACTGCTCAACCAGCCGTGCCGGCCGAACCAGGCCCCGCTGCCGGCCGGATCGATGACGATTCGGTGAACCGGCACCGGCCTACTGCACGGCGGACCCGTGGTGCGGCGGGCGCATCTCCACCTCCGAGGCAAGACCGACCACCGTCGCGATGCCGACCGGCCCGAACCGGTCCACCATCACCGCCGAACCCACCGACACCCCGTCTGCTTCCTGGCGGTCACGCGCGGCCATGCCGAGCATCGTCCCCTGCGGCTCACGGCTGAGCAGCAGGGTGACGTCGGAGTTGACGAACTGCAGACCCTCGCTCCCCCAGTTCGTCAACGGGTTGGCGACGTCCGCGACCGCGGCGGCCCGCACGAACGGCGACGTCGGCTCGCCGTCGACCAGCTGGGCGTCGAAGTCGTACCAGACGAACTTCTCCTGGCTGGCGTCCCGCCAGGGTTCAAAGTCCGCAGCAGGCTGCGCGAGGCGCCCGACATAGGGCTTGGGGCCAAAGAGCGGCGTCTCCTCGGGCGCCGGCGGCGCCGGCATCGTCACCGCGGGTGACCAGACGTCGCCGGTCGGCGGCTTCGAGCGCCGGGCGAACACCGCCCGGCCGTGGGCGACGTTGCGCCCTCCCTGGGTGATCGTCACGTCGACCATCCGCAGCCGGCGGCCTTCACGCAGCACGCTCGACTCGACGCGGAGCTCGTCCATCGTGGCCATCCGCACCATGTCGACGGTCAGCCGGGTGCCGACGAAGTCCGCATCGCCGCCCGCCTGCTCGGCCCCGTAGCCCACCAGACCCGCCACCACGAGCCCGCTGACCGTGGTCGGACCCCAAGGACCTACCGCAGCGGCGTTCGGCACGAAGCGGTCCCCCGACCGGGTCAGGAAGGTACGCCGATCTGTCACCCGCCCATCCTGCCGCGCGGCGCGCCGAGCCCCGCCGCGGACCCTAGGTGACGCGGGCGTCATAGAACGTGTACAAGTGATGGGTGACAGATGTGACCCAGGACGCCATCCCCGAAGCCAGCCTGGGCGAGCGGCAGGCCACCGACGACATGACGTCGCTACTGGACTTCTCGGCACCGCACTCCCGGTTCCGCAGCCTCACCGAGTCCGGCGGCTTCCTCGTGCCGATGGAAGGCATGGCGATGCAGTTCGATCGGGAGACGATCGAATACGTCCTGCACCACCCCGAGCTGTTCTCCTCGCGGATCGACCTCGGCCTCGGCAACGTGCGCCCGCTCATCCCGCTCAACGTCGACCCGCCGCAGCACTCGAACTACCGGCGACTGCTCGACCCGCTGTTCTCCCCGAAGAAAATGGCGGCCTACGAGCCCGACATCGCTCGCCGCGCCAACGCGCTCATCGACACGTTCATCGACAACGGAAGCTGCAACTTCTCCGACGACTTCGCCGACGTGCTTCCCAGCACAGTCTTCCTCGACCTGACCGGCCTGCCGCAGGAGCGGCTCGAGGAGTTCCTGCACCTGCGCGACGGGATCTTGCACCCCGAGAAGCACGATGAGCTCGCGGCGTTCGACCCCGAGGTGCGCACTCGCGTGCTGTACGGCACCGGCGAGAAGATCTACGCGCTGTTCACCCAGCTCATCGACGAGCGCCGCAAGCAGCCGGGCGACGACGTCATCTCGGAGTTCCTCGCGGCCGAGGTCGACGGCGAGCGGCTAACTCACGAGGACATCCTCGACATCCTCTTCCTGTTCCTGATCGCCGGCCTCGACACCGTCAGCGACACCCTCACGTGCATGTACGCCTTCCTCGCGCAGAACCCGGACCACCGCAAGCAGCTGGTCAACGAGCCCGACTGCATCGACAACGCGGTCGAGGAGATGCTGCGGTGGGAGGCACCGGTCCCGTTCTCCTCGCCGCGATCGGCGACCCAGGACGTGACCCTGCCCAACGGCTGCCCGGTCACGGCCGGCTCGATGGTGCTGTGCGCATACGGGTCGGCCAACGTCGACCCGACGGAGTACCCGGACGCCCACGACGTCCGGTTCGACCGGACGCGCAACCGTCACATCACCTTCGGTATGGGCCCGCACCGCTGCCTCGGCTCCCACCTCGCCCGCCGCGAGCTACGGGTCGCGCTGCGCGAGTGGCACAACCGCATCCCGGAGTACTGGATCACGCCGGGCCACGAGGACCTCGTGTACCCGCCCGGCCTGCGCCACGTGAAAGACCTGATGCTCACCTGGAAGTAGGCGGGACCTTCGTCGGTCGAGTCGCGACGAAAGACCGTCGTCACGCTGCACCCCCGCCGGAGACGGTGCACTCATGCGAGTCGACCGGCGCTGGCCGCGACCATGAGCGGGAGCCTCGACTTCCTAGGCGCCGCCGACTGCGTCACCGGAAGCCGGTTCCTCATCCGCTCAGGCGGCGTGGCGCTTCTCGTCGACTGTGGGCTGTTCCAAGGGCTTCGCGAGCTGCGGCGCCGCAACTGGGACCCGTTCCCCGTGCCGCCCGACAGCATCGACGTCGTCGCAGTCAGCCACGCGCATCTCGACCACACCGGGTATCTCCCGGCGCTGGTGCGTGACGGCTTCGCCGGCTCGATCCTCACCACCGAGTACACCGCGCGACTCGCCGAGATCGTGCTCCACGACAGCGCCCACCTGTTGATGGAGGACACAGAGCACGCGACCAAGCACGGTTACTCCAGGCACGCAGCCCCGCGGCCGCTCTACACCGACGCCGATGTCACGGCGGCCGTCCGACACTTCCGCACCGTCGACTACTCGACCCCCACCGAGGTCGGCAACGGATTAGCGGTGACGCTCCGCCCAGCCGGCCACATCCTCGGCTCGGCGACGGTGCACGTCACCTCGGCGGGGGGCTCGGTGCTGTTCAGCGGCGACCTGGGCCGCGCGCACCACCCGCTTCTGGAAGCGCCGGCACCACCGCCAGAATCCGACGTCATCGTCGTGGAGTCGACGTACGGCAACCGCAAGCACCCGGCGGTCGACCCAGCCGACGCCCTCGCCGACGCGGTCAACCGAACCGTACGTCGTGGCGGGAGCGTCGTGATCCCCGCGTTCGCGGTCGACCGGACCGAGGTCATCCTCTGCAGCCTGCGCGAGCTACGGGATCGCGGCGACATCCCTGATGTCCCGATCTACGTCGACAGCCCAATGGCCCTCGACGCTCTCGCGATCTACCGCGACGCAATCCGCAGGCACGCGCCCGGCGTGCGCGGCGACCTCGATGCCGACGCCGATCCCTTCGACCGCGCGCACATCAACGAGCTCCGGTCAGTGTCGGAGTCGAAGAGCCTCAACGATCCGCAGTGGCCGTGCATCATCATCTCCGCGTCCGGCATGGTGTCGGGTGGCCGCGTGCTGCATCACCTCGCCGGACTGCTCCCCCGGCAGCAGAACACGGTCGTCCTCGTCGGCTACCAGGCGATCGGCACGCGTGGTCGCCAGCTGCTCGACGGCGCGCGGGCGATCAAGATCCACGGCGGATATGTGGCGGTTCGCGCAGAGATCGTCGACGTGCCGATGTTCTCGGTCCACGCAGACGCGGAAGAGATCCTGGCCTGGCTCGGGCAGGCTCCCCGCGCGCCGCACACCTGCTACGTCGTCCACGGCGAGCCGGCAGCGGCAGCGACTCTGCAGGCCAGGATCTGTGACGAGCTCGGATGGACGGCGGCGGTGCCGCGGCTCGGCGAGCGCGTCCGCCTGACCTGACTCCCCCCGCCCAGCACCGAGATTGGGGCCGCGCGACGCCCTGCGTCAGGTCCTTCGGCTCTACTGCCTCGCGGCCGGCATGGCATTCGATCGAGGCAGCGGGGCAATCGGATGAAAGGCGGATGGCGGCATGGAGGAGTCGACCAAGCCTCCCGCCGAACCCCCTCGGATCACACGACGGGCGAAGGCATCACTCTGGATCGCGGCGGCGGTGCTCGTGGGCATCGATCTGCTCGCGACCTTCGGCTTGCACTCGACCTCGAGCCGGCTGAGCTACTCGACTTTCCTGTCGCGTGCCGACGCGCATCAAGTCGCCAGCCTGACCATCCAGTCGAACGGCTCCGCCTCCGGAAAGCTGGCCGACGGCACCACCTTCTCGACGACGGTGCCGGTGGATCTCGCCGGACCGGACCTGATCACTCAGCTGCGCGCGGACGGGGTGGATGTCAGCGCGAGCGCGTCCTCGTCGTCGAGTTGGACCTCGACGCTGCTGGGGTGGCTGTTCCTCCTCGCACCGATCGCCTTGATCGTGTGGTGGATCCGGTCAGCAGGGCGGCGAGGCGCTGGCCTGCTTGGCGCGGGCGCGATCACCAAGTCGCGCGCAAAGGTGTTCGACGCGGAGCACCCACGCTCCACCTTCGACGACGTCGCGGGGTACGCCGGGGTGAAGGCGGAGGTCTCCGAGATCGTCGACTTCCTGCGCCAGCCCGACCGGTACGCCCGGGCGGGAGCGGTGGCACCGCGCGGCGTACTGATGCTCGGACCGCCGGGTACCGGAAAGACCCTCATCGCTCGAGCGGTTGCCGGCGAGGCGGGGGTGCCGTTCTTCTCTGTCACCGGCTCGAGCTTCGTGGAGATGTTCGTGGGCGTCGGCGCGGCGCGGGTGAGAGACCTGTTCGAGGTCGCCCGAAAGAACGCTCCCTCGATTGTGTTCGTCGACGAGATCGACGCCATCGGGCAGCGCAGAGCGGGCAGCGGAGCCGTCGTCTCGAACGATGAGCGCGAACAGACGCTGAATCAGCTGCTCGCCGAGATGGATGGATTCGATCCGTCCGACGGCGTCGTCGTACTCGCCGCGACCAACCGCCCTGAGGTCCTCGACCTCGCGCTCGTGCGACCCGGCCGGTTCGACCGGCAGATCACGGTCCCGCTACCCACACAGAGCGATCGGCTCGCGATCCTCGAGGTCCATTGCCGCAGCAAGTCCCTCGCGGACGACGTGGACCTCGAGGTCGTCGCCCGCGCCACGCCGGGGTTCAGCGGCGCGGATCTGGCGAACCTCGCCAACGAAGCCGCGATCGCGGCCGCCCGCGACAATCGCACGACACTGTCCAGCACCGACTTCGCCGAGGCCCGGGACCGCATCACGCTGGGCCGCCGCGACGGCAGCAACGTCCTCCTCGCCGATGAGAAGTACGCCGTCGCGACCCACGAGTCCGGGCATGCGCTGGTCGCCGCGCTGCTACCCCACGCCGACCCGGTGGAGAAGGTGACGATCCTTCCTGCCGGCCAGGCGCTCGGTGTGACGCAGCAGCTACCGATCGCCGAGCGCCACCTCTACTCGGAGAGCTACCTGCGTGACGCGCTCGCGGTGCGCCTCGGCGGCCGAGCAGCTGAGCTCGTGGCGTTGGGTGAGGCATCGACCGGCGCCGCAAACGATCTCGAGCAGGCGACCGACCTAGCCCTCAAGATGGTCCGGGAGTTCGGCTTGTCCGCCCGGCTCGGACCGGTCGGCTATCCGGCCGGCGGCTCGGTCTTCCTGGGCGGATCCTCCTCGCCGTGGTCGAGCCGGCCGTTCGCGGAACAGACCCAAGCCGCGATCGACGACGAAGTGGCGCGCCTGCTCCGGGAAGCCGAGCACACGGCGGTCACCGTCCTCGAGTCGCACCGCGAGGAGCTTCGCGCGCTGACCGACCTGCTGATGGAGCGCGAGACCGTTGACGGATCGGTCATCAGTGATCTGCTTCGCTCACGTGTGACGCGGGGCGCCACGGGTACCGCTGCTGTATGAGCGAAGCAATGAGTGACGCGCTGTCCAGCATCCGCGAGCATGCGCCTTCCATTCCTTCGGCCAAGGACGCGAAAGAAGCGCTGCGGTCGCACCTCCCGTCCGTGGACGCCTCGGCCATTGCCGACCGGCTGCCGAAGCCCCGGAGCAAGCGCAAGGTCATCGCGGCGCTGATCGGCGCGCTGGCGGGCGTGGCCGCAGTGGCGAGCTACCTGCGCCGCCGAAACGACGCGCCCGCCGCGAGCCTGTACACGCCTCCGTTACCGAAGCCATAGTCCTTCAGGAGCGCTAGTGCTTCAGGAGCGGTAGCGCTTCAGGCCACTAGGCGAGCGATGAGCTCCAGCGCTCGCTCGCCTGCTGGCGCGGGTTGCCGATGTGCCAGCCACCGCAGCGACGGCAGAAGTGCGCGGCGAGCATGAAGTCCTCGTCGAAATGACGTCGGCGCGCCATCGCGTACCAAGCCTGCCGGTCGGCTTCGGTGTAGGTGTCGAAGCGCTGCCGGCCGTCGCAGGTCTCGAGGGTGACGTGGGAAGTGGTGGTACTCACGCGTAGTTGATGCCCCGCCGGAAGATCGTTACGCCCCGGCGACCTATCTGGTCCCCAGCTGCTCCACGAGCTCGTCACAGAACGCCTTCAGGTCGTCAGGCTTGCGCGAGGAGATCAGCACGTTCGGCCCGCCCGTGCACACCGCCACCTCCTCATCGATCCAGTCCGCCCCGGCGTTGCGCAGGTCAGTCTTTACGCTCGGCCAGCTCGTGATGCGCCGGCCACGAACGACGTCGGCCTCCACAAGCGTCCAAGGTCCGTGGCAGATCACCGCCACCGGCTTGCCCGCGTCGAAGAAGCCCTTGGCGAACCGGACCGCGTCAGTGCTCATCCGCAGCTGGTCGGGGTTCGCCACCCCACCCGGAAGGACCAGCGCGTCGTAGTCGTCGACGCGTGCATCGGTGACCGCAACGTCGACCGGAAACGAGTCAGCCTTGTCCAGATGGTTGAACGCCTGGGTCTCCCCCGCCTCGGGAGCGACCAGGCGTGGGGTCGCGCCGGCCTGCTCGACCGCCTTCCACGGTTCGGTGAGCTCGACCTGCTCGACGCCTTCGTTCGCGACCAGAAAGGCCACGGTCTTGCCCGCCAGTGTGTTCGCCATGTCGTCTCCCACTCGTTCAGTCTGGTGGGGACTTCCCAGCGCGGGGAGGCGTATGCGCAGCCGGCGGCGGGCATTCGGCTACGCGAGCGACGCGCTCCAACGTTCGGCGCCCTGCCGGCGCGGGTTGCCGACGTGCCAGCCGTCGCACCGACGGCAGAAGTGCGCCGCCAGCATGAAGTCCTCGTCGAAGTGGCGCCTGCGCGCCATCGCGTACCAGGCCTGGCGATCCGCCTCCGGATAGGTGTCGAAGCGTTGCCGGCCTTCGCACGACTCGACTGACGTCGCCGAAGCGGTGCCCGCGCTTGAGGGGTGCCTGTAGGTCATGGTCGTTACGCCTTCCCGGGCGCTGTCGCGCCGCTCGCCTGCATGTAGGGCCAAATCAACGTCGACACGGTTTTCGATGGTGTCGATGCCGTAGGTGAAGGCGGGTCCGTGCGTCAGGACGGCAAGGAAGTAGCGGCGGCCGTCACCCTTCACGTACGCGATGCTGTTCACCTGCCACCCCCCACCGTGCACGCTGGACAGCGGAACCCACCCGTTCTTGAGAGCCACGCTGACGCCCTTCGGGAGACACGGCGCGATTCCCCAGCACTGGCTCTTCGTCACTGACCGCATCAGTCCGAGCTCGAAGCGGCGGTCGCGGGTCGAAAGCAGATCGTTGGACGACGCGAGCAGGCGCAGCAAGGTCACCTGGTCGGAGGCTGAGGTGCGGGTAAGCCCCCACGACGTACTCGCTGACGTCTCCGACATCCCGGCCGCTGCATCGAACCGGTCCAGACCGGCGGCGCCGCCGATCTCGCCGTACAAAGCGGACGCGGCGTCGTTGTCCGACTGCTCGATCATCGCCGTCGACAAGGTGCGCTGCGCGGCGGACAGGCCGTGGGTCCGATGCAACAAGGCAGCCAGGATGTCGACCTTGACGATGCTCGCGGTGTAGGCCCGCGCGGCAGGGCGCCAGGTCCACTCCCGGCCGGCCACCGCGTCGTAAACGGCCACGCTGGCAGATCCCTGGCGGCTTGCGAGATAGCGCGCGACGACCTCGTGCAACGACGGAGCGGCCGCCCTGGTCGGCGTTAGCCCGCACGAGGCGACCAAGGCGCCAAGAACGACAGCGGCGCACGCTGTTCTGCCCACGCATCGACTTTCAATGCCGACCGGGCGTGGCGAATAGTGCCGAATGTCGGGCAGGCCTGGGTCGGTCGGCCCTAATCACGACGGCAGCGGGCGAGCACCATCGACTCGAAGGAGTCGCAGTGCGGAGGAGCCTCATCGACGACCCCGCCGCGTGCCGCGTCGCCAACGTCGCGGTTGGGACCTTCTCCCCTGGCGAGTGACGGCAGCCGGGCGCATCGTCGGGCCATGACTGGCGGATCAGTGCGGCCGTTCTCCGAGTTGCGTGTGACGGATGTCGAAGTCGCCGGCGGCAAGGGCGCGAATCTCGGCGAGCTGACAGCCGCGGGCCTGCCGGTGCCGCCTGGCTTCGTCATCACCGGGCAGGTGTTCCTCGACGCGTTGGACGAGGCAGGCGTCAGGCAGGACCTGCAAGACCTCTGCGCGGGCGTGCATCCGGACGACCCCCATGAGCTCCAAGCACGCGCGGAGGAGATGCAGTTACTCGTTCACAAGGCACGCGTGCCGGATTCCACTCGGGATGCCATTCTTACCGCCTACCACGATCTCGGCCGCGACTGCCTGGTCGCGGTTCGTTCCTCAGCCACCGCCGAGGACACCGCCGGCACGTCGTTCGCGGGCATGAACGAGACCTTCACCAACGTGCGCGGCGACGCCGAGCTGCTTGCGCGGATCGTCGACTGCTGGGCGTCGTTGTACGCCGCGCGGGTCGTGACCTACCGCGCCAGCCAGGGAATGACGGCCGAGCCGGTACTCGCGGTCGTCGTGCAGCGGATGGTCGACTCGGAGCGCTCGGGCGTGATGTTCACGACCGACCCGACAACGGGTGACCCCCGCCATCTCGTCATCGAGGCGGCCTTCGGACTGGGTGAGGTCGTCGTCTCCGGTCAGGTCGAGCCCGACACCTACGTCGTCGACAAGGCAGGCCCGCGAATCCTGTCGGCCAGGGTGGGAACGAAGTCGTTCAAGCTGGTTCGCGGCAAGGAACACGGCAACCGTCGCATCGACCTTCCGGCGAAGAAGTCAGGCGCCCGGGTGCTCGACGACAGCGAAGTCCTGGCTGTCGCCCAACTGGGGCTTCGCATCGCCGAGCACTACGGCGATCCCCAGGATGTCGAGTGGGCGATCGAGAACGGCCAGTACTGGATCGTCCAGTCGCGACCCATCACGACCTTGGACGACGCCGCACTTGCCGACCCCGCCGCAGCAGCCGTCGCGTTGCTCACAGGTATGCCCGCCGCGCCTGGTCTGGCGACCGGCAAGGTGCGGATCCTGCGCAGCCCGGCGGAAGGCGACCAGCTGGTCGCCGGCGAGGTGCTGGTCGCTCCGATGACCAACCCGGACTGGCTGCCGACGATGCGGCGGGCGGCCGCGCTCGTGACGGACGGCGGCGGCATGACCTGTCACGCGGCCGTGGTGGCTCGTGAGCTGCGGGTTCCGTGCATCGTGGGTGCGCGAAAGGCGACGTCGGTCTTGCGCGACGGCGAGCTCGTCACGGTGGACGGCGGCACCGGGCAGGTGTTCCCGGGAGCGTTGCCGGCGGTGCGGGTGACCGAGCAGCCGACCTCGCCCGTGCCGGCCGGGCCGGCGGCGGAGACGATCGGCACGAAGCTGTACGTCAACATCGCGACCCCCGAGCATGCTGGGGAGGTCAGCCATCAAGCCGTGGACGGCGTCGGGCTGCTGCGGGCCGAGGTCATGCTCACCGACGCGCTCGGCGGCGTGCATCCCCGCGAGCTCATGGCCCGCGGCGAGAGCGAGACCTTCGTCAGCTCGCTCACCGAGTCCCTGCTGCAGATCACCAGGGCCTTCTTCCCTCGGCCCGTGATCTACCGCAGCACAGACTTCCGCACGAACGAGTTCCGCGGCCTTGAAGGTGGCGCTGCCTACGAGCCCGTGGAGGCGAACCCCATGATCGGCTTTCGTGGCTGCTATCGCTACGTGCGTGATCCGGAGATGTTCCGTCTCGAGCTCGCCGCACTCAGCCGCGTCAGGGAGGAGACGCCGAACCTGCACCTGATGATCCCGTTCGTGCGCACGCGTTGGGAGCTCGAGGCCTGCCTGGAACTGGTCGACGCGAGCCCACTCGGGTCACACCGCGACCTGCACCGGTGGGTCATGGCAGAGGTCCCGTCGGTCGTCTACCGCATCGCCGACTACGCAGCGATGGGAATCGACGGGGTGTCCATCGGGTCGAATGACCTGACGCAGCTGATGCTCGGCGTCGACCGCGACTCGGAGACCTGCGCCGAGCTGTTCCGGGAGAGCGACGCCGCTGTCCTCGCTGCGATCGAGGCGATCATCGCCGCGAGCCGGGAGGCGGGCATCACGTCCTCGCTGTGCGGCCAGGCTCCGAGCAACGACCCCGACTTCGCGGCTCACCTGGTCCGGATGGGGATCACCTCGATCTCCGTCACCCCCGACGCAGTCGACCGCACCCGCCACGCGATCGCTGCCGCGGAGCGACGGCTTCTGCTCGACGCTGCGCGTCCGCTCGTTCACCCGGGGTGACGAAAGTCCCGCGCCACCGGGGCTGATCGACGCCGATAGAACAGGACATCTGGAGTCGCACAACGGTCCTCCGGCCGTGTCCGAGGCCGGTCACGCTCCACAAGGCTCGCAACCATGATCAAAGCGGCCGAGCCCGAACCGAGCACGACATGCGTCGCGCCCCTGGCTGCCGCGTACGGCGGCGGCGGCGTCTTCGGGACGGCGTACGGCCTCGGCATCGCGCACGCGCTGATCGACGCGGGCGTGCCGCTGGCGAGCACCCCGACGATCGGCACCTCGGCGGGATCCTGGGTCGCAGCGTGTGTCGCTACCGGCATCGAGTTCGAGAGCCTGTGCACAGCCGCGCCGCTGCACGTGCCGGACCCGACCCCTCGGCTGCTGCAGAGCATGGCGACCGGATTCTTCGGTGACGCGATGGCGCCACTGGTCACGGCATCGGCAGTCACGCTGCCGACGATGCGCCGGGTCCTGCTTGCGGGCGACCAGTTCCGCCTGGCGGACATGGTGGCCGCTTCGTCCTCGGTGCCGGCATTGTTCCGCCCGACCCAGATCGCCGGCACGACGTACGTCGACGGCGGGGTGCGCTCATTGGTCTCGGCCGACCTCGCGACGCCCGCAGCGAACCTCCTGGTCATCGCACCGATCGCGGGGCCGATGTTCGGCCCGGGCGGCCGAGTCATGGAAGCGCTGCTCAGTCGCGAGATCCGGCGATGGGAGCGCACGACCGGCGGCGTCGCGCATCTGATCCGGCCGAACTCCCAGATCGCCGCCCTTGCCCGCCACCCGCTGCAGTTGTTCGACCGCGATCGTGCGCGGGACGCCTACTTCCTCGCTCGCGCCCAGGCGAAGCGGCTGCTCACCCAGCGCGAGGGGCTCGCCAAGCTCTGCGAACGGCCGAACCAGGCAGCATGACCCCGCGCAGCAGCCAGGCGATCCGGACCTCCGCGCCGCCAATCAGGACCAACGCCCCTGTCCGGACCGGCCGCCTTACAACCACGATCGAGAGCGTGACCGAGAGCACGCTCGCGCTGGCGACGCGGACCTTCGAGGTGCGCATCCACGGCCGCGGCGGTCAGGGCGCCGTGAGCGCGGCCGAGCTGTTGTCGATTGCCGCGTTCGACAGCGCCCGCGTCGCCCAGGCCTTCCCCAGCTTCGGTTCGGAACGCTCCGGCGCGCCGGTGGCAGCCTTCTGCCGGATCTCCGACCGGCCGATCCGTTCCCGCGAGCCGATCGTCGCACCCGATGCGGTGATCGTTCTCGATCCGACGCTGCTCACGGCCGTCGATGTCTTCCAGGGCCTGAAGCTCGGCGGAGTCGCCCTCGTGAACTCGGTCAAGGCTCCTGAAGAGCTCGGCCTCGGCGACCTCACGGAGTCCCGGCGCGCGGCGCATGTGATGTGCGTGCCCGCGACGGAGATCGCAGTGCGGCAGATCGGCCGACCGGTTCCGAACGGCGTGATGCTCGGCGGCTTCTCCGCTCTTACTCAGGTCGTGCCGCTCAGCGGCATTCAGCAAGCACTCATGGACCGATTCCCCGGCCGCATCGGCACCGCGAACGCGGCAGCGGCCGGCGAGGCGTTCGAGATCGTGACGAACAAGCTGCGGGACCACTGATGCTCGAGCAGCTCGAGGGATCCGCCGCGGTTGCCGCGGTCGTGGCTCGATGCCGTCCGGCCGTTGTCTGTGCCTACCCGATCACGCCCCAGACGCACATCGTCGAGGCGTTGAGCCGCATGGTCGCGAGCGGCTCGCTCGAGGGTTGCGAGTTCATCAACGTCGAGTCCGAGTTCGCAGCGATGTCCGTCGCCATCGGCGCATCCGCCACCGGGGCTCGGGCGTACACCGCTACCGCCTCCCAGGGTCTGCTCTACATGGCCGAGGCGCTGTACAACGCGGCCGGTCTCGGCCTGCCGGTCGTCATGACGGTCGCCAACCGGGCGATCGGCGCCCCGATCAACATCTGGAACGACCACAGCGACTCGATGTCGCAACGTGACTGCGGCTGGCTGCAGCTGTTCGCGGAGGACAACCAGCAGGCGGTCGACCTGCATGCACAGGCCTTCCGGATCGCGGAGGAGCTCTCGCTGCCGGTGATGGTGTGCATGGACGGGTTCGTGCTCACCCACGCCTACGAGCAGGTCGAGGTGCCCACCGCCGAGCAGATCGATGCGTTCCTTCCGCCGTTCCAGCCGCGACAGGTGCTCGACCCGCAGGCGCCGCTCACGATCGGGGCGATGGTCGGACCTGAGGCATTCACCGAAGTCCGCTACCTGGCGCACGAGGCCCATCGGCGCGCGCTGGACCTCATCCCCGAGATCGGACGCCGGTACGAACAGGCGACCGGCCACTCGGGCGCCCAGCTGCTGACCACCTATCGGGCATCGGACGCCGACACGCTCGTCGTCGCTCTGGGCTCCGTCCTCGGAACGCTGAAGGACGTCGTCGACGTCCGGCGCGACGATGGCCACCGGGTCGGGCTGATCGGCGTGACGTCGTACCGGCCGTTCCCCGCGACCGCGCTGCGCGCGGCCGTCGGCGCCGCCAGCCGCATCGTCGTGATCGAGCGGTCGCTCGCTCCGGGCAGCGGAGAAACCGTCACGACCGATGTGCGCTCGGCGCTTGCAGGGACCGACATCGAACTCCACACCGTCGTCGCCGGCCTCGGCGGCCGTCCGATCCGTGCTGCATCGCTTGGAGAGATGCTCGAAGCAGCAAGCGCCGGGACGCTCCCCGCGCTGAGCTTCCTCGACCTCGACCGCGACAGCCTGAAGGCGCAGCTGCACAGCACGCCGCTCCTGGTGGGTGACCTGCCATGACGGCGACGCCGGTGAAGTTCTACCAAGTCGGCAGCCATGCCGTGGGCAACCGGCTGCTGCCACCCGAGCTGCAGTCGGTCCAGTCCGATACCGAACGCGCCAACGCGCTGACCTGCGGCCATCGGGCCTGCCAGGGCTGCGGCGAGGCGCTGGGCGCGAGGTACGCCCTCGACACCGCTCTTGAAGTCACCGGCGGCAACCTCGTCGTGGTGAACGCGACCGGTTGCCTCGAGGTCTTCACGACGCCGTACCCGGAATCCGCCTGGCAGGTTCCCTGGCTGCACTCGCTGTTCGGCAACGCGGCCGCCGTCGCGACGGGCGTCGCCGCCGCGCTGCGGGCGCAGGGACGGAGTGACATTCGCGTCGTCGCGCAGGGCGGTGACGGCGGCACGGTCGACATCGGTTTCGCCTGCTTGTCCGGGATGTTCGAACGCAACGACGACGTTCTCTACATCTGCTACGACAACGAGGGCTACATGAACACCGGGGTGCAGCGCTCCGCGGCGACGCCGCCAGCGGCCCGGACGGCGACGACGCCCGCGAGCGACACTCAGCCGGGCAACCGCTTCGGCCAGGGCAAGGACGTCCCCGCGATCGCGATGGCCCATCGGATCCCCTACGTGGCAACCGCAACCGTCGCGAACCTGCGAGACCTCGAGTCGAAGGTCCGCCGGGCGATGCAGCTGCGCGGCGCTCGTTACCTGCACGTCCTGGTGCCGTGTCCGCTCGGTTGGGAGACGGGCTCGAACGAGACGATCCACATTGCCCGGCTCGCGACCCAGACCGGACTGTTCCCCGTCTTCGCGGCCGAGGACGGCAAGGTCGTCGACGTCACTCCGATCCGCCGCCTCACTCCTGTCACCGAGTATCTCGAGGCCCAGGGTCGTTACTCGCACTTGTTCTCCCCGCACCGTCGCGACGACATCATCGCGCGCCTCCAAGCGGCGGCCGACGAGAACATCGCTCGCTACAACCTCGTCCGGGACGGCCAGCGATCATGACCGAGAAGCCGTTCGCCATCACGCTCGACGTCGCGACGAGCCTCACGAACCGCACCGGAGCGTGGCGAACCGAGCGACCCTTCTACATCGAGCTGATGCCACCCTGCAACGACGCATGTCCCGCGGGGCAGAACATCCAGCGTTGGCTCTACGACGCGGAGTCCGGAGACTACGAGCCGTCGTGGCGGCAGATCATGGCGGACAACCCGCTGCCGGCTGTCATGGGCCGGATCTGCTACCACCCGTGCGAGACCGCGTGCAACCGCGGCCGGCTCGACGAATCAGTGGGCATCCACTCCGTGGAGCGGTTCCTCGGCGATGAGGCGATCAAGCAGGGCTGGACGATTCCGCTGGAGGCGACGCCGAGCGGCAAGCGCGTGCTCGTTGTCGGATCGGGGCCCTGTGGCCTGTCCGCGGCGTACCACCTTCGCCGGCTCGGCCACGAGGTCGTGCTGGCCGACGCCGAGGCCGACCTCGGCGGCATGATGCGCTACGGGATTCCGCAGTACCGGCTGCCGCGCGACGTTCTGGACGCTGAGATCGCCCGGATCGTCGACCTGGGCGTCACCGTGCGGACGAGCTGCCGCATCGACGACCTCGACGCCGCCGCCAGGGCTGAAGGCGCGGACGCGGTCCTGCTCGCGATCGGCGCGCAGGTCGGCCGCCATGCCGACATCCCTGCCGGTGACTCCGCCCGGATCATCGACGCGCTCGCGCTTCTTCATCAGACCAACGCGACCGACTCACCGCCGCAGATCGGCCGTCGGGTCGTCGTGTACGGCGGGGGCAACACCGCGATGGATGCCGCCCGCACCGCCAAACGGCTCGGCGCGACCGACAGCGTCATCGTGTACCGCCGCGACAGAGAGCACATGCCGGCACACGACGAGGACCTCGAGGCGGCGCTCGCCGAAGGCGTACAGCTGCGCTGGCTGTCGACGATCTCGGCCGCCGACGAGGGGCGCATCACCGTCGAGAAGATGCGTCTCGACGAGAGCGGCTTCCCGCAGCCGACCGGCGAGCTGGAACACCTCGACGCCGACACGGTCGTGCTGGCACTCGGACAGCAGGTCGACCTCGGGCTGCTCGACAATCTCGAGGGGGTCGAAACCGACGACGGAGTGGTCGTCGTCGGACCCGACCAGATGACCGGCCACGCCGGCGTCTTCGCGGGCGGTGACATGACGGCGGGCGCCCGCACCGCCACCACAGCCGTCGGGCACGGCAAGAACGCGGCTCGGCGAATCGACGCGTGGCTACGAGGGACGAACTACGTCCACACCCCGGCAACTCCCATCGCCACCGCGGAGCGGCTGAACACCTGGTACTACTCCGACGCGCCCGCAGCCGTGCAGCCGCAGCTGGAGGCGGCGCGACGCGCCTCGAGCTTCGACGAGATCGCCAAGGGCCTCGACGAGGGGACAGCACTGTTCGAGGCCCGGCGTTGCCTGTCCTGCGGTAACTGCTTCGGCTGCGACAACTGCTACGGCGTCTGCCCCGACAACGCGGTGATCAAGCTCGGCGACGGCAGCTACGAGTTCGACCTCGACCACTGCAAGGGCTGCGGCTTGTGCGCCGCCGAGTGCCCGTGCGGGGCCATCGAGATGGGCCCGGACGCGTCTTGACCCGCTGACGTCGCCCGATCGTCGTCCCATTCGGGACCTTCGCCCTCATTGTTCGCCGTTTCGTTGCTCGGCTTGCCGCGGAGTGAAACCATGACTCGTACCAGCCGAAGCAGCCGGCTGGGCGGGGAGGCCGGGCATGTCCGGAATGCTGATCAGCATCGATATCGACGAGGCCAGCGACAGCTGGGGGTTCGTCGGCGTGGTCAAGGTAGGCGAAGCCGAGGCGTACCGAACCCTGGAGGCGTTTCCATCGGTCTCCGGGGCCGAGGAGCATGCGCAGGCACTTGTCGCTGGAGTGCTCGGCGAGCTTCTCGCCGGTCAGGAGTGGCGCCACGTCAAAGAGTCCAAGCCCCATGACGGGGCACCCACGCGCAAGGACTTTCGACTGGGCTCCTTGTTCCGTCAGGAGACCCCTGTCAGCCGTTCAGCACTACCTTGAGGGCGCCGGAGTTGGCCGCGTCACCGAACGTGTCGTAGGCCGCCTCGATGTCGGAGAGCGCGAAGCGGTGCGTCGCGAATGCCGAGGTGTCGAGGTGTCCCGCGCGCAGCAGCCCGAGCAGCTTGGGCGTGCTGAACGTGTCGACGAGGCCGGTCGTGATCGTCACGTTCTTGATCCACAGCGACTCGAGCGCCAGGGTGGCCGACTTGCCATGGACACCGATGTTGGCGACTCGACCGCCCGGACGGATCAGCTGGGTGCACAGCTCGAAGCTCTCTGGCACTCCGACCGCCTCGATGGCGACGTCCGCCCCGAGCCCCTCTGTGAGGACGTCGATCCGCTCCCGCACGTCGTCGGTGGTGGAGTTGATCACGATGTCGGCACCGAAATGCTTGGCCATCTCCAGTCGCGCATCGGCGAGGTCAACCATGATCACGTGCAGCGGGCTGAACAGCCTCGCCGTCATCGCCGCCGCGAGCCCGATCGGGCCGGCTCCGACGATCACAACGGTGTCAGCCGGAGCTACGTGGCCCTTGAGGACGCCGACCTCGTACGACGTCGGCAAGATGTCCGAGAGCATGACCGCTTGCTCACCGGAGGCACCTGCTGCCAACCGGTAGGTCGAGGTCTCGGCGAACGGCACTCGCACGTATTCGGCCTGGGTGCCGTCGATGAGGTGACCGAGCACCCAACCGCCGCCGCCGAGGCACTGTCCGTACATCGCCTCGCGGCAGTATCTGCACCGTCCGCATGAGCTGATGCACGACACCAGGACCCGGTCACCGGGCTGAACGCCGGTCACTGCGCTGCCGATCGCTTCGACCACGCCGACGGCTTCGTGGCCGAGGATGCGGCCACGCTCGACCTCGGGCACGTCCCCCTTGAGGATGTGCAGGTCGGTGCCGCAGATGGTCGTCGTCTCGACCTTGACGATCGCGTCCGTCGCGTCCTGAATCATGGGATCGGGCATCTCGCGCCACGCGCGGCGCCCCGGGCCGTCATAGACAAGTGCATGCATGGCTTCAGTGCAGACCCAGGCTGATTCACCGGGTAGAGCCGAAGGTCCCGAAGATCTGCGGTGAGCCAGGTCGGCCGATGGTCACGGAACCGATGGTCACGGAACCGATGGTCACAGAAAGGTCACATCTGGTCGCCCGGGTCCATCGGCCCTATTCTCCGGGACTGAACGCGCGTGATCATCCACCCGATGGTCGACATCTGTCGGCCTGCAGAGTCGGTAAGACGAACCGAACGGAGAGTCACAGCAATGGCAGCATCCAAATCAGCACTCGGACGTCGGGCCGGCCTCACGGTCGCGGGCGTCGCGATGGCGACCGTCGCAGCTGCCTGCGGCAGCAGCAGTAGCGGGGGCGGCACTACCCCCACCAACTCCGCCACGTCCGGTGGCGCCACAGTTCCGTCGGACCTCAGCGTGTCGTCGTTCGACGTGAGCTTCTCCTACATGTCGAAGCTTCAGCCGCTCACCGCAGCCGGCTCTGGTCTGGTCGGCGTGATCCTTCCCGACACGACCTCGTCGACCCGATACGTGGACTTCGATGCGCCGTACCTCAAGAAGGCACTCAAGGCCGCGGGCTACAGCTCATCCGACTTCAAGATCGACAACGCGCAGGGCAAGGACGAGACAGAGCTCGCTCTGGCGCAGGCCGACATCACGCAGGGAGCGAAGGTCCTCATCTTCGACCCGATCGACAGCACAGTCGGCGGGCAGGTTGAGCAGCTGGCGGCGTCGCACGGCGTGGCACTCATCAGCTACGACCGAGCCACCTTCACGGGCACGAACACCTACTACGTCAGCTTCGACAACGTCCAGGTCGGAAAGCTGATCGGACAGGGCTTCAAGGACTGCGTCACCGCTTGGGGTGTAAAGAACCCGAAGGTGTTCACCCTCGACGGCGGCGAGGACACCGACCCGAACGCCGTGTCGTTCGCGCAGGGCTACAACTCCGTGATCTGGGGCAACAACAAGACCCCGGAGAAGGCCGGCCTGACGAACAGCGACGGCTACACGCTCGTCGGCGACAAGATCACCCCAGGATGGGACAACGCCACCGGCCAGACGATCTTCACGCAGCAGTTCACTGCTCACCCGGAGATCAACGCGACGGTCGAGGCGAACGACGGTCTGGCAAACTCGGTGATCACCGTCCTGAAGAACAAGGGTGTGGGTCCGAACCAGGTCCCGACCACCGGTCAGGACGCGACCATCCAGGGCATGGGCTGGGTCCTGCAGGGCTACCAGTGCGGATCGGTCTACAAGCCGGTCTACCTGGAGGCCCAGGACGCCGTGGCGCTCGCCACGGTGCTCCGCGCCGGCAAGACCCCGCCGTCGGGCCTGGTGAACTCCACCACCACGCCACCGAAGGGTGTTTCGGGCAACCAGCAGCCCGCATCGCTGCTGACACCTGTCTGGGTGACCGCCAAGAACATGAACGACACGGTCATCAGCGACAAGTTCGTGTCCGCAAAGGCCCTCTGCAAGGCAGTCGGCAACGCCGCCTGCACCAAGGCGGGCATCACCCCGTAAGCCGGACCGCATGATCAAGGTCGCCGTCGGCCGGCTCCGCCAGCAGGAGTCGGCCGGCGGCGACGGCTACTAGTCCAGAAGGTGCGGTCATGGCAGACGCAAGACCGGACGAGCCGCTGCTGCGGGTACGCGGGGTCTACAAGAACTTCGGGCCCGTCCAGGCACTCACCGACGTCAACCTCGACGTCCCTCGTGGACATGTCACCGCGCTGTGCGGCGACAACGGTGCGGGCAAGTCGGTACTGATCAAGTGCATCTCGGGGATCTACGAACCGGAGCACGGCCAGCTGTTCTGGGAGGGCAAGCCGACCCGGATCCGCAGGGCACACGAAGCCTCGACCCTCGGCATCGAGACCGTCTACCAGGACCTCGCCCTCGCCGACAATCTCGACATCGTCCAGAACATGTTCCTGGGCCGCGAACGGCTACGCCATCGGCTGCTCGACGAGAACGACATGGAGCGCGCAGCGGCACAGACGCTCAAGGACCTTCGAGTGACGACGGTGCGCTCGATCAGGCAACCGGTCGGCTCGCTGTCCGGCGGCCAGCGACAGTCGGTCGCGGTCGCGAAGGCCGTGATGTGGAACTCGAAGCTCGTGATCATGGACGAGCCGACCGCCGCCCTGGGCGTCGCCCAGACCACCATGGTCCTCGACCTGATCAGGCGGCTGCGCGACCAGGGCCTTGCGGTCATGGTCGTGTCCCACAACCTCAATGACGTGTTCGCGGTCGCTGATCGGATCGCGGTGCTCTACCTCGGCCACATGGTCGCCGAGGATGTCGCCTCGACGTTCGACCGGCAGAGCATCGTCGAGCTCATGACGACCGGCGAGGCCGGCGCCGCCAACCGCGCGTCGGGTGGCGAAAGGACAGCAGATGTCCACCGTTAAGCCGCCGCCGGACGCCGAGGACCTCACCGCGGCGCCCGAGGAAGCCACGGCCCTCGTTCCCGCCGCCATCGTGGCGCAGACCCTGCCGGACTACCTCAAGGCGCTGACCGTACGACTCAAGAGCGGCGAGAGCGGCCTGCTCCCGGTGCTCCTCGGCCTGGTCATCATCACGATCGTCTTTCAGTCGATCAGCCCCCACCATGTCTTCCTGTCGGCCAACAACCTGGTCAACCTGTTCCAGCAGAGCGCTGTCTTCATGATGCTGGCGATGGCCGAGATCTTCGTGTTGCTGCTCGGCGAGATCGACCTGTCCATCGGCTACGGCGGCGCCGTCGGCGGCGTGATCGCCGTCCAGCTCGTGCAGCCGGCGACCACGAACTGGCCGTGGGAGGCCGCGATCGCGGTCGCGCTGCTTTGCTGCGCACTCATCGGCGCGATTCAGGGCACGCTGATCACCCGGTTGCGGCTCCCGGCCTTCATCGTGACCCTCGCCGGCCTGCTGATCCTCAACGGCCTGCTGCTGATCATCCTCGCTTTCGGCCCGTTCTCCGGATACCCGAGCCTCGCCGGCCAGGGCGCGAACCTGCGCGGCATCTACGACCTCATGTGGGGTCACGTGAGCGCGACCGGCGGTTGGATTGCGATGGCCGTCATTGTTGCCGTCCTCGCCGGGATCCAGCTCACCCGCGACGAGGGCCGGCGGCGCAGCGGCCTGGTGGCGCCACCTCGTGTGCTCACGATCGCCAAGATCGTCGTGATGGCGGGAGTAGGCGTCGCGGTCGTCTTGATCTGCAACGTCAACCGGGCCGCAGTCGGCAAGCTCGAGGGCGTGCCGTGGGCGATCTTCATCGTGCTCGGCGTGATGGCGGTCTACACCGTGCTGCTCCAGCGCACCCGCTTCGGCCGCTACATGTACGCCATCGGTGGAAACGCCGAGGCCGCCCGACGCGCCGGCATCAACGTCTCACTCATCCGCACCATTGCCTTCGCCCTCTGCTCGTTCACCGCCGGCATCGCAGGCCTGCTCTATGCGTCGTACCTCGGCGGCATGTCCAACAACGTCAACGGCGGCCAGCTCGTTCTCTACGCGGTGGCCGCCGCGGTCATCGGCGGCGTCTCGCTCTTCGGCGGCCGGGGCAAGACCGTCGACGGGGTGCTCGGCGGTCTGGTCATCGGCGGGATCTACAACGGCATGTACCTGCTCGGTCTGTCCGTCCAGTGGGAGTTCATCGTCACGGGCGGCGTACTGCTCTTCGCTGTGACCGTGGACGCGCTGTCGCGCCGGAGGTCGACAGCCGGCATCGCCGGCGCCAAGTGAACAGATGCGTGCTCGTGGTGGCCTCGTCGTAGCAGCCATCCTGTTGTCCAACGGCTGCGGAAGCGGGTCGCAGCTCGTCGTACGGCCCCCCGCCACCTCGCCACAGGCTTCCCCCTCGAGCCCCTCACCGACGGCGTCCGTGACCATCAACCCGCAGGTCACGGTCACGCCGTCACATCACCTGCACGACGGGCAGATCGTGCACGTGATGGCACGCGGGTTCGGACCCAACCAGTCGCTGGTCACCATCGAGTGCGTCGACCTCGGAAAGAAGACCGGCCAGAACTCCTGCAACATCGCCGGTCTCACCGCGTTCGCCGTCGGGCCGGCGGGGACCGGGTCAGGGAGCTTCAAGGTCGACGAGGGTCCGTTCGGGGCGGACAACCTCTCCTGCACCGGCAAGCATCCGTGCATCGTCTCGGTCAGCCAGGCAACCATCAGCCCCACCCAGACAGCCAGCGCGAGCATCGACTTCGGCTAGGAGCCCACTCCCGCCGGTGGAGCGGCAGAGGCATCGGCAAGCCGGCCGTCCGCCATGTGGATCAGACGGTCGCACGCCTGGGCGACGCGCGGATCATGGGTCACCAGTACGACGGTGAGCTCCGGTCGCTCGCTGCGCAGCCTCACGAGCAGCTCGAGAGTGCGGTCGACCGCGCGGATGTCCAGGCTGCCGGTCGGCTCGTCAGCCAGCAGGATCGCCGGCTCGTTTGCCAGCGCACGCGCCAGCGCGACCCGCTGCCGCTCGCCGCCCGAGAGCCGGGTCGGCGGCCGGCCCTCCTGGCCCGACAGGTCCACGTCGGCGAGCAGCTGGCGGGCTCGGACCCGACGTTGGCGGCGAGACAACGCAGTGCCGAACATGGCGACTTCGACGTTCTCGCACGCCGTCAGATGAGGCAGCAGGTTGTGCAGCTGGAAGACCAGTCCGATGCGGTCACGGCGATACGCCACCACATCGCGAAGCTGATCGATCTCCTGGCCTTCGACCGACAGCTTCCCCGACGTCGGCGGCGTGAGGGCCGCAACCATGTGCAGGAAGGTCGACTTTCCGCACCCGGACGGGCCCGTCACCCCGACCATCTCGCCACGCGAAATGGAAAGGTTCAGGCCGTCGACCGCTTTCACCACTCCGCCGTCGAAGTGCTTGCAGAGATCGATCGCTTCGATGACGACCGGCTCGCTCATCGCGTTCGCCTACTCATGGCGAAGTGCCTCCAGCGGCGCGAGCGCAGCTGCGCGCAAGGCCGGATAGATGGCGCCGAGGATGGTCATGCCGCACGCGGTGTAGATCGCCCGCCAGAACGTGCCCGCGGTGTACTCGAGATGCACGAATCCCGACAGGCTGGAGGAGTTCTGCAGCAGCTGCACGGCGCCGACCGACATCGCGACGCCCGCAGCGGCTCCCACCAAGCCCAGGACGCCCGCTTCGCTGAGCACCATGCCCAGCACCCGCCGGCGCGGCCAGCCGACCGCGCTCAGCACCCCGAACTCCCTGATGCGCTCGATGAACGCCATCGTCATCATGCTCATGACGATCAGCCCGCCCACGACGATCGCCAGGATCCGGCTGCCCTCGTCAGCCGCGTTGATCAGCTGCAAGCTGCGGTCGGCCCGACCGAACTCGGCCGCGGTGCGGATGGTGGTCAGTGACGGCAGCTCCGTCGCGATCTCTTTCCGGACCTGGGCGATGTCAGCGCCTGCGCTCAGCTGCACGAACATCAAGGTGACCAGGCCGCTTTGCCGCTGGTAGGTCTGCAATGTCGACAGTGGCATCATCGCGCCGCCGTCACCCAATGCCTGGCCGACCGAGTAGATCCCGACGATCGTGAAGTGGTTGCCGTCAATCGTGATCGGGTCACCCACCGCCTTGTGCAGATTGTCGGCCGCCTGGTAGCCCAGGAGAACCTGATCGGTGCTCTGCGCGTCGTACGCGTGGCCCTGGAGGATGTGAACCCCGAACGGCCCCAGGTCGGCGCGGTCGACGCCGATCTCGAGGAACAGCGGGTACGTCGAGTTGAGCCGGACGCTGGCGACGAGCGCGCCGATCGCCCGGGCCACACCGGGAACGGCGCCGACCTTCGCGACGTCGACCTGCTGGATGTTGCTGTTCAGCACGTCGGACACGCCGGTCTGAGCGACCGTGAAGTCGGCGCGGCCGGTCTGCAACAGGGCGAGCGCACTCGATCGCACACTGTCGTTGATCAGGCCGAGCGTGACGACAGCGAGCACGCCGACGGCCACCGCGAGCGCGGTCAGCGCCGACCTGACCTTGCGCACGCCGAGGTTGCGCAGCACGAGTCCAAGGAACGACATCTCCCTCCTTCCCTTCGACCGACGTGCCGGGCCCAGCTAGTGGTAGATGAACACTTTCATGCCGATCGGCAGCAGGTGATCCGCCCAGATCCAGTCCATCGCCTCGTTGCTCACCCGGACGCAACCGTGAGAGGCCGGATACGGCGGGACGAAGGAGTCGCCGTGGATCGCGTAGCCGCCGCTGAAGTACTTCGGCCGCCACATCTCGCCCAACGGCGAGATGTGCAGGCCATCGATCTGGTTGTAGATGTGGAAGTGCCCCGTCGGCGTCGCCGCCAGATGGGCAACGCCGTACTCGTAGTAGGTGTAGCCGCCTCCGGTCGAGGTGTTGAGGACGAACTGCAGCTGACCGGCCGCCACGAACATCAACACGTCATCCGTGAGGTCGATCTCGACCCGCGTGCCATGTTGTGTACGCGGCACCGGACGGAGGCCGTCCCGCAGCGCGCGCCAGGTCTTGCGACCGACGCTCCCATCGGGCGTGATTGCCGCCACCTTCTGCAGCGCGTAGACCGCCTGCTGGGTGGCATCGCCGAACCGCCCGTCAACCCGACCGAGCCAGTAGCCCAGGTCGGTCAGCTGTTGCTGCAGCTGCCGGACGGCTGGCCCGTGCGCGCCGAGCGCCAAACGTGGCACGTCACTGACCGGCGCGGGACGAGACACGTCCGGCCGAGCTGCTGCCGCGGACGACTGCGCGGGCACCGCCTGCACACCGCCCGAGGCGGGTCGCTCAGCGCCGCACGCAGCCAGGGCCATGGCAAGGAGGACTGCCGTGGCCGCGACGCCCGCGGATGGTCGCATGAGCGGTGATCACGCCCTCCCGACCAGCCGGCAGAGGTCGACGAGGCGTGAGGTGTAACCGAACTCGTTGTCGTACCACCCGAACACCTTCACCAGCTCGCCGTTGGCCTGGGTCAGCGTCGAGTCGAACACGCACGACGCCGGATCCCCCACGACGTCTCGCGAGACGATCGGCCGGTCGGTGAAACGCAGGATTCCGGCCAGCGGTCCGGCCGCTGCTACCGCGAGGGCCTCGTTGACCTCCTCCACCGTCACCTCACGGTGAAGCAGCAAGGCGAGGTCGGTCAGCGATCCGTCCTCAACCGGAACCCGAACCGCGACGCCGTCGAGCTTGCCCGCGAGCGACGCGATGACGAGACCTGTGGTTCGGGCGGCCCCGGTCGACGTCGGAATGATGTTCACCGCCGCGCTCCGGCCGCGGCGAAGGTCTTTGTGGGGCCCGTCGAGGACCACCTGGTCGTTCGTGTAGCCGTGGATCGTGGTCATGAACCCCTTGACGATGCCGAAGGCGTCGTCGATGACCTTCACCATCGGTGCGACGCAGTTCGTCGTGCACGACGCGTTGGAGATGACGTCGTGCATCGCCGGGTCGTACGACGCGTCGTTCACCCCCATGACGACGGTGAGGTCCACACCCTTGCCGGGAGCCGAGATCAGCACTTTCCGGGCGCCCGCGTGCAGGTGCGCTGCGGCGTCGTCCCGCGCACGGAACTTGCCGGTCGACTCGATCACGATGTCTGCGCCGACACCAGCCCAGTCGAGCTTGGAAGGGTCCCGCTCCGCCGTAGCCGCCACCTTGCGACCGTCGATGATGATCGCCGAGTCGGCGTAGCCGATGTCGCGGGCGTACCTGCCGTACGTCGAGTCGTACTCGAGCAGATGAGCCATGGTCCGCGTGTCGATGAGGTCGTTCACAGCAACGACTTCGATCTCGTTCTCGTCGACGGCCCGCAGAAAGCCGCGACCGATTCGCCCGAACCCGTTGATGCCCACCCGAATGCTCATGTCGTCCGCTCGCCTTCAGTTCGACTTCCGCCCACTCGTTCCACCGTGGCGTTTTGTCCCGTGGCCCTGGTAGAGCCATTGGTCCTGACGTCGTGTGATCTGCTCGGCCAGCCGCGTCCAGCGTGCGAGTTCGTGACGAAGGGCCCTGCAAGAAAGGGCCTGCGACCGTACCTGCGCCGGCACCGGTGACGACACCGTTGAGACGTGACCCGTCCAAGCGCCTTGAGCATGGTGCAGCTGCGCACCGACCTGTCACCAGCGGTCCGGCACGAGATCGAACGCGTGGAGCGGGACCTCATCCGGGAGTACCGGGGCCGGCTGCCGGCTGCGACGGTCCGTCGCTACGTGGCGGATGCCCTGATGGAGATGCGCAACGTCCGGTTCCAGACGTTCATCCCGTTGTTGGTGCTGCGGTCGGTGCGGCGCCGCGCGCCACGAACAGCGACGCGGCGGCCGCGGCAAACCTGATCGAACAGCGGCGGCTACTTCGGCAGGCGCTCGGCGCGTAGCTGCGAGCGGCGTACCTTGGCCGCGTCGTCCCGCAGCGGCTCCGTCACCCGCTCAAAGCTTCTCGGCACCTTGTACTTCGTGAGGCGCTCGGCGCACCACGCGAACAGTTCGTCGTCGCTGACCTCCGCGCTCAGCTGGACGAGTGCATGCAGCCGATTGCCGAGATCGTCGTCCGGCAGGCCGAGCACGCACGACGACATCACCGATGGATGCTCGTCGAGAGCAGCCTCCACCTCAGCCGGATACACGTTGCTGCCACCGACGAGCACCATGTCGGTCAGCCGATCGTTGAGGTACAGGTAGCCGTCCTCGTCCATCCACCCGAGATCGCCCAGCGACTCCCAGCCGTCCTCGCGACGCCTCGCCTCGGCCCCGATGTACTTGTACGTCGGACCGGCATCCGACTTCAGCCACACCTCTCCGACCTCGCCGGGCGGCAGCGGGTTGCCGTCGGGGTCGCAGATCTGCATCTTGCCGATCACCGGCTTGCCGACCGAGCCGCGGTGCTCGAGCCACTCGACACCGTTGATGAACGTGGCCGCCTGCGCCTCGGTGCCGGCGTAGAGCTCCATGATGCGTTCCGGCCCCAGCCAGTCGATCCATGCCTGCTTGAGGTACGGCGGGCACGGCGCGGCCATGTGCATCACCGTGTGCAGGCTGTCCAGGTCGTATCGCGTGCGAACCTCATCCGGGAGCTTCGAGATCCGCGACATCATCGTGGGCACCAAGTACACCCAGCCGACCTCGTGCCGCTCGATGAGCTGCAGCGTCGTCTCGGCGTCGAACCGGCCCGGGAGCACGACGTGCCCGCCGGTCGCGAGGGTCGCGCTCGAGGTGAGGAACGGCCCGTTGTGGTGCATCGGTGCGGTGATGAGAGACGTGTCGCCGGGCTGGATCCGCATCGCTGCACCGAGCAAGGCCAAGCCGTCGACCTCCGCCGGGTTCGTGGCGACGATGAGCTTCGGCCGCCCAGTTGACCCGCCGGACATCGGCGCCTTCAGGTTGGGCGACGTCACGTCGGGATGCGGGGCCGGCGGGTGGTGCGGCCGGTCGGGCAGGACCGGCATCGACCGCGTCACGGTGCCCCCGTCGAAGCCGACCGCGAGCGCCGGTTTGGCCAGCTCCAGCACCGCATCGAGCTCCGCGCGCGGCATGTTGGACGGAACGGGTTGAGGCGTCGCGCCGACGATCCATGCGGCCAGCGAGGCGATCAGAAACGAGGCATCGCTGGGCAGGCCGATCGAGACCAGATCGCCCACCCCGACACCCTGCGTGACGAACTCATGGGCGACCGCATCGGACCACTCGACAACCTCACGCCGCGTGAGAGTGGAGTTCGTATCCGTGATTGCCGGCGCGTCAGGCGCCGCGGCGGCAAGCGCACGTAGCGCAGCAGGAATCGAAGGCACTACTCAGTGTGACGTACTGCTCCCCTACCGAGCCGATGCCCCTGACCGCCTCACGATCCGAAGACCTGCTTCGTGTAGGTGTTGCTGAACAACCGGTTCGGATCGACTCGATCTCGGACCGCCATCGCGTCATCGAAGCGGGGATAGCGCTCGCGAAGGGCCACCGCATCGAGCCAGTGCAGCTTGCCCCAGTGCGGCCGGCCGCCGACCTCGGTGGCAATTGCCTCAACGGCACGGAAGTACGGCTCGTAGTCGATGCGGTGCCACTGGTGGACGGCGATGTAACCGCTGGCCCGTCCCGACGCCGTCGACAGCCAGATGTCGTCGGCGGCTGCCACCCGCACCTCGACCGGAAAGGAGATCACGGCATCGTCCCGGTCGATGTGAGCCTGGATCGCACGGAACGTCTCGACGAGACGCTCGCGCGGCACGGCGTACTCCATCTCCCGGAACCGGACTCGCCGCGGCGAGACGAACACCCGATGAGAGACGTCGGTGAAGGTCCGCGCGGAAAGAGCGCGCGCCGACAGCCGGTTGAAGCGGGGCACCACCGCGGGGCGGTGGTACCCGAGCCGTTGGATCAGCTCGAAGACGCCGTTGGAGAGGAGCTCGTCGTCGAGCCACTCGCGCCACCGCGGCAGCCGCTTGGCTGCTGCGCCGGCCGCGGGTCGATTGTTGCGCTTGGTCAGCGCGACGTCGGTGTGGGGAAACCAGTAGAACTCGAAGTGCTCGTTGCCGTCGGCCAGCGCATCGAACTCCTCGAGCACCCGCTCGAGCGGCAGCGGCTCCTCGACAGCGGTGAGATGGAACAGCGGCTCACATTGCAACGTCACCGCCGTGATGACACCGAAGGCACCGATCCCGACGCGCGCTGCCCGGAACAGCTCCGGATCCGATTCGTCGGACACGTTGACGATCGATCCGTCCGCGAGCACCAGCTGCAGCCCACGCACCTGCGTCGCGAGCCCGCCCAGCGCCGCTCCGGTGCCATGCGTGCCGGTCGACACGGCACCGGCGACGGTCTGCGCGTCGATGTCGCCGAGGTTGCTCATCGACAGGCCGCGTGCCTCCAGCTCGGCGTTGAGCCGATGCAGCGGGACACCCGCACCGACGGTGACCAGCCCTGCCGACTCGTCGACCGAGATGACCTGGTCGAGGTGATCCAGTCGCAGCTGAATGTCGTCGGCCACCGCAGTCGCAGTGAAGCTGTGGCCCGAGCCGACCGCCTTGACGGTCCGGCCGTCATCGGCGGCACGCTGGACGATCAGTGCGACGGCATCGACGTCCGCGGGTACGGCGACCTCACGCGGAGTCGATGACTGGTTCCGGCCCCAGTTGCGCCAGACCTCATGACCCACGAGCTGCCACCATCCTTCGGATACGTTGCGCAGGTGCCGCTCGACCAGATCACGACCCCGGCCCTGATCGTCGACTCAGCCGCCCTCGACCGCAACCTAGCGGCCATGGCGGAGGCCTGGCCGCAGCGCTCGCTGCGGCCGCACGTGAAGGCGCACAAGACGACCGGTATCGCCAGGCGCCAGGCCGCTCTCGGCCACACCGGCTTCACCTGCGCGACGATCCGCGAAGTAGAGGTGATGGCCGCTGCCGGGCTGGGCGAAGACTTGTTGCTGGCCAACGAGGTCGTCGACATGCGGCGGCTCGGCGCCGTGGTCGAGGCCGGCGCGCGCGTGACCGTTGCGGTCGACTCGGCAGCGACCATCGCGGCGGCGGCGTCCGGCGGCGTCCGCGAGGTGCTTGTCGACGTCAACGTCGGGACCCCGAGATGCGGCTGCCCACCCGATCAAGCCGGCGCGCTCGCTGACCAGGCGCGTGCGGCCGGCCTCGAGGTCCGCGGCGTCATGGGCTACGAGGGTCATGTCATGTTCGTCGCCGATGCCGCCGACCGGAAGGCGCAGACCGATCGGGCCATGAGCCTGCTGGCCGTCGCCCATGCCGCCGTCGGCGGAGCGGTCGTGTCGGGCGGGGGAACCGGCACCTGGCGCACCAACCAGGGCGTCACCGAGCTGCAAGCCGGCTCCTACGCGCTGATGGACACCGAGTACCGCAAGCTCGCCGATGTGCCGTTCGAGCAGGCGCTCACGGTCCTCGCGACCGTCATCTCAGTCGGTGACGGCTGGGCGGTCGCCGACGCCGGACTCAAGGCCTTCGGGATGGACCACGGCAACCCGGCACTGCCGGGGACAGCCATCTGGTACTGCTCCGACGAGCACGTCGTCTTCTCCGCCGAGGACGGCACGGCGCTGCCGAAGGTCGGCGACCGGGTGCGGCTCGAACCCGCTCACATCGACCCGACCTGCGCGCTGCACGAGCGGATGTACGTCGTCGACGGCGACTCCGTCATCGACGAGTGGCCAGTCGACATGCGCGGCTGGTAGTCACAGCCTCACCAGCCGCGGGATCGCGCCCGCAACGCCGCAGCGACCATGGTGACGGCGACCAGCCCACAGACCAGCTGCAACCAGCTCAGCCCGACATACGGGATCTGGACGAGGAGCTCGACGCCGAGCAACCCCGAAGCGGCCAACACCGCGGGCGGCATGAGCCGGCTGCCACGGAGCGCAGCAACGGAGGCGACGAGCGATGGCACGGCGACTGTGGCGATCAGCCAGAGCCCCGGCAGCGTCCAGTCCGACCACCCGAACGGCAGGCTGTCACGCGGCGGCGTTGCCACGCCCGCGATCAGCTGCGCCGCACCGATCGCTCCAGCCATCGCCATGAAGCCCTCGACCGCGACGATCGATCGGCGGTAGGGGCGGCGCATGATGCCGTCACCCCACAAGAACTCGCTCACGAGCGCGCTCAGCCAGCCGCTTGCCCCAGGACCGGGCGCGTTCTAGCTCACCCGCTCGTAGCTGCTCGTGGTGGTCGACGTAGAAGCTCGTCGGGTGAGCCAGCAGCTCGGCGCCGGAGCGGCGCAGCCGTCGCGCCACGTGCCGGGCGGGATGCCCGGTGATCCACGCAGGTGGCCGGAAGCGGGTGTCGTAGGTGGCCGCAGTCACCTGCACCTTCGCGGGCAGGGTCGCCAGCCATTCGCGCACGCCGGTCGATGCCGCGGAGGGGTCGACCTCTTGGTCGTCACCCGGCACGTGCGCCGACGCGATGGCCACCTTGCGGGTGCCCACTCGCGGCAGACCGTGAGCATGGGTGGGCGAACCGACGATCAGCACGTCCGCCGCGGCGAGCGTCTGCCGGTCCAGCTGCGAGATCGGCAGCACCGTGACGGAGTCGGCCTCGAACCCTTCCGCGATCGCCTGAGCGAGCGACCGGGTGTGGCCATACATCGACTCGAACGCCACGACGACTCGCATCGCTCCTCCTCGATGTCCTCTGCAGCCACGGTTACATCGCCGGCGCGAACAGAGCAGAGTCCTTCGTCCTGATTTCACCGGCCGCACGCCTCGAGAGTCCGAGGTCGCGGAAAGCAGTGACCAAAGCACCTGTCCGATCCGGGCCGGAGCAGATGCACTCAGGTCGTGAGCGCCGCTTCGACTCAGGCGCGGGCGACGCCTGCCGCCCCGGCAGAGGTGCACGGGCTGTCCGATGCGGAAGTGGCGCTGCGGCTCGCGGCCGGGCGCGACAACACCGTGACGATTGGCTCGAGCCGCAGCCTCGCGGCAATCCTGCGCAGCAACGTCCTCACCGTCTTCAACGCGATCCTGCTCACGTTGTTCGGCCTCACGCTCGCGACCGGGCGCTGGCAGAACGCGCTGTTCGGCTTGGTGATCGTCGCCAACGTGGTGCTCGGGGTCACGCAGGAGATCAGGGCGAAACGAACACTCGACCGGCTGACGGTTCTCACCGCTCCCCGCGCGCGGGTTCGGCGATCCGGCGTCATCCGCGAGATCGACCGCGAGGCGGTGGTCCTCGACGACCTGCTCGTAGTCCGCCCGGGCGACCAGGTCGTCGCGGATGCCGTGGTGGTGCGAGAGACCGGTCTGGAGATCGACGAGTCGCTCTTGACCGGTGAGGCGGAGCCGGTCGCCAAACGGTACGGCGACGAGGTGCGTTCCGGCGCATTCGTCGTGGCCGGGTCGGGAGAGTGCCGCGTCGTCCGGGTCGGCGCGGACGGCTACTCGGCTCGGCTTTCCGCCGAGGCAAGACGATTCTCGGTTGCGCCCTCCGAGCTCGTCACCGGCACCAACCGGCTGCTGCGATGGATTGCCGCGTTGATGCTCCTGGTCGGCCCGCTGCTGCTGGTAGGGCAGCTCGCAAGCCCGGACAACAAGAGCTGGCGGCAGTCCGTCACGGGCATGACGGCTGCCCTCGTCGGCATGGTGCCCGAAGGACTTGTGCTGCTGACCACCGTGGCCTTCACCGTGGGTGTCCTGGCGCTCGCGCGGCGTCGCATCCTCGTCCAGGAGCTCCCGGCGGTCGAGGGGCTGGCTCGCGTCGATGTGCTGTGCATCGACAAGACCGGAACCCTGACCGACGGCGATCTCGCGGTGTCGGAGGTCGACGTCTGCGACGGAGTCGATGCTGGCGATGTACCAGCCGCGCTCGCCCTGCTCGCCGCCGGCGAGGACGCGAACGCGACGGCCCGAGCGATTGCGGTCCGATATCCGGCGAGCGCATGGCGGGCAGAGCATCGCTGGCCGTTCTCGTCACAGCGCAAGTGGTCGGCCGTGACGGCCGCGGAGCACGGCAGCTGGGTCCTCGGCGCGCCTGAGGTGCTCCTCCCCCATGTCGACTCAACCGTTGCAGCGTCGCTTTCCGATCGGGTGGCGCAGATCGCGACCGCAGGCCATCGTGTGCTGCTCCTGACCGCCGGTCCGAGGCCGCCCACCGAGCAGGGACTCGTCGCAGCGATGCGACCAGCAGCCCTCCTCACCCTCACCGAGCACATCCGCGAGGACGCCGCATCGACTCTCGCGTTCTTCGCCGACCAGGGCGTACGGATCAAGGTCATCTCGGGAGACAACCCGGTAACGGTTGCTGCCGTCGCCGTTGCTGCCGGGCTGGCAGGCGCCGAAGCGCCGGGGATCGACGCGCGGACGCTTCCCACCGACCCCGCCGAGCTCGGCGAGGTCGTCGATCAGGCGGTCATCATCGGACGTACGACGCCGCACCAGAAACGCGACCTGGTGCGCGCCCTCCAGCAACGCGGTCACGTCGTGGCGATGACCGGCGACGGCGTGAACGACTTGCTTGCTCTCAAGGACGCCGACGTCGGGATCGCGATGGCCGGCGGAGCGCCGGCGACCCGTGGCGTCGCACAGCTGGTCTTGATGGACAACCGCTTCGCCTCGCTGCCGCACGCCGTCGCGGAAGGCCGGCGGGTGATCGCGAACATCGAGCGCGCGAGCAACCTCTTCCTCGTCAAGAACGCGTATTCAATCGTCCTGGCGATCTGCTCGACGGCAAGCTTGTTGGCCTATCCGCTCGAGCCGATCCAGCTCACGATGGTGTCGACGTTGACCATTGGGCTCCCCGGCCTGTTCCTGGCGTTCGTGCCGAACAACCGTCGCTACCAGCCGGGCTTCCTGCGTCGCGTCCTCAGGTTCTCGATGCCGATGGGGCTGGTCGTCGGGATCACGACCTACGGCGCGTACTGGACGACCCGCGGCGTGGAGCCTGCGGCAACCGCCGCAGACGCGCGGACAACCGCGACCATCACGGCTTTGCTCGTCTCACTCGGCGTACTCACCGCGTTGATCCGTCCGCTCAGCCGATGGCGTCGGCTGCTGGTGGCTGCGCTCGCCGGGCTCGCCGCGCTGATCGTTGCGGTGCCGGCGTTGGGGCACTCCGTCTTCCTGCTCGACGTGACGCCGAGCCGGGTCCTGATTGCGGTCGGAGTCGCCGGCGTGGGGCTGGCCGGGATCGAGGCGCTCCGCAGATGGGCGATGGCGTCGAACCGCTGAGGGCCGGGACTTCCGGCCCTTGTTCCCGTTTCGGCACCGCGCGTGCAATGGAGACAGAGAACAACCGGAGGTGACGCGATGAAGGTCGTCGTTGTCTACGAGTCGATGTTCGGCAACACCCGGCGGGTTGCCGAAGCCATTCGCGACGGGCTCTGCCGGCATCACGAGGTGGAGGTCCTGAGCGCCGCCCAAGCGCCGGCACACGACCTGGCCGGCACAGCTCTGCTCGTGGTGGGCGGCCCCACCCACGTGCGGAGCATGAGCCGGCCCAGCACCCGAAAGGCCGCGTCGGAGCAGGCCGCGGATGCCTCCCGCGGGCTGACCCTCGAGCCGCAGGCGGCGGGACCGGGCTTGCGGGAATGGCTGGCCGAAGCGCGCCTCGCCGGCGTACCGGTCGCCGCCTTCGACACCCGCATCGCGATGCCGGCCGTGATCAGCGGCTCAGCCGTACGGTCGATCACCCGGGCGCTGCACCGCCAGGGAGGCCGCTTCGTGTGCACCCGCCGCAGCTTCCTCGTCACCAAGCAGAACACCCTCGTCGACGGACAGCTCGATCTCGCGCGGCAGTGGGGCGAGCAGCTCGCCGAGACCGTCACGCGGACCGGGGAGTTCGTCGAATGAGCGCGGCCGCGCCGCCTGCCGGCGGTGGCAGCTACCCGCTGCGGCTCGACGGCAGCTTCGACCCGACGACCAGCCGCGCCCTGTGGCTCGTCAAATGGCTGCTCGTCGTTCCGCACATCGTCGTTCTGTTCTTCCTCTGGGTCGCGGCCATCGTGACAACGGTCATCGCCGGCTTCGCGATCCTGTTCACCGGCCGGTACCCGCGCTCGATGTTCGACTTCGTCGTCGGTGTCATGCGGTGGACCTGGCGCGTCGGCTTCTACGGCATCAGCGCCCTCGGGACCGACCGATACCCGCCGTTCAGCCTCGCCCCGGATCCGACCTACCCCGCGGACCTGCAGGTCGACTACCCGGAGCACCTCAGCCGCGGCTTGGTCCTCGTCAAGTGGTGGCTGCTCGCGATCCCGCAGTACATCGTCGTCTCGGTCTTCCAGGGCGGCTGGGGAATGGGATGGACCGGTGGCCCACGTGGCGCCGGCGGCATCGGGTTGATCTCAACGCTTGCCGTGATCGGCGCAGTCGCGATGCTCGTGCGCCGGGAGTACCCGCCGCGGATCTTCGAGCTGGTCATCGGGCTCGACCGGTGGTGCTTCCGGGTGCTGGCGTACGCCCTATTGCTGACCGACGAATATCCGCCGTTCCGGCTGGACAGCGGCACCCGGGATCCCGGGTCGGCCTTGCCATCGCCACCCACCCCGATATAGATATTGAGAGGCACTCTCAAAACGACGGCAGGTGGCCTGGCGGATGCATCGACTCACCCCGCAGCGGCGGGCTGTGCTCGACGTACTCATCGCGGCGCATGATCATCCGACCGCGGCTCAGGTGTTCGATCGCGTCCGCAAGGATCGTCCAGGAATCGGCGCCGCCACGGTGTACCGCACCCTGTCGCTGCTCGTCGACGAGGGTCAGGCCCGCGTGCTCTCCCTGGGAGAGGGCGCGAGCGCTCGCTATGACGCCAACGTCAGCCGCCACGACCACGTCCTGTGCATCGACTGCGGCGCCGCGGTGGACGTCGAGGCACCGCTGCCGGCCGGAGCCTTGTCGGACATGTCGAGCCAGACGGGATACGACCTGATCGAGTACGACGTGCAGTTCCGCGGCCGATGCCGGCCCTGCCACCAACGACACCTGAAGCAGCTGAAGACGAACGAGAAGAGGAACCGAATTGTCTGAGAGCGAAAACCCGGCAATCCACGCCCCCGAGCCCAAGGCACACCGCCCGAGGTCGATCCGGGACTGGTGGCCGGATCAGCTTGACCTCTCGGTTCTGCACCGGCCGGCGCCCGCGGGCGACCCGATGGGGAGCGACTTCGACTACGCCGAGGAGTTCAACAAGCTCGACGTGGAGGCGCTGCGCAAGGACCTGATCGACGTCATGACGACGTCGCAGGACTGGTGGCCTGCCGACTACGGCCACTACGGCCCGCTGTTCGTCCGGTTGACCTGGCACGCCGCCGGGACATACCGCATCGAGGACGGCCGTGGCGGCGCCGGGACCGGGCAACAGCGGTTCGCACCGCTGAACAGCTGGCCGGACAACGCGAGCCTCGACAAGGCTCGCCGCCTGCTGTGGCCGGTCAAGAAGAAGTACGGCCGTGCGATCTCGTGGGCCGACCTGCTCACCCTCGCCGGAAACGTCGCGATGGAGTCGATGGGGTTCGAGACCTTCGGCTTCGGCTTCGGGCGCCCGGACCTCTACGAGCCCGAGGAGGTCTTCTGGGGTCCTGAGGACACCTGGCTCGGCGACGAGCGCTACGCCGGCGACCGCGAGCTCCAAGGCCCCCTCGGCGCAGTCCAGATGGGCCTGATCTACGTCAACCCCGAGGGCCCGAACGGCAACCCCGACCCGCTCGCCGCTGCACGTGACATTCGCGAGACGTTCCGGCGGATGGCGATGAACGACGAGGAGACAGTCGCGCTCATCGCGGGCGGCCACACCTTCGGCAAGGCCCACGGTGCCGGCAACGCGGACCTGGTCGGCCCGGAGCCCGAGGGCGCGCCGCTCGAGCAGCAAGGGCTCGGCTGGCGCAGCCAGTTCGGAACCGGGGTCGGCGGCGACGCGATCACCAGCGGCCTCGAAGGCGCCTGGACCAACGAGCCCACCAAGTGGGACAACGGCTTCTTTGACAACCTCTTCAACTACGACTACGAGCTCACCGAGAGCCCAGCCGGCGCCAAGCAGTGGACGCCGAAGAACCCCGAGGCCAAGGACACCGTTCCCGACGCCCACGACCCGAACAAGCGTCACGCCCCGATGATGCTGACGACCGACCTGGCGCTGAAGGTCGACCCGGTCTACGGCCCGATCTCCAAGCGGTTCCACGAGAACCCGCATGAGTTCGCCGATGCGTTCGCCAGGGCCTGGTACAAGCTGCTGCACCGGGACATGGGCCCGGTGTCGCGATTCCTCGGGCCGTGGGTGCCGGAGCCCCAGCTCTGGCAGGACCCGGTTCCCGCGGTCGATCACCCGCTCATCGACGCTGCCGACATCACGGCGCTGAAGGCAAAGATCCTCGACTCCGGGTTGTCGGTGTCGCAGTTGATCTCGACCGCCTGGGCGTCGGCTGCGAGCTTCCGCAAGACCGACAAGCGTGGCGGTGCCAACGGAGCCCGGATCCGGCTCGCTCCGCAGAAGGACTGGACGGCAAACGAGCCCGCCCAGCTCGCCAAGGTGCTGCCGGTGCTGGAGCAGGTCCAGCAGGACTTCAACGCCTCCGCAACGGGGGGCAAGAAGGTCTCGCTCGCCGATGTGATCGTGCTCGGCGGCTGCGCGGCCGTGGAACGAGCCGCGAAGAACGCGGGCGTCGAGGTGACGGTGCCGTTCGCTCCGGGCCGCACCGACGCCTCTCAGGAGCAGACCGACGTCGAGTCCTTCGCGGTGCTCGAGCCGAAGGCCGACGGATTCCGCAACTATCTCGACGGCGATCTCAAGGTCTCGCCGGAGACGCTGCTGCTCGACAAGGCCTTCATGCTGTCGCTCAGCGCGCCCGAGATGACGGTGCTCGTCGGCGGGCTGAGGGTCCTGGGGGCAAACGCGGGAGGATCCGCGCACGGGGTCTTCACCGATCGCCAGGAGACGCTGAGCAACGACTTCTTCGTCAACCTGCTCGACATGAACACGGAATGGCAGCCCCCGAACGCCAACGGCGTCTATGAGGGCCGCGACCGCAAGACGAAGGCCGTCAAGTGGACGGCCACGCGCGTCGACCTGATCTTCGGCTCGCACTCGCAGCTCCGCGCGTTCGCGGAGGTCTATGCCTGCACCGACTCGAAGGAGAAATTCGTGAAGGACTTCGTGGCGGCTTGGGCCAAGGTGATGAACGCCGACCGCTTCGACCTCGCCTGATTCCGAAGGCGATTTCGAGTTCTCCCGCCGTCCCCGTTCCGCGTGCGATTGCCCCGAGCTTCGCACCAGGAACAGGGGCGGCGGCCCTTTTTCGGCAGGCCGGCAGGCTGTGCCAAAAACGGTCAATTTGCCTCGATAAATCAGATAATTAGAAGGTTAACAGCCCTTGTGCCGGTGCCACCGGTGTGGTTAATTGATCGCTGAGATGCGGCAACGTTAGTCAGGACGTTGCAAAATGCGTACAGCGTATCGGTCGTTCGCCGCCTTGTTTGCGGCTGCCGCGCTTTCTTTGCTTTCCATCCCCGCCAGCACGACGCCGGCCGCGGCACGCGGCGAGTTCGCGCCGTATCATGGCGACGTGTCGCCCGGCACGATCATCGTGCGCACCGAGGAGCGGCGGCTTTATCTGGTGCTCGGCCAGGGCCGCGCGCTGGTCTATCCGGTTGGTGTCGGCCGCGCGGGCATGCAGTGGTCAGGCCATGCCTTCATCGAGAGCAAGCGCATCCGTCCGGCCTGGGGACCGCCCCCGGAGATCAAACGGGAAAATCCGAATCTGCCGGACGTGATCCCCGGCGGCGCTCCGAACAATCCGATGGGCGTAGCGGCGCTTGTCCTCAACGGCGACAAGTACGCGATTCACGGCACCAACAATCCGAACTCGATCGGCCATTTCGCCTCGCAT
>DASZOU010000024.1:0-66995 GCA_035550655.1 Mycobacteriales bacterium
CGCACCAGCTTGTCGAGATGGTCCAGCCCGGTGACCCGGGTGTGCCGCCCCGGCACCTGCCGGGCGCCGTTGAGCCGGTTCGCGAGCACCGCGGCCAAGATGTCGTTGACCAACGTCGACTTCCCGGAGCCCGACACCCCCGTGACCGAGGTGAGCACGCCGAGCGGGAACGACACGTCGATGTTGCGCAGGTTGTGCTCGCGGGCGCCGACGACGGTGAGCTGACGGCGCCGGTCGACAGGACGCCGGATCGCCGGGATCTCGATGCGCTCCTTGCCCGACAGGTAGGCGCCGGTGATCGACTCCTGGTTGGCCAGCAGCTCGGCGTAGGTGCCGCTGTGCACGATGCGCCCGCCGTGCTCGCCGGCCCGCGGGCCGATGTCAACGATCCAGTCGGCATGCGCGATGGTGTCCTCGTCGTGCTCGACGACGATCAGCGTGTTCCCCATGTCCCGGAGTCGCACGAGCGTCTCGATCAGCCGCCGGTTGTCACGCTGGTGCAGCCCGATCGACGGCTCATCGAGGACGTAGAGCACGCCGACCAGGCCGGCGCCGATCTGGGTGGCCAGCCGGATCCGCTGCGCTTCACCACCGGCGAGGGTCGCTGCGGCGCGATCGAGGGAGAGGTAGTCCAGACCCACGTCGACGAGGAACCGCAGCCGCTCGTTGATCTCCTTGAGAACTCGCCCGCCGATCTGCTGCTCACGGGCGGTGAGCTTCAGCTTGGCGAGCCAGACGGCGCAGTCCCCGATCGGCAGCCGCGCCACCTCGGCGATCGACCGGCCGCCGAGGCTGACCGCAAGCGCCTCGGGCTTGAGCCGGGCGCCGTCACAGGCCGGGCACGGCACTTCGCGCATGAAGCCCTCGAACCGCTCCCGGCTCGTGTCGCTCTCCGCCTCGCCGTGGCGACGCTCGACGTGCGGGATCGCGCCTTCGAACCGCGCGTAGTAGGACCGCTCCCGGCCGTAGCGGTTCTTGTAGCGAACGTGGACCTGCTTCGGGTACCCGTGCAGGACCACCTTGCGCACCTTGGGCGGCAGCTCCTCCCACGGGGTGTTGACGTCGAAGCCGAGCTCGTCGGACAGCGCGTCCATGAGCCGGGCGAAGTAGTCGCGCCCGTTCTGCCCGAAGAACACCGAGACCGCGCCCTGCGCGAGCGACTTCGTGGGATCGGGGACGATCAGCTCCTCGTCGGCTTCGAGCTTGACCCCGAGACCGGTACAGGTCGGGCAGGCGCCGTACGGCGAGTTGAACGAGAACGTCCGCGGCTCGAGGTCCTCGATGGTCAGGACGTGGTCGTTGGGGCAGGCCAGCCGCTCGGAGTACTTGCGCTCGCGGTGGGGGTCGTCCTCCGGCAGGTCGACGAAGTCCAGGACGACGATGCCGGAGGCGAGGTTCAGCGCGGTCTCGACCGAGTCGGTCAGCCGTCGCTTCGACGACGCCTTCACGGAGAGCCGGTCGATCACCACCTCGATGTCGTGCTTCTCGTACTTCGCGAGCTTCGGCGGCTCCGACAACGTGATCACCGTGCCGTCGACCCGAGCACGAGCAAAGCCCTTCGACTGCAGCTCGCGGAACAGCTCGGCGTACTCGCCCTTGCGGCCGCGGACCACCGGAGCCAGCACCTGGAAGCGGGTGCCCTCCTCGAGCTCCATCACCCGGTCGACGATCTGCTGCGGCGTCTGCCGGGCGATCGGGGCGCCGCACTCCGGGCAGTGCGGGGTGCCGATCCGGGCGTAGAGCAGCCGCAGGTAGTCCCAGACCTCGGTGATCGTGCCGACCGTCGACCGCGGGTTGCGGCTGGTCGACTTCTGGTCGATCGACACCGCGGGCGACAGCCCCTCGATGAAGTCGACGTCGGGCTTGTCCATCTGGCCGAGGAACTGCCGGGCGTAGGCAGACAGCGACTCGACGTAGCGGCGCTGTCCCTCGGCGAAGATCGTGTCGAACGCAAGGCTGGACTTGCCACTTCCGGACAGACCGGTGAAGACGATCAGCGCGTCCCGGGGCAGGTCGAGGCTGACGTCGCGGAGGTTGTGCTCGCGCGCGCCTCTGACGATCAGCTGGTCGGCCACAAACGCCCTCTTGGTAGGTGCCGGCGGGGTGGGCGGGGAGACCCGTTCGCATGCTACGTGCCGGGTCGGACGGTCTTCGGCGGCGAACAGGAGCCCCTGGTCAGGGCTGACTGCACCACGCCCTGCATAGGCTGCGGCCATGGCGGATGAATACACCGGGGCGGTGACAGTGGGCGGCCCGCCGGACGTCCGGGACCTGGGCGGGGGGCTGCGCCTGGCAAAAGTCGCGGTCGGGCCGTACGACAACAACTGCTACTTCCTGAAGTGCGCCGACACCGGCGACGTCCTGTTGATCGACGCCGCCCACTCCCCCGACGTGCTGCTGGGCGTCCTGGACGAGGACCGCCTCAAGCGCATCGTGACCACCCACCAGCATCCGGACCACTGGGCCGCGCTGCCCGAGATGGTCGCGGCCACCGGCGCCGCGGTTGCGGCTCATCCGCAGGACTCCGAACCACTGCCGGTCACCGTGGTCGAGCCACTCAACGACGGCGACCTCGTCCAGGTCGGCACTCACCAGCTGTCGGTGATCCACCTGGTAGGGCACACCCCCGGCTCGGTCGCCCTGCTCTACGCCGACGGCGACCGGCCGCACCTGTTCACCGGCGACTCGCTCTTCCCGGGCGGGGTCGGCAACACCTTCGGCTCGAAGGAGAACTTCGAGCAGCTCTTCCACGACGTCGTCGCGAAGCTCTTCGACGTTCTGCCTGACGAGACGTGGTTCTACCCGGGTCACGGCAGCGACAGCACGCTGGGCGCGGAGCGTCCCCACCTCGAGGAATGGCACGAACGAGGCTGGTAGCGAGCGAGCCGGACCAGCACCTCGGTTCGCCGAACTTGCGATTTCGTCCCGAAATTCGCGCTTAAACGGTCCGATAGTGCAAGTTCGCGAGTGATCGGGAACGCCGGTTCGGCTGTGCCGGGTTGCCGCCGCGCCTAGGTTGGCGCCGTGAGCTTCTTGCTGGTGCCGATCGGCGTCGTGCGGTCCTCTCGCGCCGACGCGGTCGACGACGACTGGGACTCCGTCAGCGCGGAGATCGAGCTCGACCCGGATCAGGTGACGCCCGCGGCACTGGCGGGCCTCGGCGAGTTCTCCCACGTCGAGGTGATCTTCGTCTTCGACCAGGTCGATGACGACGAGATCGAGCGCGGCGCGCGCCATCCCCGCGGCAACCCGGACTGGCCCGAGGTCGGCATCCTCGCCCAGCGCGCCAAGATGCGCCCGAACCGGCTCGGAGTCACCGCCTGCCGCCTCGTAGGGGTCAGCGGGCTGACGGTGAAGGTAAGCGGTCTCGACGCGATCGAGGGAACCCCCGTCGTCGACATCAAACCGGTGATGAACGAGTTCCTGCCGCGCGGCGAAATCTCGCAGCCGGCGTGGGCGACCGAGCTGATGGCGTCGTACTGGAGCAGGAGTTGATCTCTTCGTCGGTGAACCGATCGGTATGACGCAGGAACCGCGCCACCCGCTGCACGGCCTGTCTCGGCGCGAGCTGATCGCAGCGATCTCCGCGGCAGGTGTGGCGGCCGCGCTTGGCATCCCGCAGCGAGCAGCAGCCGACACACCCGCCGCCCCGAGCCTCTACTCGGCCCGGGCTGCCCGTGCGGCAGCCCGCCGTGCAGCAAAGACCGCGCCGCACGGCTCGGATCTCGGCGCTGTCGAGCACGTCATCTACCTGATGCTCGAGAACCGCTCGTACGACCACTACTTCGGCGCCTACCCGAGAGGGCGCGGCTTCGACGACCATCCGAAGCACTCTCTCGGCGTGTTCGCGCAGGACTACCCCGCGGGGACGAACCTGTCCCCGCGCAAGAAGCTGCTGCCGTTTCACCTGAACCCCGCGGCCGGCGAGGACTGCACGAGCGACCTGACCCACAACTGGGGTCCGATGCACCTGTGCTGGAACCACGGGAAGATGGACGCCTGGGTCCGGACCCACACCTCCAAGGCGTACGAAGGCGTGCCGGACGGCGCGCTGACGATGGGCTACTACACCCGTCGCGACATCCCGCTGTACTGGGCGCTCGCCGACGAGTTCACGCTGTGCGACGCCTATCACGCGTCGATCCTCGGCCCGACCCATCCGAACCGGCTGATGGCGCAGACCGGGACCCTGGACCCGGCCGGGACCCACGGCGGCCCGGTCACTGACACCAACCCGGACCCAAGAGTGCGCTGGACGTGCACCTGGCCGACAGTCCAGGAGGTGCTCGAGGACGCCGGCATCCCGTGGAAGGTCTACCACCCGTCGTTCGTCGGGGCGACGGGCAAGTACGCCGGTCTCGCGCAGTATCCGATCTGGGACCCCGCGCTCTACGACCCAACGGCGAACCCGCTGGTCATGCTCGCGACGGACACCGTACTGCCCTACTTCAAGGCCTTCGAGAACCCTGCGACGGCGCTGTACCAGAAGGCCTTCGGGCCGACCTTTCCCGCCGACTTCATGGCGGATGTGGCGATGGACCAGCTGCCGAAGGTGTCATGGCTGCTGGCGCCGCTCGGCTTCGACGACCATCCCTCGGCCACCCCGGAGCGTGGCCAATGGTTCGTCAAGCAGATCGTCGACATCCTCACCTCGAACCCGGCAGTCTGGTCGAAGACCGTGCTCGTGGTGATGTACGACGAGAACGACGGCTGGTTCGACCACGTCGCGCCGCCGACCGCCCCCAAGGGCACGCCTGGCGAGTGGCTTACGGCGAAGTCGATCAGCTCCGAGACACTGGGGATCCGCGGCCCGCTCGGGCTCGGCGTCCGCCTGCCGTGCCTGGTGATTTCGCCGTTCAGCCGCGGCGGGCACATCGCGTCGGAAGTCTTCGACCACACCTCGCAGCTGCGCCTGCTCGAGACGCGCTTCGGCATCGAGGTGCCGAACATCTCTGCCTGGCGCCGCAAGACGGTGGGCGACCTGACCTCCGCACTGTTCCGCAGTCCGCACGACACAAGAACCCCGAAGCTGCCGGACATCGCTCTCAAGCCATTCACCGTCACCGGCAGCTGCATGGAGGTCGGTGAGGAGTCCGAGCTCGGTGGCACCGGACCCACCCTGCCGACAAAGCAACGGATGCCCACCCAGCACGGGACGACGGTTCCAGCCAGCCGCTACTTGAAGGATGCGTCGACCTCCAGCGAGCGCGTCCCACTGCGCAGCGGCCGCAAGACCGCCACCGTCAAGTCCTCCTACAACCACCTGTCGCACGGCTAGACTGGCGGCGTCGCGACTGGCGTGAAGTGGGTGGAACTGACCACCGGGAAGCGCAGACCTGACCGACGCCGTACGCCTGGGCGCGGTCGCTGTGGGAGCGAACAATGTCCGACGGACCAAGCCTTTCTGCCTTCCCCGCCCTGAACGCCACCGACCCCGACATCGCGAACCTGGTCGTGGCGGAGGAGGTCCGCCAGCGCGAGAAGATCCGGCTGATCGCATCGGAGAACTACGTCTCCCGGGCGGTCCTCGAAGCGACCGGCACCGTCCTCACCAACAAGTACTCCGAGGGCTACCCCGGCAAGCGCTACTACGAGGGCCAGCAGGTCATCGACCAGATCGAGACGCTGGCGATCGAACGCGCCAAGTCGCTGTTTGGCGTCGACCACGCCAACGTCCAGCCGTACTCCGGCTCGCCCGCCAACCTCGCGGTCTACCTCGCGTTCCTCTCCCCCGGCGACAAGGTGATGGGGATGTCGCTGCCGGCCGGCGGCCACCTCACCCACGGCTGGGGCGTGTCGGCGACCGGCAAGTGGTTCACACCGGTGCGGTACGGCGTCCGTGCGGACACCGGCCGCGTCGACCTCGACGAGGTCCGCGACCTCGCCCTGGCCGAGCGGCCGAAGGTGATCTTCTGCGGCGGTACGGCGATCCCCCGCACCATCGACTTCGCCGGCTTCGCCTCGATCGCCGCCGAGATCGACGCCGTCCTCGTCGCTGACATCGCGCACATCGCCGGGCTGGTCGCCGGCGGCGCCCACCCGTCACCGGTCGGGCACGCATCGGTGATCTCCACGACGACGCACAAGACCCTCCGTGGCCCACGCGGCGCGATGCTCATGAGTAACGCGGAGCACGCGGCCGCGCTCGACAAGGCGGTCTTCCCCGGGCTGCAGGGCGGCCCCCACAACCACACGACCGCGGCCATCGCCGTGGCGCTCCGCGAAGCCGCGCAGCCGGCCTTCCGTGACTACGCAGCGCAGATCGTGACCAACGCGGCGGCCCTCGCGACTGCACTGAGCGAGCGGGGCTTCAACCTCGTCTCGGGCGGAACCGACAACCACCTGATCCTCGTCGACCTGACACCGAAGGGCGTCGGCGGCAAGCCGGTCGCGCAGGCACTCGACCGGGCGGGCATCGTCACGAACTACAACGCGATCCCGGACGACCCGCGGCCGCCGTTCGACCCCTCGGGGTTGCGGATCGGAATGGCGGCGGTGACGACGCGCGGCATGGGCCCGGCCGAGATGACGGCCATCGCCGGATGGATGGACCGCGTCGCCACGGCGGTCGCAGCGGGCGACGAGGCCGACATCGAGCAGGTGGCGAAGGAGACGCGGGAGCTGACGACCGGCTTCGCTGTACCGGCCTGACCCGATCGCATGTGACATAGGAGCTGTGCCACTGCGCACCTATGTCACATGGAGGTCGTGAATCACGACACGTATGTCACATGCGTGTCGCAAATCACGACACGTATGTCACATGCGTGTCGCGGCGGACCGCCCTACCAGTGCACGCCCGGCAGCAGCTTCACCATCGCTTGGGCGCCCCTGGTCAGTGACGGCCCGTCGGACTCGCCACCCCCTGCCGCCTTGGAGTCCGGGAAGACCCGGTACGCAACGCTGAGGACGGCGTCCACGACCCGCGGCGCGACGGCATAGGCCACCTCGCCGAAGGTGCCGAGCCGCGTGCTGATTCGCTTCGGCCGGTCGACGAGCGCACGCACGACCATGTCCGCCGCCTGCTCCGGGCTCAGCGTCGGGAAGGCGTCGTAGATCTTCGTCGGGCTGATCATCGGCGTGCGGACCAGTGGCATGTGGATCGTCGTGAACGTGACGCCGTCGCCCCAGGTCTCGCTCGCGACCACTCTGCTGAACGCGTCCAGCGCGGCCTTCGACGCGACGTACGCCGAGAACCGCGGCGGCGCCGTCTGCACGCCGATCGAGGAGATGTTGACGATGTGACCGAAGTGCCGGTCGGCCATGTGCGGCAACAGCGCGTAGATCATGCGCACCGCCGCGAAGTAGTTGAGCGTCATGGTGCGCTCGTAGTCGTGGAAGCGGTCCTGCGAGAGCTTCACCGACCGGCGGATCGAGCGGCCCGCGTTGTTGACCAGGTAGTCGATCCCGTCCGGCGAGTCCGCGATCATCTGCTTGACCGTCGCCGCTACCGACTCGGCCTCGGTGATGTCACACGGATACACCCTCGCCGTGCCGCCGACCGCCTCGACCTCGGCCTTGATCTCGTCGAGCTTGTCCGCGCTTCGCGCCACCAGGTATGGGACACCGCCGAGCCGGGCGACCGCGAGTGCGGTCGCCGCGCCGATGCCCGACGAGGCACCCGTGATCACCACGGCCCGCCCCTCTAGAGCAGCACCCGGCCGCCGGCGTCGCGCCCGCACCGAGTCGAGGTTGTCGGCCCAGTACCGCCAGAGGACGTCGGCGTACTCCTCGAGCGGCGGGATCGAGATGCCGGTGCCCCGCAGCGCGCGACGGGTCTCGGACGAGTCGAACACCGGCCGGAAGGTGGAGTGCGGAAGCACCTCCGGCGGGATGGCGAGCCGGTCGAGTACCACGTCCTTCGCGACGGCGACGCCTGGGATGCGCTCCGTCAGCCCGAGCAGCGAGCGCGCGGGAACCGCGATCCGGCGGTCGATGGGTACGGCGACCATCGGTCCGCCCGCCGCCGCGCTGAACGCGTTGATCACGTCGAGCAACGGCTGCGGCTCCGGCGCGGTGAGATGGAACGCGCGGCCATCGAGACCCTCGGCGTGCATGAGGTGGTCCATCGCGCGCACGACGTAGTCGACCGGCACGACGTTGGTGTCGCCGAGGTCCGGGCCGATCAGCGGAAGCCACGCCGGCAGCTGCGACAGCCGGGCGAGGGCCGGGAAGAAGTAGTACGGCCCGTCGATCTTGTCCATCACACCGGTCTGCGAGTGCCCGACGACGATCGCGGGGCGATAGACCCGCCACGGGATCTCCCGTTGATCGCGGACCAGGCGTTCTGCCTCGAACTTGGTGGCGTGGTACGGCGACGGCAGGTCCTGGCCTTCGTCGAACATCTCCTCGCTGAAGGTGCCGTCGTACTCCCCTGCCACCGCGACCGACGACACATGATGGAAGCGTCCGGCGCGCAGCTCAGCCGCCAGCAGCAGCGCCTCTTGGGTGCCACCGATGTTGGTCGCCTCGTTGGTCGCCGCGTCCGCGGTCATGTCGTACAGCGCCGCGAGATGGACGAAGTGATCCACCTGGTCGCGCAGCCGATCGCGGTCGTCAGCGCCGACGCTGAGGAGCGGCTCAGTGAGATCGCCGATCAGAGGCTCCACCCGGTCGCCGAGCCGCGCGAGCTTCGGCACCGAGCCGGCACGCACCAGCACGAGCACCTTGGCGTCGTCGCGCGACGTCAACAGCTCGACCAGGTGCCGGCCGAGGAACCCGGTCCCGCCCGTCACGAGGTAGGTCGTCACGGGTGCAGTCTGCCCCTCAGCGGGCAGATCGACCATAGGGTCGGTTCAGGGGCGCTTGGCCTTAGGCAGCTTCGAGACGATCGCGTCGTACGACGTGTCGATCAGCTCGAAGACCTCCTCGTCGGGCACCTCGCCGCCCACGCGCACCGAGTTCCAGCCGAAGCGTCCGAGGTAGGCCATCACCGTGACGTCGTCGGGAAACCGGCCGAGCAGCTCATCGGCGTCGTCGCGGTCTCGGCCGCACTTCAGCCCGACCGACTCGCCACTCCCGATGAACGCGAAGATCTTGCCGCCCACCTTGGCAACGACGTCGCCCTCCCACGGCTCGTCCGGCTCCGCGCCGGGCTTGCCCAGGCAGTAGGTGAGCAGCTCGCCGGGTTTCACAACGGGGACGCTAGCCAACCGGTGAGAAGATTCGCCGATGGACGGCGCCGCGGGGATCACGACCGGAGCCGCGACCATCGCCGCGGTCGGGGCCGGCATCAGCGCCCTGGTCGTCTTGCACCGCCTGCCGACGGGCCTGTCCCCCGTGCGCGACGCGGTGAGCCACTACGGCATCACTCCGTACCGGCTCGGCTACCGGATCCAGACCCTCGCGTACGCCGCGGCGGGCGCCACCGCCGCGGTCGGGATCGGGATCGCGGCGCCCGGCAAGCCGACCGCCACCGTCGCCTGTTGCGCGGTCTTCGCGGCCAGCCGCGCGCTGATCAGCTGGTTCCCGATGGACCAGCCCGGTACGCCGCACACCACCACCGGGCGCCGGCACGGCCTGCTCGCGCTGGCGGCCTTCGCGGCTGCGATGCTCGCCGCCTTCCACCTCGGGCGTCAGCTCGACCGCGCACACGTCTGTCACGTCATCGCCGCGACCAGCATTGACCTCGGGTGGCTCATGGTCGCGACGCTCGTCGGGATGGTCACGGTCGCGCGGGTGGGCTGGTTCGGGCTGGTCGAGCGGCTCTTCTATCTCGGCATGACAGCGTGGCTCGTAGTGGCGGGCGTCCTGCTCCTCCGCTGACTCGCGGCTTCAGTCCGGGAGACCGGCGGCGGTCATCTGGCGGAGCTCCTTCTTGAGCTCGTTGATCTCATCGCGGAGCCGGGCCGCCAGCTCGAACTGCAGCTCGGCCGCGGCCGAGTGCATCTGGTCCTGCAGCTGCTGGATGAGGAGCGCAAGCTCAGCACGGGGCATCCCCGCGAGCTCCGCGGCATGCTTCCCGGCGGTCGAAGAGCCCTTGCTCGCCATCCCTGGAACCGGCGTCTTGCCGCGCGACTGCGCCCGGCCGCTCCCGCCGATGATCTCCTCTGCGTCGCTTCGCACGATGTCGTCGAGGATGTCCGCGATCTTCTTGCGCAGGGGCTGCGGATCGATGCCCATCGCTGCGTTGTAGGCGATCTGCTTCTCACGCCGGCGGTTCGTCTCCTCGATGGCCGTCTTCATCGAGGGCGTGATCGTGTCGGCGTACATGTGCACCTCGCCCGACACGTGGCGCGCCGCTCGGCCGATCGTCTGGATCAGCGAGGTGCCCGACCGCAGGAAGCCTTCCTTGTCGGCGTCGAGGATCGAGACCAGCGAGACCTCGGGCAGGTCGAGGCCTTCCCGCAGCAGGTTGATGCCGACCAGCACGTCGTAGTGGCCGAGCCGCAGCTCGCGCAGCAGCTCGACGCGACGCAACGTGTCGACCTCGCTGTGGAGGTAACGGACCCGCACGCCGTTCTCGAGCAGGTAGTCGGTGAGGTCCTCCGCCATCTTCTTGGTCAACGTCGTCACGAGCACGCGCTCGTCGCGCTCGGCGCGGACCTGGATCTCGTGCATCAGGTCGTCGATCTGGCCCTTCGGCGGCTTCACCACCACCAGCGGGTCGACCAGGCCAGTCGGACGGATGACCTGCTCGACGACGTCGTTCTTGACCTTCTTCATCTCGTAGGAGCCCGGCGTCGCCGACAGGTACACGGTCTGACCGATCCGCTCCTGGAACTCCTCCCACCGCAGCGGGCGGTTGTCCATCGCACTCGGCAGCCGGAAGCCGTGATCCACGAGCGTCCGCTTGCGCGACATGTCGCCTTCGTACATGCCGCCGATCTGCGGCACCGTCACGTGGGACTCGTCGATCACGAGCAGGAAGTCGTCGGGGAAGTAGTCGAGAAGCGTGTGCGGCGGCGTTCCCTGCGCCCGGCCGTCGATGTGACGCGAGTAGTTCTCGATACCGGAGCAGAACCCGACCTGCCGCATCATCTCGATGTCGTACGTCGTCCGCATCTTCAGCCGCTGCGCCTCGAGCAGCTTGCCCTGCCGCTCGAGCTCCCCCAGCCGCTCCTCGAGCTCGGCCTCGATCCCCGAGATCGCCCGCTCCATGCGCTCCGGGCCGGCGACATAGTGCGTCGCGGGAAACACCAGCACCGTCTCGTCCTCGCTGATCACCTCGCCGGTGAGCGGGTGCAGCGTCGAGATCCGCTCGATCTCGTCCCCGAACATCTCGATCCGGGTGGCGAGCTCCTGGTAGACCGGGAACACCTCGATGGTGTCGCCTCGCACGCGGAAGGTGCCGCGCGTGAACGCCAGGTCGTTGCGCGTGTACTGGATGTCGACGAACTTGCGCAGCAGCGCGTCACGCTCGATCGTCTGGCCGAGCTCCAGCTGCACGCAGCGGTTGACGTACTCCTCCGGCGTCCCGAGGCCGTAGATGCAGGAGACGCTCGCGACCACGACGACGTCGCGCCGGGTCAGCAGGCTCATCGTCGCCGAGTGCCGAAGCCGCTCGACCTCCTCGTTCACCGAGGAGTCCTTCTCGATGTAGGTGTCCGTCTGCGGGACGTAGGCCTCAGGCTGGTAGTAGTCGTAGTAGGAGACGAAGTACTCGACCGCGTTGTTCGGCAGGAGCTCGCGGAACTCGTTGGCGAGCTGCGCCGCGAGGGTCTTGTTGGGCGCCATGACGAGAGTCGGCCGTTGCAGCCGCTCCACCAGCCAGGCAGTGGTGGCCGACTTGCCCGTGCCGGTGGCACCGAGCAGCACGACGTCCTTCTGGCCGTCGCGGATCCTGCGGGCGAGCTCGTCGATCGCCGCCGGCTGGTCCCCGGAAGGCTCGAAGTCGGACTCGACGACGAACGGGGCCTGACGGGGGCGGATCGAGGTCACAGTGGCCACAAATCCACAACGTACGCCGGGGCTCGGACAATCCCGTCGCCGCTAGGTGCCCGCCTTCGCCGCGGCCCGGGCCTTCAGCGCCGCCCACACGTCACGGACCTGCTGGTCGAGCGCCGCCAGGTTGCCGGTGTTCGGGATCACGTAGTCGGCAAGGGCGAGCCGCTGCTCGCGGCTGGCCTGCACGTCGATCCGCGCCTGGGCGGCCTCGCGGGTCATGCCGCGCAGCCGGACGAGCCGATCGAGCTGGGTCTCGACCGGCGCATCCACGACGACGATCACGTCGTAGCGCGCGGCCACCCCGGACTCAGCGATCAGCGGTACGTCGTTGACCAGGATGCCGTCGGGGTCAGCCGCCTCGAACTCGGCGAGCAGCCCGAAGACCCGCTCGCCGATCAGCGGGTGCACGATCGCGTTGAGGCGCGCCCGCGCGTCGTCGTCGGAGAAGACTTTCGCGGCGACGGCGTCGCGGTCCAGCGAGCCGTCGCGGGCGCGGACCTCCGGCCCGAACTCCGCGACCACCGCCTCGAGCCCGGGCGTGCCCGGCTCCACCACCTCTCGGGCCAGCGCGTCGGCGTCGATGATGTGAGCACCCAGCGCCGCGAAGCGCCGGGTGACCTCGCTCTTGCCGGAGCCGATCCCGCCGGTCAGGCCGACGTTCAACAAGGCCGGCGGCCCGCCGTGACGATGCGGTGGTTACTCAGCCGCGTCGGCCTCGGGCGTCTCCGCCGCTTCCGCCGCCGGCGCGTCGGTGTCCGCGGCGTCGCTGTCGTCGCCACCCGTCAGCTTGCGGCGAAGCTCGGCAAGAGCCTCGTCGCTGGCCAGGGTGCCCGCCGACTCGGCCGCCGCCGGCGACTCGGGCTGCGAGGTGTACGACGAGGCCTCCGCGGCTTCCGCCTCGGCCGCCTGCGCTGCCTTCACCTGCTCCTGGTGGGCTTCCCAGCGCTCGTGCGCCTTGGCGTACTGCGCCTCCCACTCGGCCTGCTGGGCTTCGTAGCCCGGCTTCCACTCGTTGGTCTCGGAGTCGAAGCCCTCGGGGTAGATGTAGTTGCCCTGCTCGTCGTACTGCGCGGGCATCCCGTACTGCGTCGGGTCGAAGTGATCCGCCACGGCCTCGCCGACGGTCCCCTCGTTGGCCTGCTTCAGGGAGAGGGAGATGCGGCGGCGCTCGAGGTCCACGTCGATGACCTTGACGTAGATCTCGTCGCCGACGTTGACGACCTGCTCCGGAATCTCGACGTGACGCTCGGCGAGCTCGGAGATGTGGACGAGTCCCTCGATGCCCTCCGCCACGCGGACGAAGGCACCGAACGGCACCAGCTTCGTCACGCGGCCCGGCACGACCTGGCCGATCGAGTGGGCGCGGGCGAACGCCTGCCACGGGTCTTCCTGGGTCGCCTTCAGCGACAGCGAGACGCGCTCGCGGTCCATGTCCACGTCGAGGACCTCGACGGTGACCTCCTGGCCGACCTCGACGACCTCGCTCGGATGGTCGATGTGCTTCCACGACAGCTCGGAGACGTGCACCAGGCCGTCGACTCCGCCGAGGTCGACGAACGCGCCGAAGTTGACGATCGAGGAGACGACGCCCTTGCGGACCTGGCCCTTCTGCAGCTGCGTGAGGAAGGTCTGCCGGACCTCGCTCTGCGTCTGCTCGAGCCACGCGCGGCGCGAGAGCACGACGTTGTTGCGGTTCTTGTCGAGCTCGATGATCTTGGCCTCGAGCTCCTTGCCGACGTACGGCTGGAGGTCACGCACGCGACGCATCTCGACGAGCGAGGCCGGCAGGAAGCCGCGCAGCCCGATGTCGAGGATGAGGCCGCCCTTGACGACCTCGATGACCGTGCCGGTGACGATGCCGTCCTCGTCCTTGATCTGCTCGATCGTGCCCCACGCCCGCTCGTACTGCGCGCGCTTCTTGGACAGGATCAGCCGGCCCTCCTTGTCCTCCTTCTGGAGAACCAGGGCCTCGATGCTGTCGCCGACCGAGACGACCTCGTTAGGGTCGATGTCGTGCTTGATCGACAGCTCGCGGCTGGGGATCACGCCCTCGGTCTTGTACCCGATGTCCAGGAGCACCTCGTCGCGGTCGACCCGCACGATGACGCCTTCGACGATGTCGCCGTCGTTGAATTCCTTGATGGTGCCCTCGATGGCAGCGAGAAAGTCCTCAGCGGTGCCAATGTCGTTGACTGCGACCTGCGGGAGGGCGGTGGGCTCGGCGACTGCAGTGGTCATCTAGTGGTGATCCTCGGTGGCGGACAGATGTCGGTGTCGGAGAAGACAGGCGGACAGATGTCGGTTTCACGCCGGGGGTTCCGCGGCGCGACCAGGCAGTTTAGTCAGTGACCACGCCTGAGTCGAACCGCGAGCAGAGCTCGACGTCGAACCGCGAGCAGAGCTCGACGTCGAACGGCGCCGAGGTGGTCAAGCCGGTCCGTCGCACGCTCAGTCCGAGCGAGAGCCTTCGGGCGTCGCGCAGCTGGTGGGACGCCGAAGCCGCGGCGTACCAGGCCGAGCACGGCGAGTTCCTCGGCGACAGCGACTTCCTGTGGTGTCCCGAGGGCCTCCGCGAGAGCGACACCCATCTGCTGGGTGAGGTCCAGGGGCGTCGGGTCCTGGAGATCGGTGCAGGGGCGGCGCAGTGCAGTCGCTGGCTGGCCGCGCACGGCGCGCAGCCCGTCGCCGTCGATCTGTCGGGAGCGCAGCTCTCGCACGCTCGGACGCTCGACGAACGCGCCGGCGTCCGCACGTCCCTGGTGCTCGCCGACGCGCAGCTTCTCCCCTTCGCCGACCGGAGCTTCGACCTCGCGTGCTCGGCGTACGGCGCGATTCCCTTCGTCGCCGACTCGGCAGCGGTCATGCGTGAGGTCGCGCGGGTCCTACGGCCGGGCGGCCGGTTCGTGTTCTCGGTGACGCATCCGATCCGGTGGTCGTTCCTGGACGACCCCGGGCCAGGCGGACTGACGGCAAAGACGTCCTACTTCGACCGTCGCCCGTACGTCGAGGTCGATTTCGAGGGTCGACCGACGTACGTCGAGCACCACCGGACCCTTGGGGACCGGGTCCGCGAGATCGTTGCCGCGGGGCTTGTCGTCGAGGATCTCGTCGAGCCGGAGTGGCCAGCCGGTCACGAGCGCGCGTGGGGCCAGTGGAGCAAGCTGCGCGGGGAGCTGATCCCCGGCACGGCGATCTTCGTGACCCGGCTCCCGTAGCCGCCGCTAGCCGAGCGCTCCCGCGTTGATCACCCGGCGCCGCAACATCGTCCCGACCAGTGACGTGAGCACGATCAGCAGGACGGCTGCCGCGCCGCGCTTGGCGTTGTCGGAGCTGGTGTGCGAGGCCGCGGCCAGCGTGTAGCTGTACGCAGCGGCACCGGTGGCGCCCGTCGGCGGGTCGTAGAGCAGCCCGCCGTGCTCCGCTTTCGCGTCGAGGGCCTGCAGCACGCCGTACTCCTTGCCGTACTGCACGGCCGTGGCGTTGCCGGACTTCACCAGCTTGTGCGTGCCCTTGTCGCGGATCTTCTTGACACCGGCGATGATCTGCTGGGGTCCGGTCTTCGCTTGCTTCAGACCGGCGGCGATCTTGCCCGCGCCGTCGGCCGCGGCGCCGATGCCCGTGGCGAGCTGCTGACCGCCGGTCAGGAGCTGCCCCAAGCCGCCGGAGAGCTGGTCGGCGCCGACCCGGGCCGTGTGCTCACCTGCCGCGAGCTTCGCGACGTTCGTCAGCAGCACGGTCAGGCTGGTTGCGTTGAGCGCATCGCCCAGTGCCACCTGAGTCGCACCGCTCGCGAGCTGGCCCGCTCCTGCCGCGAGCTGGCTCGCCCCGGTGGAGAGCTGGCCGAGTGCGTCGCCGAGGCTCTGCGCCCCGGGCAGCGCCTGCGTTCCGACTCCCGTGTTCAGCGCCGTCACGCCGCTGACCGCACTGGTCAGACCGGTCACGAGCTGCGCGAGGCCTTCGGAGAGACCAGGGGCCGCCTGGTTGCCGGACTGCAGCCCGAGCTGTACCTGCGTGACGCCGGCAACGACCTGCGCGGTTCCGGTCTGCAGCTGACCCACCCCGGTCTGCAGCTGACCGACGCCGGTGACGGCGTCACCGAGTCCGGTGCTGACCGTCTGCAGCGCGCCGACCGCCTGCTGGGTGGCGGTGAGGAGCTGACCGAGTCCGGTAGCGACCTGGCCGAGAGCACCCAGCGCCGTCGCGATGCCTGGGTCGAGGCCAGTCAGCGGGCCGAGCAGAGCCTCTGCCTGGGACAGTGCGGTCTGCAGCTGCGGGATGGATGTCGCCGCAGCGCCGGACAGCCCGGTGGTGACCTGGTCGACGCCGGCCTTCGCCGCGGGGAGGCCGGTGAGCGGGTCGGCGAGACCGGTGAGGCCGGTGGCCGTCTGGCCGAGCCCGCCGCTGATCTGGCTCAGCCCGTTGAGGACGGTGCCGGGAGTTGCGGCGTTACCGAGACCGGCCAGCAGCGCCGACACGCCGAGCTGCAGCTGCTGCGCCGCGGCGAGCGCCGCGGGCAACCCGCTGCCCGAGTCCGCCAGCAGGCCGAGTCCGCCGGAGATCTGCTGCAGGCCGGCGATCAGGGCCGCGGAGCCGGCGGCTGCCGCCGAGGTGCCCGCCGCAAGTTGGTTCGCCCCGCCGCTGACGGAGGCCGCGCCGCTGTTCACCTGCGCCGCGCCATCGGCGAGCTTGCGTGCACCGGGGATTCCCGCCTCGATGCCGGTCTTCAGCAACTGGGTGCCGTTGTCGAGCTTCTTGAGGCCGCCGGCCAGATCCGAACCGCCCGAGTTCGCCTGACCGATGCCGGCCGCGAGCTGGTGGGCACCCGGTGCCGCCTTGTCCAGACCCGCCGACAGCTGCGAGGCGCCGTCGTACAGCTGGTTGAGGCCGTCGAGCAGCTGGCCCGCGCCGTCCGAGAGCTGAACCAGGCCGCCGTCGAGCTTCACCCCGCCCTGCGTCACCTGGCGTGCGGTTTGCGCGCCGGTCTTGATCCTGGTCTCGCCGAAGTGGGTGGCGCTGGTTGCCTTCGGCGCTACCGGGATCGCCTGGACCGCCACCTCGGGAAGCGAGGCGTTGTCGAGGTGTGCGCTGTAGGTCAGGGTCTGGGTGGCCTGGCCGAGCGGCGGGAAGAGCACCATCTGCCAGGAGGCGATCGTGCCACCCCGACCGTCGGCCGAGAGGGTGCCGAACTTCGCGGTGACGTCGTGGAAGCCCGAGGGCAAGGTCGTCTGCAGCTGACCCACCATCGGCATGACGACATCCATCACGGTGTAGCGAAGGTGTCCCCGACCGTCGCGATACGTGACGGTCTCGGGGGTGTCGCTGACGTTCGAAACGACATAGGTCGCTGTCAGCAGCCCAGTCTTGCCGACGACGTCCTTGGCGGCGATCGGCTGGCCGTCGAGCGTGTACGACGCGTGGACCGTGAGCGGGAGCTTCGCTTGCGGCAGGTTCGCGACGGTTCGCTGCTGGGACTGTCCGTGGACGGTCAGGTCCCACACCGCTTTGCCATTGCTGACCTTCGGCGCGGAGAAGCCGTTGAGGTTGCGAAGGCCGTCCGTGGCAGTCGGCTCGGCAACGACGAAGTGACCGTCGCCGGTGACGACGAGCTGGTTGAGCAACCGCGACGCACTGACCTTGCCGGCCGAGTCGGCGACGACCTGGACGGTCTCGTTGTCGGTGATGCTCGGCGGCGCGACCGTTGATCCGGAGGCGACGGCGGTGGATGCGCCCGGCGCCACGGCCACACCCACTGCGGCAAGGCTGAGACCACCGGCAGTCACGGCGGCGAACATGCGGCGCACGGAGGGCCGCGACGGCTGGGTCCGGTTGGTGGTCATCTCGCGTCCTCGGCGGCAGCAGTGGTGGCCGCGGCGTCAGCGGAGCGTGCGGCGTCGCGCTGGATGGGGATCGTGGTGGGGATCGGCCCCCCGCGCGGTCGAGTCCGCGGCGGTGAGGAGATCCGCGGCGCGGCGTCGCGGTTCGGGTGCACGAAGCCGTCGATGAGGGTGACGACGAAGAAGCCGAGACCGACCGCAAGGGCGATCGTGGTGGCGTCGGTCATCGAGTCGCTGATGAAGCGGGTCGGGTCGGTCGAGAAGGTCGTCTCGTAGCCGCCGGAGAACGCCGCGACACCGAGCAGCCCGGCCCACAGCGGGAGCCGGCCGAACGACGCGGTGGTCGCGACAGTGACGAGACCGAGCACGATGAGGGTCGCGATCGCGCGACCGAGCGGAATGTCGGGGAGCAAGCCGGCGCGCAGCGCGAAGCCGAGCCACGCTGCGACGAACCCGACCGAGAACGACGCTGCGCGCCATGCCGGCGCGCGGTCCGGCACCAGACCCAGGACCGCCCCGACGGCGAGACCCATCTCACCGAGGTGGATCAGCTGCAGCCCGAGGTGCGCACCGTGGTCGATGAGGAGCGCCCCGAGCACCGTGATCATGAGGCCAATGGCGAGTGAGCTTCGCGTCGAGCGTGACATCGTCGTCTCCTTGGTGCGTTGCACCCAGCGGCCGCTCAGGTCGCTGGTACAAGCGCGATCCCGCGTCTCCGGGACAAATCCCATGGTTGTGAGTTCACGGGACAAACACCATGGCTAAACCGGGCGGTCCTGTGGACCATGGGGATTCAGGACGAAAGTCCCTGGTAAAGCGCGCGAAACCGGAATCTCAGCCGGGCTAGTGGGCGGCTTCGTCCCAGTTGTGCCCGTACCCGACGGAGACCTCGAGTGGGACGTCACCCAACGCGTACGCCGAGCACATCTCCGCTCGTACCAGCTGCTCGACCTGGTCGCGCTCGCCGGGGGCCACCTCGAGGACGAGCTCGTCGTGGACCTGCAGCAGCAGACGTGACGAGAGCTTCGCCGTGCGAAGCGCTCGCTCGACGTTCAGCATCGCGACCTTGATGATGTCCGCGGCTGACCCCTGGATCGGCGCGTTGAGGGCCATCCGCTCGGCCATTTGCCGCCGTTGCACGTTGTCACTGGTGAGGTCCGGCAGGTAGCGCCGGCGGCCGAGGATCGTCTCGGTGTAGCCGTCCTTGCGTGCGACGTCGACGACGCCCTTGAGGTAGTCCCGCACTCCCCCGAAGCGAGAGAAGTAGGCCTCCATCTGCTCACGCGCCTCTTCGGGCGTGATGCCGAGCTGTTGCGACAACCCGAAAGCTGACAGCCCGTAAGCCAGGCCGTAGGACATTGCCTTGATCCGTCGGCGCTGCTCTGGCTCGACATGGTCGATCGGAACACCGAAGGCGGTGGCCGCCACGAAGGTGTGCAGGTCCTCTCCCGAGGTGAACGCCTCGATGAGCCCCGCGTCGTGGGAGAGATGCGCCATGATCCGCATCTCGATCTGGGAGTAGTCAGCGGTCATCAGCGAGTCGAAACCGGGGCCGACGACGAACGCCTTGCGGATCTCGCGACCCTCCAGCGTCCGAACCGGGATGTTCTGCAGGTTCGGGTCGGTGCTGGACAGCCGGCCGGTCGCGGCCACCATCTGGTTGAACGTGGTGTGGACCCGGCCGCCGTCGTCGACCATGGGAATCAGGGAGTCCACGACGGTCTTCAGTCGCGACACGTCGCGGTGCCGGAGCAGGTGCTCGAGGAACGGGTGTCCCGACTTCGCATAGAGCTCCTGCAGCGCTTCGGCGTCGGTCGTGTAACCGGTCTTGATCCGCTTCGTCTTCGGCAGATCGAGCTCTTCGAAGAGGACCTGCTGCAGCTGCTTGGGCGATCCGAGGTTCACCTCGTGCCCGATCACGGCGTACGCCGCATCCGCAGCTTGCTTGACCTCGCCACCGAACCTGGCCTCGAGCTCCGCCAGCCACTCGACGTCCGCGGCGATCCCCGACCGCTCCATGTCCGCGAGCAAGGCGGTCAGTGGCAGCTCGACCTCCGCCAGGAGCCGGGTGCCGCCTCGGCGCTCGAGGTCGGCGGCGAGAGCCTCCGCCAGATCGACGATGGCGCGCGCCCGCACCATCTCGGCCTGCGCCGCGTCCTCCTCCGCCGACCCGTCCAGCGAGAGCTGGCCGTCCTGGACCTCGGCGCGAAGCTCGCGCCGGAGGTAGCGCAGCGAGAGGTCAGCGAGATCGAACGACCGCTGGCCTGGAAGCGCCAGATAAGCCGCGAGTGCCGTGTCGCTGGCGACTCCGCCGAGGGACCAGCCCCGAGCCCCCAGCGCGAGCATCGGCCCCTTGACGTCGTGGAAGACCTTCGCGGCCGACGGATCCGCCAGCCAGGCGGCCAGGGCCTGCTCGTCGGACGCGGTGAGCTGTTCCGGCTCGAGCGCTGCTGCCGCCCCGTCGGGCGAGGCGATCGCGATGCGGGTGACATGGCCGGTGCCGCGACCCCAGGTGCCCGCCACGGACACGCCGTGGTTGCCGGCGCCACGGGCGTGGCCATCGAGCCAGGCGGCCACCTGGTCGGGGCCGAGCGACTCGCCCTCGACCTCGAAGCCGGTGTCGGCCTCGGGCTCGACGGCGGACAACGTCGCGTAGAGGCGCTCCCTGAGCACCCGGAACTGCAGCGTGTCGAACAGCTGATGAACGGCCTCGCGGTCCCATTGCCCGACCTGCAGGTCAGCGGGCCCGACATCGAGCGGCACGTCGCGGCGGAGCTCGGTCAGCGAGCGGTTGCGCACGACCTCGCTGAGGTGGTCGCGCAGCGCCTGCCCCGCCTTGCCCGGCACCTCGTCGACCCTCGCGACCAGCTCGTCGAGCGAGCCGAACTCCCGGACCCACTTGGCGGCGGTCTTCTCCCCCACGCCCGGGATCGATGGAAGGTTGTCGCTCGGGTCGCCGCGGAGCGCCGCGAAGTCCGGATACTGCGCCGGCGTCAACCCGTACTTCTCCTCGACGGCGGCGGGCGTGAACCGGGTCATGTCGCTGATCCCCTTTCGGGTCATCAGGACCGTGATCCGGTCGTTGACGAGCTGCAGGACGTCGCGATCCCCGGTGACGATGAGAACGTCCATGCCCAGGTCCGCGCCCTGCACCGCGAGCGTCGCGATCAGGTCGTCGGCCTCGAAGCCCTCGACCGACAGTGCCGGGATCGTGAGTGCGGCGAGCACGTCCTTGATCAGGTCCACCTGGCCGCGGAAGTCGGTGGGAGTCTCCTTGCGGGTTGCCTTGTAGTCGGCGTACGCCTCGGTCCGGAACGTCTGGCGGCCGACATCGAAGGCGACCGCAACATGGGTCGGAGCCTCGTCGCGCAGGACGTTGATGAGCATCGCGGTGAAGCCGTAGACGGCGTTGGTCGGCTGGCCGGTCGTGGTGGAGAAGTTCTCGACCGGCAGTGCGAAGAACGCCCGGTACGCGAGCGAGTGGCCATCGAGAAGAAGCAGCCGCTGCGGGCCGTCCGGTGTCGTGGGTGCAGCACCATCGGGCATACGGCGCATCGTAATGTCACGGTGTGACCGCACCGACCGATCCCGAACCGACCGCTGAGCTGGCCACCCGAATGGGTATCGAGTTCCTCGAGCTCGACCCGCAGCGGATGGTCGGACGGATGCCGGTCGCCGGCAACACGCAGCCCTACGGCCTCCTGCACGGCGGCGCGTCCTGCGTGCTCGCCGAGTCGCTGGGGTCTATCGGCGCCGCTCTGCACGGCGCGCCCGACCGGATCGCGATGGGCATCGAGATCAGCGCGACGCACCACCGCTCGGTGACCGAGGGGTACGTGACCGGCGTCGCGACCCCGCTGCACCTCGGCCGCACGCTGGCGACGTACGAGATCGTCATCACCGACGATCAGCAGCGGCGGGTGTGCACCGCGCGTCTCACGGCGATGCTGCGCGACGCCTAGCGGGAGTAGCAGCCGACGGCACCTCGCCGTTGGGGGCGGCCTTCCGTCGCGCCCGCTGCACGGGCACGGGACGAGCCAATCGACCGCGACGTCGCAGCGCGTCGGCGAGGGCCGGCGCGGTGGACTCCCCGCCAAGCCGCCGGCGCAGCACGCTGACCGAGGCCACGCGACGGGTGGCGGCCGGAGCGAAACCGAGCCGCGCGAAGAAGCGGCTCGCGTCGCGCAGCGACGGATAGACGCTGATCGACACCTGGTCGAGCCGGCGCTCCGTGGCGAAGTCCGCCGCCGCAGCGACCAGCGCGCGCCCGATGCCCTTGTGGCGAGCCTGGTTCGAGACCACGAGCTGCGCGATGTTGACCACCCGCGCGTCGGTGAAGGGATCCGGACGCGTCGCCTGGAGGACGACCATGCCCGCCGGCACGTCTTCGAGACAGGCGAGGACGACCCGGTAGGACGGGTTCGTCAGCACCTGGGTCAGGCGGTCACGAACCTGCACCAGCGAGACCGGGTTGTTGACGCGCTCGCCGCGGCCGCCGACATGACGCAGCTCGTCCCACAGGTCCAGCAGCACCTGGATGTCGTCGACGGTCGCTACCCGGGTGAGCACCTGAGATCGCGACACGAACGCCTCCTCGCTGCCACCCGGATGGGCATCCGGGTCGGCGTTGCCGGCCCCCGGCGACGCGCTCCGCAACTGGGTCGGCGGGCTCGTGGCTGCACGCTAGCGCGACCAGGCCCGACCGGATAGGGGCCATTCGGACCTGGTGCGAAGGGCACCCCCTGCGTTGACCCGCAAACTGGGCGGTTATTAAATTCGTCGGGCAGCCCGGCACCGAGTAGACAACGTCCAGGCACGGGGAAGGTCTGGACGGTACCAAAGGTGCCGGGCTTCCCTTTTGTTGATCTCAAAGGGATATGTCGTTGCTTCGCCGGCACATTCGAGGCCTGTCGGGCTAGGCGACGCTCTCTCCCAGGTACGCCGACCGCACCCGGTCGTCGGCGAGGAGCGCCTCGGAGCGGTCCGCCAGGGCGATGACGCCGGTCTCGAGCACGTAGCCCCGGCTGGCGAGCCGCAGCGCCTGAGCCGCGTTCTGCTCGACGAGCAAGATCGTCGTACCTTGCGCGTTGATCTCCCGAATCGTGTCGAAGATTCGCGCCACGATCATCGGCGCCAGCCCCATCGACGGCTCATCGAGCAACAGCAGCCGAGGCCGCCCCATCAAGGCACGGCAGATCGCCAGCATCTGCTGCTCGCCGCCCGAGAGGTTTCCCCCGGGCTGTGACTGGCGCTCCTGCAGGACCGGGAACAGTGTGAAGGCACGCTCGATGTCCTCCCGCGCCACGCGGCCGCGGTGGTAGGCACCCATCTGCAGGTTCTCGAGCACCGACATCCGCGGGAAGATCCGCCGGCCTTCCGGCACATGCCCGATGCCTGCCCCCACGATCTCGTGAGCGCGTGCGCCGTCGATCCGCTGCCCGTCAAAGGTGATCGTTCCGGCGATCGGCGCGAGCAGGCCGGAGATCGTCCGCAACGTCGTGGTCTTGCCGGCACCATTCGCGCCGAGCAAGGCGACGATCTCTCCTTCGTCGACGGAGAGGTCGATACCGCGGAGGGCCTCGATGCGTCCGTAGGCGACCCGCAGCCCCTCAATCCCGAGCAGCATCGTCGCCCGCCTCCCCGTCGGTTGCGGCGCCGAGATACGCCTCTACCACGGCCGGGTCGCGTTGCACCTCCTGGGGTGTGCCGCTGGCGATCACGCGGCCGAAGTTGAGGACCACGACGCTCGTCGCCACCGACATCACGAGTTTCATGTCGTGCTCGATCAGCAGGATCGTGGTGCCGGTGTCGCGCGCGATGCTCTCGATCAGCTCCGCCAGCTGCAGCTTCTCCGACGGGTTGGTGCCGGCCGCCGGCTCATCGAGGAGCAGGAGCTTGGGAGCCGTGCCGAGGGCACGAGCGATCTCGAGCCGGCGCTGGTCGCCGTACGGCAAGGACGCCGCGAGCTCGTTGGCGCGCCGGCGCAGTCCGACGAACTCGAGCAGCTCGAAGGCCCGCTCGTCGCTTTCGCGGTCTTCCCGTCTCGTGCGGGGCAGCCGGAGCATCGCGCCGATCGCGCCGGTGCGCTGGCGAGCTTCGACGCCGATCTTGACGTTCTCCACCGCGGACAGCGCGTTGAACAGCCGGATGTTCTGGAACGTACGTGCGACGCCGAGCTGGGTAACGCGTGCCGGCTTGCGGCCGACGAGCTCCTCGCTGCTGCCGTCGGTCTGCAGCGTGATCGTCCCCTCTTGGGGTCGGTAGACCCCGGTGATGCAGTTGAACAGAGACGTCTTGCCGGCGCCGTTCGGGCCGATCACCGAGAGGATCTCGCCGCGCCGCTGCGTCAGACTCACGTCGGCGAGGCTCGTCACGCCGCCGAACCGCAGCGTCACATCGCGGACCTCGAGAATCGGGTCGCTCACCGGCGCGGGCGCGGCCACGGGCGCGGGAGCGGTCATGGCGCCTCCCCCGGGGGTGCCAGCGCATCCGCGCTCCCGATCCCCGCTTCTGCCTGGGCGATCTCGCGCGCGCGGCGCCGCGAGGGAATGACGCCCTGCGGCCGGAAGATCATCATCGCGATCAGGATTGCGCCGTAGTAGGCGAACAGGTCCGGCTGCTGGATGTGGCTTCGCAGCAGCTGCGGCAGGTACTGCAGGATCGCGGCGCCCGCGACGGCGCCAGGAATCGAGCCCATCCCCCCGAAGATCACCAACACCAGCACGACGACCGACTGCTGGAACGGAAAGTCCCCGGGGGTGAAGACGCCGTTCTTGCTGGCGAAGAAAACGCCCGCCAGACCGGAGGTGCTCGCACCGATGGCGAAGGCCATGACCTTGTACTTCAGCGGGTTGATGCCACACGCCTCGGCGGCCACCTCGTCCTCGCGGATCGCAACCCACGCGCGGCCGACTCGCGAGTTCTCGAGCAGGTGGAACAGCACGATCACCACGACGATGATCCCGAGAATCAAGTAGTACCAGGGCATGTGGTCGCCCGGCACCGCTTCTAGCGGCCAGGTGTAGTGAATGCCGGCCACATGGATGGAGAAGTCGGGCACGGAGTTGGGCGCCACGCCTTGGGAGCCGTTCGTGATGCTCCCTGAGTTGTCGGCGACGAGCTGGATGATCTCGCCGAAGCCGAGGGTCACGATCGCGAGGTAGTCACCGCGAAGCCGCAGCGTCGGCGCACCGAGGATGACGCCGGCCAGCATCGCGGCAAGGACTGCCAGCGGAAAGGTCCAGAACACGTTGAGCGTGAACGGCGGATGGGCTGGCAGCTGGTTCGTCCAGTAGGCCGCGGAGTACGCCCCGACCGCGTAAAAGGCGATGTAGCCGAGGTCGAGCAGACCGGCGAACCCGACGACGACGTTCAACCCGATGGCGAGCAGGACGTACGGCGCGATCTGGCCGACCAGGATCTCCTGCCAGAACCCGTTCACGAAGTTGGGCAGGACAACCGCCGCAACCAGGAACCCGGCGTACGCCGGGTACTTGACCCGGCGCTGCGCGAAGACCTCGCGGGGCTTCGCGGTCACAGAGCGGTAGGTGCTCTTCACGACCGCTCCGCGCGACTGCCATGCGGTGATGACCACCCAGAGCACGGCGCCGGCGGCGATCCAGTAGTACGCAGACGCCGACTCGAACGTGCCGGTGATGCCCGAGGTCGGAGCGTCGTTGCTGCCGCTCTTGCCCGTGACGAGCGCCATTACGACGCCGACGGCCAGGCAGGTCGCGAGGCGGCGCGCCGGCGGCGTCGACAGCCAAGCCGGGCCGCGGCGACGGCCGCCGATCGCCACACTCACGCTGATCTCCCGACGCGTTCACCGAGCAGCCCGGTCGGGAGCACGAGCAGCACCAGCACAAGGACGATGAACGAGATCACGTCCGTCCAGTTCGTGTTGATGCACGAGATGGACAGACTCTCGACCACGCCCAGCAGCAGGCCTCCCAGGACGGCGCCGCGAACGTTGCCGATGCCGCCGAGGACAGCCGCGGTGAACGCCTTGATGCCGGGGACGGTGCCCATCGTGTAGCTCACGCTGCCACCGTTCTGCAACCCGAACAAGAAGCCGGCCGCGCCGCCGAGCAAGCCGCCGAGGATGAAGGTCACGGCGATCACCCGGTCGATGTTCACGCCCATCAACCCCGCGGTGTCGGGATCCTGCGCGACTGCGCGGATGCCCTGCCCGAGCCGCGTCTTGGCGACCACCCGGTCAAGCAGGACCATCATCGCGAGGCTCGCGCCGGCGATCACGAGGTAGTCGGTTTGCACCTGCGCCCCGAAGATCGAGAAGACGTTGCCGTTTGCGTACGGCCGCTTGATCGCCCAGGAGTTACGCCCGAACTCCTTGCCGGCCATCGTCAGCAGGAAGAACGACGCGCCGATCGCGCTGATCAGGTAGGCGAGCTTCGGCGCATGTCGCCGCCGCAGTGGGCGGTAGGCGACGCGCTCCAGGACGAAGGCCGTCAACGCGCCCGCGAGCCCGCCACCGATCAGACCCGCGATCAGGATGAGCACCGACATCACTCCGTGGGGCTGGCCATGGACGATGTGGTTGAGCAGGAACATCCCCCCGAAGCCGCCCAGCATGAACACCTCGCTGTGGGCGAAGTTGATCAGCTGCAACACGCCATAGACCAGCGTGTAGCCAAGCGCGATCAGCGCGTAGAGGAACCCGTTGGCGAGACCCTGCACGAAGAAGGTCGAGAAATGCTGCGTCAGGCACACGGGCGGCACCTCCTCAACGAGGCGGCACAAGGCGGGTTGGCGGGTCGGAGGAGCCGAGAGGTCGGGCGCCGCGCGTTCCGCGACGCCCGACCTCCGGTGTCGATCAGAGGCCTAGCTGATCAGGCCGATTTCCTTGATCGTGCCGTTTTCCACCTTGTACATGTAGACCGCCGAGCCCGCGTAGTTGCCGTTCGGCGCGAACTTCACGGTCTTGCTGATTCCGGTGTACGAGAACGACGGGTCGTGCAGGCCGCTGATGATGTCGGCCTTGGTGACCGATGCGCCCTTCGCCTTCATCACCGAGATGATGGAGTTCGCCGCGTCGTACGCCTCGGCGGAGTAGGTGCCTGACGCGAACCCGGCAAGGCTCTTGAACGCCGGCGCGAACGCCTTGAACCCGGCGGACGTGATCGTCTCCTGGCACGCGCAGCTCAGCAGCGTCCCGTTGGCGACGGAGGCACCGGCACCCGCCACGTAGTGCGGGTCGTTGCTGCCGTCGTCAGAGACGAGCTGGCCGGTGAAACCGGCGCTGCGAAGCTGCTTCGCGAACAGCGCGAAGTCGCAGTAGTAGCCCGCGTAGAACACGCTGTCGGCGCCGGAGCCCTTGACCTTCTGGGCGAGCGGGCCGTACTGCTGGACGTTGCCGTTGCCGGCCTGGCACTGAGTGGTGCCGGGCGCGGTGTCGTGCTTGGCGACCGTCAGCCCCTCCCCGGGCGCGGCCTGCAGGAAGGCCTTGGCGAGACCCGACCCGTAGGTGCTCGCATCATCAACGACGTACACCTTCTTCAGGCCGGCGGTCTTCGCCATGTACTTGGCGTCAGCCGGGCCCTGGGAGTTGTCATCGGCCACGACCCGGAAGAAGTTGTGCCAGCCCGAGGTCGCGAGCGTCGGGTCCGTCGCCGACGGGCTCACCGTGGCCACGCCCGCCTTCGAGTAGCTCGGCTCCGATGCCGCCGTCGCGCCGGAGAACGCCGGCCCGACCACCGCGATCAGGTTGCTGATCTGCAGCACCTTGGCGACGGCCGCCGGAGCAGCGGTCGACGAACCCTGGTCGTCCTCCTGCGCGAAAGCGAGCTTGAACGGCAGGTTGCCGAAGGTCTGTCCGGCGTTGGCCTGGTTGACCGCCAGCTTCACGGCGAAGGACATGTTGAGACCGAGCTGCTGGTTTCCTCCGGACAGCGGTCCTTGATAGGCAATCGTGAAGGTCGGCTTGCTGCCGCCGGTGGAGTTGTTGTTGCCACCGCTCGAGCTGCTGCCACAGGCCGCCGCAGCAACCGCCGCTACAGCGAGCGGGATGACAAGTCGAATCGATCGACCGGTCTGCATCCTTGCTCCTCTCAACTGGTCGACACACTCGTTCGTCGGCAACCTAGCGCCAGTAGGCCGTAACAACAGCATCAGGAGCAACCGTTGCCAGGTCGTTACCTAACCGATCAAGGGCGGTTTGACACCCCCGGGACGCTCAACTGGAGGCGCTGGGTCCGTCGAGTAGAGCGTGCGCAACCTCGCTCATCGAACGACGGCCGTCCATCGCCGTCTTCTGGATGAAGCGGAACGCCTCGGGCTCGGTCATGCCGTGTTCGGCCTGCAGCTTGCCCTTGGCCCGGTCGAGCAGCTTGCGCGTTTCGAGCCTTTCGGTCAGATCGGACACCTCGCCCGCGAGCGCCCGCATCTGCTGGTGCCGGCTCAGCGACACCTCGATCGCGGGCAGCAGGTCCGCCTTGCCGAACGGCTTGACGACGTACGCCATCGCGCCGGCCTCGGCGGCCCGCTCGACGAGCTCCCGCTGGCTGAACGCGGTCAGCATCACGACGGGGGCGATCTGGTCGGCGACGATTCGTTCGGCAGCCGAGATGCCATCGAGCACGGGCATCTTCACGTCGAGGATCACGACATCGGGTTGGGTCTGCGTGGCGAGGTCGATCGCCTGCTGCCCGTCGCCGGCCTCGCCGACGACGACGTACCCCTCTTCCTCGAGCATCTCCTTGAGATCGAGCCGGATCAGCGCCTCGTCCTCGGCAATCACCACCCGCCGCGGTACGTCAGTAGGCACGAATCAGAGCCTATTCGAGACGTCGGATTCTCTAGACTTTCGAGCAAGGTAAGCCCCGGTAGTCCAACGGCAGAGACGATGGATTCAAAACCCATACAGTGTCGGTTCGAATCCGACTCGGGGCACTGAGCAAGGCTGTGGACGGCATGGCAAAACCGTCGCTGACAAAGTCGATCATGCCGAGATGCACCCAGTGGCTCGTCGCGAAGAAGCCATCCGCCTTCTCGCCACGGGAGTGTCCCGTCGCGAGGTTTGTCGGCAGCTCGGCGTCGGCTACTCCAGCCTGTATAGGTGGGAAATCCAGGTCAATCCGAAGGTTCGGGCGTCGAAGATTCGCTGCTTCCGGTGCGATCGCACTGACCCACACGAGAGCTACACGTACTTACTGGGCCAGTACCTGGGTGACGGCCACATCGCACCTTCTGGTCGGTCACAGGCACTCCGTATCGCGTGTACCCGCGCTTACCCGCTCATCATTGCCGAGACGGCCGCAGCGATGAGGGCAGTCGCTGGCACCAGCGTCAACTACCAGACGCGGGACGGATGCACCCTCGTCAACTCGGCGACCGTTCATTGGCTATGTATGTTGCCGCAGCACGGACGCGGCATGAAGCACACTCGACCGATCGTTCTTACGGACTGGCAAGAAGAGATCATCAAGAGCAATCCCCGCGGGTTGATTCGGGGCTTGATTCATTCGGATGGTTGCCGTGCGACAAACACCGTCCATCGTCCGCTCCCGAGCGGCCTCTACACCTACCACTACCCCCGCTACTTCTTCAGCAACGAGTCCGCCGACATCCGACAGATCTTCACAGATGCGCTCGACCTGCTCGGGATCGCGTGGAAGCAGAACCGTCGCAACAGCATCTCGATCGCGCGGCGTGAGGCGGTCGCTGCGCTCGACGAATTCGTCGGCCCGAAGGCCTGAACCCGCGTCAGGCGATGGGGCGGTCGGTCGGTTGCACCGGCGCGGGCAGCTGGGTGTCGCCCATCAGCCAGCGGTCGACCGAAGCCGCACACGCGCGGCCCTCGGCGATCGCCCAGACGATGAGTGACTGGCCGCGTCCCATGTCGCCGCAGACGAAGACCCCGTCGACGTTGGTCATCCACTCGCCGTCACGCGCGATGTTGCTGCGCGGATCGAGCTCGAGCTCGAGACCGTCGACCAACGCCCCCTTCTCCGGGCCGAGGAAGCCCATCGCGAGCAGCACAAGCTGAGCCGGCAGCTCGCGCTCGGTGCCCTCGATCGGGTTGAACTTCTCGTCGACCTCGCTGATGACGAGACCCGACACCCGCGCGTCCGCGTCGCCGACGAAACGCTGCGTCGACACGGCGTAGACCCGTTCGCCGCCCTCTTCGTGCGCACTTGAGACGCGATAGATCATCGGGTACGTCGGCCACGGCATGGAGCCCACGCGCTGGTCCGGCGGCCGCTGCAGGATCTCGAGCTGGGTGATCGACTTCGCGCCCTGGCGGATCGCCGTGCCCAGGCAGTCGGCGCCGGTGTCGCCGCCGCCGAGGATGATCACGTCCTTGCCCTCCGCCGAGATCGGCGGCGCGTCGATGTCGCCCTGCTGCACCCGGTTCGCCAGCGGCAGGTAGTCCATCGCCGGGTAGATCCCCTTGAGCTCGCGACCGGGCACATCGAGGTCGCGCGGGATCGTCGAGCCGCCCGCCAGGACGATCGCGTCGTGCCGCTTGCGCAGCTGCTCCGCGGTGATGTCGACACCGACGTTCACCCCGGCGCGGAAGCGGGTGCCTTCCTCTTCCATCTGCAGCAGCCGAAGGTCGAGATGGCGCTTCTCCATCTTGAACTCCGGGATGCCGTACCGGAGCAGGCCACCGATCCGGTCGGCCCGCTCGTATACGACGACGGTGTGACCCGCGCGGGTGAGCTGCTGCGCAGCCGCGAGACCCGCGGGGCCCGAGCCGACCACCCCGACGGTCTTGCCGGACAGCCGCTCGGCGACCTGGGGCTTGATCCAGCCCTCGTCCCAGGCCCGGTCGACGATCTCGACCTCGACCTGCTTGATGGTCACCGGGTCCTGGTTGATGCCGAGGACGCATGCGCTCTCACACGGAGCCGGACACAGCCGCCCGGTGAACTCCGGGAAGTTGTTCGTGGCGTGCAGCCGCTCGATGGCTTCTTGCCAGTCGTCGCGCCACACCAGGTCGTTCCACTCCGGGATCAGGTTCCCGAGCGGGCAGCCCTGGTGACAGAACGGAATGCCGCAGTCCATGCAGCGACCCGCCTGCTTCTGCAGGTGATCCGGCGGGAACTCCTCGTAGACCTCACGCCAGTCCCGGATGCGCACGTCGACCGGCCGCCGCTTCGGCGTCTCGCGCGGAGTGGTGAGAAAGCCCTTCGGGTCAGCCATGAGAAGCCGCCATGATCGCCTCGTCCACGTTTTCGCCGGCTTCTTCGGCAGCCTTCGCCGCCGCCAACACCCGCTTGTAGTCGCGCGGCATCACCTTCGAGAACCGCCGTACCGAGGCGTCCCAGTCCGCCAGCAGCGAAGCCGCGACTGCCGAGTCCGTCTCCTGCTGGTGCTTCGCGACGATCTCGCGGAGGAACTCCCGATCGTCGTCCGCGAGCTCTTCCACGTCGACCATCTCACCGTTGACGTAGCCCGGCTCGAGGTCGAGGAAGTAGGCGATCCCGCCGGACATCCCCGCCGCGACGTTGCGGCCGGTTGGCCCGAGTACGACGACACGGCCACCGGTCATGTACTCGCAGGCGTGGTCACCAACGCCTTCGACGACCGCCACCGCGCCGGAGTTCCGGACGCAGAACCGCTCGCCGACGACGCCGCGGATGAACGCCTCACCGCGGGTGGCGCCGTACAGGATGACGTTGCCCGCAATGACGTTGTCCTCGGCACGGAACGGCGCAGCGTGGTCCGGCCGCAGGACGATCCGGCCACCCGACAGGCCCTTGCCGAGATAGTCGTTGGAGTCGCCCAGAAGTCGCAGCGTGATCCCCTTCGGCACGAACGCACCGAACGACTGGCCGGCCGAGCCGGTAAAGGTGACGTCGATCGTGTTGTCCGGCAGCCCGGCGTCGGCGTACCGCTTGGTGACCTCGTGCCCGAGGATCGTGCCGACCGTCCGGTTGACGTTGCGCACCGGGAGCTCGAGCTTGACCGGCTGCGCGTCGGCGAGCGCGCCCTCAGCGAGCTGCACGAGCGTGTTGTCCAGCGCCTTGTCGAGCCCGTGGTCCTGCTCCTTCGTGCAGTGGCGGGGGCCTTCGACATCCGGCATGTGCAGGATCGGCGACAGGTCCAGCCCGGAGGCCTTCCAGTGGTCGATCGCCGCAGCGGTGTCGAGCGACTCGACGTGGCCGACCGCTTCCGCGATCGACCGGTAGCCGAGCGCCGCCAGGTGCTCGCGCACCTCCTCCGCGATGAACTCGAAGAAGGTCTCGACGAACTCGGGCTTTCCGGTGAACCGCTTGCGCAGCTCCGGGTTCTGCGTCGCGATGCCGACCGGACAGGTGTCGAGGTGACACACCCGCATCAGGATGCAGCCCGACACCACGAGCGGCGCCGTCGCGAAGCCGAACTCTTCCGCGCCGAGCAACGCGGCAATGACGACGTCCCGGCCGGTCTTCATCTGGCCGTCGACCTGTACGACGATCCGGTCGCGCAGACCGTTGAGGAGCAGCGTCTGCTGCGTCTCTGCCAGTCCGAGCTCCCACGGTGACCCGGCGTGCTTGAGCGATGTCAGTGGTGCGGCACCGGTCCCGCCGTCGTGACCGGATATCAGTACGACGTCGGCGTGCGCCTTCGACACACCTGCGGCAACGGTCCCGACACCGACCTCGGCGACGAGCTTCACGTGCACGCGGGCCTGCGGGTTGGCGTTCTTCAGGTCGTGGATGAGCTGCTTGAGGTCTTCGATCGAGTAGATGTCGTGATGCGGCGGCGGCGAGATCAGGCCCACGCCAGGCGTCGAACCCCGCGTCTTCGCGATCCACGGATACACCTTGTTGCCGGGCAGCTGCCCGCCTTCGCCGGGCTTCGCGCCCTGCGCCATCTTGATCTGGATGTCGTCGGCGTTGGTCAGGTAGTCACTCGTCACGCCGAAGCGACCACTCGCGACCTGCTTGATCGCGCTGCGCCTGGCGGGGTCGTGCAGCCGGTCGGTGTCCTCGCCGCCCTCACCGGTGTTCGACTTGCCGCCGATCCGGTTCATGGCGATCGCGAGCGTCTCGTGTGCCTCGGCCGAGATCGAGCCGTACGACATGGCACCGGTTGCGAACCGCTTGACGATCTCCGAGGCCGGCTCGACCTCCTCGATCGGAACCGGCGGCCGCACCCCATCGGCGAACCGGAACAGTCCACGCAGGGTCATCAGCCGTTGCGCCTGCTCGTCGACCGCGGTGCTGTACTCCTTGAACACCTCGTACCGGCCGCTGCGCGTCGCGTGCTGCAGCTTGAAGACGGTCTGCGGGTTGAACAGGTGCGGCTCGCCCTCGCGACGCCACTGGTACTCACCACCGATCCACAGCCGGCGGTGCTTGTGCGGCACCCGCGGGTAGGCCTGCCGGTGGCGGGCCGCCACCTCCTCGGCGATGACATCCAGCCCGACGCCACCGAGCCGCGACGTCGTACCGGTGAAGTAGTCGTCGATGACGTCCTGCCCCAGGCCGATCGCCTCGAAGATCTGCGCGCCGGTGTAGGAGCTCACCGTCGAGACGCCCATCTTGCTCATGACCTTCAGCACGCCCTTGCCGAGCGCCTTGATGTACTTGTGCACCGCCGTGTCGGCGTCCACGCCGGCCACGACGCCGCTGCGGACCAGGTCCTCGACCGACTCCATCGCGAGGTACGGGTTGACGGCTGCGGCGCCGTACCCGACCAGCAACGCGACGTGATGAACCTCGCGTACGTCGCCCGCCTCGACGATGAGCCCGACCTTGGTCCGGGTCTTCTCGCGAATCAGGTGGTGGTGCACCGCGCTGGTCAGGAGCAGCGACGGGATCGGCGCCAGCTCGGCGTCGCCGTCACGGTCCGAGAGCACGATCAGCCGCGAGCCGGACGCGATCGCGTCACTGACCTCCTGCCGGACGCGCTCGAGCGCGACCCGCAGCGCCTCGCCACCCCCGGACACGGGGTACAGCCCCTTGACCACGTGCGACGCGAAGCCGGGCATGTCGCCGTCGTCGTTGACGTGGATGATCTTCGCGAGGTCGTCGTTGTCGAGCACCGGGAACGGCAGCGTGATCTGCCGGCATGACGCCGGGGTCGGCTCGAGCAGGTTTCCCTCCGGGCCGATGGACGTCGACAGCGACGTCACGAGCTCCTCGCGAATCGCGTCGAGCGGCGGGTTCGTCACCTGCGCGAACAGCTGCGTGAAGTAGTCGAACAGCAGCCGTGGCCGCTCGGACAGCGAGGCCACCGGCGTGTCGGTTCCCATCGAGCCGATTGCTTCCGCGCCGGAGCGCGCCATCGGCGCGACGATGATGCGCAGCTCTTCCTCGGTGTAGCCGAACGCCTGCTGGCGGCGTACGACGGACTCGTGCGAGTACACGATGTGCTCGCGCTCCGCGAGGTTGTCGAGGTGGACCTGGCCGGCGTGCAGCCACTCCCGGTAGGGATGAGCGGCCGCAAGCTCTGCCTTGAGCTCGGCGTCGTCGACGATCCGGCCGGCGGCGGTGTCGACCAGGAACATCCGGCCCGGCTGCAGCCGGCCCTTCTTCACGACCCGGTCGGCCGGGATGTCGAGAACGCCGACCTCGGAAGCGAGAACGACGCGGCCGTCGTCGGTCACCCAGTAGCGCGACGGCCGCAGCCCGTTGCGGTCGAGCACGGCGCCGACGACCGTGCCATCGGTGAAGGCCACGCATGCCGGGCCGTCCCACGGTTCCATCACGCACGAGTGGAACTCGTAGAAGGCCTTGCGGTCGGCATCCATCTGCGCGTTGTTCTCGTGCGCCTCAGGAATCATCATCAGCACGGCGTGGGGCAGCGAACGACCGCCGAGGTGCAGCAGCTCGAGGACCTCGTCGAAGCTCGCCGAGTCGCTTCCCCCCGACGTGACGATCGGGAACAGCCGGGACAGGTCGCCCGGGATCAGGTCACTGGCAAGCAACGCCTCACGGGCACGCATCCAGTTGCGGTTGCCCATCACGGTGTTGATCTCGCCGTTGTGGGCGATGTAGCGGTACGGGTGCGCGAGCGGCCACGACGGGAAGGTGTTGGTCGAGAACCGGGAGTGCACGAGCGCGATCGCCGACGCGAACCGCTCGTCCGTGACGTCCGGGAAGAACGCCGGCAGCTGGTCAGTCGTGAGCATGCCCTTGTAGACCACCGTGCGGCACGACAGCGACGGCATGTAAGTGCCGACCTCGCGCTCGATTCGCTTCCGCGCGCAGAACGCCAGCCGCTCGAGCGCCAGGTCCGTCGCGCCGTCCACCGCGGCGACGAACAGCTGCCGGAACCGCGGCATGACCGACAACGCGGTAGCGCCCAGTGACGAAGCGTCCGTCGGGACGTCCCGCCAGCCGAGGACAGTCAGGTCCTCCTCGCCGACGATCCGCTCGATCGCGTCGACGGCCTTGCGTTCGCCCTCGTCGTCGTCGGGAAGGAACGCGAGGCCGACCGCGTAGCCGCCGGCCGGGGGCAGATCGAAGCCCGCAACGGCGCGGAGAAACGCGTCGGGGATCTGCACCAGGATGCCGGCGCCGTCGCCGGTGTTCACCTCGGCGCCCGACGCGCCCCGGTGGTCGAGGTTGTGCAGCGCGGTGAGCGCATCGTCGACGATGGCGTGACTGCGGCGGCCGTGCATGTCGGCCACAAAGGCGACGCCGCACGCGTCGTGCTCGTGCGCGCCGTCGTACAACCCCTGCGGCGCCGGCATCGCGGCCGAGCGAAACGGCTCCGGAGCAACCGAACGCTGAGCGCCCGGAAGCGGCGATAGAGCAGGCATAGCGGGACCCGTCCTTGCGAAGTCGTCACACGGCGTACGCGCGTCACCGGGGTACGGATCTGCGGTACGTGGAGTGGTGCGGGACGGCGTCGGCCCTGCGCCAATCAGGTTACCTCAGCGTTACGGGACCGGACCAACGAGATAAAGCACGTTCCGCCGGGCCGTCGCAGCCACTACCCCGTGACGCCGGTTCCAATCGCATGACCCACGCCGAACACCACGGCGACCGTCACGGCGCCGAGCGCCAGCTGGCGGAGGGCGCCGACAACCGGCGGGCGTCGTGTCAGCCGCGCAACGACGCCGCCGACGACCAGCAGGAGCAGAGCGCCCAGCACGATCGACCAGATCAGGCTGTGCGCGCCGAGCAGAAACGGTGCCAGCGGAAGCAGCGCGCCGAGCGCGAACGTCACGAACGACAATCCGGCAGCGACGTACGGCGAGGGCTGCGAGTCCGGATCGATGCCGAGCTCCTCGCGGACGTGTACCCGCCATCTCTCGTCCGGGTCCTTGGACACCTCGGCGGCGACTCGCGTCGCGAGATCGCGCGGCAGACCGCGACGCCGGAACAGTCCCGCGAGCTCGCGCTCCTCCGCCTCCGGACTGCGCTCGAGCTCGAGCCGTTCCTTGTCGATCTCGGCCTGCACCAGGTGCGTCTGGGAAGCGACGGAGGTCCACTCCCCAACCGCCATCGAGAACGACCCGGCGAGCAGGCCCGCCCACCCGGAGAGGATCACGTCGTGCGTGGTGGCGTTGGCCGCCGATACGCCGGCGATGAGGGCGCCGTTCGACACCAAGCCGTCCATCACCCCGAACACCGCCGGGCGCAGCCAGCCACCGCTGACGTCGCGGTGCGTGTGGTGGATCTCGCTCGATCCCGTCGACGAGGACTCCGACCGCGCGACAACCGCGGGCATCGACTCCTTCATGCGTCCACCACGCCGTCCAGCGTAGGGCGCTCGGATGTCGTCGGGTCAGCGGTTTCGGTCTTCCGGCCGGCCACCACGAAGTACGCCGCTGCGGCAACGAACACGACGATGCTCGTCCAGTCGTTGAGGCGCAGCCCGAGGAAGTGGCGGGCGGTGTCGATGCGAAGCGCCTCGATCCAGCCGCGACCGACCGTGTAGAGCATCACGTACAAGGCGAACGCCCTGCCCTTGTCGAAGTGGCGCCGTCGGTCCAGCAGGACGACGACAACCGCGACGCCGATGTCCCACAGCGACTCGTAGAGAAACGTGGGGTGGTAGTAGCCGACGGTGCCGCCGTCAGAGGGATGGGTGATGTGCAACGCCCACGGCAAATGGGTGGCCCGGCCGTACAGCTCCTGGTTGAACCAGTTGCCCCATCGACCGATCGCCTGCGCGACCGGCAATGCGGGGGCGAGCGCGTCGGCGAACACCGCGAAACTCACGTTGTTGCGACGGCAGCCGATCCACGCGCCGAGCGCTCCGCCGAGCACCGCGCCCCAGATCCCGAGGCCGCCGTCCCAGATCTTCAGCGCACCGATCGTGCCGGAGCGACCAGGGCCGCCCCAGTAGAGGTTCGAGCTCGTCGCCAGGTGATAGAGCCGCGCGCCGATCAGCCCGGCGGGCACGGCCCAGACCGCGATGTCACCGACGACGCCTTTGCGTCCACCCCGGGCCACCAGCCGCCGGTCACCGATGATGACAGCGGCCACGACACCCGCGATGATGCACAGGGCATAGGCACGGATCGGAAATCCTGCGACGTGCCAGACACCGCGCGACGGACTCGGGATATAGACAGGCAGCATCGCGACTCGAAGGCTAGTCCGCAGGGCTCAGCGCCCGGCGCGAACGCCTTCCGCGAGCTCCGTGGCGAGCTTCCCGACCGCGGCGACGCCGGCCTTCTCGTCCGTCGCGTCCAGCAGGCAGCGCACCAGCGCCGACCCGACGACGACCCCGTCGGCGTACGACGCAACTTCGGCGGCTTGGTCGCGGTTCGACACCCCGAGCCCGACTCCGACCGGCAAAGCGGTCGCCTCGCGCACCCGCCTGACGAGCTCGGGTGCGGCGGTCGATGTCGCGTCGCGGGCGCCGGTGACACCCATCGTCGAGGCGGCGTAGACCCAGCCGCGGCACTGCTCGACGGTCGCGGCGATTCGCGCCTGGGTCGAGGACGGCGCGACCAGGAACACGCGGTCAAGGTGATGCGCTTCCGCGGCCTGCAGCCAGTCGGCTGCCTCGTCGGGGATCAGGTCAGGGGTGATGAGCCCGCTGCACCCGACAGCTTCGAGGTCGGCGGCGAACCGCTCGACGCCGTAGGCGAGCACCGGGTTCCAGTACGACATGACGACGGCCGGCACACCCATGGCCACGGTCGCCTCAACGGTGCGCAACACGTCGGCAATGCGCGTTCCCTGCCGCAGCGCCCGCTCCGTCGCCGCCTGGATGGTCACCCCGTCGATGACCGGATCGCTGTACGGCAGCCCGACCTCGACCAGATCGACGCCGCCGTCCACCAGCGCCCGCATCGCCTCCAGGCACCCGCCGTACGTCGGGAACCCCGCAGGCAGGTACCCGACGAACGCTGCCCGGCCCTCGGTGTGCGCCTTCGCGAACGCGGCGGCGGAGCTCTGGCCCACTACCGCACCCCCCACCCGAGATCGGCGCCGGCTTCGCCGGCCGTCACAAGAGGCCGAACCAGTGCGCTGCGGTGGTCATGTCCTTGTCGCCGCGACCGGAGAGGTTCACCAGCAGCACCGCATCCGGACCGAGCTTGCGCACCACCGAGCGCACGCCGGCGAGCGCGTGCGCGCTCTCGATCGCCGGGATGATCCCCTCCGTGCGGCACAGCAGCCGGAAGGCCTCCATCGCGTCGTCGTCGTCCACCGGCTCGTACGTCGCGCGACCAGTGTCCTTCAGCCACGCATGCTCCGGGCCGACCCCGGGGTAGTCGAGCCCCGCCGAGATCGAGTGCGACTCCCGGGTCTGGCCGTCCTCGTCCTGCAGCACATAGGAGTGGGCGCCGTGCAGCACCCCGGGCGAGCCGCGGGTCAGCGTCGCTGCATGCTTTCCGGTCTCGATGCCCTCACCGCCGGCCTCGAAGCCGTACAGGCCGACCTGCTCGTCGGGGATGAACGCGCTGAAGATGCCGATCGCGTTGGAGCCGCCCCCGACACAGGCGAGCACCGCATCGGGCAGCCGGCCGAGCTGGTCGAGGCACTGGGCGCGCGCCTCGGTGCCGATCACCGAGGCGAAGTCACGGACCATCACCGGGAACGGCGCGGGGCCGGCGACAGTACCGATGACGTAGTGCGTGCTGTCGACGTTCGTGACCCAGTCGCGGAACGCCTCGTTGAGCGCGTCCTTCAACGTCCGCGACCCGCTGGTCACCGGGACGACTTCCGCGCCGAGGAGCTTCATGCGGGCGACGTTGAGCGCCTGCCGCTCGGTGTCGACCTCGCCCATGTAGACGGTGCACTCCAGCCCGAACAGCGCCGCAGCTGTTGCCGTGGCGACGCCATGCTGACCGGCACCGGTCTCGGCGATCACACGAGGCTTGCCCATCCGCTTGGTGAGCAGTGCCTGGCCGAGCACGTTGTTGATCTTGTGCGCGCCGGTGTGGTTGAGGTCCTCGCGCTTGAGCAGGACCCGCGCGCCGACCGCCTCGGAGAACCGCTTGGCGTCGTACAGCATCGAAGGCCGGCCCGCGTAGTCACGCAGCAGTCGGTGGAACTCAGACTGGAACTCCGGGTCGGTACGCGCGACGGCATACATCGCTGAGAGCTCGTCCAGTGCGGCGATCAGCGCCTCGGGAACGAATCGCCCACCGTACGGACCGAAGCGTTCCTCGACCTGCTCGACGATGTCAGCCATCAGGCCGGATGGCGGCAGGAAGGATGCACGCCGGCCGCCACCAGGTCGGCCACGGCCTGACGCGGCACATTTGCCTTCACCAGGCCCTCACCGACGAGCACCGCGTCGGCGCCGGCAGCAGCAGCCGCAAGCAGATCGTGCGGACCGCGAACGCCGCTTTCCGCGACGCGCACGACCGATGACGGGATGGCCGGCGCGACCCGCGCGAACGTCTCCCGGTCCACCTCAAGGGTCCGCAGGTTCCGGTTGTTGACGCCGATGACCCGAGCGCCGGCATCGAGCGCCCGCAGTGCCTCGGCCTCGTCGTGCACCTCGACCAGCGCGGTCATCCCGAGGCTTTCGATGCGCTCCCGCAAGCTCACCAGCACCTGCTGCTCGAGCGCGGCGACGATCAGCAGCACCATGTCGGCGCCGTGAGCGCGTGCTTCCCACACCTGGTACGGCGTGACGACGAAGTCCTTGCGCAGGATCGGGATCTCGACGGCTGCTCGCACCGCGTCGAGGTCGGCGAGCGAACCGTTGAAGCGCCGCTTCTCGGTGAGCACCGAGATCACCGCCGCCCCTCCGGCGGCGTACTCCATCGCGAGCGCGGCAGGATCACCGATGGGCGCGAGATCACCGGCGCTGGGGCTGGAGCGCTTCACTTCCGCGATGACCGCCACGCCCTCACCCGACAGCGCTGCCGCAGCGTCGCGGGGCGCGGCCGCCTGAGCTGCGAGCTGCTTCATCGCATCGAGGGGCAGCGCCCGCTCTCGCTCGGCGAGATCTTCGCGGACCCCGCGCACGATGTCGTCCAGGACCGACATTCGGTCAGAGTAGTTGGCGGGGATGAACGCTTCGCGTCGACCCCTCACCCTCACTACCGTGCTTGTCACTTGGTGGGGTCCTCTCCGCGGTCCAGAGCAGCCCACGCGCTCTCTGCCGTGTCGACCGCGACGGGCTGCTGCCGGCTGGGCGCTTCGTACTTGCTGCCGAGCGCCGCCCAACCGCGGCTGCGCACGACGACGAGCGCACCAGCGACGATGGCGACGAGCGCTCCGGCCGCCGCCATCACCCACCAACCATTGGCCGTGCCATGCACGGGTACACCGGCGTCGCCCACCTCGTGAGCGGTGAGCGCCCGCGAGACCGCGCCGCGTCCGGCGACGGCCACCGCCAGCGCTGCGCCGCCGACAGCGACGACCACCAGACCGACCACTCGCCGGAGCACGCCGCGCGCCGCGATAACTCCCGCCGCCAGCGCCAGCAGTGCGATGCCCAGCGCGGGCAGCGATGGTTCGACCGCATGCCCGGTCACGGCCACCCTCGACACCGGTGCGGCCGGAACCCGCACCGTCGCGGCCGCCCACACCCGCCCACTCGCGAGCAAGACCAGGACCCCACCGATCGCGACACCGGCAAGCGCGCGAAGCAGGCCCGCCCTGCCGCCCATCAGACGTCGGCCGGGCGAAGCGCCTCCGCGGAGGCAAGCGCGGCCAGCACCGCGGCGGCCTTGTTGCGCGACTCGGCGTCCTCCGCCACGGGGTCGGAATCCGCCACGATGCCGGCTCCGGCCTGCACGTAAGCGTGGCCGTCTCGCATCACGACGGTGCGGATCGCGACTGCCGTGTCGAGGTCACCGGCGACGTCGACGTATCCGACGACGCCGCCGTACAGCCCGCGCCGCGTCGGCTCGAGCGCCTCGATCACTTCCATCGCACGCACCTTCGGCGCGCCTGACAGCGTCCCCGCCGGGAAGCACGCGCACAGCACGTCGAGCGCACTGACCCCCGGGGCGACGTCACACACCACGGTCGAGACGAGATGCATGACGTGGGAGAAGCGCTCGACGGTCATGAGGTCGACGACCTCGACCGAGCCGGCAGTCGCGACTCGCCCGAGATCGTTGCGCCCGAGATCGACGAGCATCACATGCTCGGCGCGCTCCTTGGGATCAGCCAACAGCTCAGCGGCGAGCGCCGCGTCCTCCTCGGGCGTCGCTCCGCGCGGACGCGTGCCCGCGATGGGGTGCATGAGGGCGCGGTCGCCCTCGACCTTCACCAGTGCCTCCGGCGAGGAGCCGACGACATCCAGATCGTCGAACCGCAGCAGGTACATGTACGGCGACGGGTTCGAGGTTCGCAGCGCGCGATACACGTCGAGCGGGTCTGCGCGGGTGTCGGTCTCGAACCGTTGCGAGACCACGATCTGGAAGCAGTCGCCGGCGCGGATGTGCTCCTTCGCCGCCTCGACCTCCGCCATGAAGTCCTCGCGGGTCGAGCGTTCGCGGTACGGCGGGACGGTGCCGCGCGCAAGCGTCGCCACCGACGAGTCGGTCGGCTTGGCGAGATCGGCGGTCATCGAGTCCAGCCGCGCGACCGCGTCGTCGTACGCCGCGCCCGGGTCCTCGTCCGCACCGGGTGTGAGGCCGTGGATCACGTTGGCGACGAGCAGGATCGACCCGTCGCGGTGGTCGAGGACGGCGACGTCGGTGGCGAGCAGGAAGTGCAGCTCGGGCATCGCGATGTCGTCCTCGGCGATGACAGGGAGCCGCTCCATCCGGCGCACCGCGTCGTAGCCGAGGTATCCGACCAGGCCACAGGTGAGCGGAGGGAGCTCGGGATTGCGGGGCGTGTGCAAGCGCGACGCGGCATCGTGCAGCGCCGCGAGCGGATCCTCGGGGTGGTCATCGGGGCCGATGCCACTCCAGACCGCCTTGCCCCCCTGCTCCGAAAGGGTCGCGGCGGACCGCACACCGATGAAGGAGTAGCGCGCCCACACCCCACCGTGCTCCGCGGACTCGAGCAGGAAGGTGCCCGGCCGACCGGCCGCGAGCTTGCGATACGCGCTGATGGGGGTCTCGGCGTCCGCGAGCACGCGGCGTACGACGGGGACCACGCGGTCGTTGGCGAAGGCGGCCAGGAAGCCGTCGCGGTCGGGGCGGTCGATGCCGTCGGGCGCACCCGGACGGCCGGCGGCGGTCACGACGGTGGCGCGCCGACGACGGCGTCGAGCACGTCGGCGTCGAAGCAGCGGCGATCCCCGGTGTGGCATGCGGCCCCGACCTGGTCGACCGACACCAGCACGGTGTCGCCGTCGCAGTCGAGCGCCACCGACTTCACCCACTGCTGGTGGCCGGACGTGTCGCCCTTGACCCAGTACTCCTGGCGGCTGCGACTCCAGTAGGTGCAGCGGCCGGTGGTCAGGGTGCGATGCAACGCCTCGTCGTCCATCCAGCCGACCATCAGCACCTCGCCGGTGTCCCACTGCTGGGCCACCGCAGCGATCAGCCCATGGTCGTCGCGCTTGAGCCGCGCGGCGATCGTGGGGTCGAGCGAGGACGGACGGGCCGGACTGGACATGACATCCATTGTGCCGGGTGCGCACACCCGGTTTTCGCGAGTGTGTCCGACCACCCGAGGAACCACGGCTCGCCAAACTTGCGATTTCATCCCGAACTTCGCGCTCAGAAGCCACGAAAGTGCAAGTTCGCGAGTGATCGAGAACGTCGCCGACGCGGGTTGTCGCTAGCGGACCTCGTAGCCCGCCGAGTCGAGCGCGTTCTTGACCTCGCCGATGCGCAATGTGCCGAAGTGGAAGACGCTCGCTGCCAGCACCGCGTCCGCGCCGGCCGCGACAGCGGGAGCGAAGTCCTCGACCCGGCCGGCGCCGCCCGAGGCGATGAGCGGGACCGTCACGACCTCCCGAACCGCCTCGATCATCGCGATGTCGAAGCCGGCGGTGGTGCCGTCGGCGTCCATCGAGTTGAGCAGGATCTCCCCGACACCCAGCCGCTCCCCGCGAGCGGCCCACTCGACCGCATCGATACCGGTTCCCTCGCGGCCACCGTGCGTCGTCACCTCGTAACCGCTCGGCGTCACCGTCGAGCCCGTCACCCTGCGTGCGTCGACCGACAGCACGAGCACCTGGCTTCCGAACCGCTGCGCGATCTCACCCAGCAGCTCAGGCCGCGCGATGCCCGCCGTGTTGACGCCGACCTTGTCGGCGCCCGCGCGCAACAGCCGGTCCACGTCGTCGACGCTGCGCACACCGCCGCCGACGGTGAGCGGGATGAAGACCTGCTCGGCGGTGCGCCGCACGACGTCGTACGTCGTCTCCCGGTTGCCGCTGGACGCGGTGATGTCGAGGAAGACCAGCTCGTCGGCGCCCTCCTGGTCGTACGTCGCGGCCAGCTCGACCGGATCCCCCGCGTCGCGCAGCTCGCGGAAGTTGATCCCCTTGACGACCCTCCCTGCATCGACGTCGAGACACGGGATGACCCGCACCGCAACGGTCACGGGGCGACCGCCGCCAATGCCTCCGGCAGCGTGAACGCACCGGCGTAGAGCGCCTTGCCGACGATCGCACCCTCCACGCCGGCAGCCACGAGCCCGGCGATCGCACGGAGGTCGTCGAGGCTGCTCACGCCGCCGCTGGCGATCACCGGCCGGTCGGTCGCGGCGCACACGTCACGCAGCAGCTCCAGGTTCGGTCCGGTGAGCGTGCCGTCGCGGCGTACGTCGGTGACGACGTAGCGCGCGCAGCCGTCGGCGTCGAGTCGCGCGAGCACGTCGAACAGCTCGCCCCCGTCCTGCGTCCAGCCGCGCGCGGACAGCGTCGTGCCGCGCACGTCGAGACCGACGGCGATCCGGTCGCCGTGCCTCGCGATCGCGCCGCGCACCCAGTCGGGCTGCTCGAGGGCCGCGGTGCCGATGTTCACCCGCGCGCACCCGGTCGCGAGCGCCGCCTCGAGTGATGCGTCGTCGCGGATCCCGCCGGACAGCTCGACCGCCACGTCGAGCCGGCCGACCACCTCCGCGATGAGCTCACGGTTGGAGCCCCGGCCGAACGCCGCGTCGAGGTCCACGAGGTGGACCCACTCCGCGCCGCCCTCCTGCCACGCGAGTGCCGCGTCGAGCGGCGCGCCGTACGACGTCTCCGAACCGGCCTCGCCCTGAACCAGCCGGACTGCCTGCCCATCGGCGACGTCGACGGCGGGGAGCAGGACAAGCGATCGATCGGTGGTCACAGCGTCTTCAACCAGTTCTCGAGCAGGGTGAGGCCGGCGTCGCCGGACTTCTCGGGGTGGAACTGAGTGGCCGACACAGCGCCGGCCTCGACGGCCGCGACGAACGGCACGCCATGAACGGTCACTGTCTCGCCCTGCGATCCGCCCGCGCGGACGGCGTAGGAGTGCACGAAGTAGAACCGCTCGTTGCCGACGCCCTCGAACAGGACGGACTCGGCCGCGGGCTGGACGGTGTTCCAGCCCATGTGCGGGAGGATCGGCGCGTCGAGGCGCACCACCTCGCCGGGGAGGACGCCGACGCCGTCAGCCCGGATCCCGTGCTCCTCTCCGGCGTCATACAGCACCTGCATCCCGACGCAGATGCCGAGCACGGGGCGCCCTGCGGCGACGCGGTCCCGTACGACGCGGTCGGCACCAACGCTCCGCACTCCCGCCATGCATGCCGCGAACGCTCCGACCCCCGGAAGGACGGTGCCGGCGGCGTCGTACGCCGCGGCGGAGTCGCTCGTGACCGTGACGTCGGCTCCGACCCTGGCGAGCGCGCGCTCCGCCGACCGCAGGTTGCCGGAGCCGTGGTCGATCACGACCACGGACGGTTTCGACGACATCAGCTACAGAACGCCCTTGGTGGAGGGCACACCGACCGACCGCGGGTCGAGCGACATCGCGTCGCGCAACGCCCGCGCGACCGCCTTGAACTGCGCCTCGACGATGTGGTGGGCGTTGCGGCCACCGAGCACGCGGACGTGCAGGCAGATCTGCGCGCTGGAGGCGAGCGACTCCCAGATGTGGCGGGTCAGCGTCGTGTCATAGCTGCCGATGAGCTCCACCAGCGGCGGCTCGTCGTGGACGACGTACGGGCGGCCCGAGAGGTCGACGACCGCATGCGCGAGCGCCTCGTCCAGCGGAACGAAGGCGTCCGCGAAGCGGCGGATGCCGGCCTTGTCGCCGAGCGCCTCGCGCAGCGCCTGGCCGAGCGCGATCGCCGTGTCCTCGACGGTGTGGTGGGCATCGACCTCGAGATCGCCGACCGTCTTCACGGTCAGGTCGATGCCGCCGTGCTTTGCCAGCTGGGCGAGCATGTGGTCGTAGAACGGCACGCCGGTCGAGATCTCGGCGACGCCGGTCCCGTCGATGTCGAGCGACACCGAGACCTGCGACTCCTTGGTGGAGCGCTCAACCTTCGCGGTTCTGGACACCCCACCAGTATCGCGGACGGACGCCGCCGGCTCGCCCCGGTTTCCCGTTTGCCTCGTCGGGCCCGGTCAGGCCGACCGCGTCGCCTCGACCCGGTCGAGCGCGTCGAGGAACGCCTCGCACTCCTGCGTCGTCCCGACCGAGACCCGCAACCAGCCGGTCAGCCCGACGTCGCGGATCAGCACGCCGTGGTTCAGCAGCCCTTGCCAGACCGCTTTCTCGTCGGCGAGCCCGCCGAACAGCACGAAGTTGGCGTCCGAGTCGACGACCTCGTACCCGCGCGCCCGCAGCGACGCGACCAGCGAGTCGCGATCCGCTCGCAGCTGCGCGACCTGTGCGAGCGTCTCGTCGGCGTGCCGCAGCGCCGCAAGTGCGGCGGCCTGGGTCAGCACCGACAGGTGGTACGGCAGTCGCACCAGCATCAGCGCTTCGACCACCCGCGGTGACGCCGCGAGATAGCCGAGCCGCGCGCCCGCGAAGCCGAAAGCCTTGGACATCGTCCGCGTGATCACCAGGCGTGGGTGGCCGGCGAGCAGCGGCAGCAGCGACGGCTGGTGGGAGAACTCGGCGTACGCCTCGTCGACGACGACCATGCCGGGCGCCACCTCGAGGACAGCCGTGACGACCGCCGGGTCCATCGCCGTGCCGGTCGGGTTGTTGGGCGAGCAGAGGAAAACGATGGACGGGTTGTGCGTCTTGATCTCGGCGACCGCGTCGTCCGCGGACAAGGTGAAGTCGCCGGCACGCTGCGACCCGATCCACCCGGTGCCCGTGGCGAGTGCGATCAGCTGGTGCATCGAGTACGACGGGACGAACCCGAGCGCGGTGCGACCGGCGCCGCCGAAGGCCTGCAACAGCTGCTGCAACACCTCGTTGGAGCCGTTCGCCGCCCACACCTGCTCGACGGTGAGGTCGTGGCCGAGGTACGCGGCCAGCGCGGTCCGCAGCTCGATGGCGTCGCGATCGGGATAGCGGTTCATCGAGGCGGCCGCTGCCGTCACGGAGTCGCGGAGGTCAGCCACCAGTGCGGCCGGCGGCGGATACGGGTTCTCGTTGGTGTTGAGCCGCACCGCGACCTCCAGCTGCGGTGCGCCGTACGCCGTGAGGGCGCGCAAGTCCTCGCGGAGCGGAAGGTCGCCCCACCCGTCAGCGGCGCTCATCTCAGTCGGGTCGCGACGGCCTCGACGTGGGCAGCGAGATCCTCGGCGCCGCCGAGCGCGGCGATGTGGTCACCCACCGCCGCGAGCGCGTCCCGGCTGTAGTCGATGACGTGGATGCCGCGCAGGAACGACTGCACCGACAGCCCGGAGGTGTGCCGCGCAGTGCCCCCGGTCGGCAGCACGTGGTTGGAGCCGGCGAGGTAGTCGCCGAGAGAGACCGGCGACCACGGTCCGACGAAGATCGCCCCGGCGTTGCGCACCTGCGCAGCCACGCCGCTCGCGTCACGCGTGATGATCTCGAGGTGCTCGGCTCCCCACGCGTCGACGACCTGAAGACCTTGCGCGATGTCGTCGACCAGCACGTACGCCGACTGTCCGGCAAGTGCGGTTTCGACCCGTTCCCGGTGGCGAGTCTCACCCACGCGCTTCGCGAGAGCGACGTCGACCGCGTCGAGCAGCTCCGCGCTGGGCGTGACGAGCAGGCACGCGGCCAGCTCGTCGTGCTCGGCCTGCGCCACCAGGTCGGCGGCGACGTAGTCGGCCTCCGCGCTGTCATCGGCGAGGATCCCGATCTCGGTCGGCCCGGCCTCGGCGTCGATACCGACGACGCCGCGCACGCATCGCTTGGCCGCCGCGACGTACACGTTGCCCGGACCGGTCACGAGGTCGACCGGATCGACGCCCTCGACGCCGTAGGCGAACATCGCGATCGCCTGCGCGCCGCCGACGGCGTAGACCTCATCGACGCCGAGCAGCGCGCACGCCGCCAGCACCGCAGGGTTGGGCCGACCGCCGAACGCGGCCTTCGGTGGGGAGGCGACAGCCAGCGAGCGCACTCCGGCGATCTGGGCGGGCACCACGTTCATGACCACGCTCGACGGGTAGGCGACCAGTCCGCCCGGGACGTACAGACCGACGCGGCCCACCGGCACCCACCGCTCGGTGACGACCGCCCCCGGAGCGACGTCGACGACCTCGTCGGGGCGCAGCTGCGCCTGGTGCACGCGCCGGGCCCGGTCGATGGCTTCCTCGAGCGCGGCACGGACGGCCGGATCCAGCTGGGCGAGCGCGTCGTCGAGGGCGCTGTGCGGCACGCGCAGCTCGTCGATCCGAACGCCGTCGAAGCGCTCGGTCAGCTCGATGACCGCCTCGCGGCCGCGATCACGCACCGCCTCGACGATCGGCCGCACCGCCGCCACTGCCGCCTCGACGTCGAGGCGCGCCCGGGGCAGCTCGCGCGGATCGCAGCCGCGACCGCGCAGGTCGAGTCGTGAGATCACGAGGAGCCAGGGTAGGCGGACGCCACCGCGGCTGTCGGCTCATTTGGGCCGCGAAGGCCGATGATCGCCGCGTTGAGCAGCACGGCGGCGAACGGCCAGGTCAACAACACCGCCTTCGCCCGCACCGAGACGTCGAACAGGTGAAGGTAGGCGGCCAGCGACTTCGCCGGAACGTTGGGGAAGGCGACGCGCAGCGCGTCCTTGAGAGGGGGGTGGCCGAGCAGGTAGCCGACGCGCGCCGCAATGAGCATCGCCAGGATCCCGCCCGCCGCCAGACCGATCATGGCGCCCGGCCCGCGTGACTCCCGCGGCGCGACGATGAGCAGCGCGAGGACGCACACGACACCGGCGAGTGCGCCGAGCAGACCGAGCCACAGGTCGTCACCGATCAGCGACTTCATCGGCGCGCCCGAGCCGTGAGCCACCGCGACGATGCCGAGCCGCGGCGCGACTGCGTGCCACAGCACGCCGACCGGCGCTCCGAGCAGCGTGGTGAAGCTCGCAACCGCCACCGCGACGCGCACCTCGCGGCCCCACTGCACCGGCACGAACGACAACGGCAATCGGGATGACGAGGACGCCGGAGTGGCCCAAACGTCGGTCCCACCTCTGAGATCGCTCACCGGTCAACCGCCTTACGCATTGCGAGTCCGGCCAGTCCGAGCGCAAGCGCGCCGTACGCCGCTGCGATCGCGAGCCGGACGACCGCATCGAGCCAGGGCGTGCCGGGGCGCAACCCGTCGACGACGGCATCGACACTGAGCATCCCCGGCAGCAGCAGCCGCAGCCCGCGGATGACCGCTGGGAGATGGCCGACCGGAATCAGCCCGAGGAACAGCACCGCGGTCATGCCGAGCTGGCCGGCGATCGTGGCCAGCTCCGGCCGGGGCAGCAGCAGACCGAGCAGCGCCCCGACTCCGGCGAGCCCGAGCGCCGCGGTGACGGCGGCGGGAACGACGAGCCACAGGTGCGCCATCGGCAGCCCGTAGACCGCCGCCCCCACCAGCGCCGTCACGAGCACACCCGGCACCGTGAAGGTGGCGTACGACGCGGCCGTGCCCAGCACGACCGCGACCGGCGAGACCGGCAACGCCGCGTAGTAGTCGAGGGCGTTGCTCGCTTTCAACGCGCCCAGCCGTTGCGCGAGCAGGTTGAGCGCGACGAACGCCACGACCAGGATGGTCGAACCGGCGACGACGGCCGCCGCGGTCGCGGCGTCGTGACGGCGGACGATTCCGCGCAGCAGGATGACCAGCCCGAGGGACTGAACCGTCGCGACGACGAGCAGCGGACCGCGGGCGACGCGGACCCGGGCGAGCTGCCCGGCGGCGACCGCCCCAACCGCGGCGGGAAGCGAGACGGTCGGCCCTGGCTCGCTCGCCGCGGCGACGGGCGTGGTGTGACCGACCATGCTCGCCGCGGCCCTCACAGCCGCTCCATGTCGGGGCGGGTGCCGCCGAGGCTGAGGTAGACGTCTTCGAGACTCGGCGTCGACACCGTGTAGTCCTCGAGCGCGTCGAACAGCGGCGCCTGGGTCAACCGGTCGAGCACGTCGCGGGCCCGGTTGCGCTCGATCCGCACGCTCCACCTTCGGCCGTCGACGGCCGCTGTCTGGGCGAGCGACTCGACCAGCGAGTCGTCGTACGGCGGTTCGTGGCTCCACACCAGCCCGATCCGGATCGAGTCGTCGACCGCGGCCTTGAGGCCGCCCGGTGTGTCGCAGGCGATTACTCGGCCGCGATCGATGACGGCGACCCGGTCGAGAACGGTCTCGGCCTCGAGAACGTTGTGCGTGACGAGGACCACGGTCGTGCCGGTGGCCGCGCGTCGTCGCCCGATCGCCGACCAGACCGCCCGGCGGGCCACCGGGTCGAGGCCGGTCGTCGGCTCGTCGAGAATCAGGATCGCGCGGTCCGCCACCAGCGCGCTCCCAACGCATGCGAGGCGTCGCTGTCCCCCGGACAGCCGGGTGAGCGGCCGGTCGGCGAGGCCGGCGAGGCCCAGCTCGTCGAGCAGCTCGTCGGTAGCGGCTCCCGCGGCGCGGCGGGACAGCCCGCGCAGCCGGCCGGTGGTCTCGATGGCGCGGCGGACATCGAGCTCGGCCAGCGCCGGCTCGTCCTGTGCGAGGTATGCCACGAGCCGGGAGGCGATGCGGCGGTCGGCGACGACATCGTGGCCGAGCAGTGAGATCTCGCCCGCGTCGGGCCGGACCAGTCCGACGAGCTGCCGGACCAGCGTGGTCTTGCCGGCGCCGTTCGGGCCGAGCACGCCGAAGATCTCACCGCGCGGGACGTCGAGGTCGACGGCGGAGTTCGCGGGAGTGGTGCCGCCGCGGTAGGTCTTGGTCAGGCCTCGCACCCGGTATGCCGCGTGCGTGCCCACCCCAACAGTGTCGCGCAGGCCTTCCGGTCGCGGATTCGCGCCCAGGTCAGCGACCGAACTCGCCGACCATCAACCGGCTGGCGGCCAAGCGTTCTGCCAGCAGCGGCAGCGCGGCAACCGTGGTGCGCCACGACCCCGGGTCGCTCATCGCATCGGAGTCGTGCAGCAGCAGGGTCCCACCCGCGGTGCGGCCGGACTCCAGGGCGGCGACGACCGTCTCGGGAGTGGCCTCGGCCTGCCAGTCGCGGCCCCATGCCGACCACAGCACCGGGCGCAGTCCCAGCCGGCGGGCGGCGAGGTAGGACGGTCCGGACATCACGCCGTACGCGGGCCGCCACCAGCGCGGGGCCCTGCCGGTCGCCTCGCCGACCGTGTCGCGGCCGCGGCGCAGGTCCTCGGCGATCCCCCACGGGGTCCGGGCGATCGTGTAGCGGTGATCGTCGCCATGGAGCTCGACGGCATGACCGCGGCGCTGCGTCTCCGCCACCACGTCGGGGTACCGACGCACCTGCGCACCGACGACGAAGAACGTCGCCTTCCACCCGAGGCGGTCGAGCTCGTCGAGCACTGCGATCGTGCCCTCGGGGTGCGGCCCGTCGTCGAAGGTGACGGCGACCTGGTCGGCCGGCATCGGCCCGCACAGCGACGGCGTCAGCGCCGATCGCAGGCCGGGAAGCCAGGTGCCGGCCGGCACGATCTGCGCGGCGGCGGCCGCGAGCACCGCGCCGGCCGCCACGACCCCCGTGCTCACAACATGGTTCCGAGCACGTCGATCGCGCGTGCGCCGGCGAAGATCTCCGCCGCGCCAGCGGGCGGCTCGGCGCGGCGAACCGCATCGAGCAGCTCGCCATCGCTGCGGGCACAGGTGGCGAGGCCGGTCCGCTCGAGCACCACAGCGTTGATCTTGCCGTGCCCCGCGATCGGCCGGTGAACGACGACCGGCTTGCCGACCGCCAGCGCTTCCCAGCAGGTCGTCCCACCCGCGTTGTCCACGACGACGTCGGCGGCAGCCAGCAGCCCGATCACGTCGGAGGTCCACGGCACGGCCCGCACCTTCGGGATCCCGCCCAGCCGTTGCACGAGCCGGCGCGAGCGCCCGCTCAGCACCATGACGACATCCGCGGCGGTGGTGAGCCGGCCGGCCGCGGCGACCACCTCGCCGACTCCCCAGCTGCCGCCGTTGACGAGAACGACATGTGCTTCGTCCCGGAGCTGCCAGCGGCGGCGGGCCGCCGCCCGGTCCACCGGTTCGAGGTACTTCGCCGCAATGAGCGGGGCGACGGGCTTGACCGTCTCGGCACCCATCTGCTCCAGTGCGGCGGCAGTGTCGGGCATCGGCGCGAGGTGCAGGTCGACACCGGGCCACACCCAGTACGGATGCGCACCCGGATCGGTGACGTATGTCGCGGCGGGAACGGTGAGGCGGCCCTCGCTGCGCAGCCGGCCGAGCACCTGCGCGGCGAGGTTGTACACCGCGACGACGCCGTCGGCGCGAAACTCGGCGACGGCGTCGAGCAGGGGGCGTTCGGAGCTCCGGCCGCCGTTTCGGGTGATCCACTCGAACAGCGCGGGACGCTGCAGCCAGGTGCGCATGGCCCAGTCGTACAGCCCGGGCGCGACCGCGATCATGCCGTGGTAGAACGCGCGCAGTGCATCGCCTTGGTGCAGCGTCGGCATCGACAGCAGGTCGACGGTGCGGGTCTCGATTCCCTCGACCTCGGCTTGCGCGGCCAGCGCCGCAGCAGCCGAGTCATGGCCCGCACCCATGGAGGCGGACACGATCAACAACCGCTTCGCAGGCATCGACTGTCACCGTAACCGTTCGATCAACGGCAAAACCTGCAACAACCAGGGCACGGCTCCCGCTGCGGGTTGCGTTCCGCTGCCCCGTTGCGCGTCGCTTTCTGAATCGCATGTCACATAGGTGTCGTAATTCACGACCCGCATGTCACATAGAGGTTGTGATTCACGACACCTATGTCACATACGAGCGCGGGTGGTCTTTGAGCTGAACCCCGACCTACGAGACGCAGTTGGGTCCTAAGAGCTGCTTAAGGTCGGCCATCAGCGCGGGCGTCGCCGCCACGCGGTAGCCGTCCCCGATTCGCATCACCGTCGCCCGCGCCGCCGTGGTGAGCGACAGGTGCACGTCGGTCGCACCGGGATGCGCCGCCAGCACCTCCTTGAGCCGATCCACCACCGGGGGCGTGCAGCGGTTGGCCGGCAGCGACACGACCACCGGACCGCGCGGCCCCTGGCTGATGTCAGGAACGCTGACTTCCATGGCGATGAACCGCGGGACGTCTTCGCGCTTGTCGAGCCGCCCCTTCACCAGTACGACGGCGTCCTCGGCCAGGTGCACGCCGTACTGCTCGTAGGTCCTGGGGAAGCACAGCACCTCGACGGCGCCCTCGAGGTCCTCGAGCGTGACGCTCGCCCAGGAGTCGCCGTTCTTCGTCATCTTCCGCGTGACCGTCGAGAGGATCCCACCGACGGTGAGCACGGCACCGTCAGGCTTGTCCTCAGCACCCATCGCGGAGATCGGGCAGTCGACGGCAGCAGCGAGCACGTGCTCGACGCCGAACAACGGGTGATCCGAGACGTAGAGGCCGAGCATCTCCCGCTCGTAGGCGAGCAGGATCGACTTCTCCCACTCGCTGACCGGAATCGTGATGTTCAACCCGAGCGACGGCTCGGTGACGACGTCGCTGTCACCGCCACTGAACAGGTCGAACTGGCCGACTGCCTCGTTGCGCTTCGTGTCCATGCATGCGTCGATCGCCTCGGCATGGATGCGCAGCAGCCCCTGCCTGGTGTGCCCCAGCGAGTCGAACGCGCCGGCCTTGATCAGTGACTCCACGGTCTTCTTGTTGCAGACGACCGGCTCGACCTTGGTGAGGAAGTCGGCGAAATCGGCGAAGGCGCCCTTGCTCCGTCGCGTCTCGCAGATCGAGGCGACGACGTTGCTGCCGACGTTGCGGATGCCGGCCATGCCGTAGCGGATGTCCGTGCCGACGGGCGCGAAGTCCGCGTCGGAGGAGTTGACGTCAGGCGGCAGCACCTTGATGCCCATCCGGCGGCACTCGTGCAGGTACAGCGCGCTCTTGTCCTTGTCGTCGCGCACCGAGGTCAGCAGCGCGGCCATGTACTCGGCCGGGTAGCGCTCCTTGAGGTACGCCGTCCAGTACGAGACGAGGCCGTACCCGGCAGCATGCGACTTGTTGAAGGCGTAGTCCGCGAACGGGATCAACGTCTCCCACAGCTTGTTGATCGCCGGCTCGCTGTAGCCGCGGGCCTTCATGCCCTCGCTGAAAGGGACCTTCTCCTTGTCGAGGATCTCCTTCTTCTTCTTGCCCATCGCCCGACGCAGCGAGTCCGCTTGAGCGAGCGTGTACCCGGCGACCCGCTGCGCGATCGCCATGACCTGCTCCTGGTAGACGATCACGCCGTAGGTCTCGGCCAGCAGGTCCTCGAGCGACTCCGCGAACTCCGGGTGGATCGGCTCGATCTTCTGCCGGCCGTGCTTGCGCTCGACGTATGCGAGATGGCTGCCCATGCCCATCGGGCCCGGACGGTAGAGCGCGTTGAGGGCGGCGATGTCCTCGAACACCGTCGGCTGCAGCGCCCGGATCAGCGAGCGCATCGGTCCGCCCTCGAACTGGAAGACGCCGATCGTGTCCCCGCGACAGAGCAGCGCGTAGGCCTCCGGCCGATCCAGCGGCAACGTCTCGAGATCAACGGTCTCGCCGCGGTTGGCCGCGATGTGGCGCAGCGCGTCGTCGAGAACCGTGAGGTTGCGCAGACCGAGGAAGTCCATCTTCAACAGCCCGAGCGACTCGCAGGCGCCCATGTCGAACTGCGTGATGATGGCGCCGTCCTGCTCGCGGCGCTGGATCGGGATCACGTCGAGCAACGGGTAGCGCGACAGGATCACCCCGGCCGCATGGACGCCCCACTGCCGCCGCAGCCCCTCGAGGCCGCGAGCGGTGTCGACCACCTTCTTGACGTCGTGCTCGGTCTCGTAGAGGGAGCGGAACTCCTTGCCCTCGTTGTAGCGCTCGTGGGCCGGGTCGAAGATCGCCGCCAACGGCAGGTCCTTGCCCATGACCGGCGCCGGCATCGCTTTGGTGATCTTGTCGCCGATGCCGTACGGGTAACCGAGCACGCGGGCCGCGTCCTTGACCGCCGCCTTCGCCTTGATCGTCGAGTAGGTGATGATCTGGCTGACGCGGTCCTCGCCGTACTTCTCGGTGGCGTAACGGATCATGTCCCCGCGCCGGCGCTCGTCGAAGTCGAGGTCGATGTCCGGCATCGAGATGCGCTCAGGGTTCAGGAAGCGCTCGAACAGCAGCCCGTGCATGATCGGGTCGAGCTCGGTGATCCGCAGCGCCCACGCCACCAGCGACCCGGCCGCGGAACCACGACCCGGGCCGACCCGGATCCCCGAGTCACGGGCGTGACGACACAGGTCGGCCACCACGAGGAAGTAGCCGGGGAAGCCCATCTGGATGATGACGCCGAGCTCGAAGTCGGCACGCACGCGGTAGTCCTCCGGAACCGCGCCTCCGAACCGCCGCTCCAAGCCGCGATGCACTTCGGCTCGCAGCCACGAGTCCTCGGTCTCCCCCTCGGGTACGTCGAATCGAGGCATCAGGTCGGCGCCCTCTTCGAACTGCACCTCGCATCGCTGGGCGATCAGCAGCGTGTTGTCACACGCCTCCGGCACCTCACGCCAGACCGCGCGCATCTCCTGCGGCGACTTCAGGTAGAAGTCCTTCGCATCGAACTTGAAGCGGTTGGGGTCGGCCATCGTCTTGCCCGACTGGACGCACAGGAGGACCTCGTGCGCCTCGGCGTCCTTGGCGAAGGTGTAGTGCAGGTCGTTGGTCGCGATCGTCGGGATGTTGAGGTCACGTGCCAGGCGGAAGAGGTCCTGGTGGACCCGGGTCTCGATGTCGAGGCCGTGGTTCATGAGCTCGCAGAAGAACGACTCGCGGCCGAAGATGTCCTGCAGCTCCCCCGCGACGGTCTTCGCGCCCTCGTAGTCCCCGATCCGCAGCTTGGTCTGGATCTCGCCGGACGGGCAACCGGTGGTGGCGATGATGCCGCGCGCGTACTCGCTGACCAGCTCGCGATCGGCACGCGGCTTGTAGAAGTAGCCCTCGAGGCTCGACCGGCTCGCGAGCCGGAACAGGTTGTGCATGCCCTCGGTGGTCTCCGCGAGCAAGGTCATGTGCGTGAAGGCGCCGCCACCTGAGACGTCGTCCTCGCCACCCTCCGCCCACCGGACACGCGTCCGTTCGTAGCGCGACGTCCCGGGCGTGACGTAGGCCTCCATGCCGATGATCGGCTTGACCCCGGCGGCGGTGCCCTTCTTCCAGAACTCGTAGGCGCCGAAGACGTTGCCGTGATCCGTCATCGCGAGCGCCGGCATGCCCATCCGGGCGGCTTCGGCGAACAGCTCGCTCACCCGGGCGGCGCCGTCGAGCATCGAGTACTCGCTGTGGACGTGCAGGTGCACGAACTGGTCGGCACCTGAAGAGTCCATCGCGACGTTCTAACACGCCGATCGGACGCCCTCGGCGTGTCGTCGCGGCGTGCCGCGAATCAGGTCGGCTTACGTACAGTCGATGCCATGCCCCGCGGGTCCCATGCGAGCTCGTCGCGCACGCTGCTGGGCCTCGCGGCGCTGGTCAACGTCGGGGTGATGGTGCTCGGGACGACTGCCATCGTCGCGGCACCGGCGGCCCAGCCGGGCGGCAACGGCACCAAGATCACGAGCACCGCTCCGGCCCCGGCCGGCACCGACCGCGGCCGGCTGCTCCAGTGGTCCGGAATCACCTGGTACGTCTATCCGAACTGCAGCGACTGCGGTCCGAGCCTCACGCCCACGACCAACGCGAGCCGTGCCGTGTACGTCGACAGCCGCGGCTGGCTGCATCTGCAGGTCTCGAAGATCGGCGGGAAGTGGAGCGGCGTCGAGCTGCGGGCGCTCAACCGGCCCAGCTACGGCACCTATCGAATGATCGTCGACACGGCCACAGCGGACATGGACCCATGGGCGGTCCTCGGCATGTTCCTCTACCGGCCCGGCGCGAAGAAGTTCACGAGCGAGGTCGACATCGAGGACTCGCGGTTCCCGCATCTGCTGCGCGCCCCGAACAACGCCCAGTTCGTCACCCAGCCGTACTTCGTCAAGGGCAACCTGCACCCGTACTCGATCCTGCCGTCGTACCACCCGCTGTTGCAGCAGTTCACGTGGCAGCCGGGCACGACGTACGGCGGACCGGGACGGGTCGACTACGAAACCCGAGTCGGCTCGACCCCGAAGGCGCCGCTGCTCGCCCAGTGGTCCTACACCGGCTACAGCGTCCCGAGCCCGCAGCAGATGCAGCTGTTCCTGGTGCTCTGGATGAACCAGAACACGCCGCCTACGACGGGCGCGCACTCGGCCGTGATCCGCAGCTTGACGATCCGTCCGCTGGGCGACTGACTGACCCTCTCGAAGTGGTGGTTTCTGCCCCGTCTCGGACACCCGCCGCCGTAGAATCACCGTCATGCCCAGCCGCTTTCGCGTGAGTCCCTCGCGCGCGCTTGCCGGTGTCGCCATGCTCACCACGCTCGTGGTCCTCGGCGTGGGGAACACCGCCGCGACCGGCGCTGCGCCGCACGGCGGCACCGCCGTCGCCGGTGCCGCTCACGTGACGGCAGGTCCAGGGCGCAAGGGGGATTCGGTCATCCGGCTGATCAGCTGGTCCGGCCGGCCCTGGTTGGTCTACTCGAACGCCTCCAACGGCCCGGAGCACGTCAAGCTCACCAACTCCACCCGTGCGATCTGGGTCGACAGCCGCGGCCGGCTGCACCTGCACATCGTGAAGATCGACGGGGTGTGGCGCTCGGTGGAGCTTCGCTCGCTCAACACGGTCAGCTACGGCACCTACCGGCTGGTCAACGACACGGCCACCGGAAAGTTCGCCGATCAGACGGTGTTCGGCATGTTCGTGTACCGGCCCGGAACGAAGACCTACACCAACGAGATCGACGTCGAGAACTCCCGCTTCCCGCGGTATCTGAAGCCACCGAACAACGCGCAGTTCGCCGTGCAGCCGTACAAGGAGCCACACCACGAGCACGCGTACCACGTGAAGCCGTCGTACGAGCCGCTGTTCCAGCAGTTCACCTGGTACCCGCCGAGCGGCGGCGCCGGCGCCGTGAAGTTCGAGACCCGGGTCGGCAGCACGCCCCATTCCCCGCTGCTGGCCCGTTGGCGCTACTACGGCTACAGCACGCCCACCGCGAGCAACATGTACCTCTACATCGATCTCTGGCTCAACCACGGCAAGGCGCCGAAGAACGGCACCCACTCAGCGGTGCTCCGCTCGCTGACGGTCGCTCCGCTGAGCTGACCCGGGCGCCGGCTACTCGCCGGCGAACGACAGCGCCGGAACGGTGTCGGTGACCTGGGGCTCCACCGGCACGATCATCAGCGAGCTCAGGGTCGCCGAGACCGGCGCGGGGTCGAGGATGCGCACCGCGTCCTGGTGCGCGAGCTGCTCGAGCTGGCCGACCGGCCCCATCACGACCACAGCGAAGACGCAGCCGCAGCTCGGACCGAGCCCGGACGCATCGACGCGCGCCGCGGCGGCCTGCGCGGCGCCGGCGGCCACCTTCTCCGACAGCTTCGTCGACGGATTCGTGATCGAGCGGCTCAGCTCGCGCTCGTAACGCAACGCGATCTGGGCCGCATCCTGCTGCGCTGCGGAGAGGCCGGCGGCGAGATCGGTCTGGTTCGACGGGAGCAGGACGTGGACGTCCGCGTCGAGCGGCGGTGGCACCCGGGCGAAGCCACGCACGACGGCGAGCCCGGGTGTCCCTGCCAGCAGCTGGTCGACCGCCTCGGGTGTCACGTACGCCGCGAGATCGACCACCGCCACCAGCGGCTGCGAGGCGGCCAGCTGGTCGAGGGAGCCACGGCGCTGCGACGCCTGCGCTTGGTACGACGCCACGGTTGAGCCGGTGGTCGGCCCGAGCAGGTGCGCGGAGGACAGCCTCGGCCCGGCGTGCCCCGGCGGTCGCACCGCCCCCTTGTCGTCCCCGCCGGTGACGGAAATGAGGATCGCCGCGAACGCCACACATGCCAGCGCGACCGCGATGACCGGGTCGCGCCGCACCCATGGCCCGATCCGGCGGCCGAGGGCACCGTCCGGGCCTGCCACCGCACGGCCGGCCCGGCCGGCGCCGCGCAACAGCCGGGCGACCACCGGAAGGGCCCGGCTGTCGAGGCCGGCGAGGGGGCCACCGGGCTTCGCCGGCGTCACTGCTGCTCCCCGAGCAGCGCGAGGGCTTGGGCGAGGTCCGCCGGCGGGGCGCTCGCGAATGTCACCGGCCGGCCGTCGTCCGGATGATCGAAGGCCAGAGAGGCGGCATGCAGCCATTGCCGGTCAAGGCCGAGCCGGGCGGACAGGGTCGGATCGGCGCCGTACGTCAGGTCACCGACGCACGGGTGGCGGATCGCCGCCATGTGCACCCGGATCTGATGGGTTCGGCCGGTCTCGAGCCGGATCTCCAGCAGGCTCGCGGCACGAAACGCCTCCACAGTCTCGTAGTGGGTGATGCTGGGCCGCCCGCCCGACACCACCGCCCAGCGGTAGTCGTGCGTCGGATGCCGGGCGATCGGCGCGTCGATGGTGCCGCGGCTGGGATCCGGGTGGCCCTGCACAAGCGCGAGGTAGCGCTTGTCGACTTCCCGATGCCGGAAGGCGTCCTTGAGCACGGAATACGCCCGCTCGCTCTTCGCCACCACCATCAGCCCGGTGGTCCCGACGTCGAGGCGGTGGACCACGCCCTGCCGCTCGGCGGCCCCCGACGTCGCGATGCGGTACCCCGCCGCAGCGAGGCCGCCGGTCACCGTCGGCCCGCTCCACCCCGGGCTGGGATGAGCGGCGACGCCGACCGGCTTGTCGACGACGACGATGTCGTCGTCGTCGTAGACGACGCGCAGCCCCTCGACCAGGACCGGGTCGCTCACGACTGCCCGGGGCAGGGCGGGCAGCGTCACCTCGATCCAGTCCCCCGCACTGACCCGGTCGGACTTCGCCGGCGCCCGGCCGTCGAGGAGCACCGCGCCGTTGGCGACCATGTCGGCAGCCGCTGTCCGGGACAGCCCGAACAGCCGGGACACGGCGGCGTCCACCCGCGACCCGTCCAGTCCGTCCGGCAGCGGCACTCGCCGGGTTTCGCCGGCCTCAGCCATCGGCCGACGCAGCGCTGTCCGATGGCCCGGGCTCGGCCGAGGAGCCCTCGCCGCGGTGATGAGAGCCATCCATCTCGATCCCGCGCAGTGCGAGCAGCACAGCCAGTACGCCGCCGATCACGATGCCGGAGTCCGCGATGTTGAACACGGGCCAGTGCGGCAGCTCGATCCAGTCGATCACGTGACCGCGGAACACACCCGGCGAGCGGAACACCCGGTCGCTGAGGTTCCCGAGCGCGCCGCCGAGCAGCAGTCCCAGCGAGACCGCCCAGCCGGCTGACCGCAGCGACCGAGCAGTGCGCACGATCACGACGACCACCCCGGCGGCCACAGCGGTGAACACGACGGTGGCGCCGGTCCCGACGCTGAACGCGGCCCCGGCGTTGCGGGTGAAGGTCAGCCACAGGGCGTGCGGGACCAGCGTCACCCGGTCGCGGTGGGCGAGCTGTGAGACGGCAACCAGCTTCGTGACGACGTCGAGGACGAGGACCGAGACGGCGATCCCCGCGAAGAGTCCGGTGCGAGCCCGGACGGTCCGCTGGGCCGGTGACTTCGCTGCTACCGCCGCTCCTCGCGCTGCTTGCATGACACGCACAGCGTGGCACGCGGGAACGCCTGCAGGCGGGCCTTCCCGATCGGGTTTCCGCAGCTCTCGCAGATCGGGTAGGTGCCGTCTTCGAGCCGTTGGAGCGCCCGCTCGACCTGTGAGAGCAGGTCACGGCTGTTCGCGGCGAGCGACAGCTCGTGCTCCCGCTCGAACGTCTTGGTGCCGGCATCAGCCTGGTCGTCGCCGGCACCCTCGCCGCTGTCCCGCTGCAGCGCCGCCCACGACTCCTCGGCCTCGGTGATCTCGCCGCGCAGGTCCTTCACCTGTGCCTCGAGCTCCGCCTGCACCTTGGCCAGCTCGGGCTTGGTCCACGGCCGCTCGCCCGGCAACACGGTGGCACCCGGCTTCACCACCGGCGCCGCGGGAGCCGCCGTCTGGGCTCCCGGCATGGCGGCCGCCCGGGCGATCAGCTCGGCGCGGGTCGGAGCCGGCGGTCCCTCAGGCGCGACCGGCTCGACGGCCACGGCCTTGGATGCCTTGGCGGCCGCCGCCTTCGGGGCGGCTGCCGGCGCCTGGTCCGGTACCGCCGCCGGCTCGAGCTCGGCCGCCGCCTTGACCGGCGCGGCCGGCTTCGCCGCGCTCTTGGCGGGCGCCTTCGCCGCCGCCGCGGGCGCCTTCTTGGCTGGTGCCTTCTGAGCCACCGGCCGGCTGTCGGTCGCCGGCCTGGTCGCCGCCTTCTTCGCCGGTGCCACCGGCTTCACCGCGGCCTTGCCGGGAGCCTTCTTCGGCGGCACCGCCTTGGCCGGCCTGGCCGGAGCCTTCTTCGCCGCGGCCTTGGCCGGCGCCGCTTTCTTCACGGCGGCCTTCGCCGGCGCCGCCTTCTTCACGGCGGCCTTCACCGGTGCCGCCTTCGCCGGTGCCTTTGCTGCCTTGGCCGGAGCCTTCTTCGCGGCCGCCTTGGCCGGCGCGGCCGGCTTCTTGGCGGGAGCCTTCGTTGCGGCGGCCTTCGCGGGGGCGGCCTTCTTGACCGCCGGCGCCTTGACCGCGGACTTCGCCGGTGCCTTCGTCGCCGTCCGCTTCGCCGGCACGGCCTTTCGCGTTGCCGTCGCGGCGGGCTTCGCGGCGGGTCGCGCTGGTCGTGCCGACGCGGTCTTCGCCGCCGAGGGCCGGGCGGTCTTCTTCGCTGCCTGCTTCACGAGCGCCTTTCGAGTCGCTGTCTGCGTCCCTGCCGGGAGTGGCCGGCGCAGTCCCGCGCCCCGGGGGGCCGGGCGCGCGGCCGACACCGCCGCCGCGGCTGCCGGAGCGGGTGTGACGGATGGGACCGCGGTGAGCTCGGTCCGGCCGGAGCTGGGAGCCGAGTCACGATGAGGCATGAGGCGCCGAAGCCGCCCACCCAGGGTGGAGTGCTCCCGTGCCATGGTCGGCCTCCCGAACCCGTCCTCGCGAGGTCACGAGGCGCTGCCGATCTTGGGTCAGCGCAGGATAGGACCGCGCACACTCGCCAGCAACGCGCCGCGCCGCAGGGAAATCCCGCGGCTCTCGCCTGCTGTCAAGGCTACGCTTGCCCTTCGCAACCAGGCGTTGAAGAGGCAATCACCTCGGAGCCGCCGGAAGAACGCCGATTTCGCCTCAAACGGGACGAAATCGGTCATTAGACCCGGCTTGCGACCCTTGAGTGGGTCGGCTGCGCCCGACGCAACCGGCCAAGGAGGGTGGTACCGCGCGGCCCGCTCGAGTGAGCGCGGGCCGCGTCCCTCCGCCGTACGACCGCTGCCGGCACTCCCGGCAGCCTCGACGACGGAGGCGTGATGTCAGAGCCCATCCGCGCGCGGAGCGCGACCGGGGACGGCTATCGCCCGATGCCGCCCCAGGTGGATCTCCCGGCGCTCGAGCACGAGGTGCTCGCCCGCTGGCGGGACCGGGACACCTTCGCCCGCAGCCTTGCGCAGACGGCAGCCGGACCAGCCTGGACCTTCTACGAGGGGCCGCCGACTGCCAACGGCCGGCCTGGCACCCACCACATCGAGGCGCGCGTCTTCAAGGACCTCTTCCCGCGCTACAAGACGATGCGGGGGCATCTCGTCGAGCGCCGCGCCGGCTGGGACTGCCACGGCCTCCCGGTCGAGCTCGAGGTCGAGAAGCGGCTCGGCTTCTCCGGCAAGAACGACATCGAGGCCTACGGCATCGAGGCCTTCAACGCGAAGTGCCGGGAGTCGGTGCTCGAGCACGTGGACACCTTCGGCCGGCTGACCGAGCGGATGGGCTACTGGGTCGACCTCGACGCCGCCTACTGGACGATGGATCCGGCGTACATCGAGAGCGTCTGGTGGTCGCTGAAGCAGATCTACGACAAGGGCTTGTTGGTGCAGGACCACCGGGTCACGCCGTACTGCCCTCGCTGCGGCACCGGGCTGTCCGACCACGAGGTCGCCCAGGGCTACCTCGACGTGACCGACCCGTCGGTCTACGTCCGCTTCCCGATCACCAGCGGGCCGCTCGCCGAGCGCGGCGCCGCCCTCCTCGTCTGGACCACCACCCCCTGGACGCTCGTGAGCAACACCGCCGTCGCGGTGAACCCGGGGGTCACGTACGTGCTGACCGAGCCGGCAGGAAGCGACGAGCTGCTCGTCGTGGCTGAGCCGCTCCTCGAAGCCGCCCTCGGGCCAGGAGCGGAGGTGTTCGAGCGGTTCCCCGGAACCGACCTGGAGCACGTCACCTACTCCCGGCCGTTCGAGCTGGTCGACATCCCGGACGCCCACTACGTGGGTCTGGCCGACTACGTCACCGTGGAGGACGGCACCGGGCTGGTCCACCAGGCGCCGGCTTTCGGCGCCGACGACCTCGCGGTCGCCCGTCGCTACGGGCTGCCCGTGGTCAACCCCATCGAGCCCGACGGCCACTTCGCGGCCGACCTGCCGCTCGTCGGCGGCAGCTTCTTCAAGGCGGCCGACCCGGCGATCGTCGCCGACCTGCGTGACCGCGGGCTGCTCTACCGCGCCGAGGACTACACGCACGCGTACCCGCACTGCTGGCGCTGCGACACCGCGTTGATCTACTACGCGCTGCCCTCGTGGTACATCCGCACCACGGCGGTCAAGGACGCGCTGCTGCGCGAGAACGCCGCCACCGACTGGCATCCGGCGACCATCAAGACCGGCCGGTACGGCGACTGGCTCGACAACAACATCGACTGGGCGCTGTCCCGCAACCGGTACTGGGGCACACCGCTTCCGATCTGGCGCTGCCCGGACGACCACCTCACCGTCGTGGGCTCCCTGGCGGAGCTCGGCGAGCTCGCGGGCATGGACCTGTCGGGTCTCGACCCTCACCGGCCGTTCGTCGACGACATCGTCGTGCGCTGCCGGACGTGCGGCGCCGAGGCACGGCGCGTCCCCGAGGTGATCGACTGCTGGTACGACGCGGGGTCGATGCCGTTCGCCCAATGGGGGGCCCCGCACCGCAACCAGGACGAGTTCGAGGCGTCGTACCCCGCGGACTACATCTGCGAGGCGATCGACCAGACCCGGGGCTGGTTCTACACGCTGATGGCGATCGGCACCCTGGTCTTCGACCGCTCGTCGTACCGGACCGTGCTGTGTCTCGGCCACATCCTCGACGAGGACGGCCGCAAGATGAGCAAGCACCTCGGCAACGTCCTGGACCCCTTCGAGCTGATGGAACGCCACGGCGCGGACGCGGTGCGCTGGTTCATGCTCACCGCCGGCAACCCGTGGGCTGCTCGTCGGGTGGGCCACGAGTCCGTCGGCGAGGTGGTGCGCAAGGTCCTGCTCACCTACTGGAACACCGCGTCGTTCCTGGTGCTGTACGCCCGAGCCAACAGCTGGACTCCTGCCGCCGATGCGCCGGCAGCCCAGGAGCGCCCACTGCTGGACCGTTGGGCGCGCTCCGAGCTGCACCGCACCGTCATCGAGGTCACCGAAGCCCTCGACGAGTTCGACCCGACCCGCGCGGGGCGGCGGCTCACCGAGTTCGTCGACGACCTGTCGAACTGGTACGTCCGGCGGTCCCGCCGGAGGTTCTGGGACGGCGACCCGGCCGCACTCGCGACCCTGAGCGAGTGCCTCGACGTCGTCACCCGGCTGCTCGCACCCTTCGTGCCGTTCGTCACCGAGGAGGTACACGAACGGTTGCGCTGCGACGTCGATGCCACCGCACCGGACAGCGTGCATCTCGAGCCCTGGCCTGAGGCCGACACTGCGGCGATCCTGCCCGAGCTCGCCGAGCAGATGGCGCTGGTACGGCGAGTGGTCGAGCTGGGCCGGTCCGCCCGGGCCGGATCGGCGGTCCGAACGCGGCAACCGCTCGCACGCGCCCTGATCTCGGCGCCCGGGTGGGACAAGTTGCCCGCCGAGCTGGTGGACACCGTGGCCGACGAGCTGAACGTCCGGACCGCTGCGCCGCTCGCGGCCGCCGACGACAGCACCGACGGGGCGGGCGGCCTGGTGGACGTGTCGATCAAGGCGAACTTCAGGGCGCTGGGCAAGCGGTTCGGCGCCCGAACGCCGCGGGTCGCGGACGCGATCCACGCCGCCGACCATGCCGCCTTGGCCGAAGCGCTCCGGGCGAACGGAGCCGCCACGGTGGACGTCGACGGCGAGCGGCTCGAGATCGGGCCCGACGACGTGATCACGAGCGAGACGCCCCGCGCCGGCTGGGCGGTCGCGAGCGCCGGGCCGGAGACGGTGGCGCTGGACCTGGAGCTCGACGACGAGCTGCGCGCCGCCGGGATGGTCCGTGAGCTGGTGCGAAGCGTCCAGGAGGCACGCAAGGCCCAGGGTCTCGAAGTCACCGACCGGATCGAGCTGTGGTGGTCCTCCGACGACCCTGCAGCCGCGGCCGCGGTCCGGGCCGGCTCCGACGCGCTCGCTGCCGAGGTTCTGGCGACCTTCGTGACGGCCGGTCCGCCGGCCGCACCGCTCGCCGAGCACTCCCTCGACGAGCCCGCGGTCCGGTTCTGGCTCCGGCAAGCCGGCGGGTGACGGCGATCGTTCCGCTCAATCTTCGCTGGACCATCCGGCCGAACTAGATTGACCCGCTCACGCTGGGCAGGGGAGAATTAACCCGTTCAGTCTAGTGATTCGCCCGTGTCGGCTAGCCGATGCTCTAACCAGGTCATGTTAGATACGAAACAGCGCCGTGCAGACGGCGCAGAGCGCTGTGCGGCTGGTGCATACGGAGCTCCGGCCGCAGGGTTCGGATACGGAGGTGCGAGGTGTCGCTGACGCTGCTAAAGACGTCGGCCGACGGACTGCGTCTGAAGACGGAAGCAGTCGCTGTACCGGCACTGACCAGCCAGGTCCGGCCGGCTCTCGTGCTGCCTGAGCTGCAGGCACGCGCGCTGCTCGATGCTGCTGCCCGCGAGGACGTCACGCAGGGCGGCCGATTCTCCGCCGGTCCGGCCGGCATCCAGCTGTGGAGCGGGCCGTTCAACGGTCCGGACGGCAGCCGCGGTACGGCGTGCCACCTCGGCTCAGTCGACTGGACCTACGACACGCCCGCGAAGCACTGGGCGCTCATCTACCGCGCCATGGTGACGCAGGACGGCATCGAGGCCGGTGAGACCACGCTCTCGGTGCTGTGCCACGTGCTCGGCCTGACCGGCCTGTCCATCGAGGGCGACCGGGTGCAGCTGCCGACTCCCCCGGCCCGCGACCCGTTCCGCCGTACCGGCAGCGCCTGACGCGCCGACGCGAGACAACGAAGGAGGCCCCCGCCTGATGGCGGGGGCCTCCTTCGTGCTGTAGGTGGGGCGGGTCAGCGTGCGGTCTTCTTGGCCGCCGTCTTCTTGGCCGGGGCCGCCTTCTTCGCCGCCGCCTTCGCCGGAGCCGCCTTCTTCGCGGCGGTCGTCTTCTTGGCCGGGGCCGCCTTCTTCGCCGCCGCCTTCGCCGGAGCCGCCTTCTTCGCCGCCGCCTTCGCCGGAGCCGCCTTCTTCGCGGCAGTGGCCTTCTTGGCCGGTGCGTCCTGGCCGGCGAGGCGCGCCGGCAGCACCGCACGCGGGCGTTCCGTGGTCGCGCTTCGCAGCCGGCTCGACGCCGGAGTGGAAGCCGGCCGCGTCGGGCGCCGGGTCGCCGTGGCCGGACGACGCTCGACAACCCGCTCGGGGGCGGGCTCCGCACGCTCTTCGAGGGCAACCGCAGCAGCCGCACCGGCGACCGCACCACCGACCGCAGCCTCCGCCGTGCGGCGACCGGCGGCCGGCACGAGCGTCACGTCGGCCGGCTCGGCGTCCCCACCCCGCGGAGCTGCCGGCGTCAGGGGCGCGGCGGCCGGGATGTCACGGCGCTGCCGAACCCCGACGAGCAGGAACACGAACGACAACACGCTGACGGCGATCGAGGCGTACACCCACGCCAGCGGGCCGAACAGCCCGATGACGAGGAACACAACCGCAATGAGCAGCAGAACCCCGCTGATGACGATCACGTCGTCGACTCCGTTTCCCTCATCGTGCTGGTATAGGTGATGCGGCAGGCGCTACGAACCCGGGCGTGCTACCGCTGCCCGGCGCTTCGCGGCAATCGCGCCACATCGTAGTGGCAGCGCGAACCCCGCAGCCTAGACGGGTTGCCTCGGAAGCTTCGCGAATCGACACAGAACGTCATGGGAGTGGGCGCTGACGTTCACCTCAGCGATCACGCCTGAGCCGGCGGCCCGCTCGGCGTGTCGTCCGGGCGCGGCGCCACCGGCTGGCTGACGAAGGTTGCGGGGGGCGGGCCCGCGGGCGGCGCCACGGACGGTATCGGAGCCGCAGGCTGCGCACCGCCCTGCTCCTCGCCCGGCCGCGGAAGCTCGGTGGTGGGCGCGTCCGGGCCCGGCGGAGCAGGCTGCGCCACCGAGGCGGCGGCAGCCGCTGCGGCGGCGAGGGCCGAGCGACC
>DASZOU010000025.1:0-190644 GCA_035550655.1 Mycobacteriales bacterium
CGCCTTTCCCGGATCGATCGCGACAACAAGCCTCGACGCCGCCAACGACGGCTGCAGCAACTCCGACACCCTGAACCCCTTCAATCGGCAACGTGATCACTCACGCTGCCCGAATCAGGAGTCAGGACCTATCAGCTGACCCGCTGCGCGGCGTCAGCGGCCGCCCTGGGTCGCGGCAGCTTCACCTGCGGCGCCGGTAGCGGCGGGAAGGCCGCGAGCTGGCGGTCGGCGGCCAGCAGGTTGTCGATGCCGCACGGCGGCTGTGGCCGGGCGAACAGGTAGCCCTGGCCGAGGTCGCAGCCGATCTCGGCCAGGACGCGCTGCTGCACGGCGTCTTCGACGCCCTCGGCGATGACCTGTCGGTGCATGGCATGCGCCATCTCGATCATCGAGGCGACGATCGAGGCGTCGGTGCCTTCCTTCGCGACCCCGGCAACGAAGGACCGGTCGATCTTGATCACGTCGACCGGCAGCTGCTTGAGGTGGGCGATCGAGGAGTAGCCGGTGCCGAAGTCGTCGATCGCGACGCGGATGCCGTCCGCCTGCAGCGCACGCAGGGTCGACGCGGCGCGCGCGGTGTCGGTCATGGGGACCGTCTCGGTGATCTCGATGCCGAGCTGTCCCGCGGCGACGTCGGTGGTCTCGAGCGCGCTCATGATCCGGCCGTGCAGGCGGGGATCGGCGAGCTCGCAGGCGGAGAGGTTCACCCAGATCGGCAGTGGCCCGCCGTCCCACCGCGACCGCGACCACTCGGCGGCCTGGGCGACGGCGGTGCGAACCACCACGAGGCTGATGTCGCTGATGTAGCCGGCGCGCTCGGCGAGCGGGATGAACTCGGTCGGGGGCACCGGACCGTGCACCGGATGGGTCCAGCGGGCGAGGGCTTCGACGGCGGTGATGTGTCCGGTGCGGAGATCGACCTCAGGCTGGTAGGCGAGGGCGAGCTCGCCTCCTGCGATCGCCTGCTGCAGGTCGAACACCGTGATCGGTGCCACCGTTTACCTCGCCCGGGTCAGGGCGCCGCCCGTCCGTGGACCGCACCTCTACTACTCCGTACGGCCGCAGTCGGCCGAATAGCAGGCCAGCGAGCCGAAATAGGCCCGAGATGGCCCGTCCGGGCTATGTCGCGCCGCAGCGACGCGGTGAGCCGCCTTCCGCGCCCGATTAAGCCTTTTGGTGGAATCTGCCGACAATGAGGTAACACATGTGACGGGTGGTACGGCGGTCCAGGAGGGGTGTCGACGGTGAAACGGTTGGAGGTGGCGCTTTCGCGCGCCGTCGTGACCGTGCTCGCGGCCCTCCTGGCCGTGCTCGGGAGCGCCCTGCCGGCCCACGCCGCCGGCTCCGGCGGTGGGACCACCCCGACCAGCTCAAGCACCGGCACGGGCACGAGCGCCGGCACCCCTTCCCCGGCGCCCTCCGACCCACCCACGCAAGGGACCGCGCCGGCCCCGCCGGTGACGACCTGCGCGACGCTTGGCATCAACACGACCGGCCCGGCGGTCAAGACGATCCAGACCCTGGTGGGCACGCCCGCCGACGGCGACTTCGGCCCGCAGACTGCGACCGCGTTGAAGGAGTGGCAGACCCAGCAGGGCATCCCGGCGACCGGGGTGGTCGATGAGGCGACCTGGGCGGTGATGCCCGCAGCCACCGCCGCGGCAGCGTGCGCGCAGCCGATCAGCGGCACCGGCTTCACGGTGAGCTGCGCGGTGCTGTCGCAGGGTGACACCGGGCCCGCGGTCGCGGTGCTCGAGGCGGCGCTCGGCCAACCGGTCGACGGCCAGTTCGCCGCGGCGACCGGCCAGGCGCTGTCCACCGCGCAGCAGGCGGCGGGGCTGCCCGCTACCGCGACGACGAGCCGCAAGACGTGGAAGGCGCTGAAGCTGACCGGTACTCCGGTCTGCACGCCGGGCAGCACGACCCCGGCGCTGCCGAAGGACTACAAGGCGCAGCAGAAGGTGCGCAAGCAGGTCGCGCAGCTCGCGGCGAACCTGCTGCAGCAGCCCGGGACGACGACGAACAAGATCGCCCGGGCGGCGATCGCGTTCGAGAAGAAGCAGATCGGCAAGCCGTACGTCTACGGCGCCACCGGGCCGAAGTCCTACGACTGCTCCGGGCTGCAGATGACGTCGTACCTGCATGCCGGGCTGACCCTGCCGCGGGTGGCGGCCGACCAGTACGCCGGGTCCGGGCCGACGTTGCCGCTGGACCAGGCGCAGGCCGGCGACCTGTTGTTCTTCGCCAGCGACGTTCTGAAGCCGGCGACGATCTACCACGTCGCGATGTACGTCGGCGGGGGCAAGGTGCTTGATGCGCCGCACACTGGCGCGAACGTCGGGATCCAGCAGCTCTGGACAACCGACCTGCTGCCACTCGTGGTCCGGCCGGTGGCGGGCCTGACGCTGCCGCTGCGGCCGGGTGCCACCGGCTGGTCGGTCACCCAGCTGCAGCAGGCGCTGAACCGGCACGGCGCCAGCCTGACGGTGGACGGCGGCTACGGTCCGGACACGCAGGCGGCGGTGCAGGCCTGGCAGCAGGCGCACCAGCTCGCCGCCGACGGCGTCGCACGGCTGAAGACCTGGCTCTCCCTCAGCCGGAGTACGTGAACTTGTCGGCGGCTACCGTCGCGCTCTTGCCGTAGGCCGTCGTCACGAAAACATTGACCACCGCTGCGCCGTGAGCCGGTGATACCGCGGTGATCTGCGTGTCGGAGTCGACGGTGAACGATGTCGCGGCGGTGGTGCCGAAGCTGACGGCTGTGGCGCCGGTGAACCCGGTGCCCGTGATCACGACCGTTGTCCCGCCGGCTGTCGGCCCGGAGGTCGGCGAGATCGCCGTGACTGCGGGTGGCTTGACGAACGTGAACTGGTCGGCCGTGGTGGTGGCGCTCTTGCCGTAGCCGGTCGTCACCGAAACGTTGGCGATCGCGGCCGAGTGGGCGGGTGCGACCGCTGTGATCTGCGTGTCGGAGTCGACGGTGAACGATGTCGCGGCGGTGGTGCCGAAGCTGACGGCTGTGGCGCCGGTGAACCCGGCGCCCGTGATCACGACCGTTGTCCCGCCGGCTGTCGGCCCGGAGGTCGGCGAGATCGCCGTGACTGCGGGTGGCATGACGAAGGTGAACCCAGCGCCGACCACGAATCCGCTCGTGCCCGATGGCGTGGTGACGAATACCAAGAAGGTGCCAGCAGAGTGGGCGGGCGAGACCGCTGTGATCTGGGTGTCGGAGTTGACGGTGAACGACGCCGCGTTGGTAGTGGTGCCGAAGGTCACGGCGGTGGCCCCAGTGAAACCGGAGCCGGTGATCACGACCGTGGTCCCGCCCTTGGTCGATCCGGATGTCGGCGAGAGCGAGCTGACGACGGGTGCCGCGAGGTAGCGGAAGACGTCCGCGGAGTTCTTGGGAGTGGTTCCTCCGGGTGTGGTAACCGATACGTCGACGTCCGCAGCCGATGATGAGGCAGGCGAGGTTGCGGTGATCGTGGTGTCGGAGACGACGCTGAAGTTCGTAGCTTCCACGGAGCCGAACATCACCGAGCTCGCGGAGGTGAATCCGGTGCCGGTGATCGTCACCGACGTGCCGCCGCCAGTCGGGCCGGAAACAGGGGACAGGGACGTGACGGCCGGGACGGGGGCGTAGTGGTAGATGTCCCCGCTGGTCGGCGGACTGGTCCCGGCCGGAGAGGTCACCGAGACAGCGACCTGCCCCGGGGTGGCGCGCGCCGGCGCAACCGCCGTGATCTTGCCATCCGAGACCACGCTGAAGTTCGTTGCGGCCGCGCCGCCGAAGCTCACGCTCTTCGCTCCGGTGAACCCTGCCCCAGTGATCGTCACAGTGGTGCGGCCGGTCGTCGGGCCGGCCGCGGGGGACAGGCCGGTGATGACGGGCGGTGAGTTCTTGATGAGCGTCGACGTCGCTCTCGAGGCTAGGTACTGGCCGCTGCCAGCGAAGGTTGCCGTGTAGCCACTTTGCTGAATCACGCTGAGGATTCCGGTGGCGGACAGCGGAACCAGCAAGTCGCACTTCGCCAGACCTGCTGCCGTGGTCGTCGCGGTGCATATTGTGTCGCCCTTCGCAACGAAGGACACCTTTTGCCCAGCGACCGGTGAGCCGGCCGCGGTCAGTGTTGCTTGCAAGGTCAGCAGGTAGGCCTTGATCGGCGTGAGCGTCAGGAGAGCGGCGGTGGTTGACATCGCGGTGGGCACCGCCTGGGCGGCGAAGATGCACGGCGAGATCTTTTCGACCCGGTCGGTCTGCGTGACGTACAGGCAGCCATCGGGTCCGACGGTGGCGAAGTCGCCGCGACTCCCGCCACTCGCAACCACGGTGACGGCGTAGTCGTTGTTCGGGTCGACGCGGAGAATGGTGCCGTCGTTGTCGTTGACGAAGATGTTATTGGCTAACCCGTTGCCGAGGTCGCTGCGGGTGACGGCGATCCCATCCGGACCGTGCGCTCCGATGGGCACGCTGCGCATGACTGTCCCCTTGCGGTCGAACTCGACGATGCTGCTGGCTGATGGTTCCGCCGCCCACAGGTCTTGTCCGTCCGGGGTGAAGTACAGCCCGTCGTAGTCCCCGCCGTCGGTCGTGATACGAGCTGAGGTCGCCGAGGCGCCCGGGTTGTGTATGACGTAGATGCCGTCGCAGGAAGACACGTACACGTCAGTCGACAGCGGGTCGGGGGCTACGCCGTATAGGCCGCAACCTGTGTTCACGGTCGACGTGCTGACGGGCTGCAGCGTCGTGGGATCGAACTGCGCGAGGCTTCCGCCGTTTGCTGCGTAGTACGTCGAGCCCCTGCGGCCCAGGCCGAAGAAGCCGTTCTGCACGCTCGGCGCGGACGAGATGTCGCCGCCGCCGGGGCCCAGGTCATAGGTCTTGCCGTCACAGAAGGGCGAGGAGGCCAGGAACCGTGTCCCGTCGAACAGCACGCCCATTGGTCCGAGGCTGCAGCTGCTCGGCCACCCCGTGATGAAGTCGCTGGCACCGGTGAGGGGGTTGGCGAATGTCGTGAAGGTGGAGCCCGTCGCGGCGCTGGCGGGTGTCGCCGTCGCGATAACCCCGGCGACGGTGGCGCCGGCTGCAAGCAGGCGCGCGAAATGACCCCGACGAATCACTGGTCCCCCAACATTTCCGAGCTCAACTGAATCAAGCGGCGAGTGCCGTCGTCCCCTCGCGGGAGCATATGCACGGGCGCCTCGGCGACAAGGCAGGTTCGCTGCGCCGATCGGCCGTGTCGGGCTCGTACGGTTGCCATCTGATAGAGCGCGCGGCGCGCGAAGACCGCGCTGTGGCTGGCCGAGCCTGGAACCTCAGGAGCGACTTCCGCCCCCGCATCGTTCGGTGGGTCGAGCGGTGAGGTGAGCGCCCGGCGTAGGAACGGGATCCTTCCTGTCCGTGATGTGCAGCAGTGTGTTGAGCAGCCTGCGCAGGGGTCGTTGCTTCGGCTGCACTCCGTACGGGACGAAGATCCTGTGGTCGTGGACCTTGAGGATCTGCGGTCCGGTGCCGCAGGCGATCGGCTGCTTCGACGGCGGGTACCGACTCGGCAGGGTCGCGACGTGCGCCGCGCGGATCTCGGCGTGCAGGCGCTGCATCATCTTCATCGACAGGCTGAAGTGGTACGTCGCGGGCTTCTCAGTGTCGACGATCCGGCCGACCCCGGTGCGAAGGACGGTCAACCTGATGGTGTCGTGACGCTGGTTTCCGAGCTGGTAGCTCAACAGCCGGTTGGCGGGAACGGCTGAGCCGTCGGCCGACGCCGAAGTCGCGAGGCCGCTCCACAGCGGAAGGGCAAGCGCAGCGATGAGGATCCCCCGACGGTACGGATGGGCCATTGCTTCCGCTCCTCATCAGATTGCGGAGTCCGCTCCGAGCGGCGCCACGGTACGCCGAACCATAGCGTCGAATACCGCCCAGGTGGGATGCGTCCCCGTGGGCAGAACCGTCCATATTCGATCGGACGTAGAACGCCCCCGGGCGTTTCCGCGTCGCGAGCGACGTGGGCCGGTTGGACTGGACCGGCGGCCCGGGGGCGCGATGACTGCCAGGTATTCGCCGTACGCCGTCTCCCTCAAGGATCGGGCGGCATATGGCTCTCACCGAGTCGAGACGGCGACTAGCGGACAGCCACCTCACGAGTCCGACGTGTACTCAAGTGTCTGGACCACCTCCTCTCCCGTGTCCGACCACGGTAGCGCGCTGTCATGCCGGCCCGCGGCGCAATTTTCACGCTGTCGTGTCGAGTACGGCGTGGAGAGGTGAGATCGAGATCAACTCCGTGATTTCCTGCCGGAGATGAGTAGGGCGCGGTTGTTTTCGGCGAATCTCGGGCTTGTCGCTCTGGTGCTGCTCGACGTGCCGCTCGTTGTCGCCGCGATCCATCACGGCCGTGGGCACGGCGGCGAGCTGCCGAGCGCTTCGGCGGCGGCCCAAGCGCCGGTGCAGCCATCAATCGCGCCCCCGACGCCCGAGACCGCGGCGGTCACGGCGCGGAGACCGCGGCAACCGGTCATGCTCAGCTTCAGTGGTCCGCTCTCGGGCTGGCGGGTGCATCCCGGCTGTGGTCGGGCGCCCCATCTCACCGCGACGACTGACGGCGGGAAGCACTGGCGGGCGCTGCAGACCCCCGCCGCCCATGTGCTTCGGATCGTGCAGACCGGCGCGACCACCGGATGGATGGTGGGGGCAGACGCCCAGTGCGTTCCCGCGTTCCTCTCGACGTCGGACGGGGGCGCCACGTGGACGGCCGGCACCGGGTTGGGCGAGGCATGGGTGGTGATCGACCAGCGACTTCGACTGCCGAACGGTACGACGACGGCACCTTGCGGCCCGAACGAGCAGCTCGGCGCAGTCGCGCCCGCGAGCGTGACGCTCGCGTTGGTGGCGTGCTCGTCGAGCCTTCTGGTCACGACGGACGGCGGCGCGAGCTGGAACCCAGTCGGGCGTTTCCCGCAGGGCGGCCAGGCTGTGGCGATCGGAATGGTGCCGGGAAGCGCCGGGAAGGGTGTCGCCCTCCTCACCGGCAGTAAGGGATGCCCCGCCGGCCTCGCGGTCGCGGCGACCGATGACGGTGGCGACCGATGGCACTCAGGCGGATGCCTGGACGCGTTGCGGCCGCCGGCGGCGGTATCGCTGGCGGTTGACGGCAGCGGCTACCTCTTGGCGGCGGGCGGTGCGGCGCGTACCATGGACGCCGGCAGGACATGGACGTCGTCCTAGGCCGTAACCGGGCCGTAACCGCGGCGGCCCTTCACCGTTATTCCCGCGTGGCAGGTTGTACCTGCGTTGCACATATCGGCCTGGGCGAATAGGATGATTTCGCCCAGGGGGATCATCGACGGATGGGGAAATCAAATGGCGGCATCACGCCAGCACGGCAACTCGGGGGACCTCACGCGTAAGCTGCGTCCGAAGTATTGGACCGTGGCCGTTGCCGCGCTGCTTCCCGCGGGTGTCGCCGCCTACGCGGCGACAACAGCGACGGCGTCTCCGTCGCACGTCGTCGCACGGCCGGCTGTAGCGGCTGCAGCGTTCGCGCCGCACGCGTATCCGCCGCCGCCGCCGCCGACGAGCGCCCCGCCGACCACGGCCCCGCCGACCACGGCCCCGCCGACGACCGCCCCGCCGACCACGGCCCCGCCGACCACGGCCCCGCCGACCACGGCCCCGCCGACGACCAAGCCCGGCCACCCGACAGTCGTCGTCGGTGTCGGGACGGGTGACGGGTCTACCCATCAGGGCGGCAAGATCAAGGTCCACGTGGGCAAGCACGCGTTCACCCCCGGCTCGGTCGTGACGGTCGTGCTGCACGGCCCGCACGGGTTCACGATCACTGTCACTCGGATCGCCGGCCTGCATGGTGGTCTGCACACGCACGTCCACATTCCTGCGGACGCGCCGAAGGGTCACTACACGTTGCACGTCAAGGGTCATCACAGCGGCCACAAGGTCAAGGGCACCAGCGGTTTGCACGTGTCCAAGGGCTAGGACGACCCAGCATCAGCCTCTCGTAGTGTGTGGGGGCCGGCACCGAATCAGGCGCCGGCCCCCACAACTGTCTCAAGGTGACGATCGTTGACCCAGCCAGGCGATGACGAGCCGTCCGCCACGTCGCATCGCGCCCCTGCGGGATCCGCAGGACTCCTGGCCCGGCTCAGCGGCCCGGTCAAGCTCCTCCTTCTGGGCGGCCTTGTGGTTGGCGTCGGTGCGCTGTGGATCGTGGTGACGGGCTGGCGGGCACGGGCCGATCTCGAGGCCCTGCGCCATGACGTGTCCCGGCTGCGCGCCGACCTGGTCGCCGGCAGAGACGCGGCGGTGCCACGCGATCTCGCCGCGGCTCAGGCGAAGGCGGCCGCCGCTCACGCCCGCACGACCGGGCCGGCGTGGTGGGTGGGGGCGCATGTTCCGGGCTTGAGCGCTCCGCTGGGGACGATTCGCGCGATTGCAGCTACCGGTCACTTGCTCAGTCAGCAGGCGCTGCCCGAGATCGTCGCGGGCGGGACCGCCCTCGATCCGCAGCGGCTTCGGATCGGTCCGGACCGGATCGACCTCAACCGGTTGAGTCAGGCTGCCCGGCCGCTCAACCAGGCGCTGCCGGCAGTGAGTGCCGCAAGAGCTCGCGTCGCCGGCTTGTCGGGAAGCTGGCTCGGCCCGGTGGCGAGCGGCCGACGGTCCTTGGTGAAGCAGCTGACTTCGCTCGAGGGCACGCTTCGCGACACGGTGACGGCGACCCAGCTCATGCCGAACATGCTCGGCGGCGCCGGCCCACGCACCTACCTCGTCGTCTTCGAGGGCGACAACGAAGTACGGGGCCTCGGCGGCATCCTCGGCGGCTACGGGCTGTTGACGGCTCGAGATGGCCGGCTGCAGTTCGCCAGCTTCGGCAGCGACCTGGACTTCCACGGCATCACCGCTCAGGTCAATCTCGGCCGGCAGTTCGAGGCGGCGTACGGCGGCACCGACCCGTACCGCGCCGTGCAGGATGCCGACGTCAGCCAGCACTTTCCCTACGCGGCGCGGATCTGGACCTCGATGGCGGCGCAGCGTCTGGGCGTGCAGGTCGACGGCGTGCTGGCGATGGATCCGGTGATGCTGGCGCGGGTGCTCGACGTCGTCGGGTCGGTGCGGACCGCCGACGGCACGGTGCTGACCGGCAGGAACCTCGTGCGGATGCTGGACGTCGGGGTCTACCAGCGCTTCGACTCGGGGTACCGCGGAGTGGACACGCCGCAGCGCAAGGCTTTCTTCGTTGCCGCGGCAAAGGCGGTTACTCAAGCCGCCCTGCACCGCAGGATCAACTCCACCCGGTTGTTGCATGCGCTCGCTCGCTCGGCGGGCGAGCATCGCCTGGTCGCGTTCAGCGCGCGCCCTGCCGAGGAGGCTCGGCTGGGCGCCACGCCGCTCGGCGGCGTCCTTGCCAAGACCGACCGGCCGTTCGCGCAGGTCACGCTCACCAACGACTCGGCGACGAAGATGGGCTACTTCCTGCACTCATCCGTCGTCTACCGGCGGTCGACGTGCGCGGCGACGACCTCCACCGTGACCTTCACCCTGCACAACGCTGCCCCGGCGAGCGGGCTACCCGAGTACATGACCCGCGGCGTCCAGTGGGGCGACGCACCGCATCCGCCCGGCTCAGAGATGCTGATCGTGAGCCTCTACTCGACGCAAGGTTCGTCGTTGGCCAACGTCACGTACGACGGCCAGCCCTACGGCCGTTACACCACATCGGTCAGGGGCCACCCGGTCACCGAGACCTCGGTCACCATCAGGCCCGGGCAGACCGTCCGCATGGTCTTCACCATCAACGAGCCAGGGGCAACCGGCCCGATCGTGACGCCGGTTCAGCCGATGGCGCAGCCGATGATCGCACGAGCAGAAGTACCCGCCTGCTAGGGCTGGCGCGGCGGGCCCCACTCGTCACTACGGGGTACGTGCGGTGGCAAAGGCAGCTGCGTCGGGGCCTCATTGAGGGGCCCCTCGCCCTGGGCGGGCCCGATTCGTGCAGTTGAGCGGTCTGGCTCGGGAGGCAAGGCGGGCCCGTTCGGCCATGCCGGCGCGGAGGTGGGCACCTCCGGGGTCGGCACCTCGGGGGTCGGCACCTCCGGGGTGGTCCCCTCCGGGGCGGTCGCCTCCGAGGTTGGCACCTCCGGGGTGGTCGCCGTACCCGCTTCAGGGGTCTCACGACCATTGAGACCGTCGCCCGCGGGAGCTGCGTAGGGAGCGAAGGGGCCGGGGGGACTAGACGGCTCCGGCGCGGAGCTGACACCGGAGCGCCGCGATGCGCGAGGCTTCTGCTCCGTCTGTCGGTAGCTGTAGCCGTAGCCGTAGTAGTAAGCCTCCGGGCCTTTGCGAGGCGCGAAGTTCATAACCGTGCCGAGGATTCGCGCACCGACCGCTGCGAGTGCCTGCGCGGAGTTCTCGAGCTGCTCTCGTCGCGTCTTGCCGTGGTGGACGATGAGTACCGCGCCGCTGGTCTCCACTGCGAGGACTGCAGCGTCCGTGACCGGGAGCAGGGGCGGCGCGTCGAGCAGGACGATGTCGTAGTGGGCCTCGAGCGAGTGCAGTAGGTCGGCCATGCCCCGTGAGCCGAGCAGTTCGCTCGGATTGGGTGGGGTGGGCCCGCTCGGTAACACGTCGAGCAGACCTTCCGGTCCCCAGTGCTGGACCGCGTCATCGAAGCCGACCGCGCCGACCAGAACGCTGGTCAGTCCGACGGAGTTGTCGAGGCCCATGTACTGGCCGACCCGGGGACGGCGAAGGTCGGCCTCCATGAGCAGCACGCGCATGCCGGTATGGGCGAGGGTGATCGCGAGATTGCAGATCGTTGTGGTCTTGCCTTCGCCCGGAACGGAACTCGTGCAAACGATCGAGCGAAGCGGCGTGTCCACGTCGACGAACTGCAAATTAGTGCGCAACTGCCGGAATGCTTCGGCGCGCGTGCCATGGAGATCCTCAATCACGACGAGCGGATGTTCCTTGGCGTCGGGATCGAACGCGATGACACCAATCGCGGTCCTGCCGGTCGTTGCTTGAACGTCCTCTGTCGTCTTCACGCTGTTATCGAGCACCTCGCGCAGAACCGCGCCACCGCCGCCGAGTAGGAGCCCGACGAGCAGCCCTAGGACTAGATCCAAGCCCACCTTCGGCGAGACAGGTGTAGTCGGCAACTCTGCCTGTTTGACAACCGTCACCTTGACCGGGGACGTCGCGTTGTCGGCGGTTGCCTCGAGGTTTCCGGCGTACGCGGCGAACTGGCTGCTCACGGCGTTCGCGATTAACTGCGCCCGCCGAGGTGAGGTGTCTGTCACGTGGACGTTGACCAGGACGGTATTGGCAGGAGCGTCCGCGGTGATCTCCTTGCTGATCTCCTTGCCGGTCAGCCCGACCTTGAGACGAGCTGCGACTGGGTCGGTGATGTCGGCACTGTTGATGATGGCTGCGTAAGACTGGACGCGGTCCTGGCTGAACTGCGCGCCCTGTTGCAGGTTTGACGCGAGGTCACCGATGTCGTTGGCGCTAACGAACAACTGCGCGCTCGCCTTGTACTCCGGGGTCGCAAGAGCGACGAACGTCGCGGCGGCCGCGAGAGCGATGCCAACGAAGCCCAGCATGACCCGCCAGCGCTTGCGGAGCACCCGTAGGTAATCCCGTAGATCCACGCCTCATCCCTTACGCCAGCCGCACCATCGCGTCAAAGGGACCAGTCTACGGGCTCGTGCGCGGGCCAGTGCCCAGCTGCAGCGGACCAGTCCGTGATGCAACTATCTTGAACGGCCCTCTCTTGAAATGGCCTTCGACGTCCGGATCTGGCGGATAGGGACAACTCGGAACTTCGACCTGTGCGCATCCACTTCCCCCGCGCCGGCCTAGAGTCGGGTCGCCGCAGCCGAAGGGGGCCCTACGACTACCGGTTCGCCTGGATCGGGGGCCGCCAACTCCAAGTGTGAGCCGCCGAGGCTGGGCACTGACAGGGCCGCGGAAGGAGCGTGACCGGCTTGGCATTGCCGAATCTTTTCCTCCTGGGAGCGCCCCGGTGCGCAACGACGAGCTTCTACGACCTCCTCTCACGGCACCCGAGCATCTACTGCCCGACAGTGAAAGAGCCTGGGTATTTCACGCGTGAGGACATGCGCCGCGAGTTCTGGCGCTCTGCGCCGCATTTGCGCAGTTTCGAAGACTACTTGCGGCTGTACGACTCCGAAGATCCTCGTCACGTGGTGGGCTGCGATGGATCGACGTCCTATCTGCGGTCAACCAAGGCGATGCAGGAAATTCGGACGAGCCTCCCAGACGCCCGTGCCGTCGCCATCGTCCGAGACCCAGTTGAACTTGTCGCGACATACTTCGCCTTCCTCCGACACGAGTGTTGGGAGGACGCGTCCTCTGTGGAAGAAGCGTGGCGGCTTCAAGATCAGCGGCGGGAAGGCAAGCGGCTTCCCGCTGGCGCGCGCCTGCCAAGCTCGGTGATCTACGCCGATGTCGCCTTGTTAGGCACCCAGGTGCGAGCCGCACGAGCCATCTTCGGTTCCGACCTACGGGTCTTCACACTGGACGATCTCAAACAGTCGCTTGCGATGGTCTCGGACGACGTTCAGCGACTTGTGGGCGTCGAGCCGATTGACTTGGGCCCTTTGCCGCGTCTCAATCCCGCTCGGACGTCTCGTCTCGAGTGGTTCAACCGCCAAGTTAAAACGCCGCCAAAGCCCATTGCACAACTGCGCGATGGCCTCAAGCGGACGCTCGGCGTCGCGAGCCTTGGGGTGCGTCGGCGGATCGAGCCGCTCAACTCCGTACAGGTGAGATACCAGATGAGACCTGCGTTCGTGCAGGAACTCAGGGACTACTTTTCGGAGGACGTCGGGATACTCGAGAACGAAACCTCGCGGAACCTGCGCGAAGAGTGGGGATGGACAAGCCCCAAGCCCCCCGGATGATGCTCGACGGCGTTTTGACCCTCAGATTGTCGGCCGCCGATAGGGCTAGCGGGACGCGGGCGGCGTCCAGACTGCAACCGTTGTGCCGCGCAGCGCCCGAACCGCGCCGATCGTCGTTGCCGCGATTGCAGTTGCAAGCTCCGCCGCGAGGAGCACGTATCGCACCCTCAACACGCGCAGACTGATCACGGACAGAGACGCGGTCCCGACGAGGAGGTAGCCAGCCAGTCCGAGCGTCAAGAGCAGCGCAGCGGTGCTCGCCACAGAAGCCGCCAGCGGCACGGCCCCCCACCATCTAAGAACCTTGTGTGAGATGTACTTGTAACGATCGAGTGGGCGAAGGGCCTTCCTTCGGGGTTGCATCGTCAGGTGGGTGTGGTAAGCGCGCGTAGCGATTCGGATCTTCCGAGTCAGCTCATCGTGAGGATCGGCCACGAGGTCTTCATAGGCGATCACGTTAGGCGCACGGACGAGTCGCGAGCCTGAAAACACGACGTTCATCGAGACGATGAAGTCGTCCTGGACGGTGTCCGGGAACGCCGGGTACATCTCCCGCCGAACCGAGAAGATCGAGCCATCCGCGCCCATGACGTTTCCCGTGCGGCTTTCTAGATCCTTTATTCGCTCCTCCAACCTCCAGTAGAGGCCGCCACTTCGTTCCGTCGTACTTTCGTCGCTGCTGGAGCGGTACGCCAATGATCCGCATATTCCGCCCACGTCGGGGTCGGCGTATATCTTCGCCAGCTCGTCGATGCAGTCCAGGTCCAATTCAACATTCGCGTCGGTGAAGACGAGGAGTTTCTCCGATGCGTCAGCGACCATTAGCTTCATCCCGTGGGCTTTCCCGGCTCGGCTGGCCCCCCGGGTCAAGCGGATCCCTGGAGATGCAGCTAAGACGTCGCCGGTTCCATCATCTGAGGCATCGTCGTAGGCGTAGATGCTCAACTTCGGATACCTAGCGAGGAGGTCGCTGCAGTTCGCGACTTTCGACGGCATCGCACGCCGCTCGTTGTGAGCGCTGAAGAAGATAGCAAAGCCGGCGCCGTCCTGGGCCCGGGCTTGCCTGGCCGGCAAAGGTCTCGGGTGGCGCCGAGCAAGGAGCGCGAGCGACAGCGGATAGGTTACGTAAGGGTGAGCGAATAGCGCGAAGCTGATGATCGCCAGGGTGAGGCAAGCGCTCTGAAGGGTTGTCATGCCTACTCGCCCGCGGATCTCAGCAGGTTGAGGGCCGGCTCGATGTGGCGCGCCCACGTTAGGTCACTCTCCGCGAAATGACGGGCGGCGGCGCCTAGCTCGGACAGGCGCCGCGGGCTCTCGAGCAACTGCGTAAGCGCGAGTGTGATCTCTTCTGGACTGTCACCGTTGACCAGCATTCCGGTGACGCCATTCTCAATGAAGTCGCCTGGACCGCCACTGATGCCAGCGATTACGGCGCAGCCGTAGGCCATGGCATCAGCGACGGCGATCCCGAAGCCCTCGAAGTCGTTCCCCTCCCCCACGTGGGATTGCGGATGTACAAATACGTTCGCCCAGCGATACAGCTCGGGCACCTTCGACGCGGGCACGTAGCCGAGTAGCTCGATTCGCCCGGCCAGGCCCGCATCCTCAACGGTTCGCCGGATCGCGTCGGTTTCCGGTCCCGCTCCAGCGATCCGCAGGATTACTCGATCGCGGTGATTTTCGGGAAGTGCGGCGATCGCGCGAACAATGTTCGCTACGTTCTTCCGCGCGACGAGCCGGCAAAGGGACAGGATGCGCAGGTCAGGGCTGAGTCCGACTTGCGGGCTGAGCGGAGCTGCGTCCTCGGAGGGGTGACTGCGCCCGTTGTACGACGCGACCCATGTTGTCTTGGCGGACGATGGGCGAAGGACATTCAAAGCCGCATCCAGGGTCGAGGGCGAGACACAAATCACGAGATCGGAGCCGGCGATGACGCGGCGCATTATTCGACCAACCACGGGCCGAGCGTTGAGTATCTCCCTACCGTGAATAGTAAGGATGCGGATTGGAGACCGGAAGACGAGGTGTGAGACGACCGCCGGTCTCCAGGTCGTGGAATGCACGCAGTCCCACGTGCGCGAAAGGCGCAGGCGGATGGCGGACAACAGCATCAGCGCGAAGGCGACGGGCTGAGGGCCTGGGCCTACGTTGATAACCTCGAGACACAGTCCGTCGCGTTCCCGGGTCGTTCGGCCGCGCTTCCCCGGTGTTTGGGTCAACACGGTCACCGTGTGCCCAGCCAGGCGGTATGCCCAACTGACCTCGTCGGAATAGGTTTCCACGCCACCTGCGGTAGGCGTGAACCCCTTCGCGAGGATCAGGATTCGTTTTGATTCAGCCATCTTGAAGTCGTTCGCTGGGGGGGCTCAAATGTTCGGGCCCGCCCCGGTGGCGGTTCCTCTCGTCTATCGGCGTTTGGCTCTCGAGCTGACATGCGTGGCGGCAGAGCGCGCGCTTACCGCTTGAGCGCCAGCGAATCACCACGCGCAATGGGCTCCGCCGGGGCTGGGGCTAGCTGGCCGCGACCTTCGCGTTGCTTCCTGGCGGCGGTGAGCAATACGGCGATGGCCGGCACCGCAATCCACGCCTCGCCCACCACCGTCTCCGGGTGCAGCGGCATCTCGTCGATCGACAGAGCCAGCAGCACAAATACGAAAGCGCCGGGCACGAGCGACGAGGCCGGCGACCAACGGCCAGCCCTCATTATTCCAATCAGTAGCGCCGCCATCGCGACGAACCCGACGAATCCGCCGACGACCCAATAGTGCAGCAGGATGTTGTGTCCAGCGGCTGCGGTCGTACCGGTGATCGCTTGCACAGCGCCGTTCGGGAAGTAGGCGGTCTCGCCCACACCAGCTAGGGGATTAGCTCGCACCAGTTGCCTGGATGCCATCCAGATGGCGCCCCTTCCTGTAAACAGGCTAGGAGAGTTGACCAACCACGGCAGGATCAGGCTGATGATTCCGGTCGTCGCCATCCCGAACCAATAGAAGGCGGCTCGTTCGTGATCGCTACGCAGACCTCGCAGAACCAACACGGCGAAAACGGCGACCCCAATCGCTATGAGGGAGGAGCGCGACGCCGAGAGCACCAGGGCAAGCGCCATGAGCGCTATCTCAACCCGGCGGACCGCGTGATTGCGGATCAAGAACGCAAATGGAAGGGCCATTGCCATCCCCATGCCGAGGTTGTTCGAGGACGGATAGGGGCCGGCTAGAACTCCGTGGCCGATGATGGCCTTCGTTTGTACGGCCTCAAGCGTCTTGTAACGGTAGGCGTCGGCGCTGATTTGTCCGAAGAGGATCGACCCGGCCGCGATGAACGCCCCGACGTGGGCGAATATCCTGAGGTCCTGGAGGTCCGGGTTCAGCGTGGATAGCGCCGCAAACGCGACGAGGCTGACAACCACATACTGCCAGTTCACCCCGGCGAAGTGGTGGAAGACGCCGATCGAAAGCAGGATTGCGAGCATGGCCGTTGTTAGGGGGGGTGGATACAGGAGCGCATGCCGCAACCCGCGCCCGAGGACCACAAGGCTTGCGCAAACGAGGGCCGCGGCGATGATCCCTCCGACGAAGGTGACGATCGGCGGATTAACTGTCTCCCCGTGCTGCGCGGCAGCGTCGAGCAGTCTTCCTGACACGATTCGGTCGATCAGTTGCGGAATGGCCGTGAGCATCGCGTACAGCACGACAAGAACGCGCAGCTTCCGGCCGTCGGCGGTAAGAGCGGGAGACGGGACTCGGGTCGTTCGGCTTGCCACCCGCGGCCCCTCTTGGTCCCGTCGCGCGCCAGCGGTGCAGGGGTAGGTCGCGCTCACCGAATCTCCAGGTTGCTGTTCGAAGTCGCCCTCGTTGCGCGGTGGTGAGTCTAGATGGACCGGTGACGGCGACCCTTAGGATGCCTGTTGACTATTGATTGCAGTATGAGCATCGACTCAACAACTGAGGTCTTCGGACCACGTCGAGGACGGCAGGCCTTGCGACGATGGGTCTCGGCTTCAGGCCACGTCGCAGGCCGGCCACGTTGGAGGCTGGCCGCCTCGCAGGAGGGCAGCCAATGCGGTCTCGCCTGATCCGTCTCCGGAAGAGCATCTACCGACTCGAGGCCAGCGACTGGGTTGTTGCGCGAGTCGCGCTCCGAGCGCTACTCGCCGCATACCAAGGAGCTGACCGGGTCTTCCTTCGCCGCGCGTCGCGCCCTGACTACCGGTCGGAGAAACTGATCTCCCAGGATCGCAAGTTCATGTGCGTGCTGGTTCCCAAGTGTGGCTCCCGGACGCTGATTTCTGGGCTCCGGACGGCCGCTGCGGCCGAAGCCTTCGACCTGACGGTCTATGAGCGCGACATACGGCGGGTTCCCCACGTCCCATCTACCTATTTTACTTTCGCGTTTGTTCGCGACCCTTGGGCTCGCTGCTACTCGTGCTACGTCCAAAAGATTCGGCAGCGGACCCCGATCAAGGCCGCCCTCCATCTCAACGGTCGGATCGGACTCCATCCGGATATGAGCTTCTCCGACTTTGTTCATTGGCTAGGCAGCGCGCATGGCTCTGACGGTGTGGCCGATCGTCACTGGATGTCTCAGCATAGGATTCTGCGCATTCACGAGGGATACCGGTATGACTTCATTGGCCGCGTAGAGTCCATGGAATCCGACCTTCAGACCGTCGCTTCTCGCCTTGGATTTTCTGCGTCCGTCTTCAGTCATGTACTGCAAGCCACGGCCCCCGAAGAGTATCTCCGTCACTTCACGCCCGAGCTCGCTAACCTCGTCGGCGAGCGATACAAGGAGGACGTCGAACTCTTCGGCTATTCAGCTCCGAACCTCGCGTTGTGAAACGTCTGGCCTCATGGCTCGCGGAGACTTACGCCGCGTGCGCGGTAAGTCGACGAGTGGGGTGGCCCTAGGCGAGCGGGTCCTGCACCTGTTCATCGTGGCAATGCTCGCGCAGGGCCGTGATGGCGGCGGTTAAGGAGAGCAGCGAATATCGTTGGGTCGACCCCGACTCGTCGACGACAGTATATCCATGCGGCCGCATTCCAGCCCACTGCGCCAAAGGCGACGCAACTCGCGGCGCCGGTGGCGCCTGCGAGTGAGATAGCGACCGGCATGGCACCAAGTGCAAGGAGATTGAAGATCAGCAAGATAGCCGTATAGGCGCCTTGATTGCCGCTCATTTCCAGAAGCGGACCGGTCGGCCCGGCAATGGTGTTGAACGTAAATCCGAACGCGAGGATCAACAATGAAGGGTAGGCAGACACGAAGTTCGTACCGAACAGCCCGAGGATAGGGTGGCCAAAGAATATGAGAATCAGATAGACCGCGCCCCCGAACGCGCCGCCGAGCAGCGATGTCAACGATGCCACGCCCTGCGCTCGCTCAATATCGTTCACGGCCAGCGCCCGCGAGAGAAGCGGAGTGCAGATCACGTTCGTCGCGATCAGCAGAATGTTCAGAGACTGGGCGATTCGCATGGCCGAGAAGAACGTGCCGGAAGGCCCGGGACCGAGAGCGTGTCCGATAAGGACGACCGACAAGGACGGCACGGCGGTGGTGATGACGGAGGTCGCCCAAAGGCCTCTCGCCGGCCCCCGCCACTCCTCGCGGGCATACTCGGCGCTTCCTGAAAATATCGTGCGGTGCTGACTCCGCTCGTACAGAAAGAGTTGTACGAGCGCAGCCGCAAGAGTCGAACCCGCGAAGATCCAGACCCAACCGAGAGCACCGATGGCGCCACGGCCTCCGATAACCGCCGCGGCCGTGGCGCCGAGCAAGATCGCCGCACGGTGGAAGATGTCTCGGGGCAGCAGGGTGAGCCACACGCTGGCCATGGCTCGGAATGCAATCGCCTGGTACTCGACCAAGCCCGTTGTCACGGTCATCGCCGACACGCCCAGTATCCATAGCGCCGACGCTTGATGGTTCAGCAGCGAGTCGGCCACCACGATCACCGAGCATGCGGCGCACCCCGTGAGGACTAGGCGATAGCTGTCGCGCAGGATCCCGCGTACGAGTTCCGGTCGTCCCATCTCGTCGTAAGCAGAGGCGAATCGAAGCGAAAGCGAGCGCTGCCCGTAGCTGCCAAGGACGGCGAGGAGTGTCACAAGAGAAAAGGCGGACCCGAAAGTCCCGTAATCTGCTGCCTTCATAGCGTGCGCGAGGGCTACAAACATCACGAGCTGTAGTCCGGCGCTCGCGATCTTGATCGAGAATGCAGTCGCGCTATCGCCAAGCAACCGTCTGTGCCGGGGCGTGTCCGGCGGCTCGGTCACCGCGTGCCGATCCATTGACGGGCATCGTACGTGGCCTCCGAACGCGAGACTGTCGAGGCTGAAATCGCCACTGAAGGCCCTCCGATCTCGCAGCCCATCAGCACCCGTCAAACGTACAGTTGGGCCGAGCGCCGTTCGGCGGTGACGGTTTCGGCTCCCAGGCCCAATCGCTGGCGTCCGCTCGGCAGGAACACTTCTAGCGGTCGCGCATTCGGGGTCCTTCGTGGTCTACAGCTCGATGGTTCATCCTCAGCCACCGCCCCGTGGCTTGGCGCCTGAAGCCTGCGCAACGGGGGCCGAGCTTCCGAACCGTGCTGGCTAGGGCAGATGGTCCGGAAACCAAGCCGTAACCCGCAGGGGTGGTCCCACGTTCCTTTGGTAGTGCAATCTGTTGTTGTGACGAGGTACCCTTGTCCGGATTCATCACCTTTGGGTCGGCGTGGGGGATACACGGGGAGACCGGGGAGGCACACGTTGGCGGCTGACCGACCGCGCGAGCGGGTCGTCATCTTCGGGGGATCAGGCTTCATCGGCACGCACCTTGCGAGGAGGCTCGCAGGAGCCGGGTCGGATGTGGTCGTCGCTGACATTGAGCCGCCGCGGGCGGAGGTGCAGGGCGTCCGGTATGAGTACTGCGACGTGCGCCGTCCGGTTCTGATCGACCCAGCCGCAGAGTATGACCTCGCGGTCAACCTTGCGGCGGTGCACCGTACGCCCGGTCATCCCGACCACGAGTACTACGACACGAATGTCGCAGGCGCCCTGAACGTCACCGACTGGTGTCTCCGGAGCGATGTCTCACGCTTGTGCTTCACTAGCTCGATTTCGGTCTACGGGCCGGGCGAGTCCAAGATGGACGAGCAGTCTGATATCAACCCGGTCACGGCGTACGGCCGATCCAAGTTCCTCGCTGAGCAGGTTCACCGCCAGTGGCTGGAGACCAGCGGTCCTGACAGCCATTTGGTCACGGTTCGTCCCGCCGTTGTTTTCGGCCCGGGCGAGAACGGCAACTTCACCCGCCTCGCGTCGGCGCTTGCCCGCGGCCGTTTTGCGGTTCCTGGTGCTGGCACCACTGTCAAGGCGTGTGGGTACGTCGAGGACTTGGTTGACTCGATTCAGTTCGCCCTGGCCGAAGGCGAGCGGGAGATTCTGTATAACTTCTGCTACCCCGAGCCGTACACCGTCGACGAGGTATGCGCGGCATTTCACGAGGTCGCGGGTTACTCGCTGCCCAAGCGCATCCCGCAGTCGATCGTTGATGCGAGCTTGCGAGCCCGCGGTTCCCGGGCGGCAATTCGACCGGTGGACTTCCTTCTCCAGCGTGTGGCGAAGCTCGTCCACTCAACCCATATCGAGCCGGCCAACCTGACAAAGCGTAACTTCGTCTGGCGAACGGATCTCATGACCGCCTTAGCCGAGTGGCGGGAAGCGTCCGCCGGCACTTTCGTGTAGGACGGCCCGATCTTCAGCTCAAGAGCCTCTGACCACCTGCGTAGGGATTTCCGGTCTTCGGTGGTGCCCTACCTCGTGTAGGTGTATTTGGTGGCGCCTGCCGGGACGCTGGTTCCGCCGGGGGTGGTGACGTAGACCCAGTAGGCGCCGGTCTTGGCCGGTCCAGCGGTGACGGCGGTGAGTTGGGTCGGTGAAATCACCGTGACGTCGGTTGCGTCGATTCTGGGTTTGCTGGAGCCCTGCCCGATGGCCACGGTCGTGGACCCAGCGACGAATCCGGTGCCGGTGATGGTGATGGTGGTGCCGCCGGCGGCCGGTCCGGAGTTGGGCGTCACGGACGCGATCGACGGCTGCACTGGCGTGCCCACGGCGAGGTCGTGGCTGACGGTGCCGACCTGGCCGTAGTTGTCGGTGGCCGTGAGCTTGACCGTGTAGGTGCCAGCCGCGGCGAACGTATGCGCCGGGCTTGCGCCGGTGGTGTCGCTCGAGCCGTCACCCCAGTGCCACGAGTAGGACACGATCGATCCGCCGGGGAACGGGTCCGTCGCCGATCCGCTGAAGTTCGCGGCGACCCCGGGCGCGGCGGTCGGCGCGCTGAAGGCCGGCGTGGGCGTCAGAGGAGCGAAGGCACCGATCCCGGAGGGCGCGCCCACTCCCGACGGCCCGTCGAAACCGGCGACCGCTCGGCACTGCGTGTCGTTGGCGACCGTCGCGCCGCCCGAGTCAAACCCGCAGGCCAGCATGCCCTTGCCGCGTCCGTTCGGGTTCGTCGTGCCGAACCCGGTGTTGGTTGCGGCGGCGCACGTCGCCTGGTCGTCGCCGTCGCACCAGTCGTTGCCGCCGCTGGCGAGCACGCCGGCGAACGCCTCGTAGCCCGACGTCACGTCGTAGAGGTGTGTGGTCGTGGAGTTCGCGTGGCCGTACAGGCTGAGCGACGGGTAGCTCACCCCCTGCGCACCACCCGCGAGAGCCCACATCGCGGCGACAAGGGGGGAGGCGAGCGAGGTCCCCCCGTACGTCGCCCAGTCCGGCGCTCCGCCGCAAGCGGCGCCGCAGTCGTAACTGTCGTAGCTGTCGAAGCCGGTGTACGGGTCGGCGAGGGCGGAGACGTCGGCAGCGAGACGCGCTGTGCCGCAGCCGGTGCTAGCGAATCCGCTCATGTTGGATTGCCACGGCTCCGCGCTGAACTGCTTGCTGCAGCCGCCGCCGGAGGCGCCAGCTTGCCCAAGGCCGTGGGTGGTGGTCTGCTTGTCCTCCGGCCCGTTCTCGTTCCAGACTGCCTCGGTCTTGCGGGTGCCGTTGGAGTTGAGGATCAGCGACGTACCACCGACGGCGACGACGCCGGGGACCGTCGCTGGCGTCTCCGGGGAGTTCTGCGAACTCCCGCCGTTGGAAAAGTCCCAGCCGTACCAGCCGTCGTCGCCGGTGGACGCGGTCACCACAACGCCCGGGAAGTTGTAGGCGCTGATCTCGGTGTTCTTCTGCGATGCCGACCAGGCCGTGGTCCCCTCGGGCGACCCGTAGGAGTTGCTGATCTCTGTGGCACCCGCGGCGGCCGCCGCCGCGACGGCTGCCGAGAGGTTGGCGGTGCTGCTGCTGTTTGCCTCCACAAGGAGGATCTTGCAGTTCGGGCAGATCGCGCGGACGGCGTCGACATCGAGGCTCTCCTCGACCGACCAGCCAGCCGTGTCGTTCGCGGGCAGCGGGCTGGTCCCGCCGTTCTGGTTCAGAATCTGGAAGGTCAAGGACGTCTCGGGGTTCAGCCCGTAGTTGCCGTCGAAGTGGTTGAGGTCGGCGAGCGCGTTGGGGTTGTTGTACGCGTCGACGACGGCTACCGTCTGTCCGCTGCCTGCGCTGGTTGGCAGCGAGGTCAGCCCGTAGGCGGTCAGCAGATCGCTCGGCGTGTAACCCCCGTCGGGGCCCACGGCATAGCTTGAGCTGATTGTGTAGGGCTCGGCACCGTCGGTGCCTCTCTCGACAGGAACTCTCCGCACCGCGAAGCAGGTGGCCATTCCGGGGCTCCCCGCCCCGCACGCGCGCTTGGTGATGCCGAAGTGCAGGCCGGGTGCGTTGACGGCAGGAGCACCCGAACCGCCGCCGGCGACAGTCGCGCCGGCTGCCGTGGGGGCCATCCCCACGAGACAGATCGCGGCAACCGCCAGGGCGCGCAGGCGTGCGTGCTTCATCGCTCCCCGTCGTCGGTCCGGCTTCACCGTGCGTCGCCCGAAGTCCCCCGCTCCCCGAGATCCGCCCGAGCGCCCGCCGGTACTGAACCACACGCGCCCCGCGTCCGGCAACGACCCCTCTGTGTCGGTAAGTCCGGTTGCGTCGAAAGGTCCGGGCCAGCACCTATGCGACGAGAACTTAGGAAAGCGGCCTGCACGTCGACCTAACGGGGAGGACACACAGCCGTCGCCCTTGTTGCGTACATTCGTTGCACCATGGCGGGGGCGGGACCGACTGGGGGAAAGTGACGTGAGACTCGCTGACAGCCCCTCTTCGGTTGACCCGGACCTCCGCGCGGTCGACGGTCCGCCGGCCGCGGCGCGCGGTGATCTCTATCGCTGGCAGCGCAACTATCGATCTGCACTGCTTCTCGGCGACATGTTCGTCGTACTCGCCAGCACGCTGCTCGCATACCAGCTGCGCTTCGGCAGCACCGCACATCCCGTCCGGGGCGTGTCCTACGTCGTGATCAGCTTCTCCCTCGTCCCGGTGTGGCTCGCGGTCCTCGCCTGTGCGCGGGCCTACGAGATGCGCTTCCTCGGCGTCGGGGAGGACGAGTACAAGCGCGTCGCGGTGGCGTCGTGGTGGTTGATGGCGGTGATCTCGGTCATCGCCTACAGCTTCCGGATCCAGTTCGCCCGCGGTTACGTCGCGATTGCGCTGCCGATGGGCACGTTCCTGCTGTTGGTGTCGCGGTACGGGCAGCGCAAGTGGCTGCACCACCGCCGCAAGCGCGGCCGCTGTCAGCATCGGGTCCTCGCCGTCGGGGCGGTCGCCGCGATAGAGGACTTTGCCGCCGAGCTTGCCGCCGAGCCCTACATCGGGCTTCGGCTGGTCGGGGTCTGCATGCCGAATCCCGACGGGAAGACCCGTGTCGCCGATGCCCCGGTCGTCGGGTCGCTGACCGGTGTCCTGAACGCGATCGCGACGTGTGCCGCCGACACAGTCGCCGTCACCACGGGCCCGGGGATGTCCCCCGAAGTGCTCCGCCGGCTTTCCTGGGAGCTCGAGGGCACCGGCGTGGATCTCGTGGTGGCGCCGGCCCTGCTCGACGCGGTGGGTCCGCGGGTCACCGCTCGTCCGGTCACCGGCCTGCCGTTCCTGCATATCGAGGAACCCGAGCTGTCCGGCCCGCGCCAGCTCCTCAAAGCCGGCATCGAGTGGGGGTTCGCCACCGTCGCGTTCCTGTTCGTGGCGCCGGTGGTGCTGGTCCTAGGCCTGCTGGTCCGGCTCGACAGCCCGGGTCCCGCCTTCTTCCGGCAGACCCGCGTCGGCCGCCGCGGCAACGAGTTCACCGTGTTCAAGCTGCGGACGATGTATGCGGACGCGGAAACTCGGCTGGAAGCCCTTCGGGAGCACAACGACGCGGTTGACAGCCTGCTGTTCAAGATGCGTGACGATCCTCGGGTGACCCGCGTCGGCAGGATCCTTCGGCGATGGTCGCTCGATGAGCTTCCGCAGCTGTGGAACGTCGTCCGGGGTGACATGGCGCTGGTCGGGCCGCGCCCCCCGCTGCCCAGCGAGGTAGCGAACTACGACGAGGAGGTCGCTCGGCGGCTGCTGGTCCGGCCCGGCATCACCGGTCTCTGGCAGGTCTCGGGGCGCTCCGACCTCAGCTGGAAGCAGAGCGTGCGGCTCGACCTCTACTACGTCGAGAACTGGTCGTTGGCGCTCGACGCGATGATCGTCTGGAAGACCGTCTTCGCGATCTTCCGTCGGCACGGCGCCTACTAGCACCTCCCGCTCAGCGGCTACCGTCTGCACGTGTCTTCGCGGCGCCTTTGGAAGTTGCGCTACGTCTACGGCAAGCGGCTCGCCTCGACGTGGCGGCGACGAGCGCTGCTGTCCACGCACGGCCACGTTGACATCGAGATCGCCAAGGGCGTCGCCCTCGGGCCGCGGGTCGACGTCTGGATCCCGGCCGCTGCGACCCTGCGGATCGGGCCGGGATGTGAGTTCCGCCGCGACTTCTTCTGTGAGATCGCGCCGGGCGGCCGGGTGGAGATGGCGTCGGGGGTCGTGTTCACATCCGCGGCACTTCTGCAGATCTCGACGTCACTGACGATCGGCAACCGCGCCGTCTTCGGGCAGTCGGTGATGATCGCCGACGGCAACCACCTGTTCCGCGACCACACCAAGCACCTGCTCGACCAGGGCTACGACTTCCGCCCGATCGAGATCGGCGACAACGCGATCGTCACCTCGAAGTGCACGATCCTCAACTCGATCGGCGAGGGCGCGATCATCGGGGCGAACAGCGTCGTGACGCGACCGATCCCGGCGTACTGCCTCGCCTATGGCGCACCGGCCCGAGTCGTCGAGTACTTCGGTCCCGAGGACATGCGTCCCGAAGGCATCTAGCCGTGCCGAGGCTGACCGTCCCCCGATGGCACCCGCCCGCCCGCCGGGTGGCGTTCGTGGCGTTCGTCGTCGCGATCGCCCTCGTCGCCGGCCTGGGTCTCACTGATGCGCTGGTGGCCTCCTCCTCGGCCAAGCCGTCGCACCTCACCGCCGTGCGGGACCTGGTCGCGTCGGTCAAGGGCGACAAGGCCACCATCTCGTGGCGGCGGCCGGCAAGCGGCAAGGTCGCGACGTACGTCGTCGCCGCCCATCGCAGCGACTACTACGACGTGGTCGCCCCCGACTTCGGGACGATGGTCGTGAAGGGATCGGCAACCTCGATCGTGTGGCCCGACCTGCCGCTCAACCATCCGGTTTATTTCACGGTCCTCCCGGTCGGCCCGAGCACCTCGAGCGCCACCGCAGGGCCGCTCGGCCCATTCAACGCGACCGGCAAGGTGACGGCCACCAACGCCCACTGCCGGTCGGGGGCGCACGGCTACTGCGTCGTCGTCGACACCAACACCAAGCTCAATGCCGAGCGCCGACCGGGCGCGGGCCTGCTGCACGGCACGGTGCCGGCCGGCAACCGCTGGGTTCCCGCGCTGCACCTCACGCATTGGCGGATCGAGGCCGGCAACGCCACCCACTACCGCGAGGCGACCGCCGTCGTACCGGGCCGCAACGTCATCGAGGTCCTCTCCGACGAGTGGGACGCCGCGACCCGGACGTCCGCGGGCTACGCCGCCGATCCGTGGGCGGACTGGGACACCTACAGCACGTTCGTGGTCGGGGCCGTGCAGCGTGCGGAGCGGGCCGGGCAGGACCCGATCTGGGACATCCAGAACGAGCCGGAGTACTACCCCTACGACCCGGCGCAACCGCCGACCGGCGCCCGCGTCGAGACCGAGTACCTCAAGGCCTACAGCGCGATCAAGAGCGTCGACCCCGCGGCGCGGGTGATCGGCCCGTCGATCGACTGGAACTACGCCAACGTCTCGCCGCCGTGGTGGGTCGACATGAAGGGATTCGTCTCCTTCGCGGCAGCGCACGGGATGCACCTGTACGCCGTGTCCTGGCACGACAACGAGCAGCGTGTCGACAGCGATCCGCTGCCCTACGCCCAGATGCCGCAGACGCTGATCAACCACGCCGAACAGGTGCGCGACCTCATCGCCCGCGAGCCCGGGATCGGGGCGCCGAAGCTGTTCGTCGACGAGAACAGCTCGGCGGCCGGCCAGTTCATCCCCGGCTTCACCGCCGGCTACCTCGCCGCCGAGGACGAGGCAGGGGTCGACGAGGCCAATCGCTCCTGCTGGGGATACCCAGGCACCGCGCTGAGCGCGTGTTTCGCGCCCAACCTCGGCGAGCTGCTGAACCCCGACGGCGTGCCCAACCCGATGTACTGGGTGATGGTCGACTACGCCGCGCTGTCAGGGCAACGCGTCCGCTCGCAGACCTCGAGCGTCGACCTCAGCTCGCTCGCGGTGACGAGCGCCTCCGGTACGACGCGGGTGCTGCTGGGCCGGCACGTGACCTGCTCGCAGCTCACCACCTCCGCTGACTACTGCCGGGGTCCGGCGGCGTTGCCCGCTGCGGTTCCGACCACGATGAAGGTGCTGCTTCGCGACGGCGCGAAGTCGGCGACCGTGCGCACCCAGCGGATCGCGAGCTCCACGCGGGACACGCCTCGCTCGCCCGCGACGAAGCGCACGAAGGTGCGCGTGCACCACGGCGTCGCGACGATCTCGCTGCCACGAGTCGGCGACGGCGACGCGTTCTTCGTCACGGTCAAGCCCGACTCGACCGCCGGGGCCGCGGCGCACTCCGGGCTGCGTTCCCACCATCAGGTCCCGGCCGCGACCGGACGGTCGAGGCCGACCCGCATTCTGCCGCTGTCGGGCGCGAACCAGCAGGCGATGGTGCTCCACGGGTTCGCCGACCGCCTGGTCGCGATGGTCACCGATCAGTACGGCAACCCGATCGCAGGCCGCCGCGTCATCTTCACGGTGCCGGCGCTGTTCGGTCACTTCTCCGGCGGCTCGAAGACCGCGACCGCCGTGACGAACCGCAACGGCGTCGTGGTCTCACCCAGCGTCGTGGCAGGGGCCCGCCCCGGGAAGTGGGCGGCGAGCGCCGGGCTGGCCGGCCACGGCTCCGAGCCGGGCTCGCCCGTCGGCTACTTCGGGCTGGGCAACTCGCTGGTCTGAGCCGCGCGGCGGCGTGCGCTCAGCGCGCGGCGTCCACCCACAGGTCGGCGACCGCCAACGGCTTCGTCAGCCGGTGCTTCGCCAGCCACCGGTACGCCGCGCGGCCGCGCTCCGACGGCACGAAGTCGGTGTAGAGCCACTCGCCGAAGCCGACCGACGGATCCCGGAAGCCCGCGCCGCGAAGGGAGCGGCGCAGGTCACGGCGAGTCTGCTCGTTGACGTGCATCCGGTGCTCGTAGTCGTTGCGGGGATCAGCCGGCCACGACCGCCCGGCCGCTCGGGCGGCGACGCGCATCGACCGGTAGGTGACGTCGTAGATCGTGCGGGTCGGGAAGGTGTGCGCGAACAGCCGCCCGCCCGGACGCAGTACCCGGTGTGCGTCGGCGAAGGTGGCGGCGAGCTCCGCCGGCGCGAGGTGCTCGATCACGTCGATCATGAACACCAGGTCGACACACGCGTCGGGCAGCGGTAGCCGGCGGGCGTCGGCATGCACCACGGTCGCGCGGTCGGCGACGCCGCGTTGGGCCACCGACTGCGCCGCCAGCCGCACCGCCGCCGGGGAGTACTCCACGCCGAGCGCCCACCGCGCGCCGTGCTCGGCGGCGAGCGCCACGAGCTCGCCCCGCCCGGCCCCGATGTCACAGACCGTCATGCCCGCGGCCAGCCCGGACCGCTTGAGGATCCCTTTGTAGAGGTTGGCCTGACCGGCGCCGCCCGACGCGACCCACTCGTCGTGGCCGGCGCAGGCGGTGCGGTAGTACTCCTCGTCGTACTCCTCGGGGGAGACGCGCGGAGGCTCCAGCCCGGACAAGCCTCAGCCCTCCGGGTTCTCGCTCAGCCTGCGCTCGTGCTCGAGGTCGGCGTCGACCATCATCTCGATCAGCTCCTTGAACGAGACCTTCGGCGCCCAGCCGAGCTGCTCCCTGGCCTTCGTCGCGTCGCCGCACAGGTAGTCGACCTCGGCCGGGCGGACGAACCGCTGGTCGACCTCGACCTGCTTCGACCAGTCGTCGATGCCGATCCGGGCGAACGCGATGTCGAGCAGCTCCGCGATCGAGTGCGTCTCACCGGTCGCGACGACGTAGTCCTCCGGCTCGCTCTGCTGCAGCATCTGCCACATCGCCTCGACGTAGTCACCGGCGAAGCCCCAGTCGCGCTTGCTCTCGAGGTTGCCCAGCGCGATGGTCTCCTGCAGGCCGAGCGCGATCCGCGCCACGCCGCGGGTCACCTTGCGGGTGACGAACTCGTGCCCGCGCCGTGGCGACTCGTGGTTGAACAGGATCCCGGAGCACGCGAACGCGCCGTAGGACTCGCGGTAGTTGACGGTGATGTAGTGCCCGAACGTCTTCGCCGCGCCGTACGGCGAGCGCGGGTGGAACGGCGTCGCCTCGGTCTGCGGCGACTCGCGCACCTTCCCGAACATCTCACTGCTCGACGCCTGATAGAAGCGGATCCGGTCCATCGAGTTCTGCGTTGCGATCCGGATCGCTTCGAGGATGCGCAGCACCCCCATGCCGGTGACGTCGGCGGTGAGCTCCGCCTGCCGCCACGACAGCCCCACGAACGACAGCGCGCCCAGGTTGTAGATCTCATCCGGCTGCGCGATCTCGATCGCGCCGATCAGCGACGGCAGGTCGGTGAGGTCTCCCTCGAGCAGCTCGACGCTCGGGATCAGCCGCTCGACGGTCCGGACCTTCGGGTTGTTCTGGCCGCGGACCAACCCGAAGACGTCGTACCCCTTGGCGACGAGGAGCTCGCCGAGATACATCCCGTCCTGGCCGGTGATCCCGGTGACCAGCGCGCGTGGCATGGCCGCCACGATACGGGCGGCGCCGCCCGCCGCCGGAGTCAGTCGGTCAGGCTCTCACCCAGCGTGGCGAACGCCTCGTGCAGCGCGTCACGCCAGTGCGGCATCGACGGCAGGCCCGCGGCGGCCCATTTGCGGTTCGACAGCACCGAGTACGCCGGGCGGGGCGCCGGGCGGTTGAGCGTCGCGGAGGTCGTCGGATGCACCAGCGCAGGGTCGACGCCGAGCTCCTCGGCGATCGCGACCGCGACGTCGAACCACGACGCCTCCCCGCCCGCCGAGCAGTGCCAGATCCCCGGCGCCACGTCGGCGGTGCCCAGCGCGATCAGCCGGGTCGCGAGGTCGCGGGTCCAGGTCGGAGCGCCCCGCTGGTCGTTGACGACGTCGACCGGCTCGCCCTGCCGCAGCCGCCGCCCGACGGTGCGCACGAAGCTCGGGCCGGCCTCGCCGTAGAGCCAGGCGGTCCGCACCACGTGCACGTCGGCGCCCGGCGACGTCTGCAGCGCTGCCGCTTCGCCCATCGCCTTCGACCGGCCGTACGCCGACCGGGGCGCGATCGGGTCGTCCACCTCGTACGGCTCGGTGGCGTCGCCCGCGAACACGTAGTCGGTCGAGACGTGGATGAGACGGGAATGTGACGCGAGCTCGGCCGCCAGCATGCCGGGCGCGTGCCCGTTGACGGCGTTCGCCACCTGCTCGTGCGACTCGGCGTCGTCGACGCGGGTGTAGGCGGCCGCGTTGACCACCACGTCGGCGCCGCCGACGCCGGCGACCGCGGCGCGGACCTCATCGGGGTTGGTCACGTCCAGCTCGTCGCGGCTGAAGCCCGCGACCGGCTGGCGTGCCGCCTGAAGCAGCGCGACCAGGTCGGCGCCGAGCATGCCGGCGGCGCCGGTCACCACCCAGCGCGTCATGTGCTCGGAAGCTCGCGGGGGTGCGCGAGGATCGCGGCGTGCGGGTCGCCCCGCCACTTGGTCACCATCGCCTCACGCCCGGTGGCGTTGCGCAGCATCGCGGGCCGCCACGGCGGCAGTGGCTGGCCGCGCCCCGGCTTGAGGAAGATCGGTCCGGAGCGCTGCACGACGTCGAAGCCGGCCGCCGTGACCATCCGGGCAAGTCCGGCGACGTTCGGCTTCCACCACCACGGCCGTCCCAGGCCGTCGAGCTGTGCCAGCGGCCGGCGCGGATGGCGAACCGTGAGCTCGAGGTCGATGGCGTCGACGCAGAGAACGCTCGCGTCCGGCTTGCAGACCGCGCGCACCCGCTCCAGTGCGCGCACCGGGTCACGAAGGTGCAGTAGCAGGCTGCCGACGTAGACCATGTCGAACTCGCCGACGTCCGCCGGGTCGAGGCCGTACACCGACAGCTCGCGGTGCTCGACCGGCACGCCGAGCATCCGGTTGACGAAGTGGAAGCCCTCACCGCCGCGTTTGCGTTCACTGAGCGTCGACAGCAGCTCCGACGTGCTGCCAATCGGCCAGTCCCACTGTCGCGGGTCGAGGATGTCGATCGCGACAACCTCTGAGGCGCCCCGCCGGTGCATCTCCCGCGCCCAGAAGCCCTCGAACGTCCCGACGTCGAGACAGCGCTTGCCGGTCAGCTGCGGCCACGGCAGCGCGGCGGCGGTCGGCCGGGTGTCGAACCAGCCCGGCGTCTCGATGCCGGGGCGCAGCTCCTCGGTGTGGTACCACTCGCGCTCCGCGACGTAGCGGCGCAGCTCGTCGTCGGTGAGCGTTGCGGGGTCGGTGTCCGTCATCCGGAGCTCGGCTGCTTCAGCGGCCGCCACCACTCGTCGTTGCGCTGGTACCACTCCACGGTTGCGGCGAGCCCGGCGTCGAAGTCGACGGCAGGTTCGTAGCCGAGCTCGTCACGGATCTTGCTGTCGTCGATCGCGTAACGGAAGTCGTGGCCCTTGCGGTCGACGACGTTCTCGACCGCGCTCCAGTCACGGCCGCACGCGGCGACCAGGTGCTCGCAGAGCTCGCGGTTGTTCAGCGCCGTACCGCCGCTGATGTTGTAGATCTCCCCGCGGCGGCCGCCGTCGAGGACGAGCGCGATCGCGCGGCAGTGGTCGTCGACGTGCAGCCAGTCGCGTACGTTGCTGCCGTCGCCGTACAACGGCACCCGGAGACCGTCGATCAGGTTGGTCACGAACAACGGGATGACCTTCTCTGGGTACTGGTAGGGCCCGTAGTTGTTCGTGCAGCGCGTGATCACGACGTCCATCCCGTGCGTGACCGCGTAGGAGCGGGCGAGCAGGTCCCCGCCGGCTTTCGATGCGGAGTACGGCGAGCTCGGCGACAGCACGTCGTCCTCGCGGAACTCCCCGTCGGTGATCGAGCCGTAGACCTCGTCGGTGGAAACCTGCAGCACCCGGGGAACGCGGGCCCGAAGGCAGGCGTCGAAGAGCGTCTGCACGCCCACCGTGTTGGTCATGACGAAGTCCGACGAGCTCTCGATCGAGCGGTCGACGTGCGACTCCGCGGCGAAGTTCAGCACCGCGTCGTGGCCGGGCAGCACCTCGTCGAGCAGCGCCGAGTCGAGGATGTCGCCCTTGACGAACGTGTAGCGGTCGCTGCCGGCGACCGGCTCGAGGTTCGCCAGGTTGCCGGCGTACGTCAGCTTGTCGTAGACGGTGACCGAGGCGCCGGCGAGTGACGGGTAGCCGTCCGCCAGCACCTGACGCACGAAGTTCGACCCGATGAAGCCGGCTCCGCCGGTGACGAGCAGCCGCACGGCGGACAGGTTATGCGAGCGCCCGCCGCTGGTAGGCGGTCTCGACCTCCGTGACGATGCGCTCCCAGTCGTAGCGATCGGTCGCGGAGCGGCACGCGTCGCGGTCCTTGGGGGCGCCCGCCGCCAGGTGTCCGCCGACCACTCGAGCGAGGTCGGCGGGGTCGGCGGGCCGGAACACCGCCCCGGCACCGGGCGGCGCGACCAGCGCCGGGGTGTGGCCGGAGTCGGCACCGAGGACGGGCGTGCCGCACGCCAGCGACTCGAGCGTCGACAGGCCGAGCGCCTCCAGTACGGCGGGCATCACGGACAGCCACGCCGCGGAGTACTCCCGGGCGAGCTCTCCGGTGCCCAGTGAGCCGAGGAAGTGCACCGAGCCGCGGTCGGAGTCCGGGACCTCGGCGAGCAGCGCGTCCCGGATCGCGGTGGGCGCGTTGCCGGCGATGCGCAGCTGGGCGTCGGGGACGGCGGCCCGCACGGCACCCCAGCCCGCCAGCAGGTCGACCAGGCGCTTGCGGGGCTCGTCCGGCGCGCTGGTCGACAGGACCGTCGGCTGCTCGGCGCGGTCGGCGACCGGCTGGAAGACGGTGCGGTCGACCCCGGCCGGGACGATTCCCATCTCACGGCCGAAGCCGGACATCTCGCCCCGCGCCCACTCGCTGTTGCACCACACCTCGTCGGTGCGGGCCAGTGCCCGGCGCAGCAGCCGGTCGTGCATCGGGCTGCGTTGCATCCACTCCGGCGTGACGCTCCCTGTGACCTTGAGGAAGGTCGGCCGGCCACGGCCGATCACGGCGGCGGCGTCGGCGTAGTGCCAGCAGTGCACGACGTCGGCCCGGTGGAGCAGGCTGGTCGCGAGTGCCGGCAGCGCGAACATCGCCGTCTCGTCGAGGCCGTAGCCCGGCCGGGCGCGCGGCCGGTGCGGAACCCGGACGTAGCGGACGTTGATGCCGTCGATCGTCGCGCGCCGCGTGAGCCCGCTCGGCTGGCTCGTCAGCAGCGTGACCTGGTGCCCGCGCTCGACCAGCCGGGTGGCGAGGTCATGAATCTCCCGCTCTGCGCCGCGCGTGACGTGCGGCCAGAAGTAGGGGTGGGTGAAGAGGATGCGAATGCCCGCACGATAGTGCCGCGCCGAGCGTGCCAGCCGCCGCAACCCTCGCCGCTGCCGCGCTGTTACTACTCTTGCGCCGTGGCAACCGCGACGAACGAGTCCGCGCGCACCGTGCTGGACCTCAGCGGTGAGCGCACTCCGATCCGCGATCTCGTCAGTGACGCCATCCGCCGCCGCCACCTGCTGCCCATGCTCGCGAGCCGCGACTTCCGTGCCCGCTACCGCAGCTCGACGCTCGGCATCGCGTGGGCCGTACTGCTTCCGCTGTTCCAAGGGACGATCCTCGCGATCGTCTTCAGCAAGCTGGTCCGGATCGGTACGACGACGAACTACGCCGCGTTCGTGATGGTGGGCATGATGACCTGGACCTACCTCACGGTCTCGGTGCAGCTGTCCGCGTCGTCCATCACCGACCAGGCGCAGGTCGCCGGACGCGTCTACTTCCCGCGGATCTTCCTGTCGGGGATGGCGGTGCTCGCCAACGCGCCGGCGTTGTTCATCGGCCTGCTGATCGTCATCCCGATCTCGACCCTGCTCGGCGTGACGCCGACCTGGCGGCTCATCGCCCTTCCGCTCGCCGTACTGCTCGCGGTCGCACTCGGCTACGCCTTCGGCGCTCCGCTCGCGCTGCTCAACGTGTACTTCCGCGACGTCCGCTACCTCATCGTCGCCGCGCTGCAGGCGCTGATGTACGTCGCGCCGGTCATCTACCCGATGACGCGGCTGCACCACCACAGGGACCTGCTCGCGATCAACCCGGCGACCGGCGCACTCGAGGTCGCCCGCTGGTCGTTCAATGCCAACAGCGGCGACCCGTTGCTGATCCCCGTCCTCGCCACCCTCGCGTGGATCGTCGGGCTGACGCTCGTCTCCCTCGTGGCGTACTCGAAGTACGAGCGACTGGCGTGTGACCGCCTGTGAGGCCACACATCCGGTTCGAGAACGTCGGCAAGCGCTACGCCCTCAACAACAGTCCGTTGCTCCTGTCCCGGCTCATCCCGCGGCGCCGCCGAGGGCTGTCGGAGGTCTGGGCGCTCAAGGACATCTCGTTCGACATCGAGGAAGGCGAGACCGTCGCCATCGTCGGGACGAACGGCGCCGGCAAGACCACGACGTTGCGGCTGATCGCCGGCGTCTCCGCGCCGACCGAGGGCCGGATGCAGGTCGCCGGCAACGTCGCGCCGCTGATTGGTGTCGGGGTCGGCTTCAACCCTGAGCTTACCGGCCGGGAGAACATCTTCGTCAACGGTCTGCTGCTCGGCATGACCAACGAAGAGGTCCGCCGCGACTTCGACTCGATCGTCGCCTTCAGCGAGCTCGAGGACTACCTCGACTCCGCGGTGAAGTTCTACTCCTCTGGCATGTTCCTGCGGCTCGGCTTCTCGGTCGCGGTGCACACCCGGCCGCAGATCCTCGTCGTCGACGAGATCCTCGCGGTCGGTGACGCCGCCTTCCAGGCGAAGTGCAACACCCGGATGCAGGAGCTGCGCGAGAACGGTACGACGGTCGTCCTCGTCACCCACAACCTCGGCCTCGCGGTGCGGATGGCCAAGCGCACGATCGTGCTGAACAAGGGACGCCTGGTCTTCGACGGCGACTCGGCGGACGCGATGGGCGTCTACCACTCCATCCTCTCGGAGATCCGCGAGGTCGGCGACACGGCGAAGCTCGACGCGGGCAAGGAAGGCAGCGAGATCCTCGGCCGCGCCGACGTCTCTCTCGACATCCTCGACGGCGGCGGCTCGCCGACGCGGAACCTGCGCACCGGCGAGCCCTTCACCATCTCGGTGAAGGCGGAGTTCACCCGCGAGGTCGAGGACCCGTGCCTCGGTGTCGGCATCGTCCCGACCGAAGGGCACGACGTCGTCGCCTCGGCGTACACGACGCCGGGTGAGTACCGCGGCAAGCATGGCCCCGGCCGGCCGCTGGTCGCGACCATCAAGATGGAGAACTACCTCGCCACCCGCAGCTACGGCGTGCACGCCGAGGTCTTCGACTCCCAGCGCAAGGTGCTGCTCGGCGCCAGCAGCCGCGAGACCTTCTTCGTGAAGGGCGCCAGCAAGTACTTCGGCACCACCGACCTGGGCAGCGTCGTCACGGTCAACGGCACCACGATGGACAGCCGCGCGAAGTAGCGGGCCTGCAGTCAGAGGTTCAGTGGCTCAGCGGTTCAGAGGATCAGCGTGCGGTAGTGCAGCGTGCTGCGCAGCATCGTGGCGAGCTCCAGCACGTCGAGCAGCACCGCGCCGGGGAACGTCGTGACCCGCCGCAGCCGCCCGGCGAGCGGCTGGCGGCGGATGCGGTAGTCGAGGTAGGGCAGCGCCGCCAGCGCCGCCCACGGCCAGAACCCGGCCGCGATCCCGGCAGCGATCGCCAGCAGCAGGAACGCGTGCGACGGCTTCCAGAAGACTCGCCGGTACAGCAGCGTCCGGCGGATCTGCGGATGCTTGCGCACGACGAGCGCGAGGTCGATCCACTTCGACCATGCTTCTCGCGCGCTGGCGCGGAGCTCGCTCGCGCGGATGTCGTGGTGCACCACCGCGTCCTCGGCGTAGTCCGCGCGGCCGCCCTCGGCGAGGATGCGCAGGCCGAGGTCGGTGTCCTCGCCCGCTGCGCGGCGAAACCGCTCGTCGAAGCCGCCGCTCGCTTCCAGCGCCGCTCGCCGGTACAGGCAGTTCGCGGTGGCGAAGAAGCGCGCGTCGTGCACGCTGAGCGTGCGCGAGTACGGCCCGAGCAGGTCGTGCTGGTCGGGTGCCGGCTCCACCCGCCCGACCACCGCGACCACGTCCGGGTCGCTGAAGTGACCGAGGCCGGCACGCAGCCACTCAGGTTGCGGGACGCAGTCGTCATCGGTGAACGCGATGACCGCGGCCGTGGCGGCGCGCCAGGCTTCGTTGCGCCCCGACGCCGGGCCGCGGTTGGTGGCTCCTTCGAGCAGGCGCACCGGGAACGGCAGGGTCGGGATCAGCTGCCGGATCACGTCAGGCGTGCGGTCGCCGGAGGCGTCGTCGTAGATGACCACGTCGAAGTCGGTTGCCGGGAGCGTCTGTCCCGCCAGGGCGTGCAGCAGCCGTTCGATGCGATCCGGTCGCCGGTAGGTGGAGACCGCGACGCTTACCCGCGGTGCAGCCACGTCACGATCTCGTCGGTGAGCAGCTCCGCGGTGTGCCGGTGTGCTGCCGGTGACCGATGGATCCCGTCCGGCAGAGCTGCTGACAGCTCGAGCTCGTCGACGACTCGTGATGCCGGCACCAGCCGGACGTCGGGATCGCCGATCTCGGCCACGAGGTGGCGCAGCACGGCCTGGTAGCGCTCCCATCGCTGCCGCATCCCTGGCATCCAGTGCAGCACCCTGCCGTCGGGCGGGTCGATGTCGAGCACGAGCACGAGACAGCCGGTCTCGAGACGCGACAGCTCGATGACGCGACGCAGCTCCGCGGCGAAGCGTTTCGGCGACAGCCGGTAGGAGCCGCGCGAGGTCATGCTCGCTGCCCGTCGCTGGTAGGCCCGCAGCACCCGCCAAACGCGAGGGGCGATGTGACGGCGGTACCAGGCCGCGACCGGTGCCGACGACACGTCCCACGTCGTGAAGTGACGTGACGCCCACGTCGGCAGGAAGTTCGGCTGTGACTCGACGAAGCCGTAGTTGAGGACGAGTACGTCGGGGAAGTGGTTGCGGATCGCGGGTTCGTACCGGCGCCGCAGCTCGTTGACCATGTCGAACCACTTGCCGGTGTGCACCACCGATGCGCGCACTCCCCGAGCGTCCAAAGTCTCGGTGAGCAGCTCACCGTACGTGCGGTCGTGCCGGTCGCGTCGCGGCGGCGACACGGACACGGACACGGACGAACCCGCGACGACGATCGTCAGCGGACGCGTGACGTCCCTCGAGGTACTCACGGTTTCGACGCGTCGCCCTCGACGACGACTCGCGAGATGACCTTGGCGCTGACGAAGTAGCGGTGGTGCTCACGAGGCTTGCCGGGGCGCAGCACTTCGACGGCCACTGCCTGCTCGTCGGCGATGAACGGCACGACCGACGCGCCGTCGAGGGACCGGCACAGCTCGGCCGCGACCGCGGCCGCACCCTTGATGTTGCCGGTCGGCAGCTCGGCCTCGACATCGGACTTGAGCAATGCGGCCGTCGCGGTCGCATCACCGGACTGGGCGGCGGCGATCAGCTTGGCGACGGTCGCCCGCACGTCGGCCGAGCGCTGCGTGCGCGTGACCACGTCCCGCGCGCGCCGCGAGAGTCGTCGGCCGCGGCTGGCCGCCGTCCGGGAGCTCGCCGCGAGCTGTGCGGTTGCGGCCCGAGCGGATCGCCGCACCGGGTGGCGCGCCAGGATCTCGCGCCGCTGCGCCTCGTCGAGATAGCCGCTCGCGACCATGAGGTCGCCCACGACCGCGACGATGTCCTGCTCCGCCCGCGGGTCGATGTCGGCCCACTTGGCCGCGGAGATCCGCCGGTCGGACGGGCGGACGTTGACCGGCGCCTTGCCGAAGCTGACGGCGTCCTCGACGTACGAGTCGTCATGCCGCAAACCGGCGAACTCGAGGATCGCGCCGAGCTCCTTGACCGGTTCGGCGAGCAGGTCCTCGTAGCGGACCTCGTGGTAGCGAAGGCCACCCAGATGACGGCGGCAGTCCTCGACGGTCGCCCGCCAGTCCGCGGCCGCACCGCGCCAGTCGCGCAGCCGCGGGTTCCAGCCGGACCAGAGGTCACGCGCAGAGCTGATCGAGTCGCGCGGGTTGCGCACGATCTGGATGTAGATCGCGTCCGGGTAGACCTCGCTGAGCAGCTGCGCGCACAGCGCGTGGTTCGGGGTCTTGTCGAGCACCCAGCCCGCGCCGGGCCGGCTCGCGTCGGCGGCGGCGCTGAACACGCCGTCGACGAAGTCGCGGGTCAGCGCCACGAGCTGCGACCGGGTGACCCAGGTGGACAGGTTCATGTAGGGATCGGGATCGTCGAAGTTGGCGAACACCGACGCGAAACCCTCGCAGAAGACGTGCATCTCGCCGCCGGTGGCGACGTCGGGATGCGTGAGCAGCATCTGGTGCAGCCAGCTGGTCCCGCTCCGCGGTGCGCCGGTCACGAAGATGGCACGGCCGTGCCAGCGGCTCGCGGCCGGATCGAATCCCGGGTCGGGGCGGGCGTGCGCTTGGGCGGCGAGCTGTGCGACGGTCTGCCGGTTCAGCGTGATGGGCTTGCCGTGCGCGCTCACCCATCACCTGCTCTCACCTGCGGATCCGAACCCGGCAGGCCAGTAGATTACTTCGCAACAACGCAGCGCCACGGCGGTCGCAGTGCGCGGCGTCCAAACGCTGACCGAGGAGCCGATGCGGTGGTGCCGGCCAGGATCCGGTCGACTGTCGCCAGGATCGGGGGTCGCGTCGACCGTGCGCGCACGCGTTCCCGGGTCCGCCGGTTCCGCCGCCATGTCCGGTGGCTCGCGCTTTGGCGCGGGGCCACGGTGGACCTCACCGTCGCGGCCGACGCGGAGATCTCGCGACGGGTGCGGCTGGAGATCTGGCGCGGTACGACGACGCGGCTCGTCATCGGCTCACGCACGCGGCTCGGCGACGAGGTGAAGCTGTCGCTTCGCGGCGGTTCGCTCGCCGTGGGCGACAACACCGACATCCGCCGGTTCGGCACGTACCACGTGGGTGGGGAGATCATGATCGGCAGCGGCTGCGTGATGTCGACCGGTCTGCACCTGCACTGCGCGGAGCGGGTGACGGTCGGTGACCTGACGATCATCGGCGAGTACACGACCATCGCCGACTCGCGGCATCTGCGCACTCCGCTCGACGTCCCGATCCACCACGCCACGACCACCGCCCCGGTCGCGATCGGCGCGAACATCTGGATGGGTGCGCACGCCGTCATCGCCGGCGGGACGACCGTGGGGGACATGGCGTTCGTGGCCGCCGGTGCCGTCGTCACGCGTGACGTCCCGGCGAACTGGCTCGTGGCGGGTGTGCCGGCGAAGGAGATCCGCGAGCTCACCGTCGAGACCGAGTGAGCTACCCCCCGCTGCACACCTGAGCGGCGGCTGCGAGCAGCGCCACCGCCTCGGCGTCCGGGTCGAGACCGGCAACGAACTGCTGCCCGCGTGCCACCAGCCAGGCGCGCAGCGCTGCGTCGTCGGCGATCGCCGCGACATGGGCCGCGAACTGGACCGCGTTGCCCGGGTCGGCGAGCAGGCCGCAGCCGCTGAGCAGGTCCCGGGTGCTGCCCGAGGCGCTTCCCACGACCGGTGCTCCGGCCGACAGTGCCTCGAGCGTCACCAGGCCGTAGGCCTCGTGACGGGAGGTGACGAGAACGGCGTCAGCCGCGTCGTACACCGACCGCACGTCGTCGACGAAGTCCACGATGCGTACCGCGTCGTCGTCGCCACCCGCGGCGATCGCCTGGCGGACGGCTTCGACGAAGCGAGGTTCCCCGGCGCCGGCGATGAGCAGCCGGGCACCGGGATGGGTCCGTCGCAGCTCGTGGAGCACGCCGACGGCGAGATCGGTCCCCTTCGCAGCCGAGACGCTCCCGACGACCGCGACAGCAGGCGCGCCGGCCGCGAGCCACTCGTCGCGGGTCGGACGTTCAGTCGCGAACCGCTCCGGGTCCATGCCGGCAGCGACGACGACCGGATCCGGGCCGCCGTCGCCGGTGCATTGTTCGGCGACGGTCGTGCTGACCGCGATTCGCGCCTTCGACAACCGCGCCGTCGTTCGCATGATGCGCCGCAACGACAGGTGGCCGCGCAGCGTCTCGTTGCCCGGCACGTACTCCCGGATGTGCCAGATGTGAGGGACGCCGGTGAGCCGCGCGGCGATCGCACCTTCCGGTGTCACGAGCGAGTTCGTGTAGGCCACGCACGGCTTGGTCTTGCGAACCAGCCACGCGAGCCGCGGCAGGCAGACCAGCGCGATGATCGCGCGACCAATGAAGACCGGCCACGCACTCTTGCGTGCCAGCCACGGCGGCATCGGATGCACATGCACCGAAGCGCCGAGCTCCTGCAGTCGCGCGATGAGCGGTCCGCGACGTCGTACGACGACGACGACCTCGTGCGAGTCGGCGACAAGCCGCCGCGTGATCGCGAGCAGTGCCCGCTCGGCTCCGCGCAGCTGCGCGCTGTGCGAGAAGACGACGATCCGGTGGCGGTGCTGCTCGGTGATCATGACGGTCGGCGCCGCAGCGGCCAGTAGCATGACGCCATCCGAGGATGAGCGGGCTGGGCAGACGGGCTCACATGAAGATCTTGCACGTTTCCAGCTTCTGGGACCCGTACTTGCTCGGCGGCGCCGAGGTCTATGCCGCCAACTTGGCGGCGGAGCAACGCCTTGCGGGCCACGACGTCGGTGTGATCACTCACGGCATACCCGGCGAGATGGTGGTCGAGGCGGTGCCGACCGGGCCGATTCACCGAGACCTGGAGCAGCAGCAGGCGCGCTGGCGGCGTGCCATCTTCCGGCTCGAGGACATCTACAACCCGCTGGCTGCTGCTCGAATCACCAAGGCGATCAGGCGGTTCGGGGCGGACGTCGTGCACTCGCATGGCGTCCAGGGTCTGGGGACGGTCAGTCTGACCGCCGGTGCCTCGCTCGCGCCTCACGTCCACCAGCTGCACGACCACTGGCTGCTTTGTCGTCGTACGACGATGACCCTTCCCAACGGCGAGCTGTGCCAGGACATGTCCTGTCGGGTGATTGCCGCGATCCGCGCCCAGATCGTCAAGCGGCATCCGCCGGAGCTCCTGCTCGCGTATTCGCAGGTGTCGGCGCGGGCTCACGAGACGTTGTCCTGGACCGCTGGGAGGTTCCGGCAGCTGCCGCAGACGATCGGGGTCGAGTACGAAGGGGTGCGGTCCCGGCCCTTCGATCCGTCGAAGCCGCTGACGTTCGGGTATCTCGGACAGCTCGTACCGCACAAGGGGATTGACACCCTGCTTCGCGCGTTCGAGGGGCTCGGCGGCGGTCACCGTCTCCTGATTGCCGGCGAAGGCGCTCTCGCTCCCATGGTGGAGGCGGCCGCGACCGGAAACGTGACGTACCTGGGCCGGGTCGACGGTGAGGCGAAGGAGCGCTTCTTCGCGGACGTCGACTGCATGGTGCTGCCCTCTCGGTGCCCGGATGTCGCGCCGCTGGTCGTGCTCGAGTCGCGAGCTCGAGGCGTTCCCGTGATCGGCGCGAGGATCGGCGGCATCCCCACCCTCCTGGGTGATCGTTGCGCGCCGTTGTTGTTCGAACCCGGATCCGCGGATGAGCTGCGTGCGTCGGTTGAACGATTCATCGCGGAGCCGTCGCGATTCGTCCCGTCTCCGGATGAGCCACCGGTTCGAATCGGCCGCACCTGGGCCGACCACGCCAGCGATGTCGTCGAGTTCTACCAGGAGGCCATCGAGCTTCGCCGGCAGCGCATCGCCGGTTCCGGCTGACGGTCAGGCGCCGGGCCCACCGCTTGGACCCGTGGGCATGTCGATGGCGTCGAGGAGACGTTCGGCAGCAGACCCGGACTTGTGTTCGTGGAGGACGTCGAGCAGCCACGCCCGCCGCTCGCGCCATGCCCGCTCGGTGCCGGTCAGCTCCGCGTCGATGGCTGCGGTCAGCTCGTCGATCGTGGTCGACAGCGGCCCGGGCAGCCAGCGGTCAACCGGCAACAGCAGCATGTGGCCGTGCCGGGCGAGATCGGCGTAGTCCGGGCAGTGGATCCAGATCGGGCGGTCGAGCAGCAAGTAGTCGCACCAGGTCGAGGAGAAGTCGGTGATCAAGCCGTCGCTCGCAGCAAGCAGCCTTGCCACCGACACGGGGTGGTCGGCGTCGTCGGCGAGGATGCGAATGTTCTCGGTGCTCACCAGGTCGGGTTGCGGCGGTGCGAGCGGATGCGCCTTGAGCACCAGCAGCAGGTTCCGCTGCGCGAGCCAGCCGTCGATCGCAGCGAGGTCGGACGCGGTCGGAGCGGGAGGACCGCTGCGTTGGTCCGGCCACATGCGGTACGTCGGGAGCCACAGCAACACCCGTCGCTCGGCCGGGAGCCCCAGCTCCTGCCGCGCCGCGTCCTTCGACGTCTGAAGCATCAGATCGTTGCGAGGGTCGCCGACCACCAGCACCTGCTGCGGCGACAACCCGAACTCAGCCGAGCGGAACGCGACGCCCAGGCGTGATGTCGCCGTCGCATAGGTGGAGGCGCATCCGCGGGTGCTGTTCCAGAGCCCGATGATCTTGGTGAACTCCCCGTGCCACAGGTTCACCATCAGCTGCCGGGGGCTGGGCGGCAGGGCGTACAGCTCATGGGTGAAGAACACAGCTCCGGCTCGCGCGACCTGCCACATCGCGCCGACGCTGCGGCGTCGCCGGATGATCAGGTCGACGGATCCCCCCAGCTGGACACGGACCCGCTCCGCCTCGTCGCTCGTTTCGCTGATCACCACGCAGCGCATGCCCCGGCGAGCGACGGCTGGGAGCAGGGCGCGGATGCCGTCGTTCGTCGCGGGCACGCCGTAGAGGACCGCTCGACGCCGATCCTTCGGGACGACCGCGCGAAGGGCGCGCAGCGTGAGCACCGCGAAGCGGTTGAACCGCGACAGCGGCGGTTCGGGAGGGGGCGGGCCGATGGTGGGTGGCCTGGCTGCCGGACTTCGCCACGCCGGGACCTTGGCCACGCGAAGACTGTAATCGCGTTAATTGCGGCTTACTCCATCCGTGTGAACTTCGCCCCACCCGTAACCAGCGCTCGCGTAGCGCGTTGACGGGCTAAAGACCAAGGCCCGAACGACCGATGACAACTCCGCGCAATCTGGTACAAAATCGACCTTTCGCGCCTGTGCCGTTCCCCCGAAGTGAGGTCCTGTGCTCGATAGCACCGCCGGATCAGGCACCGGGCAGGCGCAGGCTCACGGACGTGTCGCGTTCCGCAAGCGCGCCTTCGACATCCTGGTCGGCGGTTTCCTGTGCCTCATCGCCATCCCGGTGATCGCAGTCCTCGCGGTCGGTGTCGTCCTGTCGCTGCGGGCGAACCCGTTCTTCGTCCAGCGCCGGCCCGGCCTGCAGGGCCGCGAGCTGACCATCGTCAAGCTGCGGACCCTGCCGACGTCCACCCCGTCCTACGCCGACAAGCACAGCCTCGGGCTCGACACGATGAAGCTGCCGTGGCTGTGCTCGCTGTTGCGCCGTTCCCACCTCGACGAGCTGCCGCAGCTGTTCTCGGTCGTCCTGGGGCACATGAGCCTCGTCGGCCCGCGGCCGGCGCTGCCCGGCCACGTCGAGCCGGTCGCCGAGCAGTACGAGTCCCTACGCCGCAGCGTGCGGCCCGGCTGCACCGGGCTCTGGCAGCTCAGCGTGGCATCGAGCGACACGGCGACCAGTGCCCCCAACTTCGACCTGTTCTACGTCCGGCACGCATCGACCCGGTTCGACCTCTGGATCGTGGCGCGGACGGTGGGCTGGATCCTCGGCCTCGTCCCGCCGATCGAGACCTCGGACGTGCCGCTGTGGGTCCTCGGCCCGGGCCTGCTGGACCGGTCGCTGCTGATCTTCGACCACGGCACCCCGGAACCGGTCGAGGAGCTGCCCGCTGGCTGGCGGCGCCCGGCGGCGGCAGCTGCGCCTGCCCAGTCGGCGCCTGCGCACACCGAGGCTTTCCGTCCCGTCCTCGAGGTGCCGCCCGCTCGCGAGGAGTTCGCCGACAGCGAGCTGTGGCCGGCCGATCGTGACGTGCTGATCGCCGCGGAGGCCGCGGACTGACGACCCAGCGCCCGGCTGCTGTCGATGTCTGCATCCCCACGCACGACCCTCGCTCGGACCACCTTGCGGAGCTGTTCGAGTCGCTGCGTCGCCAGGAGCTGACGGACCTCCACGTCGTCGTCGCGGACGACAGTGACGACCCGGCAGCGGCTGAGCTCGCCCGGCGCCTCGGCGAGGGCACCGTCTCGCGCGTCGCGCACGGCCGGAGCAGCGGGATGGGCGACAACTGGAACCGCGCGGTGGCGCTCGGCTCGTCGCCGTACGTCCTGCTGCTCGGCCAGGACGATGCGCTGGAGCCGACGGCGCTGTCGGAGCTGTCGGCCGTGCTGGACGCGCATCCCGACGTGGTGGTCGTGGGATGCGGCCGGACCTTCATGGATGACAGCGGTGCGACGTATACGCCACGGCTGCGGGTCAATGACCGCTCGCGCATCTTCCTCAGCCCCGGCCCGCACCGGCTCGACCGCCACGAGCTGACCGCGCTGTGCCTTCGTAACGGCAACCCGTTCGGCGAGCCCTCGGCGGTGCTGTTCCGGCGTTCCGCCTACGAGGCGATCGGCGGCTACGACCCGACCTACCGACACATGCTCGACGTCGCCTTCCTGCTCTCGATCGTCGCGCAGGGGGACGCGGTGTACCTGCCGCAGCCGCTGCTGCGCAGACGGCGGCACCCGGGGTCGCAGACGACCGCCAACATCCGTTCCGCGGCCTCCTCGGAGGAGCGGGTGCGGTTGATCGAGCAGTACGCCGGCGCGGCCGGGTTGACCGCTGACGAGGTCGCGCGCTGCACGTCCGCCGCGTTCGTGCACTCTGGGTTCGACCTCGCGCGTGCCGTCCGGCACGGCTGGTCTCCGGCGGCACGCACCAACCTGCGACTGCTGCGACAGCTGGCGGGTAGCGGCGCCCGTGTCCGTGATGTGCTGTCCTTGCTCGCCGAGACGGCGACTTCGCGCAACCGGGACCGGCGATGACCAGTGATGAGCGTGCAGCTGCGCCGCGGCTGCCGTCGTTCCTGTTCATCGGTCCGGACAAGGCCGGCTCGACCTGGCTCGACGCGGTGCTGCGCACCCACCCGTCCGTCTACATCCCGGCTGCCCGCGACCTCTACTTCTTCGACCGTTACTTCGACCGCGGCCTGCCGTGGTACGCCCGCCACTTCCGCCGGGCGCGCCCGGAGCAGTCCGTCCTCGCGGAGATCTGCCACGACTACCTGTTCGACCCGCAGGCCGCGCAGCGGATCCGCGACACGCTGCCTGACGTCCGGCTCATGGTGTGCCTGCGCGAGCCCGTCGCGCGCGCGTTCTCGTCGTACCTGCACATGCGCCGGCACGGCCTCGTCCGCAGCGACTTCGAGACCGCGCTGAACGACGTCGCGGAGCTGATCGACAACGGCGCCTACTGGCGGCACCTCGCGCCGTACCTCGAGCTGTTCGGCCGGGACCGCATCTACATCGCGCTCTTCGACGACCTCAAGCAGGATCCGCAGGCGTTCATGGACGGGCTGACCGACTGGCTCGGCATCGAGCGGATGACCCTCACCGCCGAGCAGCTCGAGCCGCGCCGCGAAGCGAGCACCGCGCGAAGCAGACCTGTCGCACTGCTCGTCAAGAGATCGGCACTGCTTGCGCGCGAGCTGCGGCTCGACACGTTGATCGGCGTCGTGAAGCGGTCGCCTCTGGTGCAACGCGCGCTCTACCGTCCGATGGGCGACGAGCGGCCGTCGCCGTCGCAAGCGGCGGTGCTGCACCTCCATGCTGCGCTCGGCGATGACCTGGCGCAGCTGGACGCCGCGCTCGGTCTCGACCTGGCCGGTCGGTGGCACTGGCCGGCGCCGCCGCCACGCAGCGACTGACGCTGTTCAGCGGGTCGAGTGCGTCGTGACCCAGTCGACGATCTCGGTGCGGAACCGCTCGGCGGTGAAGCGGGCGGCGTTGGCGCGGCAGTCCGCAGCAGCGAGGCCTATCGCGGCGGCCGTGGCCGCAGCCAGGTCCGCGACGTCGGTGCTGGCCGCCAGCGTCCCGGTGACCCCGTCGAGAATGCTGTCCCTCGTCCCGCCGATCCCGACGGCGGCGACCGGCGTGCCGGCGGCCTGCGCCTCCACCGGCACGATGCCGAAGTCCTCGATCGTCGGAAACACCAGCGCCGACGCGTTGGAGTAGAGCGTCCGCAACTGGGAGTCGGTCGGGCGTTCGATGATCTCGACCGGCACCCGGGCGCGGTCCGCCGCCGCGCGGATCCGCTCGGCTTCGGGGCCCTGTCCCGCGATCTTCACCGGCAGGCCGAGCCGGTCGCCGACCTCGATCACCAGGTGGAGGTTCTTGTAGGGCACCCACCGACCGGCACCGAGCAGGTAGTCACGCGTCGGAACCTCGTCCGTCGCCGCGCCGTAGAAGGAGATGTCGACCGGTGGCGCGATGACCGTCGCCTCGCGCCCCCAGAACCGCCGGATTCGCTCGGCGACCTCGGTGCTGTTGGCGGCGTACGCCGTGACCCGGCGGACCGCCGACCGGTCGACAGCCCGCAGCAAGGCCCGCGCCGGCGCCAGCACGGGGTTCGCGCCGCGGCCGTCGAGCTCCGGGGTCCACACGTACCTCGCCGGGCTGTGCACGTAGACGAGCTGTACGCCGTCGCCGGCCAGCCGGTTGGACTGTGCGAACGCGTGATGGGAGGTGAGGACCACCTCGTATCGGCCCTGCGGTCGGGTGGTGCGCCATGCGAGTGGCATCAACGGAAGCGTCGCGCCACGCCGCCTGCGCAGGCTTGCCCGATCGAGCCAGGTGGTGCGGATCGGCCGGCCCCCGGTGTCGACGTGGACGTCCGGCTCGTGGGTGAGGGCGTAGAGATCGGCGGCAGGAAAAGCAGCGGCGAGCTGCTCGAACGTCTTCACCGAACCGTCGCGCGCGTCGATCCACTCGTGGACGACGGCCACGCGCAGGGCGGCTGCTGCCATCAGCTGGTCAGCGAGAGGGCGGCGTACCGGTCGAGGCAGGCGGCGTAGGTGGGGAGAGCGCCCGCGGCGGCGGCCTCGGCGAGCGTCGGAGCGGCGCCGTCGCGGTCGGACACGCTGAGCGGGCCGACCACGTGCTCGTCCCACGGCAGGCCGAGCGCGGGGTCGAGCGGCGATACGGTGTGCTCGCGCTCGGGCGCGTACGTCGCGGAGACCAAGTAGCTGACGGCGGTCTGGTCGGCCAGTGCGCAGAAGGCGTGCCCGAGACCTTCAGCGATGAAGATCCCCTGCCGGCGCTGGTCGTCGATCACCATCGCCTCGAACTTCCCGTACGTCGGCGAGTCCAGCCGCAGGTCGACGACGACGTCGAGGATCGCGCCACCCGAGCAGCTGACGTACTTCGCCTGGCCGGGAGGCACATCGGCGTAGTGAACCCCGCGCACCACGCCCTTCGCCGACACCGAGTGGTTGGCCTGGACCACCTCGAAGCTGCGCCCGGTGGCAGCGGCGAGCCGGTCGCCGCGGAACCACTCGAGGAAGATCCCCCGTGGGTCGGCGTGCACCGCAGGCGTGCACAGCCAGGCGCCGTCGATGCCGAGTGCCTCGACCGACATCATCGGGGGCTCGCGTTCTGGAGCAGCCCGAGCAGGTACTCGCCGTACCCACTGCGCTGCAGCGTCTCGCCGTGTCGCTGCAGCTGCTCGTCGGAGATCCAGCGGTTGCGCCAGGCGATCTCTTCTGGGCATCCCACCTTCAGGCCCTGGCGCTCCTCGAGCACCCGCACGAACTCCGAGGCCTGCACGAGGCTGGTGAAGGTGCCCGTGTCCAGCCAGGCGGTGCCGAGCGGCAGCACGCTGACGCTGAGCCGGCCGGCTCGGAGGTAGGTGTTGTTCACCTCGGTGATCTCGAGCTCGCCCCGCGCGCTCGGCTTCAGGTCGCGCGCGACGTCCACGACATCGGCGCTGTAGAAGTACAGCCCGGGTACGGCGTAGTTGCTCCGCGGTTGCTGCGGCTTCTCCTCGATGCTCACCGGGCGGCCGGTGTCGTCGAGCTCCACCACGCCGTACTCCGACGGCCGCGCCACCTGGTGGGCGAAGATGTGGCCGCCGTCGACCGTTGCGTACTTCGCAAGGTTCGAGCCGAGGCCCGCGCCGTAGAAGATGTTGTCGCCGAGCACCAGCGCGACGTTGTCGGCGCCGATGAAGTCCGCACCGATCACGAACGCCTGCGCGAGGCCCTCCGGCCGCGGCTGCGGCCGGAAGGTGATGTCGAGCCCCAGCTCCGAACCGTCGCCCAGCAGCCGCCGGAACGGCTCGGCGTCCTCCGGCGTCGTGATGACCAGGATCTCTCGGATGCCCGCCAGCATCAGCGTCGACAGCGGATAGAAGATCATCGGCTTGTCGTAGACGGGGATGAGCTGCTTGGAGACAGCGCGGGTCAGCGGCCAGAGGCGTGAGCCCGTCCCGCCGGCGAGAATGATGCCCTTCATCGGTGCCGACGGTAACCGACCTGACGCGCTGTCCCTTCCTCCGGTCGGCTGCACCTGGCGATAATCGTCAGGTGTCGCGCCCTGCCGTACTTCACGTGCTGGGCCCCTGGACCGATGCCGACACCACTGCGCCGCTCGTCACGTCGACCACCGCGACGAAGGTCGTCCTCGGTCTGCTCCCGGACGCGGCCGTCCCGGCAGCCGGCCCGGCGGTGGACGCGGTGTCGCTTCCGCGGCCTGACCTGACCTCCGTCTCGGCGTTGGCGCGCCAGGTCCGCCGGCATCGGGTCGCCGTGCTCCACGCGCACGACCTCTCGGCGGCGCCGCTCGTCGCGGCCCTGGCATCGCAATGCGGGCGGCCGTGGTTCGCGACCGTCGACGAACGTGACCTCGCGAAGCCTGACCTCGACGAGCTCGTGAGCGGCGCGGCGGCGGTGATCGTGCCGTCGGCCTACTGCTTCGACCGGCTCGTTGCGCAGGGGTACGACGCTGAGCGGCTGCGGCTGTTGCGACCGGGCTGGGATCTTGCCATGAGCGTGGGCGGCGGTACCGAGCCGGCCGCGGTGCCCTCCGAGGTCCTGGACTCGGATGTCCCCGCCGTACGCCGGTCCGCCCTCGCCGTGATGGCTCGAGGCTTCGCGCCCGAGCCGCATCGCCACCCGGCGCTCGACGAGCTTCGTCCGCCCCCGGGCTGCCCGCCGCGCCACCGGATCGTGCTCGCGCACGAGATCGGCAGCCGCGCGGCCGAGCTCGACGCGATGTACCTGGCGGCCCACGCGGGCCGGGCCCTGCCGCCGAGTGCAACCCCCGCCCGCGAGCTGCCGACGGTGTCGGTCGTGGTCGCGACGTTCAACCGCCGCGAGCTGGTGACTCGGGCGATCGATGGCTTGGCGGCCCAGACCTATCCCGCGCGGCTGACCGAGATCGTGGTCGTCGACGACCACTCCACCGACGGGACGGCGGAGACGCTCGCGGCGATGGCGTCGGACCGGGTGAGGGTCGAGCGACCGGCGGAGAAGGGCTACGCGGCCGGCGCCCGCAACTGCGGCGTCGAGCGGTCCAGCGGGCAGATCGTCTGCTTCACCGACGACGACTGCCGGGCCGAGCCGACGTGGCTGGAGTCGCTGGTCGCGGCCTTCGCCGAAGGGATCGACCTGGTGCAGGGGCGGACCTGTCCGGATCCGGAACAGCCCCGCGACCGCTGGTCCCGCACCATCTCCACCCCGCGTGAGTACGGGCTCTACGAGACCGCGAACCTCGCGGTACGCCGCAGCGCGCTCGACGCGCTGGGAGAGCAGCCGTTCAACCCGAAGGTCCCCGGCGAGCTGCGCCACGTGCTGGGTCGCTCACTCGGAACGCCTGGCATCGGCGAGGACGTCGACCTGGGCTGGCGGGTACGCCGGCAGGGCGGCACCCGATTTGCCTCTCACGCCGTGGTGCACCACCACGTCTTCGCCGGGTCGGCACGAATGACGCTTCGCGACGCCGTACGCGCCGCGGGCTTCCCGCTGCTCGTCCGGCGGCTTCCCGAGCTGCGCACCGCGTTCCTGTGGCGGCGGGTCTTCCTGCGGCCGGCACACGCCGCGCTGGCGCTCGCTCTCGTCGCCATCGTGCTCGCGCCGACCGTGTCGCCTTACGCGGCGACCGGGATCGCGCCGTACCTCTGGCTCACCTTGCGCCCGGATCGCCGCGGCCGGCGAGCCAGGTTGCGACGCGCGCCTTTCGCGGCGTTGCGGGACCTCGTGGAGCTGTGCGGCTGCCTCGCCGGCTCGGTCTACGCGCGCCGGCTCGTGATCTGACCGGCTGGTGGCGGCTGCACGGTCACAGCACCAGCACGTGCGCCCGGATCGATCCTCTGATCAGCCCAGCGAGGGTGGCGAGCTCGTAGAGCACCGCGCACCAGCTGTTGCGCACCGTCCGGCCCCGTCGCGGCGAAGGCCGCCACCGCCACAGCAAGGGCAGCAGCGCGAGCAGTGGCCAGGGGCTCAGCAGCGCGATCGCAGCCACGATCCCGAGGACGGCGAGGATCGCGAGCGGCTGCCTGCGGTTGAGGAAGTAGCGGCGGTAGATCAGCCGGCCGCGTGCCTCCGGAAACTCCTTGACGAAGATCGGCCACGCGGCGTTGCGCCAGCCGCGCTGCAGCCACCATCGGATGGTCGGGTACGTCACCTCGTGCGCGACCACCGCATCGTCGGCCCAGGCGGTGTCCCGGCCCGCGCGGCGCAGCCGCCACCCGGCAACCATGTCCTCCCCGAGCTGCGGCATGTGCTCGCCGAAGCCGCCGACCGCGAGCAGCGCCTGCCGGTCGTAGAAGATGTTGCACGTCTCGTACCGGTCGTTGAACTTCTCGACCCGGATCGTCGTCTCCCACGAGCCCGGATCGCGGACCGGCTTGGTCCGGCCCTGGACCACGACGACGCCGTCGGTGAACGCCTTCATCCCGGCGGCGAGCCAGCCGGGCTCGGGCACGCAGTCGGAGTCGGTGAACGCCACGATCGCCGCGGTCGCGGCTTGCAGAGCGGCGTTGCGGATCTGTCCCAACGAGCCGTCGCGCTGGATGACGGTCAGCGTGATCGGTGAGCGCTGCCGGCGTTCCAGCAGGTCCTCGTAGGTGCCGTCGGTGGAGCCGTTGTCGACGACGAGGACGTCGAACTCGACGCCGGACTGGGCTTCGATCGCGTCGAGGCAACGGGCCATCCAGTCGCGCCGGTTCTTCACGACTACCGCGACCGTCACGTCGGGTTGGCGCTTGCCGCCCACCACGCTCCTAGCGCTCGTAGCTGCTGACGATCATCGGCGTGACCACAGTGTCCCAGTCGTAGTCGGCCGCATGTTCCTTGCAACGTTGTGCCGTCGGCGGATCGGCGGCGAGGTCGATCGCCGCCCGGCAGGCCGCAGCGACGGACTCGCCATCCGGTGCGCAGCGGACGCCGGTGCCCTCGGTCACCAGCAGGCTCGGGCCGAGGCCGTCGTCGAGCACCACGACCGGAGTCCCGCAGGCCATCGACTCGAGCACCACCAGACCGAAGACCTCGGAGTGGGAGGGAAGCACCGTGACCCAGGCCTTGCCGTACAGCGCGGCGAGCTCGTCGGCGTCAGCCGTCCGATGCATCGTGACAGCGTCGAGCCCCTTGCGGGCGAGCTCGGATAGGTCGTTGGGGAGCTGACCCGGCCCGGCGAGCCAGACCTCGATCTCGACATTCGCCGCGCGCAGGAGCGCAGCAGCTTCGAGTACCAGCCCGACGTTCTTTCGCGGTTCGCTGAGCACGGACGGGAACAGCAAGACCGGCGTCGGATGGCGCGGCCCCCCGGCGTCGAACCTGCGGATGTCCACTCCGGCCGGCATCGTCACGCCCGGCCGGCCGTAGTCGGTGAGCAGCAGGTCGCTGGCCGGCTGCGACAGGCAGAGGAACTGGTCGATGTCGCGGACCACCCGGTTGTACAGCCGGCGGTCGGGCCGGCGGTCGTGGGAGCGCTTGGACGGAAAGCCGACCTCGGTGTAGACGGCGCGCATGCCCGGTCGCACCTTGCGCAGCAGGGTGGCCGCCGCCGCATCGGCAGGGGACAGCGCGTGCCAGACATCGGGCCTGGCCGCGACCACGCGCGGGGTGCAGCGTGCCGCGAACTCCGCGCCCAGCCCGGCCTCGCCGTACCGACGCAGGTAGCCGCGGCGGCGAAGCCGGGACACGGGTACGTCGAGGACGAGGTCGCGCTGCGGTCGCGGCGCCGAGCTGATCAGGCGGGCGTCGTGACCGGTTCGGCGCAGCGACGCGGCGAGCTCGTGGGCGTATCGCTCCGCGCCGCGTCGTACCTCAGGCCAGCAGTACAGATGCGTGAGGATGATCCGCAACGACCGGTCCGGAGCTGAGCGGTCAGCGTTCGGCGGGCTGGCCGGCAGCGCCGGCCGGTGACCGCATCCCGCGCTGCTGGTACTCGTAGTCCGCGTAGTAGGAGTGGGCGTCGCGTGCCGGCACCGCGTTGAGGACGTAGCCGATGACGTTTGCACCGACACCGGCGAGCTTGCGACGGGCTTCCGCGGCGGCGCTTCGCGGGGTCTTGCCGTGCCGGGTGACGAGCAGCACCCCGTCGACCTGTGCGGCGATCGCCACCGCGTCGGTGACCGGGAGGACCGGCGGCGCGTCGATCACGACGAAGTCGGCCATCTCGCTCAGCGAGCGCAGCAGCTGGTTGAACAGCTGGGAGCCGACGATCTCCGACGGGTTGGGGGGCAGCGGCCCGCTGGCCATGACCTGCAGCGACCGGTCCCACGGCTGCAACGCGTCAGCGATCGAGGCGGTGCCGAGCACGAGTGAGGTCAGGCCGACGTTGTACTCGAGCCCGAAGGCGTTGGCGAGCCGTGCCCGCCGCAGGTCGGCGTCGAGGACGATGACGCGCTCACCGGACAGCGCGATCGCGACGGCGAGGTTCGCCACCGTGGTCGTCTTGCCTTCGCTGGCGCCCGCGCTCGTGACGAGGAGGGTGCGCAGCGGCCGGTCCGGCGCAACGAACCGGACCGCGGTGCGCAGCGTCTTGTACGGCTCGGCCTCGGCGCTGTCCGAGTCGCGGCGTACGACGAGCATTCCGCCGCGTCGTTTCGGGACGACGCCGAGCATCGGCGCCGCGTACAACGCGTCGCCGTGGGCGGATGACTTCACCGTGCGGTCGAGGGTCTCCAGCAGAGCGGCGCCGCCGAGGCCCGCGACGATTCCCAGCAACACGCCGAGGGTGATGTCGAGGGGCGGGTTCGGCGAGGTCGGCCCGCTGGGCAGCTCCGCGTAGTCCAGAACGTTTGCCGTGATCTTGGCGCTCTGAGTGGCCTGCAGGGCGGTGACCTCGTCGCTCAGCGCGGTGACGGCCGCGTCCGCCAGCGCCTGAGCGCCCTTGGCGGTGTTGGAAGTCGCCGAGACGTCGAGCACCTCGGTGTTCTTCTCGACGGTCGCGCTCAGGTGTCGCGCGACGTCCGCGGGGCTGTCCTGCAGATGCAGCAGCGTGATGATGCGCGCGGCGACGGCGCGAGAGGTCGCGACCGTGGCATAGGTGACGGTCTGGTTCGCCGCGAAGAACGTGCCGCCGACGGTGTCGCCCAGGGTGCGGGTGTCGGGGACCTGGAAGATCGCCTGGGCGGTCGCGGTGTAGGTCTTGCTGTGGTGCTTGGCGTAGTACGCCGCCCCCGCCGTACCGGCGATGATGCAGAGCAGGATCAGCGCGAGACGCCGACGCACCATCGAGAAGAACTGGAGGAGGTCCACGGACAGAGGCTAGCCGGTCAGCGTCCTCGAACCGTCTACCCTCGACCAGTGGCTTGGGCAGCGGCGCCGGTTCGTGGCTGGTCGTTCGGCCGCCTCCTCGCCGGCCCCCGCCGTTGGCTCTTCACCGCACTATTCGTCGCGCTTGTCTACTTCTTCGCTTCCGGCGGGCCGGTCAGCATCGCACTGGTGCTGGGGCTGTCCATCCTCAGCCTGACGATCGCGCTGGCGTCGCGGCGACCGCAGTTCGCCGTTCTCGGCATCGCGTTCTGGATGCCGCTGCAGGTGCCGATCCTGGCGTTCGCGTACAAACACGGCGTACCGCGGATGGTCGTCAAGGACCTCGGCTACCTCAAGGAGTTCTGGGCGATCTCCCTCGTGATCGCGGCATTGCGAGCGACGAGGCAACGACACATCAAGGCCGACCTGCTCGACTGGCTGGCGGTCGGCTACGTCGGCGTCGTCACGCTTTACTTCATCCTGCCGTTCGCCGACCCGTCCGCACTCGGCGGGCTGTCGCTTGGCGCCAGGCTCAGCGCGTGGCGCTTGGAGTGCCTCTACGTCGTTGTCTTCCTGTGCATCCGCAGGCTCACGTTCGACCCCATCGTCATTCGGCGGCTGCGGTTCGTCGTGTTTGCGGTCGCGATCGTGCTCGCTGGTTTCGCGTTCTGGGAGTCAGCGAGCAACAGCGGCTTCAACAACTTCCTCCGCAACACCCTCGACTATCCGGGCTACCGGGGCCAGGTTCTCGGCAATCAGCTCGCCGGTAACGACTCCGGCAGCTTGATCTCCACCACGGTGAGCGGCAAGTCGACCTACGTGCGCGGCGGAAGCCTTTTCAACGATCCGCTCGTCTTTGGCTACTTCATGGTGATCCCCTTCGGGATTGCGGTGGAGCGGGTGGCCTCTTCGCGCTCGGCGATCATCGCGTCGGTCGTCAGCGCCGGCGCCCTCCTTGGCGTCTTCCTCAGCGTCACGCGCGGCGCAGTCGTCGCTGCGGGGATCATCGTGGTGCTCGCGCTCGTGTTCGGGATCAGTCGCGTTTCGCGGCGTCGGCTCAGGCTGGTGCTCACGATCCTTCTGGCCGGCGCCGTCTTGTTGCCGGTCGCGGGACACTCGGCGGTCTTTGCCCGCATGAAATCGATCATCCAGCCCTCCGCAGACCCCGATACCGAGGCGCACGTGACGCGCACGAGCGCCGGCGTCAAGGACCTCATCCATCACCCGCTCGGTCACGGGTTGGGCACCAACAACACGACCGGCGTGCTCTACAGCAGTGCCACAGTGGTCAACACGGAGGACTCCTACCTCGAGACGGGGACCGAGCTGGGCGTTGTCGCGATGCTCTTGTTCCTCGGGACGCTGTTGGCGGCGCTGGCCAAGCTTCGGGAACGGGCCAAGCGCCCGGGCGAGGCGGCCGGTCTCGCAGGCGGCGCGTGGTTGGCGGGTTGCGGATTGGCGATCGGCGCCTCGGTCCTGCAGACCTGGTACGAGCTGCCCGTGACCATGGTCTTCTGGACGATCGCGGGCCTCGCGCTGGCCGACACCGGGACGGCGGAGCTGCCGGAGACCGCCGGCTCGGGGCGCTGGCCCTGGCTGCAGTGATCAGCCAGGCGTCAGACGATCTCCAGCCACAAGCTCGACGAGGGTGAGTTGCCCCAACCGGGAAGCAGCTCCGAGATCTCGTCGAGGCGAGTCGCGGCCAGGTAGGCGTTCCACCACACGATCCGCAGCCAGGTGCTCTTCGTGAGCATTGCCCGGACGAGGTAAGCCTCGTTCCAGTGCATCCCGCCGTGCACGAACTGGCGTGGGTACTCCGGGTAGAACATGTCGTGCACGTGGACCCGCACTCCGGAGGGGAGCCGGGGCAGGATCTCGAGGAAGAGCAGGTTGACGTCGCTGCCGATCTTCGTGACGTGCGAGGAGTCGATGAACAGGATGTCGCCGGCTTCGAGCTGGTCGAAGACGCTGCGGTCGACATCCTGAACCCGCTGCTCGACGATCTCCAGCCGGTCGCCGGGACGCACCAGCGAACGAAGCCGCTCCGGGTTCGGGTCGATGGCCGTGACCGTCGGCGAGACGTCGCTGAAGCGATCGGCGGTGTCGAGGGCCAGTGCGGTCGAGAAGCCTGACCCGACCTCGACGATCCGCTTGGGCTTCCAGTGCCGCAGCAGGCAGTAGTAGACGAGGCCGTCGCTCTTGTAGAAGAACGGGTTCGACAGCCGGTAGCGCAGCCCGTCCACGGCTTCGTCGCGGAATGGGATCTCGCGTGCATACGGCGCGAGTGTCGCCGCCAGCTTCAGCTGCGCGTCGGCCTGGAAATCGATGCCCGGCATGTCGTCGCGCGGCGCGAACAGCTCCTCAGGCACCTCGTCGAGTGAGGGCACCGGCGAGTGGTAGTGACCCGGCGGCATGACGTTGAGCACGCCGTGGTCGCGGGCGTACTTCAGGTCGCGCCAGGCGTGGGTCAGCCGGTCACGCCAGGTGACCTCGTCGATCTGCCCGAGTGGGAACGGGCGCACGCCGCGGCGCACGCTACGGCTGCGTGCCGTCGTCGGCCGGCGGCAACGCTGCCTGCCGGGTGCGCCGGGCGAGGGTCGACGGCTCGCGCGGCGTGCGGGGAGCGCGGGGAGCGCGCGGGGCGGTCCTGACCGGCGGGGTCGTGGCGGCCTCCGCAGCGGGGCTCGCGAGGCGCGCCTCGATCGCCTCCACCCGGGTCGCCAGCGCCGCGATCGAGGTGTGGATCTCGTTGACGGCGGCGTGGATCTCGGCCAGCGCCTTGAGCGTCTGCGCATCGGCGGCCTGCAGCTCGCCGAGCGCTTTGGTGAGCGCCGGGTTCGTCCCGGTTGCCGGAGCGGCAGCGTGGGCGCCGTTTCCGTTCGAGGAAGCGGTACGACCGTGGGTCGACGCGAGCGCGACCGGCTTCAAGTCGACCTGCCAGTCGGTGCGGTTGCGTTGCTTCCCCACGCGTCTCCTCATGTGCGGAACGAGTCCGTTTCTCCCCCAGAGATCAACGATAGCCGTCGGGCGACGATTCGGGTCCGACGATGGTACGTCCGGGTGAAGGGTCCGGAGCGCGGTGCGCGGCGAGCTCTTCAGGCCTTTACGGCGAGCACCTGCATGCGGTCGTGGAAGTCCGGCGCGACCAGGCGATCGGCCATCCCGACCGCCTTCGTCAGCCGTACGGCGGTCCGGGCAAGTGCCGGCGAGTAGCCGCCGAGCCGGTCGGCGTAGTACGCCGCTGTGAACACCTTGGGGTGGCTGTCGATCGTGACGACTCGCAAGCCGTGCCGAGCCAGGAGCTGCCGCATCGAGTCGGGGGTGAAGTACTGCACATGCATCGGCAGGATCGACCACCAGCGGCTGCCCATCATCCTGGCCAACCGCCCGCCGGCGTCCGGGGTCGTCAGGTACACCGCTCCGCCCGGCTCGAGCATCGTCGCAATTGCCGCGATGGCGCCCGACACGTCGAGCAGGTGCTCGATCACGTCGCACATCACCACGCACCGCATGCTGCCCGGCTCGACGCCCGAGCCCGCGAGATCACCTACTCGCACGTCCAAGCCGCGTTCCTGGGCCCGCTCGACGGCCCACGTGGACGGTTCCACCCCGCTCGCCTGCCAGCCGCGTTCGGCTGCTGCCGCGACGAACGACCCGGTCCAGCAGCCGATGTCGACGAGCCGGCCGGGAGCGACGACCGCCTCGATCCGCGCAAGCGCGCGGCGGGCGGTCTCGATCTGGCCGGCTTCCTCATCCAGCGAGACCGGGTCGGCGGCGTCACCGTAGGCGGCGGCGAGCGCCTCGTCGGTGGGTGTCTCTGCCAGCGAGGCGTGGCCGCATGACAGGCAGCGCAGCACGGACCCGACGGTCTCGCCGTACCGGTCGGCGCTCGGCCGGAACGCGTGCGGGTCGACGCCGTTCTCGGTGCCCTCGCCGGCGACGCGCCACAGCGGCCGCGAGTCGGCGCTCTCACAGACCGGGCAGCGCCACTCGCTCATGCCGGGGACCGCTGATCGGCGCTGATCGCGGCGGCGGCCTCGGTGCCGAGCCGGATCCCTTCGCTCATGCCCCGGTCGGCCGGGTAGATCTGCGCGGTGGTGGCGACGTAGAGCCCGGCGACCGGCGCCCGGAGGTCGGGGATCCGGTCGCGGTACCCGAGGGTGACGAGCGGCGCGGCATACGGCGTCTTGAACGGGTGGACCGCCTGCACGCTCGACCGGTCGAAGCGCGGGTAGGCGGCGGCGAGGTTGTCGAGCCAGGTGTCGGTGAGGGCGGCGGCGTCGGTGGCGGCGATGTCCGCTTCCGCGGCGGTGAAGTAGCGGCCGAGGTAGGTGACGTGGCGGCCGCCGTAGTCGGCGGCGGGGACGAGGTTCGTCTGCTCGATGATCGCGCCCATCCCGACGGCTGGGTCGCACACGTTGGTCCAGTAGACGTCGGTGATCGGCCGGTCGGTCTCGATCACCGAGCACACCACCCCCATGCCCTGCGCACCTGCCCACTTCGGGTCGCTGTGCTCGGGTGGGACGAGCCGGGTGATGCCCGGCAGCGCGCCGGTGTAGAGCACGGTGTCGGTCTCGACGTCCCCGCCGTCGCCGGTCACGCCGACGACTCGGCCGTCAGCGACCTCGACCGCGCCGGCGCGGCTGCTGGTCCGGATCTCGACGCCCAGCTGCTCGAGCCGGGCGGCGAGCCCGTCGAAGAGCTGGCGGAAGCCGCCGCGGAGGTAGCCGAGCTTCTCGCCGCTTCCCTTGCGCGCGCCGCGACGTTGCTCGAACCGGCCCCACATCCAGGCGGCCGGCACCTCGGGTGCGGCCGCACCGAACTTCGCGCGCAGCAGCGGGTCCCACAGCTCGCGTACGGCGGCCGGTCCGGTTGCGTTGGTCAGCCACTCCCGCGCGGGGACGGAGTCGAGGCTCTCCCAGTCCTTCCAGCGCTGCAGCCGCAGCCCGCCGATGCCCATGCGCAGCCGCTCGGGCAGCGTCATCGGCCCGAACCGCAGGATGTCGAGCGGGGTCGTGAACGGCCACAGCCGGCCGCCGGTGAGCACGCCCATGCTGCTGGGCAGCCACTGGAGCTTCGGGGTCAAGCCGAGCTCGTCGATCAGCGCTCGGATGTGCGACTCGTGCGGGAAGATGTGGTGGTAGAAGCACTCGAGCGGGGTGCCGCCGATCTCGAAGGAGACGACGAGCCCGCCGAGCCGCTCGCCCGCTTCGAACACCACGACCTCGCGGCCGGCTTCGGCAAGGCGCAGCGCTGCGGCGGCGCCGGCGATCCCGCCACCGACGATGGCGACCGGCTTCACCGCGGCGTCACGCCCCGCTAGTCGGAGGGATGGAGTGCGAGTCGCGGGTGCCGGCCGGAAGGTGCCGAAGCTCGACCGTCGACAGGTAGTCGTGCATCCGGCGCAGCTCGGAGAAGGCTCGGATGATCACCTTCAGGCTCGCGCCCTGCGGCTTGCCCGCCGTGCGGGGGTAGTGGTTGACGCCAACCTCGACGACGCGGTACCCGGACCGGCCGAGCTTCACCATCAGCTCGGTGTTGACCATCGCACCGACGCTGTTGAGCTCCAGTCCGTCGAAGACCTCGCGGCGGAACAGCTTGAACGCGCAGTCGATGTCGCGGACCGGCACGTAGAACAGCGCACGTACCAGGTAGTTCCACGCCTTGGCGTTGAGCCGCCGGAACAGCGGGTCGCGACGCTTGATGCGATACCCGGCGACGACGTCGACGCTTCGGATCAGGTCGATGAACACCGCGAGCTCGTCGAGGTCGAACTGGTTGTCGGAGTCGGTGAAGAAGACGAGATCCATCGTGGCGGCGAGGAAGCCGCTCTTCAGCGCACCGCCGTATCCCTGGTTCACCGGGTGGCGCACGAGCTTCACCTTCGGGTTGCTCGCGCCGAGCTTCTCCACGATCGCGGCGGTCGAGTCCGACGAGCCGTCATCCACCACGATGACCTCGTAATCGGTGCAGTGCCGCGACGCCACCTCGACCGAGTGGTTGACCGCCGATTCGATGTTGGCTTCCTCGTTGTACGCCGGAAGCACGATCGACAGCCGTCGTTCTGGGCTGTCGGTCGTCGTACCTGTGGCGTCCGGCAACGCGGCCCCGCAATCGACACTCGAGGATGAGCTGGCTCCGCAGGCCAGTGGAGCCGATGTTATGCCGCCGGTGATACTCAGCGCCGGTCTGACCGCTTATGGTCGGTGCGGTCCGTCGGGGAACCTGGGGGCAGTGAGCGATGAACCTCGGCCAGTACGCCGTCGGCGTCGGCACGACGCTGGTCGTGCTGTTGTGCGCAGCCGCGGTCGGAGTCGCCGGGCGCCGGGCGCTCGTCCCTCGTTGGTCGGGTGCGCCCGCCGCACTGGCTGCGGTCGTCGTTGGCTACTCGTTCCTCGTCGTCGAGGGCGAGCTGCTCGGCACGTTCGGTCTGTTCAGCCGCTGGCCGATCGTCATCGCCTCGGTCGTGATCGCGGCCGGCGTCGGGTTCGTCGGCCTGCGTCGAGGCCCGGTCCCGGCGACCGAAGCGACCCCGGCAGACCCGGTAGCGCCGTCGGGATCACCCGGCTGGATCGCATCCGTGACGGCGAGCGCATGCGCCGCGCTGCTGCTCGCTCAGGGACTGGTTGCCGCGCGCGCCACGGCCCGGACCGGCAACCTGTTCATCGACGCGCTGGAGTACCACCTCACCTGGGCGGCCCACTTCGCGACGACGCATCACACCGGCAGCATCTTCCAGATCGCACCGGCGTCGCCGGTGTCGTACTACCCGTTGAACAGCGAGCTGCTGCACGGCATGGGCATTGCGCTGTTCCATCGCGACTCGCTCTCGCTGCTGCTCGCGCTGGCCGACATCGCGATCGCGTTGCTGGCGGCGTGGTGTGTCGGATCGGCGTTCGGCATGGGCCCGGTAGCGCTGTGCGCCGTCAGTCCGGTCCTCGCGTTGCTGGGCACGTTCGACGCGAGTGCGATCAACGACTGGGCGGCCATCTGGCCGTTGATCGCGATGTTCGCCTTCGTCGTGCACTTCCGCAACGAGGGCGACGAAGCGCCGCCGGGACTGCCGTTCCTCACCGGCCTCGCCGCCGGCCTCGCCCTGGGCGCGAAGGTCAGCCTGCTGGCGCCGGCCGGCGCGCTGCTCATCGGCTTCCTCGTTCTGGTGCCCAGCGGCCGCCGGCTGCGCGCGACCGTGCACGCCGTGGCAGGCACCGCCCTCACTGCGGTCTATTGGTATGCGCGGGACATCGTTGCAGTGGGCTCCCCGCTGCCGAGCCAGCACATTCCGGGGTTGAGCAAGGTCCCGACAACGTTCGATCAGTACGGCTTCTCGGTCGCCCACTACCTCGGGACCTTCTCCGTCATCCGCCACTTCTTCCGGCCGGGCCTCGAGTTCTTCTTCGGCAAGGCCTGGATCGCGCTGCTGCTTCTTGCGGCGATCGGGGTGATCGTCGGAGTGGTCCTCGGTCCAGGAACGCTGCGGATGGCGGGGATCGTCGCGGTGGTGGCCACGATCGCGTATCTGGTGACGCCGACCGGCGCTTACGGCCCGGCCGGTCACCCCTACCTCTTCGGCTACAACCTGCGGTACGCGTTGCCGGCGGTCGTGTTGGGGCTGCTCGTGCTTGCGCTGTCGAAGACGGCACGGCAGTGGCCCGGACCGACAGCGCTCGTGTTCTTGGCTTGTCTTGTCGTCACCCTGGTCGGTCCCCGGATGTGGGCGATGGGACACGGCACGACGATCGCCGCGGTCGTGCTCGCCTTCGTCGTCGTTGCCGTCGTGCGGCTTCCGGTCCTGCGCCACCATGCGCCGGCGGCCGTCGCCGTCGTGGTTGCCGTTGCGGTCGTGGCCGGCTACCCGTTGAACCACCGCTACCTGCGTGACCGGTACCACACGACGGCCTCAGCCAAGGAGGCGTTGTACGCCTCGTTGCAGAGCCAGACCGGTAAGCGGATCGGTGTGGTCGGGTCGCCCGTGCTCTACCCCTTCCTCGGGCCGACGTACGCGAACACAGTGACCTACATCGCGAAGCCTGGTCCGCACCACGCATTCCTCGACTACACCGCATGCGGCGAGTGGCGTGCCGCTGTCGCAGCCGGAAACTACGCGTACGTCGTCGTTGAGCTCTCCTCCGGCAATCCGCCGCCGCCCGCGCTGCAGTGGACCCGTACGGATCCCGCCGCGACCGAAGTGGTCGCGAACGCGGCCGGGTCGGTCTTCATCATCCGGCCGGGCTTCGGCACCGCCACGTGTCCGGCCACCTGACCGAGAACTGCTCGTAGGCTGGTGATGTGACGAGTCCGTTGCTTGCGCGGCCCGGTGCGGTCGCGGGTGTCGGAATCGACGCCGGTGTTGCCGCGCACTACGGCGACCCGTTTCGCGAGCAGCGCGTCATGTTCGAAACCGGCGCCCTCGTCGATCGGTCCCACCGCGGAGTGGTTCGGATCTCGGGCGCCGATCGGCTGACCTGGCTGCACTCGCTGACATCACAGCACCTCGAGGCGTTGCCCGCCGGCGAGGTCCGCGAGGCGCTGATCCTCTCGCCGCACGGTCACGTCGAGCATCACCTGGTCGTGGTGGACGACGGCACGGCGACCTGGCTCACCGTCGAGCCAGATACCTCGCACTCGCTTGTCGGCTACCTGGACTCGATGCGGTTCATGCTGCGCGTCGAGGTCGAGGACCTTTCCGCGTCGTACGGCGTCCTGTCGGAGGTTGCCGGTGACGTCGTCCGTGACGACATCGTCACGATCGACGAGCTCGTTGCCCGCGTCGACGCCGGGTCGTTGCCGCTCGTGGGTCACGACGCGTGGGAGGCACACCGGGTCGCGCGGCGAGTGCCGCGGCTCGGCTTCGAGACCGACCATCGCACGATCCCGCACGAGGTCGGCTGGATTGGTGTCGCCGTGCACCTCGACAAGGGCTGCTACCGCGGCCAGGAGACCGTTGCGCGCGTGCACAACCTCGGCCGGCCCCCGCGCCGCCTCGTGTTCGGGCATCTCGACGGAACGGTCGACGAGCTGCCCCCTGCACACACGGCAGTGAGCCTCGACGACCGTGACATCGGCTTCCTCGGCACCGCGGTACACCATGCGGAGCTCGGACCGATCGCGCTGGCGGTCGTCAAACGTGCGACGCCGGATGACGCGCCGCTTTCGACCGCGGGCATGGCAATGAAGATCGAGCGCGTCGTCGACGCCTGAGGCCGCCGGGGGTTACAGGCCGAACAGGCCGATCTTCTTCTTCGCCTTCTTGTCGGCGCCTTGCGCCGGGCGAGGAGCGCGTGACGGGGGCGTGGCGGCGCTCAGCGACGGCCGCTCGTCGTCGAGGCCGAGGGAGGACAACTCCCGCAGCAGAGCAGCGGTGTCGGCATCGGAGTCGGCGAAGCCGCCGCGACCCGAGACCGGCTCTGGTTCCGGCTCCGGCTCCGGCTCCGGCTCAGCAGCAGCCGCGGGCGCCTCGGGAACCGGGACGACCTCGGGCTCGGCGGTGTGGTGAAGCTCGACCAGCATCGCGGTGGCCGCCGCGGTCTCGGCCGAGCGCTGCGACTGTGCGATGGCCTCCTGTAGGGCGAGCCGCTCGGCTTCCTCGGCCGCGACCTTGGCCGCTGCCGCCTCGGCTGCCTCCTGCGCGAGCCGTGCGGCCTCCGCGCGGGCGTCGGCTTCGGCTTGCGCCGTGGTGAGGGCGGCTCGCGCCTCGGCTTCCTGCGCGACGCGGGCGGCGTCGGCTTCCGCGGCCTGGCGCTGGGCCTCTTCTTGAGCGAGCCGGTCGGCCTCTTCCTTGGCGCGCCGCTCCGCTTCCGCCTGCTCCTCGGCCGCGGCTTGCTCGGCCGCGACACGAGCGGCTTCCTCGGCGGCTTCGCGGGCGGCGGTCTCGGCGGCCAGCTGCTCGGTCGCGACGCGAGCGGCCTCTTCCGCGGCTTCGCGGGCGGCGGTCTCGGCGGCGAGCTGCTCGGCGGCAACCCGTGCGGCCTCTTCGGCGGCGGCGCGCTCGGCCGCCAGCCGGGCGGCTTCCTCGGCGGCGCGCTTCGCGGCCTCCTCGGCGGCTGCCTGGTCCGCGGCGACCCGGGCGGCTTCCTCGGCCGCCCGCTGCGCCGCTTCGCGCTGCGCTTGCTCGGCCGCCAACGCGAGGCGATCGCGTTCGGCCTCCTCCGCGGCGCGTTGTTCGGCGGCTAGCCGCTCCGCGTCGCGCCTTGCCGCTTCGGCTTTCTGCGCTTGCGCCTCGCGCGCGGCTTGTTCGAGCTGGATCCGGGCGGCCTGCTCCGCGACCTCGCGGGCGAACCGCTCGGCTGCCTCCCGCGCCGCGCCCTCGGCGGCGTGCCGGGCTGCCTCTTCGGCCTCGCGGGCGGCCACTCGAGCTCGCTCCGCCTCGAGGTCGACCAGCCGCGGCGGTGCCTCTGTTACCGGCTCATCGAGCCGGCGGTCCGGGCGGAGTGACTCGACGGCGGCTTGCGCGTCGGCGAGCTCCGCGGCGGCGGCCGCGCGGCGGCGGCGGCGCAGCTCGTCCAGGTCGTTGTCCGCTTCGGTGCGCTTGGGCCTCGGCCGCGGCCGGCGTACGAACAGCTCGTCCTCGTCGGCGACCTCGGGCGGCGGGCCGAGCGCGTCGACCAGCGCGCCGGCGACCCGGTCCATCGCGGCCGCGAAGGACTCCCCGGACTTTCGCGAGACCGGCACCGTGAGGTTGGCGCCGCCGGACAGCTGCGCCGCCATCACGTCGAGCTGCAACGGGTTCGTCGCCGGGGTGACCGGGTCGGGCTGAGTGGTGACCTCGGTCGCGAGCCGCGCCAGCCGCGACAGCGCGTCGTCGCTTCCGCCGCTGCCGTTGCCCTCGGAGCCGTTCGGGGCGGGTCGACTGCCCGACAGCGCACCGGCGAGCGCCGCGGCGGCGCCGTACACGTCCTCGCCGCCCCCGCCACTGTCGTCGCCGATGTCGACCAGGCCGGCGTCGACCAGGGTGACGAGCACCTGGCCGGCTTCGAAGAGCGTGTAACCGCAGTCAGCGGCGAGATCCGCGACCGTGCGGGACCCGTCGATCTTGCACAACATCGACCACGCGTCGCTGTCGAGCGTGGTCTCGGGAGCGCCGTCGCCGCGCGCGGAGAGCATCGGCACCGCGTCGGGGCTGTCGACGATCTCGGCGATCGTCTCCCACTCGTAGCCGCGCTCCCGCAGCGACTCGAGCAGTTCGACCACCGGGATCGGAGGCTTGACATCCTCGCGGGTCTTGCCGTTCTTGCGGAACTTCCAGCGGCCGTCGGTCCAGCGCATCAGGTCCCAGAGCGCTTCGTGCAGCTGCTCGATCACGAAGCCCTGGACGACGTCCTGCTCGACGTACCCGAGGTGGACGAGCAGCTCGCCGAGGTTCCAGGCGGCGAGGTCGGTGCGCTGGGCTTCCTGGGCGTCGGCGAGCGCCTCGGGGGCGAGGATCCCGGAGGACACCAGCTTCGCGCCGAGGTCGGAGTGGCGGTCCGGGGCGTAGATGCCGCAGACCAGGCCGGAGCGCAGATAGACCTGGGCTTCCTGGCCGTCAGGGTGGGTCAGGATCAGGATGCCCGACGCGCCGTCCGACGCCAGATCGAGGAGCACGGAGGCGAGGGTGGTCGAGCTCAGGTCGCCCTTGAGCATCGGCGACCTCCCTCACCCGTTCCGTGGCTTTGCGTGACTCTCCTTAGTCCTTCGGCACGTTCTCGGTTCGTGTTGAGCCATCTGGCGCAATTTCGCGCTCAGCTGGCGCAGCGGCGGTCACCGAGCCGTGACAGGATGACATTAGGCCCCTTCGCAAGGGGTGCCTAGCCGGCAGCGGGTATGAAGGGCATCGCGATGACACACCCCACCGGCAACAGGCGGATCGACCGGCTGCTCGCCCCGGACTACCTCTCCGGCCTCGCTGAGCGCTCGATCGAGGACATCCGCGCGATGCGAGCCGACGCGGAGCAGGAAGAGACCGACCTGTCCTACGTGCGACGGCTGCTCCAGGGCCGGGTCGACATCCTGCGCGCTGAGCGGGCGCGCCGCCGCGGCGAAGGGCCGAGCGGTTCGCTGGTGGACTCGCTGCCCGAGATCCTTGCCGACGAGCGGGTGCCCTCGCACGGCCTCGGCCGGCACGCGGCACTGGAGCCGTCCAACGTCGAGGTGCACCGTCGCCACGTCGAGTCGCTCGTGAGCGAGAGCGAGCTGTCCGACCCCGGCGCTCTCGAAGACACCACGCTGGACCGCTACCTCGACATCCTCACCGGCGAGGAGGCCGAGGTCTCTCGCCAGCGGCGGACCATCCAGGCGGTGATGGACGCGCTGACCGCCGAGCTCGGGCGCCGGTACAAGGACGGCGTGGTCGACGTGTCCGCGTTGCTGCACACCGAAGGCGAGTAGCGCAGCTTGGGTGACGGCACGGCCGCGACGGACTGGCCGGTCCTCGCGGAGGTCGTCCGCGGGGGGTTCGTCGAGGGCCACCACCGCGGCGCGGTCATCGTGCTTCGTGGCGCGGACGTGGTCTTCGCCGCGGGGCCCACCGACGTACCGATGTTGCCGCGAAGCGCGGCAAAGCCGTTGCAGGCCACCGGGATGATCGAGTGCGGCCTCGCTGTCGATGCGTCGCAGCTTGCGCTGGTGTGCGGCAGTCACACCGGCCAGCAGATGCACGTCGACGGCGTGCGCGGGTTGCTCGCGTCCGTTGGTCTCGACGAGTCGGCGCTCGACAACACGCCGTCGATGCCGGGTGACTCCAAGGCGCGGCGGGCGCGGACGATCGCCGGTGAGGGTCCCGCGCGGATCACCCACAGCTGTTCCGGCAAGCACGCCGGGATGCTCGCGACCTGCGTCGCCGCCGGATGGCCGACGTCGGGCTACCGCAGCTTCGACCATCCGCTCCAGCTGCGCTTGCGGGAGACCGTGGCGCGACTCACCGGTGACGAGGTGACCGCGACGCTGGTCGACGGCTGCGGTGCGCCGCTGTTCGCGGTGACGCTCGCCGGACTGGCCCGGGCGTTCAGCGCCGTGGCGACGGCCGCCGGCACGACCGGCCCCGGACGATGCGCGGACGCGATGCGGCTGCACCCGGAGCTTGTTGCCGGGGACGGGCACGTGACGACCCGGTTGATGCAAGCGGTGCCAGGCCTGATCGCGAAGGACGGCGCCGAAGGGGTGTACGCCGTCGCGTTTCCCGACGGGGTGGCGGCGGCCGTGAAGATCGACGACGGCGCCTCGCGGGCCCAGCTCCCCGTCCTCGTCGCGGCGCTGCGTCACTGCGGGATCTCCGATCCCGCCTTCGACGACGCGGGCCACGTCGCCGTACTCGGCCACGGTGAGCCAGTCGGCGAGATCCGCCCCACGGTCTGACGCCGAACTTGCGCTTTCATCCCGTTTCTTCGCGCGAAACGGGATGAAAGCGCAAGTTCGCGGGGGGTGTGGACGGCGGTTCGCGTCCGCCCGGTTGCTCGGCGCACGCTTCCGGCCGTGCTGCCGCTGCCCGAGCCCCTCACCTACGGTCCGTTCACTGTCTCGTTCGCGCGCGCCCTCGGTGTGAGCGCTCACGCGCTCCGATCCCGGCAGTACCGGCGCCTGTTCGCCGGCGTGTATGTCGATGCGCGCCACGAGGTGACGACGGAGCTGCTCGCTCGTGGCCTCGCGCTCGTTCTTCCGGAAGGGTGCGTCATCGGCGGTACGACGGCGGCGTTGCTGCACGGTGCCGACGTGAGACGCCAAGGCGATGACCTGATCTACGTCGTCTCCGCGCGTGCTGATCAGATCCGGCGTCACGGCGTGCGTTCAAGCGCTGCGCTGCTCGAGCCGGGCGACGTCGTCCGGGTCCACGGCGTTCCCTGTCTGAGCCCGGTCCGCGCGGCATTCGATCTTGCCCGCAACCGCTGGCTCGTCGAGGCGGTCGTGGGGGTCGACGCGATGCTCAACCGCGGTGGCTGCGGACTCGACGAGCTGTCGGCGTACGTCGCCGATCGTCCGGGCTGGCGCGGCATCCGGTGGGCACGGTCGGCGTTGGGCTACGCGGAGCCACTCAGTGAGTCGGTGATGGAGACCCGGCAACGGATGGCGTTGATCGACGCGGGTTTGCCCCGGCCACGCGCACAAGTGGAGCTTCGAGAACCCTCGGGCGGGTTCGTCGCGCGGCTCGATCACGGCTACGAAGAGTGGCGGGTCGGCATCGACTACGACGGCGAGGTGCATGCCGAGCAGTGGCGGCAAGACCTCGAGCGGCAAGAACGGATTCGCGATCTTGGTTGGTGGCACCGTCGGTACACGTCGATGCACGCGCGAGACGGGTGGCACCTGATGGTGACCCAGGTGAAGGCCGCGCTGCTGGCCGCCGGTTGGCGCCCGCTGAGCGGTCGATCAGCAAGCACGGCGTCACAGAACTTGCGGAATTAAACCTCGAAAAGCCTTGCTAGCGTTGAAAACTGCGAGTTCGCGAGCGGGTAGACCAGCGTGCTTGCTGTCTGCTTGCAATAGTTAGCGGTAAGGCCTAAGGTGAGGGTGTGGCCAAGCTGGACGTGCGCAACCTCGGGGACTACATCCGCGAGCAGCGCTCCGCTGCGCAGATCTCGCTGCGGCAGCTGGCCAGCCTCGCCGGCGTGTCCAACCCGTACCTCAGCCAGATCGAGCGCGGGTTGCGCAAGCCGAGCGCTGAGATCCTCCAGCAGATCGCGAAGGCACTGCGGATCTCGGCGGAAGCGCTGTACGTGCAGGCCGGGATTCTCGAGGAACGCTACGGCGACAGCGATGTCCCCGCGGCCATCCTCGGTGATGCCTACCTGGCCGAGCGGCAGAAGCAGGTCCTGCTCGAGCTCTACGAGGCGTATCGCCGCGAAAGCGACGCCAAGAGCGGGAAGACCGAACCGGTGGAGCCCGAACGGGCGCCCACCTCCACACCGACGTCCCGCACCCGCACGGCTCGGCGCGCGAACCCACGCGCGGCCGCGGCCGGTGGATCGGGGGAACAGGGCGACAGCTCGTCCTGACCACGCACTTGGTCGGCGTTCCCCTCACGCCGGCCGCACCACGACCGTGTCATCGACCGGTGACACCCGACTCGGGTCCAATGGAGGTCCGAAATGCCAACCGTTCCCACGATTGATGCCAAGCCGCTGTACGCGATCGCGGGCGTCGGCGACCTCGCCGTCGAGACCCTGCGCAACACCGCCAACCAGCTGCAGATCCAGGTCAAGGAGCTGCCGACGCGGGCGCAGAGCCGCCGCGTCGACCTGACCAAGCAGGCGCAGGCGCTCCCCGCCGACGTCCGCAAGCAGGTCGAGGAGCTCCCGACGACCGTGCGCAAGCAGGTCGACGAGCTGACCGCCACTGTGCGCAAGCAGGTGGAGGAGCTGCCCGTCGCGGTGCGCAAGCAGGTCGAGGAGCTGCCGGCCACCGTGCGCAAGCAGGCCGACGAGCTCTCCGCCACCGTGCGCAAGCAGGTGGACGAGCTGACCGGCAACCTGCGCAACCAGGGCACGCTTCGCCAGCAGGTCGAGGAGCTGCCGACAGCCGTGCGCAAGCAGGTCGACGAGCTCAGCGCCCGCGTCCAGTCGGCGTACGCCGAGTTCGCGACTCGCGGCGAGAAGGTCGTCGCCGGTCTGCGCGGCGACACCCCGAAGGCCACGTCGTCCACCAAGCCGGCGACCAAGAAGGCCTCGGCGAAGCCCGCGACCCGCAAGCCGGCTGCCAAGCCCGCCGCCAAGGCGCCGGCCGTGACCGAGCCCGCCGCGGGCCCGGCCGCTCCGACCGCCGCCCCGACGCCGTCGCCGGTGTCGAACGGCACGGCACCGCAGTTCTCGGTGGCGCCGCTCAGCACCGACGAGGACCCGAGCGCCTGACGCTCAGCCTCGTGGTGCGGCCATAGGGCATGCACAGCGCGCAACGTCCCCGGCGGGTATGAGCCGCCGGGGACGTTGTGTTCTCCAGGCCTAGCGCAGGGCCAGCGCGAAGCTTGCCTCGACACCGTCGAGCATCGTCTCCAGGCCGAACCGTCGCGCCGCCGCCTCGCGGCACGCGGCACCGAGCTCCGGGCCCGCATCGAGCGCCTGGTCCAGCCGATCCGACAGCTGCTCGACGTCGCCGGGCGGCGCCAGCAGCGTCGCCAGCTCGCCGGTGAGGATCTCCGGAATCCCGCCGACCGCCGTGGCGACCACGGGACGCGCGCACCCCATGGCTTCGATCACGACCCGGCCGAACGGCTCGGGCCACTCACTCGGTACGGCGACGACGTCAGCTGCGCGGTACAGCGGAACGGTGTCGATGACCGGCCCGAGGAAGCTCGCCGTTACGTCCGTCGCCATGCGCCGCAGCTGCTCGACGTACTCCTGGCCAGCCTCTGGCGTCTCGTGCCAGGCCGGCCGCCCCGCGACGACCAGCCGGAGCCGCTGCCGGCGCTGCGCCAGCCGGCTGACCGCGCCGATCAGCGTCTCGATGCCTTTCACCTTGTCGATCCGCCCGACGTACAGCACGACCTGCTCATCGTCGTCGATGCCGAGGTCTCGCCGCGCGATGGCCCGGTCCTCGGGCGTCCCCGGTGAGTACCGGGCGACGTCGATCGCGTTGTAGACGACGTCGATGTGCTCCGCCGGGAAGCCGTAGCTCACCCAGCGGTCCCGGGTGTCGGCGGAGACCGCGATGAACCTGCGGATGCGCGGCAGCGCCGTCCAGATCTGCCGCCCGAAGTTCGGTCCTGGGATCAGCCGCAGGTGGGACACCGCCGGCGACCGGGTGAGCGAGGACACGAGCGCACCGAACGGGAGGTGCAGGACGTCGTTGAGGTAGATCAGGTCAGGGTGCAGCCGTACGCCGTGCAGCGTGGTCGCGGCCAGCGCCGCGGCGGAGCGCAGCGTCTCGCCCCGGTCGATGAAGAACGCCCGTTCTTGCCGCGTCTTCGCGCCGAAGCCGGCATACAGCGGGAGGTACTCGCCCGCGAAGCGGTACATGAGCGTGACGTCGTGGTTGCGGCGGACCAGGCCTTCCGCGACCTCGAGCATGGACCGCTCCATCCCGCCACCCGGAGCAGTCCACTTCTCGCTGGCGAGGATCCTCACGTCTACTCAGTCAAAGGGCGTGCGAGCGGGCACGAACGCACTGAGGTTATCCATCACGCTGCCGTCCTTCGGCTCGACCGCGGCGGCTGCTCGGTAGCCCGCAAGTGAGGATTTTCAGATTGCGGGTGCACGATGGACGGCGTGAGCGGTGACGGCGCCGACGCCTTCGGCGCGGAGTGGATGCCGCCGCCGCATCCCGACTCGCTGCTGCCCCCGCCCGTGCCGTCGCGACCGCACACGTTCCGCGAACGGTTGAAGCGGGCGTTCGCCCCGCTCGCGGCGATCGGCGCCTTCCTCGCGAAGTTCGGCGTGATCCTCGTGAAGTTCAAGGCGTTCACCGTCGTCGGGTCGATGGCGGTGTCGATCGCGGCGTACACCACCTTGTGGGGCTGGAAGTTCGCGCTCGGCTTCGTGCTGCTGATCTTCGTCCACGAGATGGGGCATGTCGTCGTGCTCCGTCACCGCGGCATCCCCGCGAGCGCGCCGGTGTTTCTTCCCTTCCTCGGCGCATTCGTGTCGATGAAGCAGATGCCGCAGAGCGTCTACGAGGAGGCCGAGTCCGCGCTCGCCGGTCCGGTGTTCGGCGCGGTCGGGTCGCTCGCGCTCTGGTGGGTGGCGCACGAGAACGGCTCGGGGCTGTTGCGGGCGCTGGCGTTCAGCGGCTTCATCCTGAACCTGTTCAACCTGCTGCCGATGCTGCCGCTCGACGGCGGGCGAGTGGCCGGTGCGCTGCATCCGGCGATCTGGTTCCTCGGGCTTGCCGTCCTGCTGGGTCTCGAGATCTACCGGCCGAGCGCGGTCCTTCTCATCATCTTGCTGTTCGGCTCGTACGAGCTGTGGCGGCGTTGGCGCGACCGGTCGAGTACGCCGTCGCAGACGTACTTCGCGCTCGAGCCGTACCAGCGCAGGCGGATCGCGGTCGGCTATCTCGCGCTGATCGCCGTACTCGTCGTCGGCGCGCACGGGACGTACGCCGCCCGCACCCTCAGCTGACCCGCGAACTTGCACGAAGCGCCCGTTTCGGCGCCGAGAACGGCACGAAAGTGCAAGTTCGCGGAATAGGGGTCAGCGGTTGAGCCACTTCCCGCCGAAGAACATCAGCTCGTCGCGCAACAGCTCGACACCGATCCCGTCGGGGTCGCGCAGGTAGATCGACTCGGGGATGCCGCGCGGCGGCCCGTCGTACTGAATGCCGGCCTCGTCGAGCTTCTGCTGGAGCTGCACGTGTACGTCGGGCGGCACGCTGATTGCGATGTGCTGCACGCCGCCGATGCCTTCGGGCAGCTGCTCCAAGCCGAGTCCGGGGAAGTCGAAGAAGCCGAGCAGCGTGTTGTTGCCGAGGTCGAAGAAGAAGTGCGTCGAGCCGGGGTAGTCACGGTTCTCGACCAGCTCGATCAGCGGGAAGCCGAGCAGCCCTTGGTAGAACGCGATCGTCTGCTCGACGTCGCTGCAGATCAGCGCCGCGTGGTGAATGCCGCGGCCGGGTGACGGCGTCTTCGTGACGTACTTGTCGCGCAGCTCGGCGCGGCGGGCGGCGAGGCGTTCCTGTTCGGCGGCGTCGGGTTCCGGCATACCTCCTCCTCCCCACCCGCCACCAAAAGACGGCGGGTGCTTCGCACCCACTCCCATCAGTCTGCCCCGCTAGCGTCGCGTGACGTGAGCGTGCTCGAGATCGCCGGCGCCGACGTGTGGTTCGTTGCCGGTCCGCACGTGCTGCACGACATCTCGCTCGCGGTCGCGGAAGGCGAGCACTGGGCGCTGCTCGGGCCGAACGGCGCCGGCAAGTCGACGCTGCTCGCGCTGGCCTCCGCGCAGCGCTTCCCGTCGCGCGGCACCGTCGACGTGCTCGGCAAGCGGATGGGCCGGGTCGACCTGCGCGAGCTGCGGCAGGCGATCGGCGTCGTCGACGTACGGCTGCGCATGCCCTCGGAGCTGTCGGTGGCGGAGTACGTCGAGACCGGTGCGACCCAGACCGTGCAGTGGCTGCGGCAGCCGGATGAGCAGGCACGGGCGCGGATCGCCGACCTGATCGCGCGCTTCGGCCTCACCGACCTGCGTGACCGGCCGATTGCCGTGTGCTCGCAGGGTGAACGCGCTCGGGCGCGGCTGGCTCGGTCGCTGGTGCCGCGTCCCGCGCTCCTGCTGCTCGACGAGCCGGCGGCAGGGCTCGACCTGCCCGGCCGCGCTGACCTGCTGGCCGCGGTCGAGGCGACCGTTGCCGCCGAGCCGGCACTCGCGAGCATCACCGTCGCGCACCATCTCGAGGAGCTGCCCGCGACGACGACCCACGTCGCGCTGATGCGCGACGGACGGTTCGTCGGTCAGGGCGACGTCTCCCTGCTCGGCGACGAAGTTGCGCTGTCCAACTGCTTCGGCCGCCGGATCCGCGCGCACCAGATCGACGGCCGGTGGTTCGCGATCAGCCGAAGCTGAGAATCACGCCGAAGAGCATCGACGCGAGGGCGAACAGAGCAGTTCCCGCGCCCCAGAGCGCAAGCCCGCGTCGGGACTTGGCGTGAGCATGGGCGTACGCCGCGACGCCGGACAGTACGACGAGGACGAGTTTCACGATCAGCGTGTTGCGCAGGTCGGCGGAGTGGCTGAGCTCGCCGTGAATCGCTGCGATGTTCCAGACGCCGGTCACGACGAGGACGGCGAACGCCGGCCACGCCACCCGCCCGAACGCCTGCGCCGCGGCCTTCGGTACCTCAGCGCCCGCCTTGCGCAGCGCCGGGACGAGGCCGGCGAGGGTGATCTGTCCGCCCACCCATACCGATGCGGCGAGCACGTGCAGGAAGAGCCGAAGCTCCTCGACGGTCAGCGAGAGCACCCGTCGAGTCTCGCAAGGTCGTCAGGACGACGGGGTGGAGCTGCCCGCCGCGGTCGGTGAATGACCGATGTAGCGGGTCAGCGCGTCGTTCCACTTGTTCGACTCGAGCAGCGTCGGCAGCGCCTCGCCGTCGCGCTCGACCGTCACGTTCGTGCACAGCGCCTCGGTCGCCACCCAGGTGTGGCTCGTGCCGCGGAAAGTGACGGAGGTGTGGCTCGTGGTCATCGCGTCGCAGTGCACCGTGCCGCGCGGCTCGCGCTTGAGCGCGTCGAAGAGCTTGACGAGGTGGTGCGCGCGGGTGCCGTGGAGAACGACTGTGCGGTTGTTGCTGGAGTCGCTGGTGTCGCGGAACGCGATCCGCACGTAGTCGACCGACGTCGGCACGTGTTCTGCAGCCGGGCGGCTTGCCTCGGCTCGCAGGGGAGCGGCGGTCGCCGTCGTCGCGGCCACAAGCCCGCCGGCCAAGGTCACACCGCCAGCGAGTGCTGCCAGCCACCGCCGCATGTGCTGCCTCCTCGTTGCGCGATCTTGGCCGCACTGTGCCCGGCCCGGGCGCGCCCTACTCATGATCAGTCAACGCATGAATCAGACGCAACGGGTCAGAGGTGAGTTCCCGACTACGCTCAACCGCGTGTTGCGCGGCCTGCTGCTCTTTCCACTCCATGGCGCTTTCCTGGTCATCGCTCTCGCCTCGCTCGTCGTACGCGTCTGGGCGCTGGTTGACGCGTCGTTGCGCCCGGAGGCGGCGTACGTGGCGACGGGCAAGCAGAGCAAGGTCTTCTGGGTCGTCGTGCTCGTCCTGGGGCTGATCTTCACCTTGATCGGGCTGATCGCGGCGATCGTCTACCTCGTGGATGTGCGACCGGCGGTCCGCGGGTCGGGTGGTGGCCGCGGCGGTCGCCGCCCGTCGTCTTCCGATGGCCCCTACGGGCCGTATCGCGGTTGAGGCGGCTGGCCTCCTTCGCATGGGTACCGAACGGCTCGATCTGTCCGACGCGACACTGCGTGACTGGGACGCGGTCGTGCTGCGCGCCGACGATGAGGGCATCGTCCTCGACCGCTCCGCCTTCTACCCGGGCGGCGGCGGACAGCCGCCCGACGAGGGAGTGCTGCTGTGGGGCGGAGTCCAGACCCGGATCGCGGGCGCGCGCAAGACCGGTGACGACGTCTACCTGATCCCGGTCGAGGGCGAGCCGGTGCCGCCGGTGGGAACCGCCGTTCAAGGTGCGCTCGACGACGCCCGACGTACCGCATTGATGCGTACTCACTCGGCGCTGCACCTGCTCGCGGGGGTCGTGTTCCGCGATCACCACGCTTTGGTGACGGGCGGCAACATGGAGCCGCTCGAAGCGCGCATGGACTTCAACCTCCCCGAGGTGCCGGAGGGGTTCAAGGAGTCCATTGCCGAGGCGTGCGCGGCGGAGATCGCCGCCGACCGCCGGATCGACGTCAAGGTGCTGCCGTACGACGAGGCGTTCGCGATCCCCGACATCATCCGTACGGCGACCAACCTGCTCCCGCCCGGGCTGACCGAGGTCCGCATCGTCGACATCGTGGGTCTGGACACCCAAGCCGACGGCGGGACGCATGTCGCCTCGACCAAGCAGATCGGCGGCATCGAGGTCGTCAAGGTCGAGAACAAGGGCAAGGGCTTCCGCCGGCTCAGGGTGCGGTTGCCGCAGTGACAAGTCCCGAGCTGCCGATCCCTCGCTACGGCGACGCGTCGCTCGCCGACGTGATGCCGTCGGTGCTGGCCGCGCTCGGCGTCGGCGACGACAACCGGCTCGGGCTCGACGACACCGCCCGCGCCGTCGTGGTGCTCATCGACGGCATGGGCTTGGTCGGGGTGCGCGAGCGGGCTGAAGCCGCTCCTTTCATGTCCGCGATGAAGTGCCTCGAGCTGACCGCCGGCTTCCCGTCGACGACCGTGACGTCGCTCGCCTCGCTGTCGACCGGCGTGCCCGCCGGCGAGCACGGAATGACCGGCTACTCGTCGTACGTCGAGGAGGTCGGCGAACCGGTCAACTGGCTGTCGTGGCGGCAGGTGTCGGGCAAGGACGACTTGCGGGAACTGCTCGAGCCCGAGACCGTGCAGTCCCGGACGACGGTGTGGCAGCAGGCGGCGGACGCCGGCGTCACCGTGACGATCGCGAGCTCGCGCGACTTCGAGGGCACCGGGCTGACGCGCGCGGTGTTCCGCGGTGGCGGCTTCCGCGGCATCACGACGCAGGGAGACGCCATCGCGACCGCGGCGCACGCCGCGGATCGCGGTCACCGGTCGCTCGTCTATACCTACGCCTCGGAGCTCGACTTCATCGGTCACGTCCGAGGGCCGGCGAGCGACTCGTGGACGGCGCAGCTGTCGATCATCGACCGCCAGGTGGAACTGCTCGCGTCGCGCCTGCCGGTGGGGACCTCGCTCTACGTCACGGCCGACCACGGAATGGCGGAGGTTCCGCAGGAGGACACCGTCGACGCCGACGCCGACCACTCGCCGCTGCGTGAGGGTGTCGTCGCAATCGCCGGCGAGCCGCGGATGCGTCACATCCACACCCGGCCTGGTGCGGTTGCCGACGTGCTCGCGACCTGGCGCACCACCCTCGGCGATCGTGCCTGGGTGATCACGCGAGACGAGGCGATCAAGGCGGGGCTGTTCGGGCCCGTCGTCACCCCCCAAGCGGGTGAGCGAATCGGTGACGTTGTCGCGATCTCACGCGGCGGTCTCGGGATCGTGCAACGCAAGCGGGAGTCACGGCTGTCGGCGCTGCCCGGTCACCATGGGGCGCTGACCGACGCGGAGCTGCTCGTCCCGCTGTTCTCCCTCACGGTCTAGCCCACTCCGCGGTGATCTTGACGAAAGCGGCGCTTTGAAGGTCTCAAAGCGCCGCTTTCGTCAAGATCACGCCGGGTTTTGGCCCTCGCAGCTACCCGATGAGCTTCCCGGTCGCCGAGGATCCGGCGTAGTCCGCTGTGCCCGGGAAGACCGCCGTGTAACCGTTCTGCAGCAGGATCTGAAGCGCGGGTTGGCTGACGCCCACGTTGCAGTCGGCCACTCCGTTGCTCGTCGTAGTAGCAACGCAGAGGAGCTTGCCTTTGGCGGTGAACCGCACGGTCTGTCCCGCGAGCGCTTTGGTTACCGGGCGGGTCGTCACCAGCGTCGCCTTGAGGTCGAACTGGTTAATCGCCAAGGGGCTCTTCTTCACCAACGCAGGTGCCGCGGTAAGCCTTGTCGGGCTTTGCCGAGGAGCGGTGAGAACCAGCGTGCTGTAGCCGCCCGCACTGACCTGCGAAACCGATCCGAGACCCGGAATCTGTGACGGTGCGGCATCGACCGCGGACGGTTGCTGTGGACCTGCCTGGCCGTCGGTGTTGTCTCCCCACGTCCACGCATTGCCGGCCGTGTCGAGGGCAACGGCGTGAAAGAGCCCGCCCACGACGGCGACGGTCGGCGGGAGACCGGGCACCTTGATGGCGGACGCCTGTGCGGTGCTCCCTTGGTCGCCGAGCTGCCCATAGCGGTCGTCGCCCCAGGCCCACGTTGCGCCGTCACTCGTCACCGCGTAACCCGTGAAACCGCCGGCCCCGATCGACACGACTGTGCCGTCGATTCCCGCCACCGCGCCGCCACCTGCTTCGTAGACCTGCCCATGGATCACGACGTACGCCGGGGAGCTCGCGCTGTAGCTCTCGATTGCGATGTCGGTGACAGGGCTGCTGGAGGCAATCTGCTGCCCTCGGATGTAGGCAGTGCCGTCGGCCTGCAATGCCCCCACGGACAGGCCAGCAACGACCTTCTTGACATCGGTCGGTCCCTGCCAGTGAGTGGGATGTAGGAAGCACGGGACGGTAGTGGTGCCACCAAAGCCAGGGCAGGATCCGTCGGGCGGGTTGGCGGTCGGCAGGCCCTGGTTCTGACCCCAGACCCACACCGTGCCGTCAGCGCGCAGCGCGACGCTGACGTAGCAGCCGGCAGCGACCTGGGTCACGTTGGTCAGCCCTGTCACCTGGACCGGTGCTGTCGAGTCGGTGGTGTTGCCGTTTCCGAGCTGGCCCCAGGAGTTGCCCCCGCTGGCCCAGACCGTGCCGTCGGGGTGGAGGTAAAGCGCGTGGGAGCAGCCCATCGACACCTGCGTGCTCCCCGCCTCAGCGGCCACGGGTACCGGCGTAGGTCCGTCGCTGATAGGTGAGCCGAACGCGCCGAGGCTGTTCTGACCGAACCCGATGGGTGTGGTTGTCGCACCTGCCGCCGCTGCAGACTGTGCCCCAAACGCGATGGCAGCGGACAGCGTCATCGCCGTTGTCAGCGACAGCCCTCGTCGGGGTAGTGATTTGGTCATCGACCTGCCTTCTCTCACCCGACGAGCTTTCCGGTCGCCGAAGTCGTGGCGTACTGCGAGTCGCCCGGGAACACCGCGATGTAGCCGTTCTGCTGGACGATCTTCAGCAGCGTCTGGTCGAGCGGCGCCTTGCAGTCGGCAGCACCCTGTGCATTGGTGGTCGCTGTGCAGAGCACGGTTCCCTTCGCGCTCATCCGAATCAGCTTGCCTGCTACCGGCGTTCCGTCGCTGCGGCGCGACAAGGTGACTTTGAGGTCGAAGGCGTTCGACGCAAGCGGGCTCTCTTGGAGGAGCGCCGGCGCTGCCACCAGCTTGGTCGGAACGAGAATCGACCCGAGGTCGATCACCGTGACGTCGCCGGAGTTGTCGGCAACGTACGCGAAACGTCCGTCCGGCGTGATCGCGATGCCGTCAGGGCTCGCGCCCACGTCAACGCTGGCGACCACCTTGTTGTCCGAGATGCGGATTGCCTTGACGGTGAAGGAGTTCGTGTTGCCTCTCGAGTCGGTGACATATGCGTATTGGCCGTTGGGTGCAATCGCGACGCCCTGTACCGCGCTGTCCGGCTCGAGCTTCACCGTTGCGCTGAGCGTGTTGTGCGCAGTGTCGATCACATCCACCTGGCCACCAAAGTCGGCGACGTACGCGAACCGGCCGTCGGGGGTGATGGCGATGTCCCACGGTTCCCCACCGAGACCGGAGACGGTTTGAGTCACCTGATCCGTTGTGGTGTCGATCACGCTGACCTGACCGGAGCTCCCGGTCTGGTAGGCGTCGGCGACGTACGCGAACCGGCCGTCCGGCGTGATCGCGACGCTACTCGGATTGCTGCCGACGCCGATCGTGTCGACCACCGCATTCGAGGCCGTGTCGATCACGCTCACGGCATTCGCGTAGTAGTCGGCGACGTAGACCCGCTGACCATTCGGACTCACGGCGATACCAGCCGGAGAGTTGCCGACCGAGATCGTGTCGACGACCGAGTTTGTCGAGGTGTCGATGACCGCTACGTGTGATCCGGTGTCGGCCCAGGTGACGTAAGCAAACCGGCTGTCGGGTGTGACCGCGACGGAGCCCTGCGCGCCCCCGATGGGTACGGTCGCGACGACCGCCCTGGTGGCAGTGTCGACGACGGTGAGCGTCGGTGCGTGCTCGTTCGTTACGTAGGCGAGACGGCCGTCGGGCGTGATCGTGACTGTCCTGGGTTCGGCCCCGATGGGAACACTTGTGGTCGGGGGCTGGGCTCCGGCCTCGTTGGCGAAAGGCGCGAGAGAGCCGAGTGCGACAAGCGCACTGACAAGAACCCGAGTCGCAACGGGCCGCACTCGCCGTGAGCCGGGCATAGAACGGTCTACGGCCATCCGCATCTCGGTGACTTCCCCCTGGGGGCCGACGCGCTCGGCCGACTTGAGCGAAAAGTATCAAGCCCGCTCTGCGCGAGGCTGCGCCATTTGCTGGTCGGCGGCTAGTGCCGATACAGGCGCCGACCGCTAACTCCGCGGTGATCTTGACGAAAGCGGCGCTTTGAAGGTCTCAAAGCGCCGCTTTCGTCAAGATCACGCCGGGCCTTAGAAGCTGAGGGTGGCGGTCCAGGTCTCCAGCAGGTCGGTGTCACCGGACAGCTCGAGCGACGTCCACGGCACTCGGCTGTAAAGCGCGAGCAACAGGGCGCTGTTCGACCCCGTCGCTGTCACCTGGGGTGCCTCCATCACCTCGCTGCGGCGTACCCCGTCGGGGGACAGCTCGAGCAGCCACGACTCGCCGTCGCTCGCCCGCAGCGCCACCGATCCGCTCGGACCGTCGAGGTGATCGCGGCTGTAGACGCGCGGCACGATGATGTCGATCAGCTCGTCGATGCCGTCTGCGGCAAGGTCGGCGTCGATCGGCTGCCGGATGCCGTGAGCGTTCTGCGCGTCGAAGCGGTGCACGGCCGACTCGTGCGCCATGCGCCGCGCCCAGAAGATCGCGGCGTCGGGTGCATCGAGGACCCACGTCCAAACCGGGGTGTCGGGCTCGGTGCCGCTCAGCGCGGCGACGAGCTCGTCGAGCTGAGCGGCGAGCAGCTCGACCGGGTCGCCCGCCGGCATCTCGGGGAGCCGCTCCGGCCGCGCGGTTGCGCGCGTCGCGACGTACAAGCTGACGTTGGCGTACACCTGCCAGACATGGCGCGCGAGGTCGGCGACCGTCCAGTCGCCGCACGTCGGCACCGCAGCGTCCGTGCCGCTGCGGGCCGCTGCCAGCAGCGCCTCGCCCTCGCGTCGTACCGCCGTGACGAGCTCCGCGTACGACGGCGTCCGCGGGCCGGCCGCTGTCACTGCTCCAGCCCGGCGGTCAGGTCGAGGTCGTTCGGTGGCGTGTCCGGTGTCTTCCAGTGCAGCCACTGCTTCTTGTACACGTCGTGGTAGTGGTTCGCGCGGTCGACGAACTGGGTGTACGCCGCGTCGAACGCCTCCTGGTCGCGCTCCCGCAGTGCCTCGCGCACCGGCGCGCAGTCCTGCTCGAGGTAGGCGGCCATGTCCTCGGCGTACTTGGGCCGGCTGGTCGCGCACAGTCGCAGCTGTTTCACCGTGGAGGTGTAGAAGTACTCGGCCAGCTTCCAGTTGCCGGCTTTCGCGGCGTAGTACAGCCGGTGCACGCGCTGTCCGACCTCAGCCATCAGCCGGTCCATGCCCGGCTGCATCATCGCGAGCTCGTCGATCGTCAGCTCACGCTTCCCGTTGTGCACCGCATGGGTGTGGTCGGTGCTGATCGGCGTCGGCGATGTCGAATCCGAACTGCTCACGTCGAGCTCTCCCGATGGATCTTGTGCTGCGCGGCTTGCGCCCGAGGTCGGACGACGAGGAGGTCGACGTTGACGTTCCACGGCCGGGTCGCCGCCCACGCGATGCAGTCAGCGACGTCGTCGGCGCTCAGTGGGCCGGGAACCCCGGCATAGACAGCATCCGCCCGTTCCCGGTCGCCGCCCAAGCGGTTTAGCGAGAACTCCTCCGTCGCGACCATTCCCGGCGCGATCTCGACGACACGCACCGGCCGGCCGCAGAGCTCGAGCCGCAGCGTCTCCGAGATCGCGGTCTCGGCGTGCTTGGCGGCGGCGTACCCCGCCCCTCCCTCGTACACGCCGTGGCCCGCGGTCGACGTCACGGTGACGATCACGCCGTCGCCGCTCGCCTCCAGCTTCGGCAGCAGCGCGCGGGTGACCCGCATCATGCCGAGGACGTTGACCTCCCACATCCGTCGCCAGGCGTCCTCGTCTGCGGATTCGACGGGTTCGAGACCGAATGCGCCCCCTGCGTTGTTGACCAGGACGTGGCACTGGTCGAGCGAGGCGGCCAAGGCCGCGACGGAGGCTTCGTCGGTGACGTCGAGCACGACCGGGCGAGCGCCGGAGTCGGCGGCCAGGGCCTCGAGCCGGTCGGCCCGGCGGGCGGCCGCGACGACGTCGTACCCCTCGGCAGCCAGGCGGCGCGCGGTGGCAGCGCCGATCCCGCTGCTCGCGCCGGTGATCACGGCGGTACGACGCTCCACGCTGCCACCCTAGGAGTCGGCTCGGGGGTGAAAGAAAAGTGAGCAGCCCGGGGCGATCGGGCAGGATGAAAGGCATGGGACTGCCGCGACGCGTCGCGACGCTGTCCGTGCATACCTCGCCGCTGGACCAACCCGGGTGCGGGGACGCCGGCGGCATGAACGTCTACGTCACCGAGGTGGCGCGACGGCTTGCCGACCACGACATCGCCGTGGAGATCTTCACCCGCGCGACGAGCAGCGATGTTCCGGCCACGGTGGAGCTGGTCCCCGGCGTGACCGTCCGTCACATCACCGCCGGCCCTTATGAGGGCTTGGACAAGAACGACTTGCCGGCGCAGCTGTGCGCCTTCACCAGTGGCGTGCTGCGCGAGGAGGCCGCGCACGAGCCCGGTTGGTACGACCTCGTGCACTCCCACTACTGGCTGTCGGGGCAGGTTGGCTGGCTCGCGAAGGAGCGGTGGGGTGTGCCGCTCGTCCACACGATGCACACGATGGCGAAGGTCAAGAACCTGCTGCTGGCCGAAGGCGACTCGCCGGAGCCGGTGTTGCGTGCCATCGGAGAAGCTCAGGTCGTCGATGCCGCGGACCGGCTGATCGCGTCGACCGACGAGGAAGCCATGCAGCTCGTGGACCTCTACGCCGCGGACCCGGCTCGAGTCGAGGTGGTGGCTCCCGGCGTTGACCTCGAGCGGTTCTCTCCCGGCTCGCGGATCGCGTCCCGGTTCCGGCTCGGGCTTCCCGCCGATGCCGTCGTGCTGCTGTTCGTCGGCAGGATCCAGCCGCTCAAAGCTCCTGACGTGGTGCTCAGTGCGGCCGCGCAGCTGGTCGAGCTCGATCCGTCGCTGCGTGAGCGGCTGGTCGTCGTGGTGGTGGGCGGCCCGTCGGGTAGCGGGCTCGAGCAGCCCGAGCACCTGGCGAAGCTCGCCGGCACGCTCGGCATCTCCGACCTGGTGCGCTTCGAGCCGCCGGCGCCGCAGGACCTGCTGGCCGACTACTACCGCGCCGCCGACCTCACACTGGTGCCGTCGTACAACGAGTCTTTCGGTCTCGTGGCGCTCGAGTCGCAAGCGTGCGGTACGCCGGTCGTCGCGGCTCGGGTCGGGGGGCTGGCCACCGCGGTCCGAGACGGGGTGTCGGGCGTGTTGATCGACGGCCACGATCCCGCGGCGTACGCCGCCGTCGCACGTGCCGTGATCGACGCGCCCGCCCGCCGCGCGGCGCTGGCTGACGGTGCCGTCGCGCACGCTGCGTCGTTCGGCTGGGACGCAACGGTCGAGCGGGTCCTCGAGGTCTACACGTCCACCACCCCTCCCGCCACTCAAAAGCGGTCGCCTGCGCCGCAGGCGCCACACATGCTGTGACCGGGACTGACAAGGAAGCGCTCGCTCGCGTGCTGCGAGACGTGCTGGCCGAACGCGAGCTCGAGTTCGACGAGCCGTCGCTCGGCGCGTTCTTCGTGAAGCTTCCCGGGACGCACAAGCTGGCGACGATGACGTGGCTCGTGGTGGGCGAGCACTCGTTGCACGTCGAGGCGTTCTTCTGCCGCCGGCCCGACGAGAACGCGGAGCGGTTCTGGCGGTGGCTGCTCGAGCGCAACGCGAAGCTGTACGCGATTGCCTTCTCGGTCGACGTACTCGGCGACGTCTACCTCACCGGGCGGTTGCCGCTGTCGGCGATCGAGCCCGACGAGATCGATCGCGTCCTGGGCGCAGTGCTGACCGCGTCGGACGAGTCGTTCGACGCGGCGCTGGAGATCGGGTTCCGCACCTCCATCGAGAAGGAGTGGGACTGGCGGGTCAAGCGCGGTGAGTCGCTCGCCAACCTGCAGGCGTTCGCGCATTTCGCGGAACCCGCCAACCGCGGCCCGCGGCTGACCGGCCAGAATGCTGAGTCGTGACAACAGGCCGGTTGGTACTGCTTCGCCACGGCGAGAGCGAATGGAACGCCAAGAACCTGTTCACCGGATGGGTCGACGTCGGCCTGACCGAGAAGGGGCTGGCGGAGGCTGGCCGGGCCGGGCAGCTGCTCGCCGAGCGCGACCTGCTCCCCGACGTGCTGCACACCTCGTTGTTGAAGCGGGCAATCGTGACGGCCGACGACGCCCTGCGCAGCTGCGACCGGCAGTGGGTCCAGGTCCGGCGCAGCTGGCGGCTCAACGAGCGGCACTACGGCGCGCTGCAGGGCAAGAACAAGGCGGAGGTGCGCGAGGAGTTCGGCGAGGAGCAGTTCATGGTGTGGCGGCGCTCCTACGGCACGCCGCCGCCGCCGATCGAGGACCACGACGAGTTCTCACAGGTCGGTGACCCGCGCTATTCCGCGCTGGCTCCCGAGGTCGTGCCGCGCACCGAGTGCCTCGCGGACGTCGTGGTGCGGATGCTGCCCTACTGGTACGACGCGATCGTGCCGGACCTTCGTACCGGTGCAACGGTTCTCGTGGTCGCGCACGGAAACTCGCTGCGCGCGATGGTGAAGCACCTCGACGGGATCGGCGACGACGAGATCGTCGGGCTCAACATCCCGACCGGCATCCCGCTGTACTACGAGCTCGACGACGCGCTGCGCCCGGTGAAGACCGGCGGGGAGTACCTGGACGAGGCGGCGGCGAAAGCGGCAGCGGAAGCGGTGGCCAACCAGGGCCGCTGAGTTCCGCGAACTTGCACTTTCCTGGGGTTTCGGGCGCGAAAACGGGCTGATATCGCAAGTTCGGCGAGGGCTACTCGATCGGGGTTGCGAACGTTGCCTGATCGGTCGGGATCACCTGCGTCGGTGACAGGCCGCGGCCGGGGCTCACCACGGGCACGGCCAGCTGACGGGTCGTCCCGGCCTTCGCGAAGCTGAAGGACACCAGCTGTGTCGTGCCGACCGTGGGGCTGGCCCCCGTGATGGTCAGCGTCGGGGCGTCGGGGTTGATCTCCGGTGTGCTGATCTGCACCGGCACACCGGGCGGGAGCGGGACGCCGCTCGTCCCGACGGTCGCGCTCGGGCCGGCGTTCAGGGTCGTGACGCCGAGGCCGGTCGAGGCACCCGTGAACGCGTCCGGCCGCGTGCCGTTGTTGACCAGCGTCACGACGAGGTAGGACTTCGAGGCGCCCGTCGCCGTCTGCTGCGCACCGCCGGTCAGCGTCGTGATGTACGCGTTGCGGATCCGGATCGCGCCGATGTGGTTGCTGGCGGCCTGGATCTGGCTGTGTTCCTTGCTGGTCTCGTCCTTCGCTTCGATGCCGCAGCCGGCGAGAACCGGCGTCGCGAGCGCAAGTGCCGCGAGAACGATGGCGCGCTGCGGGACCGGACGGGCGATCACAGAAACTCCTCGGCGATCCGGAGACGAAAGCGGACGTCAGCCTACTGATCACCGATCCGCCGCTGACCATGCCCCCGGCCGTCGTCAGGTCAGCTTCGACCCGCCCGCCACGACGAACGTGATCACCAGTACGCCGACGGCCGCGATCACCACCCGGAACGCCCGGCGCCGCGTCCCAGGTCCGCGCAGCAGCCACGGCACCGCGGCGGCGATCGCGACGTCGACGGCAGCGGCGGCGATCGGCAGCGGGCCCGGCCCGACCGCGACGAGTACGGCGACGGCAGCGGCCGCGATGAACCCGCCCGAGACCGACGTCGACCGGATTGGCCCCAGCCGCTGCGGCAGCCCGCGCACGCCGGTCAGCGCGTCCTCGGCCGCGTCCCCGACCGTGTTGGCGAAGTGGGCCGCGATGCCGCAGGCGACGCCCGCGACGACGAGGGCCAGCCGCGGCGCGGGCGAGCCGGGCTTGGCGGCGGCGACCACGACCGGCACCAGCCCGAATGCCGCGGCGTACGGCAGCGGGCTCGCCACCGTCCGCTTCAGCCCGAGGTTGTAGGACCAGGCGAGCCCGACGGCGGCCAGGTGCAGCAACCCGGGCCGCACGCCGACCGCGAGCGACAGCGGCACGTCGGCGGCGAGTGCCACCGCCGCTCCGGTCGCGACCAGCCGACGGCTGACCGCGCCCTGCGCGATCGGCTTGTCCCGGCGGCCGGCGGCGGTGTCGAGCGGCGCATCGATCGCGTCGTTGGACCACCCGACCGACAGCTGACCGCACAGCACCGCGGCGCCGAGCAGCACCGCCTTCCCCTCCAGCCCGGCGGCGAGGCCCATCGCCGTGACGAAGCCGCTGACGGCCAGGCACGGCAGCGGATGGCACGCGAGCGCCATGCCGGTGAGCCGGCGCCCGACCCGCTCAGGCAGTGCTCAGCGCCGATCCGAGAGCAGCATGCTCTGCAGCGCGGCGTCGAGGCTGGTCTTCGTGGGGTCGGTGATGTTGGACTCGATGTCGTAGATCGTTCCGTCGACGTTGACGACCACGGTGGTCACACCGGTCGCCGAGACGGCAGTGGCCAGCGTGGCCTGTGGGTCGAAGTACACCGACGGCCGGCCGCGGTCGAGGCCGTTGAGGATCGTCGACGTGGAGGGGTCGGTCGCGGCCGGGACCACGATGCCCAGCCGCAGCTGCTCGCTGCCCGCCTGGCCCGCGAGGGCGTTGAGCAGCGCGCCGCACCCGCAGTCGACGGGGACGAGCGCGAACACCTCCGGCCGGAGCGCGGCGGACCGCGTGCTGATCGAGCTCCCGTCCTGCGCTCGCAGGCTCGCGGCCGGCAGCAGGCCGCCCAGCGTCCCCGGCGCCTGCGTTGGGGCGGCGAGGGGCACGGCCGCCGGCGCCCGGCCGACGGTGCGAGGTCCCATCACGGCCAGCAGGACCGCGACCATCCCCGCGAGCAGTGTGGCCACCCCGATCGCGAGGGCAGGGACCACGCCCCTGCGGGCGAGCAGCCGGCGCAGCCGGCGGCTGCGGTCGGCGCGGCGTACCTCGCGTCGATACGTCGCGACGTCTCGGGACAGGGCCCGGAGATCGTCAGGTACGACGAGGTCAGCCCACGCCGCCTCCGCGGCGTGCTGGCGGTCGTCGTCGTCCGACACGGCCTCAGTATGCGCCGCTGTCCACAGCACGCAACCGGCGAATGCGCAACCCACGGACATGCATGGTGAAGGCGTTCCTGTCAAGCCTTGATTTCGCGCCGATCAAGCCTCTGACCTGCGGTTTCATCGATTTCGAGGAGGTCGGCGAAGGCTCGCCGCGTGATATCCTGAACGGCAGCGGAAGGGATCCATACGCATGACATTCACGGTCGGCGAGACTGTCGTCTACCCGCATCACGGGGCAGCGCTCATCGAGGCAATCGAGACCAGGACCATCAAGGGCGAGGAGAAGATCTACCTCGTGCTGAAGGTCGCCCAGGGCGATCTCACGGTCCGGGTTCCCGCCGACAACGCCGAGTACGTCGGCGTACGCGACGTCGTGGGAGCAGACGGGCTCGAGCGGGTCTTCGAGATCCTTAAGGCCCCGCACACCGAGGAGCCGACCAACTGGTCGCGGCGTTACAAGGCCAACGTCGAGAAGATCGCCTCGGGTGACGTGAACAAGGTCGCCGAGGTGGTTCGTGACCTGTGGCGACGCGACCGCGAGCGCGGTCTGTCGGCCGGCGAGAAGCGAATGCTGGCCAAGGCACGCCAGATCCTGGTCAGTGAGCTCGCGCTTGCCGAGGGCACCAACGAGGACAAGGCGGAAGCGATTCTCGACGAGGTTCTCAGCGCCTGACGTTCGGGCCTAGGCGCATGGCCTAATCGCCATTCCGCCGCAGGCAGGGTGGTGGATGTGTCCCGGTTAGTCCGTTTGCCGTGGAGTCCGCCCTCCGCAGATCCGAGAATTTCCGGGTGAGCCCCCCACGCGGACCCAGGCGTCGCCGCGCGCCCAATTCGCTGGTCGAGCTGCTCCGTCTGCTCACGGTGGTCTTCTTCATCGCGGTGGGCGTCGACGTCGGTCAGGTCAGCGACCGGCACCTGCACAACGTCGCACTCGGCCCGTTCCGGGGCGCTGCCCTGGGCGTGATCGTCGGCTCCGGCGTCGGCTACGTCGTGGGCGGCATCCTCGGCCGCACCGCGTCGACGGCCGCCGACCGCACGGAGGCGGTGCTCCGCGAGATCTCCGCCGACACCCTGCTCGCCGGCTCGTTCGGTGGGCTGGTCGCGGGGGTCATGGCGCTGGTCGTCGGCTGGCCGCTGTTCTTCATCCCGGGCCTCGCGCTCGCCGGGTCGATGTTCGGCCTGCTGGTCGTGCTGCTCAGCTACATCGGCTTCCGGATCGCCGCGTCGAAGCGCGACGAGGTCCTGGCGATCATCGGCTTCCGCACCGGTGTGCTGCCCCGCCGCCCGTCAGCCTCGGCGCTCACCAAGCTGCTCGACACCTCGGTGGCGATCGACGGCCGGATCGTCGACGTGGTCCGGGCCGGCTTCCTGCACGGCAAGGTGATCGTCATCCAGCCGGTCCTCGACGAGCTCGACCGTCTGGTCAAGCTGCCCGACCCGCTGCGCCGCGACCGCGGCCGTCGCGGGCTCGAGGTCCTCGAGACGCTGCGCCGAGAGCCGTTCGTCGATCTCGACGTCATCCCCGACCCCCAGCCCGACGTCGATGAGGTCGACCTGAAGCTGACCCGCACGTGCCTCGACCACGACTACGCGCTGCTCACCCTCGACACCAACCTCGCCAAGGCCGCCGCGGTGTCCGGCGTCTCGGTGCTCAACATGCACGCGCTGTCCCTCGCACTTCGCCCGCCGGTCGTCGTCGGCGAGGATGTGACGGTGCAGCTGATCAAGCCCGGGCGCGAGGCAGGGCAGGGCGTCGGGTACCTCGACGACGGCACGATGGTCGTCGTCGAACGCGGCCGGTCGCTGATCGGCAAGGACGTAAAGGTTCGGGTGACGAGCGTGGTCATCACGGCGAACGGCCGGCTCGTGTTCGCCGATGTGCTCAGTGAGCGCTCTGCATCGTCGGCGGGCGCGTGACCGGCGCGCCGCGGATCGGCATCGGCGTCGACGTCCACCCGTTCGCGCCCGGGCGCCCGTGCGAGGTGGCCGGGCTCGGCTGGCCCGGAGAGCCCGGGCTCGCGGGCCACTCAGACGGTGACGTCGTCGCCCACGCCATGTGTGACGCCCTGCTGTCCGCGGCGGGGCTGGGCGACCTCGGGGTGCAGTTCGGCGTCGACGATCCGCAGTGGGAAGGCGCGAGCGGCGTCGCGATGCTGACCGAGGCGGTGCGTCTGGTCAGCGAGGCGGGCTGGGCCGTCGGCAACGTCGCCGTGCAGCTGATCGGGGAGCGCCCCAAGCTCGGACCGCGCCGCGTCGAGGCGCAGCGGGTGCTGAGCACCGCGGTCGGAGCGCCGGTGTCGCTCGCCGCCACCACGACTGACGGACTCGGGCTGACCGGCCGTGGGGAGGGTCTGGCGGCGGTCGCCACTGCGTTGCTGCTTCCGTCAGACTGATCGGCATGAAAGAGGCGTATCTCGTCGACGGCGTCCGCACGCCGATGGGCAAGTACGGCGGCGCGCTGGCAGGCGTGCGGCCCGACGATCTCGCGGCGCTCGTCGTACGCGAGGTCGTCGCGCGCGCGGGAGTGCCCGACGATGCGATCGACGAGGTCGTGTTCGGCGCGGCGAACCAGGCCGGTGAGGACAACCGCAACGTCGCGCGGATGGCGGCGCTGCTCGCGGGTCTGCCGATGGCCACGCCCGGGTTCACGGTGAACCGGCTGTGCGCGAGCGGCCTGCAGGCGATCAGCTCGGCGGCCAACGCGGTGCGCGTCGGTGAGGCGGACCTGGTGGTGGCGGGCGGCGTCGAGTCGATGACCCGCGCGCCGTGGATCATGGCGAAGCCCGGTACGCCGTGGGCGCGCCCGGGCGAGGTGGCCGACACCTCTCTCGGCTGGCGGCTGGTCAACCCGAAGATGCGTGAGGTCGACGGCGGCAAGGCGACGCTGCCGATGGGCGAGACGGCCGAGGAGGTTGCGGCGCTCGACGGCATCACGCGCGAGGACTCGGACGCGTTCGCGCTGCGCTCTCACGAGCGCGCGACGGCGGCGATGAAGGACGGGCACTTCGACGCCGAGCTCGTCGCGGTGGAGACCGCGGCCGGGCCGGTCACGGCGGACGAGGGCCCGCGTGCCGACACCAGCCTGGAGCGGCTCGCGAAGCTGAAGCCGGCGTTTCGCGACGGCGGCGTCGTGACGGCTGGCTCGTCATCACCGCTTTCCGACGGCGCCGCCGCCGTCATCGTCGCCAGCGAAGACGCCGTGAAGCGGCACGGACTGACGCCGCGCGCCCGGATCGTGGCGGCCGCTGCGGGGGGCGTGCCGCCGTCGGTGATGGGGCTCGGCCCGGTCGTCGCGACCGAGAAGGTGCTGGACCGCATCGGCTGGGCGGTCGCTGACCTCGACGCGGTCGAGATCAACGAGGCGTTTGCCGTACAGGTACTCGCCGGCGTACGCCGGCTCGGGCTGGACATCGAGACCGTGAACCGCGACGGCGGCGCGATCGCGCTGGGACACCCGCTCGGCTGCTCGGGCGCTCGCGTGATGGTGACGTTGCTCGGCCGCATGGAGCGGGAGGACGCCAACCGGGGCCTCGCGACGTTGTGCATCGGCGTCGGCCAAGGCCTCGCGATGCTCGTCGAGCGCGTCTAGGTGCGCAAGAAAACACAAACGTGACGTGAGCCGGGCCTTGGGGCGGCGGCCGGTCGCACCGGACGACTCCTGCAACCTTTGTGTTCTGGTGCGAACCGGCGCTGGGCTGATCCGTAGGCTTGCCGCGTGGCGCTGCGGCTGTATGACTCCCGGACTCGCGAGGTGCGCGAGTTCGAGCCGCTGACCCCTGGCGTCGTCACCCTCTACGTCTGTGGCGCGACGGTGCAGTCCGCGCCACACCTCGGTCACATCCGCTCGGCGGTCGCCTTCGACGTGCTGCGCCGCTGGCTCGAAGCCAGCGGGTACGCCGTGAAGCACGTGCGCAACGTCACCGACATCGACGACAAGATCATCGCCAACGCCGCCGCCCAGGGTGTCGAGTGGTGGGAGCTCGGCACTGCCGTCACCTGGCAGTTCGAGGATGCCTACGACCGCCTCAACTGCCTGCGCGCGACGGGCGAGCCGCGCGCGACCGGCCACATCCCGGAGATGGTCGCGCTGATCCAGCGGATCCTCGACGCCGGCCACGGGTACGCCGCCGGCGGCGACGTGTACTTCGATGTGCGGTCGCACCCGGCGTACGGCGAACTGTCCAACCAGCAGCCAGACGCGATGCAAGCGAGTGCGGACACCGGGGCCAAGCGCGACGCCTTGGACTTCGCGTTGTGGAAGGGCGCCAAGCCGGGCGAGCCGTACTGGGACACGCCGTGGGGACCCGGCCGGCCGGGCTGGCACGTCGAGTGCTCGGCGATGGCGACGAAGTACCTCGGCCCGACCTTCGACATCCACGGCGGTGGACGCGACCTTCGCTTCCCGCATCACGAGAACGAGCTAGCGCAGTCCGCGTCGGTGGGCGACGGCTTCGCGCGGGTCTGGATGCACCACGGCATGATCAACACCGGCGGCACGAAGATGAGCAAGTCGCTGGGCAACTCGACCTTCATCGCGGACATCCTCGAGGGGGCGACGCCGCAGGCGCTGCGTTACTACCTCGTCGCGCCGCATTACCGCTCCGACACCGAGTGGGGGCACGGCGAGCTGACCGAGGCGGCCACCGCCTACGCGCGGATCGAGAACTTCCTGACCCGCGCCGAGGAGCGGCTCGGCGCACCGGCGCCGGAGGCCGCGGTGCCCGCTGACTTTGCCGCCGCGATGGACGACGACCTGTCCACGCCCGCGGCGGTCGGGGTGCTGCACGACACGGTGCGCGCGGGCAACGCGGCACTCGCGGACGGCGACGAGACGGCGCTCCGGTCGTCGTACGACGCGGTGGCTGCGATGACGACGGTGCTCGGGTTGTGGCCGGGCGACTTCGCCGGTGAGGGCGACGAGTCCGGGCTCAAGCGCGTCCTCGACCAGACGATGCCGGCTTTGCTCGCGGCGCGGCAGGCGGCACGGGAGCGCAAGGACTTCGCCGAGAGCGACCGGATCCGCGACGCGCTCGCCGCCGCCGGTGTCGTCGTCGAGGACACCGCGGACGGCCCGCGTTGGCGGATCGGCTGAGCGGGGTCATCTGTATGGCGTCGAAGAAGGGCCCGTCGAAGGGCACCGGTGGCCACGGCCGCCGCAAGCTCGAAGGCCGCGGGCCCACCCCCAAGGCCGAGGAGCGCGCGAAGCATCCCGCGGCCCGGCGGGCGCGTGCGGTGGCGAAGCGGGCGGCCAGCCAGCCGCGGCCGGCTCGCGCGAGCACGGGACGTGGGCGGGCGCCGGAGGATGTGGTCGCCGGCCGGAACGCAGTCGTCGAGGCGCTGCGCGCCGCCGTACCGGCGACGACGCTGCACGTCGCGCCGGGACTCGAGCGCGACGACCGGCTGGTCGAGGCGGTGAAGCTGGCGGCCGATCACGAGATCTCCGTGGTCGAAGCCTCGCGCCAGCAGCTCGACCGGATCACCGGCGGCGCGCCGCACCAGGGGATCGCGCTGTCGGTCCGCCCCTATGACTACGCGCATCCTGACGACCTGCTGGCCCGCGTGCTTGAGCAGCCCGACCCGGCGCTCATCGTCGCGCTCGACAGCGTGACGGACCCGCACAACCTGGGTGCGGTGGTGCGTTCGGCAGCGGCGTTCGGCGCGCACGGCGTGCTGCTTCCTGAACGCCGCGCGGTGGGCGTGACGCCCGCGGCGTGGAAGGCGAGTGCGGGTGCGCTCGCGCGGGTGCCCGTCGCGCGTGCCACGAACCTGGTGCGGACCCTGCAGTCCTACGCGCAGGCCGGGCTGATGATCGCGGGCCTGGACGGCCGGGGCGAGATCGACCTTGACGCGCTCGAGCTGGCTACCGGCCCGCTGGTGGTCGTCGTGGGGGCGGAGGGCAAGGGGCTGTCGCGGCTGGTGCGCGAGACCTGCGACCTGACGGTGCGGATCCCGCTGGCCGGCCCGGTCGAGTCGCTCAACGCCTCGGTTGCCGCCGGCATCGCCCTCGCCGAGGTAGCGCGCCGGCGCCGCTGATCCGAACTGACGCGAGTGTCACGCGGGCGGTCACCGCGGGTTGTCGCGGAGCCCGAGTGAACCGCGCTGATATTTGTGGCCGCACCTAAATGGGGTTTCGGCCAAATGGCCGAACCGGTCCGGGTATCCGGGTGAATGTCCGGTTTTTATCCCGCAAATCTGCTCGCAACCCCAAGGTCACTCGCTCGTTGTTGTGACGAGGCCCGATGTTCAGCGGACGTCCGTGATCTTACGATTCGTCACTGGTCGTGCCAGTTGCCCAGTCCTGAGAGGCCTGACCCATGCGTTCGATGAGGGTGCGCCCCACCGCGCCGCTTTCGCGTCGAGACGACGATGACGACGCGCTGGTGGCTGCGGCTCGGGCGGGCGACGACGAGGCCCTTTCCGACCTGCTGACCAAGTACCGCGGCTTCGCCCGGTCGAAGGCTCGCTCCTACTTCCTGGTCGGTGCCGACCACGAGGACATCGTCCAGGAAGGGATGATCGGCCTCTACAAGGCGATCCGCGACTTCAACCCGGACCTCACCTCCAGCTTCCGGGCCTTCGCCGAGCTGTGCGTGACCCGCCAGATCATCACCGCGATCAAGACGGCGACGCGGCAGAAGCACGGCCCGTTGAACAACTACGTGTCGTTCTCGCGCCCGGTGCTTGCAGACGAGGACGGCGACCGCACGCTCGCCGACGTACTGCCGATGACGCAGGTCTGTGACCCGGCTGACCTGGTCATCTCCGCGGAGCGGATCCGCGCGTTGCAGGCGCACTTCGACGCGGCGCTGTCGGACCTCGAGGCCGAGGTGCTGCGCCTCTACATCGACGGCAAGAGCTACCACGAGATCGCCGCGGTGCTCGACCGGCACGTGAAGTCGATCGACAACGCGCTGCAGCGAATCAAGCGCAAGCTCGACGGCCACCTCCGCGCGAGAGAGATCGCCGACGCGTCCTGACCTTCCGGCGCGGACCCGCGGTGATCTTGACGAAAGAGGCGCTTTGAGGGCCTCATAACGCCCTTTTCGTCAAGATCAGCAGGGGTTGACGCGCGGGCTCTAGCCTTGGTGCGCTTGCCCCGTTAGCTCAGTGGTAGAGCACTCGCCTTGTAAGCGAGCGGTCGTCCGTTCAATCCGGACACGGGGCTCTGCCGGCGGTGCGAGGTGAGGAGGGGCCATCACGCAGCCTCTGACGCCGCTCGCGCCGAAGCCGCAGCGGCAGCCGCTCGCGCCGCTGCTGCCGCTGCAACCGCGCCAGCTGCTGCCGCTGCAACCGCTCCAACCGCTCCAGCCGCTGCCGCCTGGGCAACCCGCGGAACCCTTGCAGCGGGAGCCGCAGCAGGTCGTGCAGCACGCGATGTCGCAGTTGCCGGTCGCTCCGCCATTCGCCTCGTCATTCGTCCCGCCGGGTTCGTTCGAGGCGCCGGCGCCGGCGCCGTCGATGCCGCCGCCGCCTCCTGGGGTGCCGGTGCAGCAGGCCGCGGTCGACCTCGGGCTCTCGCGCGTCCCGCCGGGTGGCTGGGGCGTCGTGACCCGGCCGCAGCGCCCCATCGCCGTACGGCGTCGGTCGGGCGGAAAGGCCGGGGCGTTCATCGGTGCCGCCGTGGCATTCGTCGTCGTGGTTTCGGTCATCGGCAGCGTCAAGTCGTCGAACAACGCCAACCGGGTGACCGTGTCGATCCCGTCGTTCTCGATCGCGCCGTCCTCACTCGGTGGCATCGCCGCGCCGGGCGGTCACCATCCGGTACGTCCCCCCGCGCCGAACCCGGCCCGCCGCAGCGCGAGGTCGCTGAACCTGGCCGGCACCGTGCCCGGGCAGCGCATTCGCGTGACGTTGACCCGCGTGGTCAGCGACGCACGGCCGACGGACGCGTTCATGGACTCGCCTGGCGCGGGCAAGCGGCTGCTCGCGGCACAGTTCCGCATCACCAACACCGGCAGCCAGGTGTACGTCGACTCGCCGACGAACGGCGCGTTCGCCTACGACAGCAAGGGCCACAAGTACCGCGCGACGTTCCTGTTCGAGGCGCTTCGCGAGGGCAGGATCTTCGACTCCGCCGTCAGCCTCCAGACCGGCGGCTCCGCGACGGGCTTCATCGCCTTCGACGTCCCGACCAACGCCACGATCACCAAGATCGAGTTCAGCGAGAACTCGGGCTTCGGTCAGAAGGGCGACTGGCCGGTCAAGGCCTGACGGACCTCTCGCGTCACTCCTTGACGATGACGTGGACGACCCAGATCTGCTGCGCGATCATGCAGCGCGGTGTGGCGTGCAGGCATGCCGCGTCCGTGGTCGAGCTGATGTCGGCGCGTCCCGGTGCGAGCGCCTTGAAGGTCGCCCTCGCATCCTCGTTCGTCGGGTAGCCGCCGGAGTGGCTGATCCGGTGGATCACCGTTCGGTCGGATGACGTGGGTCGCCGAAACGACGTACCGAGATGCACCTTCAACCGGTCGCCGACGTGCAGCTTGACGGTCTGGTCACTCTGCGTCGGAGCGACCGTGTGGAGTGGGTGACTCGGTACGGCGGCGGCTGGGCTGAGTGCGCCGGGGGTCAGCGCACCGGCGCAGCTGAGGATCGCGAGCGTTCGCAACCGCACGCACTGATTATTGCGCGTGCTTGCCGTTGCCGGGCCGGGGTCGCGCCCCGAGAAACATCCGCCAGGCCGCAAGCAGCATCGCGAGCACCGTGATCGCGGTGACGGCGAGGCGCAACCGCGAGTGCTGCAACAGCACCGACAACCGGCCGAGCTCTGGCACCGTCGCGACGACGACCGGCACCGTCGGCGAGTCGATGCGCAGTGAGAACGGCTCAGGCTCGGGGTTCGCGTCGCCCTTCGTCTGCACCAGGGGCCGGCCGTTCTTCGTGCTGACGCTGATGATCCGGTGCACGTACCGCTGGCCGGGCGCGTCAGGCACCGGGAGCGCCACCACCTGACCGACCTTCACCGCTGACGCGGGCTCGGGCTTCGTGACCACGAGGTCGCCCGGGTGGAAGGCCGGCTCCATGCTCGGCGACAGCACCGGCGCGAAGCCGAGGTGCTGCGACATGACGGTGACCATCGCGGTCACCGATGCGACCGCGGCGGCGATCAGCAGCAGTCCGGTCAGCGTGCGCCAGAGCCGGTGGACCGCGCGGCTGGTTCCGTCGGGTAGCCGCTTGGGGGCGCGGACCTCCGCCGGCTCGACCTCGACGGTCGGGTCCGGCGCAGGACGCGGCGCGGGGATCTCGACGGGCGGCGGCGGAATCTGCACGGCGCGCGGCACGGTGAGCTGCACGGGAATCCGCACCGGTGGCTTGCTGGTGCGCTGCCGCGGCAGCGCAGCTAGCTGTTCGTCGTCGTACCCGCTCTGACCTGGCTGCGGGTCGTCGCCACCGTGATCGACGTCGTGAAGGTTCCGAGTGAAAGCAGCCCGGTGGTCTGGGCGCGGACGCTGAGGGAGGCGCCCGCTGCGATCGCCGTCGTCGCTGTTGTCGCGCCGCCGCCCGTCTGGCCGAGGCTGACCTGGCTGCCGGCGCAGGTTCCCAGCCCCGCGTTCCACGTTGCCCCGACGCAGGCGGTCAACGCCACCGTCGGGCCTCCCGACGCCACGGACGTGTACGTCTCGCCGGTCAGGTCGAGCGTCCCCGTGTTGACCACCTTGAAGTACTGGGAGGTGGGCAGCAAGGTGATAAGGGACCAGTTCAAGACGAACGGCGTCCCAAGCGTCGGCGACCCGTTCGTCGTCGCACCCGCGGCGCCCCACGACGCGCTGCCGACGCTCTGCGACTTCGTCGCTTTGCCCTTGGTTGCGGCGAAGGCCGGCTGGGCGAGGACGAGCGAGGTCGCCACTGCTGTCGCCAGCAGGCTGAAGGCGCACCTTGCGCGGTTCACTGTCGCTCCTCCGATTCGCCGCCGGCGCGGCGTCGCGAGGTGGGCTCGCGACGCCGCGGGGGCTGGGAGACATCAGCTGTTAGTGGTTGTGGCGGTCCGCTGCGACTCCTGGAAGGTGTAGGTCAGGTTCGCGGTCTGCCCTTGGATCGTCGTACCGGGCGCCGACCCATTGGTCGTGGTCTCGGTCTGGTCGGGCAGCGTCACGGCCACCTGCAGGTGCTCGACGGCGCCGGCGGCGATCGATCCGGCGATCAGCGACTGTGCGGACGACAGCGCGGACAGCGTGGTGGAGGCGAGCAGTGAGGTCGTGCTGCCGGTGCAGACGCCGGTGCTGTTGTTCCAGCTTCCGGAGCACGACGTAACCGCGACCTTCAGCGCCTTGGTCGCGGGGGAGGTGCCGTCGGTGATGAGGGCGCTGCTGCCGGTCGCGCTCACCGCAAGGGTCAGCCCGGTCGCGTCGAGGTTGCCGCCGTTGGTCAGGTCGACATAGCGGTTGACGACGTCGCCGGGCGCCATGTTGCTGATCGCGCTGGAGAAACCGGCGCCGTTGTCGGCGAGGGTCAGCGAGAGCGTGCCCGAGCTGACGGCTTGCGGGCTGGCGTTGAAGGCGGTCGCGTTGAGGGACGCCCAGACGCCGAAGCCGGCGGTCATGAGCAGTGCGCCGCCGGTGACGGCGACCGCAAGCGGGCGCCAAGCGGTGCGAGGAAACGATGTGGTTCCGGCGTGGCGTGCAGGTCTGGCCACGGTGTTCTCCAATAGCTGCTGGCATGCCCCTTCGGACGAGGCACGATCGGTTCCCAATCGACCGCTCCCGCGCGAGTTAAAGCCGAACCTCCCAAGCAATGTCAGATTGCCGGGAATGCTCAGCGGACATTCCTGACCAATCGCCCACCAAGTCGCAGAGTGCGTGCGCCAAACATTGCGCCAGACATGGGAAGTGAGTGACAGGATGAGGCCGTGACAGCGGGTGTGGCACGGCAGTCGGCCTGGCAGTCGGCTCAGCTACAGCTCGCGGAGGCCGTCAAGCACCTCGGTCTCGACGACGGCACCCATCAGCTGCTCGCGACACCGCGTCGCGAGATGACGGTCAGCATTCCGTTGCGTCGCGACGACGGCCACATCGAGGTTCTGCGCGGATACCGCGTGCAGCACAACCTCTCGCGCGGCCCCGCCAAGGGTGGCATTCGCTACCACCCGTCGACGGACATCGACGAGGTGCGTGCGCTCGCGATGTGGATGACGTGGAAGTGCGCGCTGATCGGCATCCCGTACGGCGGTGCGAAGGGCGGTGTGACGATCGACCCGCGGCTCTACAGCGCGCACGAGCTGGAGCGGGTCACGCGACGGTACGCCAGTGAGATCTTCCCGATCGTCGGTCCGGAGAAGGACATCCCGGCTCCCGACGTCGGCACCGACGAGCAGACCATGGCCTGGTTCATGGACACCTACTCGGTGCAGAAGGGCTACACCGTCACCGGCGTGGTGACCGGGAAGCCGGTGAGTGTCGGCGGGTCCGAAGGCCGCGGCGGCGCCACCAGCCGCGGCGTGATGATCAGCGCGTTCGCGGCGTTGCGCGAGGCCAAGGTGAACCCGCGTGACGTGACCGTCGCCGTACAAGGCTTCGGCAAGGTCGGCGCGCTGGCTGCGCAGTACCTGCACGATGCCGGCTGCAAGGTGATCGCGGTGTCGGACGTCAAAGGCGGCGCCTACAACGCGATGGGGATGAACCCGGCGAAGATGCTGCGCGACATGCGGGCCGGCATGGAGACGGTCGCCGGCTACCCCGGCACGGACAACATCAGCAACGAGGAGCTGCTCGAGCTCGACGTCGACGTGCTGGTTCCCGCCGCCCTCGAGAGCGTGATTCATGACGGCAACGCCGACGAGGTCAAGGCGCGATTCGTCGTCGAGGGCGCAAACGGCCCGACGACACCTGACGCCGACGCGATCCTCGAGGCAAAGGGTGTCGTCGTCGTACCCGACATCCTCGCCAACTCCGGCGGGGTCGCGGTGTCGTACTTCGAATGGGTGCAGGACCTGCAGGCCTACTGGTGGAGTGAGCACGAGGTCACCGACCGGTTGCGGGCAATCCTCGAGCGCTCGTACGCCGAGGTTTCCGCGCTCGCGGCGGAGCGCGAGGTGTCGTTGCGGACGGCCGCGCAGATGATCGGGGTGGGCCGGGTCGCGGACGCCCACCGCACCCGCGGCCTGTACCCCTGAGGCGAATCCCCCCAAGGTCGGCTCCGGGCTTGCGTGACCTGGGCCGGTGGGCGTGCCAGAATGACACCGCTGTAGTTTTGGGCTGCAACGATCGAGCGCGGGAGGTGCACCGATGAACTCTGCTGGAGCGGTTACCGGCCACGAGTCCGGTGCGGGCGAGCTGTCCCAGCGGGACGTCGAGATCCTCGAGTTCGAGCGGCAGTGGTGGAAGTACGCCGGCGCGAAGGAGCAGGCGATCCGCGACCTGTTCGACATGTCCGCGACCCGCTACTACCAGGTGCTCAACGCGCTCCTCGACCGGCCGGAGGCGCTGGCGGCGGACCCGATGCTGGTCAAGCGGCTGCGCCGGATGCGAGCCGCGAGGCAGCGGCAGCGCTCTGCCCGCCGCCTGGGCTTTGAAGCGTGAAGCCGGAGAGGCTCTTCCAGCGACCGTAGGGTCGTGGCGTGAGTGAGAACGGCGGTGCGGACGAGCCGGTCCGCCCGTCCGGCGGCCGGCACAGGGCTGCGCCCAACTCCCGCCAGCGACTGCTCCGCTGGGTTGCGCCGCTCACCTCCGTGGCGGTGGTGGCCGCGGCGATCGTCGTACTGGTCGTCGTCCGCGGACACTCGGCGGGCAGCGGCCCCGGCCCCGGTGTGATCTCCGCGGCGACGACGCCCCCGGTTCTCACCTCGAGCCCGACGGCCTCGTCGACCCCGACGCCGAGCGTGGCGCTGACGCACCCGCCGCCCACGCAGCTCCCCACGCCGCACGTCAGCCACCACCGGCCGAAGTCACTGACCGCAATGGCGCCGGTCCGCGTCTACAACACGACCCGGATCACCGGCCTCGCCCATCATGTTGCGGCGGAGATCGCCGCGAAGGGCTGGACCGTGCCCGATGTGGGCAACGTACGAGGCGTGTCGCCGCGCACCACGCTGTACTACTCGCCCGACGAACATGCGGCGGCGCGGCATCTCGCGCACGAGTTCGCAGGGATCCAGCAGGTCCGGCCGAACAGCGAGGCGCAGGTCGACTACCACGGCCTGACCTTGGTGCTGACGGCCGACTGGCACGACTAGCCGCTGTCATGACGAGCCAGGCCGATGTCGTCGCCGCGGTGATCGCCGCACCGAAGTCTGCGCTGATCGCGGTCGACTTCGACGGCACGCTCGCGCCGATCGTCGCGCGGCCGCAGGACGCCCGACCCGTTGCCGGTGTGCACGAGGTGATCGCCGCACTCGCCGATCGCCTTGGCGGGGTCGCGATCGTCAGCGGTCGCGACGCGCAGGAGGTCGTGCAGCTCGCCGGTGTCGGCGACCTGCCCGCGGTCCGCGTCCTCGGGCACTACGGGCTGCAGCGGTGGCAGGCCGGAACGCTCACCTCTCCCGATCCGGTGCCGGGAGTTGCCGTCGCGCGCGTCCGGCTGCCCGGCGTCCTCGAGGGCGCCGACCCCGGCGTGCAGGTCGAGGACAAGCTGCACTCACTCGCGATCCACACTCGCGGCGCATCGCACCCCGACGTCGAGCTCGCGGCACTGGAGCCCGCTCTCGAGTCGCTCGCCGATGCGTGCGGTCTCGAGGCGGTGCCGGGCCGCTACGTCATCGAGCTCCGGCCGCCGGGGACCGACAAGGGATCGGCGTTGCGCGCGCTGATCGACGACGTCGATCCGAAGGTCGTGGTGTACGTCGGCGACGACCTCGGCGACCTCCCCGCGTTCGAGGTGGTCGACAAGCTGCGGCGTACCGGTGTTCTCGACGGTCTCACCGTGGCGAGCGTCGATCCAGCCGATGCCGACGTCCCGCCGGAGGTCGCCGGCCGCGCTGATCTCGTCCTCGGCGGCCCCACCGCCGTGGTGGCGTGGCTCGCCGGTCTGGTCGCGATGCTGAGCTGACTATTCCGCGAACTTGCACGTTCCGACCGTTTCGGCGCCAATTTCGGGCCGAAATCGCAAGTTTGGCGAGTCAGTCGAGGGCGTCGAGCTGTGCCTGGAGCCACTCTCGCGGCGGGAACGCGGTCGCGCTCCGGACCAGGTCGCTGTGCCGGTGTGCGCGCTCCGCCGCCGGCATCGTGAGCGCGGCGTGCAGCGCGGCTGCCGTCGCCTCGACGTCGAGCGGGTCGACCAGCAGCGCGGCGGCGCCCATCTCGTCCGCGGCGCCGGTCTCGCTGGAGAGCACGAGGACGGTGTGATCGCCCAGCAAGACGCCTTCTTTCGCGACGAGGTTCATCCCGTCACGCAGCGAGTTGACGAGCAGCACGTCGGTGCATCGCAGTGTCGCGAGTGACCGCGCGTAGTCGTCGCGCACGTTGAACAACACCGGTGTCCACTCCGGTGTCGACAGCTCCGCGTTGATCTCCGCCGCGAGCGCGATGCAGTCGGCGGTGTAGTCGCGGTATTCCGCGACGTCCTGGCGGCTCGGATAGGCGAGCGCCACATGCACGGCGTGGCCCAGGTGCTCGGGGTGGTCGCGGAACAGCAGCGCGATGGCGAGCAGGCCACGGTGAATGTTCTTCGCGGGCTCGGTGCGGTCGACGCGGCCGATGACCTGCTGCGCGCCGATCAGGCCGCGCAAGCCGCCGAGGCGATGTGAGACGTCGGGCTCCGCCGCACGGGCTCGAAGCGGCTCGGCGTCGACCCCGAGGGGGTGGACCCGAAGCGGCACGCGCCGGTCGCCGTGCACGACGGCCTCGCCGTCGTACGTCGTACCGAGGACCGCGCCGGCGCACGCCGCGAAGTCCGCTGCCCAGCGCGGCGAGTGAAAACCGATGCTGTCCGCGCCGAGCACGCCGAGCAGCAGCGCTTCGGCGACGTCGGCGGGCAGCTGCGCGAAGTCCGTGGCGGTGGCCCACGGGGTGTGCGTGAAGTGGCCGATCCGGAGATCGGGGCGCAGGGCATGAAGTGCCGCGGGGACGAGATCGAGGTGGTAGTCCTGCACGAGCACCCGCGCGCCGACTGCTGCGAGGTCCGCGATGGCTGCGGCGAAGGTCTGGTTGTAGTCGACGTACGACGACCAGTCCCGGCGCCACGCGTCGTCGAAGCTGATCACCGGGTCGAGCAACCCGTGGTTGACCGACCACAGCGTGCTGTTGGAGATGCCGGTGTAGGCACCGGCCAGGACCCCGGCGTCGATCGGCAGCATGGCCACGGCGGCGCCGGCCGTGTCGTGTCCCGCCTCGTCGATGCGCCCGCCGCGACTTGACGCTGCCGCTTCGCGGTCGGCGTCGGACAGCGCCGCGCACAGCCACAGGGTGTCGGGCGCCGCGGCCGCCGCGATCATCGCCGAGACCAGTCCACCGCCGCCCCTCGAGCTGACGAGCCGGCCGGTGTCGTCGCGGCTGAAGCTCAAGGGGCCGCGGTTGGACGCGATCACCACCGCGGCGCTGCCCATTTCCGACATTGGGCGCAGCGTAATCCGGCGGGAGAACTCACTTGAGCGGTTGTGGCAAACTGATCACTGCGCGGCCTTCGGGGCGCGCACTCATCAAGAGGGGCAGAGGGACCGGCCCGTTGAAGCCCCGGCAACCACCCGTATCGGGCAGGTGCCAACTCCGGCCCTCGGACAACCGTCCGAGGGAAAGATGAGGAGCGAAAGGCTTCCTTCCATGACGTCAGTGCTTGATCGCACGGCGCAGTTCGGTTCTGCGTCTCATCTCTACTGTCGCGAGTGCGGCTCCCGGTACGACCTCGGCCCGTCGCACGTGTGCGAGCTGTGCTTCGGCCCGCTCGAGATCGCCTACGACGAGGACCGGCAGCGGCTCGTCACCCGCAAGTCGATCGAGGCGGGCCCGCAGACGATGTGGCGCTACGCCGGCCTGCTGCCCGCGGCGCCGCAGGTCGACACCGAGGTGGGGATGACCCGCCTCGTGCCCGCCCCCAACCTGGCGCGCGAGCTCGGCATGAAGTCGCTGTGGGTCAAGGACGACAGCGGCAACCCGACACACTCATTCAAGGACCGGGTGGTCGCCGTCGCGGCCAACGCGGCTCGTGCGCTCGGCTTCGACGTGCTGTCCTGCGCCTCGACCGGCAACCTCGCCAACGCCGTCGCGGCGGCAGCGGCCTCGGCCGGTCTGCGCTCGGTGGTCTTCATCCCGCACGACCTCGAGGCGGGCAAGGTCGTCACGACCGCGGTGTACGGCGGCACGCTGGTCGCAGTCGAAGGCTCGTACGACGACGTCAACCGGCTGTGCGCCGAGGTGGCGGGGGAGCTGCCGTGGGCGTTCGTCAACGTCAACGTCCGGCCGTTCTACGCGGAGGGCTCCAAGACCGTCGGATACGAGATCGCCGAGCAGCTCGGCTGGCGACTCCCCGAGCAGGTCGTGATCCCCATCGCGTCGGGATCGCTGCTGACCAAGGTCGACAAGGCCTGGCGCGAGCTCGGCGGGCTCGGTCTGGTCGAGCCCACGCCGTACAAGGTGTTCGGAGCGCAGTCGACCGGCTGTTCACCGGTCTCGACGGCGTTCCGCAGCGGCCACGACGTGGTGCAGCCGGTCCGGCCCAGTGGGATCGCCAAGTCGCTCGCGATCGGTAACCCGGCGGACGGACCGTACGCGCTCGACGTCGTACGCCGCACCGGCGGTGCGATCGACGACGTCACGGACGACGAGGTCGTCGAGGGGATCCAGCTGCTGGCGCGGACCACGGGCATCTTCGGGGAGACCGCGGGCGGAGTGACGGTCGCGACGCTGCGCAAGCTGCTCGCGAGCGGTGCGATCGACCCGGATGCGGAGACGGTGATCCTCAACACGGGCGACGGTTTGAAGACACTCGACGCCGTCGAGCCGGTGGCGCGCCCGACGGCGACCATCCCCGCGTCGCTCGACGCATTCCGTGCGGCAGGATTGGCCCAGTGAGCACTACCCCAAGTCACTTGGATGCGAAGGGCGCGTCGATGCGGAACTCTGCGGGGACCGGCCGATGAGCGTCACCGTCCGGGTTCCGACGATCCTCCGCCCGCTGACGAATGGAGCTGCCGAGGTCAGCGTCGAGGGTGCGACGCTCGCCGAGGTGCTCGACGCGCTCGAGGCCGATCACGCCGGCATCCGCGCGCGGGTGCTCGACGAGGACGGCAAGCTGCGGCGGTTCGTCAACGTCTACGTCAACGACGACGACGTCCGTTTCTCGGAGGGCCTGCAGACGGCGACGCCCGACGGCGCCTCGGTATCGATCATCCCCGCCGTAGCCGGCGGCTAGCGCAGCAGATCCCGCACCAGCCCGACGACGTACGCCGGGTCGCCGGTTACGTCGGACCAGGTCACGACGCCGACTCGCCAGCCAGCACGCACCAAGGCGCTCCAACGTCGACGGTCACCGACGAAGCTTTCGGGTGAGGAGTGGTACTCGAAGCCATCTGTCTCCAGGATGGCTTGCTGTTCGGGCCACGCGAAATCGACGCGAGCCGCCCAGCTGTCGTGGCGGATCCAGTACTGCGTCGCCGTCGGCGCGAGAGCGTTGCGCCACAGCAGGACGCGGGCGAGCGACTCGAGCACCGATCCTGCTTTCTCGTCGATCATCGAGCTCACCGCAAGAAGCTGCCGGCGACCGGGACCGGCGGTTCCCGCTGCGTCGTTCTCGAAGTCCCGACGCGCGACCAGCCCGGCGCGCATGAAGGCGTCGACGACAGCGACGCTGTCATCCAGCGAGTCGCACCGCGAGATGTCGACCGCGGTACGGAGCGGCGTGGTCACGAGCAGGCCTCGACAGCTCGTCGTCTCATGAGGGCGAAGTTCGTTGCGGTGGAGGCGGACGCGGGGGATCGCGTCGCGCCGCCTCCCGCGGTTGCGCGGAACAGTGACGTGGACGGCACCGGGTGGCCGCGGCAGGTCGACGCCCCACCAGGCGGCAGCCGATTGATGACTGAGCGCTCCTCGCAGGCTCGTCACGATGGGCCGCGGATCGGGAAGGACGGATCCGACGGAGTAGACGCCTCGTGCGACTCGGGAGGCAGCGCCGTTGCGGGCGAAGTCGGCCAGCCGCCTCCGGTCGATTCCGACGGCAGCGGCAGCGGCTGTGGTCACGAGCCCACCGTTAGCCGCGGCCAGCTGTTGGAGCGCCTGCACGCGCTGAAGGGTTCCGGTTGCGGGGTGGGTCGGCGCGATACCCGCTCGGTTGCTGTGGATTGCGCGCCTTCGGTTCCAGTGCGCAAGGGCAACGGCGCTATGACGGGGGGTGGGGGCTTGCTTCTCGCTCGATCCTGGACATCCAGCACACAAACGACGAGGCAACGGCGTCCGCCGAGCGTGACCGCCGTCCGCAAGACCAAGCCAACAGGCGGTTTGTGTGCTGGATGTCCGCCCCACGCACGAAGCCGGACCCCCACCGTCGGTCGTAGCGCTTTTCGCTCTTGACCTGACGCCAGACACCCGAGAGCTAGCGCCTAACGGTGCCGGTGGGCGTGCGGGTGGGCGTGCCGGTGCGCGCGGTGGGCGTGGCGCATGTGGTGGTTGGCGAAGCCGTAGGTCAGCACCCGGCCGTAGTACTTGCGGCCGTGATAGATCCGCTGCTTCTGCACCACGGTCCCGGTGTGCGGCGCGTGCCACCACTTGCCGTGCCCGGCGTAGATGCCGACGTGGTACGGGTAGCCGCCTGACTCCTGGAACACCAGGTCGCCGGGCTGCAGGTCGCGCCGCTTGATGTGCATGACGGAGTGGTACTGCGCGGCGGCGTTGTGCGGCAGCCAGCGGTCCACGGCATGACCGAAGACGTAACGCACCAGTCCGGAGCAGTCGAAGACCCGCGGGCCCGAACCGCCGTACGAGTACGGCTTGCCGCGCTGCCGCGACGCCTCACGCAGCACCGCCTGAACCTCGACCGCGTGGCGGGCGCGGACCGACCGCATGTGAGCGGCCCGCGCGCTCGCGACCGCCCTCGGCATCCCGAAGGTGATGGTGGGAGCGGTGTCGGACGTCGTGTCGGTCGACCCGTCGGTCGAACCGTCAGTCGGCGTCGTCCCGTCGGTCGACCCGGACGGGCTCGACGGATCCGGCTGACCGGGGTCGGTGCCGGGGCTCTGGCTGGTCGTGCTCCCGTCCGAAGGCGGTGCCGTGTCGGCGCCCGCCACTCCGGCGAGGGTGCTCAAGAAGGTCGCCGACAGCGCGGCGATGATCCCGATTCGAAGCGTGACGAACCGGCTGGGTACGGCGTTCGGCATGCGTGTGCTCCCCACGCCTGCCGAGTTAGCTGTCGGGTTCGGGCAGTAGCTAGCCCGGCCGCTTGCGCGGCTTCACCCCAAGGAGTACCCCCGTACTCCGGGTGGAAATGTTGGGTCCCCGGCCCTGTCCATCTGGCTCGATGCGCTTGCATTCGCCGGACAGGTTCGGCGGTGCGAATGCAAGACGCGCCCTGATGGGGCGCGCTCGAACACCATAACGGTCAAGTAACGGCCCGGGTAACGGTGGTCGGGCGTTTTGGACGGATTTACCGGAAATTCACCTTGGGCCGGGGACGCTAAGGGCGTCACCGCCTCCGCTTGCACTCGGGGGGTGAGAGTGCTAACAATGGCTCTAGCACTCTGAGGCTCCGAGTGACAGCGCGGCTCCCGCGCGCACCGCGGTCGCAGGGTCCCCAATCACCATCTCGCGAGAGGGATTCCCACCTCACATGGCAAAGATCATTTCGTTCGACGAGGATGCACGTCGCGCGCTCGAGCGCGGCATGAACCAGCTCGCCGACGCCGTCAAGGTCACGCTCGGTCCCAAGGGCCGCAACGTCGTGCTGGAGAAGAAGTGGGGCGCCCCCACGATCACCAACGACGGTGTGAGCATCGCCAAGGAGATCGAGCTCGAGGACCCCTACGAGAAGATCGGCGCCGAGCTGGTCAAGGAGGTCGCGAAGAAGACCGACGACGTCGCCGGTGACGGTACGACGACTGCGACCGTGCTCGCCCAGGCGCTCGTACGCGAGGGTCTCCGCAACGTCGCCGCCGGCGCGAACCCGATGTCGCTGAAGCGCGGCATCGAGGCCGCCGTCGAGCGCGTCAGCGAGGAGCTGTCCAAGCAGGCCAAGGACGTCGAGACCAAGGAGCAGATCGCGTCGACCGCGAGCATCTCCGCGGGCGACACCACCGTCGGCGAGATCATCGCCGAGGCGATGGACAAGGTCGGCAAGGAAGGCGTCATCACGGTCGAGGAGTCCAACACCTTCGGCCTCGAGCTCGAGCTCGTCGAGGGCATGCGCTTCGACAAGGGCTACATCTCGCCGTACTTCGTCTCCGACGCCGAGCGCATGGAAGCCGTGCTCGACGACCCGTACGTCCTCTTCGTCAACTCGAAGATCTCGGCGGTCAAGGACCTGCTCCCGGTTCTCGAGAAGGTCATGCAGGGCGGCAAGCCGCTCGCGATCATCGCCGAGGACGTCGAGGGCGAGGCGCTCGCGACGCTCGTCGTGAACAAGATCCGCGGCACCTTCAAGTCCGTGGCGATCAAGGCTCCCGGCTTCGGTGACCGCCGCAAGGCGATGCTCCAGGACATGGCGATCCTCACCGGTGGCCAGGTCATCAGTGAGGAAGTCGGGCTCAAGCTCGAGAACACCACGCTGGACCTGCTCGGCAAGGCCCGCAAGATCGTCGTCACCAAGGACGAGACCACGATCGTCGAGGGCGCGGGCGACACCGATCAGATCGCCGGCCGCGTCAACCAGATCAAGGCCGAGATCGAGAAGTCGGACAGCGACTACGACCGCGAGAAGCTGCAGGAGCGGCTGGCCAAGCTGGCCGGTGGCGTCGCGGTCATCAAGGTCGGCGCCGCGACCGAGGTCGAGCTCAAGGAGCGCAAGCACCGCATCGAGGACGCCGTTCGCAACGCGAAGGCGGCCGTCGAGGAGGGCATCGTCGCTGGTGGTGGCGTCGCGCTGCTGCACGCGTCGAAGACCGCGTTCGAGAAGCTCGAGCTCGAGGGCGACGAGGCGACCGGTGCGCGGATCGTCCAGCTCGCACTCGAGGCCCCGATCAAGCAGATCGCGGCCAACAGCGGGCTCGAGGGTGGCGTCGTGGTGGAGAAGGTGCGCTCGCTGAAGGTGGGCCACGGTCTCAACGCGGCGACCGGTGAGTACGTCGACCTGATCAAGGAAGGCATCATCGACCCGGCCAAGGTGACGCGCTCCGCGCTGCAGAACGCAGCCTCGATCGCGGCACTGTTCCTCACCACCGAGGCCGTCATCGCCGACAAGCCCGAGAAGGCCGCGCCGGCGATGCCGGGTGGCGGCGGCATGGGAGACATGGACTTCTAGTCCTTCCAGTCACGTACGAAGGGGTCGGCCCGTATCGGGGCCGGCCCCTTCGTCGTTCTCACTTCCTGGGAGGTGCGCTCGGCCGAAGTCGAGGCAAGATGGGACGAACCCAGCGAAACGAGTTCCGATGAAGCTCCGCACCTCCTCGCGCGCCGCCGCGCTCGCCGCCGTACTGGCCGTCGCCCTCACGGGCGTGCCGGCGCTGGCTGCCACCTCGCGCCCGCGCCCGGTCAAGGCGGTTCTCGGCCGGATCGCGGCGATCCCGTCGTGGGCCAAAGGGGTGCTGCCCGCGGCGAGAGTGCCGGCGACCGCACCGGTGCAGATCTCGCTGGCGCTCAACGGCCGTCACCAGGCGGAGCTCAGCCGCCTCGTCGCGGCGGTCAGCGATCCCACCTCCCCGCGCTACCGCCACTTCCTCACCGATGCGGAGTACAACCGGCGGTTCGCGCCCACCTCGGTTGAGGTGGCGACGGCACGCACCGTGCTGCGCCGCGCCGGCTTCGTCGTCGACGGCGTGACGGCATCCCGGGACCTGGTGACCGCCCACGCCCCGGCGTCGACCGTCGGGCGGCTGTTCGGCACGACGTTCGGCCTGTTCCGCGTCGCCGGTCAGCTGCTGCGCGCCCCCCTCACCGAGCCGGTCCTCCCGACTGCGCTGCGCCCGCTCGTCGCCACGGTGATCGGGCTCGCCCAGAACCCCGCGGTCTCCGACGCCAGTCCCGCACCGGCGTACCTCAACGCCCGGCCTTGCTCGCGCTACTACGGGCAGCGGATGGCCACCAAGCTCCCGAGGTTCCACGGTGCGCGCCAGCCGTACGCGGTCTGCGGCTACACGATGCGTCAGGTCCGGTCGGCGTACGGCGTGAACCGCGTCCGGTCCACCGGCCGCGGCGCGACGGTCGCCGTGGTCGACGCGTTCGCCTCGCCGACGATCGGCGCCGACGTCGACACCTGGTCCCACCGGATGCGGCTGCCGCGGCTCGCGGGCGGCCAGCTGACCCAGCACGTGCTGCCGGGGATCTCGAGCCTTCCCGAGGTCTCGCCGGTCATCGACCCGCAGGGATGGGCCGGTGAGGAGAGCCTCGACGTCGAGGCGGTGCACGGCATCGCGCCGCGCGCCAAGATCGTCTACTACGCAGCGCTCGCGGGGTTCGGGCTCAACGCCGGTCCGTACGAAGTCGGTCTCGAACCGCTGCTCGTCGCGTTGGCGCAGGCGGTGGGGGACGGCTCGGCCGACGTCGTCAGCAACTCCTGGGGCGGCGCGAACGACAGCCCGACACCGGGCGACGCACTCGTGCTCAGCACGATCACGAACCAGGCGGCGGCGAAGGGCATCACGATCGACTTCTCGACCGGCGACTCCGGTGACGAGGTCGCGGCGAACGGGTCGCGCGCCGCGAACTTCCCGGCCACCTCGCCGGCGGTCACCGCGGTCGGCGGCACCACCCTCGAGGTCGGCAAGACGGGCAACCGGATCGCCGAGTCCTACTGGGGCACCGAGAAGGTGCCGTTCGAGCACGCCGCCTGGGACCTGTCGAAGCAGGAGTACAGCGGCGGTGGCGGCGGCGGGGTCAGCACGGAGTACGCCGAGCCGGCGTGGCAGCGGGGCGTCGTACCGACGGCGGAGGCGACCTACGGCGGCGTCAAGCCCGGCCGGGTCGAGCCGGACGTCTCCCTCGTCGCGGACTCGACGACCGGCATCCTCATCGGCCAGACCCAGCACTTCGCCGACGGCACCGACCACTACGGCGAGTACCGGATCGGCGGGACGAGCGTGTCGTGTCCGCTGTTCTCCGGGATCGTCGCGCTCGCCGTCGCGGCCGCTCACCACCGGCTGGGGCTGGTCACGCCGACGCTCTACGCCAAAGCACGGACCGCGGCCGGGCGCAACCGCCTCTTCTACGACCCCGTGGCGGTGTCGCGCGCGGGCGGAGCCTCGACGCTGGCCAACGTCCGTCCGGACTACACGGCCGCCGACAATCCGAAGTCGGCCGTGACGTACAGCCTGCGGCTGCTTGGCAACCTCAGCACCCTGCATGCCAGGCGGGGGTACGACGACTCCACCGGCCTCGGCACCCCCCGCGCCGGCGCTCTGGTTGCTGCGCTGTCGTAGCCGCGCCGTTTGAGTAGCCTGCGGGCGTGGGATCGGTCGCGCGGCTCGAGGCTCGGCTGCGCGAGCTCGGCAGGGTGCTGGTCGCGTTCAGCGGCGGAGCAGACTCGGCGTTCTTGCTGGCAGCGGCCGCCCGCACCCTTGGCCCCGAGTCGGTGGTCGCCGCGACTGCGGTGTCGGCGAGCCTGCCGGCCTCCGAGCTCGGGCCGGCCGCCGACTTCGCTGCCTCGTTGGGCGTCCGGCATCTCACCCCCGGGACCGAGGAGATGGCGCGTGAGGGCTACCGCGCGAACGGCGCCGACCGCTGCTTCTTCTGCAAGGCGGAGCTGCTCGACGTCCTGACCCCTCTCGCCGACTCCCTCGCGATCCCGTTCGTCGCCACGGGCACGAACGCCGACGACGCTGTCGCGGGGTTCCGGCCGGGAATCCGGGCGGCCGCGGAGCGCGGCGCGGTGACTCCGCTGCTGGACGCCGGGCTGACCAAGGCCGAGATCCGCGCGACCAGCCGGGAGTGGGGACTGGCGACGTGGGACAAGCCGGCAGCGGCGTGCCTGTCGAGCCGGATCGCTTACGGCATCGAGGTCACCCCCCGCCGGCTCGGCCGCGTCGAGCAGGCGGAGGCGTCGCTTCGGCACGCCCTCCTGACGTCGGGAATCGCCGTGCGGGACCTGCGGGTGCGCGACGTCGGGGACGTGGCGCGCGTCGAGGTGGACCGTGACCTCGTGCCCGAGCTCGCGGCGCGGCCCGATCTGCTCGCGGTCGTGACCGGCTTCGACGCCGTGGAGCTCGACGGGCGCGGCTTCCGCTCGGGGTCGATGAACGAGGCCCTCGCGGCCGCGCCGGAATAATCGGTTCCCCAGGACGGCTAGCCTTATCCGGGCGTACCGATCGGTGCGCGAGTCCCTAGTGAAGTAGGTCTGCGGTGCCCACGGGCAAGGTGAAGTGGTTCGACGTCGAGAAGGGCTTCGGCTTTCTCGCGCGCGATGACGGCGGGGATGTCTACGTCCACGCGTCGTCGTTGCCTGACGGCACCACGCTGAAGCCGGGCGCCCGAGTCGAGTTCGGCGTGGCAGAAGGCCGGCGCGGTGAGCAGGCGCTGTCGGTGCGGGTCCTCGACCCGCTGCCGTCGGTCGCTGCCGCGACGCGGCGTCCGGCAGAGGAGCTGCACGGCTTGGTCGACGACCTGATCAAGCTGTTCGAGGCGAAGGTCCAGCCGGACCTGCGACGCGGTCGCTACCCCGACCGGCAGACGGGTGCGCGGCTCGCGCAGATGATGCGCGCGATCGCGACCGAGCTCGAGGGCTGACCGCTCCGCTCAGCTCACCGGCGGGACGCGTCCTCCGCGACCCGTTGCTGCGAAAGCGCGTCGTCACCCCGGCCTGATGGGCTGAGCGCGATGCGGCCGGCCGACATGAGCATCGCGACGGCGAGCACGGCGGCGGCCACCGAGAAGCCGATCTCCGGCCGGGTCGGGAGCACGATGCCGATCCCGCCGCCGACGACCCACGCGAGCTGCAGCACGGTTTCCGAGCGCGCGAAGGTCGACGTACGGATCTGGTCGTCGACCCGGCGCTGGATCGTCGCGTCGAGCGCGAGCTTCGACATCGCGGTCGCGGCGGAGCCGACGACAGCGAGCGCGAACACGGAGATGACGCCGAAGTCGAGCGCCGCGAAGACGCTGACCGCGACGGTGGCAGCGAGCAGCAGCGTCGACAGCCGATTGCCCGCGACGGTCGCGGTCCGCGCGCCGAGCAGGGTGCCGAGGACGTTGCCGACCCCGATGCCGAGCGCGAGCTCGCCGAGGCAGATGTTCGCGTCCAGGCCGCCGATCGGATGCACGCGTACGACGAACGCGCCGAACAGGAGCAGGAAGCCGGAGAGCCAGCGCAGCGAGGCCGCCGTGCGCAGTGCGCGGTAGAGGTCGCCGGCGAGCCACGGCGTGCGTGGCATCGGGGCTGCACGTTGCCGCCTGCCGCCACCGTCCGCCGCGCGGGGCAGCCGGAACGCCGTCACCGCGGCGACGACGTAGACGGCCGCGCCGAGCAGCAGCTCGGTGCGGTGGCCGAGCACGGTGATCACGGCGGCGGCGATGCCGCCGGCCACCCCGGGCGCCACCACCCCCGCGAGGGTGAGCCGGGAGTTCGCCTGGACCAGCGTCATTCCCTCCGGCACCAGCCGCGGGACAGCCGCGCTGCGCGCGATGCCGTAGGCCTTGCTCGCGACGAGGACGCCGAGCGCGGCGGGATAGAGCGTCAAGGCCTGCGTTACCGAGGTGTTGGTGCCGTGGCCAAGGCTGTGGCCGATCGCAAGGGCAAGGGCAGCACGGGCGAGCATCGTGAGCGCCAGCGCGGCGCGCCGGCCGTGGCGGACCCGGTCGAGCAGCGGTCCCAGCACCGGAGCCACGACGGCGAACGGCGCCATGGTGACGAGCAGGTAGAGCGCGACCCGGCTGCGCGCCTCGTGTGTCGGCACCGAGAAGAACAGCGACCCGGCCAGCGCCACGGTGATGGTGGCATCGCCCGCGGACTGCAGCGCGTGGGTCTCGACGAGGGCAGCCAACCCCGACGCTCCGGCGCCATCGCGCCGGTTCCAGTTGCGCAGCCGCAGCAAGCCGCGGCGGCACGCCGACCCGATCGCCACCAGGAGCCGCCAGAGCGCGTGACCCACACGCTCGGCGGTTTCGGGCGATTCGCCGGTGTCGCGGGTCATGAGCGAGACTAAACATGTGACGGAAACCGAGGCGCCAGAACACGACGGGTTCGTGGATACCGCCGTCGAGCTCGATGCGGTCGGCGCCGAGGCGATCGAGCTGGCCCGCGAGGCCGCCGAGGCCGACGCGCCGGGACTTGTCGGCGAGTACCTGGGCAGCGAGCCCGACGACGCGCGAGTCGTCACCCACTACTTCCGGACGCTCGACCCGGCGTACGTCGGGTGGCGGTGGGCGGTCGTCGTTGCACGCGCATCCCGGTCGAAGACGGTGACGGTCGACGACGTCGTCCTGCTGCCGAGCTCGGAGGCGATCCTCGCGCCGACGTGGGTGCCGTGGAGCGAACGGCTGCGTCCGGGTGACCTCGGCGTGGGCGACCTGCTGCCGACAGCGGCCGACGACCCTCGCCTCGTCCCGACCTACATGGCAACGGACGACGCCGAGGAGGCGACCGTCGCGTACGAGTTCGGGCTGGGTCGCGAGCGGATGCTGTCCTACGACGGCCGGCTCGACACCGCCGACCGCTGGTACGCCGGCGAGTCGGGTCCCAACGCCGATGTCGCGCGCGCAGCGCCGGCGTCCTGCGCGACCTGCGGCTTCTTTCTGCCGCTCGCGGGAGGGTTGCGGCAGGCGTTCGGAGCCTGCGCAAACGAGTACGCACCCGATGACGGCAAGGTGGTCGCCGTCGATCACGGCTGCGGTGCCCACTCCGAGGCCATCGTCGTGCCCATCTCGCCACCGCCGCCACCACCGCTCGTCGACGAGGCCGGCTACGACGTCGTCGCTCCGCCGACAGAGGAGGAGCGCGCCCGGCTGGTGGCCGAGGCGGCCGAGGCGGCTGCCCTGGCTGCAGCCCAGCCCGCAGTGGAGGCCGACTCGGCCGTGGAAGCAGAGCAGGCGGCGGAAGCCGACCCGGTGGCGGAAGCCGAGCCGGTGGCGGAAGCCGAGCAGCCCGAAGAACCGGCCTGAGGGTCAGCCGTTGCGGCGCTTGACCGCCCGGTAGGCGCCGTAGCAGCCGAGCACCACCCCGGCGCCGCACGCGCCGTACCACCACTCGGCGTGGTGGCGATGGAGGTCGTGGCGGAAGAACACCGCCAGCACGATCAGCGCGATCAGCCAGAGCACGGTACCGGCGACCGTCACCTCGAGCTCGTACTGCTCCGGCTCCTTGACCTCCACGGGTGTCACCGTAGTCCCGCGCCGCTGTTCGTCTCCAGGCGCCGCATATCAGGATTCTCTCAGCATGGTGGCGCACGCTGTCCTCGCCGCGCGCCGCCGTCGGCCGCTCTGCGTGCCCCTCACCAGCCACAGGACAGGACGCCAGGTTGACCGACGTCATGACGACGCCACGGCGTCGCTCCCGCACCACGCCGGTTCTGGACTGGATCTGGGCGTCCCCGGCGACGTCGAAGGTGCCGGAGATCATTCCGCTGTTCTGGCTGGTCAAGATCCTCACCACCGCCGGTGGTGAGGCGACGTCGGACTACCTGACGCGGTTCGGCAACATCGTCGGTGGCGGCATCGAGGTGCTCGTCTTCGCGGTCGGGCTGCTGCTGCAGTTCGGCACCAGCCGGTATCGCGCGGTGTCGTACTGGTGGCTCGCGTTCTCCATCGCCATCTTCGGCACCGGCGTCGCGGACTTCCTGCATCTCGACGTTCACATCTCGTACCTGGGAACGTCGTTGCTCTGGGCCGCGATTCTCGCTGCGGTGTTCTGGCTGTGGCATCGCGGCGAGGGCACGCTGTCGATTCACAGCATCCACACCCGGCCGCGGGAGCTGTACTACTGGGCGACCGTGTTCGCGACCTTTGCGCTCGGTACGGCGCTGGGTGACTACACCGCCGCTGTGCTGAACATGGGCTTCTTCGGGTCCGCGATCTTCTTCGGCGTCCTGATCCTCCTGCCGGGCCTGGCGTGTTGGCGCCTCGGCCTCAACTCGGTGACGGCGTTCTGGGCGTCGTACGTGGTGACGCGGCCGCTCGGCGCATCGTTCGCCGACTGGTTCAGCAAGCCGCACGGCATCGGTGGCATGGCCTACGGCAACGGGCCCACCGCCGCGGTCTGTTTCGTGCTGGTCGCCGCCCTGGTCGCCTATCTGGCGATCTTCCGGCCTGACATCCAGCAAGGCGTGGACTCACTCGAGGTCTGAGCGCGTCGCCGCCGGCCGCAGGCTTGCGCTACTTCGGTGGGTTGATCAGGCCCCATCCCGTCGGCGCTTTGAGGATCAACCCGTCGTCACCTGCCGCCGCCTCGAGTCCGATCGACGCCGCGGCTTGCGCGATGTCGCCCGGACCGGGCTTGCGAAGCTGAAGCAACGCGCGGACGAGCCTGCCTTTGGCGACCTTGCTCTGATAGCTCGCCGCGGCCCGCCTCCCGTCGGGTCCGGTGATCGTGACCGTCACGAGGTTCGAGACTGCCGCTGGAGACGGCCGGTACATCTGCGAGTAGCCGGACGAGCGGAGGTCGAGGCCGCCTTGCGCCGCGACCTCCGCATCGAGCGCGTCGTACAACGCGGCGCGCCAATAGGCAGGGAGAGGTCCGATCTTCGGCAGCTTGGTGCCGATCCCGATGCGGTACGCCGGGAGCTGGTCGGTCGGTCGTACGGCGCCCCACAGCCCTGAGAAGACGACGACGGACTTGTCGGCCCGGCGGCGCGCGGTGGCCGGCAACGTCGGGTACCCGAGCGCGTCGTGCAGGACGCCCGTGTAGCGATGACCGGCGGGCATCGTGGCGGAGGAGTCGGCTTCGGCGTTGGCGGCACGGTCTGCGTCCAGCGCCTCGGAAAGGCCGAGCAGCGCCCGCGCCCTTGCCGGGCTGCGGCGGCAGATCGTCACGAGGGCGGCCAGCACGCGCTCGCGCGCCGGTGTGAGGTCCGGCCACGACAAGGAGGCGAGATCGACCGGTGCGCCTGACCCGCCGGCGGCTTTGCCTTCACTCGGCGGCAGGAGGATCAGCACGCGCAGACACTAGTCGGCGTGGATCGACCCGCCGGCGGGAAGATGAACGTCGTGAAGCGCACTGTGTCCCAGACCTCGGTTGCCCTCGTCGGTGTTCTCGTTGTGGTCGGGGCGGCGCCGATCGCCGCCGCTGCATCACGGCATCCTGACCGAAGCGGCGCGTCGTCGTTCTCCGCCGACACCTCGCTCATCCGCGGCCACGGCGAGCTGGCGGTGATCAGCAGAGATCGCAGCCTGTATCTCATGGGCGGCAAGCTCTCCGGCGCGCACAAGGTGGCGCTGACCGACCCGGCGGGCGACCCGGCGTGGTCGCATGACGGGCGCTGGCTCGCCGTCATCACTCAGCCGGCGCCGCCGACGTCGCAACCGGCGGACGAGCCGACGACCATCTGGCTGGTCTCGCGTGCGGGGAAAGTCGTCCGCCGGCTGACGCCCGCCGGGCAGGACGTGTATCACGCCACTGCGGCCTGGTCGCCGACTGCCGACCGGCTTGCGATCTCCTACACCGCCGATGTGACCAGCCCGGCCGGGGCGACGCAGCGCATCGATGTCGTCACCACGTCAGGCGCCACCACCGCACTCGCCTCGGCACCGAACATCTCCGGGTTCGCGTGGTCGCCGAGCGGCAGACGCCTCGCTGTCGGCCTCAACCACTTCGTGCTGCCCGCGGGCAAGTGGCGCAGCCGGCTCGTCGTCTTCACATTGGCCAGCGGCAGCCACCGCGCGGTGAGCACAGTGAACGGCGACATCCTCGACGTCGCGGGCTGGTGGCCGGACGGCTCCGGCGTGCTGGCATGGCGCGACTACCAAGGCTCGGGCTCCCTTGCGGCGGATGGCCTTCCGCTGCTCGACATCTCGACCGCGACCGGCCACCGCCGGCAGCTCACCAAGACGATGCTTCAGTACGAAGGCTGGCTCGCGACGTCGAAGGTCACCAACGAGGTGGCATTCATCGCGGGCGGCGACCGGATCCTGACGAACGGCCACAAGCACCTCGTCGTCTGCTCACACCGGCGCTGCCGGTCGATCGCCCAGCCGAAGCGCAAGGTGAGCTTCGACCCCGCGTGGAGCCCGGGTGGCCGGCTGGCCGTGGTCCGCGACCGTGCGGTCAAGGCCGTCAACGGCAACTACTTGTTCTCCTACACGCGCAAGGTCGATGACAGCGGTGGGATTGCGCTGGTCCGCGGTCGTCACGTCCACGCGCTCACCGGTGCCACCGGGGGAACGGCGCCGGTGTGGGGTCGGGGCGGCTCGATGCTCTTTGTGCGCGGCAGCTCGCTGTGGTTCCTGCGCGCCGGGTCGACGAGACCCCGTCGCGTGGCTGGACCGCTGAGCTCCAGTGACAGCTTCTACGGCTTCGTCAGCTGGTGGGACAGCTTCGCGTGGACGGCGGCGGTTGCGGATCGCGGACGGTCAGGTTCGCCGCAGGTGATCTGACGGCGCACTCCTGGCGCGCGACTTCGTCGCGGCCGGGCGTGGCTGCGGCAGCGGGTGGCAGAGCGCGTCAGGTCCGTCCCACGAGCGGCGCTGCGGTCGCTTGCCACTGGCCAGGTACGCCGCGATCTTGTTGTCGACGCACTTGTCGCCCGACAGGGAGTCGGCATGCGTCGTGCCGCCGGGCTCGGCGATCAGACTCGAGTGCGGGTAGAGCCGGCGTACCTCGAGGCTGCCTTCGTACGGCGTCGCGGCATCGAGTGTCTCGTCGATCAGCAGCACGCTAGGGGTGCGCTTGCCGTGGATCGTGAGCGGCGTGTGCGCGGCCCCCTTCCAGTAGAGGCACGGCGCGTTGAACCAGGCGTTGTTCCACGTGAGGAATGGGTACTTCGCGGCGTAGTCCTGGTTGTCGCTCTGCCACTGGCTCCAGGACCGCGGCCAGTGGGCGTCTGTGCACTGCACCGCGGAGTAGACCGCGAACTCGTTGTCGTCGCCGGGGAGGTCTACGTCGGTGTACTGGTTGAGCATCGGCCGTGACTTGCCGTTGGCGTCGAGCGCGTGCCAGGCGTGAGCGAGGTCCTCCCAGCCGAAGCGGTAGTACGCCGCCCCGGTCATCGCGTCGGCGAACTCGTCCGGGCCGAGCTTGTGCTTCGGTGATCGGGCCAGTCGCGCCAGGTCGCTGTAATAGCGCCTCGTGACGGCCTGCTGCGTCTTGCCCAGGTGGTAGACCGCGTCGTACTTCGCGACCCACTTGAAGTAGATGTCCGCGTTGCGGTCGAACGCCTTGTCCTGGTCGAGGTTCGCGCCGTACCAGACGCGGCGCGGGTCGACGGTGCTGTCGAGGACCATGTAGCGCAGCCGGCTCGGGTACAACGTCGAGTAGACCTCGCCGAGGTAGGTGCCGTAGGAGAAGCCGTAGTAGCTGATGCGCGAGACCCCAAGCGCCTTGCGGATCGACTCCATGTCCTTGGCCGAGTCGATCGTCGTGATGTGGTTGATCAGCGCCGGGTACTTGCGGGCGCACGCCGCGGCGTAGCGCTTCGTGCGCGACAGCCAGTAGTGCAACGTGCTCTTCGTGGCCGGCGTGTAGCTGCGTCGGGGTGCGTTGAAATACCCGCGTTCGCAGCGCATCGTGGGCGTCGTCGCTCCGACGCCGCGAGGGTCCCAGCCGATCCAGTCGTAGTCGGCACCGACGCCGTGCGGCACGAACGGCTCGAGGTTGATGGGAAGGTCGAGACCGGGGCTGCCCGGTCCGCCGGGGTTGACCAGGATCACCCCGCGATAGTTAGCGGCGCTCGAGGTGTGGCGCAGGATCGAGACCTCGAGCCCGACCGAGGCTCCGCCGCGGTCGGCGTAGTTCAGCGGCACCCGAAGTCGCGCGCACTTCTCCCCGCTGTTGCGCAGGTCGGGGTACAGGTACGTCGGGCAGGTGCCCCAGTGCAAGCCGTGGTGCTTCGCGGCCGCTCTCGCGTGGGCGGGGGTGGGAACGAGGACGAGGACAGCCGCGACCAAGGCAAGGGCGGCGGTCGCGACGATGCTTCGCGATGTGACCCGGTGGGCCACACCATCCGTGCGCCCGCGGGCGCTGATCAGGACGTCACAGCCGGTCGACGATCCAGTCGATGCAGGCCGTCAGCGCCTCGACGTCCGCCGGCTCGATTGCGGGGAACATGCCGACGCGCAGACCGTTGTAGCCCGCAGCGCGGTAGGCGCCCACGTCGAGGATGCCGTTCTGGCGCAGCACCTTCACGACCTTGCCGGCCTCGATCGCCTCGTCGAGCCGGACGGTGCCGACGACGAGGGATCGCTTCGCCGGGTCGGTGACGAACGGCTCGGCGTACGGCGCCTTCTCGGCCCAGGTGTAGAGCCGGCTGCTCGAGTCGGCGGTCCTCCGAACCGCCCACTCGAGGCCACCCTGGTCGTTCATCCACTCCAGCTGCACGGCTGTCAGCAGCAGCGTGACGAGGGCGGGAGTGTTGTAGGTCTGCTCGAGGCGCGACTGGCCGATGGCGATGGACAGGTCGAGCATCGCCGGGACCCATCGCTCCTGGCAGAGCCGTTCCGCGCGCTCGATCGCCGCCGGCGACAGGACCGCGAGCCACAAGCCACCGTCCGAGGCGAAGGCCTTCTGCGGTGCGAAGTAGTAGGCGTCGGCCTCGCGCAGGTCGACCGGCAGGCCGCCGGCACCGCTTGTCGCGTCGACAAGAGTCAGCGCGCCGGCGTCGGCGCCGCTCGGGCGCACCACGCGCGTCATGACGCCGGTGGAGGTCTCGTTGTGCGGCCAGCAGTAAGCGTCGACGCCGGCCTCGGCGACGAGCTCCGGCGCATCGCCCGGCTCTGCTGTGAGCACGACCGGGTCGCCGATCATCGGCGCGGCCTTGGCCGCCGCCGCGAACTTGGACGAGAACTCGCCGAAGGACAGGTGCTCCGAGCGCCCCTCGATCAGACAGAAGGTGGCGATGTCCCAGAAGGTGGTCGCGCCGCCGTTGCCGAGCACGACTTCGTACCCGTCGGGAAGGCCGAAGAGGGTCGCGATGCCCTCGCGAACCCGCCGTACGACGTCGCGCACGCCGTCCTGGCGGTGGGAGGTGCCGAGGTAGCTCGTCCCGGTGGCCGCCAGCGCCGCGACCTGCTCCGGGCGCACCTTGGTGGGGCCCGAGCCGAACCGGCCGTCGGCGGGTCGAAGGTCGGCGGGAATCGTCAGCGCGGCGTCAGTCACCGCACAAGGGTACGAGAAGCAATGTGGCATTGCCCTCCCGATTCGCCCACGTAGCGGCCGATTCGGGGAGGCAATGCGCCATTGCTTCTACAGCTGGTCGGCTCCGGGAACCTCGGAGACCGGGCGGTTGGGCGGCCCGATGTACTTCGCGGACGGGCGGATCAGCCGGCCAGTGCGCTTCTGCTCGAGGATGTGCGCGCTCCACCCGGCGACGCGGGCGCAGGTGAACATCGACGTGAACATGTGCGCGGGTACCTGCGCGAAGTCGAGCACCACAGCGGACCAGAACTCGACGTTGGTCGCCAGCACCCGGTCCGGGTACCGCTCGGCGAGTTCGGCCAGGGCGGCGTTCTCGAGCGCCTCGGCGACCTCGACGCGGGGTGCGTTCAGCTCTTTCGCGGTACGACGCAGCACGCGGGCGCGAGGGTCCTCAGCGCGGTACACCCGGTGACCGAAGCCCATCAGCCGCTGCTTGGAGTCCATGAGCCGCTTCACGTATCGGCGCGCGTCGCCTTCCTCTGCGACCTCGTCCAGCATCTTCAGCACGCGCGAGGGGGCGCCGCCGTGCAGCGGGCCGGACAGCGCGCCGACGGCACCGGACAGGCAGGCGGCGGCGTCGGCGCCGGTCGAGGCGATGACTCGCGCGGTGAACGTCGACGCGTTCATGCCGTGCTCGGCCGCGGAGACGAAGTACGCGTCGACCGCCTTCGTGTGCGCCGGGTCCGGCTCACCACGCCAGCGGATCATGAAGCGCTCGACGACCGTCGCCGCCTCGTCGATCCGCTTCTGCGGAACCATCGGCTGGCCGAGGCCGCGTGCCGACTGCGCGACGAATGACATCGCCATCACCGAGCAGCGAGCGAGATCGTCGCGGGCCTGGTCGTCATCGACGTCGAGCAGCTGCTGGAGGCCCCACGCGGGCGCGAGCGTCGCGAGGGCGCTCTGTACGTCGACGCGGATGTCGCCGGAGTGCACCGGGACGGGGAACGGCTCGGCGGGCGGCAGGCCCGGCGCGAATCGTCCGTCGACCAGCAGACCCCACACGTTGCCGTAGCTGACGCGACCGACGAGGTCCTCGATGTCGACGCCGCGGTAGCGAAGCGCCGACCCCTCCTTGTCGGGCTCAGCGATCTCCGTCTCGAAGGCGATGACGCCTTCCAGGCCGGGCTTGAAGACGGTCTCGTCAGCCATGTCGGCTCCTGTCCCTCGTTGCGCTTCATTCTCCTACTCACCGGTAGCGCGTGCCACGGCGGGCACCGCAAACCCGGTACGAGCGCGACGAGCTCGCGTGAGATCGTCGGGCGGTGCCCGACTCGACCGATGTCGCCGCGCTGCGCGCGGCGTACCAGCAGAGCGGGTTGCGCCGCGCCGATCTGACGGCCGAGCCGCTCGAGCTGTGGCGCCGCTGGCTTGCCGACGCCGAGCGCGCCGGTCTGCCCGAGGCCAACGCGATGGTCGTGTCGACGGTTGACCCGGACGGGCGGCCGAGCGTGCGTACCGTGCTCTGCAAGGGCGCCGACGAGCGCGGGTTCACGTTCTTCACCAACTACGACTCGCGCAAGGGCCGGGCGCTCGCCGCGCATCCGTCGGTCGCGCTCCTGTTTCCGTGGCATCCGCTCGCCCGGCAGGTGATCGTCAACGGTGTTGCCGAGCGAGTGTCCCGCGAGGAGTCCGAGGCTTACTTCGCCACGCGGCCGCGGGGTGCGCAGCTGTCGGCGACGGCGAGCCGGCAGTCCCAGCCGATCGCTGACCGGGCCGCGCTCGAGCAAGCCGTCGCGGCGGTCGCCACGACCTACGACGGCCAGGACGTTCCCTGCCCGCCCGGCTGGGGTGGGTTCGTGGTCCGGCCCGAGACGATCGAGTTCTGGCAGGGACGCAACGACCGGCTGCACGACCGGCTTCGCTTCACTGCCGTAGAAGGAGCCTGGCAGGTCGAACGGCTCTGCCCGTGAGCGATGTGCCGCAGACGCCCGACCCGGAGCCGGGCCGGCGGCGGCGATTCGTCGCGGACCTGACGCCGCTTCGCGAGTCTCCGGCGTACCGCCGTTGGTGGGCCGGCTATGCCGTGTCCAACATCGGAACCCAGCTCACGATCGTCGCGGCGCAGCTGCAGGTCTTCCACATCACCCACTCCTCCTTCGACGTCGGCATCACCGGTCTGGTGACCGTCGTCCCGCTGATCGTGTTCGGTCTGTTCGGCGGTTCGATCGCTGACGCCGTCGACCGGCGCAAGCTGATGCTCATCACCGGCTCGGCGTCGATGGTGATCTCCGCGCTGCTGCTGCTTCAGGCGGCCGTCCACCTGAACCGGCTCTTTGTCATCTATGTCCTGCTCGCCTTGCAGGCAGGCGTCTTCTCCGTCGACTCCGCCTCCCGCGGGGCGACGCTGCCCCGGCTGGTGCGCTCGGAGCTGCTGCCCGCCGCGAACTCGCTCGGACAGCTCGGCTGGAACACAGCCCTGACGCTCGGTCCGCTGCTCGCCGGTGTCGTGGTCGCCGCGGCCGGATACGGCGCGGCCTACTCGATCGACGTCGCGTCATTCGCGGCGGTCCTGTACGGCGTCTTCCGGCTGCCGCCGATCCCGCCGGACAGCACCAGTCACAAGGTCGGCTTCGCCTCAGTCGCTGAGGGCCTTCGCTTCCTCGTCCCGCGCAAGAACCTGATGATGACCTTCCTCGTCGACATCGACGCGATGGTCTTCGGCATGCCGCGGGCCCTGTTCCCCGCACTCGCCGTCGGCACCTTTCACGGCGGCGCGACGACGGCGGGCGTGCTCTACGCGGCGCCGTCGATCGGCGCCTTCCTCGGTGCCGCCTCGTCGGGATGGACCGGCGCGGTACGACGCCAGGGCCTTGCGGTGATCGTGTCGATCGCTGCGTGGGGCGCGGCAGTCGCGCTGTTCGGGTTGACTCATGTGCTCTGGCTCGGCGTGATCCTGCTTGCCATCGCCGGGGCGGCGGACATGGTGAGCGCGATCTTCCGCAGCACGATCCTGCAGGTCGCGACCCCGGACTCACTGCGGGGGCGGCTGCAGGGCGTCTTCACGGTGGTCGTCGCGGGCGGGCCGAGGATCGGTGACGTCGAGTCCGGAACCGTCGCGAGTCTGGTCAGCACGGAGTTCTCCGTCGTCTCGGGGGGAATCGCCTGCATCGTGGGCCTGCTGGCGCTGGTGGCGAAGTACCCGTCGTTCGCGAAGTACGACGCCCTGGACCCGGTGCCGTGACCGCCGGCGCGGCGCAGTTCGTCCCGGCAGGCGCGACGATCGACAAGCTGCGGTCGGCGGCGCGGGGATGCACCGGTTGCGAGCTCTACAAGGGCACGACGCAGACGGTGTTCAGCAAGGGCCCCGTGGCCGCTCGGCTCGTGTTCGTCGGCGAGCAGCCGGGGGACGTCGAGGACCGCCGCGGCGAGCCGTTCGTGGGTCCTGCCGGCAAGCTCCTCGACAAGGCCATCGCGGAGATCGGCCTCGATCCCGCGGACATCTACACGACCAACGCCGTCAAGCACTTCAAGTTCCGCTCCGCCGGTGAGGGCAAGCGGCGGATCCACCAGACCCCCGACGCCTCGGACGTCGCGGCATGCCGGCCGTGGCTGGTCGCCGAGTTCGAGCTGCTCACCCCCGACGTCGTCGTCGCGCTCGGCGCCACCGCGGCGCGAGCCCTGTTCGGTCCGAAGTTCCGGGTCACCCAGTCCCGCGGCGTGCTGATGCCCTGGCCTGCATCGGCGTACGACGGTGTCGCGTCCGCGCACGACGGCGACGACGGCGACCGGGAGTCGGCGTACGCCATGGCGACGCTGCATCCCTCCGCGATCCTGCGGGCGGACGACCGGGACGTCGCTTACGCCGGGTTCGTGGCGGATCTCCGGGTCGCGGCTGGGGTCTTGCTGGGTTAGGACGCGCCGATTCAGTCAACCTCCGGGCCATTCCTGTCGTTGTAACAATGGATGGCAGTCCGGGGGATGAGGAGGACGGCCCGAGCATGTCTCGGTTCAGGCGGCCGCGGCCCGGTTCGGTGAGCGCCGCAACGGCGGCCCGCCGCAGCTCGGCGCGGGTTCGCGGAGACGGTTTCACCGGTCGCCGGCTCGTCGCTGCCCTCGTCATCCTGACGCTCGGGACCAGCGTCTCGGCGGTTGCCGCCGTCGTCGTCCGGCACCACGGGCCTGCGACCGCCGCCGCAGCCGCCGCGGCGGGCCCGCTGCCACCGGCGCCGGTGGATGTCCTCAATCCGCTGCAGGCACCGGCGGCGGTAAACACTCCGGGGCTGGTCGCGCGACAACGCCACCGCGACAGCCACCTCGTGACGGCCACGCTGCTGGTGACCGGCGACCGTCCGCTGTCGCGGCGGGCAGTGCACCGGCTTCGCCACCTGTCCGGAGTGCACCGCGTGCAGCCGGTGAGTGCCGGCCACGCCCGGGTGATGGGACACAAGGCCTTCGTGCTGGGCGTCAACCCGACGACCTTCCGGCCGTGGACGCCGGAGTCCACCGCCGCAAGCAGTGCTCTCTGGCAGAGCATCGCGGGCGGTGACATCGCCGTCTCGTTCGACATGGGGCAGAACGCCAACCTGCCGCTCGGCGGAACTGTCCCCGTCGGTGACAGCCGCGGGATCACGGCGATGCGGGTCGGCGCCTTCGCTTCGGTCGGCATGGCGGGCGTCGATGCCGTCTTCTCCGGCACCCGCGCCCAACAGCTCGGCATGCTGCCGCGGACCGGTGTGGTGATCAGCGCCCCCAAGGCGGATCCGCTTCAGCTGCGTCACGAGGCGCTTGCGGTCCTCGGCCACAAGGCGCATGCGGAGCTTCTGCGCGACGTCGTGATCGTCCGCGACGCGGGAGAGTTCCTCACCCGGGTGCAGATCGCGAACTTCCTGGCCGCGGCGCGCAGCCGGATCGGGCTGCCCTACGTCTGGGGGGCGGCGGGCCCCGCGTCGTTCGACTGCTCGGGTCTCGTCCAGTGGGCGTTCCGGTACGCCGGAGTCTCGATGCCGCGGGTCTCGGAAGAGCAGTGGTTCACCGGCCCGCACATCCCGTACGCCGATGCGCGTCCTGGTGACCTGTTGTTCTGGCACTACGACCCGAAGGATCCGAGCGACATCGACCACGTCGCGATCTACTACGGCAACGGCATGATGATCGTGGCTCCGCACACGGGTGAGTACGTCAGCTACGAGCCGGTGCCGCTGTCGAACCTCGCGGGAGTGGTCCGGGTCGACCCCGCGCTGGGCGCCGAGCTCTCGTAGCCCTCGGGCGCTGCTGCGAGCGGCCGACGGGTACGATTGAGGGCTGCAAAACGCCCTGATATCTAAGGAAAATCCGTTGACATCTCAGGCACCGGTGCGTGCGTTGCTGCTCGAGAACGTCCACCCTGACGCTGCCGCGGCGCTGGCCGCGGAGGGCTTCGAGGTCGAGATGGTCACGAGCGCTCTGGATCCGTCCGAGCTCGCCGCGCGGCTCGACGGCGTCTCGCTGCTCGGGATCCGGTCCAAGACCGACGTCACGGAGGAGGCGCTCGACCACGCCGGGTCGCTGCTCGCGATCGGCGCGTTCTGCATCGGCACCAACCAGATCGACCTGGCCGCCGCCTCTCAGCGCGGCATCGCGGTGTTCAACGCGCCGTTCTCCAACACCCGCAGCGTGGTCGAGCTCGCAATCGCCGAGATCATCGCGCTGACTCGCCGGCTCACGCAGAAGAACGCCGACATGCACGCCGGCGTCTGGGACAAGTCGGCGTCAGGCGCACACGAGGTCCGGGGCCGCCGGATCGGAATCGTCGGCTACGGCAACATCGGCGCCCAGCTCTCGGTGCTGTCAGAGGCGCTCGGGATGTCGGTGTCGTTCTACGACACCGCGGACAAGCTTGCGCTCGGCAACGCGCGACGTTGCGACAGCCTCAATGAGCTGCTCTCCAGCTGCGACATCGTCACTCTGCACGTCGACGGCCGGGCCACGAACGCTGACATGTTCGGCGAGGAGCAGTTCGCGCTGATGAAGCAGGGCAGCCTGTTTCTCAACCTGTCGCGGGGCTTCGTCGTCGACCACGCGGCGTTGCGGCGGCACCTCGAGAGCGGCCACATCGCAGGCGCCGCGGTCGACGTCTTCCCGGAGGAGCCCAAGGCGCAGGGTGACGAGTTCGTCTCGGTGTTGCGCGACCTTCCCAACGTGATCCTCACGCCGCACATCGGCGGGTCCACCGAGGAGGCGCAGCAGGACATCGGCCGATATGTGGCCGGCAAGCTCCGCGACTACGTGGTCGACGGCACGACGACGATGAGCGTCAACCTGCCGCATCTCGCGCTGCCTGCGCGGTCCGACGCCCATCGCATCGTGCATCTCCACCAGAACGTGCCCGGGGTGCTCGCGACCATCAACGGCCTGCTCGCCGAGCACAAGGTCAACATCGAGGGCCAGCTGCTCGGCACCCGCGGCGAGCTCGGCTACGTGATCACGGACATCGCCGTCGACTACCCGCCGGATGTCACGGGCGACCTCGCGGCGATGCCGGAGACCGTGCGGCTGCGCGTCCTTTCATGACCGTCCCTGTCGAGGACCGGCTGCGAGAGATCGTCGGCGAGGCCCACGTCCTGGTCGACCGTGACGTGGTCGCGTCGTACGAGTCGGACTGGACCGGCCGGTTCCGCGCGGCTGCCCGCTGCGTCGTACGACCGGGGGACACCGCTGAGGTGGCAGCCGTCGTCGCCGCCTGCCGCGAGGCGGGCATCGAGCTGTGCATTCAGGGCGGCAACACCGGTCTCGTGGGGGGCTCAGTGCCGGTCGACGGCGCGGTCGTTCTCAGCACGCGGCGGCTGTCGGAGATCGGCGAGGTCGACCCGCTGTCGGCGCAGGTCACGGTCGGCGCCGGGGCAACCCTGTCGGCCGTGCAGGCTGCGGTTCGCAAGGCCGGCTTCGACGTCGGCGTGGACTTCGCGGCCAGAGAGTCGTGCACCGTCGGCGGCATGGCGTCGACCAACGCGGGTGGGGAGCGGGTGCTTCGCTACGGCACGATGCGCGCGCAGGTCGCCGGGGTCGATGCGGTCATGCCTGACGGCTCGGTGGTCAGCCGGCTGGCGGGTCTTCCCAAGGACAACACCGGCTACGACATCGTCGGCTTGCTCGCCGGGGCCGAGGGAACGCTCGGCGTCCTCACGAAGCTGCGGCTCCGGCTGGTGCCGCTGCTGGCCGGCCGGGCGGTCGCGCTGGTCGCCGTCGGTAGCACGCGTGACGCCGTCGATCTGGTTGTGGCGGCGCGCTCGCTGCCGTCCCTCGAGGCGGCCGAGCTGTTCTACGCCGACGGGCTCGAGCTCGTGTGCGGCCACACCGGCCTGCCCGCGCCATTCGGCGAGGCCCACCCCGCCTATGTGCTGCTGGAGTGCGCTGACCGGGCAGACCCCTCGGAGCTGCTGCTCGCAGCGCTCGAGGCGGCGGGAGATGCCGTGCGCGACGCGACGGTGGCGAGCGATGCGCGCGGCCGGCACGCACTTTGGGCGTACCGGGAGTCCCACACCGAGTCGATCAACGCCGCCGGTGTGCCGGTGAAGCTCGACGTCGCGGTGCCGATCGGTGAGCTGCCGGCGCTGGTCGATGCCTTGCCCGCCGCGATCGAGGCGGCGGCGCCGGGATCGCGTCTCGTGTTGTTCGGTCACGTCAACGAGGGCAACCTGCACGTGAACGTCCTCGACGCGCTCGAGCACGACGAAGCGGTCACAGAGGCGGTGCTGAAGCTGGTGTCGTCGTACGGCGGCTCGATCAGCGCGGAGCACGGCGTCGGGCGCCACAAGCGCGAATGGCTCGGGCTCTCGCGCTCCGCCCAGGAGATCGAAGTGATGCGGGCGATCAAGGGTTCACTCGACCCGAACGGCCTGCTGAACCCCGGCGTTCTTCTCTAACGCGAACACTCCCGCTGGCGCCGCTCGCACCTGACCGCGCCGCGCCCGAGCGGGGCTTCGGTTGCGCGCCACGTTGGTACGGCGCGGCGGTGACGTTCATGGGCGCCGCGGCAGCCAGGTGATCGGTGCGGCGCCGTTGCGGATCAGCCGTCGTGGCTTTCCAAGCTTGTCTGGTTCTACCGAGACGAGGCTGACACCAGGCGGGACTCCCAGGGCACCTGCGCCAAGTGCGAGGTTGCGTCCTGTCGGGGCCCACACCACGTCGGGGGCGGGGCCTCCCTGGGCCCGTGTGAGGACGTGTAGTTGTTCGCTTGCCCGTTCACCGGTGCGGGAATCAATGACGTTGATGGTCACGACTTCGTGACGGCCGCCATCTTGATAGTCGTCGGAGACGAACGCCAGCTGCTGCCCTGTCGGGGACCACGCCGTGCTCTCGATCCCGCAGTGGCGGCAACCCCAGAGGGTCGGTCGGGTGGATCCGTCGGGGCGGATCGCAGCCAACTGCTCGGTGGATCCGTCGATGGGCAGACCTTGCCTGCTGTTGTTGGGAAGCAGGTATGGCGGCATTGTCCTGACGAAGGCGATCGTTGAGCCGTCTGGAGACCAGACCGGACCGGTGTCGTCGGTGCATCCGGCGTGGTTGCTCGGACCGCACTCAAGATCGGTGATCGGGTGAGGATTCGAGCCGTCTGCCCCGACCACACCGATGGCATCAACCGTCGATGTGCCGCCAGGCCCTTGCTGACCGTTCTGCAGCGGCACGTTGACCCAGTACTGGAAAGCGAGTTGTCGGCCATCTGGCGACCAACTCGCCTCGTCAGGTGAGTCACCTGGGCAGCCGCCCAGACAAAGCAGCTGCACCTGACCGTCGGGCTCGAGGATGTGGGTGCGATTGTCGGTGATCAACAGCCTGGTGCTGTCTGGAGACCAGGACAGCTCACCGCAGGCGGAGCTCACGCAGCGGTACACCGTTCGATCGTGTGAGCCATCTGCGTTAACCACGTGTACGTATTCGCCGTTTACGTATCGCTCACGAGGCTTCCGACCGTACGTCTGCTCGGTGAAAGCGATCCGCCGACCGTCCGGAGATGCAACTGCCGCATCGATTCCGCCCGGCTGGTGGGTGAGTTGCTTGAGCCGCCCACCGGACGGGGCTATGGAATACAGCGATGTCAGTGGCAGATAGTGCGGCGAGCCGATGTCTTGCCGCGTGAACAGCACCGGCCCGTCGAGCAGTTCGCCCGGAGTCACGGACAGCGGTGAGGTGCGCGCAACTCCGGCCGAGGCAGCCGCTTGACCGGAACTTGGGGCGTGAGCCGGTCCGCCGTTGCCGCAACCGCCCGCAGCCACGACAAGAGCGCCGATTGTGATCACTCTCGCAGCCCCAGCCACGTGGGTCATGGTGAATCTCAGCACGGAGGCGGGTCAATCAACGCCAAGACGGGCAGTCGCGAACGGCGTCCCTTCGGGTGCGACTTGCCCTAGCGGCCTGTGCGCTCGCGTGGTGCACTGGGTCCATGAGCGGTGCGCATCGTCTCCAGCGCGCTCGGACGTGGTTCGGCTTGGCCCTGCTGTTCGCGGTCCTAACGGTGGCCTTCGCCTTCACCACTTTCGGGCTGGCCACCGAAGGCCTGACCGCGATATGCCTGCTGGTCGGCGCAGCGAGGCTTGCCCGTGACTACCTGATTCGGCTCCGAACCCGTTCGTGACGGCACGTGATCACCCGCAGGCCGCTCACTTTGCGTCCGCCGACCGTCGACCGCTACAGGTATGTCGCGTACCGCATTCGGTCGCGTGGGCGCTCGTTTGGCTTAGGTTTGGGACGTGCGAACGATCATGTTTGCGGCGGTTGCGGCGCTGACCGTCGGGGCGGTCGGGTGCTCGCCATCTCATCCCAGTCACACGACCACCTCGACGACCGCGACCGCGGCGGAGTCGAGCGCGCCTTACGCGGTTCCCAAGCACGCCGCGGGCGAACTCGCCCGCTATGTCATCGGTCCTCACGCGAGCCGCGGGAGTGCAGGCGAGGCAACGCCGAAGCGGGGAGTGACCTACGACCTTACGGTCGCCTGCGTCGCTACCGGTAGCGCTCGTCCCTCTGTCAGCTGGCAGATTCGCGTCGCGCATCCGAAGTCAAACCGGGTAGTCACGTCAGGCACGATGCCCTGCGACGGCCAAGTGAATATCGATCAGGTCGCAGCTCTACCGCCGCACCCCATCGAAGTCGAACTGACGTGGAGCAGCCCGGCGATAGTGCGCGGCTACGCAGTCGTGGCCCCGGCCTAGCCGTTGGTTGCGATCCTGTGCGATCGCTGCCGCTCGGTCACCCCGCACTGGAAGCGCCCTTCTGCGTTTGGACGGCAGCGGCACATCTAGTTCGCAGCTCGGACTGTCGGAGATTGCGCGGCAGTAGGCGGAGAGAGTGACATCAGGCCGTCCGGGGCTCGCTGTTTACCTCGGACTAGGCGGGGTGCATGCGGACCTGCTGGCATCTAGACGGCATCGAGCCGGATCTCCCGCTGGCCATCGAGCCTCTGGTCCAACCAGGAGGGGCATCTCCGCGTCCCAAAGATCGTGAAGATGCACCCCGCCGTGACGTCCGCGATCATCCTCGTCGCCCTTGGAGCCGGCGCAGCCTGCACGCCCTCGAGCCACCCGGTCGCCGGCCGCTCAGCGAGACCCGAGGTAACCGCGAGTCCCACCTACACACCAACGCCGATCCCATGGGTTGCAGTCGAGAACGACTACCGACACACGGAGACCTTCTGCGCCCGTCTGCCCCTGCACGGGATGGTCCGATACGTGGTCAGGAACGGGCGGGTCACGCTTCGATTCCGTCTTGGTGGGCTTCCCCCCAACTCAGGCGTCGGCGTCTATTGGGTCAACGACCCAACCCGCGGCTACAACATCGCCTACATCCGTTCGACTGCGGCGGGCGACGCCCGCCAGGCAAGTCTTCGCATCTATCGCGGCGGCGAGGTGCGCGGTCAGGGTATGCAAATGCAGCTGTACGACGGCCGGGTGCTCGGCAACCTCGTCCCCTGCCTATAGGCCACGAACGCCAGACCTGGCGGCCCCGCGAGCGGCACGAATGTCACACAGGTGTCGTGGATCGCGACACCTGTGTGACACACGGGTGGTGAATCACAACACGCATGTGACATCGGTGCAGCCGTCACAACACCCGTGTGACATGCGAGCGTGCCAAAACGTGCGTGCCAGGCTCGCCAAAGACGAGAAGTGCGGCCGCAACGACGAAGAACCCGGCGACGATCGCGCTCTACGACTCCCCGTCGTCTGTCTTGTCGCGGTTGCGGCCGGCTGAGTAGGCGATGCCCGCGCCGACGAGCGCGATGATCGGGCCGAGGATCGTCCACGTCATCGTATTGGACATTGCGCTGCCCTTCAGGACCCCCACGCCCTGCAGTGTGAAGACGCCGCCAGCGGCGAAGGCAATGATTCCGATGACCCGCCTCACTTGTCGATCATGGCATCAGATCGGCCACTGTCGAATATGGTCGGGAAAGTGCCGACCAACGTGCCCGACGGACTCGAAGGCGCCCCGGTAGGGCGGCGCATCTTCCTCGGCCTGCTCGGCATCGGTGCCCTCGGGATCGCGTTCGGTTCGAAGGTGCAGAACGCGCTGGCTAACGCGCTAGGCCCGCTCGAGGAGCGTGACCCGACCGGCCTGCTTTCACTGCTGCCGCTCGGCGACACCTTCCGCTTCTACTCGGTGACGGGAAGCGTGCCCGACAAGGACGCCAGCGACTATCGGCTGACCGTCTCCGGTCTCGTGGGCCGGCCCACGACGTACACGCTCGACGACCTTCGCACCATGCCGCAAATCGACATCGTGCGCGACTTCCAATGCGTCACAGGCTGGCGAGTCCCCGAGGTCCACTGGCGTGGCGTGCCCCTCTCGCATCTTCTCGATCTCGCAGAGCCGACAACCGAGGCGAGGGCGTTGCGCCTCACGTCGTTCGACGGCACCTACACCGAGAGCCTCACCCTCAACCAGGCACGTCTCCCGGACGTGATCGTTGCCCTCGACATGCTCGGCGGTCCGGTGACTCACAACCACGGCGGACCGGTTCGGCTGTACGTGGCACCGATGTATGGCTACAAGAGCGTGAAGTGGCTCAACGGCATCGAGCTCACCGCGGACGTCATCCCCGGCTACTGGGAGCACCGCGGCTACTCGATCGACGGCTTCGTCGGCAAGTCGAACGGGCGCAGCGATGAACCAACCGGATAGTGCCTCCGCACCGACGGCGGGCGCCCGGCTACTTCGCTTCACGGTGCCGGTGCGGTTGATCCACGCCGTCACCGGCGGCCTGATGCTGGTGTGCATCGCGACCGCGGCGATCCTCTACAACGGCTCGCTGGCCGTCATCTTCGGCCATCGCTACGTCATCGAGCAGATCCACGTCTGGTGCGGCTTCGCGCTGCCGGTGCCGTTGATCATCGGCTTCGCGGCGCCCAGCTACCGCGCGGATCTACGAAGGCTCAACCGGTTCACGCCGCACGACTGGAACTGGCTCCGCTCCAAGACGCGGCGAAGCGGCGCGATTCCGGTCGGGAAGTTCAACGCCGGCCAAAAGCTGAACGCTGCGCTCAGCGCCGGGTCGATCGGCGTACTGCTCGCAACCGGCACCGTCATGTACTTCACCAACGTCACGCGGCTGTCTTGGCGGAGCGGAGCCACATTCCTGCACGACTGGTTCTCGCTCGGCCTCGGGCTACTCGTCATGGGCCACATCGCGTTCGCCCTCCGTGACTCCGAAGCGATGCACTCCATGCGAAACGGGTTCGTCTCGTTGCGATGGGCGCGGCGCGAGCATGGTCTGTGGGCGGAGGAACTCACCGACGTACCGGCAGACACCTGTCACCCGAAGGCCGAGTGAGAGGCATCAGCCGAAGCAGCGCGCTCGTGCCGTAGCAATAGCAACGGCGAACCGCCCGGAAACGCCGGATCTCTCGCTCGCGAACGGCACCTCCCGTGCGTTGGTGCGTGCCAAGCAATGTGGCATTGCCCCAGTGATTTCCTCGAAATCAGAGGGAATTGGTCATGCAATGCCACATTGCTTGCGCGATCTGTGGCGCCGGTTCGTTTTGAGTTTCTGGGCGGGGCCTCGGCCGGTTGGGGTCGAGCCCAACGAAATAGGCGCCTCCGCCGGCGTGTTGACGCCAAGTACGTTGGGCTCGACGGGGAGAGGGGTGCGCATGACTGAGATTGATGTACGCCGCGCTGGGGATCGCGCGCAGACTCGGATCTCCTGGCTGGACTCGAAGCACTCGTTCTCGTTCGGTCCCCATTACGACCCGTCGAACACCCATCACGGGCTGTTGCTGGTCAACAACGACGACATCGTCGCGCCGGGCACCGGCTTCGAGACCCACCCGCACCGCGACATGGAGATCGTGACGTGGGTCTTGCGCGGGTCGCTCGTGCACCAGGACTCGGTCGGCAACCACGGCGTGATCTACCCCGGTCTCGCGCAGCGAATGAGCGCCGGCACCGGGATCCTGCACTCTGAGAAGAACGACACGTTCCGCGCCGGCGACTTCGTCGAGCCGCGCGCCCAGGAGGAGCCCGTCCACTTCGTGCAGATGTGGGTACTGCCCGACACCGCGGGGGTGACGCCCGGCTACGAGCAGCTCGAGATCGACGACGCCGCACTGCGAGGGAAGCTGGCCACGGTGGCCTCCGGCATGGCCCGCCACAGCGACGACGCGGCGATCCGGATCGGGAACCGCGATGCCGCTCTCTATGCCGCACGGCTGCAGCCGGGCGAGTCGGTCGAGCTGCCGGACGCGCCGTACGTGCACTTGTTCGTGCCGGTCGGGACGGTCGAGCTCGAGGGCGCCGGCAAGCTGGGGGCCGGCGACGCGGTCAGGCTGACGGCCGCGGGAGCGCGTCGAGTCGTCGCCGTGTCGCCGGCCGAAATCCTCGTTTGGGAGATGCACGCCTCGGCATGATTGGTCGATGCCGAAGAAGTCTCTCCTGCTGATCCTCGCGATCGCGGCGGTGAGCGTTGTTCTCATCGTCGTGTACTGGGACGGCGTGATCACGTTCCTCGGGGTCAAGGACGAGTCGAGTCGCTGGTACGCCTTCGACTCCGGTTCCGGTGCGGTGATCCTCGGGGACCTGCCGTTGATCGGCGGGCTGATCCTGCTGATCCGGCACCACAACTGCGAGATTCCGGGCTGCCCGCGCATCCATTTGCGACGACCGACCGCGGCCGGCCACCTGCTGTGCCGCAAGCACCATCCGGAGCCCGGTCCGCAAAGCCTCGAGGAGGCGCACGCCGCACACCACGCTGCACTCGCCGCCATGGCAGCGCGGGTGCGGCCATGAACCGCCGCGCCGCGCTCGCCACGATCGTGGCGGCGGTGACCTTCGACGTGATCGGCGCGTTCTGGTTCGCCGCCGTCGAACACCTCTCCGTCGCGACCGGCCTCTACTGGTCGGTGACGACCGCCACCACGGTGGGGTACGGCGACATCACGCCGCACACCCACACGGGGCGGCTGATCGCGGCTCTCGTGATGCTGACGGTGATCCCGTTGTTCGCCGCGACGTTCTCGCTGCTGACGACCTCGTTGACGACCATGCACATCTCGAAGCTGCATGCCGAGGCGCTCGCGCACATCCGCCATCTCAAGGAGCACCTGGGGATGGAGGCGGAGCTACCCGACCACCTCATCCCCGCGCATCTTCGGCAGCACGTCGACGAGTCGCGAGCCGCGGCTAAAGCCGACCCAGGATGAGGCCTGCGGCGGCGGCGCTGAGGCCCAGGCCCATGCTCGCCGCGACGTTGAGCACGGCGGCGCCCATTCGCCGCTGCTCGCCGAGGGCGAAGCTCTCCCATGCGAACGTGCTCCACGTGGTGTAGCCGCCCAGGAGTCCGGTGCCGAGGACGGCGTCCCAGTGGCCGCCGAGCCCGTGGTGGGTGGCGAGCCCGGTCACCACCCCGAGTGCGAACGAACCGCTCACGTTGATGACGAAGGTGCCCCAGGGCAGGACCGACCGATGCCGACGCTGCACCGCAATGTCGAGGGCGTAGCGCGCCGCCGCCCCCAACGCCGCGGCCGCGGCGACGAGAAGCGCGAGACTCATCTGCCGCCGTCCTCGAGCCGTCGCCGCGCTGCTGTCGCGGGAAGGGCCTTGCCGAGCTCCGCGCCGAGGGCAGCCGCGACGAGACCGGCCGCGAGGCTGCCGACGAGGTAAGCGATCGCGACCGCGATGTGACGGTGGCGCAACTGCTGGTCGACGACAACGGCGACCGAGCTGAACGTCGTCAACGCGCCGCAGAACCCGGCGCCGAGAAGCGGGCGCAGGTAACGACTTTCGGCAAGGACCTCCAGCACGACGATGACGAGGACACCGAGCACGAACGCGCCTGCGGTGTTGACGACGAAGGTGGGCCAGGGGAAGTCGCTCGGTGGGGTCCGCCAGTGGTCGACGACGGCGTACCGCACCAGCCCCCCGGCGAAGCCCCCCGCGACGACAAGGCCGAGCCGAAGCGGATCAAGTGACGGTCGATGCGGGTGCCCGGCGGTCTGCGGTACGACGTCCTCAACGGTGACGTCGGTGTCGACCGGCCATTCGGCCGGACGCCAGTGGTGTCCGCCTGGGGTCGTCACGCGTCCTCCGTACGGCCGGCGTCGAGCCGGTTCACCAAGTGGGTCAGCGCGGGCACTGCTTCGCGCAGCGCGCGTACGTCGGAGGCGTCCAGCTGGGCGGCCGCCTCACGCAGCACCCGCCGGTTGGACTGCTGCCAGTCGGCGAGCTGTTGCCGGCCGTCGGCAGTGAGGTGCAGCTGCCAGGCGCGGCGGTCGGCAGGGTCGGCGGTGCGGTCGATCAGGTCCTGCGCGAGCAGTGCGCCGACCAGCGTGCTGACTGTGGTCGGCGCGAGCAGTAGCGCCTCACCCACCTCTCCGGCTCGCAGCCCGGGTCGCTCGGCAAGCAGCTGCATCACCTCGATCTGCGCCATCGGAGTCTCGAACGGCACCTCCGAACGCACCATCCGCCGTAGCGCGCGCCGTAGCCGCGTCACGACATCGGCGAGCGCATCGAGGTCGGCGGTGGAAGCCCTGGCAGCCACCGTGAGATCGTACTGTCAACGGGTATTCCGGCTACAGAAAGATCCTGCTACAGTAGTTATATGCGGACAGCTGAGGCTGACTCACCGGAGCGGCTCGGACCGCCGCCCGGTATCGCCGGCTACCGGCTGCTGAACCTGCTCGAGCCACCCCGTCCACGGCGCATCGCGGCTTCGCCCCGCGCGCCGCTCTTCGTGGTCGCGACGGTGTGCGTCGGTGCTTTCATGGGCCAGCTTGACGCGAGCATCGTCAGTGTCGCCCTGCCCCGGATGTCGGCTCAGCTGCACGCCCCGGTCGGGCTCGTGCAATGGGTGTCGCTGTCCTACGTCCTCACGCTGGTCGCGCTTGTGGTCCCGATCGGAGCATGGGCGGATGCGGTCGGGCGCAAGTCGCTGTACGTCGGTGGGTTCGCCGTCTTCACCCTCGCGAGCGCAGCGTGCGCGGTCGCCCCCGATGTTGCGGTGCTCTGCGGGTGCCGCGTCGTGCAGGCGGTGGGCGCAGCGCTGATGCAGGCGAACAGCGTCGCCCTGATCGCCGCCGCGACGCCGCGCGACCGGCTCGGCCGGATGGTCGGTTTGCAGGCGGCCGCGCAGGCGACGGGGCTCGCGGCCGGCCCTGCAGTGGGTGGCTTCCTGCTGGCAGCGGGCTCGTGGCGCTGGCTGTTCCTCGTGAACGTTCCGGCGGGAGTCATCGGAGTCGTCACTGCCGCGATGATGCTGCCGCGCAGCCGCGAGCTGTCAGCGGCGCGACCCGCGGGCGCCGCCAGGCTCATGCGCTTCGTGCTGAGTGTGCTTCGCGCGCCGCGCCTCGCGCGAATCCTGCTCACCTCGTTCGCCGGCTACGCGATGCTGTTCTGCGTACTCGTCGCGATCCCGCTCCTGCTTCACGGTCGCGGTACGTCGAGCGTGGTCACCGGACTGACCATCGCGACCGTGCCTGTGGTGATCGGCCTCACTGCACCGGTCGCTGGGCATCTGTCGGATCGTGCTCCGCAGTGGGTCGCAAGCGCAGGCTTCGGGCTCACCCTCGCGAGCCTGTGCGTCATAGCACTGCTTCGGCCGGGCGGCGTCGGTCTGGTTGGCCTCCTGGCACTGGCCGGTGCCGGACTCGGCAGCTTCACGCCCGCGAACAACCGGGCGGTGATGCTCGCTGCGCCGCGCGGGGCCGCCAGCACCGCCGCAGGACTGCTCAACATGACACGCGGCCTTGGCACCGCGGCCGGCACGGCGCTGGCGGTGTTTCTTCTCGGCTAGGTTCAGGCCGTGGTCCCGCCCTACCTCGCCGATCTCGACCACGACATGCTCGCTGTCCTTGGGCGCGAGTGGCTGCTCCACGGGCACCTGCAGGACCGGGTCGGGATGGCGCTGGTCATGGAGGGTGCCGACCGCGAGGAGATGCAGCAGGTCGCGATCGAGGAGTGGATGGCGGCCAGTCCGATCTACTCGCGCCGCATGCAGCAGGCGATGGGCTTCGGCGGCGGTGCCCCCAACACCGGGGGCGTCGACACGATCTGCAAGAACCTCCAGCTCGACATCGGCGCGCCGCACGAGTTCATGGACTTCCGCTTCCGGGTGCTCGACGAACGCCACGCTGAGTTCTGGCTCGCGCACTGCGGAGCCTTGATGGACGTCGAGCCGATGGGCGTCGAGTTCGTCCATGGCATGTGCCACACGATCGAGGACCCGACGTTCGATGCGACCGCAGCGGCGACGAACCCTCATGCGGCGATCCGCCCGCTTCACCGCCCGCCTCGAGTGCCGGCCGGTCGTACGCCGCACTGTCACTGGCGCATCGACATCGATGCCGATGCCGTGGCGGTCGAGCCGCATCCGCTCCAAGCGCGGGTAGCGGCCGCTCGGGTGGCCAGCGTGGGCGTCGAGCGCTTCGATGCCGACGACTCCGACGGACTGGCCGACTACAGCGGCCCGTTCAGCCCCGACCTGCGGCTGGAGGACTTCAGCTCCGGCGCGCTGCGAACCGCGCTGCAGGAGTTCGCGGTGCAGAGCCACCTCCTGCTGCGGGCGTTTCTCACGAGCGTCGAGGGACGCTTCGGCCCGGAGCGGGTCGCCGGCATCGCACCCCGGCTCGTGGCCGGCTGGTGCAGCCTGACTGCGCAACGGCTCCGCGATGCGCTAGGGCTCGAGCCGACGGCGACCGGACTTGCGACGATGCTCTCGCTGCATCCGATGTTCGCGCCGCGCAGCTATGTCGGGGCCACGATCACGGTCGAGCCGGACGATGCGGTCCGCATCGGCATCGGCGACTGCGCGGCGTTGCACGAGGGCGACCAGCTCGGCTGGCTGTCGGGCCTCGGCGGGGCGATGGACGGTGCGCTCGACGCGGTCGTCTCGGCCTTCGATCCCCATGCCGGGTGCGAGCCGGTCCCGGTGCGGAGCGGTGAGGTGCACGCCTACCGTGCCGTGATCGATCGCGACCGTCCGGCGCGCGAGGAGGGAGCCGAGCTCGCCGTCGCCAAGATCAGCACCGGAGCGGCGTTCCGGTTCCGCATCCCCACTGCGGTGGTCAAGGGCGGCTGACACCGGACAACTGATGGTCTACTGTCTGGACACATGTCCAGTATGGCGGCCGCGGCTCGCCGAAACCTCTCGGGACGACCAGCCGACACGGTGGCTGCCCTGGTCGACGCAGCGGTCGGCGAGGTCGCCGAAACCGGATTCGACGGGCTGACGATTCGCGGCGTGGCGCGGCGCGCGGGTGTCTCACCGGCGACCGCGTACACCTACTTCGCGAGCAAGGAGCACTTGCTCACCGAGGTCTTCTGGCGACGCCTGGAGGCGATCCCGGAGCCACCGCATGCGCCGCGACAGGCGACAGCTGAGCGCGTCGCTGCCGCGGTGCGCGATGTCGCGTTGCTGGTTGCCGACGAGCCCGAGCTGGCAGCAGGCATCACGACCGCGTTGCTCGCCCACGACAGCGACGTACAGGTCCTCCGCACCCGGATCGGAGCCGCGATCACCGCGCGGCTGGCGGCGGCCATCGGTCCTGAGAGCGACCCGAGTGTCCTGGCGATCCTCACCTTCACATTCATCGGAGCCTTGCTCTCGGCGGGCATGGGCTACGCGACGTACGCCGGCCTGCCGGGCGTGATGGCCCAGGCCGCCGGCTTGATGCTGGGCGCGGGCCGCTCGAAGAGCGGTGGCCGATGACCGCCGATGCGCCCGCGCTGGGCGTTTTTGACCCGTACTCCTATGCCTTTCACGAGGACCCCTATCCGACGTACGCCGCCCTGCGGGAGAACGCGCCGGTCTACCGCAACGCCGACCTCGGGTTCTTCGCCCTCGCTCGTCATGCCGACGTCGTTGCTGCGTTTCGCGACGATGTCCGCTTCTCCAACGCTGACGGGGTGTCGCTGGACCCCGCCGCCACAGGTCCGCAAGCCGCGCGGGTCATGTCATTCCTCGCGATGGATGAGCCGAGGCACGGCCGGATGCGCCGGTTGGTGTCCCGCGGCTTCACGCCGCGTCGCGTGGCAGACCTCGAGCCACGCGTGCGGGCGATCACCGATGCGCACCTCGCCCCTGCGCTGGAGCGAGGCACGTTCGACTTCATCGATGACGTTGCAGGCAAGGTGCCGATGGATGTGGTGTCGGAGCTGCTCGGCGTACCGGAGTCCGATCGCGCCGAGCTTCGCCGGCTCGCCGATGTCGTCGTGCATCGAGAGGACGGGGTCTTCGACGTGCCCCCGGCCGCGGCGAGCGCCTCGATCGACCTGGCGGTCTACTACCTCGACCTGATCGCCGCGCGGCGCCGTGCACCTCGCGACGACCTCACCTCCGCGCTTCTCGAGATCGAGGTCGACGGCGAGCGACTGAGCGATGACGAGCTGGGTGCGTTCCTCTTCTTGATGGTGGTTGCAGGCAACGAGACGACGACGAAGCTGCTTGGACACTGCTGGTTCTGGGGCTGGCGGCATCCGGACGAGCTGGCCAAGCCGATGGCGGACCTTCGGGCGGTCTCGCCGTGGGTCGAGGAGACGCTGCGCTACGACGCTTCCACTCAGGTGCTCGCGCGAACCACCACCACGGAGGTTGCGCTCGCCGACGGGGTGATTCCGTCGGGTGCGCGGGTGCTGCTGTTGATCGGCTCGGCCAACCGCGATCCGCGAGCCTTCGACGAGCCGGATCGCTACGACCTCGACAGGGACACCGCGAACTCGCTCAGCTTCGGATCGGGTCGACACTTCTGCCTTGGCGCGTCGCTGGCGAGACTCGAAGCTCGCGTCGTCCTCGAGCAGCTGCTGTCGCGCGTCGCGTCGTACGACGTCGACGAGGCAGCAGCACGCCGGGTGCACTCGGTCAACGTGCGTGGCTTTGCGCACCTGCCGACCTCGATCCGGCTTCGGTGAGGGAGAACAGATGACAACGGTGACGCTGCCGCAACCGCCCTACGTGTCGGGGGGTGAGCACGAGCACGGGCATCTCGAAGAGCTTCGGCGCGACCCGATCGGTCTGATGCGGCGGGTCCACGACGAGTGCGGCGCGGTGGGGTCGTTCAACCTCGCCGGGCGTCGCGTGATCCTGCTCAGCGGTGCGGAGGTCAACGAGTGGTACTTCCGCAGTCCTGACGAGGTGCTCGACCAGGGCGCGGCGTACCCGTTCATGACACCGATCTTCGGCAAGGGCGTGGTGTTCGATGCGCCACCGGAGCGGCGAGCGGAGATGCTCAAGAACCAGTCCCTGCGCGGCCCCCAGATGAGGGGACATGCCGAGGTCATCGCGGCCGAGGTGGAGCGCATGGTCGGCGGGTGGAGCGACGAGCTGCAGATCGACCTGCTCGACTTCTTCGCCGAGCTCACGATCTACACCTCGTCCGCCTGCTTGATCGGCAAGAAGTTCCGGGAGCAGCTCGACGGCCGCTTCGCCGAGCTGTACCACGATCTCGAACGAGGCACGGACGCGTTGGCTTACGTCGACCCGTACGCGCCGATCGAGAGCTTCCGGCGCCGGGATGCCGCCCGAGTCGAGCTGGTGAAGCTCGTCGAGGGGATCATGGCGACGCGGGTCGGTGACGATCCGCCTGCGGGTGAGCCGGACCTGCTCGACCTGCTGATGTCGGTGCAGGACGACGGTCAGCCGCGGTTCACTGCGGACGAGATCACCGGAATGTTCATCGGCACCATGTTCGCGGGACACCACACCACCTCAGGTACCGCCGCGTGGACGCTCATCGAGCTGCTGCGCCACCCCGCAGAACTGGCGGCAGTGGTCGCCGAGCTCGACGAGCTGTACGCCGACGGCTCGGAGGTGAGCTTTCAGGCACTGCGTGAGATCCCGCGGCTGGAGTCGGCGATCAAGGAGGCGCTGCGGCTGCATCCACCGTTGATCCTGTTGCTGCGCGTTGCCACGGAGGACCTGGAGGTGGGCGGGTATCTGGTGCGCAAGGGCGACCTCGTCGCGGCAACGCCGGCGATCTCGAACCGGCTGAGCCCCGACTTCCCCGATGCCGACGCGTTCGACCCGTCGAGATATCTGGATCCGCGGCGCGAGGACGACACCAACCCGTGGACGTGGATCCCGTTCGGCGGCGGGAAGCATCGATGCGTCGGTGCGGCGTTCGCGTTGATGCAGCTGAAAGCGATCTTCTCGGTGTTGCTTCGCGACTACACGTGGGAGCTCGCCCAGCCGTACGACACCTACCGCAACGATCACTCGAAGATGGTGGTTCAGCTCGAGCAGCCGTGCGCGGTGAACGTCCGCCCGCGGAGTGGACGATGAAGATCACGGTCGACCGGGATCTGTGCCAGGGTCACGCAATGTGCGAGCTCGAGGCGCCGGAGGTCTTTCGGGTCGGCAACTCCGACCAGGTCGAGCTGCTCGTCGAAGATCCCGACACCGCACATGAGGAAGGCGTGCGGCTCGCCGTGAAGTACTGCCCCACCCATGCGCTGTCGATCCAAGAGGGAGATCCCAATGCCTGACCGCACCGAGATGGAGGCGTACTGGCAGCGCTGGCTCGACGCGAACAAGGAGTGCGAAGCGAAGCGTGACTGGTCCGGCCTCGCGGAGTTCTTCGCTCCGGACGCGACGTACGGCTGGAACTGCGGCGCCCACGACGACTTCATGGCAGTGGGCCGTGACCAGATTCGGGAGCTGGCGCTCGGCCTCGAGATGCAAGGACTCGAGGGCTGGAGCTACCCCTACCAAGCCACGATGATCGACGACCGTGCCGGCATGATCATCGGCTTCTGGAAGCAGGTCGCGGACGTGACGCGACCCGACGGCACGGCGTACGAGGTCGCCGGCTTCGGCGCGAGCTGGTTCGGATACTCAGATCGCGGCTGGGCGTGGCAGCGCGACTTCTTCGATCACATGAACGCCGGCAGCCTGTTCTTCGAGATGATGTCGGCCGGGGTGCTGTCGGACGGCATGCGCGCACGGATCGAGAAGGCGGCGGCCGGCGAGCTCCTGCCCGGGCACTTCCGTCCGGCAGATCGGCCCGCCCCGCTATGGCCCCCGATCTGATGCAGCTGCCGCCGGTCGAACAAGCCGAGGTCGCCGTCATCGGCCTGGGCAACATGGGTGCTGCTCTCGCGCGGCGGCTGGTCGGCTGGCCGGGCGGACTCGCGGTCCACGACGTGCGCGCCGACGCCGCTGCGGAGTTCGCCGCCGGGGGAGCCCGCGTTGCCGCCAGCGCCGCGGACATCGCGGCCGGCGCCCGAGTGGTCTCCGTCGTCGTCTTCGACGACGCCCAGGTGCGCGAAGTCGTCGGTGAGCTGATCGAACACGCAGCACCCGGGACCGTGGTCGCGATTCACTCGACGATCGACATCGACACCGCGCCGGAGCTCGCGGCCGCCGGCGCGGCTCGGGGAGTCCGGGTGCTCGACGTCGCATTGACCGGCGGACCGAGCGGTGCCGCCGACGGCAAGCTGGTCGCGATGGCGGGCGGCGATCGCGGGGGCTACGACTACGCGAAACCGGTCTTCTCGCGGTGGGCGTCGTTGTTGCTCCACTTCGGTGCCTCCGGCACCGGAATCCGGGCGAAGGTCGCTCGCAACATGCTGCAGTTCATCGGGTATGCCGCAACCGGCGAGACCGCCAGGTTGGCAGAGGCGGCCGGGGTCGACCTGCAGAAGCTCGCCGCCGCGATCCGGCACAGTGACGCGGTGATCGGCGGGCCCTCAGTCGTGATGGTCTCGGCCACCACCGCGCCGTACGCCGCCGACGACCCGCTGCGCCCGATCTTCGAGCACACCCGCGCGCTGGGAGAGAAGGACCTTGGTCACGCCCTGTCGCTGGGACAGGCGTTGGGTGTGGATCTGCCGTTTGGCCGGCTCGGCCTCGAGCAGCTAGCGGCTGCGCTACGCGTCCCACACGGGGAGGTCCCATGACGGAAGACCGTCACGAGCGCGGCTTGCGGAAGATGGGCGAGGTCTACGCCTGGAAGAGCGTGCCCGACTTGCCGAGCGAGTTCTTCAAGCTGACCGCAGACCACCTCTTCGGTGACATTTGGAACCGCGAAGGGCTGTCGCTGCGCGACCGCCGGATGTTGTTGCTCGGCGTGGTGGCGGCGCTTGGTGAGTGGGCCGTGCTGCCGATCCAGCTCGATGCCATCCTGGCCAACGAGGAGCTGACCCCCGACCAGCTTCGCGAGGTCACGATCTTCCTCACCCACTACGTCGGCTGGCCGAAGGGCTCGACGATGAACAATGTCGTCGAGGAGCGCGTCGCAGCTCACCGCAAGCGCGGTGAGAAGCCGGACTTTCCTGGCCCCTCGGGACCCGGACGGTGAGGACCCGGCTGGTCGCGATCGCGATGCTGGTCGCCCTCGGCGGCGCGGCATGCGGCGCCCGACTTCCGGGAGCCGTGCAGGCGCAGGCGTCGCGGGAGGCGTTCGCCGTCGGCCCGGCCGCAGCAGGCCCCGGGCTGTCGGGTGCCACTCCCGCTCCTGGAGGCAACCCGACAGCTGTGGCCAGCCAGCCCGGGACGGTCGTGTCGTCCGGTGGGGCATCGGCCCCGGCCGTCGGTCCTGCCCGATCGAGCCGGGCGAGTGCCTCCGCCGCGCCATCGACGTCGAGCGGGCCGACGTGTTCCGGCGGGACGGACACCGGACTGACGGCGAGCACGATGACGATCGGGCTGGTCGCGTCGCTGAGCGGTCCGGTCTCAGGTCTTTTCGACGGTGCGGTGCACGGCGGGGAGACGTTCGCCAACTACGTCAACCACGCCGGGGGCGGCATCTGCGGCCGCCAGGTGAAGATCAGCGTCGCCGACGACGGCACCAACTGCACGCAGGACGAGAACGCGACCACCAGTCTCATCGGCCGGTCGTTCGCGCTGGCCGGATCCTTCGCGCTGTACGACGGCTGCGGTGCGTCGGTTCTCAAGCAGCACCCGGACGTCGCCGACGTCCACGTGGCCCTCGACCCAGCGGCGGACACCCCCGTGAACCACTTCGACGTCTCGTCGAAGGTGGAGGGCTTCGCAACAGGGATGTTCCACTACTACCGGCAGAAGTACGGCGCGAAGCTCGATCGGGTCGGAACGATCGTGGAGAACATCCCGTCGGCCGTCGCGAAGCAGGCCGATCAGGTTCACGCCGCTGAGAGCCAGGGCTGGCACTTCGTGGACAGCATCTCCGAGCAGCCCACCAACAGCAACTTCCAGAACGACTTCGTCAAGCTCTGCCAGCGCGAGCACATCACGGCGTTCTTCGAGTTGACGGAGACGGCGGCCAACGCCGCGACCATGGTCCAGAACGAGCGCCAGGCAGGTTGCTCTAAGAGCCTGCTGAACATCATCCCGATCGCCTACGACCAGGCCTTCATCAGCGACTACTCCGGCTCCAAGTCGGACCTCAACGGCATCCAGGGCTGGAACGAGTACGCGTTGTTCTTCAACAAGGACGAGGCGGCCGGCAACCCCGAGGTCAAGCTCTTCCAGGACTGGTACGAGCGCACCTATCCGGGCGTGCCGATCAACCTCTATGGCATGTTCGCGTGGGCGAGTGACCGGCTGGTGCAGCAGGCCGCCGAGGCGGTTTCGGGCCCGTTGACGCGGACGTCGCTGATGGCGTCGCTACGAAAGATCAAGAACTACGACGACGGCGGGATGATCGCGCCGACCGACCCGGTGTCAGGCGCACCGCACTGCTACATCCTCTACCAGATCCAGAACGGAGCCTTCGAGCGCGTGGACGATCCCAAGACCGGATACCGGTGCGACGGCAAGTTCCTGCCGAGATCGGCAGGCTGACATGACGACCGGCCTGCAGACCAAGGGCGATCACCCGGTCAACCCGGCGGTCGACCTGGTGAGCGGGGAGTTCTGGGGTCGCAACCCGCACGAGGAGCTCACCTGGCTTCGCGACAACGCGCCCGTCTACTGGGACGGGCGGGTTTGGGGAATCGCCTCGCACGCCGATCTGAAGAGCGTGTCGCTGCACCCGGAGCTGTTCTGCAACGGAGGTGGCATCAGGCCGGACAACGGGCCGGTCGCGCAGATGATCGACCGCGACGGCGCCGAGCACAAGCGGCGGCGAAACATGGTCAACCGGGGCTTCACGCCGCGACGCCTCACCGACTCCGTCGATCGCATCAACGAGATCTGTAACAAGATCGTCGACGATGTGATCGAGCGTGGCGAGTGCGACGCCGTCATGGACATGGCGGCCTGGCTGCCCATGCACGTCATCGGCGACATGCTCGGCTTCCCCGAGTCGGAGCGGGGCACCTTGCTCAAGTGGTCCGACGACCTGATGTGTGCCCTGGATGGCAAGAGCGAGAGCATCGTCGGCGCCGCGGCGGCGTACGGCGGGTTCCGGGAGTTCTGCGTGGCGGCCATCGACGACCGGCGCCGCAACCCGGGCGACGATCTGCTCAGCCTGCTCATCGCGGGCGGCACCGAGGGTGACGAGGTCAACGTCGAAGACGTCATCCACGACGCACTGCTCATCCTCATCGGCGGTGACGAGACGACGCGCCATGTCATCAGCGGTGGGCTGTACCAGCTGCTGGTGAACTCGGCGGCGAAGCAGGCGCTCGTCGACGATCCCAGCCGGATCCCGACCGCCGTCGAGGAGATGCTGCGCTGGGTCAGCCCGATCAAGAACATGGCCCGGACCGTCGTCGAGGACACCGAGCTGCACGGGCAGCGCCTCGAAGCCGGCGACAAGCTGCTGCTGCTCTACCCGTCGGCGAATCGTGACGCTGCCGTGTTCGAGGACCCGTTCCGGTTCGACATCGACCGCTCGCCGAACGACCACGTCGCGTTCGGGATCGGCACTCACTTCTGCCTGGGCAACAACCTGGCGCGCCTCGAGCTCTGCTGCTTCTTCGAGACGGTGCTGTCGCGGATTCCCGACATGGAGCTGGTCGAGGCGGCCGAGCCGGCGTACCGGCCCGCGAACTTCGTCTCCGGCTACGAGTCGATGCCGGTCCGCTTCACGCCTAGTCCGCGAGGTTGACGGACCACTTCTGCTCGATCCGGCCGAAGTGCCAGATCATCAAGGCGATCAGCCATGAGACGAAGAACAGCCCAACGATGCCGTACCCGGCGTAGTCGAGGTTGATGTTCGCGATCGCCGAGATCGGACCCTTGGTGATGTTGGCTTGGTCGGCGACGACACCGATGAGCTCGATGGTGCCGATCAGCAACGCGACGGCGACCGAGGTCGACGTGATCGTGAGGTTGTAGAACACCTTGCGGACCGGCCGGGCGAACGCCCAGCCGTAGGCGGCGTTCATGAACACGCCATCCGCGGTGTCCATGAGGCACATGCCGGCCGCGAAGAGGATCGGAAGGACGAGGATCGAGTAGAACGGCAGGTTGAAGGCGGCTGCGCCACCGGCGAGCACCAGCAACCCGACCTCGGTCGCGGTGTCGAAGCCGAGCCCGAACAGCACTCCGATCGGGTAGATGTGCCAAGGCTTGCGGACCGACTTGGTGAGGCCTCCCAGCAGCCGGTTCATGAAGCCGCGCTTGTTGAGCTGGGCTTCGAGCTCCGCCTCGTTGTAGTTGCCTGCGCGCATCTCGCGGAACACGCGAAGGATGCCCAGCAGGACGATGAAGTTGAGGATGCCGAGGATCCACAGGAAGACGCCGGACACCGAGGCGCCGATCACGCCGGTCACGGAGTGGAGCGTCGAGTTGTCGTTCTCGACGGGTCCGGCGAGCGCCTTCACGCCGGCCGACAGCGCAAGGGCGAGCGTGAAGACGATTGTCGAGTGTCCCAATGAGAACCAGAACCCCACCGACAGTGGCTTGCTGCCCCCGCCGTTCGTGGTGTTGTCCTGGATCAGCTTGCGGGTGGTGTTGTCGACCGCGGCGATGTGGTCCGCGTCGAAGGCATGCCGCAGACCGAACGTGTAGGCAAGGAGTCCGACTCCGGCGGTGAAGACCGGGTGCCCACCGCCGAGGTGGTAGTGCTGCGGCACGATCAGGCCGAAGAGAACGCCGAAGCCGACGACGTGAAGAGCCACGACCACGAGCGTCATCCCGCCCAGCGACCGGCGGTCCTCCGCCGTCAGGCTGGTGCGGAAGCGGGTGAACGTCGACACCTCAGCCGCGGTCCCGGCGCTGCTCATCGCGAGCCTCCGTTCCTGGTGGCGCCCTCCTCGCATTCAAGTGTAGTTGCGACAATGTCGCAACTACAGACCTGGGTAGCGTGCGGTCGTGCGGATCGTCTCGCTGCTGCCGTCGGCCACGGAGATCCTGTTCGCCATCGGGGCGGGCGACGACGTCGCGGGCGTGACGTTCGAGTGCGACTACCCCGACGCGGCTCGTACCCGGACGATCGTGTCGACCTCGGCGCTGCGACCCGGGATGACGCCGGCCGAGATCGACGCCGAGGTCCGGCTGCGGATCGCCGCCGGCGAGGACCTCTACCACCTCGACGAGGGCGCGCTGCGCGACCTCGAGCCGGACCTGGTCGTGACCCAGGACCTGTGCGCCGTGTGTGCCGTCGACGTCAGCTCGGTCGATGCGGCGATGGAGCATCTCGGCTGCCGCGGGCGGGTTCTCACGGTCGACCCGCAGACCCTCGACGAGGTCATCGAGTCGATCGTGACGATCGGTACGTCGACCGGACGCGAGGCGACGGCGCGCAGGCTGGCGGCGAGTGCTCGAGACCGGTTGGACGAGGTACGGCGCGCAGTAGCGGGCCTGCCGCAACCCGGCGTCGTCGTCGTGGAGTGGACCGACCCGCCGTTCTGCGCCGGGCACTGGGTGCCCGACATGGTCGACGCCGCAGGCGGCAGGGCGTTGCTGGGACGTCCCGGCGAGAACTCGCAGCGCATCTCGTGGGAGGACGTTGCCGCGGCGAAGCCAGAGGTCGTGGTGGTGGCCCCGTGCGGCTATCGGCTCGACGGCGCGACGGCGCTGGCAAGGCAGGCGATCGACGACGGCCTGACTCCGCCCGGCGTACCGGTGTGGGCGGTCGACGCCGACGCGGCTTACGTCCGACCTGGGCCTCGACTCGTGGACGGCGTCGAGGCGTTGGCGGCGGTGTTGCATCCCGACGCACTGCCCGCGCGGCCTGAGCTCGCGCAGCGCGTCAGCTAGGACCGCAGCTAGGCGACCAGGGTCTTCGCGGCGCCGACCAGCGCCGCGAGGCCCTTCTTCGCGTCCGCGAAGAACATCGACGTCTTCGGGTCGGTGTACAGCTCGTTGTCGATGCCTGCGTAGCCCGAGGCCATCGACCGCTTGATCACGATGATCGACTTCGCGTGGTCGACGTCGAGGATCGGCATCCCTGAAACTGCGTTTCCTGGGCGTCGTGCCGCGGGGTTGGTCACGTCGTTCGCCCCGACCACCAGCGCGACATCGGTGCGGTCGAACTCCGGGTTGATCTCTTCCATCTCCTTGAGCTGGTCGTACGGCACGTTCGCCTCTGCGAGCAGCACGTTCATGTGCCCCGGCATCCGCCCGGCAACCGGATGGATCGCGTAGCTGACCTCGACACCGTGGGTCTCGAGCACCTCGGCGAGCTCGCGGCACTCGTGCTGTGCCTGCGCGGCGGCGAGGCCGTACCCCGGGACGATGATCACCTTGCTGGCGTAGGCAAGCTGCAGTGCGGCGTCGTCGACGGCGATCGACTTCACGGGACCGCCGGCCCCGGTGCCGGCCACCACCGCGCCGTCGCCCGTGCCGAAGCCGCCGGCAACGATGTTGAGCACCGACCGGTTCATGGCGTCGGCCATCAGCTTCGTGAGGATCGAACCTGACGCGCCGACCAACGCACCGGCGATGGTGAGGGTCGCGTTCGACAGCACAAAGCCGGCCATCGCGACGGCAGTCCCGGTGAACGCGTTGAGCAGCGAGATCACGACCGGCATGTCCGCGCCGCCGATCGGCAGCACGGTGAGCACGCCGAGCGCCATCGCGAGCGCCACCACGCCGAGCAGGACGAGCTTGCGATCGGCACCGGCGATCACCCATCCACTGCCGGCCAGCGCCCCTGCGGCGAGCAGGCCTGACGCGGCGCGCGAGCCGGGGAACGACACCGGGTGCGACAGGTGGCCCTGCAGCTTGAGGCCGGCGAGCAGCGACCCCGTGAACGTGATCCCGCCGATCACGACGTCGAGGACGGTGGCCGTCGCCGTGCCGCCCGACGGGTGGGTGTGGATGTCGTACTCGGCGATCGCGATCAGCGCGGCAGCGCCACCGCCGACGGCGTTGAACAACGACACGAGCTGGGGCATGGAGGTCATATGCACGGTTCGCGCGGCATACAGGCCGTAGGCGCCCCCCACGGCTACCCCGGCCAGCAGCACGATCCATCGTTTGGCGTCCATCACCGCGCCGGCGTCGCCGTGCCCGACGCTGAGCAGCACGGCCGCAACCGCGACCACCATCCCGAAGGCCGAGACCTGGTTGCCGCGGCGAGCGCTGGCGGGGGAGTTCATCAGGTGCAACCCGATGACGAAGCAGACCGCGCCGAACAGCGAGGCGAAGCGGATCCCCGTCTCCCAGTGGCTCACGGGGCGTCCGCCTTGCCGCCGGCCGCGCCGTCGGCGGCACGAGGTACGACGGGGCGGCGCTTGAACATCTGCAGCATCCGGTCGGTGACCACGTAGCCACCGATGACGTTGGCCGCTGCGAACGCCCCGGCGATGAACAGCAGCACGTAGCCGAGCACGCCGTGGGTCTCGCCGGAGAGGATCACGACACCGACGAGGACGACACCGTGGATCGAGTTGGCGCCGGACATCAGCGGGGTGTGCAGCGTCGCCGGAACCTTGCTGATCACCTCGAAGCCGACCAGCAGTGCCAGCACGAAGATCGTCATGTCGCCGACGAAGGATCCCGTCACGAGCGCTCCTTCTCGAGCAGGGCCGCGGTCGCGGGATGGACCACCTTGCCGTCGTGGGTGATCACAACACCAGCGGTGATCTCGTCCTCGAGGTCTATCGTCAGCGCGCCCTCCGCGACCAGGTGAAGCAGCAACGCCGAGATGTTGCGTGCGTACGCGGTCGAGGCCGCGGTCGCCATCCGGGAGGCGAGGTCGCCGGCCCCGACGATGGTCACCCCGTTGCCGGAGACCACCACCTCGCCGGGCCGCGAGCCCTCGACGTTTCCGCCGAGCGCCGAGGCGCCCATGTCGACGATCACCGAGCCGCTCTTCATGGCGGCGACCGCCGCCGCGGTCACCATGAGCGGTGGCCGCTGACCGGGAACGTGAGCGGTCGTGATCACCACGTCGTGCTTCGCGATGTGACCGGTGAGCTCGTGCTGCTGCGCGAGCTGCTCCTCCTCGGTGAGCTTGCGGGCGTAACCGCCCTCGCCCGCGCCCGACGCGACGGAGGTGAGCTCGATCGGCTGGCCGCCGAGGGAGCGGATCTCCTCACTGCTTGCCGGCCGCACGTCGTACCCGCGCACGATGGCGCCGAGCCGCCGTGCCGTGCCGATCGCCGCCAGCCCCGCGACGCCGGCGCCGAGCACCAGCACCTCGGCCGGCTTGGAGGTTCCCGCCGCGGTGATGAGAAGCGGGAAGAATCGGTCGAAATGCTCCGCCGCGACCAGCACCGACTTGTAGCCCGCGACGTTGGCCTGCGAGGTGAGCGCGTCCATGCCCTGGGCGCGGGTGAGGGTGCGGGGCAGGCCGTCGAGGCTGACCGCCGTGACACCTGCGGTCGCGAGGTCTGCCATCGCCTGCGGCGCGAGCAGCGGTTGCAGCAGGCCGACGACAGCTTGCCCGGTTCGCAGGCCGGAATAGTCGGGCGGCCCGACGCAGAGCAGGACGTCGGAGCCGCTCCGCACCTCCACCCCCGCCGCGACGGTCGCGCCGGCTTCGACGTACTGACCGTCCGGGAACCACGCCGCCTCGCCCGCGGCCGACTCCACGACGACCTGCAAGCCGGCATCGACGAGCCGGTGGACGGCGTCGGGGGTAAGGGCCACCCGGCGCTCCCCAGGCGCGGCTTCCTTCACCACGCCCGCGCGCAGCGGCGGCATTGGGCGACCTTTCCGTTCGCGCCGGCTGAGGTGTCCGGCAAGGCCGACGATAGAGGATGAGCGGCATGGCGGTCGTCACGATCGGAGCACCGCCCGTTGCGCGTCGCCGCGCGTTGGTCGTCGTCTGCGGAATCCTCGCCCTCACCTTCCTCGACACCACGGTCGTCGCCGTCGCGCTCGGCAGCATCCAGACCTCTCTGCATCTCGGGGTGACGGGCCTGCAGTGGGTGGTTGATGCCTATGCGGTCGCTTTTGCCAGCTTGATGCTCACCGGCGGGACGCTCGGCGACCGCTATGGCCGCCGCCGCCTGATGCAGCTCGGTGTCGGCATGTTCGCGGTCGGCTCACTGATGGGGGCATTGGCCGGTTCCGGCTCGATGTTGATCGCATCCCGGGCGCTCATGGGTGTCGGCGCCGCGGCATCCGAGCCCGGCACCTTGTCGGTGCTTCGTCACGTCTTCCCAGACCATCGCGGGCGGGCTCGCGCACTCAGCCTGTGGGCGGCGGTCTCGTGTCTCGGGCTCGCGCTCGGGCCGCTCATCGGCGGGGTGCTGATCAGCCTGTGGGACTGGCGAGGCATCTTCTGGCTCAATGTCGCGGCGGCTGTCGTTCTGCTTGTGACCGCCCACCGCTATGTCCCTGAGAGCGCCGACCGCGACGCCGCGCCGCTCGACCTGCCGGGCCAGCTGCTCGCGATCGCCACGCTCGCCGCTGTCGTGATCGCGTTGATCGAGGGGGAGCGATCCGGGTACGCCGCGGGCCACATCGTCGCGTTGTTCGTCGTCGGCGCGATCTGTGCGGGTGGGTTCGTCTGGCGTGAGCTGGCAACGGCGGCGCCGATGATCGATCTCCGCTTCTTCCGCCGACGGCGCTTCCGGGCGGCACTCGCCGTCGCGTTCGCGGCGTACTTCGGAACCTTCTCGATCTTCTTCTTCAGCGCGCTCTACTTGGAGGAGGTCGACAAGTACAGCGGGTACCGGACTGCGTTGCTGTTCCTGCCGATGACAGTGCTCATGGTCTCCGGTGCAGTTGCTGGTGGCCGGCTGGTGATCCGCCGGCACGGCCGATGGACGATGGGCGTCGGAGCGATGCTTGCAGCCGCGGGAATCGCCGCGAGCGAGCCGCTGCTCAACACCCACCCGTCGTTCGTGGGGCTGATGGGGACGCTCGCGGTGACCGGTCTCGGAATGGGCATGGCGATGGTGCCCGTCACCTCACTTGTGCTGGAGGTCGTCCCTGCGGAGCACTCCGGGATGGCGGCATCGGCGACGAATACGGCGCGACAGCTCGGTGTCGTATTCGGTGTCGCGATTCTCGGCGCGCTCGTGAACGCGCACCTGACAACTGATCTCGAGCGCCGGCTGGACGACCTCGGCATTCCGAAGATCTTCCAGGGCTACATCATCCACGCCTACGAGCGGGGCAGCTCGCCCGACAAGAGCACCGTCGGGGGACAGGTGTTTGCGGCGATCGTGGACCGGATCAAGATCGCCGCGTACGCCGCGTTCCACGACGGGCTGGCGATCGCCTTGGTCATCTCAGCGATTCTGATCGCGGCCGCCGCTCTGTTCGCCGGGTACTCGGCGCTGCGCGAGGACGATGCGGAACGCGAAAGTGCCGACTGAGTCAGTTGCCTTCGGCGAGCAGCGCCGCGCGAGCGGCTTCACGCTCCTCGTGAGTTGTTGCGGGCTCTGGCGCCGAGAGGCCGAGCTGGTCGACCACGTGCACGACCACGCCCGCGACCATCGCGCGCATCGTCGGCTTGTTGTCGGCGGGAATCACGTACCACGGGGCGTGCTTCGTTGACGTCGCCGTCAGCGCCGCCTCGTAGGCCCGCATGTACTCGTCGAAGTGCTGGCGTTCGGCGACATCCGCGGCGCTGAACTTCCATCGCTTCTGTGGGTCGTCGAGGCGGGCAAGGAAACGCCGGCGCTGCTCGTCTTTCGAGACGTGCAGGAAGAACTTGACGATCCGGATGCCGTTGCGGTCGAGGTGTCGCTCGAAGGCGTTGATGTCCTCGTACCGCTCGTTCCACAGCTCCTTGCCGGCTCCCCGGTGGGCCGGCAGGTGCTGTTCGGCGAGCAGGTCCGGGTGCACGCGTACGACGAGGACTTCCTCGTAGTACGAGCGGTTGAAGATCCCGATGTGGCCGCGTTCGGGGAGCGCCCGGGCGCACCGCCACAGGAAGTTGTGGCGCAGCTCCTCCTCGGAGGGCCGTTTGAACGACGTGACCGAGCAGCCCTGGGGGTTGACCCCGGACATGACGTGGCTGATCGTGCCGTCCTTGCCGGCTGCGTCGAGGGCCTGGAAGACGAGGAGCATGGCCCAGGTGCCGTTGGCGTAGAGCAGCTGCTGGACGCGCTGCAGCTCCGTCTTGAACGCATCGAGGTCCGCCACGGCGACGGCCTTATCGTCCTTTTTCGTGGGTTTGCCCAACCAGGTGGTCTTGGTCTCGCGCGTGTCGCGGTGCTGCAGGTCTGCGGCGCTGCCGGGAGTGACCACGAGCTCGCGCAGCAGCGCTTCGGGCAGGTCCATACGCGTCCCCTTCCACCGGTGCCCTCGGCGCGATTCGAACGCGCGACCTACCACTTAGGAGGCGGTTGCTCTATCCCCTGAGCTACGAGGGCCTGCCGGGACAGCCTAGGTGTCACCCAGATCACACCGCAGGGCGTCAGCGGGCGTGGGATAAATGCGGGCATGGTGCTGTCTCGTGACCGTGTCTCCCAGGGCTTTCTCGACGAGCTCGAGCGCTTCGGCGCCCTGATCGGCAGCCTCGACGACGAGCAGTGGGAGCGACCCACGCGCTGCGAAGGATGGGTCGTGCGCGACGTCGCCGCCCACGTCGTCGGCACGATCGCCGACGTCGCCGCCGGGCGGCTCGACGGTCTGGGCACCCCGGAAGTGACGCAGCGCGAGGTCGACGAACGACGCGACATGACACCGAAGCAGCTCGCCGACGAGTGCGCCGAGGTTCGGGCGGCTGCCGCGGCGCTGCTTCCAGCATTCGACGCGACCGCGTGGGATGCCCCGGCGCCAGGTGGGTACGACGGCTCGCTAGGTGAAGCTGTTGAAGCACTCTGGTATGACGCGTACCTGCACGCCGACGACATTCGCGCCGCCCTCGGGATGCCCACGGAGGTCGGTCCCGGGCTGGCGGCGGCGACCTCGCATGTCGAGTTGTTCCTCGGCCGGTTGGGCTGGTCGGGTGACGTTCCGATCGATGACGCGGCGGCGCACGAGTTCGTGCTTGCCGCCACCGGGCGGTCCGAGCAGCCAGGATCGATTCCCAACATCTACGCCTGACCGGATCACCACATCGGCCGCTGCGGCGTGCCGGATGCATTCCCTACAGCTCTCTCCGCGATCCTGTAAGGGATGACAAGCGCACCTCCGCCGCCTGACGGCGTACTTCTCGACGGCCGCTATCGGCTGGGCGTCATGCTCGGTTCGGGTGGCGTCGCGGAGGTGTACCGGGCATTCGACGAGCGGCTGCACCGCGATGTCGCCATCAAGCTGTTTCGCGGCGACGTCGCGGACCAGCTCCAGCGGCACCAGGACGAGATGCGGACACTCGCTCGCCTCGATCACCCGGCGCTCGTGACCGTCCTCGACGCAGGTGAGGATGAGGCGACCCACCGGCCGTATCTCGTGATGTCGCTCGTCGAGGGGCCGACGCTCGCTGACGAGCTGCGCTTCGGTGCCTTGCCGAGCGACCGGGTGGCGGAAATCGGCATCGCGCTGGCTGACGGGCTCGCCTACGTCCACAGTCAGGGTCTGATCCACCGCGACGTGAAGCCGGCGAACGTCCTGATCTCCTCCGACGGCCGGGTGCATCTCGCGGACTTCGGCATTGCCCGCCTCGTCGACTCGAGCCACATCACCAGCGCTGGCGAGGTGGTGGGCACCCCCGCGTACTTCGCTCCGGAGCAGGTCACCGGAGAGCCGGTCGGCCCGCCGGCGGACGTATACGCCCTCGGGCTGGTCCTCCTGGAGTGCCTTACCGGCCGCCGCGAGTACCAGGGGCCCGCGATGGAGGTGGCGATGGCGCGGCTCAGCCGTCCGCCGGAGATCCCCCCGTCGCTGCCGGTCGGCTGGCGCGACCTGCTGGGCGGCATGACGGCGCGGCTGCCGGGCGCCCGGCTCTCGGCGGCGAGCGTCGCGGACCGGTTGCGGCGGCTGTCCGGTCTGGTCACCGACTCGACGGTTGCGATGGCCATCCCGCCGGCCGCCTCGCCGACCGTCGCAATGGCGACGCCCACCACGGTGATGGCAGCCGGCGTCGAGCCCACGCCGCCGCCCCCACCCGCGCAGCGGCAGAAGGCCTGGCCGTGGGTGGTCGGCCTGATGCTCCTCGCTGCGGTGGTAGCGGCGGTGGTGTACCTGCTCGTCCACGACCACACGCCGGCAAAGCAGAGCGGACCCGGCGCGAACTGCTCGTCGAACCTGCCGACCCTGAACGGTCGAGTCGGGGCTGACTTCCAGAACCTGACCGATCTGGTGTGCAAGTCGCCGACGTCCAACGCCGCCTCACGCGCGTTGTCGCCGTACCTGCCTCAGCTCGCCGAGGCAGTGAAGGCGAAGGACGTCACGCAGCTCGACGCCGTCGACTCGAACATGAGCGCGGCAATCACGCGGCAGGCCAATGCCGGCCATCTCAGCCCGCAGCGGGAGCAGGATATTGCGAACGCCCTGACAGCGTTCTTCAACGATGCCAAGGCCAGGCTGACCAAGCCTTCGCCGAGCCCCACGCCGTCCGAGACGCCGACTCCGACGCCCACCCCGACCCCGACTCCGACACCCACTCCGACGCCGACACCCACACCGTCGCAGACGACGACGCCGACCTCGAGTGAGACGCCGACCTCGACGGTCTCGGTGGGGTTCTAGCGTCAGCCCGGCAGGAGCTTGCCGGGATTGAGGACGCCGGCCGGGTCCAAGGCGTTCTTCACCGCTCGCAACGCTGCGATCCCGACGCCGTCGTCACCGCCGAGGTCGGGTGTCACCGCGTCCCGGTGTGCGGTGCCGACCGCATGGTGGTGACTCACTGTCCCGTGCGCGGCGACGATCGCGGCGTTCGCGGCCGCCTTCGCCGTCGCCCACTGCTCGAGCTCGCCCCCGGGATGTGCCGCGGCGAGGACGGTGAAGTACAGCGAGGCACCAGCCGGGTAGACGTGCGAGATGTGACAGCCGATCAGCGGTGACCGGCCGTCGCGGGTCAGCGTCGACGACAGCGCCGCGCGGACACCGTCGTACAGGCCCTGCAGCTGCGACCACGTCGTCGCGGTTTCGAGCGTCTCGGCGAGGACGCCCTCGTCGAGCAGCGTGTCGCGCAGGTACGGGCCCGAGAACCGGTTGTGCTCCCACGAGCGGCCGGCCCCGGTGCCGAGTGGTGCGGCTTGCTCCGACCGAAACACCCGCCGAACGCCTCGACGGCGGTAGCGGACGTCGGCGGAGCCCCCTTCGAAGCCGGTCACGACGAGGCAGCCGCCCTGAATTCCTCGCAGCCGCAGCCAGGCATCCATCACGCGCTTCTTGGCGCCGGCGGTTCCCGACATCGCAAGAGAGACGGTCGTCTCGTCCTCGTCGGAGAGCCGCAGCACGTCCGGCTTCGGGCCGTCCTGCGCTAGCCGCCGCAGGATGCGCGCACCGGCTTCCCAGCTCGGAGCGACCCACGCCTCGTAATGTGTCGTCTCGGGGATGGGACGGACCCGAACCGTCAGCTCGGTCACGATCCCGAGTGTTCCCTCTGATCCGAGCACGAGCCGCCGCAGATCGGGGCCGGCTGCGCTTCCCGGCATCGGGTTCAACACGAGCTCGCCGCTCGGCGTCGCCATCCGCAGCCCGAGCACCATGTCATCGATCCGGCCGCGGCCGCTGGAGGCTTGTCCCGACGAGCGGGTCACCACGTAGCCGCCGAGCGACGCCCGCTCGAAGCTCTGCGGGATGTGGCCGAGCGACAAGCCGTGCGCGGCAAGCGCGGCCTCGGCTGCCGGCGTCCGGATCCCGGGCTCGAACGTGGCGGTGCGCGACACATGGTCGACGCCGATCAGCCGGTCGAGACCGCTTAGGTCGACGGCGACGACGGCGCTGCACCCGCCGGCAAGCGGGCTGAGTCCGCCGACCACGCTGGTACCGCCGCCCCACGGCACGACCGCTACCCGGTGCTCGCTGCAGACGCGCAGGACTTCCGCCACCTCCGCCGGCGAGCGCGGAAGGACGATCGCGTCGGGTGCCTCCGACGTGTCGCCGCGGCGGCGCCGGATGATGTCGGAGTAGGACTGCCCGCCGGCGTGCTCGGCACGCGTGATCGCGTCGTCACGCAACGATGACTCACCGACCGCGGCCACCAGCGCTTCGCGCGCGTCGGAGGACAGTCGCGACGGCGCGAGCTTCGCGTCGTCGACCGCGAGTGCCTGCTGCGGCGTCAGCTCCCCGAGCGCGTCGACGAGCAGGCTGCGCGCAGAGCGGTTCAGCTCCGGGCGGGCGGCGCCCCAAGACGTCCACGACGCGTTGTTGTCCATGCCATCACCTTGCTCCATCGGCCCAGGGGTTGTTACAGTGTGACATATGACGGCTCAACGTCACAATCCCGCTGCGGAGCCGGTACGGCGCGCGGCGCCGGCGGTGCTGCCGGCCGGCGTTGCCGACGCGGTACGCGAGTCCGTGCTCGCCGTCGGTGTTCGGCGCACGACGCTCACCGACGTGGCCCGCCGCGCCGGCGTGAGCCGGATGACGCTCTACCGGATGGCGCCGGACGTCGAAGCGCTGATCCTCTCCGTGATGACCAACGACTTCGCCGCGCTGCTCGCCGACGCGGAGGCGAGCGCATCGAAGAAGCGGTCGGCGCGGGCGCGGCTGGTGGCGATGACCGGCGATGTCGTGCGCCGGTTGCCGGACGAGCCACTGTTCCGCCGGGTCATCGACGTCGACCCTGACCTGCTGCTGCCCTACCTGACCGAGCGGGTCGGATCGACGCAACGGCTCGCGATCGCGCATCTGCATCGCGTCATCGCCGACGGCCAAGGCGATGGCTCCATCCGGTCCGGGGACCCTGCCGTGATGGCGGCCGCGCTTCTGGCAGCGGTCGCCCCCTTTGTCGTCTCGGCGCGCTTGCTCGACGCGGTCGGGCGCGATGCTGTCATCGCGGAGCTGGCGACCGGCCTCGACGGCTGGCTGAAGCCGTGACTGTCGCGCCCTCCGGTACTCACCTCACCGCGGAGCGCCGGCAGCGCGACCTCGAGGCGGTACAGCGCGAGCCGGTCGACGTGCTCGTCATCGGTGGTGGTGTGACCGGCGCTGGCGTCGCGCTCGATGCCGCCAGTCGCGGCCTGTCCGTGGCGCTCGTGGAGCGCCGGGACCTCGCGGCCGGGACCAGCCGCTGGTCGAGCAAGCTGGCGCACGGCGGGCTGCGTTACATCGCGGCGGGACAGGTGGGTGTCGCCTGGGAGTCGGCGGTCGAGCGCAACCGGCTGGCCACGGTGATCGCGCCGCACCTGATCCGGCCGGTGTCGTTCCTGATGCCGTTCTACCCGTCGTACCCGCGCGGCGGCCGCGCCGTCTCGCGATTCCTGTTCGGCATCGCCGACGGTTTGCGCGCGGCGTCGCGGACGCCGGCCTGGCTGCCGCGCACCAGCTGGATCGATGAGGCCGAGACGAAGCGACGGGTGCCGACCATCGGCAAGGTCAGCGGTTCCTACGTGCATGTCGACGGCGCGCTCGAGGATGATGCACGCCTGGTCGTCACGATCGCCCGGACCGCGGCCGGGCTGGGCGCCCGGATCATCACTCACTGCAGCGCCGTCGATGTGGCGCGTGACGGTGCCACCGTGCGCGACGAGCTGACCGGTACGACGGTCCCGATCCGCGCCCGGTCCGTGATCGTGGCGGCAGGCGTCTGGTCCGGCGGGCTGGTCGGTGACGTCCCGCTACGACCGAGCAAGGGTGCGCACCTCGTGCTCCCCGCCGCTGTGCTCGGCAACCCGACCGCGGCGTTCAACGTCCTGTTGCCGGGAAGCATCAACCGGTTCGTGTTCGGTGTGCCGCGTCCCGACGGCACCGTGCTGGTCGGGCTGACCGACGACCCGGTCGACACGATCGACGACGAGCCCGGCGTTACTTCGGAGGACGAGAAGTTCCTCCTCGAGACACTCTCGACGGGGCTGGCCGTGCCGATCACGAGCGGGGACGTCATCGGCCGGTACGCCGGGCTGCGCCCGCTGCTCGGCAACGCCGACGACGACTCGTCGGCCGACATCTCGCGCCGCCACGCCCTGCTCGAGCGCGACGGGGTTCTCGTCATCCTCGGTGGCAAGCTCACGACGTACCGGCGGATGGCGCAGGACGCCGTTGACCGAGCCGTGAAGCTGCTCGGCGTCGACGCGGACTGTCGCACCCGGTCGCTCCCGCTGGTCGGCGCCACGACCCGTCCGGACGTGGGCGCGCCGCGGCTGCGCCGGCGGTTCGGGGCGGAGGCGGACGAGGTCGGCGCCGGGGGGCCCGCGGAGCCGATCGCCGCCGGGGTGCCCGTCCTCCGCAGTGAGGTGACCTGGGCGCTTAGCGCCGAGGGCGCGGTGACGGTAGACGACGTCCTCGACCGCCGGCTCCGCCTCGACCTGGTCCCGAGCTGGCGCGCTGCCGCGCTGCCCTACGTGCAGGAGATCGTCGACCGGGAAGAATAGACTTGCAAATCGAGTGGCAACTATCCCGCGACTGTAGAGGCCCCTGCGGCGGTGCGCCGTGGGTAGGTCAGGCGAGGTTGCCGAGTTCAGCGACCTTCTCAACGATGATCTTGACGACCCGGTATATCTCTCGGAGCGCGCCGGGGATTTCGCGGTGCCGTTCCTCTGGCGGGCAAGCGAGGGCTACGACCAGGGAACCCATGATCTCCACCTTCACCTCCGGCTTGGAACTCGCGATCTTTGTGCCGTTGTTCAACATCGACCGCTCGAAAGGTCCGTCGATCTTTTCGCTGCCGGTCGTTTTGCCGTCGTCGGCGATGACTGTCACATCGCACAGGCCGTGCGACACCACATTGAGACTTCGGTGTTTGTCGGCGTTCTGGAACTTGCCGAGGACCGCCAAGGCGTGATCGTTAGGGCTGGTACCAGCACGGGCGTTGTTGTATGGCTGTGTGAACTTCACGAATGCGACCACGTCCGGACTCATCCCAGTGGTGTAGCGGACCCACGATTTGTGATCACGGGGCCGTGCGAGTCGCTTTCGCTTTCCCGAGCCGGTCGTTTGGAACGGGTCGCGCTCGAAGATCGGGTACTGCGCTTCGAATCGCCGATCAGCGGGGACACTTGCAACCGCCACATGGTCAAGAGCCGACCTCATATTGAACAGGCAGTCCCCGATCACCACCGGCAACATCGGATCTTCAGGGCCAGCGATGTCGAGGATGTGGGCCACAGGGAAGTCACCGGGCTGCTCCTCGACCCGCACACTTCCCGTGTATGGACCGGGTGCTCCGATGACGGCGAGCATGTCTTCGATGTCTTTGAGGTGCTTCTCTGCCCGCTCCAGCTTCAAGGCCCACGAGACTGCCACGGCGTAACCTCCGGGGGTGATGGCGACGAACGAGCCGACACAGGAGACACCGGAAGGTCACACCATTCCGGTGCCGACGCGCAAGGCCGTGTTCGATGACTTCCGGAAGGTGGCCGGCAAAGCCAAGCCGGACAACGAATCTGAGGCTGACTCAGACGCGGGTGAGGGCAGCGCGGAGGATCAGCAGCGCGAACAGTGACGGCCCGTCGTGGTCGTCGTTCTGGTCGCGGTGGTTGTACCGGAACGCGTACTCGTTCAAGTACCCCTGCAAGTGCTTCGCAGACACCATGTGGTGCGTCCCTGACAGGCCGCGCTTCACCAACGACCAGAAGCCCTCGATGGTCTGGGTGTGCACGTCTCCGCTCACGTACACGCGGTCGTTGTGCCGGATCGTGCGGTGGTCGTAGCCATGACGCGGAAGCGACTTGTAGGTCGTGTACTCGTCGGTGTAGACGACAGACTCGGGTACGACGTGCTTCACGACGTGGGGCAGCAGCGTGACGGTCTTGGTGTCCTCGACGTGCATCGCGCGGACCCGTCCCCCGCGCTCGACCATGCCGAACACGGGCTGCAACTTCCCGCCCACCGCAGGCCGACCCGACTTCGGCTTGTCACCGAGACGCTTCGACTTGCCACCGACGTACATCTCGTCCATCTCGACCTCACCCGCGAGCGGGGCGTCGTCCTGGTACATGAGTTCGTTGCGGATCAGGTGGAACATGCGCCACGCCGTCTTGTAGGTGACGCCGAGTTCGCGTTCGAGCTGCTTCGCGGAGATCCCGCAACGAGTGCTGGTCATGAGGTACATCGCGTAGAACCACAGGTGCAGCGACGTGGACGACTTGTGGAAGATCGTTCCCGCTGTCGGGTGGACGTGCTGGCCACAGGAGGTGCACGTCCATGACTGGCGCTGCTGCTTCGTCGCGTACTTCGCGAACGTCCGGTTGCACGAGCACTTCGGGCAGTACGCCGAGCCGTCCTCGTTCAGATAACGGGTGGACCAGAGCCATTCCAGGCAGGCATCGTCATCGGGGAAGTCACGCATGAACTCGACCAACGAGTACCGCGATTCTGAGGACTTCGCCCGCTGCGGATTCTTTCGGTTCCCTGCTGCCATGGGACAAGTGTCCCCGAACTTGCTTATACAGTCAAGGGATAGTTGCCAATCGAGTTGCAACTTATGTATATTCACAGGTGTTGATCAGGGGTGGCGTCTCCGCCCACCTCACGCGCCTGAACAGTTGGAGGTGTGCAGATGTTGCTGGAACGTTTTGACCCATTCCTCGCTGAGTTCGACCGGATCGCCCAGCGGACCCTTGGCACCGCCGATGGCGTGGGAATGCCGATGGACATCGTCCGCAGCGGCGATGACCTGCTTGTTCGCATGGACCTGCCGGGCGTGAAGGCAGACGAGGTCAAGATCACCCTCGAGAACCGCACGCTCACGATCGGCGCCCAGCGACGTACCGCCTTCGCGGAGGGTGACCAGGTCCTGGTGCAGGAGCGGTTCGACGGTCAGATCAGCCGCCGGGTACGCGTCCCCGAGTGGGTCGATGCCGAAGCGGTGTCGGCCGACTACACCGACGGCGTGCTCACGGTCACCTTGCCGCTCGCCGAGCGAGCGAAGCCGCGCGTGATCAGCGTCAACGGCGCTCCGAGCGCCTCGGTGGAGATCGAGAGCTGATGTCACTCCCCGGTGAGCAGCGGCCGTACGACGATCCGAGGCGGCCGCTGTTCACCGTCGGGCAGGTCGCAGAGATGCTCGAGGTGCAGCAGGCATTTCTCCGGCGGCTCGACCAGCAGGATCTGGTGTCCCCGGCCCGGTCTGATGGCTTCCAGCGCCGCTACTCGAAGGCAGACGTCGACCGGGTCAGCGAGATCTGCGGCCTGATCGGCGAAGGTTTGACCCTTGCCGGTGTGCGGCGCGTTCTCGAGCTTCAGGCCGAGGTGGCCGGCTTGCGTGCCGAAGTGAGCGCGCTGCGTGCCGCCGCTCGGCGGCGTGCGCAGATCTGAGAGCCTTGCCGCGTGAAGCGGCTGTGGTTCCTTGCGCTGAGTGCGGCGATCGGCGGGCTCGCGGTTCCCGCACTGACGCCGACGGCCGCGGCCGGCCCGGCGACGACCGCGGTGGTGATGACGAGTCCCGTGGGTCCCCACGGGCAGTTGCAGCCCGGGTACCGCGTCGTCAAGCACTACACCGGCGCGAAATGCACGCCGCACTCGGCGGTGACGGGCAACGCCTACAAGTGCGTCGCTCACTTCGGCTACGACCCGTGCTGGCTGTCAGGAAAGCACGCGTACGTCGACTGCATCTCCTCGCCGTACTCACGCCAGGTCACGAGGCTGCACGTCACCCGCGGCTACCACAACAAGGGCGGTGTGGGTCGCGCCGCGTCACTGCCTTGGGGGCTGCAGCTCGCCAACGGCGTGAAGACCACCCGCATCCCCGGCAACTTCGGCACGGTGCAGGGGCAGCGGATCAACTACAGCTACGACCAGTTCAAGGTCGTCCTCGTCGGGAAGCCCGACAAGACCGGCTCGTTGTGGCGAATCCGCAAGGCCCGAGAGACTGGCGGCTTCCACTACAAGATCGTCGGGTGGGTGACGATCACGAAAGCCTGGTTCGGCGCACCGACGCGGCTCGGCTAGTTGACGTCATCCGGAACGTCCGGTCGTCGCGCGGTGACGACGTTCTGGATGAGCTCCGGCAGAACCCGCATCTGGTCCTTGGGCAACCAGCCATTCGCGCCGCCTTCACGGGCTCGCGCGATGACGTCGTCGTCGAGGTACGCCGAGCAGATGATGACGATCTGTTGGGGCCGCCGGCCGCGTAGCTCGGCCATCGCGTCGAGGCCGGTCATCCCCGGCATCATCTCGTCCATGATCACCACCATCGGATCGAGGCTGTCGATGGCGGCCAGCGCCTCGGACGCGCTCGCCGCCTCCCCGATGACGTGCAGGCCATGGTTGGCGCGGTCGATCACCATCCGCAGCAACAGCCGGATGTCGTCCTGGTCGTCGACGATGAGCGTTGGAATCGGGGCTGCGGTGGTGTCGGTCAAGGGGTCAACCTCCTATTGACGGTGCCGAGAGCCAGGTCCGGCGAACGGCTGCGCGTTGCTCGGGACTGCGAGCGAGCGCGGTTTCCACTTCTTCGACGAGGTTCGTGATGGAGAAGGGCTTGCCGAGATATCCGTCGCAGCCCGCTCGCCACGCCCGCTCCGTGTCCTCGGGGCGCGACTTGACCGTGCAGAGGATGACCGGGAGGTCAACCAGCCGAGGGTCGGCTCGGATCGCCGCGAGGGTGTCCCAGCCGTCCATGACCGGCATCTGAATGTCGAGCACCACGATGTCCGGGATCGGGTCCTTCGCAAGCGCGGCGAGCGCGGCGGGTCCGCTCGCTGCCTCCTCGACGACGTAGCCCGAGCGGCCGAGCACCGCCCGCTGCAGCAGCCGGATGTCCGCGGCGTCGTCGACGACCAGGACCGTGGTCATCGCGCCATCGCCGGCTCGGCGGGCACCTGGGGCTGCCGCTCGTTCCAGTCATTGAGGTTGCCGAGGTACAGCGCACGGACGACCCAGACGAAGTAGATGGCGGCGGGGACGGCCAGCCAGTCGATGAGCAGCCCGTGCCATTCGACGTCGTACCGCCCGGTGGCGGCGTAGATCGGGAACGTGATGTGCATCAGCCCGCAGGTGGGGAAGACGACGCTGAGCGACAGTCCTGACACCGACCACCCACCGGCTTCCGGACGGTTCTCGAGCTGGGTGCGCAGCAGGTAGTAGCCAACCAGCGCGTAGACAGCGAGCAGCAGCACATTCGGCGTCATCCGCGGCGTGAAGTACGACCCCTGGGCGAGGATCGTGATCGCGGCTACGGTCGTCGCAGCCAGGTACAGCGGCGCGACGTAGGCCGCCGCCACGAGCCATCGGGGGGTGCCGCTGATGAAGCGGTCGCCGCGGCCGCCGGACAGCGCTTCGACGCGCAGCAGGAACCAGATGATGCCGGCCGGGAATCCCACGAGAACCGTGACCAGGTCGAGCGGACCGGCTGCCCGGCCGCTGCTGAGGACGTGCAGCCCGTGCTCGAGGTGGTGCGGGCCGCACGTGAACGCCATCGCGACCCACGCGGCCCCGAAGTGGGAGAAGCCGCGGGTCTTCCAGCCGCGTTTGAGGTCCAGCAACGTCATGACCCCGTAGCTCATGTACACCGAGCCCAGGATCAGATTGGCTATTCCGACCGAGAGCTTCATCACGCCCTCCGTTCCGGGACGCCGATTTGCCGCATGAACTCGCGGATGGACGTCGCTTCGCCTTCAGCCGGCGGCGCCGCCTCGGCCGGCTCGGGCTGCCGGGGGCGTGGCAGCCTGACGGTGAAGCTGGACCCGGCGCCGCGCTCGCTGCGGACGCTGGCCTTGCCGTCCATCGCCTCGATGAGCGACTGCACGATGTACAGGCCGATCCCTGTCCCGCCGAAGCGCCGAACGTCGGTGGACTCCGCCTGCCAGAACTTGTCGAAACAGTGCGCCGCTTGTTCGGCGTCCATTCCGATGCCGTGGTCGGTGACGTCGACGCGCACGTACTCGTCGTCCGCGGCGGCGCACACCTCGACCGGCTCGCCGCCGGGTGAGTACTTGACCGCGTTGTCGATCAGGTGGTCGATGACGGTGATGAGCGCATCCTCGTTCGCAAGCGCGGTGGGCAGTCCGTCGAGAGTGGCCACGATCTCCCGGCCGGTCGCCGCGCCGAAGGAGGCCGCCCTGCTGGAGATGACCGGGCCCACCTCGATCTCGCGGCAGGTGAGGTGCATCCGGCCCGCCTCGATCCGGCTGGACAGCAGGAGTCGGTCCACGATCCGGGTCAGCTCAACGGCTCGGCCGCGGATTGCGTCGAGAGCGGCGCTGCGCAGGTCCTTGTCCAGCTCCTCGTAGTGGGCAAGGGTGTCGGCGAAGCCGTTGATCACGGTCAGCGGCGTCTTCAGCTCGTGCGAGGCGGTCGCGAGGAAGAGTGTCTTCGCTTCCTCGGCCTGCTTCAGCCGGGTGATGTCACGGATCGAGTGCACGACCTCGACGCTGCCTTCGTCGCTGTCCACGCGGGTGGCGCTGCCGAGCAGCGGTTGGCGCTCGCCGGTGAGACCGGTTCGCCATACCTCGACGCCTAAGCCGGTTTCGTCGGTCAGGTCCGGGCGTAGCAGGGCGCAGCCGGCGGAGCAGTCCAGGCGCCGCTCCCCGCAGTGCAGGTCGAGCAGCTCTTCGCATGAATGACCGGTCAGCGTCTCGTCGCCACGTCCGACGATGCGCGCCAGGGCAGGGTTGCTCTGCAGGATGGTGCCGCGACGGTCAGTGACCAGGACGGCGTCGGCGATGTGATTGAGGATCGTGTCGGCTTTGGTGCTGAGCAGGGCGTAGCGACTTGCGGCGCGAGTCTGCAGCCGCGTGGTCCGCTCGATGAGAAGCAGGAGCACGACCACGGACAGTGCGTACGGCGTGAGCACCGCGGCGCCCAGGCGGTGGGCGGGCGGGAAGAGCCGCTGCGCGAAGGTGGGAAGCGCGATGGAGGCAACTCCCACGCCGGCAGCGAGAGACCGGTTGAGGGTGTATACCGCGAACACGACTACGACGACGTAACCCGGCAGGATCGCCGCGTTGACCTGCGGGACGTCGGCACGGGTGAACAGGATCTGCGCGGTTGCGAGCACGGCGAGGTCGCCGATCGGTCCGCCGACCCGCGCCAGCTGTGATCCGGCTCGCTCCGAGGCGAACAGCACCACCGCTGCCCACGGCACCCATGCGAGGTCGATCAGGAAGAACACTGCCGCTCGCTGTCCGGTGATGTGCGGCAGGAAGGAGCCGAGGGCCGCGACGATCACCGCGACGGCCAGGCGCGACGCCGCCACGACCCGAACGGCTGTCGAGTCGACCTCTACCTCGCGGGAGCTGCTGCGCCGGTTGCGGCCGATGGGCCAGGTCACCGAAGCTGACCCACGCTCGTGGCGGCGCTCGGGCGCGCCTGTTTCGGGATTCCTGGTGGAATCAGTCCTTCGGTGGGCAACAGCCCAGCCAGCTCGGCGCCCGTTGTCGGTCGTCCGAAGAGGTGTCCCTGCCCCGCGGTGCAGCCGAGTGCCCGGAGAGTGTCGAGCTGACGCTTGGTCTCGATCCCCTCGGCCACGCAGTCCAGGCCGAGTCCGATGCCGAGCCCGAGGCAGGCTGACACGATCGCTGCGTCCGCCGCCTCGGTCGCGACGCCCGCGACGAACGAGCAGTCGATCTTGAGGTGGTCGATCGGCAGCGCGCGCAGCCACCGCAGCGACGAGAAGCCGGTTCCGAAATCGTCGATCGCAAGCCGGATGCCTTGTTGGTGCAGCGGGGTCAGCAGGGCGACGGCTCGATCGAGGTCGTGGATCAACGCGGTTTCGGTGATCTCCAGACCGAGGCAAAATCCTTGGTCCGTCGTACCGAGCGCCGCATCGATCGCGTGGACGAGCTCAGGGGACTCGAACTGCCGTGACGAGACGTTGACCCAGATCACGAAGCCGGGGGGCAGCGCGGTCGTCTCCGCCCAGCGGCGCGCTTGGTCGCACGCCTCGGCCAGCGCCCATGCGCCGAGCTCGACGATCTGGCCACTGTCCTCGGCGATCGGAAGGAACTCGTCCGGGTCGAGCATGCCCCGCTCGGGATGGCGCCAGCGCAGCAACGCTTCGGCGCCGAGGATGGCCCCGCTGTGGAGCTCGACGATCGGCTGGTAGCGAAGGACGAGCTCTCCCGCCTCGACCGCCCGGGAGAGGTGACGTTCCGTCTCGAACCGGTCGACCAGGTGCGACCGCATCCGCTGGTCGAACAGCTCCCATCGCGCGCGGCCTTCTTCCTTCGCGCGGTACATGGCGGTGTCGGCGTTGGCGAGCAGCTCTTCGGGCGAGGAGTTGGGCCCGTCCGACAGCGCGACCCCGACGCTCGCCGACATCTGGTGGCTGCCGCCGGAATGCTCGAACGGCACCGCGAAGATCTCCAGCACGTGTTCTGCCAGCCGCGCCGCCTCGCCGTCGTCCGTCAGGTCCTCGAAGACGAGGACGAACTCATCGCCACCGAACCGCGCAACCGTGTCCGCGCGTCGCACCATGGTCTGGAACCGCTTCGCGACACCGGTCAGCAGCTCGTCGCCCACCCGGTGCCCCAAGGTGTCGTTGATGAGCTTGAACCGGTCAAGGTCGACGAAGATCACAGCGACCCGGGCGGGATGGCGCCCCAATCGGGCACACGCGAGAGCCAGTCGGTCCTGCAGCAGCTTGCGGTTCGCCAGGCCGGTCAGGCTGTCGTGCAGTGCCTCGTGGGATCGCTGGGCTTCGAGCCGAGCCCGCTCGATCGCGTAGACCACCGTGCGCTCGAGCAGCTCCCGGGTGATGCCGCCTTTCACCAGGTAGTCCTGGGCGCCTTGCCGCACCGCCGCAACGCCCTTGGCCACGTCGGCGTAGCTGGTGGTCACGACGATGGGCAGGTCGGGGTCGACGGTGTGGAGCGCGGCCAGCGCCTCGAAGTCGACTGCGTCAGGCAGGGTGAGGTCGAGCAGCGCGCACATCGGACGGGCGGAGGACAGGTACAGCCGCGCATCGCGGAGGTTGCTGAACCGGCTGACCTCCCAGCCGCTTCCCCCTGGCGAGGACAGCAACGACTGCAGCAGGTGGAAGTGGTCGTCGTCGTCCTCGATGACCATCAGCTGGGGAATGTTCGCCCGCGGAAGCTCGGCCAGCCAGGGCGATCGTCGGTCCGCTCCGACCGGGTCGTGGCGGCCGCTTTCGCCGACGTGTGCCGCCCAGTGCGCAAGCAGCGCGTCCATCTGGAGCGCGTTCTCGCTCAACCGGGTGAGATGGCTTCGGACGACGTCGATCGTCACATCGCCCACTTCGTCGGCGATCAGTGCAGCAAACCCTGACACCACGGCCGCGCGGTTGTGCAGCTCGTGGCGCATCTGCGCAAGGTCGGCGATCTCGCCGGCCGCGTCGTCGCCACGCCCCCCCGCGCGCGGGCGGTCAGGCCCGGACATGCGTCTCAATATCGCCGCTGTTTCAGTACCTGGCATGACGAGTAATGACCAGAACGAACTGATCAGTGCTTGTCAGTCGCGCCACGTTCCCGAGACGGATACTCGCTTGCGTGATCGCGGCCGGCGCTGCCCCGCTCGGGGGTCACCTCGCGCACGTGATCCTGTTCGGGTTCTGGTTCGTCGTCGTCGTCGCCGTCTTGCTGTTCGACCACGTGCGCGGCCGCTGGCGCCGCTCCGGCAAACCGCTCGAGATGGACGAGCCGGCGGAGGATCTCGGGGCGACCGCTCCCGTGCACGTGTCGATGGCTACCTGGCCACCCCGTCGCGGTGATGCAACTCGGTCCCAGGCGGGCGGTTGACGGCCGCGCCGCCCTGACGGGTACTGCGCTGCGCCCAGGTGATCGGGACGGGAGGGACCTACTTGATGTAGACGCCACTGATCGCGCGGGCGATCACCAGGCGCTGAATCTCCGACGTGCCCTCGAAGATCGTGTAGATCTTGGCGTCTCGGTGCATCCGCTCGACCGGGTACTCGCGGGTGTAGCCGTTGCCGCCGAGGATCTGGATCGCCTGCTCGGTGACCCACACCGCGGTCTCGCCGGCGAACAGCTTGCACTGCGAGCCTTCAGCCGCGCTGAACGTCTTGCCCTGCCGCGCCATCCACGCGGCGCGCCACACGAGCAGCCGTGACGCGTCGATGCGCGTCTTCATGTCCGCGAGCTTGAACGCGACGCCCTGGTTCTCGATGATCGGCCGGCCGAACTGCTCGCGCTGCTTCGCGTAGTCCAGCGCGACTTCGTATGCCGCGCGCGCAATTCCGACGGCCTGTGCGCCGACCGTCGGCCGGGTCCGCTCGAACGTCGCCATCGACGGCTGCACGCCGGCCTTCAGGCCTTCGCGCACCCGGGCCAGCCGGGCGTCGAGCTTCTCCTTCCCGCCGAGCAGGTACTTGTCGCCCAGCCGGACGTTGTCGAGCACGACCTCGGCGGTGTGCGAAGCGCGGATGCCGTGCTTCTTGAACTTCTGCCCCTGGCTGATGCCCGGCGTACCTGGAGGTACGACGAACGAGGCTTGGCCGCGAGAGCCGAGCTCCGGGTCGACCGAGGCGACGATGACGTGCCAGTCGGCGATGCCACCATTGGTCGCCCAGGTCTTCGTGCCGTTGAGCACCCACTCGTTGGTGGCCTCGTCCCAGACCGCGCGGGTCTTCATCGCGCCGACGTCGCTGCCGGCGTCGGGCTCCGACGAGCAGAAGGCGCCGAGCTTCACGTCGTCGGGCGTGCCGTACATCGCGGGGATGAACTCGCCGATCTGCTCCTGTGTGCCGTTCGCGCTGATCGCGGCGGCGGCGAGTCCGGTGCCCATGATCGCCAGCCCGATGCCCGCGTCGCCCCAGAACAGCTCCTCCTGGGCGATCACCATGCCGAGGCCGGTGTCGTCGAACCACTGCTGTGCCATGAAGTCGATCGAGTAGATGCCGACCTTCGCGGCCTCCTGGATGATCGGCCAGGGCGTCTCTTCGCGCTCGTCCCATTCCGCCGCGGCGGGCCGCATCACGTCGGCGGCGAAATCGTGCAGCCACTTCTGCAACGTGATCTGGTCTTCGGTGAGGTCGAGCGAGAACTCCGCCACGGGATCTCCTTCGAGAAGTCTGGTGCGGTCCGGTGATTCCCGGTCCCGTCCGGTAGATGCCATGGTGTTACCGTCGGTAACCTACTGTCAAGTAGGCGCGGACTTCCTCGTGGGGTGGTGATCAGCGTGGGTCGCACGGTCCTGGAGCGTCGCGCCGGGCTCCTCGAAGCGGCGGATCGCGTCGTCCAGCGCGACGGTTCGGCCGCGTCGATGAACCTGATCGCGGCTGAGGCCGGGATCACCAAGCCGATCCTGTACCGGCACTTCGGTGACAAGAGCGGGCTCTACCGGGCGCTGGCGGCGCGCCACATCGACGAGCTGCTGGGCCGGCTCCGGGCGGCGCTGCTCACCCGCGGCGGACTCCCCGCACGCACCCGGGCGACCGTCGACGCCTACCTGAGTGCGATCGAGGACAACCCGCAGATCTACCGGTTCCTCATCGAGCGGGCGGCGGTCGAAGAGCCTGACGTCCGCGGTGAGGTCGAGGGCTTCGTACGGCGGTTCGGCGACGAGCTCGCCGCGGGGATCCGCAACGAGCCATCGCTGCAAGGAATCGACGGGATGCGCGCGACCGTGTGGGCCCACGGGATCGCGGGCATGGTGCAGGCGGCGGGGGACTGGTGGCTCGACCATCCCGAGGTGCCGCGTGCAACGGTCGCCGACGAGCTCTCCGCGCTCCTCCTCGCCGGCCTGGACCGGCCGTAGACCCACTCCTCGTTCATCCGGCGTTCACCTTCGCCCTAAGGTGTGTCAGTGCCGGCGAAGCCGGCGTCATTGTTGGGTGGCGGGCGGGGAGGAGGACGTGTGCGGCTGCGACTGACCCCCCAGGAGAACGGCTTCTACGACCTGTTCACGGCGGCCGGCGCCAACCTGCTCGAAGGGGCGCGCGTTCTCGAGGCGCTGATCACCGGCCCGCACGTGGAGCGCACCGAGCTGGCCCGCCAGCTTCGTGACCTCGAGCACAAGGGTGACGACCGGACGCACGACATCATGCGCAAGGTCAACGCGACGTTCGTGACGCCGTTCGACCGCGAGGACATCTACCGGCTGGCCAGCCGGCTCGACGACGTCATGGACTACTTCGAGGCCGCGGGCGACCTCGTGATCCTCTACGACCTCGAGGTGCTGCCGCTCGAGACGCATCATTTGTCGGCGCTGCTGGTCCGGGGGGCGGAACTGACCGCCGGCGCGATGCCGCGGCTGAAGTCGCTGGCGAACCTCAGCGACTACTGGATCGAGATCAACCGACTCGAGAACGATGCCGACAAGCTGTTCCGCCGATTCGTGGCGCGGCTGTTCGGGGGCGACTTCGATGCGCTGACGGTCCTGAAACTGAAGGAGATCGCGGAGCAGCTCGAGGGGGCAGCGGACGCTCTCGAGAACGTCGCGGACACTGTCGAGTCGATCGCCGTCAAAGAGTCCTGAGCTCAGGACACCAGATGCAAACGCTGGGACTCGTCGTCCTGATCGTGGTCGCGCTCGGCTTCGACTACACCAACGGCTTCCACGACGCGGCGAACGCCATCGCCACCTCGGTCTCGACCCGTGCGCTCACGCCGCGCACCGCCCTGCTGCTGGCGGCCGTCTTCAACCTCATCGGTTCGCTCGTGTCGACGAAGGTCGCGAACACGGTCGGCGGCATCATCACGGCTCCGGCGACGACAGAGGGCCTCGTGGTCGTCTTTGCGGCGGTCGTGGGCGCAATCGCCTGGAACCTGGTCACGTGGTGGTTCGGGCTGCCGTCGTCCTCCTCGCACGCGCTCATCGGCGGCTTGTGCGGCGCCGCGCTCGCTTCCAGTGGGCACGTGAACTGGCACGCCGTCGTGCAGAAGGTCGTCATCCCGATGATCGCCTCCCCGCTGGTCGGGTTCGCGCTCGGCTTCGCCTTCATGCTGTTGCTGCTGTGGGTGTTCCGCCGCGCGAACCCGCGGGATGCCAACGTCGGATTCCGGATGGGGCAGTGGGTCGGCTCCGCGGCGATGTCGTTCGGTCATGGCCTCCAAGACGCGCAGAAGACCATGGGCGTGATCACCCTCGCGCTCGTCGTCACCCACCATCTGTCCGACTTCGTCGTGCCGCTGTGGGTGAAGATCCTCTGCGCGCTGGCGATCAGCGCGGGCACCGCCTCCGGCGGCTGGCGGATCATGCGCACGCTGGGCCGCCGCGTGTTCAAGCTGGACACGACAGCCGGCTTTGCCGCACAGACCGTCGCGTCAGCCGTGCTGATGACAACGGCATACGCCTACGCGGCGCCGGTGTCGACGACCCATGTCACGACCGCGTCCGTCATGGGGGTGGGCGCAACTCGAAAGCTGTCGGCGGTGCGGTGGGGTGTGGCCGGAAACATCCTGCTTGCCTGGATCGTCACGCTGCCCGCCGCGGGACTCACCGCGGCGCTGGTGTTCAAGGTCGTTCACCTGTTTGTCGGCTAGCGGTCAGTTTGGATGTGACCCAGGTCACGGCAGCGACCAAGGTCACTGTTTCTGTTGCAAATAAAGAGAAATCGTCGTGCATCATGAGGACATGCACAACAACGACATCGAACTCGGCAAGATGCTTCCCGGTGTCGACCTGACCCTCTGGGTGCAGCTGCTCGTCGCCGCGATCGTCGTCGTCGCCCTAGGTGTGTGGGCTCTCACCGCTATGTAGCCGGCGGTTCCGGGCCTTCTAGCTCTCGCGGTTCCCTGCCGCGGTAGAGCGACGGCGACTCTCGTCCCGTGCGGGCCCGCCTGGGGGCGTTCGCCGCGACGACAGCGATCCACGGCAGGACCAGGGAGAGCGTGATCGCAACAGCGGCAGCGGCCCACCAGTGCTGTCGGGCCAGCACGATTGCGGCGATGAACATGACGACGCGGACCGCCATGGTGATCAGGTAGCGACGCTCGCGGTCCCGCCGCTCGTCAGCCGGGTTCGGCGCAGCGGTCGTGACGAGGATGGGTGCGTCTCCGTCGCGAGCCATGCCACCAGTGTCCGCCAGCCGGATCTCGGCGGCGGAAGGGCTATCCGAACCGGCCGGTGATGTAGTCCTCAGTGCGCTGCTCGCTGGGGTTGGTGAAGATCTTCTGAGTCGCGTCGATCTCGACCATGTGCCCCGGCTCGCCAGGGCCCTTCAGCGTGAAGAACGCTGTCACGTCGGAGACCCGGGCGGCCTGTTGCATGTTGTGGGTGACGATCACGATCGTGTAGCGGTCCTTCAGCTGCGCAATCAGGTCTTCGATCGCCAGCGTCGAGATCGGGTCCAGGGCGCTGCAGGGCTCGTCCATCAGCAGGACCTGCGGCTCGACGGCGATCGCCCGGGCGATGCACAACCGCTGCTGCTGCCCGCCGGAGAGGCCAGCCCCGGCTTTGTCTAGGCGGGTCTTGACCTCGTCCCAGAGGTTGGCGCCACGCAGTGACTTCTCGACCGCGCTGTCGAGGTCGGCCTTCTTGCGGATCCCGTTCAGTCGCAGGCCGGCGGCGACGTTGTCGTAGATCGACATCGTCGGGAACGGGTTCGGCTTCTGGAAGACCATGCCGATCGTGCGTCGTACGGCTGCGGGGTCGATGCCCGGTGCGTAGATGTCCTCGTCGTCGAGGAGCACCTTGCCCTGAATCCGTGCGCCCGGGATCACTTCATGCATCCGGTTGAGCGAGCGCAGCAACGTCGACTTGCCGCAGCCACTGGGTCCGATGAAGGCGGTGACGCTCTTGGGCTCGATGGTGATGGTGACGTCCTCGACGGCCTTGGTGGAACCGTAGAAGCAGGACAGCCCGGCTGTCTCGATGCGCTTCGCCACGTCAGTGCCTACCTTTGGGCCAGTCTGTTGCGCCGGGTCAGAAGCCGTGCCGCCATGTAAAGCACAACGACGATCAAGATGAGTGTCAACGCCGCGGCCCATGCTCGCTGGACATTGAAGTTCGATGCAGAGTTGGCGTTCTGGAAGATGAAGACCCCGATCGAGCCCTGCGCGCCCTTGAACGGATCGTTGTGGAAGTAGTTGTTGTTACCCACGACGAGTAGCACCGGAGCGGTCTCGCCGATCACCCGCGCGATCGCGAGCATCACGCCGGTGGTGATGCCGGTCGAGGCGGTAGGGAGCACGACCCGCAGGATCGTGCGCCACTTCGCGATGCCGAGGGCATAAGACGCCTCCCGCAACGCGCCAGGCACAAGCTTGATCATCTCCTCGGAGGTTCGAACCACGACCGGGAGCTCCAGGATGGCGAGTGCGATCGCACCGGCGATGCCCGAGAAGCCCTGATGGAGGACGAAGACCCAGAAGGCGAGCACGAACAGGCCGGCGACGATCGACGGGATACCCGTCATCACGTCGATGAGGAACCGGACCGCGGTCGCAAGACGCCGGCCGCCGTATTCGGTGATGAAGATCGCCACCATGATCCCGAGCGGGACGGAGATCACGCTCGCGAGCAGCACCTGCTCGATCGTGCCGATCACCGCGTGGCCGACGCCGCCGCCGGCTTGCAACGGGCCGGTGCTGCCGACGTCCTTGGTGAGGAAGCCCCAGCCGAATGTTCCGATCCCGCGTTTGATGACGTAGCCGACCACGAAGCCGAGCGGGATCAGCGTCAGGAGCAGGGCCACGAATGCGAGGTTCGTCGCCATTCGGTCGACGGCGCGCCGGCGGCCCTCGACCCGCCAGCTGATCGCGGTGATCAAGACGAGCGTCAAGACCACGGCCACGACGAGGAAGTCGGCGGTCCCCTGGAAGCCCGTGGTCGCGAAGAGAAGCAGAGAGACGAGTACGGCGCCGATCGTGGTGGCGGCAAGTGACCACGGGGGAAGACTGGGCTGTCGGAGTCCTCGAGCCCGGAGCTCGGTCGCGACGACGCTCATACGTCCGCCACCCAACAGTGGCGCGGGCTTCGCCCGCTCATACTGCGGACCGCTCTTCGGTGCCGGAACGGAGGATGACGTATCGGGCGACCAGGTTCACCGCGAGCGTCAGAACGAACAGGACCAAGCCGCTCGCGATCAGTGCCGACCGTCCGATGCTGTCCGCGTCGCCGAAGGAGTTGGCGATGTTCGCAGCAATGGTGTTTCCGCCGTGCACCAGGATGTGGGGGCTGATGTTGAAGGCGTCGCCGATCACCAGGGCCACCGCGATCGTCTCGCCGAGCGCGCGGCCCAGGCCAAGCATCGTCGCGCTGATGATCCCGGGCCGGCTCGGCGGCAACACCGCGATGCGGATCATCTCCCAGCGGGTCGCGCCGAGAGCGAGGGCTGCCTCTTTGTGGGCCGGGTCGACCTGTCGCATAACCTCGCGGCTGACCGCAGCGATGATCGGCAGGACCATGATCGCCAGCACCAGCGAGGCGCCGAAGATCGACTTGCTGAACACGCTGGCCTGGTTGTCGGGGTTCGCGAAGAGCGGAATCCAGCCGAAGTACTTGGCGAGGAAGAGCTGGATCCCGACGAGATGCGGGAGCAGGAAGTAGAAGCCCCACAGGCCGTAGACGACGCTGGGTACGGCCGCCAGCAGGTCGGTGGCGTACCCGAGCAGCGTCGCAAGTCGCCGCGGCGCGTACTGGGTGATGTAGATGGCCACGCCGATGCCGACCGGGACGGCCATGACGAGGGCCAGCACGCTCGTGAGAATTGTTCCGTACAGCAGGGAGGCGATGCCGAAGGAGGCGTTGCCCTGTGTGGGCGCCCAGGTCTTCGTGCTCCAGAAGCTGGTCTTGTCCGCGTTGAGCGACGGGATCGCCTTCACCACGAGGAAGGCAGCGATCGCGCCGAGCACGACGAAGACGAGCAGACCGGCACCGAGGGCGAGCCCCCGGAACACCGCGTCGCCACGGCCGCCCTTTCGGGCGGACCGCAGCGACGCGGCATCCAGAGCAGTCACGACGGACATTCTGCGGGTCGCGTCCTAACTGATCGTCGCGATCGACGCCTTGACCTTGGCGTCGAGCCCCTTTGGCAGGGGCGCGAACCCCAACGCCGGGCCTTCGGCTTGGCCGGCCCCGGCCGCGTAGGCCAGGTAGTTCTTGACCAGGGTGCCCTCGCCCGCGTTCTTGTACTTCGAGCAGACGAGCACGTAGGACACCGTCGAGATCGGGTAGCCCTTCATCTTGTCGTAGGCGAGGGCGCCCGCGAGGTCGTGTCCGGTACCCGTGACGCTGAACCCTGTCGCGATGGACTGTGCAACTGAGGCGTTGGTCAGCGGGACGTAGCTGCTGCCGAAGCCCTTGACGTTTGCGGTCTGCAGGTTGTCCTGCTTGGCGAACGTGATCTCGGCGTAGGTGATGCCGCCCTGGGTGCTCTTCACGCCCTGCGCGACACCGCTCGACCCGGTTGCGCCGCTACCCGTCGGCCAGTTCGTGAACTGCTTGTTCACACCTAGCGTCCACACCGACTTGGCGGCGGCGTCGAGGAAGCCCGAGAGCACGTTCGTCGTGCCGGAACCGTCGGCGCGGTAGTACACGGAGATCGGGGTGTTGGGCAGTGTCACGCCGGCGTTCTCGGCCTTGATTGCCGGGTCGCTCCAGTTCTTGATCTTGCCCATGAAGATGCCGGCGATGGTCTGAGCGGAGAGGTTCAGCGGCTTGGAGACTCCGGGCAGGTTGTACATGATCGCGACACCGCCCGACGTGATCGGAAGGGTGAGCGCCGTGCTGCCGCAGGCGCTGTTTGCCTGGGTCTGTTCGTCAGAGGTCATCGTGACGTCGGAGCCGGCGAATGGCGCCGTGCCCTGCGTGAACGCGGCGATGCCGGCGGTCGATCCCGTGCCGGTGTAGGTGATCTGGTCGCTCGGGTTCGCGTTGTGGAACTTGGTCGCCCACTGCTGCTCGAGCGTCTGCTGGAAGGTTGATCCCTGCGGGCTGAGGCTGGTGCTACTGCCCCCGCCACCGTTGCCCCCATTGCCGTTGCCCCCTGTGGTGCCGCCACTGCTGCTGCTTCCGCAGGCGGCTAGTCCAATCGCAGCGACGGCCGCAATGCCGGCGGTGCGGGTGACGAGCGAAACCTTCACGGCGTCGGAACCTCCGAATGTGTCAGGCCTGGGTGGTCCAGGTCAGCGAGGGCGACGCTAAAGACGCGAATCGACCCTTCGACCCCTTCGAGATGAACGACAGGTGAACGCCCGCAGGCTGGTCGGTGAACGTGTCCGAGGGTGGTCAGGCGGGCGCGTCGATGGGCGCTTTCTCACCCGTCACGAGGAAGATCACGCGTCTCGCCACTGACACGGCGTGGTCGCAGAACCGCTCGTAGTAGCGGCCGCAGAGGGTGACGTCGATGGCGCTTTCAATCCCGCCCTGCCAGGCGTCGTCGAGCAGGACGGCAAACAGCCGCTTGTGCAGGTCATCCATGACGTCGTCGTCGCGCTCGAGCTCGGCGGCCATGGCGAGGTCGCGGCCGGCGATCACGCTGGAGCACTTGGCGCAGATCCGCTGCGCGACCTGACCCATCTCGAGCACGGTGGCCTGCAGCTCGGCTGGAATCGCGCTCTGCGGGTAGCGCCGCCGCGCCACCTTGGCGATGTGCAGCGCCAGGTCACCCATGCGCTCGATGTCGGCGACCATTCGCAGGCTGGTGATGATGACGCGCAGGTCGCTTGCCACCGGCTGCTGGCGTGCCAGCAGGTCGAAGGCCGCAGTCTCGATGTGCTCGTAGAGCTCATCGATCGCGGAATCGCCTGAGATCACCGACTCGGCGGCCTGCAGGTCGGCGTCGAGCAGGGCCTGGGTGGCGCGGTTGATCGCGCTGCCCGCGAGACGGGTGATGTCGACCAGCGACGTCGTGATGCCGTCGAGATCCTCGTGGTACTGATCGCGCACAGCACGCCTCCCGCGCTTCCGGCTGAATAGAGAGTAGAGGTGCGAGTCCACGTTCTCGCGCCATTGGTGAACGACAGGCAACGACCAGATGAACGAGGCCGGTCGAGGCTGTGAAAGCCCCGCGCCCGCCATCGTGGGCGGCTGCGAACCGGCCGATCGGACGGTATCTCCTCCTTATGATTGCCACGTGGCTGTGGTCGCAGCGCTTGCTGGACTGCTGGCCGGGGTCGTGGTCACGGTGCTGATCCGCTCCCGCCCGCGGCAGGCGTCGACCGACGAGTCGGCGCCGTCGCGGCCTTCGCCCAGGAAGCGTGACGCGACGCCCGCCGAAACCGTCCTCCAGCTGCTGCCCACGGCGGCGGTGTTGCTGGATGCCGATGACGTCATTCGGCTCGCCAACTCCGCCGCACTGCACATGGGCGTCGTGCGCGACGGCGCGCTCGACGTACCTGCATTGGTGACCTTGGTGCGGACAGCCCGGCGGACGGGTACGCCGCAGACCGCGGAGGTCACGCTCGGAGCGAACGAGTTCCCGCGCCGGATCGTGACTGTCGGAGCGCGCGCCGAACCGCTGTCGGGGGGCGAGGTCGCCCTCGTAGTCGACGACCTTACGGAGGCGAAGCGGGTCGAGTCGGTCCGTCGCGACTTCGTCGCGAACGTCGGCCACGAGATCAAGACCCCAGTCGGAGCCCTGCAGCTGCTCGCAGAGGCGGCGCTCGATGCCCACGACGACGCCGACGCGGTGCAGCGCTTCGTGGGCCGGATGCAGCGTGAGGCGCAGCGGCTGTCGAAGCTCGTGCAGGAGCTGCTCGATCTGTCCCGCCTGCAGGGCGGTGAGCCGCTGCCCGAGGCCAATGAGGTCATGGTGGACGCGGTCATCGATGAGGCGATCGATCGGGCCCGGCTCGCGGCGGAGGTGAAGGGGATTGCGATCGTCCGCGGTGGCGACACCGGCCTGGTTGTCCACGGAGACGAAGGGCAGCTCGCGATCGCGGTCGGCAACCTGCTCGACAACGCGGTGGCGTACAGCGGCGACCGCACCCGCGTCGCGATCGGCGTCCACGACCGCGGCGAGGCCGTCGAGATCGCCGTCACCGACCAGGGGATCGGGATCGCCGAAGAGGAGCAGGAGCGCATCTTCGAACGCTTCTATCGGGTCGACCCGGCACGGTCCCGGGAGACCGGCGGTACGGGTCTCGGCCTGGCAATCGTCAAGCACGCCGTGAGCAACCACGGCGGCGAGGTCAGCGTCTGGAGCCAGCCCGGCGCCGGCAGCACTTTCACCATCAAGCTTCCGCCGGCTCGCCGGCGTACCAACCCGACTGATTCCCCGACAGCACTTCTAGAGGCTGGAGCTCAGTGACCCGAATTCTTGTCGTGGAGGACGAGGAGTCCTTCTCCGACGCCCTTGGCTACATGCTGCGCCGCGAGGGCTTCGAGGTGGCGATGGCCGGTACCGGACCGGACGGTCTGGAGGAGTTCGACCGCGCCGGCGCCGACTTGGTGTTGCTCGACCTCATGCTGCCCGGCCTGTCCGGCCTCGAGGTGTGCCGTGCACTGCGGCAGCGATCCGAGGTGCCGGTGATCATGCTGACGGCGAAGGACTCCGAGGTCGACAAGGTCGTCGGGCTCGAGATTGGTGCCGATGACTACGTCACCAAGCCGTTCTCGGCGCGGGAGCTGGTCGCGCGGATCCGTGCCGTGCTGCGCCGGCGCGGCAACGAGCCCGAGGACCTGGTCACGTCGATTCTCGAGTGCGGCCCGGTGCGGATGGACGTCGACCGCCATGTCGTGAGCGTCAACGGGGCGAACGTGCCGATGCCGCTGAAGGAGTTCGAGCTGCTCGAGTTCCTGCTGCGCAACGCGGGCCGTGTCCTGACCCGCGGCCAGCTGATCGACCGGATCTGGGGCAGCGACTACGTCGGTGACACCAAGACACTCGACGTGCACGTGAAGCGGCTGCGCGCGAAGATCGAACCGTCGCCGTCCGAGCCCCGCTACCTGTTGACGGTGCGCGGCCTCGGGTACAAGTTCGAACCGTGAGCGTCGGCGAAGCCGACACCGCCAAGCGGTTGGTCGGCGCAGCCGACACCGAATCCGGGCGGCGGGTGGGGTGGAGGACGTGGGTGGGGTGGTGGACGTGACGGAGCCCGAGTCGGTCCCGCTGCTTCCCGACACGACCGCCGACGAGCGGGAGATCGGCTGGGGTGACGATCTCGACGACGACACGCGCGACGAAGATCTGAACGCTGACCGGCCGCCGCACTACGAGGACCGCGACTAGCGACCGGCGCCCTCAGATGAGGACGCCGGGGTTGAGGATCCCGGCAGGGTCGATCGCGGACTTCGCGGCGCGCAGCGCGGCCGCGAACGGTCCCGGGCGTTGCGCGTCGTACCAAGGCCGGTGGTCGCGCCCGACGGCATGGTGGTGGGTGATCGTGCCGCCGGCGTCGAGCAGTGCCGCGCTTGCCGCGGCCTTCACCTCTTCCCACTGGCCGAGCGTGTCGCCCCGGCGCCCGGGGGCGATGACGGTGAAGTACGGCGCGGCTCCATCCGGATAGACGTGGGTGAGCCGGCACGTCACGGTCCCGCCGCCACACACCTCGCGCAGCGCCGCGGTCGTGCGTTTCGTCACGGTCTCGATGAGCGACGGGATCTGATCCCACGTCGTGGCGGTCTCGAACGTCTCGACGATGAGTCCAAGCATCACCAGCTGTTCGCGCAGGAACGGCGCACGAAGGAACGAGCTGCGCCAGGCCGCGCCGGAGCCGTCGTCTACGCGTTTCGCCCCACCCTCGACGAACCGCAAGCCGTGGTCGGCGCAGCAGGCGGTCAACACCTCGGCGTCCGCGTCGACCGGCGCCGTCCACGACTCGAGGCCGAGGACGAGCACCGTTTCTCCGGTGGCAAGTGTCCCCGTGACGGTCGCCTCGCCGGCGTCGATCAGCCGGCACGTTGCCGGCTGCAGACCGGTCTGCGTGATCGCTTGGACGGCTGCCAACCCGGCGGCGAGGTCGGGGGCGGCGTACGTCGCCGACCAGCGGATCGTCGGCCGCGGCTGCACCCGGATCCACGCCTCCGTGACGACGCCCAGAATTCCCTCGCTGCCGAGCAGAGCCCGGTCGGGGCTCGGTCCGGCGCCCGAGCCAGGCAGGCGCCGTGACTGCCAGATGCCGGCCGGCGTCACTGCGCGGACGCTCTCGACCAGGTCGTCGATGTGGGTCGGCCCACTGCTGAAATGACCTGCGGCCCGGGTGACTACCCAGCCGCCGACGGTCGAGCGTTCGAAGGACTGCGGGTAGAAGCGAGCCGTCAGCTCGTGCGGCCGCAGCGCCGCCTCCAGCTGCGGGCCCGGCGTTCCGGCCAGCACTCGCGCGCTGCGTGACACCGGGTCGATCTCCGCAAGGCCGGACAGCGCGGCGAGATCGAGGCTGACACAGCCCGACCATGCCTCGCCGACGTCGGGCTCGACGCCACCGACGACGCTGGTCCCGCCGCCGAACGGGACGACGGCAACGGCGTTGTCGGCGCACCATTCGAGAGCGGCGGTGACCTGCGCCTCCGAGGTCGGGCGCAGCACGGTGTCGACGACGTGATCGAGTCGTCCTGAGATCGTCCGCACGACGTCTCGGTACGAGCGCCCGACCGAGTGCCGGGCACGGTCGAGCGGGTCCGACCCGGCGATGTCGGCGAGCTCGGCAGGCAGCCGCGACATCACCCGATCCGCCGGAAGCTCCGGCAACGGCGCCGGCGAGACGGGTGAGGTCAGTTGTGCGCCGAGCACGGCTTCAGCAAGCGGGGCCAGCGCCGCGAGGTCGGTCGCGGAAGGCTCGTCGCTTGCTTCGCGACCCCATCCCCACACGGGATAGGTCGATGCCGCCATGGCGGCGGACTCTAACGGTCGCGGGTCAGCGCCGCACAGCGATCGAAACCCGATCGGCCGCGGGGATCGCCGCGAGCCGTGCCGCCTGTTGTGGGGTAGCTGCCACTACGAGCAGCCCGAGCCCTTCGTCGGTCGTGTGATCGGGCATCGCGAGCACCCGGACCGCACGCACCACGGTGCGGGCGGGAGCAATCGCCCCCAGACCCGGGTCGGCGGCCGCGAGCACGGTGACCAGCTCGCCGGGTGACACCAACGCGAGTGCGGCCGGGCCGTCGCTGACGCGGACCGGAACCGCGAGGTCGCGAGGCGAGGCGGCCGCGGCCAGCAGGAACGGCGAGAGCAGCCGTACGTCAGTGAGCGGCTCCCCGCGGCGTACCGGCGCTCCCAACATCACCCCGACCGGAGGGGTTCGGGTGACGATCGCGCCGGACGGCACCGCGCCGCGAGGGATCGACTCGAGCGCCACGTCGGATCGCCGCAGCGGCTCGCCGCCGCCAAGGTCGTGCGCGGCCACCCATACCTGCCTCGTCGCGCCCTGACCCGGCCGCGCCGCGGTGACGACCAGGACGACCGCAAGGGCGGCGAGCAGCGCGGTGGCGGTTCGGCGATTTCGGTGAAAGGCGTCGAGCACCGTCCCGCGGAGAGCGGCGAGGTCAGTGCCGGAATGGCGCGAGCGTGTCACGGCGTGACCCTCGGCGGGTCAGCGCCGTGCTCCGACCCGTCGGCTGCAAGGTGTGGACCCGCAGACCGGGCGGCAGCGGTGTGAGGTCAGGCGACCTTGCTGCCGTCGCCACCCGCAGCCGACTTGGTCCCGCTCGTGCTGGATGACGCGTCGGCACTCTTCGGGGTGCTCGTGCCGGAGTCGCTGGCCGAGGAGCTCGACTCCTTCGTCGAGGTCGTCGACGACGACTTCTTCGCACCCGAGCGGCTGTCGGTCTTGTAGAAGCCCGAGCCCTTGAAGACGATGCCCGCAGCGGAGAACACCTTGCGCAGCTTGCCCTTGCAAGCCGGGCACTTGGTCAGCGGCGGGTCGTTGAAGCTCTGCACGGCCTCGAGCCCTTCGCCGCACTTCGTGCAGACGTACTCGTAGGTCGGCATTCCGGTCCTCCTCAGCGCCATCAGCTCAGCAGTTGGCACTCTCGTGCCCTGACTGCTAAGTGTGCCTGATGTCACGCGCCGATGTCGAAGCCGCCGCAGCCGGCGCCAGGTCGGTGTTCACCTGGGTGCTCAATCACAAACCTGCGCTGCCGACCTAAGTCTTTGTTGGTGATTGCGAACCAACGCCGCGACTGAGGCGTCATAAGTGCGTTCAAGGTGTCGTAAGCCGGGGCAGAATGGCGTAACCCCAGCCAGAGAAGAACGAGTGTGATGCGGCTTCCCCAAACGCGGCCTCGGACCGCGATCGTCGCGGCGGCGACCTTCGGCGTCCTTGCTGCGGTCGGTGTCGCGGTCGGCGTCACCGCGACCGGCTCGAGCCGCGGTGCTGCGGCGGGGGCCCCATCCCCAGCGCCGACAGCGGTGCTGCGGGTGATGCACCTGCACCACCACCACCGGCTGCCGTACCGCAAGCCACTCGTCGTGCGGGTGACCAACGGCATCCTGACCTCGGTGTCGGTGTCGGAGCCGACCGGGCAGCAGATCCCTGGCAGCTACAACGCCACTCACGACAGCTGGCAGAGCGCGGGCAGCTTCGCGCCGCTCACCCAGCTGCACGCCCACGTGACCTACACCGACCTGGCGCACCACCTCGCCACCAAGGACTTCGACCTGCGGGCGACGGACGCCAAGCACCGGATGACCGCGCTGCTCTCGCCCGGTGGTGGCGACACGGTGGGCGTCGGGTCGCCGATCCAGGTCAGCTTCAACTACGACGTCCCGACCAAGCTTCGGTCCGCGGTCGAGGGGCGGCTGTCGGTGGTCACCCACCCGAAGGTCGTCGGAGCGTGGCACTGGATGAGCGCCCGCGAGGTTCACTGGCGCCCGCCGTCGTACTGGCAGTCAGGCACCCGGGTCACGATCTCCTCCGATCTGCAGGGCATCGACTTCGGTCACGGGATCTGGGGCGACGCGGGCAGCCACCGCACGTCGTTCCGCATCGGTGACGCCCACGTCAGCGAGGTCGACATCGCGACGCACACGATGCACGTCTACGACAACGGACAGCTGATCAAGACGTTCCCGGTGAGCACCGGCCGTGACCAGTACCCGACGATGGACGGGGTCCACATCGCCATCGAGAAGTCCAAGCTCGTCGTGATGGACTCCGCCACGGTCGGGATCCCCAAGGGGAACCCGGACTACTACCACGAGACCGTCTACTGGGACGTCCGGATCTCCGACGGCGGCGAGTTCGTCCACGCGGCGCCGTGGTCGGTCGCCGACCAGGGCAACACCAACGTCTCCCACGGCTGCGTGAATCTCAGCACCGTCAACGCGGAGTGGTTCTACAACTGGGCGACGCGCGGCGACATCATCTACGTCTTCAACGGCGTCCGGCCGCCGAGCCCGACCGACCCCGGCACCGCTGACTGGAACATGTCGTGGAAGCAGTGGCTCGCCGGTGACGCCGCACCGACGCGCGCGGCCAAGGCGCTGCACCCGCAGCTGCCCAGCTCCTATCAGCCCGCCTTCACCCCGCCGCAGCCCAAGGCAAGCAAGAAGACCAAGGCGGCCGCGGGTCAGAACTCGAGCAAGCCGGCCGGCCGCAGCACGCCCGACACTCGCCGGTCGTGAGGCTCGGCCGGTAGCTCCTCGACCAGCTCGTCGTCGAACACGACCGCGAGCGTCCGCACTGTGATGTCGGCGAGCGCCCGGTCGTAGTAGCCGCGGCCCCGGCCGAGCCGGTTGCCGGTGCGATCGACGAGCAGCGCCGGAACCAGCGCGACGTCGGCGTCGTGCAACGCCGTCGGTCCGAGGTGGTCGCGGATCGGTTCCTCGACGCCGAGCGCAGTGGTCCGGGTTGCGACGCCTGCCGTGTAGCGCGCCCAGTCCATCTGCTCGCCGACCACCACCGGCACGATCACCTCGCAACCGGCTCGGATCAGGGCGGCGAGCAGCTGCCGGGTGGGCGGTTCGGTCGGCGTCGACAGGAACGCCGCCACGGTCTGGGCGCGTACTGCGATCGCGCTCGCGCGTCCCGCGAGCGCCGCTCCGGAGCTGCGGATCTCAGCGACCGATCGTGCCGATCGCCGCTCCAGCGCGAACCGGCGGAGCTCCTCCTTGGTCGACACGCGCCAAGTTTCCCGCGTGACGGCCACTACTGTGACCGTATGAGCGGCGGGACGTCGGCCGTGACCAAGGCGGTGATCCCGGTCGCGGGTCTGGGGACGCGCTTCCTTCCGGCGACGAAGGCGATCCCGAAGGAGATGCTGCCCGTCGTCGACAAGCCGGCGATCCAGTACGTCGTGGAAGAGGCCGTGCGATCCGGGCTCGACGACGTGCTGTTCATCGCCGGCCGGGGCAAGTCGGCGATCGAGGACCACTTCGACCGCAACCTCGAGCTCGAGGATCGGCTCAGCGGCGACGACAGCAAGCGCGAGCTGCTGGACAGGGTGCGCGCCGCCGACCGGCTCGCTACCGTGCACTCGGTGCGGCAGGGGGAGGCGCTCGGGCTCGGCCACGCCGTGCTGTGCGCCGCGAGGCACGTGGGCGACGAGCCGTTCGCTGTGCTCCTCGGCGATGACCTGATCGACGAGCGCGACGAGCTGCTCACTCGCATGGTCGAGGTGCAGCAGCGGCTCGGTGGCTGCGTGGTGGCGTTGCTCGAGGTGCCGCGCGAACAGATCGGCCTGTACGGCTGTGCCGCTGTCGACGCGACCGACGAGCCGGACGTCGTACGCATCACGGGCCTGGTGGAGAAGCCGCCACCGGACGAGGCTCCCAGCAACCTCGCGGTCATCGGCCGCTACGTCCTTGCGCCGCAGATCTTCGACGTCCTGCGTACGACGACGCCGGGCCGAGGCGGCGAGATCCAGCTGACCGACGCGATCCAGGAGCTGACCGGTCGCCACGCCGACGGCGGTCCGGTGCACGGCGTCGTGTTCCGGGGTCGCCGTTACGACACCGGTGACAAGGCCGACTACCTGAAGTCGGTCGTCCAGATCGGCTGCGATCGGGCGGATCTCGGCGAGGAGTTCCGCCGCTGGCTCGTGGATTTCGTGGGCCGCCTCGATGGCGACGTGCCGCCAGACCCGATCCAGCCGTGAGCATCCGGTGACGCAGCTCAAGCCGGTCGACGTCCACTTGCAGGACGTGCTCGCGGCGGTGTCCCCGCTCGGCAGCCTGAACCTCAACCTCGGCGACGCGCAGGGCTGCGTGCTCGCCGAGGACGTGTTCACCACCTTCGCCTTGCCGCCGTTCGACAGCGCCGCCGCCGACGGTTACGCCGTGCACAGCAGCGACGTCCGGACCGCGAGCCCCACGGCGCCGGTCGCCATGCCGGTGGTCGGGGACATCGCACCCGGCAGCACCGCGCCGTACACCGTGCAGCCCGGGCTGTGCGTGCGGATCACCGCCGGCGCACCGATGCCACCGGGAGCGGATGCGGTCGTTCCGTCGGACTGGACCGACGGCGGCCTGGCCAACGTCACGATCCGCCAACCGGTCCCGGCCGGCCGGTTCGTCCGGTCGGAGGGATCGGAAGCGCCGCCGGGGACTCGCCTCATGGCGGCGGGGATGCACCTCGGACCCACCCAGATCGGCATGCTGGCCGCCGTCGGGCGCAACCGGGCGGTGGTCATGCCCAAGCCGCGGGTGGTGGTCATGGCCATCGGGCGCGAGCTCGTCGAGCCGGGGCAGCCACTTGCACGCGGGCAGCTCCCGGACGCCAACAGCGCCTTGCTGACCGCGGCCGCCCAGGAAGCGGGGGCGATCGCGTTCCGCGTCGGGATCGTGCCCGACGACCCCAACGTCCTTGCCGACACGCTCGAGGACCAGCTGATCCGCGCGGATGTCGTCATCGCGTCGGGCGGCTCCGGCTCAGGTGTCCCGCCGGTGCTGCGCGAGGTCCTCGGCAGGGTGGGTGTCGTCCGGTTCGACAACGTCGGGATGCAACCGGGTCACGCGCAGGGCTTCGGGGCGATCGGTCCCGACCGCACGCCGTTCTTTGCAGTGCCGGGCGACCCCGTCGGTGCGTTCGTGTCCTTCGAGGTGTTCGTGCGCCCGACGCTGCGGCGGATGATCGGCGTCGAGCCCGTGGTCCGGCCGCTGGTGCGAGCCCGGCTGCACGAGCGGGTTGTCTCGAACCCGGGGCTGCGCTCGTACGTCGCGGGCTGGCTCGCGGTTGAGGGCGGCGCGTACACGGTGCGACCGGTGGGTGGCAGCACACCGACGATCGCAGCGCTCGCGTCGGGGAACGCGCTGATCGTCGTACCGGAGGATGTCACCGCGATCGAGGCCGGCGAACCGGCGACGGTGATGGCGCTCGACAAGCGCCAGCCATGAGAAACGGCGTCTCGCTCGCTCCGGGCTGGCCGGCGGTGCTGTCCGACGGCAACATCGGGCTGCGTCCGCTGCGGATGCGGGACGCGGGCGCGTGGGTGGACAGCCGCAAGCACAACATCGAGTGGCTGCGGCCTTGGGAGGCGACGCCGCCGAGCGGGCCAGGCGTCTTCGGCACGTCCACGGCCGTGTTCACCGGCATGGCGCGGCGGCTGCGCGCCGACGGCAGAGCCGGGCGAGGGCTGCCGTTCGCGGTCGTGGTCGACGGCGCGTTCGCGGGTCAGCTCAACGTCGCCGGGATCGTGCGCGGGTCACTGGAGTCCGCGCACATCGGCTACTGGGTCGACCAGCGGGTGGCCGGACGCGGCGTGATGCCGACATGTGTCGCGCTCGCCGTCGACCACTGCTTTGAGGCAGTGGGTCTGCATCGCATCGAGGTCAACATCCGTCCCGAGAACGCCGCCAGCCGCCGCGTGGTCGAAAAGCTCGGCTTCCGGCTCGAGGGCACGCGCGAACGGTTCCTGCACATCTCCGGCGACTGGCGCGACCACCTGTCGTACGCGCTGGTGCGCGAAGAGGTTCCCGGCGGGCTGCTTGCGCGCTGGCATCGGGCGCAAGGCACTGTTTCGTAAGGTCGGCGACACACCGACTCAGGTCCGTGCCCATCGGCGAATCGCTCGTTAGCGTTCGATGACGATGGACGCGAACCCTCGGACGGCCTAGCCGTGAGTCCCGTCATCATCCTGGGACTCCTGCTGATGTGGGCTGTCGTCCTCGTCCCGATGTGGCTGCGTCGACACGACGAAGTCGAGGAAACCCGCTCGGTTGACCGCTTCACGGCCGCGATGCACACGCTTTCGCGGTACGACGACAGGCAGCGTGAGGAAATGAAGGCACATCGCAGTCGAGCGCTCGACGTCCATGTGTCCGGTGCCTCCGCACCCGACGCGATCGCGGCCCGCCGGCGTCGTGGCATGGCGCAGCGGCGTGCCCGCTCCCTTGCCGTCCTGCTGATCAGCGGCTTCGCCGTCCTGATCGGCGCCGTGATCACCGGCAACGTCCTGCTGTGGGTCCTGCAGGTCGGGTTGGACCTCGCCGTCGCCGCGTTCGTGCTTCACCTGCGCCGGATGGCCATCCTCGCGGCGCAAGCGCGTCGCCGCGCCGCACGGCAGCAGCGCGACCGCCTTGAGCTCGACGACGCTCTCGCCGAGCCGCGGTGGCAGGAGGGCGTCACCGTTCGCCGTGCCGCCCCGGTCGCCGAGCGAGTCGACACGCGGTCCGCGGGCGGGGCTGGCGTCCGGGCGGACGAGCTGTTCGACCAGACCGCCTCCGACGACGTCCTGCTCGAGCCGGCCTACGCCGCGGCCGCCGAGCCCATGGCCGCGCGGGTCGCCGCCAATGACGGCTTCTTCGACCAGGAGACCGATCTCGACGCGGCGGTCAGCCCGGAGCCGAGCTTCGTGGCGGCGGGAGCCCAGCGGCCGTCGCGGGTTGCCGCGGAGCGTGAGGAGCTGCCCGCAGCGGAGCTGGACGAGGCGGTTGGCGGCAGGCCTTGGGAGCCGGTCCCGGTTCCGCGTCCGACGTACGCAATGAAGCCGGCTGCGCCATCCCGTCCGGCTCGCCGCCGGACGAGCGAGCCGATCCTGCCGCCGGTCGAGCCGGCTGCGGAGCTCGAGACCGACGACGACCTCGAGGCGATCCTCGATCGTCGGTGGGCCGTCAACGACTGATCGTCGCCGTCAGGCGGTACGCCGGCGCAGCGTGGTCGCCCCCAGGATCAGGGCGGCAGCGATGCTTCCGCCCAGGATCACGATGTCGAGCCACAACCATCGACCGGTGTCGTTCGCGGTGACTCGCGCCAGCGCGTCGTACGCGTAGCTGACCGGGAGCACGTCCGAGACGATCCTGAGCACGTGGGGCATTCGGCCGCGCGGGACGAACAGGCCGCCGAGCAGGATCTGCGGGAACAGCAGGGTCGGCATGAACTGCACGGCCTGGAACTCGGTGCGCGCGAAGGCGCTGAGGAACAGCCCGAGCGACATGCCGAGGAGCGCGTTGCCGATGGCGAGCAGGACCACGCCCCACGACGGGCCGGCGGTGTGGACGTCGAGCAGTGCGAAGCCGACCGTGCCGGTGATCCCACCCTGGATCGCCGCGAGGACGGTGAAGGCCAGCGCGTAGCCGATCAGCAGGTCCAGCTTCGCGATCGGCAGGGACATCAGCCGCTCCAGCGTGCCGGATGTCCGCTCCCGCAGCATCGCGATCGAGGTGATGAGGAACATCATGATCAGCGGGAACAGGCCGATCATCGGGGCGCCGACGCGTGCGAACACCAGCGGGTCGTTGTCGAAGATGTACTTGAAGAGTGTGAGCAGCGCGGGCGCGACGAAGAAGACCATCGCGAGGGTCCGGTGGTCGCGGCGGAGCTGGGTGAGGACCCGCATCGTGGTCGCGAGCGTCGCGGTGAGCGTCATGACGCCTCCGCCAGCGCGATGAACGCGGCCTCGAGATCGTCCGTGCTGGTCCGCGCCAGCAGCTCAGCCGGGGTGCCGGTGGCGATGATCTCGCCGGACCGCATCAGGACGAGCTCGTGGCAGCGGGAAGCCTCGTCCATGACGTGGCTGCTGACCAGCACGCTCGCGCCGGCATCGGCGAGGGAGTAGAAGGTCTGCCAGAGCTCGCGGCGCAGGATCGGGTCCACGTCGACGGTCGGCTCGTCGAGAACCAGCAGCTCCGGCTTGCCCAGCAGCGCGACCGCCAAGGAGACGCGGGACAGCTCGCCCCCGGACAGGGTGCGAGCCACTTGCCGGGTCTGCCGGCCCAGGCCGACGAGCTCGATGACCTCCTCGATTCTGGTGTGAGGGGCGCGCAGGATCCGGGCGAAGTAGCGCAGGTTCTCCTCGACGGTGAGGTCGGCGTACACCGACGGCTCTTGCGTGACGTACGCCACGCGGTGGCGCAGGTCCTTGGCGCCGGCGGGTCGGCCGAGGACGCGGACCTGCCCGCCGGCGACGATCTGCACCCCGACGATCGCCCGCATCAGCGTCGTCTTGCCGGATCCGCTCGGACCGAGCAGCCCGGTGACCTTACCGGGGGGCACCTGGAGCGAGACTCCGGGCAGGATCACCTTCCCGCCGCGCCGGACGACGAGGTCGGCCACGTCGATGGTGACGTCCTGGAGGGTCGGCGCGGTCACTCGCACAGTGTGACGGAGGGTGCGTTGGCCGATCCGGACAACCTGCGGCGGCGGGCGGCTAGACTCGTCGCCGCTTCAAAGGGGCTGTAGCGCAGTTGGTAGCGCACCTCGTTCGCAACGAGGGGGTCAGGGGTTCGAATCCCCTCAGCTCCACAAGTGTGATGAGTCGCGACATCGTTGAGAGATGAGTCGCGTCATTGTTGAGGGCCCGGCCATCGGCCGGGCTCTCGGTCTGTGTTGCGCCAATAGTCCCGGCCGGGGTCGATGGTGTGCCGGCTGAGGATCTCGCCGGTGGT
>DASZOU010000026.1:0-22412 GCA_035550655.1 Mycobacteriales bacterium
ACTTCACGACCGTCGACGGCCTGCGGCACTTCCCGAACCTGCCCACCGAGGAGGTCTTCACCACCCCCGACCCGCACCGCACCGAGGGGCACGTCCGCTCGACGACGCCGCTCGTGCTGCAGGACGGCTCGATCGTGCGCGGCCTGCGCGTCCGCTTCGAGGGCGGCGTCGCGGTCGAGATCGAGGCGGACGAGAACGGCGACATGCTTCGCTCGCGACTCGACATCGACGAGGGCGCGCGGCGGCTCGGCGAGCTGGCGCTCGTGGACGGCGGCGGCCGCATCGGCCCGGTCGGGACCGTCTTCTACGACACGCTGCTCGACGAGAACGCGGCCAGCCACATCGCGCTCGGCAGCGGCTTCCCGTTCCTCGTCGACGACGACGAGCTCGCGCGCGTCAACGACAGCGCGCAACACATCGATTTCATGATCGGCTCGCCCGAGCTCGACGTCGACGGCGTCACCTCTGACGGCGAGCGCGTGCCCGTCCTCCGCGGCGGGGCCTGGCAGATCTAACCTGTCTGCATGCCCGACCTCGTCCGCTTCACCGACGAGCGCAGCGGTGCGTCGTTCGAGGCGCCGATCGCGAGCGATTCGATCCACGCGACCGCGCTGAGGCAGGCGGGTCTCGTCAGCTACGACCCGGCGTTCCTGAACACGGCGTCGGTGAAGAGCTCGATCACCTACATCGACGGCGACCTAGGCATCCTCCGCTATCGCGGCTATCCGATCGAGCAGCTCGCGGAGCGCTCGTCGTACCTCGAGGTCGCGTACCTGCTCGTGCACGGCGAGCTTCCGACCGAGTCCGAGCTCGCGGCCTGGACGCACGAGATCACGTTCCACACGTTCCTGCACGAGAACGTGAAGCGGCTGATGGAGGGGTTCCGCTACGACGCGCACCCGATGGGGATGTTCGTCAGCGTCGCGGCCGCGCTCTCGACGTACTACCCCGAGTCGCGCAACGTCGACGACGCCGCCGTGCGGATGGAGCAGATCGTGCGGCTGATCGCGAAGACGCCGACGATCGGCGCGTGGTCGTACCGACACTCGCGCGGGCTGCCGTACGTCTATCCCGACAACGAGCTCGGCTTCGCCGCCAACTTCCTCTCGATGATGTTCCGGATCGCCGAGCCGCGCTACGACGCCGACCCGGCGCTCGAACGGGCGCTCGAGGTGCTCTTCATCCTGCACGCCGACCACGAGCAGAACTGCTCGACGTCGACCGTGCGGATGGTCGGTTCGGCGAACGCCAACATGTTCACCTCGATCGCGGCCGGGATCGGGGCGCTGTCCGGTCCGCTGCACGGCGCGGCGAACCAGGCGGTCATCGAGATGCTCGAGGACATCGCCGCGAACGGCGGGAACATCCGCGCCTTCGTCGACCGGGTCAAGAACAAGGAGCCCGGCGTCAAGCTGATGGGCTTCGGCCATCGCGTGTACAAGAACTACGACCCGCGCGCGGCGATCGTGAAGCAGGCGACCCACGACGTACTTGCCAACCTGGGCGTCTCCGACCCGCTGCTCGATCTCGCCATCGAGCTCGAGTCCATCGCCCTCGCCGACGAGTACTTCGTCGAGCGCAAGCTCTACCCGAATGTCGACTTCTACAGCGGCGTGATCTACAAGGCGATGGGCTTCCCGACGCGGATGTTCACGGTGCTGTTCGCTCTCGGTCGGCTGCCCGGCTGGATCGCTCACTGGCGCGAGATGATGACCGACTCCGACACCCGGATCGGCCGCCCGCGGCAGGTCTACAACGGAGCCACCGAGCGCGACTACCTGGCACTCGACGCGCGCAAGTAGCGCGAGGTGTCGGACGGGACCGGTCCAGGCGTGCCCGACCTCGCGATCCCGCCGGGCGGGCGGCTGGTCCACATCGGGTTCGACAAGACCGGTACGACGTCGCTGCAGGGTGCCTTCCACTCCGACCGTGAGCGGCTGCGCGAGCACGGCGTGCTCTACCCGGGGACCGAGCGCTACCACAAGAGCGCGGGCATCGCGGTCACCGAAGCCCGGGGCAACACCGGCGACGCCCCCGTCACGATGGCCGCCTGGCGCGATCTCGTCGCGGAGGTGCGCCGCGCCGGCTCGAGCCGGGTCTTCGTCAGCAGCGAGTGGCTGTGCCGCGCCACGGACCAGCAGGCCAGGCGGGTGGTGCGCGGTCTGGGCGGCGACAAGGTGCACATCGTCGCGACGCTCCGGCCGCTCACGAAGATCCTGCCCTCGGCCTGGCAGCAGTACATCAAGGACGGCTACGTCGGCGACTACGAGAGCTGGCTGCAGGGCACGTTGCGCGGCGCGGCGTACGAGTCACCCACGCCGTGGTTCTGGATCCGCCACCGTCACGACGTCGTGATCGCGCGCTGGGCGGCGATCGTGGGGCCCGCACGGGTGACGGCGATCGTCGTCGACAGCACCGACCACGACCTGCTGCTCCGGCAGTTCGAAGCGCTCCTCGCCCTGCCCGACGGCTTCCTCGTCGCGAAGCCGGAAGGCATGCGCAACTCCTCGCTCACCTGGCCCGAGGCCGAGCTGGTGCGCAGCGTCAACGCCTACTTCCGCGACCACGGGCTCGCCGAGCAGCTGTACTCCGCGGCGGTGCGTTCCGGGGTGCTGCCACGACTCGCCGCGGCGCGCGCAGCGCTCACCGACCCGGTGCCGATCCCGACGCCGCGGTGGGCGCTGGAGCGAGCGGCAGAGCTCGGCGCGGCAGCCGCCGCCGCAATCGAGGCGTCGGGCGTCCGCGTGCTCGGCGACCTCTCAGTGCTCGGCGCCGTACCGGCGGCGAACGAAGGCGCGCGGGAGACCGCCGTCCCCGCCGTGGTGGCCGCCACAGCGGCTCAGGCTGTCGTGGGCGCGATCGCGGGCCTCACGTCGCCCCGGCCACCGCTCCCGCAGCCGAGTCGCTGGCGGCGCAGCCGGCGCATCGACCCGCTGCCGGAGTTCTAAGCGGGGCGGCAGCCGCAGTCCGGATGAGCGACGACGGTACGCCGACGAAGCGAGAGCTCGGCGAGGCCCAGTTCCAGGGTGCCGCCGAGCAGCGGTGAGCAGCTGGCCGGATCGTCGATCCAGGCGAGCAGGTGCATCGCGGCGAGCGACGCAGCAGCACTGGCCAGCGTGACGTCGCAGGGCTCCACTGCGCGGGGTTCGCCGACGAGCTGCGCCGACAGCACCGGCCAGACCGGGTCGCGGTCGGCGCGAGCAAGCTCGAGGCAGCGCAGGCAGGGGCTGAAGCCCGGCAGCACCAGCGGGCCGATCTGAGCGGTCGTCTCCCGCACCATGACCATGGCGTGCGGTCGCCGGCGTACCCGGCGCAACCACTCCGGTGCCACCGCGGCACCCGCCGGCGCCAGCACGAGCAGCGACCGCCCCGGCGTCCCCACGCTGGTGGCCGTCGCCGTCCGCATCGTGCTGACGACCGCGTTCGCGGCATCACCGCGGCGGTGATGGACGCCGGGCGCTCGCACGCCGCCCGGGGCGATGTCGGAGGGGCGCAGCAGCGTCGGGTCGTCGACGACGACGCGGCCGACCCCCGCGGCGGCAAGCAGGGCCGCGAGCGTCGCGCCCACCCGGCCGGCGCCCAGCACCTCGACGGTCGTGGCCCGGCGGGCCGCGATCGCGCGCGCCGCGCCGCCCGGCCCGGGATGGCACAGCGACAGCGAGAGCTGGTCCGGGAGCAGCCGCGAGGAGTTGACCGAGCCCGGCGGCCCGAGCTCGGCGTCGTCGAGCACGCCGGCCTCGCGCAGCAGATCGACCAGCGCCGCGCCGCGCTGCGGCGGCTGGCCGCGACGTCCCGCCTCGGCGAGCGCGACGTCGGTGTCACGGCTGCCGTCGAGCAGGCCCAGCAGCTCGCAGTCTGCTGGCCCGACGCCGCTGACCACCACGGCATGCCGCGGGTCGACCCCGAGCTGGAGCGTCGACGGGTCGCGCCACAACCGGCGCAGTGCAGGCTTCAGGACAGGTCGCACGAGAGCTCCCAGGAACGCGGTCGAACGGGCGCGCGGAGCGTGCCACGCGCGGCCCGGCGACTGCATCCGGTCGTCCACAACCAAGCAGAAGGGGCGCCCGGCCAACGGCCGAGCGCCCCTTCGACGTACGTGAGTAGAGCTCCCGCTCCCGGCGGGAGCGAGCTACGCCTTGCCCAGGATCCGGTTCACCTTGGTGCCGCAGACCGGGCAGGGACCCTGCGCCATGCGGCGGCCGGACTCGCTGGTCCGGATCTCACCTTCGAACTGGCGCTTCTCCTTGCACTTCACGCAGTAGCCCTCGTAGGTGTCGGCCATCTCGTCCTCCTCGATCGATCGCCGCCGGCCGGGACCGGCCGAACCTGCGCTCAACGCTACCGTCATCACGCTCAAGACCCCGGTATTTGAGCGTGATGCTGCGCGTCCTCGGCGCGCTGGGGGCTAGCCTCCGGGTCGTCGGCAGGCCTAGAAACCGAATCGGATTCTGGGAGTTTCGGACGATGGGGAGCCAATGAGCGCACCACTACGGGTGGAACGGCGCCCCAGCGGCGTCGCAATCCTGACCTTCGCGCTCCCTGAGCGCCGCAACGCCATGACCGGCGAGCTCACCGACGCGTGGACGGCGGCAATCGCCGAGCTTCGGGCCGATCGGGACCTGCGAGCGGTCGTCGTCACCGGCGAGGGGACGGCGTTCTGCTCGGGCGGTGACCTGTCCTGGATCGGCGAGTCGCCCGACCTCACCGTGACGGCGATCCGCGACCGGATGCTGCCGTTCTACCGCGCCTGGCTCGCGATCCGCGATCTCGAGGTCCCGACGATCGCCGCCGTCAACGGCCACGCCATCGGCGCCGGGCTCTGCGTCGCGCTCGCCTGCGACCTGCGCTACGCCGCGGCAGGCGCGAACCTCTCGGCGCCGTTCACCTCGCTCGGCATGCACTCCGGCATGGCCGCGACGTACCTGCTTCCGGCGACCGTCGGGATCGCGGCGGCGCGCGAGCTGCTGCTCACCGGCCGCCGGGTCGACGCCGAGGAGGCGCTGCGGCTGGGCCTGGTCAACGGCGTCGTCGAGCCCGACCGGTTGCTCGAGCATGCGACCGGGATCGCCGAGCAGATCGCCGGCAACGGCCCGATCGCCGTACGGCTCACCGTCGCCGCGCTGCGCAACGGCACGCCACGCAGCCTGGACGAGGCGCTGATGTACGAAGCCCTCGCCCAGCCGGTGACGTTCGCGAGCGCCGACCTCACCGAAGGCCTGGCTGCCGCGAAGGAGCGCCGCACCCCTAACTTCCAGGGCCGCTAGCCAGCGTGATCTTGACGAAAAGGGCGCTTTGAGGTGCTCATAACGCCACTTTCGTCAAGATCACCGCGGATTTGCCGGGCATAACGAAGCCCCCGGGACTTCCCGAACAGCCATTCGCCTTCCCCTTGCGAACGTCCATCCGGTCTGCCACGGGGGCTCCGTTGGACACGACCGTACGGAAGCGCCGGCGCGACCGTCAACGGCCCTGCTCCGCGCCCTGTGGACACAACTGGGGACACGGTGGGGACAGGATGGGGTGTCGTTGTGGACGCCGATGTCGACCGAATGTGGACACGCCCTGGGACGTCCCGCGCCACGCCGCGATGACCTGCAATGACGCAGTGCACCGGGTGTGCACACAAATCTCTTTCCCGCGCGTCGAACCGGATCTCGTCACTGGCGGTTACTAGCGTCGGGAGGCGTGGAGGTCGAGGTCCGCCGCAGCGCACGACGCCGGCGCACGCTATCCGCGCACCGTGAAGGCGACCGGATCATCGTGGCGGTGCCGGCCCGCCTCTCGCGGGCGGATGAGGCCCGCATGGTCGAGGCGCTGGTCTCCCGTGTCCTGGCGAAGGAGGCGGGCTCGACCCCGTCCGACCACGAGCTCATGGCACGCGCGCAACGGCTCTCGGCGTCGTACCTCGGCGGCCGGGCCGTGCCGGCCAGCGTGCGCTGGGTCGACACGATGCGGTCGCGGTGGGGTTCATGCACTCCGCTCGACCGCACGATTCGGCTCTCCCGCCGGCTGTGCGGGATGCCGGAGTACGTCGTGGACTACGTGCTGCTGCACGAGCTGGTGCACCTGCTGGTGCCCGGTCACGGCCGGGCGTTCTGGGCAGAGCTCGCCGGCTATGCGCAGCTCGAACGGGCGCGCGGCTACCTGGAAGGGTTCGACGCGGCGGCTACTCGATCTCGCTGATGTCCAGGCTGTCGTCGGGACCCTGCTCGGCCCAGCCCTGCGGGTCGTCGAGATCCGCGGCCCCTGGCAGGAGGTCCGGGTGGGACCAGATCGCCTCACGGCCGTCGATCCCGCGCCGCTCGCCGAGCAGCTGCCACAACGTGGCCGCCTCACGCAGCCGGCGCGGCCGCAGCTCCAGGCCGACCAGCGTCGCGAAGGTGCGCTCCGCCGGCCCGCCACTCGCCCGACGGCGTCGCATCGTCTCCTGCAGCGCGCCGAAGCTCGGCAGCTGCGCGCTCGCGGCTGCCGCCGTCACCGTGTCCACCCAGCCTTCGACGAGCGCAAGTGCTGTCTCGAGCCGCTCGAGCGCGGCCTGCTGGGCGGGGGTCGCAACCGGTTCGAAGAGCCCTTCGCCGATCGCGCGCTGCATCGACTCCGGATCACTGGGGTCGACGGCCGATGCGAGCTGTTCGAAGCGGCTGGTGTCGATCGTGATTCCTTCGGCGTAGGTGCGCACCGCCGAGAACAGATGCGCGCCCAGCCACGGAACGTGCCCGAACAGCCGCTGGTGTGCGGCCTCGCGCAACGCGACGAACAGCCGGACCTGGTCCAGGGGCACCGACAGGCCTTCACCCAGCGCCCGGACCGACTCCGGAATCAGCGCGGCCACGCCGTCGGGCCCAAGCGGCATTCCGATGTCGGTCGAGGACACGACCTCGATCGCGAGGGTGCCGAGCGCCTGGCCGACCTGACCGCCGAACATGAGTCCGCCGACCTGCGTCATGACCCCCATCAGCGGCGCGGCCATCGACCGCACCTCGTCCGGAAGCGCCTCGCCCATGGCGGCACCGACCCGCGCCGCGACCGGCTCGACGAGCTGCGTCCACGCGGGCCGCGTCGCCTCCAGCCACCGCCGCCGACTCCACGCCTCGGTCGACACCACCCCTGAGGGCAGGGCGGTGACCGGGTCGAGCCACAGGTCGGCCAGCCGTACCGCATCCGCGACCTCGGCGGCCTCGGCCGCGGTTGTCCCGGCGTCGGCCCCGATCACGGCCATCGCAGCTTGGCGCGCCACCTGCCAGTTGACCGGGCCGGTCTCGCCGGACATCAGGTCGCCGAGCTGGCGGAGCATCGCGCCGAGGTCAGGGGTGGCGCCCAAGCCCGCCAGCGGATCGCTGGATGCGCCGGGCTCGTCGTCGCCGCTCGGACCGAACCCGAAAGGCGGGGAGGTCATATCCCGAGGTTACGGGCCAAGATGAAGACGTGAGTGAAGGCGGTCGCCGAGTTCGCCGAGGGCGCAGCGCGCGCATCGCCGTGACCGGCACGCGCCTGCCGCTCGGTGCGGCGCTGGTACGCCGGCTCAACGCCGATCCCACGGCGTCGGCCGTCGTCGAGATCGACGCCGTGACACCGAACCTCGCAGCCGAGCTCGACGGCGTCGACACGGTGGTGCACCTCGACGTCGACCGGTCCACCGACGCACCCACCGATGCCCGGCGCGCAACCAACATCGCCGGCACGAACGCGCTGCTCGACGCCGTCAACGTCGCCGGCGTACGACGCGTGGTGCTGTTGACGAGCGCGATGGTCTACGGCGCATCGGCATCGAACGACGTCCCCCTCCCTGAGGACGCGCCGCTGCTGCCAACCGCATCGGACGGGCTGGTCGGCGACTGGGTCGCCGTCGAGCGGCTCGCGGCAACCCGCCAAGCGGTCAGTGAGGGGGCCCTCGAAGTGGTGTCGGTCCGGCCGGCATCCCTGCTGGGACCGGTCGCCGACCCGCTGCTGCCGGGACTGTTCGAGTCGGTGCGGCTGCTCGCGATTCGCGACGGCCACTGCCACTGGCAGTTCTGTCACCACGACGACCTGCTCGACGCGCTGGCCGCCGCCGCCACGGGAGCGGTTTCGGGAGTGGTCACGGTTGGGTGCGACGGATGGCTCGAGCGATCGCAGGTGGAGGCGATCTCCGGGATGCGCTCGGTTGTGCTCCCTGCGCCCGTCGCGTTCGCGACGGCCGAGCGCCTGCACCGCGTCGGGGCGCTGTCCTCGCCCGCGACCGACCTGCACTACCTGCAGCATCCCTGGGTGGTGGGCTCGCAGCAGCTCCGGGCCACCGGCTGGTCACCGCGATGGACCAACGAAGCGGCGCTTGCCGACCACGTCGCCCGACTCGGCGACCGGGTAGGCCGAAGCCTCGTCGTGGTCGACCGGAAGTACGCCACGCGAGCGGCCGCAGGTGCCGGTGCGACGCTCGCGGTCATCGGGTCGCTGACTCTCGCGCGCTCCCGCTTGCGACGGCACTGACGCCACCTGAGGGCCGAGCAAATGCGACTGGTGTGCCCGAACAATCCGCGTCTGACCCCCTACACTGACCGGCGTGGGAGTGCTCGCATGGCTCGGAGCGCCAGCGGTCGCGACGCTCGTCGCGATCGTGTGGGTGAACTGGGCGGCGCGGCCTCGCGGACCGGTCGAGACAGAGGAATCACTCGCCGAACGCGAGCGGTTCAAGGCTGCCTTCTCCCGCCCGCTCAGCATCGTCGAGCAGCCCGCCAAGCCCAAGGGCCGGCCGGCCCGGCCACAGGAAGCGGCCCGCCGGGCCTCCTAGCCCGCTTGATCTCAGCGCGGTACCGCAGAATCATCTGATCTCAACTGGCCCATGCCGGGTGCCGACAGGGGGAGGGCAGGCTTTCGTCCGTCCTGCCCGCGAGCAGAGGGATCGCCAATGGAGCACGTCGTCTTCTACCAGTCCACGCAGGGCACACCGGCGTTTCGCCGATTGGCCTCGCTGGAGGACGCGGTCAGCTTCGCCGAGCACCTGCGAAACGTGGAAGGCGTGACGGACTTCTCGGTGTACTCGCTGTCCCCCGTCACGCTGAGCTTGCGGGCGTACTACCACGTCGAGGTCTCCACCGGCGACGGCGCGAGCGCGGCGCAGAGCACCACGCCGGCGGCCGACGCTCCGCCGAGCCCGCTCGACGCCGCCGAGCCCGCCCCGGCCGCACCCGCTGCTGACACGCCGGATACACCGCCGCTCGGCAGCCCACTCGCTCCCGACAGCCCGACGCCCGCGATGTCGTTCAACGCGCTCGAGGAAGAGGCCACGGGGCCACTCGTGCAGGTCCCGGCGCCGACCGCCGGCATGCCGTTCGCCGCCGCCCCGCTGCCCCCCGCGAGCGACGTCGCGCCGCTCCCCGAGACCTTCGTCAAGGACGACCCGGCCGACGCTCCCCCACCGATCACCTCAGACCACACCTCGCACGTGGCAGGGGACCCGAGCATCGTCGATCCGACCACCGAGGAGGTCGTGCCGACGCCTCCGACCGGCCGACGCAGCATGGGCTTCTTCGCCCGCTCCTGATCACCGTTTCGCCGGACTCCGTAGGCTCTGGCGTCATGAACCGGCGCACCGCAACGCTCGGTGTCGCGGCGGTCCTGCTGGCCGGCATGCTCATCGCGATCTTCTGGCTGCCGGTTCCGTACGTCGTACTGTCCCCCGGACCGGTCACCGACACCCTCGGCGCGGTTCCGAGCGGCGAAGCCGTGAACGGGCAAGGTGGTGGCCCCGTCATCCGGATCTCGGGTGTGGCCACCCAGCCGACCAGCGGCCACCTCTATCTCACGACCGTCGAGCTCAACCCGGGCAGCTGCAGCGCGCACCCGCACCTCATCGACGCGATCCGGGCATGGTTCAGCTCGCATGAGACCGTAGAGCCGCAGCAGGTGCAGTGCCCCCCTGGCGTGTCGAGCCAGTCGGTGCGGCAACAGGGCGTCGACCAGATGACGGAGTCGCAGAACGACGCCGTCTACGCGGCAATGCGAGAGCTGGGCTACAAGTCCACCGGCAACACCGTGGTCGTCGCGTCGGTGACGTCGGGGGTACCGGCGGCAGCGGTGATCAAAGCCGACGACACCATCGTCAAGGCGAACGGCAAACGCATCACCGAACCGCAACAGCTCGTGAACCTCGTACAGGCCGTCACCCCCGGTGACAAGGTCGCGCTGGTCGTCGATCGCGCGGGCCAGCGGCACACCTATGACGTCGCGACCGAAACCGGGTCGGACGGCAAGGCTCGGCTCGGGGTGTCGATCACCAGCCAGCCGACCTGGGGCAACATCACCGTGTCGATCGGCATCGACCCCAACGTCATCGGTGGTCCCAGCGCCGGCACGGCGCTGGCCCTCGGAATCATCGACAAGCTCACCCCCGGCGGCCTGACCGGGGGGCGGACGATCGCCGGGACGGGCACCATCAGCAAGCGCGGCAAGGTCGGGCCGATCGGCGGAATCCAGCAGAAGATCGCCGCGGCGGTCGAAGCGGGGGCGACCGTCTTCTTCGCTCCGGCGAGCGAGTGCGCCGACGCCAAGGCGGTGGCACCCGACTCCTTGACCCTGGTCAGCGTGAAGACACTCGACGGAGCCGTACAGGCCTTGAAGGCGATCAAGTCCGGTAGCAGCGCGTTTCCCCACTGCTGAGGGCGTTACTTACCTCTACGCTGCCAAGAATGGCGCCCGCCGTCCCGTTTGCGCTGCTCGGCGTCGTCCAGCTGGCAGCTGTTGCGGTGTGGCTGGGCTTCGCGGCTGCATGCTGCTTTCCGGGACTCGTACGACGTACGACGCCGATCGTGGTGGTCGCATCGCTGGCGATGGCCGCCGCGGATGCCCTGACCGCCCTCCATCTCGACGTCGCGTCGTCTGACGGAATCGCGCTGCTCCGCCTCATCGCACTGGCGCTGATCTTGATCGGTCTGGCAGATGGGGCGCCGCAGCGGCGGACAGTCGCGCTGCCGGCAATCACCGCGCCACTCGGCGCGAGCACCTCGCTGGCGGTCGCGGGCGGCACCGTCGGCATCGTCGCCGGCGCAGCGGCGCTGGCGCGAGGCTGGCGGACAGACCGCAAGGTGGGCGCGTGGGTGGCTGCCGGCATCGGGATGACCGCCGTCGCAGCTGCGCTTGCCGAACGCAGCGGCACGAGCACGAACTTCGCTCTCGCGCAGCTGTCCGCTCGCGGCCTGGCGTGCGTCGCGTTGATCACGGCGATCGCGCTGGTCGCCCGGGCCAGCCTGCTCGGCAAGGTCGTCGGCGCCATCGTCGCCGGTGTCGTCGCGATGGCGGTGGGCGCGGTGGCGGTGGTCGGCATCGGCGTCGCGAGCGAGGTGCAGCGCGACCAGGCGAAGCGGCTGGCGTCAGTGGCGAGTGCGCAACTGCAGTCGCTGCAGGCGCTCGAGACCCGGGCCGGCCTGCTCGCCACGGTGATCGTGTCGTTCTGCCCCAACAACCTCGACAAGTGCGCCGAGGCGATCAAGCTGTTCTCGGAGGATCCGAACTACTTCGCCGCGATCTACCAGCCCGGGTCGGGCGTCAAGCTCCTGGCGCCCAGCCACTCAGCGCTCGACGACACGGCGCTGCTGACCCTCGCCGGCAGCAAGGTCGTGCACAGCGTGCTTCACCTCGGCAGGACCGTCCGAACCCCTGCCTCGGGCGCGATCTTGCTGCATGGCGCACCCGCGCGGTTGGCGATCATCGCCGCCGTACCCGGCGGCACCGCCAGCGCCCAGGTGAAACCGACGTTCGCAGGGGTGTACGGGATCGGGATCATCGACCGCTACCTCGCCACCGTCCAGCAGCAGATCGGCTACGACGTCTCGGTCATCGCCAACAACTTCGTGATCTCGAGCAGCCTGCCGTCACCGGAGCGCGCGCAGGTGCTCAGCGAGGCACGTGCGGCCGGCGTCGAGAACAACGGAGCGACCGTCGACAACTTCGTGCCGGCGCAAGGCACCGCGCCGAGCACCGAGTTCGTGCCCATCACGGCCGCCGGCAACGGCAACCAGCGTCTGGCAACGCTCGCGATCAGCCAACAGGCGAGTGCGGCCCTCGCGGCGCAGCGCAGCGTGTTGCGCCGGCTCGTCCTGACTGCGTTGGCCGTCCTGATCACGGTCGCGCTGTTTGCCTTCCTCATGGCCCAGCGCATTGCCGATCCGGTCCGGCGGTTGACCCTTGCCACCGCGCGGGTCCGCGCCGGCGACCTCGACAGCGCCGTCGCCGTCGACACCGCGGACGAGGTCGGGGAGCTCTCGCGGGCGTTCGACGCCATGACCACGTCGCTGCGCACGTTGACCGGTGACCTTCGGGCGGCGGCCGTCGAAGAGGCGCGGTTGCGCGGCCGGCTCGAGACCGTCGTGTCCTCGATGACTGACGGGCTGCTCACGACCGACCGGCAGGGCGTGATCGTGGCGGCCAACCCGATGGCACTGGAGCTGCTCGGCCAGCGAGAGTCACAGGTCGTCGGCCATGTCCTCACGAGCGTGGCGGACGTCCGCGGTCCGGATGGAGCGTCGCTGCTGACCCGCGGCGACACCCCGCTCGTGACCGACGCGACGCTCAACCGATCCGACGGTGAGCAGATCCCCGTCCGGCTGGCCCGCTCGCCCCTTGCCGACCAGCGCGGCGAGGTCGTCGTACTGTCCGACCGCACCAGGGAACGAGAGGTCGAGCGGCTGAAGACCGAGTTCCTTTCCACGGTCAGCCATGAGCTCCGGACGCCGCTCACGCCGATCCGCGGCTACGCGGAGATGCTGTCGCGGCGACCCGACCTGCCACCGGAGCGGGTGCAGAGCTTCGTCGGAGAGATCCTCGCCGGAACCGCGCGGATGAGCCGCGCGGTGGAGCTGCTGGTCGACGTCGCCGCCCTCGACGCAGGCCGGGTCTCGCCACAGCAGGACCAGATCGCGGTCGGCAAGCTCGTCGACGAGCGCCTCGCGGCCTGGCGAGCGCGCTACCCGGAGCGAGCCGCCGACCTTCGGCGTCGAGTTGCCGCCAAGCTCCCCACCGTCGAGGTCGACGCCGGCTGGCTCAGCAAGGCTCTCGACGAGCTCGCTGACAACGCCGTCAAGTACACGAAGCCGGGTACGCCGATCACCCTCGCCGCCACCCGGACAGCGAACGGCGCGGTCAGCATCGCGGTGCGCGACGCCGGCGAAGGAATCGACACCAACCGGCTCGCGGAGCTGCTCGGCGACTTCTCCCAGGCCGACTCCTCCGACACTCGCAAGGTGGGCGGCATGGGACTGGGGCTCGGATTCGTGACCCGGGTGGCCGATGCGCTGGGGCTCACGCTGGAAGTCAGCTCGGAACCGGGCAAGGGGTCGGACTTCGCCATCGAGGTGCCGGTCGCTCACTAGGCTCCGGTTGTGACGTTCAGCATGCCGCGGCGACCACCGCGGCCCCAGCTCCCCCCGATCACCACGCGAATCCGGATCGGTGTCGCCGCGGTCGTGACGCTGATCGTGCTGTTCGTGCTCTGGAACGTGTTCGTCTCGCAGTACACGGACCTGCTGTGGTTCCGCTCGGTCGGCCTGTCCTCCGTGTTCAGCCGGCGGCTCGTCACTGAGATCGTGCTGTTCGTCGTCTTCGGCAGCATCGTGGGGCTGGTCGTCGCCGCCAACATCGCCATCGCGTACCGGTTACGCCCCAAGTCGTACCCGATGTCGGCGGAGCAGCAGCAGCTCGACCGCTATCGCCAGCTGATCCACCCAGCTCGGGTCTTCGCGCTCGCCGGCGTGGCCTTGCTGATCGCGATCATCACAGGTGCGGCCGCCGCGCGGCGCTGGCAGACCTGGCTGCTGTGGCGCAACGGGACGCACTTCGGGATCAAAGATCCGCAGTTCCACCGGGACGTCTCGTACTTCGCCTTCACCTACCCGATGCAGCGCTTCGTCCTCGGCCTGCTCTTCGCGATGGTCGCGGTCTCGCTCGTCGCTGTCCTCGTCACCGCTTACCTGTACGGGTCGCTGCGGGTGCAGACGCCGGGACCGAAGTGGACGCCCGCGGGCCGGGTCCACGTTTCCGTGCTGTTGGGCGTGTTCGTGCTGTTGAAGGCCTTCGCCTACTGGCTCGACCGCTACGGCCTGGCCTTCTCCGGTCGCGGCAGCGTGACCGGCCCGTCGTACACCGACGTCCATGCCGTGCTGCCGGCCAAGACGATCCTGGTGTTCGTCGCGATCATCTGCGCGTTGCTCTTCTTCGCGAACATCTACACGCGCAACTGGATGCTGCCCGCGGTGGCCTTCGGCCTGATGGTGATCTCGGCCCTCGTCATCGGCGGGGCGTATCCGGCGATCGTGCAGCAGTTCAAGGTGAAGCCGAGCGCGCAGGACCTCGAGGCGCCGTACATCCAGCGGAACATCGACCAGACCCGGCTCGCGTACGGGATCGGGCCGGACGAGGTGACGACGCAGCAGTACGCCGGCGTCTCCACCCTCACTCCGAGCCAGCAGCGCAGTCAGGTCGACCAGGACGTACAGCTGCGAGTGCTCGACCCGAACGTCGTCTCGCAGACGTTCGAGCAGTTGCAGCAGCAGCGTTCCTTCTATGCCTTCGAGGATCCGGTCGACGTCGACCGCTATCAGCTGACCAAGAACGGCGCGCTGACCGACGTCGTCATCGGCACCCGCAACATCTCCCTTGCGGGGCTCCAGCCGAACCAGCGCAACTGGATCAACGACCACCTCGTCTATACCCACGGATACGGCGTCGTCGCCGCCCAGGCCGACAGCGCGCAGGCCAGCGGCTCACCGCAGTTCGTCGAGGAGGACCTGCCGCCAACGGGCGCCATCAGCGACACCCAGCCCACGGGCACCTTCCAGCCGCGGATCTACTTCGGCGAGGGCGCTCCGAACTACTCGATCGTCGGCGCGCCAGCGGGCACGCGGCCGCGGGAGCTCGACATTCCCAATGACAGCGCGGCCGGCCAGATCAACACGACCTATCAAGGCAGCGGCGGCGTTCCCGTCGGGTCGCTGTTCCGGCAACTGCTCTATGCGTGGAAGTTCAAGGACAAGAACGTCGTGCTCTCCAGCGGAGTGAACTCCGCCTCGCGAATCCTCTACATCCGCGACCCGCGCGCTCGGGTCGCGAAGGTCGCGCCCTGGCTCACCCTCGACGGCGACCCCTACCCCGTGGTCATCAACGGCGAGGTGCTGTGGGTGGTCGACGGCTACACGACCTCAGACGGCTTTCCGTACTCCGAGCAGGAGTCGCTGAGCTCCACCACCAAGACGTCGCTCAACACGACGACCGAGGCGGTCGCCGCGCAGCGGAACACGCAGATCAACTACATCCGCAACTCGGTCAAGGCCACCGTCAACGCCTACACCGGCCAGGTCAGCCTCTACGAGTGGGACCAGGTCCCGTCCGACGCGGACCCGAGTGCCAACCCCGACCCGGTGCTGAAGACGTGGGAGAAAGCGTTTCCCGGCGTCGTCAAACCGCAGTCGGACATGCCGGCCGCCCTGATCCCGCACCTGCGCTACCCCGCGGACCTCTTCAACCTCCAGCGCACCCTCATCTCGCACTACCACGTGACGAACCCGCGCTCGTTCTACAACGGCACCGAGTTCTGGAACGTGCCGTACGACCCCACCCTTGCCAACGGCGCCTCGACGGTGCCGCAGCCGTCGTACTACCTCACGATGTCGCCGGACGGGGGCACGACGGCGCCCGTCTTCTCGCTGACCTCGCCCCTGTTGTCGCTGACGCGACGCAATCTCACGGCGTACCTGTCCGTCGACTCTCAACCCGGCGCGGACTACGGCAAGTTCACCCTGCTCACGTTGCCTGCGAATGCAGGTCTCCCAGGACCTGGACAGGTGCAGAACGAGCTCGACTCCAACACGACGATCTCGCCGCAGCTGACGCTGCTCGGCTCCGGCGGCTCGACGATCATCAAGGGCAACATGCTCACCGTGCCGGTCGCGGGATCGATGCTGTACGTCGAGCCGCTCTACGTGCAGGCCTCCGGCGGCCAGACCTTCCCGGTGCTGCGCAAGTTCCTCGTGTACTCCGACGGCAACGCGGCCTATCAGTCGACGTTGGGCGCTGCGCTCAACGAGGTGTTCGGCGTCAAGGGCTCGACTCCGCCCGTGACCACCGGACCGGGGTCCAAACCGACCGGCGGAACGACACCCCCCGCGACCTCGGCGGCGCTTCGCCAGGCGATCGCCGCCGCCCAGCAAGACGAGGCGGACGCCGAGGCAGCGCTGCGGCGCGGTGACTTCGCGGCGTACGGCCAGGCCGAGAAGGCACTCAAGCGCGACCTCGCGAAGGTGGCGGCCGCGGCTGGAACCGGACCTAGTTCGGGCGGCTAGCGCAGTTCGTCCGGCACCCCCGCAGGGTCATTGCACTCCCCCCAAAGCAGGACATTTCCTGCATCAAGGGTCGGGTGGGCTATGGCGGGCTAACTAACCCGGGCTATGGCGTTGAGCCGCAAAATGGCAACGCTCCGCTATTCAGTCAGGGGCCTTGTTCCCGGGATGCTCTCCACAGTGCATCGGCGCCGCCAGCGCGCTGGTCCAAGGAGGCAATCCGTGATCGGTCGACGATGGTTCCGCAACCTCGCAGCCCCACGAATTGCGGCGGCTGTCACGGCGGGAGGGCTGGTCGTCGGCGGGCTCGCCGGCGCGGCGCCCGCAGCCGCAGCGTCGACCCCCGTCAACGTCATCGTCCAGGGCACCTCCGTCCCGGTCGTCCAGACACTCGTCGGCGTCGTCGGCGGCCACACCATCACTCAACTGCCCCTCGTCAACGGCGTCCTGGCGCAGGTTCCGTCGTCGAACGCGGTCAACCTGCTGCAGTCGCTCGGCCTCCTCACCAGCCCGGACGCGCCCGTCGCGGTCGACGGGCTCGCGGGCGCACTCCCCAGCAACGCACCCGCCGGCTCCAACGCGTTCCCTGACGAGACCGGGGCCACGAATCTGGCTACCAACGGCATCACCGGGTCGGGTGTCGGGGTGGCCGTCCTCGACACGGGCATCGACCCGCTTCCTGACTTCGGCAACCGCCTGCGCGGCGGCGTCGACTTCTCGGGCGAGGGCAACCCCCTGCAGGACAACTACGGCCACGGCACCTTCGTCGCCGGCCTGGTCGCGGGCGACGGCAGCTCCTCTGGCGGGGCGTACACGGGTGAGGCGACCGGCGCGAACGTCGTCTCCGTCAAGGTCGCCGGCGCTTCCGGGCTGACCGATGTCACCAAGGTCATCCAGGGCATCGCGTGGGCGATCAACAACCAGTCGACCTACGGCATCCGCGTTCTCAACATGTCCCTCGGCGAGGTGCCGACCGGCCCGACCCAGCTCAACCCGCTCGACCAGGCCGTCGAAGCCGCGTGGCGAGCCGGCATCACCGTCGTCACCTCCGCCGGCAACTCCGGTCCTTCCGCCGGCACGATCACTGCTCCGGGTGATGACCCCGACGTCATCACCGTCGGCGCCCTCAACGACAACGCGACCACGGGTACGGCGGATGACAGCATCGCGTCGTTCAGCAGCGTTGGTCCGACCTCGGCGAACGCCTGGCTGAAGCCGGATCTCGTCGCCGCTGGCCGGTCTGTGGTCAGCCTGCGCGCCCCTGGCTCGTACATCGACCAGACCTACCCAACCGCCGAGGTGGGCACGGGCAACTTCGTCGGCTCCGGCACGTCGTTCTCAGCGGCGGTCGTCAGCGGCGCGGCGGCGCTGATCGCCCAGGAGAACCCCAGCGCCGCACCGGACGAGATCAAGGCGCGGCTGCTCGCGACCGCAACGGCCGGACCGACCGGGGACCCCGCAACCGAGGGACATGGCGACCTCGACGCCTTCGACGCGGCCAACTGCCCGCCGGTCTCGATCGACCAGCGATACAGCTCGGTCGCGATGCCGCCCTACATCGGCGTGGCGATCCCGCTGCTGTCGACATGGGCCGTCTCGAGCTGGAACCCGTCGAACTACAGCGCCAACGTCAACTCCTCGGCGTGGAACTCCAGCGCCTGGAACTCCAGTGCGTGGAACTCGTCAGCCTGGAACTCCTCGGCGTGGAACTCCAGCGCCTGGAACTCCTCCGCGTGGAACTCCTCGGCGTGGAACTCCAGCGCCTGGAACTCCTCCGCGTGGAACTCCTCGGCGTGGAACTCCAGCGCCTGGAACTCCAGTGCCTGGAACTAGCGACTAACGATGTCCGCTCCCGCCCTTCCGGTCAGTGCGCGTGCCCTGATCTCAGTCGTCACCGCCACAGCACTTGCGGTGATCCTCTGGGCGGCGAGTGGCATCCACGGCGCGGGTGCCGGCCCGATCGCCGACTTCGCGGTACTCGGCTTGATGCTGCTGCTCTCGAATCGTTTCCCACTGCTGCTGTACAACCGCAACTACTCCGAGGCCGTTGGTTTCGACGAGGGTCTGATCGCCGTCGTGATTGCGACGCTCCCCACGCGGTCGGCGGTGCTGCTGTACGCGCTCGCGCAGCTGATCGCCCAGGTCTGGCGGCGGCGGCCTCCGCTCAAAGCCGCGTTCAACATCGCGCAGTTCACCCTCGCCGCCACCGCCGCGATGCTCGTCGCCGACGAGATCGGCAGAACCCCCGGCCAGATCACCCCGACCCTCGCGCCCGCGATGCTCGCCGGCATCGCGACGTACATCGTCGTCAACACCACTCTGCTGGGCGCCATTCTCAACCGCGTGACCGGCCAGCCCTTCATGGCGGTGTGGCGAGAGGGCATCTCGGTCCGGCTGCTGCTCGTCGCGGTCGGAACGACGAGCGGGATGCTCGCGGGGCTCGCGACCGCCAGCTACGAATGGGCCCTCATCGCGGTCCCGATCGTCTTCGCGCTGCAGCGCCAGGTCCTCGCCGGCCACTTTGCGGCCCGTCGCGACCGCGACCGGGTCCTCGGCCTGCTCGACGCGGCACGCGACATTCACGGCGCAATGGGTGACGGGCAGGTGCCCGCAACCGTCGAGGCCGTCGCGTCGCGGCTGCTTCGAGGCGAGGCGCGCATCAGGCCGCATCAGGCGAGCGGGCTGTCAGCAGCGATCCCCGATCACGACTCGTGGCTGGTGGTCACGGGGCGCGACGCGGGAGAGCCGTTCGACCACGCCGACGTCCAGGTGCTGCACACGATCGCGGCGGTCGCCGGTGGCGCGATCAAGAACGCCGAGCTCTACTCGGAGGTGCACAAGAAGCGCCTCGAGATGCAGGCCATCCTCGGCAACCTGGCGGAAGGCGTCTGCGCCTTCAACGCGAACGCCCGGCCCACCTTCGTCAACGCCGCTGCTGAGGCGCTGCTCGGCCTGACACTCGAGTCGTTCGATCCGAAGCACCCGATCGCCGCCGAGCTGCTCGCGCCGGTCCGCGGCTGCCTGCAGACCGGCACGCAGCTCGACGCGTCGCTGACCCTGACCCGCGCCGACGGATCGCCGCTGCCGATCAGCTTCACCTGCGCGCCGACCCGCGACGGTGACCGAGTGGACGGCGCGGTGCTCGCGTTCCGCGACGACACCGAGCGGCTGGGCTACGAGGCACAGCTCGCTCATCACGCGTTCCACGACCAGCTGACGGGGCTCGCCAACCGGCGGCTGTTCATCGACCGGCTCGACCAGGCGCTGCTTCGGGACTTCCGACGTGCCGGAGGCAGCGCGGTGCTGTTCGCCGATGTCGACCGGTTCAAGCTGATCAACGACAGCCTCGGTCACCAGGCCGGCGACCGACTTCTCACCGAAGTCGCACGCCGCCTCCTGACGGTGATCCGCGATGGCGACACCGTCGCGCGGTTCGGCGGCGACGAGTTCACGTTGCTGCTCGAGGACGTGCGCGGCCCCGGTGAAGCCCACGATGTCGCGAATCGGATCCTGCAGGCCATGGAGACGCCGATCGAGGTCGGCCCACACCGAAGCATCGTCGCCAGCATGTCCATCGGCGTCGTCGTCTCGCGGCCGGATGCCACCGGCGACGACCTGCTGCACGATGCCGACCTCGCCATGTACGAAGCGAAAGCCGAGGGGCTGGGTCGCTGGAAGCAGTACGTCGGCGGGGCGAACCGGTCCGCCGAGCAGCTCGACCTCGAGACCGATCTTCGCCTGGCAATCGCGAACGGCGACATCGACGTCTACTTCCAGCCGCTGGTCGCGGCCGTGAGCGGTGGCCCGGTCGACGCCGAGGCACTTGTGCGATGGATGCATCCGAAGCGCGGCTTCATGTCACCTGCGGACTTCATCCCGATCGCCGAGGAGACCGGGTTGATCCTCCCGCTCGGTCGCCACGTGCTCCGCGAAGCGTGCCGCCAGTGCAAAAGCTGGGAGACCGAGCACGGAGTGCGGATCGGTGTCAGCGTCAACCTCTCCGCACGACAGTTCCAGGACGGCGACCTGGTCGGCGAGGTGCTCTCAGCGCTGAACGAGGCCGAGCTCCCGGCCGAGCGGCTGTGCCTGGAGATCACCGAGACCCTCGCCATGCGCGACATCGAATGGTCGATCGGAACGCTGCAGCGGCTCAAGGACATCGGGGTCCGCGTCGCGATCGACGACTTCGGCACCGGTCACTCGTCGCTGAACTACCTCAAGCGGTTCCCGATCGACGTCGTCAAGATCGACCGCTCGTTCGTGAAGGACATCGACGCGAGCATCGTCGACAACGCGATCGTCACCGCGGTCGTGATGCTCGCCGACACCCTGCAGATCACCACCGTGGCGGAAGGCGTCGAGACAGAAGGTCAGCTCGAGAAGCTTCGTGAGCTCGGATGCACCTTGATTCAGGGATTCCTGTTCGCCAAGCCGATGCCTGCGCGCGAAGCCAGCAGCTGGCTGGTGCAGGCCTCCGCCGCTGCCGAGGTCAGGATCCCGAAGCCGAGGAACGCCCCGATCAAGCTTCGGGCCGCCGAGTCCTGACCCGTTGTGTTCGCAGCAGTTTGCCGCTCCTTCCTCGCCCGGGCTATCGTGGCGAGACCGACGCGGGGTGGAGCAGCTCGGTAGCTCGCTGGGCTCATAACCCAGAGGTCACAGGTTCAAATCCTGTCCCCGCTACTAGTGCGATGTCTCGGGACACCGTTCACAGGTGTCCTGGGACATCGTTCACGTTTTGGGCTGTGGTTGGTAGTCCCGGCTGGGGTCGAGGACGAGTTCTCGGATGAGTTCGCCGTCGGTGGTGAGCACTCTGACGTCCAGGTCGTGGACGAGGACGAGGATGCGGGTGCCGGCGTGGCGGCGGCCGACGCCGATGTGGTGGAGACGGCTGTTGTGGCGCAGCGTGAACACGCCGGTCTTGTCGATGCGGTCGTGGCGGGTGCGCCAGTGGCCGGTGTCGATCGACTTGCCAGTCGGGACGGCCTTCGGTCTCGCTGCGTAGGCGCTGGCCGGTGTGCGGCGGCCTAACGCGCGGTGCGGGCGGATGTCGTTGTAGTAGCGGCGGAAGGTGTCGAGCTGGCGTTGTAGCTGCCGTAGCGAGGTCGCCGGCGGCTGGTGAGCGAGCCATTTCTTCAGCGTCTGGTGGAAGCGTTCAACCTTGCCGCAGGTCTGCGGGTGGTAGGGACGGGAGTGGTCGAAGCGGATGCCGAGCAGGGCCAGGGTGACCTCCAGCGCGACCCGGCCGTAGCGGCGGGGTGCGCCGGTGAACACCGCGGCGTTGTCCGACAGCAGTGACTGGGGATTGCCATATTCGGCAGCGGCTTTGCGGAACCGGCGGTCCACGTCGGGACCTTTGAAGGTGCGCTGGGTGTGACTGTCGATGCAGCGCCGCGAGTGGTCGTCGATCACGTTGAGGACCTCCACCGAGCTGCCGTCGGCGAGGTTCCAGTGCGTGATGTCGAGTTGCCAGCGTTCGTTGGGTTGTGCGGCTTGGAAGCGCAGGTAACTGCTCTTCGGTCGCTTGTGTGGTTGCGGTGTGACGAACCCGCGAGCGACCAGGATCCGCCAGATCGTCGAGACCGCCGGCGACCAGCCGAGTTTCTGCTCGAGGTGGTAGGCGATCGTCGCCGCACCCGCCTCATGTCCGTCGCGGTCGAGCTCCTTGCGGATCGCGACGATCTCGTCCTCCACCTCCACGGATGTGCGTCGCGGGCTACTCAGCGGCCGGCGTGATCTCGGTTCGAGCCCGGCCTCACCCTCAGCGAGATAGCGCTGGACGAGGGTGATCACCCAGCGGCGGGACACCCCGTACTGCCGGGCGACCTCGCTCTTGCTGCGGCCCTCCACCAGCACCGCCGTGACGACCAGCTGCGCCATCCCCATCGCTCACTCCTCGGCTCAAGGTGTGAACGATGTCCCGAGACAGCTGTGAACGATGTCGTGAACTCAGACACTGTCCCCGCTACTAGTGTGATGAGTCGCGACATCGTTGAGAGATGAGTCGCGTCATTGTTGAGGGCCCGGCCATCGGCCGGGCTCTCGGTCTGTGTTGCGCCAATAGTCCCGGCCGGGGTCGATGGTGTGCCGGCTGAGGATCTCGCCGGTGGT
>DASZOU010000027.1:0-225429 GCA_035550655.1 Mycobacteriales bacterium
TCATAGCGCTGTTCAGCCACAGACATCTCCCGCATGAACCGGGAGTGTCACCAATCAGCCGAAGTAGGTGTCACCCATCAACCGAAACACTGTTACCAATCAGCCGAATGCCAAATGGGAGGCATCAGCCGAAGTAACACAATCACAGCGGTGGGCCGTGTGGGACTCGAACCCACAACCTACGGATTAAAAGTCCGCAGCTCTGCCAATTGAGCTAACGGCCCTGATCGAAGGTTAGTGGGCGCGGCCGAGTCGCTTCGCGCTACGTCATCCCGAACAGGGCGAGGGCCGAGTTCGCGTTCTGATGGTGCTTGTACGCGAGGTAGATCGCGATGCCCGCGGCGATGAGGATCAGCGCGCCGATGACGGCGAGCGCGATCTTGACCTTGCTGTACGGCCGGTCGCCGACGACCTCTGATGTGTTCGCGTTGATGAGGACCTGGTAGGTCTTCCCCGCGTACACGTACGACGCGATCCACAACGGGAGCAGCATCAGCTTGAACATCAATGCGGCGTACTGCACCGAGATCGAGTTCACTCGCTGCTCGTCACCACCGATGTCACGTCGGCAGTCGTCACGGATGACGTTCTCCATCTCGCCCTTGGCCGTGACCAGGCCGGTGTCGGGGTCGACGTCATAGCGCAGCGCGGTGTAGCCGGCGAGGTACTGCGCGTCGAATGCCTGTGCCTGTGCGAGCGTCCACGGGCCCATCTTGTCCAGCTTGTCCTGCGGCAAGACAGTGCTCGCGGGAACCACGACGTCATCGAAGGCGCGGGAGACGTGCCCTGACGCGGGCCACCACCGGGTGTGCTGCTGCTGGTAGGTCTCGGTACGGCCGTTCACCGTGCGCGTCTCGGTCGTGTAGTAGTGCTCGCCGCGTTCGCCGGTGTAGTCGGTCTGGGTCTGCGCGTCGTACGTCCAGTGCGGAACGTAGGTGCCCTTGATCGCCTCGGTCGACCCGACCTTCTTCAGCGCGTTCGGCGCGAACCAGCGGGACTTGACCCACTTGCCGAACGCGGCGTTCGCGTCCTTCTTGACGATGCCGAACGGAAGCACGGCCTCCGGCGCGATCAGCCCTTCCGGGTTGCTGACGGCGAGCAGCACCCCGCCGCAGAACTGGCAGGCGCCCGACAGCTCGTCGGTCTCGGTCGTTGCCCCGCAGCCCTGGCACTTGAGCACCTGCTTGCCGATCGTCGCGACCCGCTTCTCGGGCTGCGATGCCCACGCGTCGTAGGAGTGCTCCTCGATCGTCTCGGTGCTTTCGATCGCCTGCTCGGCACCGCACGCCTGGCACTTCAGCATCGTCGTGCCGGGCTTGTACGTCATCTGCGACCCGCACGCCTTGCACGCCACGGACAGCAGCGCCGCCGTGCCGTCCTCGCCGGTCGGCGGGGGCGGGGGAGGTGGCGGAGATGCGGCAGCCGCGGCCGCCACCGGATCGGCCTGAGCCGGCATCGCGGGCGGCGGCATCGCGGGCGGCGGCATGGGCGGCACCGCCGCGCCGCCGGGGAGCTGCGCGCCCTGGCCACTGACGAAGGACGGGTCCCCCGGGGTCGTCATCCTGCTCTCCCCCTGCGTCGATCAGGCCGTCGGCGGCGCGGGCGGCGGCGTCGGCGGCAGCGGCGGCGGGGCTGCCGGGAACGCCGCGTTGACCTCCGGAACGTCACCGGCACGGGTCCACGCGGCCATGCCCTCGCGCCACACCAAGGTGTCGCGCGTCAGCTCGCCGCTGGCGATGCGGGCCGGGAGGTCACCGACCGCTACCGGGCCGACCTGCTGGCCGTTGATGCCGAGGAAGAACCCGGCCTGGCCGGGCAACGGCGGCGGCGCGGCCGCGGCAGCAGGCGCGGGCGCGGCGGCGGACTGGGCCATCGCTCCGGCCAGCTGCTGACCCATCGCGATGCCCGCACCGAGCCCTAGGCCCGCGCCGGCGCCCCCACCGGGGTTCTGCGCGGCCTCGGTGATCGCGGTCGCCGCCTGGAACTTCGTGAACTGGTCGAGGTTGCCGAGCACGCCCATCTGGGTGCGCTTGTCCAGCGCCGCGGAGACCTCGGGCGGCAGCGAGATGTTCTGGATGATGAACTTCGGGATCGCGACACCCATGTCCGCGAACGCCGTCGTGAGCGTCCCGGCCAGCTTCTGCGAGATCTCCTGCTGGTTGGCGGCGAGGTCGAGCATCGGCACGCCCGAGGTGGCGAGCGCCGTACCGACTTCGCTGACCATCTTCTCGCGCAGGAAGTCCTGGACTTCCTCGGTCGTGAAGTTGGGATCGGTTCCGACCAGCTGACGCAGCAGCGCCGCCGGGTCGGTGACCTGCAGCGCGAAGGTGCCGAACGCGCGCAGCCGCACCATCCCGAACTCCGCGTCGCGGATGGTGACCGGCTCCTGGGTGCCCCACTTCATGTCGGTGTAGAGGCGGGTCCCGACGAAGTAGACCTCCGCCTTGAACGGCGAGTTGAAGCCGTACTTCCAGCCCTTGAGGTCGGACAGGATCGGCATGTTCTGCGTCTCGAGGGTGTACGTGCCGGGCTGGAAGACGTCGGCGATCTTGCCTTCGTTCTCGAACACCGCCGCCTGCCCCTCGCGGCAGACCAGCTTGGCGCCCATCTTGATCTCGTTGCCCTGGCGCGGGAACCGCCAGACGATCGTGTCCCGGCTGTCGTCGAGGAACTCGACGATGTCGATGAACTGGCCCTTGACCTTGTCAAGCAACCCCATGGCAAGCCCCTCCCGCGCCGGACCGAACTGCACCCCGCACCGGACGCTACCGGACCTGACTCGCCGGAGACAGGCCCGCGTGACGCCTGACCCGGCGAGGCCTCAGAGCAAGGTGCCCTGGTAGACCGCCATCGCGACCTTGCTCACCCCGTCGGTACGGCGCAGGTTGATGGCGCCACGCATCTCGAGGATGCGCAGCAGCTGGTAGAAGGTCTCGAACATCGCCGAGCTCTGGGTGAACTCGGCCTGCGTCATCGGGATGGTCGACGTCATCGGCGCGACCGCGCCGGGGCCCGCCGCGTTGACGTCGCGGCGGACCTGGTCAGTCACGACGCGCCACAGCGCCAGCAGGCTGTCGATCCCCGGGTCCACTGGGATCCGGCCCTCGGCACGCAGCTCGGCGACGCCCTTGAGGACGTCCTCCATGTAGTCGACGAACTCGGCGCCCTCAAACGGAAGGTACGGCTGCGACCTGAGCTGCGACACGACGCCGTTCCCCTCGTTCGGCTTGGTGCAATCCGACAGCGAGACCTGAATCCGGCCGCCGAGCGACCTGTCTATCGCAACCTGCGCAGGACCGCAGCGATGGTTACTGATGCAGGCGGCGGTCCCGGTTGACGGGCGGGGCCTCGCGGCCGTTGCCCGCCGCGGCCGTGCGTGCCGCGAGCGCTTCGGGCAGCACCACGCGAACGAGCCACGCCCGCAGTGCCCCGGGCCGGTTGTCGCTGAGCCAGGTCGTGATCTCGTCGACCGTGGCCGCGGCCCCGAGCGCTTCCCTCGCCTCGGAGATGGCCGCATCGATCGACGCTTCGGGATCCTCGACCGCACGTACCGACGCGACGAGCAGCTGTTGGCCGACGAGAGGCACAGCGTTGTCGCGCAGCCAGCTGAGCAACACCGTGTCGTCGGCCGGCTCGCCGAGCTGCGTGGCGACCGCCGCGATGTCGGCCATCGTCATCGGGCCCTGGCCGCGTTCCGCGGCGGCCATCAGGGTGTCGAGGTCGGCCGGAAAGTCCGAGCTCACGCCGGATGACCAGGGTCGAGGTCACGCACGCGTTGCAGGGTAAGCGGCCGCCCGTCCGTATCGATGCCGGCGTCGACGGGCTCCAGCAGGTGGGCGACGTGGTCACCCGCGTCGAGCCGCTCCAGGACGCGACCGGCGACCCAGCCTCGTACGCCGCTGAGCAGCGGCGTACCGCTCGGCCCTTCGTGCCAGTCGCACCGGGCGAACTTGTCGGTCCAGTCCCCTGACTCCTCGCCGAACAGCTCGGCCAGGTGCTTGTTGTCGACGCCGAGGTAGTGCACGCCGAGCACCTCGGCCTGCGAGGCCACACGCCACGTCTCGTTGGCCTTCGACAACAACACCAGCAGCCGCGGCGGGTCGATGCTCGCCTGGGTCGTGAACCCGACGAGGCAGCCCGCACGATGCGTGCCGTCGCAGGCAGTCACGACGTACATCGGGTAGTCCAGATCGCTGACGAGTGCCTCAAAGGTGTCCTGCAGGTCGCTCATGTCTTTCACCGTCCCCCTCCGGGGAGGTCCTCAGTCATGAGTGGCCACCCCGTCGAGCCGGGCGGTCCCGGCGTTCAGACGCCTTCCGCGCCGCGGCCTTCGCCGGCCGCGAAGCGCGCGGCACCGGCTCGGCCGACGAGCAGCACCTCGCTGCCGTAACGCGCCTCGATGGCGAGGCCTTCCTCGAGCGTGTGTCCGTACCCGTCGTAGATCGAGTTGCGGTCGGAGAGCATCGTCTCCTGCGGAAAACCGGCGAGCTGCTCCGCGACGGCCAGCGCATGCGCGACCGGGTCGTCGACGACGGCGGTGACGAGTCCCATCGCGAGCGCCTCCTCGGCAGTGACTAGGCGACCGGTCAGCACGAGGTCCATCGCCCGGCCGAACCCGACGATGCGCGGCAGCCGCCAGGTGCCGCCGTCGATGAGCGGTACGCCGAACCGGCGCTCGAGACAGCCGAACTTCGCCCGCGGCGACGCGACCCGAAGGTCGCACCACACGGCGAGCTCGAGCCCGCCGGCCACCGCCCAACCGTCGATCGCGGCGATGGTCGGCTTCGTCGCTACCCGGCGGGTGAATCCGAGCGGGCCCTCACCGCGACGCGCGCGCGGCTCGAGCGTCTCGATCGCGGTCAGGTCGGCCCCGGCGCAGAACGCCTCCCCGGCGCCGGTCAGCACCATCACTCGCGCGTCGTCGTCGGCCTCGAACGACTCGAGCGCCGCGACCAGCGCGTCCGCGGTCTTCCCGTCGATCGCGTTGCGCCGCGCCTGCCGGTCGATCGTGACCAGTGCCGCCGCGCCGCGCCGCTCGTACCGGACCTCGTCGACCGGCTCCGTCATCGTCGTACCTCGCCCTCGCAGATCGACTTCGCTCACCGGGCGGAGTCTCCCCTACACTCGTGGGGTCCCCGACGGCGGACAAGCCCCTATCGTCTAGAGGCCTAGGACGCTGGCCTTTCACGCCGGTAACACGGGTTCGAATCCCGTTGGGGGTACGCGCACGGAGTACGGCCGCAACATCAAGGTCCTGTGGAGCAGTTGGAGTGCTCGCCGCCCTGTCAAGGCGGAGGTCGCGGGTTCAAGTCCCGTCAGGACCGCCAGTCACGCGACGACCCGGTTCAGCAGGAAGCCATGGCCGCTCGAGCGGCCGCGCACGTGGCTGCGGGTCGGGTCAAGGATCGGACACGTCAGGTCCTCGTCGAGTCGACGAGTGAACTGCACGATCCAGGTCCGCCCGCCGGTAGCCGTACGACGGCACATCGGCTTGGTCCGGCGCGGGTTGCCGACACCGCTGGGCAGCCACTGCGGCACCCGCAGCCGGTAGTGCCCGACGATCGCGTGCCACATGTAGCTCGTCGTGTAGACGCCGAACCGCTTGTGGTTGCGGCGCAGGCTCGCGACCATGCCCTCGATCACTGCGCGGTTGCGGCGGTGCGAGCGGTGCCAGCCGTGGGTCGAGCGGAACTCCACGTCGAGCCACACCATCGGCGAGCGCATGTGCACGCGGTGCAGAGTGCGCAGCGCGTCGAGGCTCTGCCGCGCGCCGTCGGTGCGCAGCTGACACAACGTGCGGCCGTGGCAGTGCCCGATCCGGCCCGCGACGCCGAGCTGCCGCCGCGAGGGATACGACGCCACCAGGTAGCCGCCGACCTTCGCGTGGTGCTGCCGGGCCCAGCCCAGCTGCGAGCGAAGGCACGGGTTCGTGGTGTGGCCGGTGCCGTGGGTGAGGCCGAGGATCACGTAGCGGGCGCCGGAGCGCGGCATGCGTCCGGCCGCGTGACCGTGGCACTGCGGCCAGGAGACGTCGAAGCCATGGGTGTACGTCGAGGGAGCTGCGGTCGCAGCGGGCTCACCGGCCACGCCAATGGCGGACACGGCGATGAGCAGCGTGACGACCGCAGCCCGAAAGCGGGCTGCGCGCATGAATGGGTTCCCCGTGATGGTCTGATGACAGGTGCTGGGCGAAATGTGGTTGCGACGTTACTCGACAGCATGACTGGGTATCTATAGTTCCTTTTGACCGATTTCTGATTCGCCGTCAGCTCCGGAAGGGCAGCGATAGCCACCCCGTACACTCGTCCGGTCCCTGCGGCCACGGCCGCAACGGGCAGGTAGCTCAGTTGGTACGAGCGTCCGCCTGAAAAGCGGAAGGTCGGCGGTTCGACCCCGCCCCTGCCCACCGGTCGGCCACGCCTCAAGCGGGACGGCGGTCACGTCGAGAGTCAGAAGGTGACCCAGCCCAGGGGCCCGCGCGAGCCTGCCCTCGTCCTGTCGGTGGTCGCGGTGGCCCTGATCGGCGCCGGCGTCGCCGTCGCGGTCGCCCGGACTGCGGACACCTCGGCCGCCCCTCGCCCGAGCGCCGCGGCGTCGCCCCAGCCGTCCGGTAGTGCTCCCCCAGGCGCGGTGGCCTCGCCGGCGGCGACGGCACCCCCGAGGCGAAGCCTCGCGACGCAACCGGCGCCGAGCAGCTCCGCGAAGACGCTGCTCGCCACGGTGGAAACCGATGCGCTCGCCGAGAAGACGGTGCACGCGGTCGCCCGCACCGTCTCGAGTCGGATCGGCACCGCGGTCTTCGATGACGTCGACACAACGAGCGGCGGCGTCCAGCACATCAGCATCTACGGCGGCCACGTCACCGTCCGGGTCGTCGGGCCCAGGACGTACTTCAAGGGCGACAAGCGCGGCCTGACCCACTACATGGGCTTCACGGCGGACGAGGTCGCGGTGCTGCATCACCAGTGGCTGCTGCTGCGGCCCGGACAAGCGGGCTACCAGGCCGTCACCGAGGGGGTGACGCTCGCCTCGACGCTGCACGAGGACCGCGTCGTCGCGCCGCTCCACCTGCTTGCGCAGCGGATGGTCAACGGCGTGCCCGCCGTCGGCATCCGGGGCCAAGCCGCAGGTGCCGGTGCGCCACGTCACGCCACCGCCACGCTGTGGGTCACGACCGGTGACCACCCGCTCCCGGTCGAGTTCGTCGCGACGAACCACAAGGTTCGGTTGACCCAGACCTTCAACGACTGGGGCCGGCCGATTCATCTCGCCCCACCCGCGAACGTCTTCGGCGAGAAGACGCTTCAGGGCTAGGCGCTCCTGCGCCCGGTCAGGGGCTGAACTCAGCGGCCACGAGGGCGACGTCGTCGCCGAGCTGCGCGCCGGCGAACCGGTGCAGCCGCTCCAGCACGTCGTCCAAGGCGTACTGGAGCTCGCCCTCGACGAGCGGCGCGGTGACCCAGGTGAGGTCGACGAAGCGCCTCGACGGATCGCGCGCCTCGATGACGCCGTCCGTGTAGAGCAGCAGCCGGTCCCCGGGGCTGAGCCATCCGGTCGAGACGACCGGCTCCGCGCCCAGGCCCAGCGGCAGGGTGTGAACAACGGAGAGCTCGCCGATGGCGCCGCCCGTGACCAGCAGCGGCGCCGGGTGCCCGCAGGAGACCACCGAGTACGAGCCGTCGTCCGCGACGTCGGCGATCACCGCCGTTGCGAAGTCCTCCTCCTCGAGGTAGGGCCGCAACCGCCGGTCGATCTGGCGCGCGACCTCGGTCAGGTCGCCGATGTCCGCCGCCGCCGCTCGGAACTCACCGAGCACGATCGTCGCGATCCGGATCGCGGCGAGTCCCTTGCCGCGGACGTCGCCGACGAGCAGCCGCACGCCGCCGCGCCGGGGAACCACCTCGTAGAGGTCCCCACCGATCAGCGCCTCCGCCGTCGCACTCACGTAACGGCCCGCGAGAGTGATCGGGCCCAGCCGCGAGGGAACCGGCGCGAGGATCGCCCGCTGGGTGGCGTCGGCGACCCGGCGTACGTCGGCGAGCTGACCGGACTGCTCACGGAACGTCTCAGCCGTCTCGAGCGCGAGCGCGGCACGGCGCGCCACGTCCTCCACGAACGACATGTCCTCCGGCGCGTAACGCCGCCCGGAGTCGGCGTACAGCAGCGTGATCGCGCCGAAGGTTCCGCTGCGTCCGGTGAGCGGAACGACCATCGCGCTCGACATTCCCAGCGCCCGGATCACGTCACGATGCTCGTCGCTGTCCGCCATCGACTCAAGCAGCGCCTGGTCGAGATCCGCGAACAGCAGGGACTCGCCGGAGGCCACCACCGACGGCGCTCCGCCGGCATGCTTCCCGGCGAGCGGGAAGCGACCCGCCATGCTCCTCGCCCAGGCCACCTGACCCGGGTCCGAGTGGTGCAGCGCCGCGATCTCGAGGTTGTCGTCGTCGCGGACGAGCTGAACGATGCACCAGTCCGCGAGCGTCGGCACCAGCAGCCGGTTGACGGCGTCGAGCGTCGCCCCGAAGTCCAGGCTCGAAGCGAAGACGACCGACGCCTCGGCCAGGAAGGCGAGCCGGCGCCGGGCAGCATCGGCCCGTTCCATCGCGAGCGCCCGTTCGAGCGCCTGCGCCGTCGCGTCGGCCATCGCGCCGACGAAGGCGCGCTGCGTGTCCTCACCGACTTCGCTGGACGCAGCGAACGTCATCGAGATCACGCCGATCATGTGCGAGCCGACGCGAAGCGGCGTTACGTGCAGGCCGGTCTCCTCCGGGTACAGCCCGGCGAGCTGCGGGAAGCGAGCCGTCAGCTGGTCCCGGTTGCGGAAGTACATCGCCACACCGGTGCGTACGACGAGCGGCCCGGGCAGGTCCGCGTCGAGCGGAAGGTCGGCGTACTCGGAGTACTCCCCACCGGGGAGGACGACCTCGCCGCCGCCCGCGACAGCGTGCAGCATCCCGTCGTCGCCCAGCAGGTAGATCCGCACAGTCTGCGCCCCGAGATCACCGCACGCGTTGCGGACGGCGACGTTCGTGATCTCGCCGACGGTCGCCGCACCGGTCAGCTCCGCGGTGAACCGCTGCAGGATCTGCAGCCGGTCGGAGATGTCTTCGAGCCGAGACAGCCGTTCGACCTCGCCGACCAGCGCCGCCATGAACGGCGGTGGGTCGGGTGGGGCCTCGCCGCGATCGATGGCCCTGAGCTGCGCGACCAGCGCCTCGACATACCAGCGCCGAAAGACCCGATGCGACGTCGGCGCGGCGAGGGTGAGCAGCTTCGACGCTCGCGCGAACCGGTCGGCCGCATCCAACGCGGCGAGGTACCGCTCGCCCGCCTCGGCGGCGGCGACCGGCAACGTGAGCACCAGGTCGGTGTCCACGTCGCCGCGCGCCGCAGCGGCCAGCGCCTGCCGCTTGATCTCCTCGCGCGCCTCAGCGAACTCGGCGGTGACGGCATCGATCAGCTCCGCCATCGGCGCGGCGAGCGGAGTGCCACCCGCTGCCTCGTCCGCAGTCATCAGCTGGAGCTCGCGGACGACGCCGTCGATGTGAGCCTTCGCGGCGAGCAGCAGGTCGGTCCGGACTGGTCCGAGCCGCACCTTGTGGCGCGTCCCGCTGGGATTCGGCTCCGCGCCGAGCTCGAGGTCGAGCCCGGTCGCCGGTCGCGATGCCTGCTGATCCGGCTCCTCGGCGAGCTCTGCCCACACGACCTTCCCACCCTGCGACTCCTCGACCCCCCAACCGCTGGCGAGCGCCGCGACGAGGGACAGCCCGCGCCCGGTGGTCGCATCGGCCGTCGGGCGACCCATCACCGGCAGCGTCCGGCCACCGTCTTCGACCTCGAGCCGCAGCGCGTTCTCACCGCGCAGGATCCGCACCGTGACCGGCTCGCCACCGTGCAGGATCGCGTTGGTGACGAGCTCAGAGACCACCTGCTCGGCGTCCTCCACCAGATGCTCGGGCTCGGCGGCGAGCGACTTGGCGGTGAACCGGCGGGCCTTCGGCACCGCGTCGGGTTCGCCGACAAGCGTCAACTCGGACAGCGGCCGCATGTACTTCCAACCTGGGCGAGGGAGTCGTACCTACGCATCAGATCATTGCAGGCTGCGTGAGCGGAGCGTAACAGTCGTTGATCTTGCGTGGCGTCCATGGTGCGCCGGCAGTGGCGCCAGCGAGTTGCCCGGCGGGATGGACGAGCAGTTGCCCGCCGCTCGTTCCCCGGCGAAGCGCGCCAGCAGGAACGCGACCGCCGGCGACTCGAAGTGCAGCGCAGCCTCGGTGTGAGTGGCGCCCTTGTAGACGTTCAGCTCGACCGGATCGCCCTGGCGGCAGTACTCGTGGGCGAGCGCCTCGACATCTTGGGCGATCATGACGCCGTCACCGACACCGTCGGCGTTCCCGACGGCCATGAAGAACGGCGCGCGCGGGCGGCCCGGGGCGCTGCCCATGATCAGCCGGTTGGCGATCCGGGTGAAGGCCGGCACCCGCAGGATGTCCCGGTAGCGGCGCTGCACGAGCTCGGCGACCCGCAGTCCGGGATAGGCGCCGAGAAACGATCCGATGCACTGCCGGCGGACCTGCGCGAAGATCTTCGCGCCGTACGCCGAGCGGTACCTGCCGAGGTCGACATGGAACGCGCGGGTCAGCGACACCATCACCGCGGGTACGACGCCGGACCAGCCTTTGCTGCCGTTGACGTAGCGAAGGTTGTGGGCGAGATCGACCGGGATCCCGCCCATGGCGACGCCGACCAGGTTGAGCGCCGGGGCGTAGCGAGGCGCCAGCTCGGCAGCCCAGTCGGCCGCGATCGAACCGCCCGAGTAGCCGTACATCCCGATCTTGGTCGCCGCTGGCAGGCCGAGGTAGGACTCGGTCGCGCGCAGCGCGTCCAGCGTGCCGTAGCCCGCCTCGTGCCCGGCGGCACGACGACGGTCGTCACCTCCACCGACGCATCGCCCAGCTCGTCGCGGGTGCGGTAGAGCAGCTGCTCGGCGCGCAGCGGCGTGCCCGCGTTGGGAAGGGCGAGCGTGACCGCCCGCTTCCTCAGCACCGTTCCGGGCTCGATCCGGTGCAGCGGGCGGTGCCCCGTGTAGCGATAGAAGGGGTCACTCGATGGCAGGACGGCCTTGCCGCCCCGCTCGACCTTGCTGCCCGGCAATGCGGCTGCCGTTCCACCACCGCAGCCGACCACGAGCGCGATGCAGACGAGCGGCGCCCCGACGTGGCTCGATAACCTCACAACCTGAAACGATCCCACCACCCGGAGGAACGACATGCCCGCTGCCCGCCGCGCGCTGCTGCCAGCCGCCGGCCTGGTCGCCTCGGTCGTGCTCGCCGGGTGTGGTGGGTCAAGCTCGGCCGGCGGGAGCCCCGCTACCAGCACCGGCACCGGAACCCCGACCGTGACGATCCAGGGCTTCGCCTTCCACCCATCGACCCTGACGGTCAAGGCGGGCACCAAGGTCACCTTCGTCCAGCAGGACACCATCGGTCACAACGTGACCGGGTCCGCGGCCTCCGGGTTCCTGCACTCGCCACTGTTGAGCAAGGGACAGACGTACACCGCCACGTTCCGGAAACCGGGGACCTACAGCTACATCTGCACGATCCACCCCGACATGCAGGGCAAGGTGATCGTGAAGTGACAGTGGCTCCTTCCTTCGGCGCCGGACCGACCTGAGCGCCTTGAAGCCGAACGGCAACTCGCGCCGGCTCGTCATCGGCGCCGCGATCTGCGCGCTCCTGATGGGTGGCGTCGCGCCGTCCCTGGCCGCAACGTCGGGATCGAGCGCGTCGGTGCCGGCCGCGGGCCGGACACCCATCCGCACGTTGCTCCACACCGTGCCGCAGCTGATCCGGAGGGCGACTGACCTCGGCGCGCTCGATCCACTCCGATCCCTGCACGTGATGCTCCCGCTCGCGCTGCCGGAGCAATCTGCGTTGGACCGCTACGTCCAAGCCGAGTACCAGCCTGGAAGTCCCAGCTTTCACCGGTTCCTCTCACCTGCGGAGTTCGGTGAGCGCTTCGGCGCCCCGCCGGCCGAAGTCGCCGGCGTGACGCGTGCGTTGCGGCAGCTCGGCCTGGACGTCGACGCTCCGGCTGCCAACCGGCTCTACGTGGAGGCCAGCGGTCCGGTCGGGCAGCTGCAGCGCGTGTTCGGGACCGCGATCCACGGCTTCCGGCTTCCCGGCCATGCGTTCTTCGCGAACATCCACGACATCCGGCTGCCGGCAAGCCTTGCCGGGGCGGTGACCGGCGTGATCGGACTCGACAACCTCGCCCGGCCGTCGGCAAAGGTCCGGGCCGCCGGGCCCACCGAAGCCGCCGCGATGCCACAGGTTGGGCCGATCGGCCAGAACGGCGGTGTGACTCCCTGCGCCGGCGCCATCGCGGGGGTCGGCTACACCGCCCCGCAGCTCGCCACGGCGTACAACTTCAACGGGCTGTACGCGAAGGGCTTCCTCGGGCAGGGGATGTCGGCTGCGCTGGTCGAGTTCGACGACTACCACGACAGCAATGTCGCGGCGGTCGAGTCCTGCTACCACCTGCACACGCCGGTGACCCGGCGGCTCGTCTCCGGCGGCAGCGGCGGACCACCGGCCGACGGTGAGGTCGAGGACATGGCCGACATCACCACGATGCTCGAGATGCTGCCGAAGCTCTCCCACCTCTACGTCTACGTCGCGCCGATCACGAGCACGGGCGAGCTCGACCTCTACTCGCGGTTCGTGACCGACGACCTCGCGCCGGTGATCTCCTCATCGTGGGGCAACTGCGAGGACCTCAACAGCGCCGCGGACAACCAGCTGTACGCGGCGATCACCGAGGAAGCCGCCGCGCAAGGACAGCAGATCTTTGACGCAAGCGGCGACTCAGGAGCTGTCGACTGCAGCGGCATCTTCCCGTCGCCGACCGGCGACAGCATCAGCGTCGAGCAGGAGGCCGCCGTCCCCTGGGTGACCGGCGTCGGCGGGACGAACCTGGGCGAGCGCACGGCCAACGGCCTCCCCGGCCCGCGCAGCGAGGCGACCTGGAACGACGGCGGCGCAGCCGGCGGCGGGGTCAGCACCCTGTGGCGGATGCCGTCGTGGCAGCACTCCTTGGCGTCGGCGCGCCACGCTCCAGGTGCGAGCCGCGTCGCCTGCGGAGCGCCGAAGGGCCAGCTGTGTCGCGAGGTCCCGGACCTGTCGGCCGACGCCGACCCCGACTTCGGGATGCAGGGCAACAAGCTGCAGTTCACCGACGACGTCGGCTCGCCGGGCTACTCCATCTACTGCGCGACGCCGAACTGCAGCCTGCTCGGCCTGGCGCTGCCCAAGGCGGGCGGGGTCGGCGGATGGCAGCCGATCGGCGGCACCAGCCTGTCGACGCCGCTCACCGCCGCGGCCGCCGTCCTATGGGACCAGGAGGCCGAGGCCGCCCACCTGAACGGCCTCGGGCTGATCAACCCGGGGCTCTACCGGGTCGCCGCCGATCCGGCGCGCTACGCCCGCGACTTCCACGACATCACCACCGACAGCAACGACGCGCAGTACGACCCGGACGACTGTCCGAAGGGCTGCAACCCGCACCACTTGTACGCCGCCACCAAGGGCTACGACATGGCGAGCGGCCTCGGCAGCTACGACGCGGCCAATCTCGGCGCCGACCTCGTGGCCGCGGCGGAGCACCTCACCCTGATCCCGGACCACGTCACGGTCTACGGCTACCGCCACGGCGTTGCGACAACGGCATCCGTCACCGCGAGCACCGGGTACCGATCCGCGTCGTACACCGCCCACAGCGACAGCTCGTGGCTGCACGTGACCGCCGGCAAGGCGCCGGGAAGCCTTCATTGGTCCGTGTCGCCCGGCAGGCTCGCGTCCGGCACCCATCACGGCGTTATCACTGTCGACGTCGACGGGCACCGCGCCACCCTGCACGTCACGTACTCCGTGTCGCCCCCCGCGAAGCTGAAGCTCTCGACGACACACCTGCACTTCCGTGAGGGCGCTCTCAACGCGTCGGGGCGCCCCACGATTGCGACCTGCGCGGGACCGATGTGGGACGACGAGTTCTACGACGCTGTCAACGGATCCAGCGGGCACAAGCCGGCGGCGACCACGAAGCAGACGCTAAGAATCGGGAACGTCGGAGCGCCAGGCAGCAAGCTGCACTGGCAGGCGTTGCCGGACAGCCAGATCGGCGCCTGGTTGTCGGTCGACCTCACGCACGGCCGGCTCAAGACGCGACCGGATCGCGCGCTCGTGCCGACCGACGGCACGGCGGTCAGCGGTCAGTCCGATCAGCTGCGCCTCATCTCTGTCGCCAACAGCAACGTGCTCGGTGGCTACCCCGACATGCAGCAGGGCACCTACCACGGAACGGTCAAGGTCTACGACCTCGCCGACCCGCGCATCGTCCGCACCGTCCACGCGCGGCTGACCCTCGGCAACGGCGAGCACACGCCGTACCTGCGGACCTTCGTGAAGACCACGGCGCTGTCGATAAAGCACGGCGCGCAGCGAACGATCGAGCTTCAGCTCAGCGACGGCTCCGGCAGCTGCGGCTACTCCTACAGCGTCGGGAGCAACCGGGGGTGGGCCAGCCCTGACGCCGCGGACTTCTCCGGCACGGTCGCGCCGATGGGCTCCGGCAAGGCGGGTGGCTCCGACACCGGCGCCGGCACAGGGACGATCAAGATCACGGTCTCCGCGGCGAGCCTCCAGGCCGGCGTGCATCACTTCACGATCACCGTGCAGTCGCAGAACGCCGAGCCCAGCCCGGACCGCATCGACTTCGCCGTCACGGTCAGGAAGTAGGGGCGCGTCCGCTCACTGCTGGTACGTCGAGAGGAACACCCCAAAGCGCTCGATCGCATCCGCCAGCACCTCAGCGTGGGGCAAGGTCACGATCCGCACATGGTCCGGCTGGGCCCAGTTGAACCCGGTGCCCTGGGTGAGCAGGATCTGCTGCGACCGGAGCAGGTCGAGGGCCATCCGCTCGTCATCGACGATGGGATAGACGTCCGGGTCGAGCCTCGGGAAGACGTAGAGCGCGCCCTGCGGCTTGGTGCACGACACGCCCGGGATGTCGTTGAGCATCCGCCACGCGACGTCACGCTGCTCGCACAACCGGCCGCCGGGAAGCACCAGCTCGTTGATGCTCTGGTAGCCACCCAACGCGGTCTGGATCGCAAGCTGGGCGGGAACATTCGGGCACAACCGCATGTTGGCGAGCACGGTCAGCCCCGCGATGTAGCTCTGCGCGTGCTGCTTCGGGCCGCTGACGACCACCCACCCAGCGCGGAAGCCGGCGACCCGGTAGGCCTTCGACAAACCACTGAAGGTGAGGCACAACACGTCGGGAGCAATCGATGCGACGACAGTGTGCTCGGCATCGTCGTACAGGATCTTGTCGTAGATCTCGTCCGAGAAGATCACGAGGTCGTGCTGGCGGGCGAACTCGACGAGCGTCTCGATGAAGGCGCGGGGATACACCGCGCCGGTCGGGTTGTTCGGGCTGATGATGACGATCGCCTTGGTCCGATCGCTGACCTTCGCCTCGAGATCGTCGAGATCCGGGAGCCAGTCGGCCGACTCGTCGCAGCGATAGTGCACGGCGGTGCCACCCGACAGCGATGTCATCGCGGTCCACAGCGGGTAGTCGGGCGACGGGATCAGAACCTCGTCGCCGTTGTTGAGCAGCGCCTGAAGCGTCATCGCGATCAGCTCGCTGACGCCGTTGCCGAGATAGATGTCGTCGACCGTCACCCCGTCGACGCCACAGAGCTGGTAGTACTGCTCGACGGCGGTGCGCGCCGAATACAGCCCCTTCGACTCGCTGTAACCCTGCGCGCTGATCAGGTTGCGGGTGACCGCCTGCAAGATCTCATCGGGCGCGTCGAAACCGAACGGCGCAGGGTTGCCGATGTTGAGCTTCAGAACCCGCTGGCCCTCTGCCTCCATCCGCGCCGCTTCGTCGAGAAGCGGTCCGCGCACGTCGTACGCGACGTGCTGCAGCTTGTCGGACTGGCGGACATCCATGTAGTCGAGGGTACGTGCGAGAGCTCAACGAGTCGCGTGGATTACCGCGTCGCGTCCGGCGTCGATCAGGTTCCGGGCGCACCAATGAGACCGCGTCACCGCCGGATTGTGACGCGGTCTCATTGGATACCGTCGCGCCGGCACTGGGCCCCGGCGCGACGGAGTCTGGGGCTAGACGGAGCGCTGAGTCGGCACGCCGGCAAGCAGCGCGCGTACCTCGCTCTCGCGGTACCGGCGGTGGCCGCCGAGGGTGCGGATCGAAGTGAGCTTGCCCGCCTTGGCCCACCGTGTGACGGTCTTCGGGTCGACGCGGAACATCGTCGCGACCTCAGCAGGGGTGAGCAGCGGTTCGGCGTCTGCAGTCCGGGTGGTCATCAGGTACTCCGTTTCTCAGTCGACCGGTGGGGCTCGGTCGATATCTATGGTGAAGATGTCGCGGGATATCCGGTATGGCCCATCGGGACCATCTTTCGGGCCAGAGTGACTAGTCCCATTCGTCCGGAAGGCCCGGGTTCGACCCCGTGGCAAAACGCAAGAACCCCGACAACCCAGGCCGTCGGCTTCCGCCTCTTATCGGCCGCGGGAACGGGCGATCCAGCCCAGAACCCGACTCTGCGGGACGCGCCCTAGTTGGCGTGCTCGAGAGCAGCCACTGACCGCCAGCGGCTGATCACCCGCTCGTAGCACTGGCCGGCCGCCGGCAGGTCACCCGCGAGCAGTCGCTCCAGCGCCTCGTTGACGTCGGCGACCGAGGTGTCCTCCGACAGCGCGTCGTCGTCGACGAGGTGCACCAGGCCGCCGTAGTCGAGCTCCACCAACGAGTGCGGGTGGAAGTCCTCGAGCCAGCGGCCGACGTCTTCGATCGACGAGGTTGCCGGGCCCTCACCGAAGATCCGCTGGACGACTCGCAGCGCCCGCGCGATCCGCCGGCGTGCCCTCGACATCGCGGTGAGATAGATCAACGCGCGGTCCAGCCCTGCTCCAGAGTTCGCGTCCATCCGCCGCTCCCCGAGCACCATGCGTCGCTCGCTGGCCTCGAACGCGAGGAACCACGAGATGGGAACCTGCCACGTCGCGGTGATGATGCCCGCCCGCAGTTGCGGGTTGTTGGCCCGCCACACGTCGCGGGCATCTTCCGCGGCTGCGCTCAGCGCGGCGGGAAAGAACGCGTCGCGCAGCTCATCCGGAAGCTGGGAGCGAAAGCTGTCGAGCGCATCCCACGCGCGAAGCTGCAACCGCCACGGGCAGACGTAGGTGAGCCCGTCGAGCTCGCGCACGTACGCGTGGTCGCTGCCGTCGGAGAGATCGAGCCGCGGCGGGATCGCGAGCACCGCCGAAAGCGCGACCTCGTGCTCGCGCACCATCTGGACCGGCCGGCTCGGCACGTCCCCGGCAGCGATGTAGGCCTGCCAACGGTTGCGCTCGTGCTCGGGAAGTCCGGACAGCGGCTCGTACACCCGCAAGTGCGCGGCGTACCCCATCACGTCGTCAATCCTGGCACGACTGACGGTGCCCGCCGAGCGCTGCGATTAGCCTGCCGGGCGTGGACGTCTTCACCGAGGCGCCCGAGCACGAGCAGGTCGTGTTCTGCAACGACCCCTCGACCGGGCTTCGGGCGATCGTCGCGATCTACTCGACCGCGCTCGGCCCGGCGCTGGGCGGGACCCGCTTCTACCCGTACGCCGACGAGGCGGCGGCGCTCGCCGACGTCCTGGAGCTGTCCCGGGCGATGGCGTACAAGGCAGCGTGCGCCGGCCTCGCGCTCGGCGGCGGCAAGGCGGTGATCCTCGGCGATCCCGCGACCGACAAGACCGAAGCGCTCCTGCGCGCGTACGGCCGGTTCGTCGACTCGCTGTCCGGGCGCTACTACACCGCCTGCGACGTCGGTACCTACGTCGCGGACATGGACGTCGTCGCCGAGGAGTGCCGCTACACCACCGGCCGTTCCCCCGAGCGGGGCGGCGCCGGGGACTCCTCTGTGCTCACCGCATTCGGGGTTTTCCAGGGGATGAGGGCTGCCGCCGAGGCGATGTGGGGCGAGCCCACCCTGCGCGGGCGGCGGGTCGGGATCGCCGGCGTCGGCAAGGTCGGCAGGCACCTCGTCGAGCACCTGCTGGCGGACGGCGCCGCCGTGGTGGTTGCGGATGTCGACGCCGCGGCCGTCTCCGACGTCACGCACCGCCACCCGGAGATCGAGGTGAGCGAGCCCGGCCGGATCGTCGACGAGGCGATCGACGTGTACTCGCCGTGCGCCCTCGGTCACGCGCTCAGCGACGACACGGTGTCACGGTTGAGCGCCAAGGTCGTCTGCGGCGGCGCGAACAACCAGCTCGCGCACCCTGGCGTCGAAGCCCGGCTCGAGGAGCGCGGCATCCTCTACGCCCCCGACTACGTGGTGAACGCGGGCGGGGTGATCCAGGTGGCGGACGAGATCGACGGCTACGACCCGGACCGCGCCCGCGCCAAGGCCGCCGAGATCTTCGCCACCACGGCCCGGATCCTCGCGACCGCGGCAGCGGACGGGATTCCGCCCTCGATCGCCGCCGATCGGATGGCCGAAGCGCGCATGGCCGCGGCCGGGGCAGGGCGTCCGCTACGCCTCCCGGAACGGGATGGCCAACGCAGCTCCGAGCGCTGATATCCTGGCGGTCGATCCGGCGTACCGGGTCACGAGATGACCGAACAACTTCCGTATCGCCACCGGGTCGGACCCGGGGCGCAACGAGGGGGTCGAGCCAATGGGGCGCGGCCGTGCCAAGGCCAAGCAGACGAAGGTTGCCCGCGAGCTGAAGTACTCCAGCGGCGGCACCGACCTCGACCGCCTGGCGCAAGAGCTTGCCGCTGAGCGCAACGGCGCCGGCCAGAGCTATGCGACGACCCAGTCGACGACCGTCGATGACGACGAAGACGACTACGGCGAGTACGACGGCTACGCAGCCGACGAGGACGAGAGCTAACCCTCGCTGATCTGACCGCAGACCCAGGACGGAACGCCTCGTCCGGTCAGGTGGTCCACGGCTGCCTGCGCGACCGGCTCCGGAACGACGGCGACCATGCCGACGCCCAGGTTGAACGTGCGCTCCATCTCGGCAGCCGCGACCTGGCCGCGCTCCGCGATGAGGTCGAAGATCGGCGCCGGGGTCCACGACGACCGGTCGATCCGCGCCGCCAGCCCGTCGGGAAGCACCCGGGCAAGGTTCGCGGTGAGGCCGCCACCGGTGACGTGGGAGAAGGCGTGCACCTCGAGCGCCGCCGCCAGGCTGAGGCAGTCCTTGGCGTAGATCCGGGTTGGGGTCAGCAGCTCCTCGCCCAGCGGCACTCCGAGCTCGGCCGTGGAGTCCAGCTCGAGCTTCGCGACCGACAGCAGCACGTGGCGGGCCAGCGAGTAGCCGTTCGAGTGCAGGCCACTCGACGCCATCGCGACGACGACGTCGCCCGGCCGGACCTTCGCCGGCCCGAGCAGGTCGGCCTCACGCACCATCCCGGTTGCCGCGCCGGCCAGGTCGTAGTCGTCGGGCCCGAGCAAGCCGGGGTGCTCCGCCGTCTCCCCACCGATCAGCGCGCAGCCGGCGAGCGCGCAGCCCGCGTCGATGCCGGCGACGATGTCCGCGATGCGCTCCGGCACCACCCGGCCGCACGCGATGTAGTCGGTCATGAACAGCGGCTCCGCGCCGCAGACCACGATGTCGTCGACCACCATTCCCACCAGGTCGTGGCCAATGGTGTCGTGCCGGTCGAGTGCCTGCGCGATGGCGACCTTCGTGCCGACGCCGTCGGTGGAGGTCGCGAGCATCCGTTCCGCATCGATCCGGAACAGCCCCGCGAACCCGCCGAGTCCGCCCACGACCTCGGGGCGGGTCGACGTCAGCCGTGACTTGATCAGCTCGACCGCGCGGTCGCCGGCCGCGATGGATACGCCGGCAGCGGCGTACGTCGCGCTCGCGCTGTCTTCGACTGAGCTCACGGACGAGACAGCGCGTCCGATGCGCCGACGCCGGGGAGCAGCATCTCCTGCCCGTCGGCGTCCGCTTCGACGGTTCGGGAGATGCCCTCGAGCATGTGCTTGCCGAGCAGCTCCGGAGCGGGGAGCTCGATCGGGTACTGGCCGTCGAAGCACGCGCGGCACAGCCGGTCACCGGGGATCGTGGTGGCTTCGACGAGCTCTTCGAGCGAGATGTAGCCGAGTGAGTCGGCGCCGATGGAGGCGCACACCTGATCGACGGTCAAGCCGTTCGCGATGAGCTCGGCGCGGGAGGCGAAGTCGATGCCGTAGAAGCACGGCCACTGCACCGGCGGCGAGGAGATCCGCACGTGAACCTCAGCCGCACCGGCCTCGCGCAGCATCCGCACCAGCGCCCGCTGCGTGTTCCCGCGCACGATCGAGTCGTCGACGACGACCAGCCGCTTGCCGGCGATCGCTGCCCGCAGCGGGTTCAGCTTCAGCCGGATACCCAGCTGCCGGATGGTGTTCGAGGGCTGGATGAAGGTGCGGCCGACGTAGGCGTTCTTCACCAGGCCGATGCCGTACGGGATGCCGCTCGCCTCGGCGTACCCGACCGCGGCCGGCGTGCCGCTCTCCGGCACCGGGATCACCAGGTCGGCGTCGACCGGGTGCTCCGACGCGAGCCGCCGGCCGACCTCGACGCGGGTCTCCTGGACCGAGCGCCCGGCGATCGCCGTGTCGGGCCGGGCCAGGTAGACGTACTCGAACAGGCACCCCTTCGGGGTCGCCTCGGCGTACCGCTGCGAGCGAAGCCCGTGCTCGTCGATGGCGATCAGCTCACCGGGCTCGATCTCGCGGACGAACGACGCGCCCACGATGTCGAGGGCGGCGGTCTCGCTCGCGACGACCCAGCCGCGCTCGAGGCGGCCGAGCACGAGCGGCCGAACCCCATGCGGATCGCGGGTCGCGTAGAGCGTGTTCTCGTCCATGAAGACGAGCGAGAACGCACCGCGGAGCTTGGGCAGGACCTTGATCGCGGCAGCCTCCAGCGACAGGTCCGGGTCGCGCGCGAGCAGCTCGGTGATCAGGTCCGAGTCGCTGGTTGCGCGCGGCTCGCCGTGGCGCGGCCGGTCGTCGACACCGATCTCGGCGGCGAGCTGAGCGGTGTTGGTGAGGTTGCCGTTGTGGCCGAGTGCGATCCCCCCGCCCTGCGGGGCCGGCCGGTACGACGGTTGGGCGTTCTCCCAGGTGCATGACCCGGTGGTCGAGTAGCGGTTGTGCCCGATCGCCAGGTGGCCCGGCATCGCGCCGAGGGTGGGCTCGTCGAAGACCTGGGCGACGAGACCGAGGTCCTTGTAGACCACGACGGTGCGGCCGTCGGAGACGGCCATGCCCGCAGCCTCCTGGCCGCGGTGCTGCAGCGCGTACAGCCCGTAGTACGTGAGCTTGGCGACTTCTTCGCCGGGGGCCCAGACACCGAAGACGCCACAGGCGTCCTTGGGCGGAGCCTCGTCAGGGATGTCGTCGAACGTGACCCGTTGCGGTGACGGGGTGTGGTCGTGCGATGCAGGGAAGTCGGACAGGCTCGGCGCCACCGACCGGCTCCTTGTCGTCGTCGACTCGGGACGCCATCAGTCTACGGGGCGCGGGCAGCGTTTCGGCGCTGACCTTTGCCGACGTTTCCGGCATGGTTGATCCGGTGCGGGTACTCGTGGTCTACGGCTCGAGCCGCGGCGGCACGGCCGGGCTCGCTCACCTGGTGGCGGATGCGTTCGTCCGCCACCAAATCCGCGCGGAAGTCCGCCGGGCCGGCGATGCCCGCGACCCCCGTGACTTCGACGCGATCGTTGTGGGCGGCGCGCTGTACAACAACCGCTGGCATCCTGACGCGGTCGCGTTCGTCGGCCGACATCGCCGAGAGCTCTGTCAGCTGCCAGTGTGGTTCTTCTCCAGCGGCCCACTCGATGACTCAGCGCGGTCCGGAGCGCTCGCGCCGGTGCCGCAGGTCAACGCACTGGCCCGCGAGATCGACATCCAGGGCCACATGACCTTCGGTGGCCTCCTGGACCACAAGCCGGGCGGACTGATAGGCCTGTTCGCGTGGGGACCGGAGGGCGACTTCCGTGATCGTCACCACGTCGCCGAGTGGGTCGAGCGGATCGCAGGCGAGCTCTCGAGCGACCACGAGTCGATGGTGCGGGTGATCGGACCCGACCGCCGACCGGTCGCCGCCGCGCGGCCGCCCGCGCCCGCGCCCGCGATCGTCCTCCCGTCAGAGCCGCAGCCCGAGCCGGAGGAGACACCGCCGACACGGTCCAACGGTTCGGTGTCGCGCCTCAAGCGGTACCTCACCCTCGACGAGGAAGAAGCCGACGACGAGGGTCTCGACCTCCTGCTCGACGACGAGAGTCTCGACCTGCTCGAGGACGCCGAGACCTAACCCAGCGACCGGAAGCACACAGCGGGCGACCGGCGATCAGTCTCGAAAGGCGCCCGTAACCTACGCGCGTGGACGCTTTGAAGGGCCGCACCGCCGTGATCACGGGGGCCGCAAGCGGGTCGTCGGTGAACACATAGTGGCGGTGACGCGGAATCGCATCCACGAGGTCATCGGCACTCCGATCGGGGCGGGCGACCTCGGCTGACCCAAGCAAGAGCATCACCTCTGCCGGTGCCGCTCGGCGCACGTTGGCTATTCGTCCTGGCTGCGCTCGACGATTGCGGCGATGCGGTCGAGGCTCTCCGTCATCCCGCGGCGCAGATCGCTTTCACGGTCCTTGAGGCCGGCGAGGGTGTCGATGATGAACCAGCCCAACGCGTTGACGGGCTTCAGCACGGTGTAGGACTCGGTGACCAGAGTGCCCGTCCCCTCGGGCTCGAAGGTGTAGCGCCATTCGATGGTGCCGCCGCCAACCTCGCTGCGCTCGAAGGCGAATGCGCGACCGGCGTCGGCAACGGTGACGACGGGCTTGTTAGGCCAGTCCGGGACGCGGCCGGCGTGGTTGATTGCCTTGAAGCGTGCGCCGACCACGGGGCCGGTCGCGCCCTTGATCCACGTGCACTTGACGACTTCCGGTGAGTACTCCGGAGTCCGCGTGACGTCGGAGACTAGGGAGTAGAGCGCCTCGGGCCGCGCCTCGATGTGGCGCGACACCCTGTCCGTAGTGAGTTCCTGCTTCATGTCGCGTCTCCCGGCGGGTGGAGTGATCCAACCCATCTCGACTCAAGGACTTGTTCGACCAGGCTCACACGTTTCGGTCATTGCCACCAGTGCTGGAACGGCACCTCGCGGTCGCGGAGCTGACTGCGCGCCTAACGTGCCTGTGGGGACGATGCAGCCGACTATGGCGGTGCGGGTGGCGAGAGGCATGCGGGGGCCCCGATCTGTTGGCCCGTGGTGCCTTGGGGCGTGCCGTGCGACAGTTTCGGGTGTGGTGACTCGCGCGCGCCGCGCGATGCTCGTGTTGGCGTTGCTGGTGTCGATGACGGCGTGTTCGCACGCCCACGCACCAGCTGCGAACGTGCCCGGCGCTTCCACGGGGTCGTCGGTTGCGGTGCAGGCGCGCCAACTGCTCACGATCGAGGCACTGAGTCCGACATCGCTGGTGGGCCTGTGGTCTGATCAGCAGTCCAACGGCGTGGGCACAGTCCGTCTCGCGTTCTCCGCCAACAGCGGGCAGACCTGGCGGAGTGTCGGCACGGCGCTGCCACGGTCGGGCCAGGCGTTTCCGCCGCCCGCTATGGCCTTCGTCTCTACCTCCGGCGGTGTTGTAGAGGTGGAGGGGCAGGTCTACGCCACGACGGACAGCGGTGGCACATGGAAGCCGGCTTACCTCGGCGAGCGGGTGACAGCACTCAGCATCAATCACGGGACCATCTGGGCGGTAGGACGGCGCTGCCCGCCGGGCGGCGGCAAGAGGGACCAATGCGCCGTCTACCTCTGGGCCAGTACACGCGCTCATCCGTTGGTCTTGGCAGAGCGGTTGGGGGGCGGCCTGGTCGCGGCTCGTTACGGCACCGATCCGCTTCTGCTTCGTAGCGGTGCCCATGTCGGGTTGGTCACCGGTGTTGGTGGCAGGCCCGGCAACAACACGTTCGTGACAGCGAACCTCGCGCGGGGTTGGTCCGCCGCCAGCTCGCCATGTTCGGTAACGACACCAGTGCGCGTCAGACACCATCGCAGCGTCAAGGTCACCTGGATCGGACCGGAAGCAGTAGCAGCCGGGTCCGGAGCACACCCGCACTGGTGGGTGCTCTGCTACGGCCAGGCATCCGCCGGGACCGAGACAAAAGGCCTCGAGATCGCGACCTATCAGCGGGAGCGGTTCGTCGTGGAGCAAGCCTACGGGGCCTGGTCGCAGATCGCCGCCTTCCCCTCGACCGACCCCTACCGCAACCCGGCACATCTGCCGACCGGCCACGTTGGCCGGCTGTATGCGCTGTCGAACACGGCCCTGTTGCAGACCGACCAGAACGTCCTGGCGGTCAGCACGGACGCGGGCCGGGACTGGCGCACGATCAATGGCCTCAACTTCGAAGGCGACGGCGACTGGGTCACCTTCACCGGCGGCAATGGGGAACCCCTGTGGCTGCTGGTGCCGCACGTCGGGCTGTGGCGCAGCCCGAACGGCATTGCGGGCTATCGGTCACTCGCCGCCTCCTAGCACCACAAGACGCAGCTAGACGCTCACAAAGTCCTTGGGTCGAACCGACTCAGCACGCCCGATCTCCCGCTCGCGATCGGCACCTCCCGAGCGCTGGTGCGTGCCAACCAATGTGGCGTTACCCCAGTGATTTCCTCGAAATCTGAGGGAATTGGTCACGCAATGCCACATTGCTTGCGCGATCCAGAGCGCCGGATCTGGTCGGTTGGGCCGCTCGTGTGCGCGGATGCCGTGTTCGCTAGCCCTCTGGCGTGACGTGCGAGTGCGGCGGCGGGCCGAGCCGCCTCCCGCCGTACACGACGTGCCCGTCGGCTTTCTGGTAGGTCAGCCACGGGATCGTCGGCCGCTGGTCGACGCCCGGCAGGTTGTAGTTGCAGACCCCCTTGGGGAAGGTCTGCTCGAGCAGCTTCCACTGCGCGTCGGTGAACTGCACCGGGTACGACGTGCGGCGCAGCGGCTGCAGCCGGCACTCGAGGATGTCGTCGGACATGGGCATCCCGGCCGACATCCGCGGGGTGCCGTACGCCTGGACCGCCTCGTCGCACGCCTCCGCGGGGAGGTTGGTCCCTGCACCGTCGGTGCATCGGTCGGTGAGCGACACCGGCTTGTCCGCGATGATCTTCTGCGGCAGCGGGACCGCGCGATGGTCGGCGTGCACCCTGGCCAGCCAGTCGTCCATCGCCAGCACGGCCTGGTCGGCGTAGTTGGCGTCGCCGATGATCGGCGCAAGGCCGCGCCACAGGACCTGGTTGGCCGCCGTACCGAAGTCACGCAGCAGCCGGGCGCGCATCGCGTAGGTCCGGTACACGTCGTGGAAGAACCCCGGGTCGGGGCCGCGCAGGTCGATGATGGCGACCCGGTTCAGGTTGTTCGCGGAGTCGACGGCGCCGCTCCGGTACGCGCGCTGCAAGCCGATGAGGTCAGGGCGACTGCGCGCCTTCCGGTACGTGTCGGCCTGGGTGAGGCCACCGACCTTCGCATTGAGGTCGACGAAGTCCGACGGTGAGATCTCGCCGTTCAGCAGACCCTGCAGTCCGTACTGGATGCCGTCGTTGCCGAACGGCCGGTTCGCGAAGCCGTCCTTTCGCAGCCCGAACACGTTGACCATGTACTGCTGCAACGTGCACTTCACGCCGTTCGGGTTGGAGCCCGGCTTGTAGACCTTCGACGCCGGGACGTCCGGACAGGAGCGCGACGGGTCGGCGCTGTTCGGGATCACGGTGGTGAACGTCACCGGGTTGCCGACGTTCGGGTGATCGAGCACCTGCTGGATGCCGGTCGGCGTCCACGCCGTCCCGGGGCTCCAGCGCGACGGGTTCTCGAAGTACTTGAGCAGGATCGTGTAGTCGACGTACTCCAACGCGGACGACCACGCGTCGGTGAAGCTGCACTGCGGCGTGATGCCTTGGTAGATGCCGGGGTAGGCGTTCGCCACCTGCTGCTGCACGAGCGACCCGCCGGAGCAGCCCATCCCGATCGTCCACTCGACCGGGCCGTACTCGTCGATCGCGCGCTGCTTGGTCATCAGCAGCGACTCGGCCTGGGTGAGCAGGTTGCAGTTGTGACCGGCGTTGTCGAGCGCGTTGCTCATGACGACGAAGCCGGCGCCAAGGATCTTCGGGTCCAGCACGCTCGGCGCCGAGCCGACGCCGTACGTCGTGTCGCAGCTCGCCCCGTGCGTGATCACCAGGCGGTGGATGTTCTGCGGCTGCGGCGCCCACGGCTGCCAGGACTTGCCGGGCTGCCACAACGTCGCGATCTGATACTGGTCGCGGTCGATATAGCCGGTCTCGACGCGCACGATGAACGGAACGGTCACGCCGTTGCGGGTCGTGGTCGTCGCGATCAACGGAGCCGGCGGCGGCGAGGCGGGGTTGTAAGCCTGGAACGCGCTGACCGACGCGACGCCGGTGACTCCACCGGACACGTCGTTCGTTCCGACCGGCAAGTACTCGTATGAGTACGTCGAGGCCCGGTTGCACTGGTGGTCCTTGGCGCCGGGCTCGCACTGCCATGGCCTGACCTGCGGACCCGAGAACACCGGCCCGCCGACCGGATGGTCGACGATCGTCAGCTCGGCGGTCTTCTCCTGCAATGCGAGCGTGCCCCCACCGGGCCGGACGCGGCGGGGTGGGCTGAACTCTCCGAACGCGGTTGCCACGACCCGGTTGCGGCCGAGCCGGAGCCCGGTGAGCAGGCCCTCGACGTGGTGGTCCGGGCGCATCGCGAAAGCGCGACTGACGTCGCGCCCGTTGAGTCGCACCCGCACGTTGGTGGGCATGGCATCGGCCGGCAGGTCGATCCGGGTGAGCACCTGGTCACCGGAGACCAGGTCTGCGCGCACCGACAGCGTCTTGATCGCGAGGGTGTGCCGCACGTGCACCCTGGGCGGTGCGAGGTGGCGAGCCGCCCGGCCGGCCGCGGTCGAAGCGGCCGCGGGCAGGACCGTAGCCGCCAGGAGCACGCTGCAGGCAGCCAGGACGGACCGGCGGAACCGGCGTGAACTCATGATCGAGAAGTTCGACTAGACGGTCGTCGGCACCTTCGCCGGCTCCAGGCGCATCTTGATCCCCGGGTGCGGGCGCAGCGTCACGGCGGCCCAGGTCTTCACGTGCTGTCCCGGGACGATCCGCGGTTCCCAGCGGCGCGCCAGGGTCGCAAGCACCAGCACGGCCTCGGACCAGGCGAACTGCTCACCAATGCACATCCGGCTGCCGGCGCCGAACGGGAAGTACGCGCCGCGCGGCTGGCCCGGAGCGCTGTGGTCGAAGTCGCCGTCGGAGTTGATCCAGCGGTCCGGGCGGTAGGAGTGCGCATCCGGTCCCCACCACCGCGGGTCGCGGTGGATGACCCAGGGCAGCATGAGGATCGTGTGGCCCGCCGGGGCCCGGTAGCCGCCGAGCTCGATGGGCTCGGTCGTCTCGCGCTCGATGATCCACGCCGGCGGACGGAGCCGCATCGTCTCCGCGATGCACGCCATCGTGTACGGCAGCCGCGCGATGTCGTCGTACGTCGGCACGGCGTCACCGATGGTCGCCTCGATCTCCGCTCGCAGTCGCGCCGCGACATCCGGGTTCTGGTCGAGCAGCCACCAGGTCCACGACAGCGCGTTGGCCGTCGTCTCGAATCCGGCCAGCATCAGGGTCAACGTCTCGTCGAGCACCTGCTGTTCGGTGAAGCCTGCTCCGTCCTCAGTCGCGGCGAGCAGTGCCGACACCATGTCGTCGTATGCGCCACCGCGCTTGTGATCGCTCACCACCCGCTCCACCGTGGTGCGCATGGAAATGACGGCGTTGTTGATCTTCACGGCCGGCGGCAGCTTCGTCTCGAGCAGCTTCGTCGCGCCCGGGATGAACGCGATCCCGAACCGCCGCAAGATGACCTCGAGCGAGTCGATCACGGTTCGGGCGTCGCGGTCCGTGTCGTCACCGAGCAGCGTGCGACCGACGACGTCGAGCGCGATGCGCCCCATCTCGTCGGTGATCTCGACGATCTGGCCGGCCCGCCACCGCTCGTCGGCGCGCATCGCCGCGCCCGCCATCACGTCGGCATACTTCTTCAGCGCCGTCACGGCGAAGGCGGGGTTGATCAGCCGGCGGTTGCGCTTGTGCGACACCGGGTCCTCGTTGGTGAGGATGCCGTTGCCGAGGCCGATCGCGATCGTCCGGACGCCGAATCCCTTGGTCATCGACCGGCCCTTGTCGACGAGGACCTCGCGGGCCAGCGCCGGATCGGAGACGACCCACACCCGAAGCCCGGGCCCGCGCATCTCCACGACATCGCCCTGACTGGTCGCGCGCTCGAACAGCCGCGTGCTCCGGGTCCGGTCGATCAGGGCGCGAAGGGTGAGCGGAGACACCCGGAAGACGGGCGGCTGCGGTCCCTCGGCCCGCTTCACCCGGGTCCGGTACGGCACCCGTGCCGGCGTCGTCACGACAACACCGGCAGGTACGTCGACAGGTCAGCGCGCTCGCCGCTGGCGTGCACCCGTCCCTCGCCGAGCGCGGCGGTCCACTGCATCCGGCCGGTCGCCAGCTCCACCCAGGTCATCGCGTCCACCTCCACGACGTTCGGTGGCGTGCCGCGGGTGTGCCGGGGACCCGTGACGCACTGCACCGCAGCGTACGGCGGCACGCGCAGCTCCACACTGTGACCTGGGGCACGCTCGGCAAGAATCCCGGTCAGCATCCGGGTCGCGACCCCCAGCGCGGCGCGATCGAGCGCGATCGGCTCGAGCTCGGGGAGCGATGCCGACAGGTCGAGGGAGTGGACGACCAGCTCGTTCACCCTGGTGACCATGAGGTCGGACAACCGAAGCGGACCACGACGCGCCTGCACCACCGGGTCGCCGGCTACAGCGTCGAGAGCGGCGAGCAGGTCGGCTCGAGCTCGTGCGGCGTTGGCGAGTACGTCGTCCGGCGCCAGGCCGGCGGCGCCTTCGCGGTCGCGTGCAGCGATCTCAGTCGCCGCGGCGGGCCACGCCGAGGTGTAGGCCGCGATGGTCAACGCCTTGTCCCTGGGCCGGTCGGCGGCGAGGGCTCGTCCCACGATGCCGGTCATGTCGGTGACGTGGAACCCGAGCTCGCGCACGGTCCACGCCCCGAGCCGCGACGGACGCTCCCATGCCTCAAGGGGCAGCGCGAAGAGCCACTCGACGACGTTGCGCTGTTGAGCGGCGTAAGCCGCGCGCACCGCCGCCAGCTTGGTTGCCACGTCGCGGTGTCTACCCGAACAGGGCGGGCAGCGTGCCTTCCCATCGCGCGCGCAGCTCGTCGAGCTCGACGCTGAACTCACCATCGACGGTCAGCGACGAGCCGCCGGTCTCACCGATCGCGGCGGCCGGGACGCCGTGCGCCGCAGCCAGGTCGACCAGCGCCTCGAGATCCGACGTCACCACGACGGCGCGAGCGGTGCTTTCGCTGAACAGCCCGACGAACCCGTCCCCGTCGACTGCGACCGTTGCGCCCACCCCGTTGACAAGACATGCCTCGACCAACGCCTGACCGAGGCCGCCTTCGGAGAGGTCGTGGGCGGTGGAGATCAGGGTGAGAGTCGCGGCGTCGATCAGCAGCTCCGCCAACGCCCGCTCCGCGTCGAGCCGAACCACGGGTGGCCGGCCGCCGAGGTGACGATGCGTCACCCACGCCCACGCCGAGCCATCGAGCTCGTCGGCCGTCTCGCCGAGCAGCACGATGTGCTGACCGCTCGCGACGAACCCGCTCGGCACCCGCTTCGCCACGTCGGCGACGACACCGAGCACCCCGATGACCGGCGTCGGGTTGATCGCGGTCGCTCCGGTCTGGTTGTAGAAGCTGACATTGCCGCCGGTCACCGGAGTACCCAGCGCGCGGCACGCCTCGGCGAGGCCTCGGGTTGCCTCCGCGAACTGCCACATGACCGACGGGTCCTCCGGCGACCCGAAGTTCAAGCAGTCGGAAACCGCCAGCGGGCGCGCGCCGGCGCATGCGACGTTGCGGAACGCCTCCGACAGCGCCAGCTGCGCGCCGGCGTACGGATCGAGCTTCGCGAACCGGCCGTTGCCGTCCAACGACAGCGCGATCCCGCGGCTGGTCTCGTCACCGAGGCGGACGACGCCGGAGTCGTGCGGCATCGCGAGGACGGTTCCGCCGAGGACGTAGCGGTCGTACTGCTCCGTCACCCACCGCCGAGAGCAGAGCTCGGGCGAGGCGACGAGAGCGAGCAACGTCTCGCGCAACTCGTCGCCGGTCGCCGGTCGCGGCAGCCGAGCGGAGCTGTCGGCCATGAGCGCGTCCTGCGCGGCGTCGGGCCGGGCAAGCGGCCGGTGATAGACCGGCCCGTCGTCAGCCAACGAGCCCGGCGGTACGTCGACGACGGTCTCGCCGTGCCAGTCGACAACCAGCCGACCGGTGTCGGTGACCTCACCGATCACGGTGGCAACCACGCCCCACCGGTTGCAGCGATCGAGCACGGCGGCGACGTTGGCGGGCTCGACGATCGCCAGCATCCGCTCCTGCGACTCGCTGGTCAGCACCTCCAGCGGCGACATCGACGCCTCTCGCAACGGGACCTTGTCGAGGTCGACGTGCATGCCGCCGTCGCCGTGCGATGCGGTCTCGCTGGTCGCGCACGACAGTCCCGCGCCGCCGAGGTCCTGGATGCCCGTGACGAGTCCGGCGTCGAAGAGCTCGAGGCAGCACTCGATGAGGATCTTCTCGGTGAACGGGTCTCCGACCTGGACGCTCGGCCGCTTGCTCTCGCCTTCCGCTTCGAACGTCGCGCTGGCGAGGACCGAGACGCCACCGATTCCGTCGCGCCCGGTCAGCGCGCCGAGCAGCACCACCTGGTTGCCCGCGCCCTTCGCTTGCGCGAGCTGCAGCCGCTCATGCGGCAGGACGCCGACACACAAGGCGTTGACGAGCGGGTTGCCGGCGTACGTGGGGTCGAATCCGACCTCGCCGCCGATATTCGGCAGACCGAGGCAGTTGCCGTAACCCCCGACCCCGGACACGACACCGGTGACGAGGCGCTTGGTGTCCGGCGCGTCCGCGTCACCGAAGCGCAACGAGTCCATGACGGCGATCGGCCGGGCGCCCATCGTGAGGATGTCGCGCACGATGCCGCCCACCCCGGTCGCAGCGCCTTGGTACGGCTCGACATAGCTCGGGTGGTTGTGGCTCTCGACCTTGAAGGTCACCGCCAGACCGTCGCCCACGTCGACGACGCCGGCGTTCTCGCCCATCCCCACCAGCATCGCGTCGCTGGCCGGCGGGTTCTCCGCGAACTGGCGGAGGTGCACCTTGCTCGACTTGTACGAACAGTGCTCGCTCCACATCACCGAGTACATCGCCAGCTCGCTGTCGGTCGGGCGACGGCCAAGGATCTCGCGGATCCGGGCGTACTCGTCGTCCTTCAGGCCGAGCTCGGCGAACGGCTGGGACTGGTCCGGAGTTGCGGCGGCGTGCTCGACCGTGTCGACCGTTGAACCGCTCATGCAGCCACGAGCGCGTCGATCACCGACGCGAACATCGCGAGCCCGTCGACCGACGGCCCGGTCAGCCGATCGATCGCGTGCTCCGGGTGGGGCATCAGGCCGACCACGTTGCCGGCCGCGTTGCGGATTCCGGCGATGTCGTTGAGTGCACCGTTCGGGTTGCCGCCGGCATACCGGAAGACGACACGGGCCTCGCGCTCGAGCTCGTCGATCGTCGCCGCGTCCGCGACGTATCTGCCCTCGCCGTGCTTGACCGGGATGACGACCTCCTCGCCGGCGGAGTAGTGGGAGGTCCAGCGGGTGGTGGCGCACTCGACCCGCAGCCGCTGGTCGCGGCAGACGAAGTGCAGGCCGGCGTTGCGGATCAGCGCCCCGGGCAGCAGGCCGGCCTCGCAGAGCACTTGGAAGCCGTTGCAGATCCCGAGCACCGGCAGGCCGGTGGCCGCGGCCGCGACGACCTCGGCCACCACCGGCGAGAACCGCGCGATCGCGCCGGCACGCAGGTAGTCGCCGTAGGAGAAGCCGCCCGGAAGCACCACCGCATCGACGCCGTGGAGCGTGGCGTCACCGTGCCAGAGGGCAACCGGCTCCGCACCGGCCGCCTTTACCGCGCGTGCCGCGTCACGGTCGTCGAGCGACCCAGGGAACGTGACCACACCGACGCGTGCTGTGGCGGCCACGGCAGCGAGTCTACGGGCGGGCCCGGAGGAGCATCCGGCCCGACAGGCCGCGAACTAGTCACGACAGATCAGGCGAAACGGTCCCAACGGGCGATAGCGACGTATCGGACATCCGGAGCAGACTGCGAAGAGCGGAAACGATCTTGGGAGACATCATGGCGGACGGCGCGCGGCGCAGCTACCGAGCTCTGGTCCTGTGCCCGATGCGGCACTGCCCGAGCTGTGCGCACCAGGTAGCGGTTCGCGACGACGCATGCACCGAGTGCGGGCGTCATCTACCGAAGCCGCCGCGGCTTCCGCGCCCCCGCCAGGAGCTCCGGGTTATCCCCGCCACCGGCTTCGGCCTCGAGCACGCCGCCGCTGCCATGGTCTCGCTCGACGTCGCCGCCCTGCCGAGCATCAACTGATTGCGATTGCGCCGGGCTAGAGCCCGGCGCAATGGCAACGGCCGCGGGTAAGGTCCGCTCGTGGTCTTTCGCGCCCGGTTGACCAGGCTTGCGCGCGGCACTCTCTGCCTGTTGGTGGCGCTCGCCGTCGGCTGGGCGATTCGCGCCGAGATCGTGTTCTACGGCATCGGCTCGACGCTGCGAACGGTCGCGCTGGTCCCCACGATCCTGATGGAGCTCGCGCTTCTCGTCGGTCTCTGGCGGCTGTGGGTCGCCAGCATCGTCGTCGACGAGTCCGGCGCGATCGTGCGCAACTTCCGCGGCGACATCCGGCTGCGTCGAAGCGAGATCCGGGGCGTCTTCCCGGCGCTCGACCCGCTGGCCTGTCACGTGGCGGTGCGGCTGCGGACCGGAGACGAGATCCGCCTCGACGGGCTGGCGTTCGTCACCCCCGGGCGCGCCGAGCGAGCGGTGCGGGACATCAGCGCCGCGCTCGACCTGGCTCCGCTTCCGTCGCCGACCTGACCGGAAATCCGTCTCGCGCGGGAGGACTTTCGGCCCCTGAAATGGGGGATGCCAGACCCGGTGATACCTGCCGAAAGGCAATGTCGGCGCAGGGGTTGGTGGGCGAAGACTCCGGAGCAACGACGATTTCGGAGGACGACCATGGAGCACCAGACCCCCCGCAGGTTCCGCGCCTTGGTCCTGCGTCCAGTGCGGAACTGCCCGACGTGCGCGCACGATGTGACGGTCCACGACGACACCTGCGACGAGTGCGGGACCCACGTCCCCCGGCCGGCCGGCGGAACCGCCGTCGCCCAGACCCACCTGCCGCTGATGACCCTGCCCGCGACCGCGTTCGGCCTCGAGCAGGCGGCCGCAGTCGCCGGCTCGCTCGATGTCGCCGCCTGGTTCAGCCTGAACTAGTCGGGGCGCCCGGGCGGGCCGGCTAGCTCTCGAGGTGTACGGCGAAGTCCTCGATCGCGGGATTGGCGAGCAGCTCCTCGGCCGCTCGACGGGCGACGTCCTCGGCGTCAGCGGCGTCGATCTCGAGCTCGAACCGCTTTCCCTGGCGAACCGACGAGACACCGCCGAACCCGAGCCCTGGCAACGCGCGAACGATCGCCTGACCCTGCGGGTCGAGGATCTCCGGCTTCGGCATCACGTCAACGACAACCCTGACCACGGGGCTCACCCTAACGACTCGCCGAACGTTCGACCGGTGAGGCGCTCGTAGGCCTCGACGTACTTCTCCCTGGTGCGAGCCACCACATCGTCGGGAAGCGGTGGCGGCGGGCCCGAGCGGTCCCAGCCGGATTCGTGCGCCAGCCAGTCGCGGACGTACTGCTTGTCATACGACGGTTGCGCGCCACCGGGCTGCCAGGACTCCGCCGGCCAGAAGCGAGACGAGTCCGGCGTCAGCACCTCGTCCGCGAGCACCAGGCGGCCGCCGGTGTCGCGTCCCAGCTCCACCTTGGTGTCGGCCAGCAGGATGCCTGCCTTCTCCGCGAGGTCACGGCCGCGCTCGTACACCGCCAGCGTCAGCTCGCGCAGCTCCTCAGCTGTGTGCGCCCCGAGCTCCGCGACCACGTCCTCGTAGGTCATCGGAGCGTCGTGCATGCCGATCGGTGCTTTCGTGGTCGGTGTGAAGATGGCGTGGGGAAGCCGCGAGCCGTCGACGAGACCGGGCGGCAGGGGGACACCACACACGGAGCCGTTCTGCTCGTAGTCCGCGACGCCGCTCCCTGCCAGGTAGCCCCGCGCCACGCACTCGACCGGAATCATCGAGAGCCTGCGGCACAGCACCGACCTGCTTCGCAGCTGCTCGGCGAACGGGCGGAAGATGGTCGGGAACTCGACCGGGTCCGCGGTCACGACATGGTTCGGCAGCACGTCGGTGAGCTGGTCGAACCACCACAGCGAGAGCTGGGTGAGGACGGCGCCCTTGTCGGGGATGACCGTGGGAAGGACGTAGTCGAAGGCCGAGATCCGGTCGCTGGCGACCATCAGCAGCAAACCGTCGCCGGCGTCGTACAGGTCTCTGACCTTGCCCGCGTGCAGGTGCCGCTCGGCAAGCTCCGGAATCGGCCCGCCGGTCACGAGAGGGCTGCGACCCGGTCGAACACGTCGGCCAGCCGTTCGAGGTAGCGCTCCGGCCGGCACACCTCGTCGAGCCTCGCGTCGTCCAGCACCTGGCCGGCGTCGGCCGCGTGCTTGCGCAGCGTCTCGCGGAACGGCACGCCCGACGACCAGGTCTCCATGGCAGCTGCCTGAGTGAGCGCGTACGCCGACTCGCGGGACAGCCCGCTCTCGACCAGCTCCAGCAACACCGCGCTGGAGTAGATCAGCCCGCCGGTGGCATCGAGGTTCGCGAGCATCCGCGACGCGTCGACCACCAGCCCGTTGACCAGCCTCGAGGTGAGGTGCAGCAGGTAGTCGGTTCCGATCGCAGCGTCGGGCAGGGCGATCCGCTCGACCGAGGAGTGGGAGATGTCCCGCTCGTGCCAGAGGGGGATTCCCTCCATGACCGGTACGACCTGCGCCCGCACGATCCTGGCCAGTCCGCAGATCCGCTCGCACATGATCGGGTTGCGCTTGTGCGGCATCGCACTCGAGCCCTTCTGGCCGGAGCCGAACGGCTCGGCCAGCTCGCGCACCTCGGTGCGCTGGCCGTGACGAACCTCGAGGGCGATCGCCTCGCAGACCGTCGCGAGCACCGCGAGCGCCGACACCCACTCGCTGATCCCGTCGCGGATGACGACCTGCGTCGCGACCTCCGCCGGGCGCAGGCCGAGTGCCGTCGCGACGTGCTGCTCGATCGACGGGTCGATGTTGGAGTAGGTGCCGACGGCGCCGGAGATCTTGATCACGCCGACGGCGTCACGCGCCGCCTGCAACCGGTCCCGAGAGCGCGCCATGGCGAAGGCGAAGTCGGCGACGCGATGACCCCAGGTGTCCGGCTCGGCGTGGACCCCGTGAGTGCGGCCGACCCGCAACGTCGCACGGTGCGTCAGCGCATGGTCGCGCAGCGCCACGACTACCTCAGTGGCGCGCGCGACAAGCAGATCGGTTGCCTCGGTCAGCTGGATGGCGAGCGCGGTGTCGAGCAGGTCGGAGGAGGTCATGCCGTGGTGCACCCAGGCGGCCGCCTCACGCGGACTGGTGTTGTCGGCCCAGGCGGTGAGGAACGCGATGACGTCGTGCTGCGTGACGGCCTCGACCGCGGCCACCGCCTCCGGCGTGGGAGCGGGCGCCGCGAGCACCGGCGCGACGGCGTCGGCGGGCACCGTGCCGGCGGCGGCATGTGCTTCGAGCACGAGCGCCTCGACCTTGCACCACAGCTCGTACTTGTGCGCCTCACTCCACACCTGCCCCATCTCGGGGAGGGTGTAGCGCTCGATCATCAGCTCTCCTCGGCAGCCTGCTGGGCTTCTTCCTGCGCAGCGCGCAGTGCGATATCCGTGCGGTAGTGCGACCCGTCGATCCGGACGTGCTTCACGGCGTCGTACGCCGATTCTCTCGCACTCCGCAGATCGGCGCCCACAGCCGTCACCGCCAGAACCCGGCCACCGCTCGTCACGACCCGAGCGCCGTCGCGGGTGGTTCCCGCGTGCAGCACGTCGGCACCGCTGATCTCGTCCAGCCCCTCGACCGGATCGCCGGTCCGGGGGGAGGCGGGGTATCCGGCGGCGGCCACCACGACGGTGACCGACGCGCCGTCGCGCCACCGCAGCGGCGGATGCCCGGCAAGCGTTCCGGTAGCCGCCGCGTGAAGCAGCTCACCGAGGGGCGAGTCGAGCAGCGCCAGCACCGACTGGGTCTCGGGATCGCCGAACCGCACGTTGAACTCGACCACCCGCACGCCGCGCGACGTCAGCGCGAGCCCGGCGTACAGCAGTCCGGCGAAGGGCGTCCCGCGCCGCGCCATCTCCGCGACGGTCGGCTGCACCACCGTCGAGACGACCTCATCGACCAGCCCCGGCGGCGCCCACGGCAGCGGTGCGTAGGCGCCCATCCCGCCGGTGTTGGGGCCGGTGTCGCCGTCCCCGACCCGCTTGAAGTCCTGCGCCGGGATGAGCGGCACGATCGCTTCCCCGTCGGTGATGCAGAACAGCGACACCTCCGGACCGTCCAGATACTCCTCGACGACCACGGTGTGCCCGACGGCATGCGCGAGCGCCGCGTCACGGTCGTCGGTGACGACGACGCCCTTGCCGGCGGCGAGCTCGTCGTGCTTGACGACGTACGGCGGGCCGAAGCTGTCCAGCGCCGCGGCGACCCCGTCCGGCGACGTGCACCGCAGGTAACCGGCGGTCGGCACCCCGGCGGCCGCCATGACCTCCTTGGCGAACGCCTTGCTGCCCTCGAGCTCGGCAGCGGCCGCGCTAGGCCCGAACACGTCGAACCCGGCGGCCCGCAGCTGATCAGCCGCACCCGCGACGAGCGGAGCCTCCGGCCCGACGACCACAAGATCAGCCGCCGCCTGCTTCGCCGCCGCCACCCAGTCGCCCGCAGGCAGCAACTCGGCGACCAACCCGATGCCCGGATTCCCCGCCGAGCAGAAGATCGCCGAGACGGAGGGATCGCGCGCCAACGCAAGGCAAAGCGCATGCTCGCGCCCACCAGAACCAAGAACAAGAACCCGCACGTGCCGACCCTACTTTTCGGACATGAGACGGCCGCACCGGTCAGGTGGGGGACGTCGGCCGGAGAAGGCGTGGGGAAAGTCCGCGCAGCGAAGCGAGCAGACTTTCCCCCAGCCGACGGAGGCCGACGTCCCCCACCGACGCACGTCACGCACCGCAAAGCCCATCGACACGCGCCCCGAGTCCGGCCTTCACGCGGGGCCCGTCATCGACGACGACGGAGAAGATCACGGAGTCTCGCCACGTCCCGTCGCCGCGGGCGGCCGTCAGGAGCCGTTGCCAACCGAGAGCGCCCTCAGACCAGCGGGCGGAGAACGATCGTCTGGTCGCGGCCCGGGCCGACGCCGACCACCGAGATCGGTGCCCCCGACATCGCCTCCAAGGATTCGACGTACGCGCGCGCCTGCTTCGGCAGGTCCTCGAGGGCGCGGGCACCACTGATGTCCTCGTCCCAGCCGGGCAACATCTCGTACACCGGAACCGCATGGTGGTACTCGGTCTGCGTCATCGGCATCTCGTCGACGACCCGGTCACCGATCCGATAGCCGGTGCAGACCGGGATCTGCTCCCAGCCGGTCAGGACGTCGAGCTTGGTCAGGACGAAGTCGGTCACGCCGTTGACGCGGGCGGCGTAGCGCGCGACAACCGCGTCGTACCAGCCGCAGCGACGCGGCCGGCCGGTCGTCACGCCGTACTCCCCGCCGATCTCGCGCAGCTTCTCGCCGTCGGCGTCGAGCAGCTCGGTCGGCATCGGGCCGGACCCGACGCGAGTGGCGTAAGCCTTCACCACGGCCGCGACCCGGTCGATTCGGGTCGGCGGGATTCCCGATCCGGTGCACGCGCCGCCGGCGGTGGCACTCGACGACGTGACGAACGGATACGTGCCGTGATCGACGTCGAGCATCGTCGCCTGACCCGCCTCGAGCACGACGACCTTGCCGTCGTCGAGGGCGCGGTTCAGCAGCAACGACGTGTCGGCCACCATCGGCCGCAGCCGGTCGACGTACCCGAGCAGCTCGTCGACGACCTCGTCGATCGACACCGCTTTGCGGTTGTAGACCTTCACCAGGACCTGGTTCTTGCCTTCGAGCGCGCCTTCCACCTTCTGGCGCAGGATCTTCTCGTCGAGGAGGTCCTGGATCCGCACCCCGATCCGCGACATCTTGTCGGCGTACGCCGGACCGATGCCCCTGCCGGTCGTTCCGATCTTCGACTTGCCGAGGAAGCGCTCCGCGACCTTGTCCATCAGCACGTGGTACGGCGTGATCACGTGGGCGTTCGCCGACACGACCAGCCGGGAGCAGTCCACGCCGCGAGCGGTGATCGCCTCGATCTCGCCGAACAGCACGCCGATGTCGACCACCACGCCGTTGCCGATCACGGGGGTCACGCCGGGCGTGAGCACGCCTGACGGAAGCAGGTGGAGCGCGTAGGTCTCCCCGTCGACCACGATGGTGTGCCCGGCGTTGTTGCCGCCGTTGAACTTCACCACGTAGTCGACTTGCTCCCCGAGCAGGTCGGTGGCTTTGCCCTTGCCCTCGTCGCCCCACTGGGCGCCGAGCAGCGCAATCGCCGGCATCGAGTCCGTCCCTTCAGGTGCCGGATCCCGCAGCCTGACAACACGAGAGGCCCGGGTCGCAAGCGACCGGAGCCTCTTGCGGAAAAAGGCTACCCCGCCTCGGCCGGTCCGCGCCGGAAGTTACGCGAGCGCGGCTGCGGCCGCCGGATCGCTGTCGTCGAGGAACTGCCGGCAGCGTTCAGCCTCGTCGGACTCTCCGATCGCACCTGCCGCTCTTCCCAGCGCGTGGAGGCAGCGAAGGAAACCCTGGTTCGGCTCGTGCGACCACGGCACCGGGCCGTGGCCCTTCCAGCCGGCGCGGCGCAGCGCGTCGAGGCCACGGTGGTAGCCGACCCGCGCGTACGCATAGGACTCGACCACCGACCGAGCGGCAAAGGCGCGGTCGGCAAGCGCCGCCCAAGCAGCCGAGTGCGTGGGGAACGCGGCCGCGACCGCTGTCGGGTCGTCGCCGCGCTCGAGCGCCTCGCGTGCCGCGGTGTTGTCAGGCAGCAGCGTGGCCGGGGGCTCGCCGAGCAGGTTGTGCGAGTGCGTCATGGGCGGCGGGTCAGCGGTAGATCCACACCGGCGTACCGACGGTGAAGGTCTTGTAGTAGTAGCGGAGCACCGCGCTGTTGCTGATCCGGACGCAGCCGTGGCTCGCCGGGTACGGCGGCACCTCGCCGCCGCTGTTGCTGTCGCCTTCGCCGTGGATCGCGAACCCGGTGTTCGTGAAGTACGACGGGTAGTACAGCTCGCCGAGCTTCGACTTCTGCCAGCCGGTCTGCTTGTACTGCACCGAGAAGTGTCCGGTCGGGGTGATCGCGACGGCGGGCTGGCCGTCAGAGCCGGTGTAGCTGTAGCCGCCACCGGTGGAGGTGTCGAGAATCCGCCAGACCTGGCCGTCCTTGAGGATCAGCAGGATCTGCTTGGTGAGGTTGACCTGGACGGAGGTGCCGCTGCTGACCGGCTTTCGCACGTGCGGCAGCTTCGGGTGAGCGAGCGCCTTCCACACGTTCGTGCCAGCGACGCCGTCGCGGTGGAAGCCCTGCACCTTCTGGAACGCCGTCACGGCGTGCACCATGTCCCAGCCGTAGAACGACGACTTCGCACCGACGTCGTAGTGCAACGCACGTAGCCGGGCCTGCAACGTGCGGACGTCGGTGCCCGATTCGCCGTACTGAAGCGCGCGGTTGACGACCTCGATGTTGAGCACCCGGCTCACCGCGTCGGAGTGAATCGAGTCCGCCGGCCGCGCGATGCGGTAGTGCAGCATCGCGTAGGCAGCGGGCGTGATCGTGAACGCGAACCGGCCGTGGTGCGGCGTCGCCTTCGCGACGCTGCGCCAGGTCCCGCTGCGGCGCCGCTCGAGAAATACAGCGCCGGCGTTCTTCGGCTCGATGTGGCCGACGATGTGGGTCGGGGTCCGGGCGGGAGCGACCGAGAGCTTCCGCACTGTGACGCGCGGCCGTACGGTCATCGTCAGCGGCGTGCTGGTGGACGAGCTGTACGCCGGGGTCTGCGCGAACAGAACGCGGTACTGACCGTTGCGGTGGGGCTGCACGCGCCACCGCACCCGGCCGTTGCTGCCGGTCTGCTTGGTGCCGGCGTCCGGCGCGGAGTGCCAGGGACCGGTGCGCGACGCGCGGTGCTGCAGCGTTGCGGATGCTCCCGACACCGGCCCGCTGACGGCACCGGCCGTCGTGAGGGCGGCGCTCACCATCGCCTTCTGACCGTAGGTGATCACGGCGGGCGTCAACGATGCCGTCCACGCGGTCGGCTGCTGCAGCGTGAAAGTCGGCCCGGCGTACGTCGTGTCCGACGCGACCACGTCGACCGGGCCGGTCGACGCGCCGTCGGGAACGACGGCGGTGAGCTGGGTCGGGCTTACGGTGTCGACGCTGGTGGCCGCGATGTTCTGGCTGAAGGTCACCGTCGCGGTGCCATCGGTGGGGAAGGTGGTGGCGCCCTGGGCGGTGAGCGTGACGGTCTGCCCGACCTGCCCGTACGGCGGGTCGACGGTGAAGGATCCGGTCGAGTCGTCGGCGTAGACCGGCGCTGTGACCAGCCCAAAGCCACACAGCAACGCCGCGCAGCCGGTCACCGACGCGACGCGAAGCCAGCGCACCATGCTCCGGCTCTCCCCCATCACGTGAGATTTCAGTCCTCTCACGATACGGGTGAGGGCTGGATTTCGCGCGTTATGTCAGCTTGGTGCCGGCGCTACGCAGGTCCTGACAGCCTTGAACCACCCGCTCGGCCATCGCCGCCTCGGCGCTGCGACCCCAGGAACGCGGGTCGTACACCTTCTTGTTGCCGACCTCGCCGTCCACCTTGAGGACGCCGGAGTAGTTCGTGAACATGTGATCGGCCACCGGCCGGGTGTAGGCGTACTGGGTGTCGGTGTCGATGTTCATCTTCACCACGCCGTACGCCAGCGTCTCGTGGATCTCGCTGAGCTCGGAGCCCGACCCGCCGTGGAAGACGAGGTCGAAGGGGCGGTCGACCCCCAGCTTGGCGCCGACGTGGTCCTGACCCTCCTTGAGGATCTCCGGGCGCAGCTTCACCGCGCCGGGTTTGTAGACACCGTGCACGTTTCCGAAGACGGCGGCGAGCAGGTAGCGGCCACGCTCTCCCGGCGCGCCGAGGACGTCCACGACCCGCTCCATGTCCTTCGGCGACGTGTAGAGCTTCTCGTTCATCTCGTTCGAGACGCCGTCCTCCTCGCCACCGACCACGCCGATCTCGAGCTCGAGGATCGTGTGGGCCTCGATCGACATCGCGAACAGCTCGTCCGCGGTCTTGAGGTTGTCCTCCAGGTCGATGCCCGAGCCATCCCACATGTGAGAGGTGAAGATCGGCTCCTGGCCGCCCTTCACCCGCTCGATCGAGCGCTCCAGCAACGGCCGCATGAAGCCGGCGAGCTTCTCGGGCGGGCAGTGGTCGGTGTGCAGGCCGATCGTCACCGGGTAGTTCTTGGCCACCTCGCGCGCGAAGTCCGCAAGGGCGATCGCGCCGGTGACCATGTCCTTGATCGACGCGCCGGAGGCGAACTCGGCACCGCCCCACGAGATCTGCAGAATGCCGTCGCTCTCGGCCTCGGCGAAGCCGCGCAGCGCCGCGTTGACCGTGCCCGATGAGGTGACGTTGATCGCCGGGTAGGCGAAGCCACCCGCCTTCGCCCGATCGAACATCTCGGCGTAGACCTCAGGACTGGCTACGGGCATCTCACTCGTCTCCTCAGTTGATCAAGCTCATCGATGAACTTGCCCGCCAGTATGGGCCGATACCCTTCGCCGGTGCACCAGGAGTACGCCGGGCTGCTCGGCTCGATCTCGCCGAGCCACCTGCTGTCCACCTTCGGCGTCATCGGCGTCATGGTCGTGCTTTTCGCCCAGACCGGACTGCTGATCGGCTTCTTCCTGCCGGGCGACTCCCTGCTGTTCCTCGCCGGCTACGCGACCGACCGCCACAACAACCTGCACGTCCACCTGCCGCTCGGTTGGCTGCTGATCGCCGCGGCTGCCGGCGCGGTGGTCGGCGGCCAGCTCGGCTACGAGGTGGGACGGCGGGCCGGCGCCTCGCTGCACGACCGCAAGAACTCCCGGTTCTACAAGCAGGAGTACGCCGACCGAGCCGAGCAGTTCCTCGAGCGGTTCGGGGAGATCAAGGCCGTGGCGCTGTCGCGGTTCGTGCCCGTCGTACGGACCTTCACCTCGCCCATCGTCGGCGTCGCGGGGGTGTCGATCCCGCGCTACACCGTCGCGAACCTGATCGGCGGGCTGCTGTGGACCGTGCCGATCATCGTGCTGGGCCACTTTCTGGGGCACATCTCGTTCATCCGCAAGTACGTCGAGATCCTCGCGATCGCGGCCGTGGTCCTGTCGGTCGTTCCAGCGCTGATCCACATGTCCCGGTCCCGCAACCGAGCCTGACCCTCCCCGCGAACTTGCACTTTCGGCCCGTTTCCGCGACGGAAACCGCACGATTTCGCAAGTTCGGCGAGGATTTGTCAGCTGGCGTCGACCCGCGACGACAGCGCCCGCACGAGCTGGTGGGGCAAGGCGTTGACCAGGCCGCTTGCCGCCCGGTAGTGCAGGCCCGGCACGGACAGCAGCCGGCCACGCTCGACCGCGTCGAGCGACGCCTTCGCCACCGCGTCGGGAGTCAGCCAGAACTTGCCGGCAAGTGACTTCGGGTCCGGGCCGTCCGGGTTCATCTCCGTGTACACGTAGCCGGGCTTGAGCAACGTCACGTGCACTCCCGTGCCACGCAGCTCGGCAGCAAGCCCTTCGGTGAACGTGGAGACGAACGCCTTCGTCGCCGCGTAGGTCACGAAGCCGCGCAGCGGCTGGTCGCCCGCAAGCGACGAGACGTTGAGAATGCCGCCCTTGCCTGCTGCCACCATCGGCTCGACGACCGCCCGGGTGAGCCGCACCAGAGCGAGCACGTTGAGGCGGACCATCCCCGCCTCTTGCTCCGCCGGTCGCGAGACGAACGTGCCACCGCCGCCATCCGCACCGGCGTTGTTCACGAGCAGCTCCACCGGGGACTCCGCGAGTCGCTGCTCGACCGCCGCCACGCCCTCCTCGCTGCAGAGGTCCGCGGTGATGACGTTGACCTTGACGTTCTTGATGCCCGCCGCGAGCTGGTGCAGCCGCTCGGTCCGGCGCGCGACGACAGTCAGCTCGGTGCCCCGGCGAGCGAGCTCTTGGGCGTACTCCCAGCCGATGCCGCTGGAGGCGCCGGTGACGAGCGCGGAGGAGAACTGATAGCGCGGCATCCGCGGCGTCGCTCTACTCGAGGCCGAGATCGGCGAGGGAGTACGCCGCGCGGTACTCCAGGCCGGCTGCGGCGACAGCGTCCGCCGCGCCGCGCTCGACGATGACCGCCACGCCGACCACCTCGGCGCCCGCCTCCCGCAGCGCCTCGACGGCGGTCAACACCGAGCCGCCCGTGGTTGAGGTGTCCTCGACCGCGAGGACGCGGCGCCCGACCACGTCGGGCCCCTCGATGCGTCGTTGCAGGCCGTGCGCCTTGCCCTCCTTGCGGACGACGAAGGCGTCGAGCTTGTCGCCGTCCGCGGCTGCTGCGTGCAGCATCGCGGCGGCGACGGGGTCGGCGCCGAGTGTCAGTCCACCGACCGCGTCGTAGTCGAGATCACGCGTGAGCTCACGCATCACCCGACCGACCAGCGGAGCGGCCTGCCCCGACAGCGTCACGCGCCGCAGGTCGACGTAGTAGTCGGCCTCGCGACCGGACGACAGCGTCACCTTGCCGTGCACCACGGCGTCAGACTTGATCAGCTCCAGCAGTTCGTCGCGGTGGCTCACGCCGCGAGGTTACCGAGCCGGATGAACGGTGAGCGTCTCGCCACCCGGCGTTGCGTCGACCAATACCTCGTCGCCGTCCTTGATCTCTCCGGACAGCAAGGCCCTGGCAAGCTGGTCGCCGATCGCCGACTGGATCAGCCGTCGCAACGGCCGCGCGCCGTAGACGGGGTCGAAGCCGGAGATCGCGAGCCACTCCCGAGCCGCGTCACTCACGCGGAGGGTGAGCCGGCGGTCGGACAGCCGCGCCGCAAGCCGGGCCACCTGGATGTCGACGATCGCACCGAGCTGCTCGCTGCCCAGCGAGTGGAAGACCACGATGTCGTCGAGCCGGTTGAGGAACTCCGGCTTGAAGTGCGCCCGCGCGGCTCCGAGCGCGGCCTCGCGCTTCGCGTCGTCGTCGAGCGACGCGTCGTTGATGTACGCCGAGCCGATGTTCGACGTCAGCAGCAGGATCGTGTTGCGGAAGTCGACGGTGCGGCCCTGACCGTCGGTGAGTCGGCCGTCGTCGAGGACCTGCAGGAGGACGTCGAAGACGTCCGGATGCGCCTTCTCCACCTCGTCGAGGAGGACCACCGTGTACGGCCGGCGGCGCACGGCCTCGGTCAGCTGGCCGCCCTCGTCGTACCCGACATAGCCGGGCGGTGCGCCGACCAGGCGCGCGACCGAGTGCTTCTCGCCGTACTCGCTCATGTCGATGCGGACCATTGCCCGCTCGTCGTCGAACAGGTACGACGCGAGGGCCTTCGCGAGCTCCGTCTTGCCGACCCCGGTCGGACCAAGGAAGAGGAACGAGCCGGTCGGGCGATCCGGGTCGGAGATGCCGGAGCGAGCCCGGCGCACCGCGTCGGACACCGCGCGGACGGCGTCTTCCTGGCCGACGACGCGCTCCTCGAGCGCCGCTTCCATGCGCAGCAGCTTCTCGGTCTCGCCCTCCAGCAGCCGGCCCGCAGGGATGCCGGTCCACGACGCCACCACCTCGGCGACGTCGTCCGGGCCGACTTCTTCCTTCACCATCGGCAGGACGGCGGCATCTGCGGACTGCTCGGCGGCCGCCGCGGAGGCGAGCTCCGCCTCGGCTGCGGGGATCTCGCCGTACAGCAGCCGGGCTGCGGTCTCGAGGTCCCCGGTGCGCTGCGCCGCCTCTGCCTGCGTGCGCAACAGGTCGAGACGCTGCTTGAGGTCACCGACGCGGTTCAGCCCGGTCTTCTCACGTTCCCAGCGCGCATTGAGGGCGTTGAGCTGCTCGGTCTTGTCGGCCAGCTCGGCGCGCAGCTTCTCGAGCCGCTCGCGCGACGCCGCATCGGCTTCCCGCTCGAGCGCCATCTCCTCCATGCGCAGCCGGTCGACGGCGCGCTGCAGCTCGTCGATCTCCACCGGGCGCGAGTCGATCTCCATCCGCAGCCGCGAGGCGGCTTCGTCGACCAGGTCGATCGCCTTGTCCGGCAGGAAGCGCGCGGTGATGTAACGGTTGGACAAGGTTGCGGCCGCGACCAGCGCGGCGTCGGTGATCTCGACTTTGTGATGCGCTTCGTAACGGCCCTTCAGCCCGCGCAGGATCGCGATCGTGTCCTCGACACTCGGCTCGCCGACCATGACCGGCGCGAACCGCCGCTCGAGGGCCGGGTCCTTCTCGATCGACTCGCGGTACTCGTCGAGCGTCGTCGCTCCGATCAGCCGCAACTCACCGCGCGCGAGCATCGGCTTGAGCATGTTACCGGCGTCCATGGCGCCCTCGCCGGTCGCGCCGGCCCCCACCACGGTGTGCAGCTCGTCGATGAACGTGACGACCTGGCCTTCGCTGTCCTTGATCTCGGCGAGCACCGCCTTGAGCCGCTCTTCGAACTCGCCGCGGTACTTCGCGCCCGCGACCATCGCCGCGAGGTCCAGCGACACCAGTCGCTTGCCGCGCAACGACTCCGGGACGTCCCCGGCGACGATGCGCTGCGCCAGCCCCTCGACCACCGCCGTCTTGCCGACTCCGGGTTCGCCGATGAGGACCGGGTTGTTCTTGGTACGTCGAGACAGGACCTGAATCACCCGGCGGATCTCGGTGTCGCGGCCGATGACCGGGTCGAGCTTGCCGTCACGAGCGGCAGCGGTCAGGTCGACGCCGTACTTCTCCAGGGTCTGGTAGGTCCCCTCGGGCTCGGGGCTGGTGACCCGCGCCGAGCCGCGCACGGCGGTGAACGCGTCCTGCAGTGACGTCGCCGACGGCAGCAGGTCGGCCACCTGCGGGCCGCCGTCCTTCGCCAGGCCGACCATCAGGTGCTCGGTCGAGACGTACTCGTCGCCCAGTGACTTCGCAAGATCAGCGGCGGCGTTGACCACCGCGATCGCCGGCCGCGACAAGCCCGGCGCGGCAACCGTGGCGCCTGCGGCGGCCGGCAGCCGGTCGAGCGCCGCCTTCGCTTCGGTCAGCACCTTCGCGGGATCTCCACCCGCCGCCTCGATCAGCGGGCGAGGCACGCCGTCGGCCGGCTCGAGCAGCGCGGCCAGCAGGTGCAGCGGCTCCACGTGCGGATGGCCGGCCGACGCCGCTGATGTGACGGCGTCACTCAGCGCCTGCTGGCTGCGGGTGGTGAATCGGTAGCTGTCCATCTCTATCGTCTCTTCAGCGCGTGATCACGGGGTTCGGTTGGGTCGCCACACGACGACCTCGGGGGGCGAGAACGGCACCAGGTCGCGGCGGTAGGACCGGTGCACTGCTTGCTCGCGACGTGCGATCTCGTTGCGCGTGGCGTCGAGCTCGGCGAGCACCTCGGCCAGTCGTTGCTGGAGTGCCGCGACGTGCGACTCGAGCTCGAGGATGCGCTTCACGCCGGCGAGGTTGATGCCCTCGTCCTGCGACAGCCGCTGCACCTCTCGCAGCATCGCGATGTCGCGCGCCGAGTAGCGCCGGCCGCGGCCGCTGGCCCGGCCCGGCGAGACGAGACCCATCCGGTCGTAGGCGCGCAGCGTCTGCGGGTGCATGCCGGCCAGCGTCGCCGCGACGGAGATCACGAAGACCGGTGCGTCCTCACCCACTCCGTCGGCGCCGACCGCGGTGCCGAAGTCGTCAGCCATCCTTGCCACCACTCATCGCTTCCAGATGTGTTCGCGGGTTCTCGGGGTTCGCTGCGGCGTACGCCTCGAGCGCCTGCCGCGCTTCGTCGTTGAGCACGGTCGGTACGGCGACCTCCACCGTCACGAGCAGATCGCCCTTGGTGCCGTCACGTCGGCTCATGCCCTTGCCGCGGACGCGGAGCACCCGGCCGCTGGCAGTGCCCGGCGGGATCTTGACCGACACGGTGGAACCTTCGAGCGTCGGGACCTTCACCGTCGTCCCCAGCGCCGCTTCCGGGAACGTGACCGGCACGGTCAGCGTGAGGTTGTCGCCCTTGCGGCCGAACAGCTTGTGCCGATGCACGTGCACCGTGACGAGCAGATCGCCGGCGGGTCCGCCGCGCTCGCCCGCCTCGCCCTTTCCCTTCAGCCGGATCTTCTGGCCGTGGGCGACACCCGCGGGAATGCGCGCCCGCAAGGTGCGGCTCGTGATGGCCTGGCCGGAGCCGCCGCAGGTCGTGCACGGATCGTCGACCAGCAGGCCGCGGCCTCGGCACTCGCGACACGGCTCGGCGAAGGCGAACCCGCCCTGGTTGGTCGTGGACATCCCGGTGCCGCTGCAGCGGGGGCAGACCCGGGTCGCCGTGCCGGGCTTCGCGCCGCTGCCACGGCACGTCGGACAGGTGTGGGGTCCGGAGATCGTCAGCGGGACGGTGACACCGGACGCAGCGTCGTCGAAGGACAGCGTGACCTCGGCTTCGACGTCGGCGCCTCGCCGCGGCGCAGGCGCCCGGCGACGGCCACCGAGCAGGTCACCGAAGAGATCGCCCAGGCCGCCACCGCCACCGGCACCGCCGAACAGGTCCCCGAGGTCGAAGGTCGTGGCGCCGCCGGGCCCACCACCCGGTGGCATCCGGAAGCCGCCGCCGGCGAACAGCGACCGCGCCTCGTCGTACTCCTTGCGCTTGGTCGCGTCGGAGAGCACGTCGTAGGCCTCGGAGATCTCTTTGAACTTCTCCTCGGCCTTGGCGTCGCCGGCGTTGGCGTCCGGATGGTAGGTGCGGGCGAGCTTGCGGTAGGCCTTCTTGATGTCGGCGGCGGAGGAGTCCTTCGAGACACCGAGCGCCGCGTAGTAGTCCTTCTCGACGTAGTCGCGAACGCTCATCGGTGTCCCTCCTCTCCTACTGCTGTCGTTGTGTCAGGGGTCGTTGTCACTCCGCCGGTTCATCGGTCGTCGGAGCAGCTTCGGGTTCGAGTACGGCGACGCGGGCCGGGCGAAGCACTCGCTCCCCCACCCGGTAGCCCGGCTGGTAGATCTCGGCGCAGACCGGCTCGGTCACCTCTGCGGAGTGGCCGTGCGTCAGGGCCTCGTGCACCGTCGGGTCGAACGGCTCGCCGGCGTCGCCGAAGCGAGAAAGTCCCAGCTTGGTCAACGTCGCTTCGAGACCGTCGGCGACAAGGGCGAAGCCGCCTTCGACCTCGCCGTGCGCACGGGCACGATCGATGTCGTCGAGCACTGACAGCAGACCGAACATGACCGATGCGAGTGCGGCCTCGCCGACCGCCTCGCGGTCACGCTCGACCCGGCGCCGGTAGTTGGCGAACTCGGCCTGCAACCGCTGCAGGTCGGCGGTGAGCTCGGCAACCAGGTCGGCGGAGGCTGCTTCGACAGCGGCTTCGGCTTGCGCCATCGGGTCGCTCGCAGCCGCAGGAGCGTCAGGCACGTCCGCCCGGCGTTCACCGGTTTCGGGATCGAAGCGGCGCTTGTCCCGGACGATGGGGCGCTCGCCCTCGTCGTCCGGGACCGCGGCGCCGCGTGGCGCGTCGCTCACGTCCACCGTCCAAGGTTCAAGCCGGTGCAGAGCTCGCTCATGCCTCGCCGCCCTCGTCGACGATCTCGGCGTCCACGACGTTGTCGTCGTCCGCGCCCGCGTCGGTCGCGTCCGATGTTCCACCGCCGGCCGCGGGGGACTCGGCGTACATCGCCTGGCCCATCTTCTGGCTGACGGTCGCGAGCGCTTCCGACGTCCGCTTGATCGCGTCGATGTCGTCCGCCTCGAGCGCCGTCTTCACCTCGGCGAGCGCCGCGGTCACTTCGCTCTTCACGTCGTCGGGAACCTTCTCGCCGTTGTCGGCGAGGAACTTCTCGGTCGTGTAGACGAGCCCGTCGGCCTGGTTGCGCACCTCAGCCGACTCGCGACGCTTGCGGTCTTCTTCGGCGTACTGCTCCGCCTCGCGCATCATCCGGTCGATGTCGTCCTTCGGCAGCGCCGAGCCGCCGGTGATGGTCATCGACTGCTCCTTGCCGGTGCCGAGGTCCTTCGCGGAGACGTGCACGATGCCGTTCGCGTCGATGTCGAAGGTGACCTCGATCTGAGGTACGCCGCGCGGCGCGGGCGGCAGCCCGGTCAGCTCGAAGTTGCCGAGCGACTTGTTGTACGCCGCGATCTCGCGCTCACCCTGGAACACCTGGATCAGCACGGAGGGCTGGCTGTCGTCGGCCGTCGTGAAGATCTCGCTGCGCTTGGTGGGGATCGTCGTGTTGCGCTCGATCAGCTTCGTCATGATGCCGCCCTTGGTCTCGATGCCGAGGGACAGCGGCGTCACGTCGAGGAGCAGGACGTCCTTCACCTCGCCCTTGAGCACACCGGCCTGCAGCGCGGCGCCAACCGCGACGACCTCGTCGGGGTTCACGCCCTTGTTGGGCTCCCGACCTCCGGTGAGCTCCTTGACCACGTCGACGACGGCCGGCATCCGCGTGGAGCCACCGACGAGCACGACGTGGTGGATGTCGCTGACGTTGATGCCGGCATCGCGCACCGCTTGCTGGAACGGGCCCTTGGTCCGGTCGAGCAGGTCGGCGGTCATCCGCTGGAAGTCCGCGCGAGTCAGCTTCTCGTCGAGGTGCAACGGGCCGGCATCGCTCGCGGTGATGTACGGCAGGTTGATGGTGGCCTCAGACGAGCTGGACAGCTCGATCTTTGCCTTCTCGGCCGCTTCGCGCAGCCGCTGCATCGCCATCTTGTCGACCGAGAGGTCGATGTTGTGGCCGGCCTTGAAGCGTTCCACCAGCCACTCGACGATCTTGTCGTCCCAGTCGTCGCCACCGAGGTGGTTGTCACCGCTGGTGGCCTTGACCTCGATCACGCCGTCGCCGATCTCGAGCAGCGAGACGTCGAAGGTGCCGCCACCGAGGTCGAAGACGAGGATGGTCTGGTCGGCCTCCTTGTCGAGGCCGTAGGCGAGGGCCGCCGCGGTCGGCTCGTTGATGATGCGGAGCACGTTGAGGCCCGCGATCTGACCGGCTTCTTTGGTGGCCTGCCGCTGGGCGTCGGAGAAGTACGCCGGGACCGTGATCACCGCGTCGGTGACGGTCTCGCCGAGGTAGGCCTCCGCGTCGCGCTTGAGCTTCTGCAGGATGAAGGCGGAGATCTGCTGCGGCGTCTGGCTCTTGCCGTCGATGTCGATCGACCAGTCGGTGCCCATGTGGCGCTTCACCGAGCGGATCGTGCGATCCGGGTTGGTGACGGCCTGCCGCTTCGCGACCTCGCCGACGAGCACCTCGCCGTTCTTGGCGAAGGCCACGACGCTCGGCGTCGTGCGCGAGCCCTCGGCGTTGGCGATGACGTTGGGCTCCCCGCCCTCGAGCACGGTGACGACGCTGTTCGTCGTCCCGAGGTCGATGCCGACCGCTCGTCCCATTGCTTGCTCCTTCTTCGTTGCGCTCATGGCCCACTCGTCAGAGTTGAGCCGGTCTCGCTCAGGTTAACCCCGGGGACCCGGTCTGTCATTCCCGATTGAGCAAGATTGACTCAACTTTCTGAACGCACGCTGAGCAAGGTGGATTCCGGAGGGGTTCGGCGTACCGTTCCCTCCGTGCTGGGTCGGCTCCAGGACCGCCGCGGCGAGCCCGCGCTCCGCACCCGCGCCATGGCGGCGCTGGTGATCGTCGGCATGGTCGTCCTGACCGCGCCGCTCGTGGTGGTCCCGTTCGTCGGCTGGGTAAGCCACCACATGCTCTGACCGGAACCGGCCGCTAAGTACAGTCTCGACGTGACGATTCGACTCATTGCCGGCCTCGCCGTGACCCTCATCGCGTTCGCTGTGGCGGGCTACCGGCTTCAGTGGCTCGGTCGCCTGGTCCTCTCCGGGGCGGCGATCCCGCCGGAGCGAAAGCCGAACGTGCTCGGCGCGATCAAGGCCCAGCTGGTCGACGTCTTCGCGCAGCGCAAGCTGTTCAAGGTCAAGGGCTCGGGCACCGCGCACGCCTTCACGTTCTGGGGCTTCACGGTGCTGTTTCTCACGATCATCGAGGCCTACGGCTCGCTGTTCCAACGCGACTTCGCGATCCCGCTGATCGGGAAGAGCCGCGCACTCGGCCTCATCGAGGACATCTTCGCTGTCGCGGTGCTGCTCGCGATCATCGTGTTCACGGCGATCCGGCTCGCCCGCTCGCCGCACCGCATCGGTCGCAAGTCCCGCTTCTACGGCTCGCACGTGGACCAGGCCTTCATCGTCCTGGGACTGATCTTCCTGGTCATTGCGACGTTGCTTCTCTACCGCGGCGCGCAGCTGTCGAACGGCTACTTCCCGTACCAGCACGACGGCTGGTGGCCGTTCGCGTCCAAGGCGGTCAGCTACATCACGCCGGGTGGCATCAGCTTCGAGTCAACGTTCGTCGTCGCGCAGATCGCGGTCGTCGTCGGCTTCCTCGTGTTCTTGCTCTACGGCAAGCACATGCACATCATCACGGCACCGATCAACGCCTCCCTGAAGCGGCACCCGAAGGCGCTGGGGGCGCTCGGTACGACGCCGGACCTCGAGAAGCTGATGGAGGACGAGAACGCAGTCCTCGGCGTGGGGCAGGTCGACCACTTCCACCAGCAGCAGCTGCTGCAGACGCTGGCCTGCACGGAGTGCGGCCGCTGCCAGGACAAGTGCCCGGCCTGGAACACCGGCAAGCCGCTGAACCCGAAGCTGGTGATCACGGGCATCCGCGACGCGTTGTTCTCCGAAGCCGGGCGACTGATCGGCGGCGACACGGACGCGGAGCCGAAGGCCCTGGTGCCGGACGTGATCGATCCGGACGTCCTGTGGTCGTGTACGACGTGCGGCGCGTGCGTCGAGGAGTGCCCGGTCGACATCGAGCACGTCGACGCGATCGTCGACATGCGCCGCTACCAAGTGCTGATGGAGTCCAGCTTCCCGAGCGAAGCCGGCACGATGCTGCGCAACATCGAGAACCAGGGCAACCCGTGGGGACTACGCGCCGACATGCGCACCGAGTGGCTCGATGGCGTCGACTTCGAGATCCCGGTCATCGAGGACACGATCCCCGACGACATCGAGTGGCTCTACTGGGTCGGCTGCGCGGGTTCGCTCGACGACCGGGCGCGGCGCTCGACGCAGGCAATCGCGAAGGTGTTCCACGCAGCCGGAGTGAAGTTCGCCATCCTCGGCCCACAGGAGGCCTGCACCGGTGACCCGGCACGCCGGCTGGGCAACGAGTACCTCTTCCAGGAGATGGCCAAGGCCAACATCGAGATCCTCGACGGCGTGAAGGCCAAGAAGATCGTGGCCTCCTGCCCGCACTGCTTCAACACGATCGCCAACGAGTACCCCTCGCTCGGTGGCAACTATGAAGTGGTGCACCACTCGCAGCTGCTCGGCCGGCTGGTCGCCGACGGCGCGCTCTCGCCGCAGGACCCGATCGTCGCGAAGCTGACCTACCACGATCCCTGCTACCTGGGCCGGCACAACGACGTGATGGACGCGCCCCGCACCGTGCTCGACGCGGTTCCCGGCCTCGAGCGGGTCGAGATGCACCGGCACGGCAAGCGCGGCTTCTGCTGCGGTGCCGGCGGCGCCCGGATGTGGATGGAGGAGCGGATCGGCAAGCGGGTCAACGTCGAGCGCACCGAGGAGGCGCTGGGCACCGGCGCCGAGATCATCGCGACCTCGTGTCCCTACTGCCTGATCATGCTCGACGACGCGGTGAACGGAAAGCGCGCGGAGGGCCAGGCCGCTAACGTCAAGGTCATCGACATCGCGCAGGTGATCGCCGACTCGATCGGGTTGCGCAAGCTGCAGCCCGCGATGGCCGGCGCACCCGCCGCCGAAGCCGAGACGGCTGGCGAGGCGGGCGCACCCACCGACCCGACCGCGTCGGCTCCCGCGCCGGCTCAGCCGCTCGAGGAGTCGACCACGACCGATGCCAGTCCGACGGTTGATCCGTCGCCGTCGCCGGCCAGCGCCGACGACCCAGTGATCGACCTGGACGACTCGACGTCGTAGCTACGCGATGTCGCCGCGGCGCTACGCGATGTCGCCGCGGCGGAAGTTGATGCTCGACCGCGACGGCGTCGGCCCGCGCTGCCCCTGGTAGCGCGAGCCGTAGATCGCCGACCCGTACGGGTGCTCGGCGGGCGAGGTGAGCCGGAAGACGCAGACCTGGCCGATCTTCATGCCCGGCCACAGCTTGATCGGCAGCGTCGCGACGTTGGACAGCTCGAGGGTCACGTGACCGGAGAAGCCCGGGTCGATGAATCCCGCGGTCGAGTGCGTGAGCAGACCCAGCCGGCCGAGCGAGCTCTTGCCTTCCAGCCGCGCGGCAAGGTCGTCGGCGAGACTGATGACCTCGTACGTCGAACCCAGCACGAACTCGCCCGGGTGCAGGATGAACGGCTCGTCGACGCCGACCTCGACCAAGCGGGTCAGGTCCTCCTGGTCCTCCGCCGGATCGATGTGCGGGTAGCGGTGGTTCTCGAACACGCGAAACAGCCGATCGAGGCGCACATCCACGCTTGACGGCTGCACGAGCGTCTCGTCGTACGGGTCGATCCCGAGCCGTCCGGCCGCGACCTCAGCCTTGATGTCCCGGTCGGAGAGCAGCACGCGCGAAGATTACCGGCGGCGGTCGCGGCGATACGGTCCGGGTGACATGCGCGCGCCGGGGGAGTTGCTGGGGTCGGGCCGGGACGCCGACATCTTCGAGTGCGGCCCCGGACTGGTGTTGCGCCGTTCGCGTCACGGCCGATCGCTGGCCGACGAGGCGCGGATCATGACGTTCCTGCACCAGCAGGGCTACCCGGTGCCGCAGATCAATGAGCTCAGCGAGGACGTCCGGGACCTCGTGATGCAGCGCATCGACGGTCCGTCGATGGCGGAGTGGATGTCGCGTCGACCCTGGACGCTTCGTCGCGGCGCACGGATGCTCGCCGACCTGCACGACCAGCTGCATGCGATCGTCGCGCCGGAGTTCCTATGGGATGCCGACGTTGGCAGCGGCGACCGCGTCGTGCACATGGATCTGCACCCGCTCAACGTGATCATGTCGGCGCGCGGGCCAGTGGTGATCGACTGGGCTCGCCCCGGGCGCGGCGACCCGATGATGGATGTCGCAGTCGCCTACCTGCTGATGGCTGCCGCGGCGGTGCCGGCGGGACGGGTGCAGGCCGCCGTGATCGCGGCGGGACGGTCGATGCTCGCCGAAACCTTCATCCGCCGCTATCCAGCCGATGACATCCTCGGTCGCCTGTCAGCCGCCGCGGAGTGGAAGGCGCTCGACGCCAACATGAGCGCCGGTGAGATCGACGCGATGCGCCGGCTCGCTTCGCGAGCCGCCGAGCGGAGATGACGGCTATCCTCGCACTCGTTCGCCAGGCCTTGAGCCAGGCGGTCGCGGGTGTAGTTCAATGGCAGAACATCAGCTTCCCAAGCTGACAGTGCGGGTTCGATTCCCGTCACCCGCTCCGAGTGGGCTTGACCCCGTTCGGCAGGTACAGATCGGCTCGCGATTGCCATTGCTACGGCGTAGAGCACGCCGCAATCGCAATCGGGCGGGTGCAGAGCAATCTTCGCTACGCCGTTCGGGTTGCACCTATCAGGCGAAAGGCCGACAAACCACGGCAAATGGTGTAATCACGGCGGCCGCTGAGCTCAAGTGGCACGCGTGTCCGGCCGATGCAGACCCTGACTTCATCCCCCGAGAGGGTCCGACGTGTTCGACCGAATGGGCCAACGCCTAGGCGGAAATCCCGCCGACGGCGGCTTCGGCATGGTCGAAATGGTGGCCGCGCTGATCGTCATCGGCCTCGCGTCGGCCGCGAGCGCCGCGTTCTTCATCACGAGCATCGGCGGGGCGAACGGCAACAAGTCCCGGACCACCGCGGCCTACGTCGCGGACCAGGCGATCGAGGAGATCACCGCGCTCCCGCCGAGCGACCTCGTCTACGGGCGCACCAAGACCGCGGTCACCGCGCTGTGGGCAACCGCCGCGGCCACCAAGCTGAAGATCTCATCGCAGGACGACGAGACCAGCGGCGCCGACTACGACACCAACACGGGACACACGCCGTACATCCCCACGCAGACCACCCGCACGGTCAACAACATCGTCTTCACCGTGTACAACTTCATCGACGTCTGCTGGATGGACGTCGCAGCCGGCGTCTGCGGGCCCAACCAGCACCCCGCCACCGGTCACGACACGAACAAGGAGTACCGCGCTTCGGTCGACGTCCACTGGGTGTCCAGCGGCGGCTGTCACGCGGGCTGCGACTACTCGACGTCCACCATCATCGACCCGTCGTCCGACCCGACGTACAACAGCGATCTCGACATCCCGGTCATCGCGACCTTCACACCGAGCGCCTTCTACACCTACAACACCCTCGCCGACGTCGCGGCAATCGACGCATCCGCCCCCTGCGTGCTCAACGGCAACACGTACACCGGCGACCTGGTGAAGGTCACCACGTCCGCCGGCCTGGATGCCGGAGCGACGATCCGGGTCTCGAGCGGCGGCGGCACCGTGCCAGGCGCCGAGGTCACCGAGGTCGGTAGCTCGGAGATCGACTTCTGCCTCCAAACGGCGGACGTCCCCGGGAACTACTTCATCACTGTTCTCAACCCTGACGGTGGCCACGCCAACCAGCCGATCACAGTGAACGGTGTGGTCACGAAGGCCGCCTGGAACACCTCGACCCGGGCGTTGACGCTTTCGGGATCCGGATTCGAGCCGAACGCGACCCTCTCCGACACGCTCGGGAACTCGATGAGCTCCGCAACCGTCACCAACAACTACCCGCACGGCGCGGACACAGCCGTCATCCCCAACTTCAGTCCCCCGACGAACGGCGGGAAGGACACCATCACCATCACGAACCCGGATACGACGTCGATCAGCTACACGATCACCGCGCCGAAGGTCACCTCGTCGGGGTTGACCGGCTACAGCGGCCACCCGAACAGCATCGCCGTGGCCGGTACCGGGTTCGTGCAGGGCTTGACCGTCGCGATGACCGCGGGCAACTGCACCAACCCGTCTGTCACCTACAACAGCTCCGGCGCGGCGACACTCAACTTCACCGGGGGCAGCGTCAACACCTTCTGCACCTTCCACTTCATCAACCCCGACGGTGGCAGCACCGGCAACTTCAACGTCACCAACCAGGCGTATCCCCCGCAGGTCACCTCCGTGTCACCCACCTATGTCGAGGTCAACACCAGCACCTCGCTCACCCTCTCGGGGTCGGGCTTCCAGAGCGGAATGAGCGCGACGAGGTCCGGCGGCTCCTGCACCTCCGTCAGCCAGCCCGCCGTGTCCAACGGAGGGTCGACGGCGACCCTGACGCTCACATCAAGCGGGGGCACCGGTACCTGCACCGTCACGCTGACGAACCCGGACGGCGGAACCACGACGTTCACCGAAACCGTGACGAAGATCTCGATCAGCGGCATGACGGAGTACTCGACGACCTACCAGCACACCAAGACTTACACGTGGACGGTCACCGGCACTGCGTTCTCCAGCTCGGCGACGGTGACGATGTCCGAGAAGGCCGGGAACAACACCCAGTCGCTGGCGGTGAGCGCGACATCGGTGAGCAGCAGCACCCAGCTCACCTTCAACGCGACTCCGTTCAACACCGGCAAGGCAAACTACACCGTGACAGTCACGAACCCGAGTGGTTCGTCGGCTAGCTACTCGCTCAACAACTTCACGGTGTCATGACGAAGCTTCGCGGCCGGATCGCACCCGGCGTGGATCACGGATACACCGTGATCGAGGCGATCGTGGTGACGCTGGTGTTCACGATGATCCTCGGGATCGTCGGCACCGGCGTGATCGAGATCTTTCGACAGGTCGACCGCGCGGGCGGTCAGGGGAACGACCTGTTCTCGGGCCAGAAGATGCTGTCGCTGCTTGATCACCAGGTCCGGTACGCGAACGAGATCAACCAGCCGGGCACCGGCTCCGACGGCGCGTACTACGTCGAGTTCCGCACCGGCAACACCGACCAGCAGCAGACCTGCCACCAGTGGCGCTACGTGCCTCCGAGCGGAAAGGTGACCGGCAAGGTGCAGTGGCGCACCTGGAAGCCGCCGTTCAAGGGCGCCGGCTCCGCTCAGGCAACGCTCACCGGCTGGGCGACCGCAGCGACCGGCGTTTCCTTGGCGTCGACCACACCGATCTGGCAGATCAACGTCCCCGCGGCCGGTTCGACCACGGACGCCAGCAGCAGCACGAAGGAAACCTTCACGGCGAACTTTCGGGTGACCAACGGCGTGCCGGCGATGCAAACCCAGCAGTTCCAGCTGACCCTGACGGCGATCAACTCCTCCGGTGCCACGCCGCCCGCGAACACCTGCACGGACATCGGAAGGCCCTCGTGATGGATCGCCTCATCGGGAAGGTCGCCCGATTCGCCGCCCGGCGGAACACTCGCGACGGCGACGAGGGCTTCGCCATGATCTTCGCGTTGTTCCTGGTGCTCGTCCTCGCGACAGCAGCCATCGCCATCGCCGGGATCTTCGCCAGCCAGCTGCGCCCGACGCGACTCGCCCGCAAGGCCGTGGCGAGTGGCGATGCGGCGGGTGCCGGCCTGCAGGCCGCCGTCGGCGTGTTGCGCAACACGGTCACCAACGGTGTCGGCGACCTGACCAAGCTGCCCTGCTCGGCGACCGGCTCGGGCGGCGTGACCCTGCAACTGGGAAGTCCCGCGAAGACGGTCTCGGTGGCGGGCGACAAGCTGTCCGGCACCGTCGTTTCGACGACGAGCCCGGGCGGGACCGAGACCTACACCGCGTCCATCGCGTATTACACCGACGATCCCACGCCCTACGAGAAAGGCGACGCAGCGAGCCTCGCCTGGCTGAAGAGCAATGCCATCGGCTGCACCGCGGGGATCGTCGACAAGGTGCCGACGTACGCCTTCCTCGAGTCCTTCGGCGGGGACAGCCAGTCCCTCGGCGGCGCGAGCAGCAGCTCCGGCACCCGGACGCTCTACGCCGTCTACCAGTTCAACGCCGTGGCGAATCCCAACGTGTCCGGCGGCCGGATTGCGCAGTTCAATGCCAGCGCCCCGGACACGATGTGCCTCGACACCTCGAAGACGGCGACCTCCAGCGCGCCCGACCCGGTGGCCGGCCAGAAGCTGTACATGCAGCCCTGTCTCGCGGCGGGCAGCGAGGAGCAGACCTGGCGCTATCGGTCCGATCTCACCATCGAGTACGGCGGCAACACCGCGCTCAACCTGTGTATCACCAACGAGGGTCCGTCGGGCCCGCAGTCGCCCCCCACGAGCGCCGGCACCCCGGAGCTCGAGCCATGCGTGACCAACGGCAGCTCGCAGACCTACAACAGCACCACCAACAAGTACCCGGGTGGCACTGCACAGGAAGACCAGGAGTGGGCGTACGACGACAACGGCCACTTCCAGGCGCCGACCACGACCGGCGGCTACAACGGCGGCATCTGCCTGTCCGGCAATGGCGGAACGAAGAACGCTGCGACCGCCGGAACCCAGTTCACCCTCAGCTCCGCGGCCTGCTCCGCCGGTTCGTCGACCGACCCGTCCTCGTGGTACCCGGACGCACAGGTGGGCGCCGGCCAGGCAGGCGGTAACACCTCCGGCGCGCCGGGCTCGCCGACCAACCAGTTCGTCAACTACGAGCTGTACGGCCGCTGCCTCGACGTCAGCGGCCAGTACTTCCCGAACAACCTCATCGCCTACCCGTGCAAGCAGTCGCCGAACGCGACTCAGCTGGCGTGGAACGAGCTGTGGAACTTCCAGACCGAGCAGACGGTGTCCGGCATCACCTACGGCATCTTCTACACCAACTGCCCCCCGAACACAGGTGGGTGCGTGGGTGGCTCGACGAGCAACGGCGAGAAGGACTGCCTCGTCTCTCCGACCACGGAGAACACGCAGGTCACCGGCGTGAAATGCCCGAGCAGCGGCACCGCGCCGGACAACGAGCTGTGGCAGGCCACCGGCGACATCGCCGGGGACTACCCGGACTCCTACCTGCTGATCAACAAAGCGACGCACATGTGCATGGCAGCCGACCCCTCGCAGTTGAATCCGAGCAGCAGCGTGACCGAGATCGTCGTCACCAACTGCGACGGCGACGACGTACCGTCCGCGGCCAACGCGGTGAAGAACGACCTCCTGCTGAAGTGGAACGCGCCGCCGAACAACCCGACACCAGGTCTGTCAGACGTCCAGCAGGTTTCCCCGAGCGGTAACGGCGCACCCGGCTAACCCGCCTTCGCGGTGTCGCGGGGCGAGGTTGCGGTGACGTGACGCCGGCTTGCTCGACGAGCGTTGCCATGTGGTGCCAGGCTGGGCGCTACGGGCGGGTCGCCCGCGCAACGTCCCATCACTGGAGGCGCCATGTTCGTCCAGGTCATCACTGGCAAGGTTGCGGACGCCGCTCTGCTGAAGCAGCAGGACGAGCGGTGGATGGCGGACCTCAAACCGGGCGCCAACGGATACCTCGGCTACACCGGCGGCGTGACGGCCGACGGGCGGGCGGTTGGCATCGCGCGGTTCGAGTCCGAGGCGGCGGCGCAGGCCAACAGCGAACGGCCCGAACAGGGCGAGTGGTGGGACGCGACCGCTGCGGCGTACGACGGGACTCCGACGTTCAACGACTGCACCGAGGTGGACCTGCTGTTCGGTGGTGGGTCGAACGACGCGGGCTTCGTCCAGGTCATCCAAGGCCGGGCGAAGGACCGCGAGGCGGTCCGGAAGTTCGTGCAGGACGGCCAGGCGCAGCTGCGCGAGGCTCGGCCCGACATCCTCGGCATCGTGCTCGCGTGGCACGGCGACAGCAACGACTTCACCCAGGCCGTCTACTTCAAGTCGGAGGCGGAGACCCGCCAGCGGGAGACGGCAACCGAGGGCGACGACATGCGTCAGCAGTACGCCGATCTCTTCGACGGTCCGCCGACGTTCTACGACCTCACCGAACCCGTCCTCGACTAGTCGGGGCCGGCTGCCGCATCCGAGCTGATGGCGCCTCAGCCGGTGCCGGGACTCACGAACCAGTCGGAGCCGACCTTGACCATCGCGAGGTCCGGTGAGCTCGAGTCCTGCTGGGCGGCCGAGTACGCCGCCGCGAACGACGTCCCCCCGCTGGGCAGGCCCGCGTTGGGATCGGAGTTGCTCACACTCGATCCCAACACCGAGAAGGATCCGGTGGTGACGACCAGCGCCTCGTTGCCGGACACCGCGTCGTTACCGACTGCCGCGTCGCCGCTGAACGCGCCTCGACCCGCGAGCGCCTGACCCAGCAGATCAGGACAGCTGCCGGCCTTGCTCGGGATGCTCACGTAGGTGCAGATCTTGGCGATGTCGCCGGTCTTGAGCGCGGCGATGAACGCCGACGCCGTCGTTTTCGGGTCGGACTGCGGGTTCGCCGGTGCACCGCCGGACGAGCTCCCCCCACATGCCGCGAGTCCCCCGGCTGTCGCCGCGAGCGCGCAGCACACCATCAGCTTCCTCATCGTGGTCCCTCCCGTGGCTGCCCGACCCCCAGCGGCCGGAGCGGCAGGCAGCATCGCACGGATCAGCACCGCGCACCATGGCCGTGGTTCAAGCGGCCAGGTCCGTGCACAGCTGCTCGGGGAGCGCTGAGAGCAGCTCCTCGAGCGTCGGCGACTCGAGCAGCAAGCGGGCGGCGGCCTCCACCAGGTCGCGACTCGTGCCTGTGACCACTCCGAACTTGGTGAGCGAAGCGTGCAGCATGTTCTCGTCCTTCGGTAGGCGGCACTCCTCGGCGCCTTGTACCTGGACTAACGAGAGGCGACCCGCACGCGAACTCGACCGACCGCCGTCACCTGACGCAGCATTCGGCCGATGACAAACCGGGACGGGTCGGAGATCTCCGCCAGAAGCGGTCCGGTCAGCCGTAACACCCGAGGCTCCGCGGCGGGATCGACACCGTCGCCGGCGTACGGGTGTGAATGCTGCACCCGCCGACCAGAGTGAGCGTGACGCCCGAGCCCGCGCTGCTGATGGACAGCCGATCACCGGTACGCCGAAACCGCACCACACTCGTCGGCGGCCGGGCGAAGCGGTAGCCCACGTCCCATAGCTGCCCGTGCGTCGCGACGGTGTCGTTGACCCATGACCGCGGATGCGTCACGACCGGCTTGAACAGCCCCCATCGGGCGAGCGCCTCCACCTCTGCCAAGAAGTCGGGGATGTCGTGACCGCCGGTGTGCGGTTGCCAGGTGACGTCGACGCCCGCCGCGACCAGCGCGCGGTGGTAACGCTGGCTCATCGGGTAGATCGCGACGCCCTCCTCCTCCGACCCTGGGGTGTTGAAGCCGGCGTGGGTGCTTGGCGCCCCGTTGCCGGTGCTCACGAAGACGCGGCTCTGTCGCAGATTCGCGGCGAGCCGGGTCGGGTTGTGGCCCCGCATGTAGAAGCCGTACGGCCGGCCCTCGACGGGGAACAACCGATAGTTGCCGTTCACCGGAGCCAGCGAGGTCGCGCCCATGAAGGCATCGGGAACCGGGGCGTAGTACTGCGGATCGACGAAACCTGACAGGCTCGCTACCGACCCGAAGAACCCGGGCAGCCGGCCGCCGAGGTACGCGGCCCCCATTCCACCCATCGAGGTTCCGATCAGGGCGTGGTAGCGGCGCTGCGGCAGGATCGGGTAGCGCCGCAAGATCGTCGGCAGCACGTCGTCGAGCTCGTAGGTCTCCCACGACGGTCCGCCGCGCTCGCCGTGGTTCCACCAGTCCGTGTACCAGCCGCTGGCGCCTTCGGGCATCACGATGATCGCGTGCAGCGGCACGAGCGGATCGGTGAGCTTCCAGTCCGCCCACCACGAGTAGTCGGTGTTCAGCCCGTTGAGCGCGACGATCAGCGGGTAGCGCCGGCGCGGGTCGTACCCCGCCGGAAGCAGCACGTTGGCGCGGGGCGCTCCCTTGTAGGGCAGCCACTTCGGGTCGATGTCCGCATGCCGAGCGGGGATCGTGATCGTCACCAGCACGGGGTGCGCGGCCACGCGTCGAGCGGCCGCCGCGCCGCCGGGCGCAGCTACCACCATCGCAACCACCGTCGCGGCGAGCGCTAGCGGCAGGATCGATCCGCGCTTCATGCGCTCCGGTTCGGCGCGAGCCGCAGCGGAACCTGCCCGGTACCGAGCAGAACACAAACGTGGCCCCTGCGTCACGCGGTACGCCGACACGCCCGGGAAACACCCCTCCTTCAACGTTTGTGTTCTGTTGCGAACGCCGGGAATCCGGCCGTCCGGTCCTGGGTTGTACTCGTCATCCGGCGTCCGACCTGGGTTCACGCCGGCGAAGTGTCAGCCGGGTTCCGTATGGTCAGAGCCGGGTAGCAACAAAAACTGAACCGCGTAGCAGGAACGAACGAAGTACCAGTAGCGGCACCTTCCGCTCGGGCCCCTCCGCCCGTTGCCAAGGCGCTGCCAGACACGCGTGGCGAACGCCACGGGACACAGAAGGCAGACCAGTCTTGCGGCGAAGGAGGCCGTTGTGACGATCACGTCGTCCCCGACCACTCTGTTCAGCACGTTCGACGGCGTCCGGCGGCTTACCGAGACCCTGGCCTCCGGGCTCTCCCCGGAGGACCAGACGCCCCAGTCGATGCCCGACGCGAGCCCGACGAAGTGGCATCGCGCGCACACCTCCTGGTTCTTCGAGGAGTTCGTACTCGGCTCGGATCCGGAGTACGACGTCTTCGACCCGACCTTCCGTTACCTGTTCAACTCCTACTACGAGGCAGTCGGAGCGCGCCATCCGCGTCCGCAGCGTGGACTCGTCACCCGACCGGGTGCGACCGAGATCACCCGCTACCGGCAGTGGGTCGACGAGGCGATGCGTGATCGCTTCGACAGCGATCGGTTCGACGAGCGGGGCCTCGCCCTCACCGAGCTCGGGTGCCATCACGAGCAGCAGCACCAAGAGCTGATCCTCATGGATGCGAAGCACCTGCTGTCGACCAACGCCTTCGAGCCGTCGTACGTCGATCGCCCGACCGAGCCCGACACGGCCGCAGCCCCGATGGGCTGGCGTGCGCTCGATGGGGGCGTCGTCGCGGTCGGCCACGACGGCGTCGGCTTCGCCTTCGACAACGAGACGCCCTCCCACGCTCACTACCTCGCGCCGTTCGAGATCGCGACGCGAGCGGTCACCAACGCGGACTGGCTGGAGTTCATCGAAGCCGACGGTTACCGGCGCCCGGAGCTGTGGCTGTCCGACGGCTGGGCGCGCGTGCAGCAGGAAGGCTGGGCGGCGCCCGGATACTGGCGCTTCGACGACGGCGCATGGACGGTGTTCACGCTGTCGGGACGCCGGCCGGTGCGCGGCGGCGAGCCGGTCTGTCACGTGTCGTTCTACGAGGCGGACGCGTTCGCCCGATGGGCTGGTGCGCGACTTCCCACCGAGCAGGAGTGGGAAGTGGCGGCCCGGGCTCTGGGTGAACAGGTCGGCGGACTGCTCGACCCGTCCAGATGCCACCCGGGAGTCGCCGGTACGGCGATGGTCGGTGACGTCTGGGAGTGGACGGCCAGCGCCTACCTGCCGTACCCCGGCTTCACGCCGGAGGCGGGCGCGGTCGGTGAGTACAACGGCAAGTTCATGTGTGACCAACACGTGCTGCGGGGTGCGAGCGCGGTGACACCGCCGGGCCACCAGCGCCTCACCTATCGAAACTTCTTCCCGGCGCCTGCGCGCTGGGCGTTCAGCGGCCTTCGGCTGGCGCGCTCGTGACCGCCGTCGGCAGCCCGTCGGCGGACTCCCAGCTCGTCCTCGACGCGACCCGCTGGTCGGTATCCGGCCGGCGTACCGTCCTGTCCGCTGCCGAGCGGCTCGCCGCCGACGTCCGCATCGGGCTGCGACAGGACCCGCCGACGCTTCCGGCACGGTGGTTCTACGACGAGCGCGGCAGCCAGCTCTTCGACGACATCACTCGGCTTCCCGAGTACTACCCGACGCGGCGAGAGACCGAGATCCTGGTCGAGCACAGCGCCGACATCGTCGCGTTGAGTGCGGCGCGCACCTTGGTCGAGCTCGGTTCCGGCACGTCGGCGAAGACCCGCTTGTTGCTCAACGCCTTCAGCCATCGCGGACCGCTCACGTTCGTGCCGATCGACATCAGCGTCGAGGTGCTGATGACGGCGGCGCAGCAGATCGCCGACGACTACCCCTCCGTCACGGTCAACGGTCTCGTTGCCGACCTCGATGACAACCTCGGTCACCTGCCCGGCCAGCCGGGCGAGCGGCTCGTCGCCTTCCTCGGCGGCACGATCGGCAACTACGCCGCAGCGGGAAGGTCCGCGTTCTTCCGACGGCTCCGCGAGTCACTTGACGCCGGCGACCACTTCCTTCTCGGTGCCGACCTCAAGAAGGACCCGGCCCGCCTCGTCGCGGCGTACGACGACAGCGCCGGCGTGACGGCGGCCTTCAACCGCAACCTGATCGCGGTGCTGCACCGAGAGCTGGACGCCGAGGGACTCGATCCGTCGGACTTCGAGCACGTCGCCCGGTGGAACGAAGACCTCGGCCAGATCGAGATGTGGTTGCGCGCGACGCAGGACCTCAGCGTGCACTTCCGCGCGATCGACCTCGACTGGAAGCTTGCGGCCGGCGCCGAGATGCTGACGGAGATCAGCGTGAAGTTCGACCTGCCGTCGCTGCACGACGAGCTCTCCCGGCACGGCTTCGATCTGGTCCGGTCATGGACGGATGCCGCCGGTGACTTCTCGCTGTCGCTGGCGGTCGCGCGCTGACGACACCGCCCGCGGTGCGCGAACGCTCCCCGGCTACGATCGTTAGCGAGGCTAAGCATGCGGCGCCGCCGCGGCCCGGCCCGATGACGCCTCCACATGACGACAGCCACCGCGGTCAACGCCGCCCCCGCCCATGACGCACCGCTGTCGGCCAAGCAGTGGTTCGTGCTCGGCGTGCTGTGCTTCACGATCCTGCTGATCAGCCTTGACCAGACCGTCCTCAACATCGCGCTCCCGACCCTGGTCAGGGACCTCCACCCGTCCAGCAGCGGGTTGGAGTGGATCGTGGACAGCTACACGCTGACGCAGGCCGTGCTGCTCGTGTTCAGCGGTGCGCTCGGCGACCGGTTCGGGCGGCGGCGGATGTTCATCATCGGCAGCGCGCTGTTCGGTGGCGGGTCGCTCGGGTGTGCACTCGTCCATTCGACGTGGCCATTGGTCGCAATGCGAGTTCTCACCGGTCTCGGCGCGGCCGGACTGATGCCTGCAACCCTCGCCATCATCGTGGCGACCTTCGAAGGTCACCATCGAGCGCGCGCGATCGGGATCTGGGCGGGGATCGGCGGGATCGGCGGTGCGGCGGGACCCATTCTCGGCGGCTTGCTGCTCCAGCACTTCTGGTGGGGATCGGTCTTCCTCATCAACGTCCCGATCGCCGTGGTCGCGATCCTCGGCGCGCTGTTCGCGATCACCGAGACCAGGGCCACCAACCCGAACCCGATCGATCCGGTCGGCGTCGTCCTGTCCGCGGGCGGGCTCACGGCGTTGACCTACGCCCTGATCGTGGCTCCCAACAAGCACTGGGCGTCGCAGGTTGTGCTCGGGTCCGTCGCCGCCTCGCTGATCCTGCTCAACGCCTTCTTCTCCTGGGACACCCGCCGCGAGGACCCGCTGATCGACCTCGGCCTGTTCCGGAACGCGGGGTTCTCGGCCGGGATCGCCGCGGTGACCTCGATGTTCTTCGCGATGTTCAGCGTGAGCTTCCTGCTGAGCCAGTACATCCAGTTCATCCAGAAGGCCTCGGTGCTGTCGGTCGGCATCCGCTTCGCGCCGATGGCCCTCGGCTCACTGGTCGCGAGCAACCTGTCCTCGCGGGTCGCGCACCGTTTCGGGCTGCGCAACACCGTGCTCGCCGGCATGACGATGGTGATCGTCGGACTCGGGATGTTCACGACGTTCGTTTCGACCACGTCCGGCTTCCTCCTCGTCGGCATCGCGTTCGCCTGCGTCGGGTCAGGCATGGGCCTGTCGATCGCTCCCGCGTCGAACGCGGTCGTCAGCGTTCTTCCCGAGGCGAAGGTCGGCGTCGGATCGGGGCTGCGCAGCATGGTGCAGTGGCTCGGCGGATCGTTCGGCGTCGCCATCGTCGGGTCACTGGCCACCAGCCACTACCGGGCCGAGGTGAACGCGTCGTACAACGGCGCGCTCAGCGGCGTGCCTCCCGCGCAACGCGCCGCCATCAGCGAGCAGATCGGCCACGCCGTCCTGACCGCACGGCGACTGCCGGCGGAGGTCGCGACGAAGGTCACCACGGTCACCGACCATGCCTTCGTCGGCGGCCTGCGGCTGGCGACGTTGATCGGGCTCGCGGTCACCGCGTCCGCGGCGATCGCCGTCGGGGTGTTCCTGCCCAAGGACCTCGAGATCGATGACGAGGAGGTCAAGCTCTCCTCGGCTGCGGCCTAGGCCACCAGCGCTCCGCGACGCAACCGCTCGCGCCGCGTCAAGGCAACCGCCCCTGCGAGGAGCACGACCCCCACGGCTACCAGTGCACCGACGAAAGGCCCGGACGTCGCTCGGCCGGCGACACCCGCAGCAGCGCTCGCGTGAGCGGGGGAGGTTCGGTCCACCGCGACGTCGAACGGCTCGGTCGCGTCGGTCTGGTTGATCTGGCCACCCACGCCGGTCGCATTGGCATCACCGAGCGAGCCGAGCGTCGTACCGCTGAACGCGGTCGCGCTGTACAACGTCGCCCGCTTCGCGACACCGGGCACCGCACTGAACGGCACCCGGACCGTGATCACACCCCGGCCGGCATTGAACGAACCCGCGGCCTTGTGCGCGCTGCTGAACATCATCGACAGCTGCAGGTTCGCCAGCGCAACCGGGTTGGGCGCCGCGGTGTCACCGAGGAAGAAGGTCGGCTTGCCGCCGAGAATCGACTGCATGCCGGCGTAGTACACGTGTCCGTTGCCGGGCGTCCCGGGGTTGTAGGTCGTGAACCGGGTGATCCACTCACCCGTCGTCCCGCCCGCCGACGCCGGCACGTCGAGACCCGACTGGGAGTTGATTCGCATCTTGACGATGAGCGCGGTGCGGGCCTTGTTGACGGTGATGCCGGCGTCGCGCAGGTCGAGCGCTTGGCCGGCTGGGGTCAGGCTGCCGTTGGCCGAGTACACGTCGTCGTGCGCCGGATCGGGCACGTGTCCCATCGGCACACCAGGGCCCTTACCCGGACCGTCGATGAAGCCGGTCGGATTGGCCTTGCCCTTGATCAGCGCCGGGCCATGGATCTGCCGTACGACGACCGGCGGCCCGTTCTCCTCGATTCCGGCGGTTCCCGTGGCGTAGGTGTTCGAGGTGTCGTCGACGTAGGACAGGACCAACGCGCCGCGCGCGTCATTGCTGACCTCGAGAAAGTCGCCGAGCGAACGATCGCCGCCACTGACGAGACAGGCGGTGCCCTGGGTGCAGATCGGGCCGAACTTGATCGGGTGCTCGCTGACGGTCGACATCTTGAACGTCGGGTGCTTGGACAGCGCGTTGGTGCTCTCGCCCACCTGGACGCTGAACTCGGTGTGGTGGAGGTCGTCGAAGGCGAAGCCGCTCTTGCCTTCGTGGCTTTCGTTCGCGTGGTACCACGCCATCGCCACCCGGCCCTTCGAACCGGCATGCACCCACGAGAACGCGTTCGACCCGCCGCGGCTCACCTGGATCGGCTTGCCGAAGGTGCGGCCGCCGTCACGCGAGATCGCGACGTAGACGTTGTACGGCCCGACCTGGTCCCCGGCCGCGTTCTGCTTGGCCGAGGCGAACGACACGTAGATGTTGCCCGCGCTGTCGTGGCTGGTCGTGACGAACAGGGCCGCACCGCAGATCCCCGGCGCCTTGTTGGGCTGATCCGGGCAGAGGCTGCGATTGACGGTGACGGTGTGCCAATGGGCGCTGGCCGAGGTGATGACCCCGCCGGTGCGGTGCAGGACGGGAGTGGCCGTGCTGACCTGCGCGAGGTTCCCGTCACTGGACGTGTGGGCGATGACGACCTCGCCGTCGGGCAGGACGAACTGGTTGCCCGAGATGCCCTCGTCGTCTGAGACGCAGTTCAGTACGCCGCCACCCAGGCAGTTGGTGAAGTCCGGGTTGGTGACCGGGACGAAGACCAGGCCGTTGCTGCTGACCTCCTCCACCAGCTGGTTGCCTACCGTCGCGCTGCTGTCGACCGCGTCGTACTCCTCGTAGAGAGCGAAGTTCGGGTCACCGAGGGAGCCCTGCACGGCGTACCACATCCGGTCGACCGGAGTGTTGACGGCGCCGACGCAGGTGGTCTGCCACGTCTTGCCCTGGTTCTTGCTGACGCTGTTCGAGAGGTTCGTGAGGTTCTGCAGGTCGGACAGGAAGAGGTTGTCGTGCTTGTCGAGCTGTAGCTCGGTGTCGCCGCCGCCGACACAGCTGACCGGCTTGCCGTGCAGCACCGAGCCAGGCACCAACCGGAACGTCTTGCCGTGGTCGCTGGAGATCCAGACGAAGCTCGTGCCCTGGCTGGAGCCGTTCGGGACCGACGTGTAGAGGCGGTCCTTCGAGTCGGAGAGGATGTCCGGCTCGAACCCGCTGCGTTGCTCGTCGACGACGACCTCGTGCGAGAACTGCATCGAACTGCGGGAGACCGCCGTGGCGGTGGCCGGTGCGGCGCGCCCATCGGATCCGGGCGTCGCGTTGGCCGTGACAGCGGGCATGAGTGCTGCCATCCCGAGGCAGCCGGCGCCGAGGCCGGCGAGCAGACGTGCAGTGCGGTTCATGGGTCCAACCGATCATCGTGAGTCGCGCGGTGACGCGATCGACGTACGTCGGCTGCTACTTCGCCGCCGCCGACGTGTCATCCTCCCTCAATGCCGAGCCCCCGACTTGCCGCTGCCGCCGCGACCCTCATGGCGGTCGCAGCCTGCTCGAGCTCCTCCGCCGCCGATACCGCGGCCTCGACTTCCCCCTCCGTCGTGTCGTGTCCGAGCCCGCCCAGCACCGGCGACCCGCTGCCCGCAGGCGCCGCCTCCCGGGTGCCGCATCCCGTCTTCGCCCAGTCGCCGAGACGTCTTCCCGTCACCACCAAGGGCGAAAGCGAGGTGCAGTTCACCACCCCCATCCCGCTTCACGATGCCGCTGCGTTCGTCCAGCGGGAGTACCCCGCAGCCGGCTACCGGATCACCGGTGGCGACGCGGAGGCACATGAGGCCGACATCGTGTGGGCGCATGGCGCGACGGCCGGGAAGACGAAGCTGTCCCAGTCGGGGGGCTGCGCGACCAGGTGGACCGTGCTGGCCCTCCCCGCCGGAAGCAAGCTGACCGACCAGGACAAGAACAAGGACTGACGTGGTCCGTTCGGGCTTCCGCCCGCTGAAGTGATCACCATGGACATTCCCCCGTCGCCGCGATAGAGAGCACTTAACGCGTCGACTCGAGGAGTCCGCCATGCAGACCTCACGCCCTCGCCTGTCTCTGACATCTCACAACCGCGGACGGTCGGGGCTGGTGACCACACTCGCCCTGGCTGTCTCGACCCTGCTCGGGACGAGCGCGGTTGCCAACACCTCCTCCGGCGTCGTCGTCGCTCCGCACGGGTCGGTGGCAGGCAAGGACTACGGCTTCTACGTCGGCAAGGTCTGGCAGATCATCTTCGCGTCGCCCACCAAGCAACCCGACACCTGCGCGACTGCGACGGTCGGCGGACACCAAGTCGCAGTGATCTGGGCAGCGATCACCGGATCGGGCAGCTTCAAGCAGTCCTGTACTGAACCAGCGGGCCGGCCGATCTATCTCCAGCACGTCGCGGATGAGTGCTCGACGTTCAAAGGCGACCACAGCACCTTCGGCACCTCCGACAGCCAGCTGCGGAAATGCGCTCGCGCCGAGTTCAGGGACGCGACCGGAAGCACGACCGTGGATGGTCGGACGATCTCCGACGTCGGCCGGTTCACGGCCGGCAGCGGCGACTACTCGATCAACCTGTCAGCAGGCCACAACTACTACGGCTACAAGAGGCTGCACGGACGCTCGGCCGCGTACGGCTACGGGGTGCTGCTGCGCGGGCTCGCCAGTGGCAATCACACGGTCGTCGTCAGGGGGACCATTCCCGCCTATAAGTTCCATCTCAAGGTGAGGTACACGATTCACGTCGAGTGAGGCCCCGGCTAGGCGTGGGTCGTCAGCGGGACCGGACGGGCCAGACTCCAGCTGAAGGTCTCGGGGAAGTCGGCCAACCCCACCGGCGTCGCAACCTCTTCGACCGTCATGCCGCCGCGGTCAGCGGCATCGCGCAGCGCCGCTCGGTCGAAGTCCCAGAGCCTCATCGCGTTGCCGCCGAGCATCGCGCGGACGTCCGACTCGGGCAGGCCGCTGAAGATGTGCCGCACGACCTCGCGATGCACGGGAACCGCGCCTTCGAGGTGGGGGTAGTCGGCGCCCCACATCAGCTTGTCCACCCCGACCTCATGGCACATCTCCGCCTCGTACCGCTTCATCAGCGACCCGGCGAGGTACACGTGCCGCTCGACGTACTCGGCCGGCCGCAGCTTCAGAGCGGACCGCACCGGCGCGCCGCCGTGCGTGTCGAAGAACGACTCCATGTCGCGCACCAACGACGGCAGCCACTGCACGCCGTTCTCGGCCATGACGACCTTCAGGTTGGGATGGCGATCGAAGACGCCGCCGAAGATCATGAACCACAACGGCCTGCGAGTGAACACGAAGACCTCGTAGAGCCCGAGCATGCCGGCGTGCGCATCGTCGTAGAGGTACTTCGAGTCGGTCGCCATGCCCGACGCGCCGGTGTGGAAGTTGAGGACGATGCCAAGGTCCTCGCACGCCGACCAGAACGGCTCGTAGTAGTCCGCGGCGTAGCCGGGAAGCTTCGCGCGCACTGACATCGCCGGCATCATCACGCCGCCGAAGATGCCGTTGTCACGAGCCCACGACAGCTCCTCGATGGCGCGATCGAGATCGTGCAGATCGATCGGCATCACGCCTGCCCGCCGGCCCTTTGCCGCGTTGCAGAAGTCGGCGAGCCAGCGGTTGTACCCGTGCAGCGCGGGCCACACGACGTCGAGTCCCTCAGCCGTCGCCGAACCGAGGTACATCGCCGGGGAGATGCCGCCCGCGAGGATCGGACCCGGGTAGGAGACCTCGGCCTGGATCCCTTGCTCCTCGAGGACCGCCAGCCGCTTGCCGTCGGCGTCGCCCGCGAACACCCAGTCCGCGCTGTACCGCGACAACCACTCGGCGGTGGCGTTGATGTCGACGCCCATTCCGGCCAGCCGACGCGCCGCCGTGGCACGCACCGGGTCCGGATCGTCGATCGGTCCCGGGTCGTGACCGCCGAGCATGGACATCGCGGTCGATGACAGGTCGCCGAAGACAGCGACCGCATCTCGGTGCGCGGGGTCGACGTAGCTGAGGAACTGGTCGAGATCGTCAGGCGCGGCGTGGGCGTCGGCAGACACCACGACGTACGGCCGGCCGGCTTCGTCCCCCTGAGCAGACATGCAGGCAGCGTACGGCGCTGCGGCAGCCCCGGCTATGAGGCCTCGACCGCCGCCTTCCTTCTCCCGCGGGGTTCGCTACTGCAGCGCCCAGACGACGTGCACCGACTCGCTCACGGTCTGCTTGCCGGGATTCACGGGGATCGACGCCGATGGCGCCGCGGTGCCCGCGCCGGTGGCACCGTTGCTGGGCGCCGGGACGTGCTGGACCTGTGAGGTGTGCGACGTCGCGCGGATCTGCTCCACCCGGCCGAGCTGCCGGCCGGCGAGCCCGGCGTACTGCTCCGCCGCTGCCTTCGCGTCGTCGAAGGCCTTGGTACGCGCCTGCGCTTCGTACTTGCCGCGGTTGGAGATCGTGAGCACCGAGTCCTCGATCGTCAGGTCGTTGCCTCCAGCCGCCGACGCCGCGTCGAGCGCCTTGCCGGCGGTGTCGAGCGGGTGCATGCGCGCCGTGATGTCCTCGTCCGCGCGATAGCCGGTCACCTGCCCGTGCCGGTCGTACGCCGGACCAACCGACAACCCTGAGGTCTGGATGTCCTTCGACGCCACGCCGTTCGCCTCGAGCGCGTTGATGACGTCCGTCGCGACCTGGCCGGCGCCATCCAGCGCGTCCTGCGCGGAGGCGCGCTTCGCGTGCGCGTCGAGGTCACTGACCAAGGTGTCCGGTGTCGCCTTGACGCTGCCGTGCCCGGAGACGCTGACCGTGTCGTTGGAAGCCGACGCGCTCGAAGCGGCGGCAGGGGCGGCGGCAACGACGAGCCCGCCGAGGATCAGGGTTGCGGCTGCTGCAGCGGTCGGGGTCCGGCCGCGGCGAAAGCGAGTCAGCATGGGGTACCTCCGTGGGAGTCGTTGCTGGTCAGACGCGACGGCGCGTCGCCCGGTTTCATCGCAACAGCGAAAAAGCCCGAGCGACAGGGGCAATCGGGCTAGTGGACGGCAAAAACGACGAGCGGCAGGAACGAGCTACCGCTTGAACGGGTCGCGCGACGGCGGGTCCTTCAGTTCGGCTCGCGAACAGGTGTCGAGGGTCAGCCCGGCGTAGCCGAGTGCGTCGTTGCAGAGCGAGTCGACGGTCCAGCCGCGCTTGCTGCCATGGTCGGTCACGGTGACGCGGTAGATGGTGATGTCATACCTGGTCGGGGCGCCGTACGCCGTGGCGATCGTGCCGACCAGCATCGAGGATCCGGCCATCCCGCCCGGGCCGTCCCATGGCTTGTCGAACCGCTGCCACAAGCCGGGGTTGACGATCCACACGCCGCCGTTGGCGACGTCGAGGCGGGCCAGCTCGTCGACCACGAGCTGTGCTTCGGCCTGCTTCAGCACAGCAGCCGGGCGGATCACCCTGCTGGTCTCAGCCACATCCCCCTCCCGTCACCTCTGGGGTAGCAGTCGACGCACGCTATACCGTGCCGCGGCTGCGCCGTCGCGAGCCCACAACTTACGCCGCCAACATGCCCGGCGCGGACACCAGCCGGAGGCTGCGGATGACCCGGGCTTGTCGTCATATATCGACACCATCCCTAGGCCATGCAGCGGTATGAGTTCGGCCATCGGGAGCAGCGGCGTCACCTGACCGGGCCGGATCCGCCGCAGGTACGGTTGCGGCGTGAGAATCCAGACCGACACCGACCGGTGCACGGGGCACGGGATCTGCGAGTCGATCCTCCCTGCCGTCTTCGAGGTCGGCGACGACGGTCTGGTGCACCTCAGCGGGGCGGAGCTCACCGAAGACCTGCGCCCGTTGCTCGAGTCGGCCGTTGCGGAGTGCCCCTCGCAGGCGCTCAGCCTCGAAGGCTGAGCCGTGCCGCACACCGCGGGCGGCGACCCGCACCTGGTCATCGTGGGCGCTTCCCTCGCCGGCGTTAGAGCCGCGGAGAGCGCGCGTCGAAGCGGTTTCGGGGGAGCGATCACCCTTCTCGGCGCAGAGGCTCACCCGCCCTATGACCGGCCACCGCTGTCCAAGGAGTTCCTCACGGCGGGGCAGGAGCCGGCACCGACACTGTTGCGCGACGAGTCGGTGCTGCGCGAGCTCGACATCACATTGCGTCTCGGCACCCGGGCGACGGGATTGGACACCTCCGCGCGCATCGTCCGCACCGACAGCGGTGAGGTTCGCTACAGCTCGCTGGTGATCGCGACTGGTGCCTCTCCGCGCACCTTGCCCGGGGCGGAACGGCTCAGCGGCGTGCACGTGCTGCGCACCATCGATGACGCGCGCGCCATCCGCTCCGCCCTCGACGCGGGTGCCCGAACCGTCGTCGTGGGTGCCGGGTTCATCGGTTCGGAGATCGCGGCATCGGCACGGGCCCGCGGCTGCGAGGTCACCGTCGTCGAAGCGCTACCGACCCCACTCGCGCGGCCGGTCGGCGAGACCATGGGGCGCGTTCTCGCCTCGCTCCACGAACGCAACGGAACGACGCTCCGGGTCGGGGTGGGCGTCGAAGGGCTCGAGGGCGAGGACTCGGTGCGAGCAGTGCGACTCGCCGACGGCACGCGCATCGATGCGGAGCTCGTGGTCGTCGGAATCGGCGTGGTCCCCAACACCGGGTGGCTCGAGGGTTCCGGGCTCGAGATCGGCGACGGCGTGGAGTGCGACGAGACGCTGTGCACCGGCGTCCCCGGCGTCTACGCAGCCGGGGACATCGCACGCTGGCAGAACCCGACGTTCGGCACCCGGATGCGCCTCGAGCACTGGACGATCGCTGCCGAACAAGGTGGCGTCGCCGGGCGCAACGCCGCCGACCCGGGCAGCGCGACACCGTTCGAAACGGTGCCGTACTTCTGGTCGGACTGGTACGGCAAGCGGATCCAGTTCGTCGGCATCGCCGCCGAGGTCGACGAGATCGCGACAGTGGCCGGCGACCTCGACGGCGAGACGTTCATCACCCTCTATCGACGAGGTGACCGGCTGATCGGCGCGCTCGGGCTGGAACAGCGCTCGCAGATCATGAAGTACCGAGCGATGCTGGCCGGCAGCACCTCATGGGATGACGCGCTCGCCTTCGCAGCGGAACGTGCCGCGAAGCTCGCCGCGAAAGCCGCAGAGTTGGCCTGAGTCACCCAGCCGGGTGCAGGTGGCGATGCAAGAAGTCGACCTGCAACAGCAGCAGGTTCTCCGCCACCGTCTCTTGTGGCGTCATGTGCGTAACACCGGTCAGCGGCAGCACGCTGTGCGGGCGACCGCTGTCGGTCAGCCGCTGCGAGAGGCGCAACGTGTGGGCGGCGACAACGTTGTCGTCGGCGAGACCGTGGATCAGCAGCAGTGGCCGTGACAGCGTCGGCGCGTCGTCGAGCAGCGAACACGACTGGTACGCCGCCGGCTGCTGCTGCGGCGTACCGAGATACCGCTCTGTGTAGAAGGTGTCGTACAGCGCCCAGTCCGTGACCGGCGCGCCGGCGATAGCGGCGTGAAAGACGTCCGGCCGGCGCAGCACCGCGAGCGCCGCTAGCCAGCCGCCGAACGACCAGCCGCGAATCCCGACCCTCGTGAGGTCGAGGTCGGGCTCGATCTCGGCGGCCGCATGGAGCGCGTCGACCTGGTCTTCGAGGACGGGCCCCGCGACGTCGAGGTGGATGGCGCGCTCCCAGTCCGGGTCGCGGCCAGCCGTGCCACGGCCGTCGACGACAAGCACGGCGAACCCTTGGTCGGCAAGCCACTGCGGTTCGAGCCACGCCGCCCGCGCCGACACGACGCGCTGGGCGTGAGGCCCGCCGTATGGATCGACCAGCACCGGGAGCTTGGTGCCGGCGACGTGGTCGCGGGGCAGCAACAACCCGCCCCGCAGCGACCGGGTGCCGAGCGTCAGCATCCGCACCTCGGGCACCAGCGGCGGCGCCAGGGCCAACGACGTCAGCTCAACTTCGCGACCGGCCGCGTGGATGACCGCTCGGTTGCCGAACCGGTCAAGACCCGCCGAGACGACGACCACCGTCCCGGCTGCGGCCACCGCCCGGTGGACGCCCGGCGTGACAGCGATGGCAACAACCTCGGAGCCGTCGAATCGGTAGACGCCCATCGAGGTTGAGTCACCGACCGACGCCGTGAAGACGGGGCCGCTCTCATCCGCCCCCACGACGGCGTGGACGTACATCGAGTCCGGGGTGAGGCGGGTGGCCGCGGCGAACAGGCCGCGAACGCCGTCCACGTCGGCGATCCGCAGCACGTGGTCGCCGTACCAGGCCGGGACTCCGTCGAACAGCTCCACCCACACCGAGTCCCCGTCGACGTGCCGCTCGACGGTGCCGCCGGTCCCGACGTCGACCTCGAGGATGCGCATCTCGCGCTGGTCGCGGCTCATGACCGCGATCAGCGGCGGCTTGCCCCCGGTCCAGTGCACGCGGCCGAGGTACGGCGACCGCTCGCGGTCCCACTCGATCTCGCGGCGGCTGCCGTCGAGGCCGAGCAGCCACAACGTGACCTCCGCGTCCGCCGTTCCCGCGGCCGGGTAGCGCACCGCCGTGGGTGGCCGGTCAGGATGGGCGGGGTCCGCGATCCACCACTGGGCGACGGGCGCCTCGTCGACTCGCGCGGCGAGCAGCGCCGTGCCGTCCGGCGCCCACCAGAAGCCGCGGTGCCGGTTCATCTCTTCTGCGGCGACGAACTCAGCCCGGCCCCAGCTGACCGTTTCAGCGTCGTCAGCGGCGACCGTCCGCTCGTCACCCCCGCCGACCGCCACGACGCGAAGCGCGCGCCCCTCGACGTACGCCACCCACCGGCCGGTCGGGTCCGGGCGCGGGTCGAAGCATTCCGTCGCGGTCCCGACCTCCCGCACGGCGCGAGCATCGACGTCGGCGACACAAAGCCGGCCACCCTGTGCGAACGCCACGATCCGGCCGGCGTCGTCAGCGGCGTACGCAACGACGCCTACCGCGCCCTCGCGCAGTCGTTCCCGCCGGGCGCGCTCGGCGGCGGTGAGCTCGGCGTCGGCGCTCGAGTCGACGACCGCGCGTTCCACCCCGTCAGCAAGGTCCACGACCCACAGGCCGGTCCGCGCGTCGTCGCCGGCAGCCGCCCGCAGAAACAGCACCCGCGCGCCGGCTGCGCAGATGGTGAAGGTGCGCGGCTCGCCGAGAGTGAAACGCTGCGTCCGCGCCCGCAACCGCGGGAAGGACTCCCTGCTCGACGGCTCCGGCACGACCGCCAGCCTATGAACCCCGGCGGCCAGCGGGCTGGCTTCCAGTTAGGAAAGCCCCGCCCGAGTCTGCGATGCCGGCTCGGCCGGCCCTGGGTACGGCGTCGGAATCGCGCCGTCGGAATTGCTGTCGACAAGCCGGGACAGGGCCCCCGGCAGCGAGCCGGTGTGGACGACGTCCAGCCGCTGCGTAGCGCGAGTGAGGGCGACGTACAGGTCACGCAGGCCGCGCTCACCTTCGGTCAGCCAGCTGGCCGGCTCCACCACCACAACGGCGTCGAACTCCAGCCCCTTCGCGTCGCCCACCTCGAGCACGGCAATGGGGGCGTCGAGACCCGCCGCGCCGACGCCGACCTGTCCGGGACAGCGCTCGGCGAGCGTGGTCCGCATCGACTCGAAGTCAGCCGCCGAGGTGAGCACGGCGAGCCGACCGTCCCCGATCGTGTCGCGCGCCGACGCCACCGTGTCGGCAACCAGGTCCGCCAGGGACTCGCCGGCGAGGACCCGGTGGGACAGCGGCGGGATTCCGGCAGCTCGCACCGAGGAGGGCGGGACCGCCGTGGGATCGGCCGCGGCGAGCACGTCCGCGGCCACCGCCATGATCTCGCTCGGGGTGCGGTAGTTGACGGTGAGCTCGCGGATCTCCCATCGCTCAGGGGCCACCGCATCGAGGGTGTCCGCCCACCGGCGGGTCCCCCACGGCGATGCCAGCTGGTCCACGTCGCCGACGACGGTCATCGACCGGATCGGGCAGCGGCGGACCAGCATCCGCCACGCCATCGGCGAGAGCTCCTGCGCCTCGTCGAGGATGAGATGGCCGAACTCCCAGTCCGGATCGCCGGCCGCACGCTCGGAGATCGTCAGGCCGCCGGAGCCGGGCGCACCGAACCGCTCGGCAAGCGCATCCGCGTCGACCTGCCCCTGGTAGCCGCTGGCCGCGATCGCCTCCTGCGCGTAGATCTTCTCCAGCCGCAGCCGCCGGCGCTCGGCGGCGACGCGCAGCACCTCTTCGGGATCGCCGAGCAGGGCCCACGCCTCGTCGAGCAGCGGCACGTCACCTGCCGTCCACGGCGCATCCGGGTGGCGAACCAGCAGCTCCTGCTCGCGTCGGCTCAGCAGGTCGCGGCCGGCCTCGGCCAGCCCGGCGGCGGTGAACAGCTCACCGATCAGATCAGTCATCGTGAGCCGCGGCCAGCAGGCGTCGATGACGGCGCGGAACTCCTCCGACTGCATGAGCGTCCGCACGACCTTGCGGTCGTTGGCCAGCTCGGGGTCCGTGGCGGCTACGCGCCCCATGACGGTGCGCAGCACGTTCTTGGCGAACAGGTACCGCGCGCGGTTGTGCCGGCGCCGACTCCGACGGGCACGGGCACGGGCGGCGGCGAGGTCCGCGGGATACAGCGTGATCTCGAGGTCCTCGACCTCCACCCTCATCGGCTCCGACGGCACGCGCTGGCGGGCCGCGACGGCGGCTGCCACCAGCTTCGTCATCCGCAGATCTGCCTTGAGCCGCGCGACCTCCAACGAGTCGCGCCCGCCGACCTTGATCCCGGGGAGCAGGCCTTCGAGCGTCGAGAGCAGCACGCCGGTCTCGCCCAGCGAGGGCAGCACCTGCTCGATGTAGCGGAGAAAGGTCGAGCCCGGCCCGACGACCAGAACGCCGTTGCGGGCGAGTCGCTCCCGTCGCGTGTAGAGCAGGTACGCCGCGCGGTGCAGTGCGACCGCGGTCTTGCCGGTGCCCGGCCCGCCTTGAACGACCAGCACGCCGGTGGGGTCGGCGCGGATGACCCGGTCCTGCTCCGCCTGGATGGTCGCCACGATGTCGCGCATCCGCCCGGTGCGGCTCTCGGTCAGCGCGGCGAGGAGCGCACCGCCGCCGCCGAGGGTCTCGCGGTCAGCCGCGCTCAGCTCGTCCACGTCGAAGACGTCGTCCTCGACGTCCAGGACATCTCGGCCCCGCGTCCGCAGGTGCCGGCGGCGTACGACACCCAGGGACTCCGCCGGGGTCGCGCGGTAGAACGGCTCGGCGGCGGGCGCCCGCCAGTCCACGAGGATCGAGTCGTGGCGCTCGTCGGTGAGCCCGATCCGCCCGATGTAAAGGCGGTCACCGCCGGTCATGTCGAGGCGGCCGAAGCACAGACCGGGTTCGACGGCGTCGAGCTGCGACAACCGCTCCTGATACATCACCGCGAACAGATCGCGCTCGCTGCGGTTCTGGTGAGTGCCGGACGCGCCGCGGCCGAGGACCTCTTTGAGCCGGCCCCGAGTCTGCTCCCGAAGCTCATCGAGGCGCGCGTAGAGCTCGGCGACGCGCGCCTGCTCCCGGGCGACCTCGGAGTTTCGGGACATCGATCCAGTCTGCACCTTCTGCACCACTGGATTCCGTTGGTCTGTGATTCACGTCTCAGCTGAGCGGGGAATCGCCGGACTCACCCGTAACCGTTCTTGATTGCTGATGGTTACTTGCGGGTAACCTTTATTTGTTACCGGTGGGTAGCCGATAACAGGTCGTCCGGCCTGAATCGTCCGGCCTGAACAGGCGCCCAACCGCCCGGCACAGGGAGTGAGCAGCAATGGGTCACTACAAGTCGAACCTGCGCGACGCCGAGTTCAACCTCTTCGAGGTGCTTGGCCGCGGCGACATCCTCGGGCAGGGCGCCTTCGCCGACCTCGACGTCGACACCGCGAAGTCGATCCTCGAGGAGGTCCGCCGGCTCGCCGAGGGCCCGATCGCCGACTCCTTCGCCGACGCCGACCGCAACCCGCCGGTCTTCGACCCGGACGCGCACACCGTGACGCTCCCCGAGTCGTTCAAGAAGTCCTACGCCGCGCTGATCGACTCCGGCTGGGACAAGCTGCCGCTGCCGCAGGAGCTCGGTGGCCCGGGTCTGCCGCCCTCGATCACCTGGGCCGCGAGCGAGATGGTCATCGGCGCCAACCCGGCGATCCACATGTACGCCGCGGGGCCGGCCTTCGCCCAGATCCTGTACCGCAACGGCAACGAGACGCAGCGCAAGATCGCGCAGCTGATGATCGACCGCAACTGGGGCGCGACGATGGTGCTCACCGAGCCGGACGCGGGCTCGGATGTCGGCGCCGGCCGTACCAAGGCGACGGAGCAGCCCGACGGCTCGTGGCACATCGAGGGCGTCAAGCGCTTCATCACCAGTGGTGAGTGGGACGTCCCCGAGAACATCATTCATCTCGTTCTCGCCCGTCCCGAAGGCGCCGGCCCGGGCACCAAGGGCCTGTCGCTGTTCGTCGTACCGAAGTTCCACTTCGACTTCGAGACCGGCCAGATCGGCGAGCGAAACGGTGCGTTCGTCACCAACGTCGAGAAGAAGATGGGTCTGAAGGTCTCGGCGACCTGCGAGGTCACCTTCGGCGAGAACGGCACCCCGGCGGTTGGCTGGCTCGTCGGCGACGTTCACGACGGCATCGCCCAGATGTTCGAGGTCATCGAGATGGCCCGGATGATGGTCGGCACCAAGGCGATCGCGACGCTGTCGACCGGCTACCTCAACGCCCTGGACTTCGCGAAGAACCGGGTGCAGGGCGCCGACCTCACCCAGATGCTCGACAAGGCCGCGCCGCGCGTGACTATCACGCACCACCCCGACGTACGCCGCTCGCTGATGCTGCAGAAGGCGTACGCCGAGGGCATGCGCGCGCTCGTGCTGTTCACCGCGAGCCAGCAGGACACGGTCATGGACGCCGCCTCGCGCGGCGAGGAGGCGACCGAGGCGACTCGGCTCAACGACCTGCTGCTGCCGCTGGTGAAGGGATGCGGGTCGGAACGCTCGTACGAGCTGCTCGGCTCGCAGTCGCTGCAGACCCTCGGTGGCTCCGGCTTCCTGCAGGACTACCCGATCGAGCAGTACATCCGCGACGCGAAGATCGACACCCTCTACGAGGGCACGACCGCGATCCAGGGCATGGACCTGTTCTTCCGCAAGATCGTCCGCGACCAGGGTGCCGCCCTGACTGGGCTGTTCGGGCAGATCCAGGCGTTCATCGACTCCGAAGCGGGCAACGGCCGGCTGAAGAACGAGCGCGAGCTGCTCGCCCACGGTCTCGCCGACGTACAGGGCATGGTCGAGACGATGGTCGGCTACCTGACCGCGGCGATGGAAGACCAGCCGAGCATGTACAAGGTGGGCTTGAACACCTCGCGGCTGCTGCTGTCGCTCGGCGACGTCGTCATCGGCTGGCTGCTGCTGCGCCAGGCGGAGGTCGCGCTCAACGCCCTGACCGCCGGCCCGGCCGACCGCGACAAGGACTTCTACGAGGGCAAGGTCATCGCCGCGAAGTTCTTCGCCCAGACGCGGCTGCCGCTGCTGGCTGCCGAGCGAGTGATCGTGGAAGGCACCAACCTCGAGGTGATGGACCTCCCGGAGAGCGCCTTCTAGCCGGACAGCTGTCTGGCGTATCGCATGTGACATAGGTGTCGCGAATCGCGACGTGCATGTGACATGCGTGTCGTGATTCACAGCCCCTATGTGACATACGAGCGCGCTGTCACGCGGAGCTCAGCGCGTTGACGCGGTGAAGTCCATCATTCGCCACGGGTCGTTGAGCATCCCGGCGATGTCGGCGAGGAACTCGCTGCCGAGCTGACCGTCGACGAGCCGGTGGTCGAAGGACAGCGCGAGCGTCGTCACCTGGCGGATAGCGATCTGGCCCTGGTGCACCCACGGCTGCTCCCGCACGGCTCCGAAGGCGAGGATCGCCGACTCGCCCGGGTTGAGGATCGGCGTCCCGCTGTCGACGCCGAACACTCCGACGTTCGTGATGGTGATCGTCCCGCGCTGCATGTCGGCCGGCGGTGTCTTGCCGTCGCGCGCGGTTGCCACCAGCGCATCGAGAGCGCCCGCCAGCTGCGGCAGTGAAAGCGCGCCCGCGTCCTTGATGTTCGGGACGATCAACCCTCTCGGTGTCGCGGCCGCGATGCCGAGGTTCACGTAGTCCTTGACGACGATCTCCTGCGCGGCGTCGTCCCACGACGCGTTGATCATCGGATGGCGACGTACGGCGAGCAGCAGGGCTCGCGCGACGAGCAGCAGCGGCGACACCTTCACAGCGGCGAAGTCGGGATAGCCGCGCAGCCGCCGGACCAGATCCATCGTCTCGGTGACGTCCACGGTCACCCACTCGGTGACGTGCGGCGCGCTGAAGGCGCTCTGCACCATCGCTGCCGCCATCGCCTTGCGCACTCCCTTGATCGGGATGCGCTCTTCCCGGGTGGCCGGATCGAAGTCAGGTCGCGGCAGCGCCATTGCGGCAGCCGCGGCGGCGGCGGCGCCGCCGGTAGCGGCAGCCTGGACATCCGCGCGCGTCACGGTGCCGCCGGGACCGCTCCCGCCCACGCCGCGCAGGTCGACGCCGAGGTCGCGAGCGAGCTTGCGCACCGGCGGCTTGGCGAGGACGTGGACCTCGGCGAGAACCGGTGCGGCCGCGGCGGGCTCGGCCCGCTGCGCCGCAGCGGCCACTGCTTGTTTGCGCGGCCGGCGCGTGAGCTTGCCGGCCTTCGGGCCGCTTCCGACCAGGACCTCGATCTTCTCGTCGGCGTCGGCCTTGGGCGCAGAGGGCACGAGGTCGCCGCCCTGGATGATGGGCGCCTCCGCAGTCACCGCAGCGTCCCCGCCACCGACCTCGAAGCTGATCAGCGGCAGCCCGACGTCGACGGTCGCGCCCTCGGCGTGGTGCAGCGTCGTGACGACGCCGGCGTACGGCGACGGGATCTCCACCGCGGCCTTCGCCGTCTCCACCTCGACGATCGGCTGGTTCAACGTGACCGTGTCGCCTTCGGCGACCAGCCAGTGCAGGATCTCCGCCTCCGTCAGCCCTTCCCCGAGGTCGGGCAGCAGGAAGTTCTTGATCGCCATCAGAACGCCATCGCTCGGTCGACCGCGTCGAGGACGCGGTCCAGGTCGGGGAGGTAGTCCTCCTCGATCCGTGACGCGGGGTACGGCGTGGAGTAGCCGCCGACCCGCAGCACCGGCGACTCGAGGGAGTAGAAGCACTGCTCCGTGACGCGCGCCGCGACCTCTGCCGCCAGCGACGCGAAAACCGGTGCCTCGGCGACGACGACCGCGTGCCCGGTCTTGCGGACCGACGTGAACACGGTGTCCCAGTCGATCGGGGACAGCGCGCGCAGGTCGACGACCTCGAGCTCCCGCCCTTCCGCGGCTGCAGCAGCAGACGCCTCGAGGCAGGTCCGCACGCTCGGTCCGTAGGTGATCAAGGTCGCGTGCTGGCCCGGCCTGGCGACCCGCGCCGACCACAAGTCGACCGGCGCGGTCTCGGTGTCGACCTCGGCCTTGTCCCAGTAGCGGCGCTTCGGCTCGAAGAAGACCACCGGGTCGTCGCAGGCCACCGCCTGCTGGATCATCCAGTAGGCATCCGCCGGGTTCGAGCAGGTCACGACCTTGAGCCCGGCGGTGTGCGCGAAGTACGTCTCCGGTGACTCGCTGTGATGCTCGACCGCACCGATGCCCCCGCCGTACGGGATCCGGATCGTGATCGGCAGCCGCACGTTGCCCGATGAGCGGTAGTGCATGTGGGCGACCTGCGTGACGATCTGATCGAACGCCGGGAACACGAAACCGTCGAACTGGATCTCACACACCGGCCGGAAGCCGCGCATCGACAGTCCGACCGCCGTCCCGATGATCCCGGACTCGGCAAGCGGCGTGTCGATGACCCGGGCGTCGCCGAAGTCCTTCGCCAAGCCGTCGGTGACCCGGAACACGCCGCCGAGCGCGCCGACGTCCTCGCCCATCACGATCACCTTGGAGTCCGACTCCATGGCTTTGCGCAGGCCCTCGTTGAGCGCCTTTCCGAGCGTCAGCGTCGGCATCAGTGGCTCACCGCCCCGGCTTCGACCCCGGTGTCGGTGTCGGTGTCGAAGGATGCGAGGTACGCCGCCATCTGCGCGCGTTCCTCGTCGAGCAGCGGCGAGCCGCCGGCGTAGACGTGGTCGAACAGCGACAGCGGAGCCGGATCGGGCATCTCGATGCAGCCGGCGCGCACATGAGCCGCGAGCTCGTCGGCCGCCGCGTCGACCTCGGCGAAGAAGTCCGCGCCCGCGACGCCGTGGCGCGACAGGTAGGCCTTCACCCGCTCGATCGGATCCTTCAGCTTCCACGTCTCGAGGTCGGCCGCGAGCCGGTAGCGGGTCGGGTCGTCCGAGGTGGTGTGCGGAGCCATCCGGTACGTGTAGGCCTCGATCAGGGAGGGGCCGGTGCCCTCCCGGGCGCGGGCGAGCGCGGCGCGGGACACCGCCAGCACGGCCAGCACGTCGTTGCCGTCGACACGAACGCCCGGGAAGCCGAAACCTTCGGCGCGGTGGTAGAGCGGGATGCGCGTCTGCCGCTCGACCGGCTCAGAGATCGCCCACTGGTTGTTCTGGCAGAAGAACACGATCGGCGCATTGAACGAGCCGGCCCAGACGAAGGCCTCGTTCACGTCACCTTGACTGGTCGCGCCGTCACCGAAGAACGCCATCGCGGCGCCGTCGCCGCCGTCGCGCTGGATTCCCATCGCGTAACCGGTGGCGTGCAGGGTCTGCGAGCCGATCACGATCGTGTAGAGCCCGAAACCGTGCTCCGTCGGGTCCCAACCGCCCTGGCTGGCGCCGCGGAACAAGCCGAGCAGCGTCACCGGGTCGACGCCCTTGCAGAACGCGACGCCGTGCTCCCGGTACGTCGGGAAGGCGAAGTCCCGGTCGGTCAGCGCCCGGCCGGCGCCGACTTGGGCCGCCTCCTGGCCGAGCAGGCTCGCCCACAGCCCGAGCTGGCCCTGGCGTTGCAGTGCGATGGCCTCGGTGTCGACCCGCCGCACGAGCACCAGGTCGCGGTACAGGCCTTTGATCTCCTCGTCGGAGATGTCGAGCGAGTAGTCCGGATGCTCGACCCGCTGACCTTCCGGCGTCAGCAGCTGAACGAAATCCGGGCCTTCAGACGGCTGCGGTAGCAGCGCTTCGGTCACGTTGCACTCCTTGTGGGAATCCGCCTCATCGTGACACGCGGTTCGCAGCCCTGGCTATGTGCGCAGCCCACACCGGTCGCCTGGTTTGCGGTGACATGGTCACGGACCGCGACTTCGCTTACGCTTCCGCCGTGGACGCCTGGGTGCTCTGGGTGATCATCGCCGTCGCACTGGCGATCGCGGAGGTCCTCACGCTGACCTTCGTGCTCGCCATGATCGCTGCCGGCGCCAGCGCCGCCGCGATCGCAGCGGCGATCGGCGTACCCGTCGTCGGGCAGGTCATCATCTTCGGCGTCGCGGACGTCGTGCTGCTCGCCGGCGTGCTCCCGATGGCCCGCCGGCATCGCCACATGCCGGCGTCGATCCGCACCGGCACGGCGAGACTGATCGGCAGCCGTGCCATGTCCCTGACCGAGATCACCACCGCCAACGGCGGCCGGGTGCGCATCGGCGGCGACACCTGGAGCGCCCGCCCGTACGCCGACGGCCTCGTCATCCCGGCCGGTGAGTGGGTGGACGTCCTGCAGATCGACGGCGCGACCGCTGTCGTCCACCCGACCGCGCAAGCCCTGTCGTAGCCAACCAAGCCGAGAGAGACCCAGCCGGAAGACCCTAGAGGGGGAACACCGTGAGTGCAGCACTCATCGTCGTGCTCGTGATCGTCGCGCTGGTGATCATCGTCGTGGCACGCGCAGTGCGGATCGTTCCGCAGGCGAGAGCGGGCGTCATCGAGCGACTCGGTCGCTACAACCGCACGGTCAACGCCGGCTTGACACTGCTCACGCCGTTCCTCGACCGGATGCGCCCGCTGATCGACCTGCGCGAGCAGGTGGTGAGCTTCCCGCCGCAGCCGGTGATCACCTCCGACAACCTCGTCGTCAACATCGACACCGTCATCTACTTCACCGTGACGGATCCGCGGGCGGCGACGTACGAGATCGCGAACTTCTTGCAGGCGATCGAGCAGCTCACCGTCACCACGCTGCGAAACGTGATCGGTGGCATGGACCTCGAAGCGACGCTGACCAGCCGCGACCAGATCAACGGCCAGCTGCGCGGGGTTCTCGATGAGGCCACCGGCCAGTGGGGGATCCGCGTGAACCGCGTCGAGCTGAAGTCGATCGACCCGCCCGCGAGCGTGCAGGAGTCGATGGAGAAGCAGATGCGCGCCGATCGTGAGAAGCGCGCCGCGATCCTCACCGCCGAGGGCACCAAGCAGGCGGCGATTCTCAACGCCGAGGGCGAGAAGCAGTCCGCCATCCTCTCCGCCCAGGGTCAGCGGGAGGCCGAGATCCTCAAGGCCGAAGGCCAGGCGAAGGCGATCGAGACGGTGTTCAACGCGATCCACGCCGGCAACCCCGACGCACCGCTGCTCGCCTACCAGTACCTCGAGGCTCTCGGGAAGGTTGCGTCGTACGGAAACACGACGATCGTCGTGCCGAGCGAGCTCACGACGGCGATGCAGAAGATCACAGAGGGCTTCAACCGGACCAGCTGAGCCAGGCCGGTAACGTCGGGTAAGGCAGCGTCGGCAAGGCCGACACCGATGTTGGGCGGTGGGCGGAAACGTGGACGTGGCTGACACCGGACCGGGTCCTGACGGCTGGCGCAACCGGCTCGGCCGGGTCGGAGTTTGGACCGGACAGCTCGACTACTCACCGGCGGACGTGGTCCGTGACGCCGCGCGCGAGGTGGAGGCAGCCGGCTACCGCGCGTTGTGGACCGGTGAAGCGGTCGGACGGGAAGTCCTGACGGCTGCGCAGCTCTTGCTCGCCGCGAGTGACTCGCTGGTCGTCGCGACCGGCATCGCGAACATCTGGGCACGTGACGCGCTGGCCACCGCCGCCGGCCAGCTCGCCCTCGGCGAGGCGTATCCGGACCGTTTCATCCTCGGGATCGGGGTGTCCCACAAGCCGCTGCTCGACGTCCGCGGCGAGGACTACCGCACGCCGCTGACGTTCATGCGCGACTACCTCGACGGCATGGACAAGGCGTACGACGTGTACCGGGCGGTCCCGCCCGCCAGTCGGCCACCTCGGCTGCTCGCCGCGCTGGGACCCAAGATGCTCGCCCTGGCCGGCGAGCGCGCCGACGGCGCCCACACCTACTTCGTCCCACCGGAGCACACCGCGGCCGCCCGCGAGATCCTCGGCCCCGACCGGCTGCTCGTCCCCGAGCAGGTGTGCGTCCTGTCAGAGGACCCGACGGTCGCCCGCGAGATCGCTCGGCGGCACACCACGTCATACCTGCGGTTGCCGAACTACACCGCGAACCTGGAGCGGTTCGGCTTCACTTCCGACGACTTCGCGGCCGGCGGCAACGACCGGCTGGTCGACACGATCTGCGTGTGGGGAACGGTCGACGCCGTGGCAGCCCGCGTGAAGGCGCACCTCGACGCGGGCGCGGACCACGTCGCCGTACAGGTGCTCGTCGACGACCGTCGCGGTCTGCCGCGCCAGGAATGGCAAGCGCTCGCGCCGGGGTTGTTGTCGCTGTGAGCGACCTGAGCGCGTGGGAGACCGCGACAGCGGTCACCCGGCTCGATGACTCGGGACGGTACGCCGCCGAGCTCGACCCGGGGTGGGCCATCGGCGGCAAGCCGAACGGCGGCTACCTGCTCGCGATCCTTGCCCGCGCTGCCTGCGATGCGGTCGGCACCGAGCATCCGCTCGCGGTGTCCGCGCACTACCTGCGCGCGCCCGACTCGGGTCCGGCACAGGTCCGCACCGAGGTCGTGCGAAGCGGCCGCCGGGCATCGACGTCGCGCGCAGTGTTGTGGCAGGGCGACAAGCCCTTCCTCGACGCGACCGTGACCAGCGGACAGCTCGCCCACGGTGAGCCCGGCTTCGCCGTCGGCGGCCCACCCGCCATGCCGTCGCCGGAAGAGTGCGACGACCGCGGCAATCCCAACTTCCCGATCGAGCTGTTCAACAACGTCGACCTTCGAATCGACCCGACAACGGTTCCGTTCCAGCCTTCAGACGGCAAACCCGCGCCCAACGGCGAGCCGACAGTGCGGTACTGGTTTCGGCTCCGCGACGGATCCGAGCCCGACGTGATGTCGCTGCTGATCGCCGTCGACTCCGCGTTCCCGACCGTCTTCCACCTGGGGGCCTTCGGCTGGGCGCCGACCGTCGAGCTGAGTGTCCTGCTGCGCGGCATCCCCGCACGGGGCTGGCTGGCCTGCGAGGCCCGCACGAACCTGGTGGCCGACGGCTGGTTCGACGAGGAGGCGTACGTGTGGGACTCGACCGGTCGGCTGGTCGCGCAATCCCACCAGCTCGCACTCGCGGGCGGCGGCCCGCAGCCGCGCACGACCGAGTAGCACCTGAGCGAGTAGCACCTGGCGTCCGGCGGCACCGGCCCCACCTGTCAGTGAGCGGCCTCGTCGCGGGCATGCACTGGCAGCCGGAAGACGAGCAGAAACGCGGCGGCAATCGGGAGTAGACACGACCACGCCGTGACCCGCAGCGCGTCGGCCGGCGGATGGTGGCCGAACGTCGAGAAGAAGATCGTCCCGAGCACCGCCACCCCGAGCGACGTCGACAGCTGCTGAACCGCCTCCATGACACCCGAGGCAGACCCGACCTCCTCCATGGTCACGCTGGTCAGGATGAACTGGAAGAGCTGGCCGAAGCTGGCGCCGAGCCCGGCGCCGATGAAGAGCAGACCCGGGAGGAGGTCCCAGCTCGTTGCGTGACCCCTGACGGTGAGCGTCGCTGCAAGACCAGCGGTGCCTGCCCCGATGAGGGCGACCCCGATGTGAAGCAGGTGCCGCCCGAAGCGGGCGACCAGCGCGGTCGACACCACCATCCCGATGATCATCCCGACAACCATCGGGGTGAGGGTCAAGCCGGCATGAATCGGCGACCAACCCTCGCCGAGCTGCCCGTACAGCGACACGCAGAGCAGCAGCCCGCCGAACGCGCCGAACAACGCGAGGATGACGGCAACGCCGGAGAGGTACGTCCGGTTGGTCAGCAGCGACGGCTCGATCAGCGGGTTGCCGCCCGGCCGGCCTTCGTAGCGGACGAAGCCGGCCAACAGAAGCACGCCGGAGACCAGCAGCACGAAACACCACGCGGGCCAGCCTGCGGACCGGCCCTGGATCAGCGGAAAGATCAGGGCAACGAGGGCGAGCCCGACCAGCGTTACACCGCCGAAGTCGAGCTTCACGCCGGGGTGGCTTGCGCCGCGCGGCAACGAGCGCACGGCGGCCGGAAACGCCAGTACGCCGATCGGCACGTTGATGAGAAACACCAGCCGCCAGCCGATGCCCCAGAGATCGGCGTCGATGAGGGCGCCGGCGAGGACGGGCGCGGCGAGCATCGGAAGCCCGGTCGCCGGACCGAACATCCCCATCGCCTTGCCGAGCTCCTCGTCATCGAAGACCTGCTTCATCAGGCCGAAGCCCTGCGGAATCATCAGCGCCCCGAACGCGCCCTGCAGTGCTCTGAGTGCGACGAGCACGCCGATTTCCGGTGCAAGGGCACACGCCGCGGAGAAGAGCGTGAACCCCGCCGAACCGATCAAGAACAGCCGCCGCCGGCCATAGATGTCGCCGAGCCGCGCTCCGGCGATCAGCAGGACCGCGAAGGCGAGGGTGTACCCCGCGCTCAACCACTGGATGGTGTCCGCGCCACCGCCGAGATCGCGATGAATCGCGGGAGCCGCGACATTGACGATGGTCGCGTCGAGGACGTCCATGAGGTTCGCCGCCAACACGACGGCGGCGACGACCCAGCGCAGCCGGTAGGCCGCGACAGGAGCTGCGGTCGCCGTGTTGCTCATGTCGTGCAAGCAGCCTAGTTGCGCAGTCCGCGCGCAAAGCGCCATAAGGTCATTCGCGTGGAAGACCCCGCGGCGGTCGCGCCGGTACGCATCGACCCGGCTCGCAAGAAGGTCGCTGACGACGCGAAGGGCTTCATGCCCGAGGACGAGGCGGAGGCGCTGTACGACGCGGCCTGGGCCATGGCGCCGTACGGTCCGATCCTCGAGGTCGGGACGTACTGCGGGAAGTCCGCGACCTGGCTCGGCGCGGCAGCCGAGGCTCGCGGCGGGCGCGTCGTCACCGTCGACCATCACCGCGGCTCGGAGGAGAACCAGGCGGGCTGGGAGCACCACGACGCCGAGCTCGTCGACCCGTCGACCGGGTTGATGGACACGCTGCCGTTCTTCCGCAAGACGATGCACGCGGCGGGCCTCGAGGACGTCGTGACGGCGGTGATCGCGAAGAGCCCCACCGCCGCCGCCCTCTGGTCGACGCCGCTCGCCATGCTGTTCATCGACGGCGGCCACGCCGAGGAGCACGCGCAGGCCGACTACGTGAACTGGTCAGCGTTCGTGATGGCCGACGGCGTCCTCGCCATCCACGACGTGTTCCCTGACCCGAAGGACGGCGGACAGGCTCCGTTTCACATCTACCAGCGGGCGCTGGGCGACGGCTTCCGCGAAGTCCGCGTCGTGGGCAGCTTGCGCCTCCTGCGCCGCTGACTCAGGAAAGCGTGCCTTCGTAGAGAGCGTCGATGACGCGGGTCACGCTGTCGGTGCGCTTCAGGTCGACGACCCCACGCATCTCGAGGATCTCGAGCAGCGGGTACAGCGTGTCGAACATCGCCCAGATCCGCTGGTGCTCCGCGGCGGTCATCGGCAACGACGACGTGATCGGGCGGCGTGACACCGCGCCGGCCCGGTCGACGTCAACCTTCACCTGCCGCGTCACCGTGCCCCAGAACCCGAGCAGCGTCTCCATGCCCTTGTCGTCGGGGATCCGGCCATCGCTGCGCAGCCGGTCCATCGACTTCATCACGACCTGCATGTAGTCGAGGAACTGCCGCCCGTCGTCCGGAAGGTAGGGCTGCGTGGTGAAGACCTGCTCGGGTGACATGCCCGCGAGCCTCCTACGCCGTGGCCGCGAGCGAAAGGGACGTACTCGTACCGTCGGCGCCGACTTGTGTCAGCGCCGTCAGCGGCGAGCCGGCGCTTCGCACCCGCAGGCTTCGGTCTCGATCCGCACCGGCAGGGGCAGGTCGTCCGCGCGGAAGATGCCACTGGCTGGTGACGTCCGCGACAACGCGTCGGCGGCGAGCACCACCGCCGCGGCCGTCCAGGTCGACTGCTCCGCAGGCCAGTTGACCTTGGCCTCGAACTGCCAGCCGGTCCAGTACGACCCGTCCTCGTGGCGCATGTGCTGGATGTCGGAGTACAGCTGGTGCGCCTCGTCGTTCATGTCGACGGTGTCGAGCGCCATCACGCACTCGGCGGACTCCGCGCCGGTGACCCACGGCTCGTCGTCGACGCAACGGATTCCCAGGCCGGGAACCACGTAGCGATCCCACCGGGAGCGGAAGCGCTCCTGCGCCGCCGCGCCTCGAAGCGCGCCACCGAGGACCGGGTAGTACCAGTCCATCGAGAAGCGGTCCTTCTCGGCGAACACGTCCGGGTGCTCGACGATGAGGTGCGCGAGCCGGCCCGCGGCGATCTCCCACTCCGGCTGGGGCTCGTCGAAGTAGTCGGCGAGAGCAAGGCCGGCGCGGAGTGAGTGGTACGTCGACGAGGATCCCGTCAGCAGCGGCCCGCCGTCGCGCTCCTCGCCCTCCGGCGTGACCGACCACGCGATCTCACCGCGCTCGCTCGCGAAGGAGGTCACGAAGTCCAGACCCGCCCGCACGTGCGGCCACATCCGCTCGAGCTCGGCGTCGTCCCCGGTGATCAGGTAGTGGTGCCATGCGCCGATCGCGATGTAGGCGCACTGGTTGGTCTCGGCGGTCGCGTCCTCGACGACGCCGCCGGTGACCTTCGACGCCCACGAGCCGTCGGCCCGTTGGGTACGGCGCAGCCACTCGTACGCGCGCGCTACCGGCTCGTCCAGGCCGGCCACGGTCATCGCCATCGCGCCCTCGATGTGGTCCCACGGGTCGCAGTGCCCGCCGGTGAACCACGGGATCGCGCCGCTCGGCTCCTGGGCGCGCGCGATGGACTCGGCAGTCTCCCGGACCTGCTCGGCGGAGATGATCCCGTCGACCGAGGGGATCACCAGCTCGCTACGCCGCCGCACTGGAGGCCTTCGCAACCGCCGGCTTGTCCGCATACACCACGAGGCTCTTGCCCATCACGGGATTGAGCAGCTTCTCCGCGGTCCGCGTCAGCCACGGCGCCGACATGATGTCCCAGACCAGCATCTTGTTGTACAGCCGTGACGGCAGGCTCTCCCGGCCGAAGGTGCAGTTGAGCCACCAGTACGGCGAGTGCAGGGCGTGCGCGTGGTGCTGGGTGCGCGGCACGACGCCGGCCTCGGTCAGCTTCTGCTTGAGCTGGTCACCGCGGTAGATCCGGATGTGCCCGCCGGGGACGTGCTGGTACTCGCCCGGCAACGCCCAGTTGACCTGCTCCGGCCACCACCGCGGGACGGTCACCGCGAGCCGGCCGCCCGGTTTGAGGATCCGCGTGATCTCCGCCATCGCGCGCTCGTCGTCGGGGATGTGCTCCAGCACCTCGGCGACGATCACGGCGTCGAAGGATCCGTCGGGGAACGGCAACGCCACGATGTCGCCACGCACCACCTGGGCGGAGGCCGTCTCGGGCACCTCGCCGGTGGTGGTCATCGCGTAGAACATCGTCGCGACCTGACGCAGCTCGTCGAGGCTGTAGTCGCAGGCCACGACCTCGGCGCCGCGGCGGAACAGCTCGAAAGCGTGGCGGCCGCCGCCGCAGCCGAGATCGAGCACCCGATCGCCCGGGTGGATCGGGAACTGCTCGAAGTCGACCGTCAGCATCAGCGAGCCGCCTCAGCGGCTCGACGCTCGATCGCCTCCCGGTAGACCTCGACCATCGACTCCGCGACGCGGCGCCAGGTGTAGGACGTCTCGATCCGCTTACGACCCGCGATGCCGATCGCCTTGCGGCGGGCGTCGTCGTCGAACAGCGCGTCGATCGCGTCGGCGAGCTCAGCGGGATCCCCGGGCTTGACGAGGACCGCGGTCTTGCCGTCGGTGCCGACGACCTCGGGCAGCGCCCCGCCGGTGGTGGCGATCAGCGGCGTGGCGCAGGCCATCGCTTCGACCGCGGGGATCGAGAACCCCTCGTAGAGCGAGGGCACGACGGCGATCTCGGCCGAACCGAGCAGCTCGGCGATCGCGTCGTTGGACAGGCCGGAGACGAACCGGACGTCGGAGGTCAGGTTCAGGTCCTTGACCGCGCGCGCGACCGGGCCATCGGGGTTGGGCTTGCCGACGACGACGAGCTCCACGTCATGGCCGGTGCGGACCTTGGCGACGGCCTCGAGCAGCACCTTCACACCCTTGATCGGGGAGTCGGAGCTCGACACGGCGACGATGCGGCCCGGGACACGCGGCGCCTTGGGCGGGCGGAAGGTGGCCGTGTCGACGCCGATCGGCACGACCCGCATCACCGACGGATCCACGCCGAAGTCGCGGGCGATGTCCTGGCCGGAGTTGGTCGAGACCGTCACGATCGAGGACAGCCGGCTCGCGACCTTGCCCTGCATCTTGGTGAAGGCGTACCAGCGGCGCTTGCCGAGCTTCTGGCGGATGCCCTGGGCGTTAGCGATCTCGACCACCCGGTCCACGCTCACCGGGTGGTGGATCGTCGCGATCAGCGGAAGGATCTGCTGGACCTTGAGCATCCCGTAGCCGAGCGTCTGGTTGTCGTGGACGACGTCGAAGTCGCCCGCTCGCGCCTTGAGCAGCCGGGCGGCTCGCAGCGAGAAGGTCAGCGGCTCCGGGAACCCGCCGGTCCCCATGTGCAGGAACTCGAGCACGTCGATCCAGTCCCGGAACTCCCGCAGCCGGGGCACGCGGAACGGGTCCGGATCGCGGTAGAGGTCGAGGCTCGCCAGCTTCGACAGCGACGGGCCAGTTCCATCCAGCACCGTGTCGAGCTCCGGGTAGGGCTGGCCGCTGATGACCTCGACCTGGTGGCCGAGCTCCACCAGCTCGCGCGAGACATGCCGGACATAGACACCCTGGCCGCCGCAGTGCGGCTTGCTCCGGTAGGAGAGCAGCGCGATGCGAAGACGTTCGGGGAAGGAATCAACCACGCGGCTGTCGCACCTCATCACGATGGCGCGACAGAAATGCGCGCACGGACCTGCGATCCTATCGAGCCGGATTCCGAACGACGTTCGGCGGGTCCGAAACGGACAAAACACCCCGGTGAAACCGGTTCCACCTGCTACGGCAGACTTGGCCGCGGCAGGTCCGGGCAGCGCGACGACGAACAGGAAATGAATGCGGATCGGACGCACGCGAGGCCTGGTCGCGGCCTTCGTCCTGATCCTCGGGCTCGCCGGGTACGTCGGCGAGCCGCTCGCCTCGGGCGCCACCGCCCCCCAGCTGACTTCCAGCGTGCTGCCCGCGGCGTCGGGGGCGTTGTCGGGTGCGGTCGTCGTCGGACCGGGTGGGGCCTCGACCGGCTACTACACCAAGGTCTCGCTGATGACCGCCGGCAGCACGCTCAGCTTCGTCAACCTCGACGAACTCGCTCACACGGTGACCTCGGTGGCGCGCAAGCCCGACGGCACGCCGCTGTTCAACGGCAACGCGCTGCCCGGCAAGACCGTCCAGGTCGAGGGCGCCAGCAAGCTGCCCGCGGGGACCTACCCGTTCTACTGCCAGTTCCACCCGAACATGACCGGCACGCTGATCGTCGAAGGCAAGGGCAACGGCGGACCGATCAAGCAACCGCCTCCAACCTTTCCGCAGCCGCTGCGGATCCCGAAGGTCCTGACCGGCTCCCACATCACGATCCCTGTCGAGCAGGCCAATGTCCGGGTGCTGCCGCACGGCCCGAAGACCCAGATGTGGACCTACGGCGGCAGCTACCCCGGTCCGACGATCGTGCGGCCGGCGGGTCACCGCACCAGCGTGACGTTCGTGAACAAGCTGCCGCACTACGTAGGCGACATCACCGTCCACCTGCACGGCGACCACCACAGCTCCGCGAGTGACGGTCAGCCCGACTCGGACCTGATCAAGCCGGGATCGCGACGTACCTACGTCTATCCGTTGACCGACCACGGCAAGCCGGAGCCGCCGGCGTTCGACTTCTACCACGACCACCGGATGGGCTTCACCACCCGCAACAACTGGAACGGCATGCAGGGCATGTTCGAGGTGACGTCCGCGAAGGAGAAGTCACTTCATCTTCCCTCCGGCAGGTACGACGTGCCGCTGATGGTCAACGACCGCTCCTTCGACAACCTCAACCAGCTGACCGAGCCGTTCACGTCGAGCACCTCGCTGCTCGGCGCCAACAGCCCGCCGGGTGACGCGACGGTCGGCTCGGACGTCCTCGTCAACGGCGTCTACCGGCCGCACTTCGATGTCAAGGCCCGCAGCTACCGACTCCGCCTGCTCAACGACGCCGCGTTCTCGTCGTACGACTTCGAGCTGACCGGCGGCCTGTCGTTCACCCAGATCGGGACCGGCGACAGCCTCCTGCCGAAGCCGGTCGTGCGGAAGGACATCGTGCTCGGCCCCGCGCAGCGCGCCGACGTCATCGTCAACTTCGCGCACGCCGCGCATCACCGGGTCGTGCTCAAGAGCGTCCCGCGCGTGGGGGGTGCGCCCGAGGCGATCGGGACCCAAATCGCGCCGATCATGCAGTTCCGGGTGGGTGGACGCACGGCCGATCCGACTCATCTGCAGGCGAAGCTGCCATCGGTGGCGCCGATCAAGGCGGCGAGCGTACCCACCGGTGTCTGGGTGTTCGGGCTGGGCGGCAGCATCGGATCCGGCCTGACCTGGACCGTGAACGGTGAGGCCTACGACCCGAAGCGAATCGACATGACGGTGCGGCTCGGGTCGACCCAGACATGGTTGCTGGTGAACCTCAGCACGATCACCCACTACATCCACATTCATGAGGAGCAGTGGCACACCATCCAGGTGAACGGCTCGCGCCCGCCGCCCTGGGAGCAGGGGCTCGTCGACACCTGGGAGATCGACCCGGGCCAGTCGGTCGAGGTGGCGGCGAAGGTCACCGACTACACCGGCGTCTTCATGCTCCACTGCCACATGCTCGACCACGAGGACCACGGCATGATGGCGCAGTTCGCCGTCACGAAGACAGGTTCCTCGAGCCTGCCGCTCGCCCTCCGACGTTCCGGCTACTACCTCGCCCGCGGTGACGCGACTCCGACAGCGCTCGCGCGGCTGCCGCTGCGCGACGCGCTTCATGTCGCGGCCGACACCGCGGCGGGAGTACGGCCGGACGCGCGGATGCGCGCGATGGGCATGGCCGGCATGCAGATGCCGGCCGCCACAGCTACGCGCTCCGCCTCGCCCTGGCCCGCCGTCGTCGCTCGTCTTGCGCGCACGGCGGGCGTCGGCTTCGCGCTGGCGCAGCTCTGCGCACTCCTCGCGTGGCGGCGCGGCCGTATCCGCCGCCCCCGCTCGCCCGTTGGCCTCGTCGTACGGTCGGTTCGTTCGTGATCATCCGCAAAGGGGAACCCGTGATGCTGTCCCGCCGAATCCTGCGGCCGAGGCGCGCGCTGAGCGTGCTCGCGGCACTCGCCGTCGGAACCACTTTCGTGATGGCAGGCGCCTCGTCGGCCGCCCCCAAGGCCAAGCACCACGTGCTGCTGGTCTGCAACGGGACCGTGCAATGTCCGGATGCACCGGGAGTGCACTACTACAAGTCGCTCCAGCTCGCGGTGGACCGTGCCGGCAGCGGCGACTACATCCTGGTCTGGCCGGGCCATTACCAGGAGTCGGTCACGGTGCAGCCGGGCCACGGCCTCAGCCACGATCTCCACATCATCGGGATGAACCGCAACGGGGTCGTGTTCGACGGAAAGAAGACCGGCGGTTCGGCGGTCCACGTCCTGAACGTGAAGAACACCTGGGTCGAGAACATGACGGGGGAGCACTACCACTCCGGCTCGGCGAACGCGTTCTACTGGACGGGCGTCGACGGCTACTGGGGCAACTACCTCACTGCCTACGACAACGGCGACTACGGGATCTACGCCTTCGACTCGACCTCGTCCGGCAGCACCCCGGCGACGTTCGCCTTCGACTACGGCTCCTGGAACGCCGACAGCGGCATCTACATCGGTGGCTGCCGAGACTGCAACGCGGTGATCACGAACTCGCACTCCGAGTACAACCCGCTCGGCTACTCCGGGACCAACGCCGGCGGTGAGCTCTACATCATCAACAGCGAGTGGGACCACAACGCGGCCGGCATCACCCCGAACACGCTGACCAGCGAACCGGACCTGCCGCAGTCGGGAGTCTTCATCTCCGACAACTACATCCACGACAACAACCAGAAGAACATCCCCGGCGCCGGCATCACGTCGATCGCTCCGGTCGGTGTGGGCGTCGAGCTCGCGGGCGGCCAGGACGACGTCGTCCGCCACAACCTGATCACCAACGAGAAGCACGCCGGCGTGATCATGCACTGGCTGTTCACGCCGACGATGAACAACCAGGTGCTGAGCAACACCTTCAAGCACGTGGCCTACGCCGGGAGCCCCGGCGACGCGGACATCGCGAACGACATCACCGGGATCCAGAACTGCTTCGACTACAACGTCGACAGGACCGGCGGACACTCGACGCCCGCGACCGCCGACCCGCCGAACGTCATGGACCTGGAGAACTGCGGGCCGTCGAACCCCGGCCGCAAGCAGCTCAAGGGGATCTACGAGATCGGCGACCCGATCGTCAGCATCGAGACACTGCTGAACGCGGCCGGCATCACTGAGAAGAAGGACTACAAGGGTCCCGGGCCGCACCCCGAGGCACAGCGGACCATGCCCAACCCGTGCAAGGGCGTCCCCGCCAACGCCTGGTGCCGGGACGGCCAGCCCGTCTTCAAGGCGCCGGCCCACGACTAGTGGACGGATCCGACGAGGTCGAACAGTTCCTGCAAGTCCTGGAACTCGAACGGCTGGGCGCGGACAGCTTCCGCGCCTGGAACCCGCCGCATCCGCCCGACCACGTGCAGCAGTCGCTGTTCGGCGGGCAGGTGGCCGCGCATGCGCTGCGCGCCGCGCAGCTGACGGTCGAGGCCGACCACCAGGTTCACTCGCTGCACGGTTACTTCCTGCGACCCGGCAAGGACAACGCGCCGACCGACCTGGCAGTCGACCGGATCCGCGACGGGAAGTCGTTCACGACCCGCACTGTCGTGGCCCGGCAGGACGGCGAGGCGATCTTCAACCTCACCGCGTCGTTCCACCGCGACGAGCCCGGCGGGGACTTCGCAACGCCGATCGCCCCGGATCTGCCGTTGCCGGACGAGCTGCTGAAGGAGCACCAGCCGCGCATCGACCGGATGGGCATCGACTCCCCGTTCGAGCGCCTCGACGTGCCCGGGTTCTCCTTCCGCGACCGCAACGAGGTACCGCGTCGGGCCTTCTGGATCCGGATTCGCGCCGAGCTCCCCGACGACCCTGCCGTGCATGCCTGCGCCTTGACGTTCATCTCGGACATGGGAGTGCTGGGCGCGGTGCGCACGACTCGCGGCCGGATGCGCGATCCGGCGATGGCGGCAAGCCTCGACCACGCCGTGTGGTTTCACCGGCCGGTTCGCGCCGATCAGTGGATGCTGTACGACATTCATGCCAAGTCGACGGCGGGGTCGCGGGGACTCGGGGTCGGCACCCTCCACACCGCCGACGGGACCCACGTCGTGTCGGTCGGGCAGGAAGGCCTAGTTCGGCTCTTCGACTAGTCCGATCACATACGACCCGCTCCGACGGCGCGGCCGCACCGCCCACGCCAGCAGCACCGCGATCACGCCTCCGGCCACGACGACGACGGTCACGGAGGTCGCGTCGGCAATCTGACCGGCGACGAGCAGCCCGACCGGCACGGTGCCGCCGAACCCCATCATGTACAGCGCCATCACCCGGCCGCGTACGGCGTCCTCGAGATGCTCCTGTAGCCGGGTGGACAACGACGTGACCGCCGAGAAGTAGAACAACCCTACGACGAAGACGACCGGGTACGCCGGATCGACGTTGCGGAGCAGGCCGAAGCCGGCAAGTGCGACGCCGAACAGCGCGAGCGAGACCGCGATGACCGGTCCGCGAGGCCGCCCGGCCAACACCGAGCCGACCGCGATTGCGCCCGAGGCCGCGCCGAGCCCGAAGCTCGCGTACATGAGTCCGTACTCGAGACCGTTGACGTCGAGGTGCAGGTTCTCTCCGCCGATCGCCGGCATCAGGCCGATGAACGGCAGGCAGAAGAACGAGATCGCCGCGATAGTCAGCAAGACCGTGCGGATCAGCGGGTCGTTGCGCGCAACCACCACGCCACCGAGCAACCTGCGCAAGCCGCCCTCGGAGTAGATCTCGGGCTGCGGCACCGGCCGGATCGACAACGCGCCGGCCACGGCGAACAAGTAGGTCCCGGCATTGATGGCGAAGACGCCACTGGCGTGGACCGCCGGCAGCAGCACACCCGCGATCGCCGGTCCGATCACCCGGGAAAGGTTCATCTGCACCGATTGCAGCGAGACAGCGCCCGGAAGGTCGGCACGCGGCACCAGGTTGGGAAGCAAGCTGGACAGCGGCGGGCCGGTCAACGCGTTGCCGACCCCGATGGCGACGACTACGACGAACAGCAGCACTCGCGACGGGTGACCCGCCGCGGCGACCACCGCAAGCGCGGCAGAGAAGACGAGCTGCTCGAGGTTCGTGACCGCAAGCAGGTTGCGACGGTCCACCACGTCGGCGAGCAAGCCGCCGACCGGGGCGAGGAAAAGCACTGGACCGAGCTGCGCGAAGCCCACGTATGCGACGAAGCTCGCCGAGTGCGATAGCCGGTAGGCGAAGGCGCCGAGCGCGACGTTCTGCATCCAGGTGCCGATGTTGGAGGCGAAGGTCGCGAGCCACAGTCGCCTCAGGTCGCGCGATCGGAGGGCGGAGCGGGCTGTGCCCGGTCGCACCCGAAGGTCGGCTGCCGCGATCGCAACGTCGCCCTCGAGAATGGCTTCCTCGGCGACGGCGACCGCCGCGGCATCGTTGTCGTCAGCCGACCTCTTGCGCGACCCGCGTACCCCCTGCGTCACTCCCGAGGAACTATCTGACCCGCAACGGGAGGGTGCGCGGTCCGCGGACCTGACCGGTCGACCAGTGCACGGCCTCGGCATCCTCGAGCGTGAACTGCGGGAACCGCTCCAGCCACACCTCGAGGGCCACTCGCAGCTCCATACGCGCCAGGTGTGAGCCCACGCAGCGGTGGATGCCGAGCCCGAACGCCGCGTGCTTGTTGACCTCGCGGTCGATGACGACCTCGTCGGCGCGCTCGAACTTCGCGGGGTCGCGGTTTGCGGCAGGGAACGACAGCAGGATCCAGTCCTCGGCCTTCATGTCGACGCCGTGCCAGGTCATGTCCTGCGTGACCAGCCGCCCCATCGTCACGGGTGCGTAGGCGCGCAGGAACTCCTCCATCGCGGTCGGCAGCAACAACGGCTCCGCGACGAGACGCTCGAGATCGGGCGGCGTCTTCGCGAGGTGCCACAGCGAGGCGCCGATCGCACTCCAGGTCGTGTCGATACCGGCGACGAGCATCAGTGACATCGTTCCGGCGACGTGGAACGGGTCGAGCTTCTCGCCGTAGATCTCCGCTTCGAGGAGGTACGTCGTCAGGTCGTTGGCCGGCTCCGCGAGATGCGCGCGGATCTGCACCAGCAGGTAGTCGAAGAGCTTGCCGACCTTCTCCAGCCGCTCCTCGGGCGGAAGGTTGATCCCCTCGAGCGTGTCCTCGACGTACTGCCGGAACTTGGGTCCGTCCTCTGCGGGAAAGCCGAGCATCTCCGCGATCACTCGCATCGGGATGTGCTGGGCGTAGTGGGTCGCGGCATCCACGACGTCGACATCGCCGATGTCGTCGATCAGCTTGTGGCAGAACTCCCGCGTCGCCGGCTCGAGCTTCGCCACCGCGGTGCGGGTGAAGGCGGGAAGCAGCAGCTTGCGGGCGTCGTGATGGAACGGCGGGTCGGAGGAGATCGGCGGGATCCCACCGACCGGCGCGATGTCGAGTGGGGGGCGGAAGTTGCCGACTACCGGCGAGCGGGAGGAGAAGTGCTCCGTGTCGTACGCGATCTCCGCGACATCGTCGTGGCGGACCGGCAGCCACGCCCCGCCGAACCGGTCGGTGTGCGCAATCGGGCAGCGCTCCCGGAGCTCGTCCTGGATCCGGTAGCAGTCCTGCGCCCACTCCTCCTCCATGTGGGAGAAGTCGGTGGCCCAGTCGGAGACCGGACCCGTGACCGGCTCGACGCGTGACCCGAACGGCCGGTCGCTGCGCAGATCGTCGAACGAGCGCGCGAAGCGCTCGTCCGTCGCCTCCGTCACGTCCACCACCCCGCCCGCCACCCAATAGCGGCGCCGGCTGCGCTCACTGGACTGCCTCGATGATGACGGCGCTCTCGGGGCAGTTCGCCTCGGCGAGGTGCGCCGCGGCGACCTGGTCGTCCGGCACGTCGCCGCTGCCGATGACCTGGCCCGTGCCTTCGTCGTCCTCACCGAACAGCGCCGGCGCCAAGGTGTAGCACCGACCGTGTCCCTGACACTTGTCGTGGTCGATCCGAACCCGCATCGCCTGACCGTACCGTCCGTCAGTCGCCGATGAGGTCCCGCCGGCGGAAGGCGGCAATAGCCAGGGCTGCAGCCACTGCGCCGAGTCCCGCCATCACGGCGGCGGACAGCGCCTGGAACCGCTGCGTCGGGACGAGCGCGAGATGCGCGAACGGGCTCAGGTCCAGGACCCAGCGCGGCGGGCTGAGCAGCGACCCGACCAGCTGCCACAGGAAGCTGACCGCGATCAGGACGTAGGTGAGGCCCGGCGCCATGCGCGGGGCTACGCCGTACGCGAGAACGCCGGGTCCCAGGAACAGCACGGTGATCGGGATGGCGTTGGCGCCCGCTTCGAGCATCCCGGCGAGGCCGAGATGGATGCCGGCGGCGACGCCGCCACCCCACGCGGCGAAGCCTGCCGTCAGGGCGAGGGAGGCCGCGGCAAGCAGAGTGAGTGCAAGTCGCTGCAACAGCCACGCCGTGCGCCCGATCGGGCCGGCGAGCACGGTCTCGAGGTGCTGGATCTCGTCCTGGCGCAACCCGCTGATCTGCGTTGCCGCAAACAGCGTGATCACGAGGACGACGATCAGGAACAGGAACGACATGTAGCCCTTCGGCGTGATGATCGAGCCGACGCCGAGCTTCTCCAGCTGTCGGCGGACGTTGTCGGGAACATCCGCGCTGGACAGGCTGTGGGACACGACGCCGAGGATCGCGAGGAAGGATGCGGTCGCCCCGAGCCACGCGATGAGCACGCCGCGCTGCGTCCGCAACGCCAGCAGCGCCGGCGACCGCAACAGTGCGAGGTGCGGCTCGGCCCAGTCGCGGCCGGGGAACAGTCCCGCGCCGATGTCACGGCTGCGGCTCCACCGCGCCGCGACCGCTGCGAGGACCGCCGTGGCCGCTGCCGGCAGCACGAGCACCCAGGGCCTGAAGCCGGTCGACGGTTGCAGCCGCTCGGCCCAGCCGAGCGGGGTGAGCCAGCCGAGCCACCCGGCTCCCGACACCGTGTCGGCCAGGATGCGCAGCAAGAACGCCGCTGCTACCGCGGCGCCGCCGACGGCCATCGCGCCACGCCGCGTGCCGGCGAGCTGTGCCCCGAGCGCGCCGATCGCCGCGAACACGACCGACACCGCCGCCGTCGAGGTGGCCAGTGCGGCCGCGCCGCCGGCGGGCAACCGTGCGATCAGCAGGCCGGCGAACTCCGCTACCCAGACCACACCCGTGCCGGCCGCAATCAGCGACCACAGCGCGGTCGTTGCCGTCGTACGGCTCACCGGCGCGGAAAGGACGACCTCAGTCCGGCCGGCCTCCTCCTCGGCTCGCGTCGCCCGCACCGCGGCAAGCAGACCGAAGAAGGCGGCCGCGACGGCAAGCACGCCGCCCACCCGCCAGGCGGTGTATCCGGCAGTCGTGTCGAGTCTGCGCGGCAGCCCGTAGAGCAGCCGTAAGCCCGGGTTGTCGCCGAAGCTGTGCACGAAGACGGCTCGCTCCAGCGGCGTCTTGTAGGTGTGGCGATAGCCGACCGGCTGGACGTAGGCGTAGACCGCGAACAGGTAGCCGAAGGTGACGATGCGGGTACGGCTGTCACGCAGCCCGCGGCGCACGAGCAGCAGCGACTGCTGGACATCGGGGCGCTGCCGATGCGGCCGTACGGCGAGCGCTGCGAGGACGGTCATCGCGCGACGTCGTCGGTGCCGGCAGGGTCCTCGTAGTGGTGCAGGAAGATCTCCTCGAGCGAGGGCTCCCTGCTGGTGAGGGTCGCGACCTGATGGCCGGCGAGCGCGTCGACGAGCGGCCCGATCCCGTCAGAGCACAGGTAGCGGCGGGCGCTCGCCCCGGTCACCTCCACGTGCACGCCGGGCAACGCAGCGAGCTCGGGCGCCGATCCCCGGAACGTGACGTCAACGGTCTGCGCGTGCAGGTGGCGCAGCTGGTCCAGCGAACCCTCGTCGACCAGCCGGCCCCGCCGCAGGATGCCCACCCGGTCGCAGACCGCCTCGACCTCGCTGAGGATGTGAGAGGAGAGCAGGATGGTCTGGCCGCGCCGCTTCGCCTCCACCGCGCAGCGGCGGAACTCGACCTCCATCAGCGGGTCGAGGCCACTCGTGGGCTCGTCGAGAATCAGCAGGTCAGCGCGGGTCGCGAGCGCCGCCACGAGCTGCACCTTCTGCCGGTTTCCCTTCGACAGGGCGCGGACCTTCTTGCGGGGATCGAGATCGAAGCGCTCGAGCAGCTCGTCGCGGTACGGCGCATCCGCGCCGCCGCGGAGCCGGGCGAGGAACTCCAAGGTCTCCCCGGCGGTCAACGCCGGCCACAGCGCCGGCTCGCCGGAGACGTAGGCGACCCGGCGGTGCGCCGCGACCGGGTCCGCCCACGCGTCGACACCGAAGAGCGTGGCGGTTCCCGCCGACGGCCGGTGCAGCCCGAGCAGCAGCCGGATGGTTGTGGTCTTGCCGGCGCCGTTGGGCCCGAGGTAGCCGTAGACCTCACCGGGCGGGATCGACAGCCGAAGGTCGTCCAGCGCCATGGTGTCGCCGTACCGCTTGGACAGCCCCTCGGCATGGATCGCGTCCATGGGACCCGATCTTGCCGTTACCGCGGGCCGTTCCGGCAGGTGCTTTGGGCCTTATCTTGCGGTTCCGGCGGCACGCTCGCGGTACTGCTCCCGCAGCAGCCGCTTGTAGAGCTTGCCGTTGTCCGCGCGCGGCAGCTGGTCGACGAAGTCGACGCTGCGTGGGCACTTGTAGCCGGCGAGCCGCTCGTGTGCGAAGCCGATCAGCTCCGTGGCCAGCCCGTCGTCGGCCACGAGACCGGGCTGCAGCTCGACGACGGCCTTGACCTCCTCGCCCCACTCCTCGCTAGGTACGCCGATGACCGCGACGTCGCCGACCGCAGGATGGGTGATGAGAACCGCTTCGATCTCGGCCGGGTAGATGTTGACGCCACCGCTGATGATCAGGTTGGCGCTGCGATCGGTCAGGAACAGCCAGCCGTCAGCGTCCAGATAGCCGATGTCGCCGACCGTGTAGTAGTCGCCGGCGTACGTGTTCGCGGTCTTGGCGTCGTCACCGTGGTAGGCGAAGCGACCTTCTTCTGGCGCCTGGATGAAGACGGTGCCGGGCTCACCGGGGGCGAGCCGCGTGCCCATCTCGTCGCGGATCTCGACCTGTCCGTCCTCGGGCCGGCCGACAGTTCCGGGACGTTGCAGCCACTGCTCGCTGTCGACGATGGTCGTGAGGCCTTCGGTGGCGCCGTAGTACTCCCAGATCACCGGGCCCAGCCACTCGATCATGCGCTGTTTCACCGGCACCGGGCAGGGCGCGGCGCCATGCCAGATCTGGCGGAGGGAGGACACGTCGTACTTGGTCCGCACCTCCTCCGGAAGCGAGAGCAGGCGGTGGAACATCGTCGGTACCAGGTGCATGTGGGTGATCGCGTGCTCTTCGACCAGTCGCAGCGTCTCCTCCGCGCTCCAGCCGTCCATGAGCACGACGGTGACGCCGTACGCGAACGGCAGGCTCACGCCGAACAGCAACGGCGCGGCGTGGTACAGCGGACCCGTGACGAGGCTTGCGTCCTTGCCGGGCTGGTACCCGCCGGACTCGCGCAGCGTCTGCATCATGACCATCGACTGGTCGCTCATGCGACCGGTGATCTCGCGGTGCACGCCTTTCGGCCGCCCCGTCGTGCCCGACGTGTACATCATCGTCATGCCGAGCCGCGCGTCCGGCAGGTCGTCACTCGAGTGCCCTGCCAGCTGGTCGTCCAGGGGGACGAAGCCGGGGATGTCGCCGCCGATGGACAGCGCGAGAGCCGGGTTGGCCGCTTTCGCGGCGGCCTGCGCGACGTCGGAGAAACGAACATCGGCGAAGAACGCCTTGGCGCCGCAGTCGGCGACGACGTACGCCGCCTCGTCCGCGGTGACGTGCCAGTTGATGGGAGTCAGCCGCAGCCCGGACCGGTTGATGGCTTGAGTGACTTCGAGGAACTCCAACCGGTTGGAGCAGAGCAGGGCGATGCTGTCGCCGTACTCGATGCCGGCCGCACGCAGCATCCGCACGATCTGGTTCGCGCGTTCGTTGAGGTCGGCGAAGGTCGCGACGCGGTCGGGGGAGATGACGGCGGGGACGTTCGGCTGCAGCTGCGCCCAGAACGACCCGAGCGACCCGGTGCGGATCGCCTGCTCGAGAGCGGTCTCCGTCATTCCAGCTCCTCCTCGTTCCACGACGCCTCGGTTATCTGACCACGTGCCGGGCTTGGCGGGCGGCCACACTGGGACCGTGCGGTTCCGGAACCGGATCGACGCGGGACAGCAGCTCGCCGACTGGCTTGCTGCGGTCCGGCTCGTGGATCCGGTCGTGCTCGGCCTGCCGCGGGGCGGGATTCCGGTGGCGTGGGTGGTCGCCAACCGGCTCGGCGCGCCGCTGGACGCGTTCGTCGCGCACAAGGTCGGCGCCCCTGACCATGCCGAGCTCGGGATCGGCGCGGTCGCGGAGGACTGGGCCGATCTCGTCGTCACCGACACCGTCGCGCAGCTGGGGATCTCACCGGCCGAGCTCGCGGAGCTCGCGGATCGGACCCGGGCCGACGTGCAGCATCGGGTTGAGACCTATCGGGGGACGAGGGCGTTGCCGCCGCTGGCCGGACGCGACGTCATCGTCGTCGACGACGGGCTGGCAACCGGTGTGACGGCGGAGGCGGCGTTGCGCGCGCTGCGCGAGCGGGACCCGCGGCAGCTGATCCTCGCCGTACCGGTCGGCGCCCGTGAGACGGTCGAGCGGATGTCCCAGCTTGCGGACCAGGTGGTCTGCGTGCTGGTGCCCGAGGCGTTCTTCGCGGTCGGGGAGTGGTACGACGACTTCCGCCAGACGACGGACGCCGAGGTCCTGCGGATGCTCCCGCGCGGCGGCCATAGCGACATGGAACCTGACGGCTGACTTTACTGAAATTGCCAGCCCGAATATGATCCGTTCGCGGGGTCGAGAGGATTCGGCGGGAAGGCGATCCCGTGAGGTCGGCTCGGCATCACTCGAAGCACCAACGGCTCGTAGTCGCTCTCGGTGTCGCGTCCGCGGCGGCGTTCGCGCCACAGTCGGCATTCGCCGGCAAGTGCACGATCGACCGTCACTGTTACGGCGACGTGCAGTCGTTTCCCGGTCGCATCGACGGCGTTGCCGCGACCATCACGCCGCGATGCCTTGGCACCGGAGGCGTGTGGCCGGCCTTCGTCACCGACGAGATCTGGCTGACCGACAGCGCCGGGAGGAACTGGGTCGAGGCCGGCTACATCCAGAACAACGCCGGAAACATCAACGGTCTGGGTGGCGGGCGGATGGCGTTCTGGGCGGAGCGAACACCCCGCCATGAGTTCGTCGCGCACGGTGTCTACGTGAAGCGGCTGACCCCTGCGCAGTTCATGATCTCGGCCGCCCCCAGACATCGGCGCTACACGATCGCCTTCGACGGCCACAACACAGTCTCAGCGACCGACCCGATGCGCGCCCACGACGGCATATACGGCTCGGAGACGACGACCCGTTCCTCGCGCAACCACGCGTCGTGGCGGCGGGTTCGCTACCACGGGTCTGCGAGGTGGGTCGGTGGCGTCGTGCGCCCGCTCGTCACCCTCGAACAGCCGTTGGACGGCAATCGGCCGTACCGGGGTCTCCGGGCGGGCAACCCGTGCTGACCACTCGATGCGCCCGCTCGTGGCTTTTCGTCACCGCCACAGGCGGTGTCGCCTTGCTCGTCGTCGGGGCCAGCGCCATCGCCTCACCTCGGGCTGTCAAGGCGCAGCGCGCCAACGTTGCCGTCACGACGGCGTCGTTGGAGTCCGCCGTTGCTCGCGGCGTCGCCTGGTATGAGGAAGGCTCCTCGTGGTCGACGGCTGCGAGCCCCGCAAGAGCAGAGAGTGGCCGCAGCGGTTGGCCCACGAACGTCTGCAGCGTGACCTACTGGACGACGAACCGCGACGCGTCCGCCCGGCTGGTCAACGAGGTGAGCGCACCGGACAACCGGCCCGTCGTCGTCATCGTCATGACCGGACGGTTCACAGTGCCCACCACGGCTCCGCCGCCCGCCGAGGGCGCCGCTCCCAGGTCTCGGTTCGCCACAGGCACGACGGAGATTGTCGTCACTGACGCGCGCACCGGAGCGATCCTCGACTTCAAGCTGTCCGACGATCCTCCGCCCAACGGCATTCCGACAACACCGCAGTTCCAGCGCTGAGCCGTTGTAGGTTCCGCGTGAACTTGTCCGCTCCCGAGCGTGGCGGCGACGCGGTTCCACGCTAGTTGTCCGCGAAATTCCGCGGATAGATGTCCATTCCCTACTCGAGCTCGCTGACCGCGCGGCTCTACGCGTATCCAACAACCCGCAAAGCGCGGCGCAGCGACGGGCGGCGGTTGCGGGCAAGTTGGGCGAGCCACTCGCGTTCGGGGTGCCGCGGTTGCCGCCGCTGCGTGCAGCCTTCGACCGCCGTGCGACACAGGTCATCCCAAAGATCGTCGGCATCGTCACGAGGTGCCACCGCAGCACGTGCCATTCTTGGGCGCCATCGCGGGTGACGCGGAGCGCACGGCTGAGCGAGGCGTCCTTGTAAGAGTCCGTCATCCGCTGTGTGAAACTGTGCGGGCGAACTCACCCCTGCCTATTTCAGCTAGGCAGGGGTGAGCCGGCTCTTGCGTGTGCTACTTCTTGCCCGACTTGCCCGCGCCGCCAGGCTTACCTCGCTGCGCGAGGTCGGATGCCGCCGCGCGTTTCTCAGCGGTCGTCGCCTTTGGGTCGCGAAGGACCTTGCCGGCCGCACTTGCGGCCTTCTTTCCCGTGGTCATAGTTTCACCTCCTTCCGCTCATTAGTGAGCGCAATCACTCACTAATGAGCGTACGATACTCCTGTGGACTGGCTCACCGTGGAGGAAGCCGCAACGAGAATGGGCGTCTCGGTGGCGACCGTTCGCCGACGCGCCGCGGCGGGCGACCTCGTAGCACGGAAGAGCGGCAAGCAGTGGCTCATCGACGGCGAGCGCCTAGCCGGCGGTCCCCGGCGTCGGGCCCGCCGAGAAACGCTGCTGAGGTCGGTATTTGATGTCCCAGCTGCGTTGGCCTTCGTCAAAGCGACCGATATCAACGAGCTTTGGGTGCCCGACATCCTTCGCTTCGAGGATCAACTTGCCGAACCGGAGCGACTCGTCAACGCTGTACTGAGAAAGATCCAAGACGGCGTCTTCGATCCGGCCGTGGCAATCCCCATACCAAAGACACCTTTCTTCACACGTAGCGCCGTCCTGTTGACGCTCGAGGACCGAATCGCCTTTCAGGCGGTTGTCGGCAGCGTCGCGGCTCGAATCGACGCTGCTTTGCCAGCTCAGGTGATGTCTGCCCGCGTCGCCGGCAGCGGACGGTGGTTCCTTCAGCGCGGTCCGACGTTGTGGAAGCGCTGGCAGGCGCAGGTTCAGTTGCAGTTGGTCACCGGCCAACCGTGGATGGTAAAGACAGATCTGACTGCGTACTTCGACCACATCTCGCATCGGTTGCTGATCGAAGAAGTCTCTGCCCTGAACCCTGATCCCAGAGTGGTCACCACGCTCCGAGCCATGCTTCGTGCGTGGGCGCAGGTACCTGACATGGGCCTTCCTCAAGGTCCCAACGCAGCGCGTGTGCTGGGCAACCTTTTCCTGCTACCTGTTGACCGCGTGATGCTCGACGCTGGCTACTCCTACCACCGCTTCATGGATGACATCAGAATCGTCGGTTCATCCAAGGCGGACGTCATCTCTGGGATGCGCCTGCTGGAGCAAGAGTGCCGTAACCGCGGACTCATCATCAGCTCGTCCAAGACCCAACTACTCGAGGGCACGGACGCGATCAGGGACGGGCAACACCCCGATCGCGACGCAGCGCAGTATTCGTTCGATGCGGGACAAGCCACGGCACGACCACAGCTACGGCGCATGCTCCGCGCCGCCATCCACGACGACGGCCACGTCCAGGTTTCGAGTCTCCGCTTTAGCCTTTGGCGGCTCGCGCGGCTGCGCGAGTACAGCGTGCTGACGCTCGTCTTGAAGCGCCTCGAAGACCTCGCTCCTGTTGCCTCCGTGGTTGCTGCATACCTGCAGCCGTTCGTCTCTCGTGACCGGGTGGTCAATGGGATTGCCGACTATCTCGAAGACCCCTCGCGTGCCTACTCGACCCACCTCGTGACTTGGATGCTCGCGTTGATGATGGAGCACCCGGGACGCATGCCGCCCCGCTGGTCGGCCGCTGCGGGAAGACTTGCAAAGGACCGCAACCAACCGCCTTACCTGCGAGCGTTGGCCTCGGTGATCCTCGCCCGCGGGGGTCGCCCCACGGAGATCAGCTGGATCAAGTCCGAGATGCTTCGCGAGTACGACCCCGACTTGCTTCGCGGATATGCAGTGGCTCTTCACTGGGAGGGCGCGCTGGACCGCGCAACAGAATCAGCCCTCATTACCCGTGCGCCGGGCATGGCGGAAACGGTCGCCTACCTGCGCGGTCGAACCAGCCTCCCGTCGTTGGTATACACCGGCCGCAGGCTTCCATTACCCGGGTAATGGGCCGCGGTGCCGCAACCGATCGATGGCGGTCGCACTGTCACCATCTCGAACAAGCTCACCGACGGACCGCGGATGCCGAAGGATGATGCGCCGGGGTTCTCGCCCGCCGCCGATCCCGCGCTCCTACCTCGGCCGACCAGCGGTTGTGCGGTCGGACCCAGCAGCGACTCGGTCGATCAGCTTGCTCAGCCGCTCTACGCGGCGGCCCGCGTGCCCGGCCGCAATCATGAAGCCGAGAATCACACCCGCGTCGAGGCCGCCTTTGGCTTTCATCGTCTGAAGGGTGCGAACCGCCGCCTCCTTCCCATAGTTATCCGCCCAACCATTGTTGCCGACAAACGACAGGTGCTCGAGATCGGCACGATGCGTCTCAGCGAGCGCGGCGCCACTGACAGAGCCGGTCATCAGGTTGAGCGCTGCAGCTTCTGCGGCCCACCCACTCAGCGGATAGGACTCAGTTTCAACTACAGCCAGGGTTCCTCCGCGCGCCGCACAGACTGCAATATCCACGGCTTCCCAGTCAGGCACGTAGGCCAGTACCGCCCGCGGGGAAGCTGTGCGACGTTGTTTCGAGCGGGGTGTGGTCGCATCGAATCGATGTGCCATTTCTACGACGGCTCGCGCTCCGCATTCCCATTGGCTTTGGGTAGGAGTCACCAGCAGCGGCGCAATACCTCGCTTGTCTGCCTGGTCGAGAGTCCACTCGACACAGACAACGGCCGCGTCGTCCCACGGTCGTTCGGGATCATCGTCAGGCACCCACGCTGCGTCGTAGGGCACGTCCGCGGGCATGTCACTGACGGTAAGTGGGAGCACCGACAGGAAGAGTGACGGTCGATCGGACGCTTGTCGTCGGGCATCCTCACGGGCCACAGGATGGGCTCACATGCTTCCCGCGCTCAATGGGCGTGACGTCTCCAACGTAGTGATGGGCCGCGAAGTGATTCGGCCGGCTACCGGTGTCGTCCGCGGTTTGACCGCGTGCGGACAGGTGGGTGAACCTGCCCTCGTGGAGGTTGTCTGCGGTCGGTGCGGGTCGCGGCAGCGAGCGTTCCTCGGGGAACGGGAGATCGCGTTCGTCAATGTCCCTGCGCTGTCCGAGGTCCTCGAGGGACGTCCCCCCTGGTCGAAGTGCGGTTCATGCAATGCCGCCCTCGGGCTGGCGTCCCGGGTACGCATCCACGGCAACGACTGGAACACCCTTGTCGAGTTGGACGGGTCAGGTCGCGCTCAGCTCGGCAGCGAACTGACCCGCGTAATCAGGGCACACCTCGATGGTGTCATCGACGACCTTCAGCGGGCACCGGGCGCCCGTGAGCGGGAGGCCGTTGCGATGGCTCGGTACGCCGAGTTGACCGCCGAGGCTGTGGCATCGGCGATGATCGCTGCCACGGGTCTCGTGCCGGACGTCACCCGGAACCCCATTCCGGGTGGGATCGACGAGGTCGATCTCATAGTCGGCGACGCTCAAGGTGTAGCGCTTGTGTCAGCCGCGTTGGCGCTTGCAGCCGATGGCACCACCCCGTTGCAGGAGCTTCTGGCAAGCCACATAGCCGACGGAGTCGTCTTGCCGGGAGCGATCGACTCGCTTCGTTCCTCCTTGGAAAGCCTGCTCGTTCGCGGCGGCCTCGATCCGACAACGCGCCTCTGCCTTCTGGCGGTGAACGCCGCCGCCCACGTTGCTGCCGGCGCGGTCGACCCGCTGGCCGCGGAGTTCACCCGGGTCTGGATCTCATGGGCGTGGACGGCCCAGACCGACCACCGACGAGACATTCTTCGGCTTCGACTCCCCAAGGAGCTCCCTGCGCTGGCGGTCGACCCGGACCAAATCGTCCGAGCGGTACACGAGGCCGTTGACTCGTCGGGGGACGCGATCGCTCGACTCCAGCTGATCGCAGAGAGCGCCGGTTATCCCCATTTGATCCGCTCGGTGGCCCGTAACGCACCCGTGTTCGAGGCCGCGTCGAGCGAGGTCCTCAGGGATGCCTTGGAACATGTTGCCGGTCTCGGCGAGGAAGTCCGGCTCATCGAGGCTTTGCGCCACGTGCTGGGCGTGCTCCGTTCCTCAGGTCGAAGCTCCGAACTGGTAGGTATGACCCAGTACGCCATCACGCTTAGCGACGGCTCAGAGACTTCACGAGCTCGTCTGCTCACTCAACTCGGCGCCGCCGCGAAAGACGCGCGGGCACCCACGCTGTTCCTGGAAACGGTCGGCGACCAGCCGCAGCCGTGGGAGGCAGATCTTCCCGCGCTCGAGCGACTGGCGATAGACACGGAACGCTCCACCGCACTGCGCATGACCGGTCGGCCAACTGACGCCCTGAAGGTGCTCGCTCCCTATCGGGACATGACTTTCGACGAGGACACGACCTGGCGCCTGGAGTTCAATCTCGCCCTGATCGAACGTGACCAGGGCGACCTCGGGCATGGCATTGCCGCCCTGGATCAGCTGCTTCAAAGCGCTCCGGATCAAGAGGCCCGCTTTCTCGCCCACCAAGCACTCGCGACCACGGCCACTTCACTCGGCCGTCATCGCAACGCGGTCGACCATCTCCGGGCAGCCATCACGTTGGCGAAGGGACCGGACGCTGAGCAGATACCGACGCTTAGAGCACACCTCGCCTCGCTCCTTGCCGCTGAAGGTGACACGGTTGGAGCACTCGGCGAGTTGAATGCGCTCCAATCGGATCTCGACGGCGGCAGCCGGGCGGCGCTGGGTGCGGCCGATGCGGTGGTCGTTCTCCTCGAGCGTGGCGAGGAAATCCCCGAGGATCTCGTGCAGAGCACCAGCAACGCGCTCGTCGATCTCGAACACGCGGCTTTCAGCAAGGGAGACTGGACGGTCCGGGCAAGTGCAATCCGGGTACGCGCGCGCCTGCGCGAGATCCTCGGTGACAGCGGTGGCGCGATCGCTGACCTCGAAACTCTGGTGACTTTGGCGAAGGACCCATTCGCCTTGGCGGCCCTCGCCGTGCTGCGTGCCCGGACCGGCGACGTCCCGGCCGCTCGCATCCATCTTCTCGCGATTCCCGACGCGTTGCGCGACGAATATGGCGCTACGCAGGACTCCTCCCTCCTTATCGACGCGACTGGTCGGCTGCGCGCTGAGATGAAGCGGGTGTCCACGGCGATGATGGCCGCGAGGCCGGCGCCGGCAGACGTGCGCCTAGCCTCTGAGTTGTCGCGCGACGCGATCGGAAGGGCTCGCGCATGGCGAAGCGGTTCGCCCAACCCACCGTCAAGACAGGCCCTCGCGGACCAACTGTCAGACGCACGTTTGGCCACGCTCGCGCCCGCCCGGGGCGCGCTATGGGTAGTCGAGTGGTGGCTCGGTGAAGAAGGTGTCGTCACTCTCCTCAGCCGCATCGGATCAGACAAGTCCATCGACTTCCGTGCGTTGCCCGCCATGCCCGTTGAGGCGCCTACCGTCGCGCTCGAAGTGCTCGCTCGGCTTCAAAACTGGTGGCCGCAACGACCCGGAGATCCCCTCGATCACGACGGCTGGCGAATGCTTGAAGGTTGGCTCACCGCCGAAATGCGACTGGCGACCCATGACGATCACTTGGTTGTCATCGAGCACGCAGGACTTACCGGCCTGCCCTGGCACGCGATGGACGCACCCTGGACCACCTCCTACCTGCCGAGCTGGTCTGCCCTTTTCGATCTCCCCGGACCGCAACCACCGGTGAAAAACGTGGGCCTCGCAAGCGTCCCGGCGCACTCAGATTCGCCGGCCACCCTCGAAGCCTTCGCCCGCGCCACCCGCTTGATCGAGACCGAAGCGGCACGACATGACATCGGCGCAAACGTCCGCGACGGACCCACTGTGGACGCTGCAGCCGTCCGTGAGCTCCTGGCCAGCAACGACATCGTCACGCTTCTTTGTCACGGCCTCGTCGATCCCGAGCAGCGCGACCTCGCACTTCTGGTCGGACGTCGTGGGGCGCTGCCGACCCAACACCCGATCGCGGCGGCATCCGCGGAAGGTCGAGCGCACCGGCTGACGTGGAACTCACTCCAGGACCTGAACACGGCGGCTGGGCTCGTGATGTCAGGCGCGTGCTCGACCGGTCAAAGTCTGGTCGCCGGAATGGGCGAGCGCCTCGGCCTCTTCGGTGCATTGCGCTCAAGCGGCACTCGCGCCGTGGTCGCCCCCGCCTGGGACGCCATCGCTGAGGACGTCTCCGAGCAGCTGGCCGACATCCACAGCCGGGTCTTGGCGGGATCGACGCTCGCGGCGGCCGTGCGCGCGACGGCCGACGCTTACGATTCTCGCCTGCCTGCCTGGCGCTCCCGGGTGTTGTGTGTGGAAGGAGATTGGCGATGACGTCACCGTCCCCAGAGGGCCTCGCGGAGAGGCTGACCGCCAGCGGTGTTGACCCATCGGTAATCCCGCACGCGATGCGCTACTTCGTCTCAGCGTCGACCGGCGACGCGCCACCGGAGGCGATTCGCGAGCGCCTCGCCGCGGCCTGCGGCGGCTCTGCCATTGACGCCGCGGTTGACCTCCTCGCCCGTGATCCGGACGCCCTCGAGGCGGCCTCTCTGGCGATCTTGAGCAGCGGCTGGGAGGACCCGGCGACACGCGATCTCGCTGCCGGCGCAATCGATGCCGCCGGCGTGAAGCTTCCCGTTGTTGAGGTCGGTCTGATCTGCCTCATGGGCGTGTACGGCATGTGGATACTTGCGACCGGCGGACGCCGGACTGAACACAAGGTGACTCGTCACGATGCCGACGGGTCATGGAGCGTCGAGACGATAACGACGTGGCATGGCGTAGCTGAGCCCCTCAGTGCGATCGTTCAGATCCTCACCGCAGGCACAACAGGTGGTATCGACCCTGCAGCGACACCTGGCACCCAAGACGGATCGACCCCATAGACCTGGAGCTCATCGCGGTTCAGTGCCATGTGACCCTCGAGAGTGTGCGTTCAGGCATCGCGAGTCCGCAGACGTACTCGACGTAGAGCGGCGCCGAGTCGTTGGGTCTGGGCGATCTCGGTGAGCAGCGCCTGGTCGCAGCCGGGCCGCAGGGTGTCGATCGCGGCCCACACCTCTTGTTCCATGTCGCCGAGCTTCGGGAGGTGCGCGAGGTCGAGAAGGGTCTGCTCGGGGATGGTCACCTGGCAGGGACCCATGTCGGTGATCATCCGCTCGGTGTAGATCGTGCGGGGATCGCGCGTGAGGAAGTGGGCGGTCGCGGTCCTGTCCTCCATCTGCACCGGCTTTCGGCGACGCGGCGTCGCCACGACGGCGAACGCGAGTGCGCGCGGGATTACACGGTGTAGGCGTGCAGCGGTTAGGCCCATCAGGGCGAAGTTGTCCTCCCCGAAGTCCGCGGCGGCGATGCCGGCGGCTGCGCCCTCGATGGTCGGCATCCAGCCGGTGTTGACCCGGTCCGGGGGGACGACGGCGTAGTAGCCGGCGGCCATTCGATGCAGCAGGCCGTGGCGTTCGAGGCGACGGATCTGAAGGTGGGGCTGGGTATAGATGTCGACGTCCCGGGGGCGCACGGTGCCCATCGGGGACCGTGCGAGCGCGCCCGGCAAGCCAGGCGCCGTGCGTTGCCTCAATCTTCGATTCATGTCCGAAAACTTACCTCAGAGATAAGTATTCGGACATTTTTATGGCTCAAGCGCTCGTCGTTATCTAAGGTTCATCACGTGGAACGTGAACCTTCAGCGAGCCGGAAACGGGCGCCGTCGGCGGACGACCCAGCTCCGGAGCAGCAGGCGGAGAGCGCTTCAGAGCGAAACCGTCGCCGCGACGCGCTCGTCGAGTTCGTGCTTGACCGGGATTCGGACCTTCTCGACCGGCTGGGATCGGCCTGATCAGGCCGGCTCGGCGGGCGTGGTCGTACGTCGTTCTGTGCCGACAACCTCACAGACCGGAACACGAATCGGAGGTGGCGATATCGCGTCACCTCTGACGGCCAGCGCGTCGAGTGCTGCACTGATGGCCGTCGCTCCCTCGGTGCCGTTGAGACGTCGCAGGACCTCGGCGACCGACAGGCACGCTGCGCTCATTCCGACATAGGCGCACGCCACGTTCTTGTTCGCCAAGGTGACGACACCGCATTCATCGAGCCCGCCGCTGCGAAGGTCATCGAAAATCTCAGCGGTGGTGTCCGGCTCGGCCTGTGGCCGTTCCTGCCACGCGTCGATCTCGGAGCTCGCTCGCCCGGAGCCGTCGAATACGTGAAGAGAAAAGGTGTCGAAGCTCGACGGGGTGGATCCGAGGCCGGCGTCGATGCACAGCGGCCAGCCGAAGCTGCTGAGCGCGCGGCGCGTCGCGAGATTGTCGACTCCTACCAAGGTGATCGACGGAAGATCACTGTGGTGGTGCTCGTCGGGCTGTATGCGCCGTTCGATCAGCCGGGTATCCAGGCCTGCACGTTCGAGTGCTGCGGCAACAAGCCTGGTCTTGCGAGGCGCGCCGTCCGCTGCGGCGGTCAGATGTTCTGGGTTGGTGAGGACACCGGTTGACACGTTCGAGGCAGTGATGCGCTCGTCGTCGGCGAGCCAGACCTCGCAGCTGCCCGGCGGGTTGGGAAGGTGTGCCAGGCACCATGCGTTGGCCTGCCCGAGGTGGCCGAGCCCGAGAAGCATCCAACGCTGCGGAAGCCACCTCAGCGCGGGGCCTTGTGCGGGTGAGGTGTCTGTCGGGTTCCACAGCGAGATCGTGACGTCGCGCCAGCAGGCGTCGCGGACGCCAAGGTGCGACTCGAAGATCTCAGAGACCGTGAGCGCGGCGGCGAGTATCGGCGCGAGCGGGCAGCCGTCGCGTTCATCGAGTCGGTTCCCGTCGGGGCGCACCCCGGCGATCCAGCCGTCCCAGGTCAACTGGACCGCCGGTGATGGCGCCCGGGTGACATCGCCGAGCATGACGTGACGTTGACCGGGTGCTTCGGTGTAGGCCGAGGGGGCTTTGACGGCGCCGAGGGCGGCCAGCGTGATGGTGAGGTCCTGTCCGCGGAACGGTCCGCGGTCGACAACCAGATCGTCCAACGCTCCGTTGATGTACACCGGGAAGCCGGCGCGATGGAGCAAGGTCGTGAGCGTGATGAGCGCGGACTGACCGGGGCCGGTCGATGCGGTCCGTGGGTCTGCGTGGATCCACACTGGGCGGTCGTCGAACCAGTCACGGGCGTTGGTCAGCGAGCTGACTGCGCCGCGGCGCCCGAGTAGCAGATCGGTGCGACTGACCTGGTCGGCGAAACCGTCCGCGGGTGGATAGCTCATCGGCGTGGCCATGGCGGTCGAAGGTCGCGCAGCCAACGACGGAGTCGACGCGCTGGAGCGCGGTGCGCCGACGATTCGTTTTCCGACAGCGTCTCCCATTCGTTGTTGCCGAGGTAGCGATGCACACCCACGGGCAGCGGCCCGTCGTCCGGGTCGGCGAAGTTGCCGATGATCAGTGCGAGGTGGCCCACCAGGGCCATCATCGGATTCGCCCTGTCAATGTGAGACTGTCCGACCCACTGCCCAGGGTGGGTGTGAATGTCGGCGACGACGCGGAGCTCTTCTTGCCGGCAGCGCTCCCATAGCCGGTCGTAGGCCGTGCCCGACATGGTGATGCCGCCGGTGAGGCAGGCAGCGTCGAGGTCGTCGTAGTAGGCGGCGGCGACCACGGTCGGCGGTAGGGAGGACGTCGGCGGCGTGACGCCGCGAGGTGCGAGCAGGAATGCTCCCGACTCGCGGACGCCGGCACCGCGTGTGTGGAGCTCGGCGACGAGCTCGTCCCACAAGGGCTTGGGCACGTCCAGATACGCGCGCAACGCTTCCGAAGGGTTATCGCGGGTCCGGCCGCGTAATCCGAGCATCGTGATCAGTCCGGCAGGCGGCTGAGGCCGAGCGCTTCATGGAGGGCGGACAGGTAGTCGTAGACGTTCATCGTGGGTGTCCAGGCGCGGCCCGGCAGCTCGGCGCGCCAGTTGGGGTGAGTGGCGAGGGCGATGCGGTCGACCGCGAGGTAGGGGGCGTTGCCGTTGCTCGGCGACCAGTCGCGCCGGAACACCGGTCGTCCACCGACCGGCCAGCGCGCCGCCTCGAGCGTGCTGCCGCGGTCCAGGTCCCAGGGCTGTCCGGCGGGTGCGGCTCCTGGGTAGCCGTTGAGGTCAAGGCGCAGGCCGAGACGTCCCTCGCCGACGGCGACCCAGCCCAATGCGACCGGGTGCTGGAAGACCACGATGGCGAACCGTCCTTCGTCAGCGGCCGCGCGCATTCTCGCGTGGGCGAGATCGGCGGTGGCCGCGGCCTCGACCGGGTCAGCCGCGGTGGGCAACGACACGGTCATCCTGCTTCGCGGTGCGCGGGGAGGAGGTTGAGCTCGAAGGTGCAGGGCGGGCCGGCGTGCACATCACCGATGTGTTCGGACTGGGGCAGATCCTCGTTGCTTCCCGGGCGGCGCAGCACGAGATCGGCGCCGGCTGCGGGGTCGATGCCGTACTCGGCGATGGCCTTACTCAGCACCGTGGCGACCGTCTGATTCGGCGTGACGCGCACCGGGCGGGTGTCACCGCCGTAGTGCACCTCGACGGAGAGATGTCGGCAGTGATGACGGTGGACATGGTGATGGCCCGGCTTGCGGCCTCGCGCGACAATGACCTCGACGATGGTCAGGTCGACCTCGACCGGCTCGTCGTCGTCATCGAGGAACACGATCGTCTCCTCGTCGACGGCGCAGATCTCGCGAAACGTCCGCGTTTCCTCGACATCCTCGTGAAGGGTCAGCTCCGCGCCGGGCTCATGTACGTAGATGCGCACCACAACTACCTCCTCTGTGCACCGTTGTTGGCGCTGTTCACTAGAGTAGACAGAGCAAGGAGGGTTGTCAACTATCGTGAACGGTGACTACTATTGAGTTCGTGACCGACCGAGACGCCACCGCCAAGCCGGCCCCCGACGCTGCATCGAGCCGTCTGGGGACGCAGTTGCGCGACGTCCGCACCCTTCGTGGCGACAGCCTGCGCAGCGTCGCCGCCGGGACAGGCATCTCGGCCGCATACCTGCTCAAGCTCGAGCAGGGCCAGGTCACCACGCCGTCGCCACATGTCCTGCTCAATCTGGCAAAGCACTACGACGTTTCTTACCTGGGCCTGATGGCGCTCGCCGGATACGCCACCGGTGATGATCCGGACCCGATGCCGGCCCGGACCGGAGTGCTGGCGGAGGCGCTCGCGGCGCAGGACCTGACCCCCGAGGAGGAGCGTGCGATGGCGGCGTTCCTGTCGTCGTTGCGTGCTCGCTGAGGGCCCGACCGACCAACCGGACAGCGGCGGGACCGCTGCGCGTGGCATATGGACGCGCTCCCGGTTCACTTGCACACTGGCGCGTGGGGAATGATGCCCATGCCGCCTCTCACCGACATGGAGACGACCGACATGAGCACGAGCGATTCGGGATTCGACCGGTCGATCTCGCCGGTCGGAGACCAGACCGATGTCTCACTGTCCCAGATCCTTGGGTTGAGCCAGGACGACGCGACACTCTCGCAACTACATGAAGAACTCGCAGAGATCCGGGACAATGAACGCGAGGCGGAGAAAGCAGTCGCCAACATCCGACTGAACTAGACGCGAGACGCGCCCGCCTCAATCGTTGGAGAGGCGAAGCGTGATCAACCTCCGCGACTGGAGCGTCGGCGATCAACCGGCGGTCATCTATGACATGACCGTGCCGGGCGCGTGGGTGCAGCTCAGGCAGTTCTACGCGCACCGGGGCAACCGGCCTCTCGGACGGATCCTCGAGATCGCGGAGAACCACGGTGTCGTGAGCGTCCTTGTGGAACGTCGCTACGTCGATGCCGACTGGCGCAGCCAACTCGCGCGCTTCTACAACGGAACGCTGCGTCGCTTTCCGTCGGTGTGTCATCGGATGCATTTCTTCGGCGCGCCCGTGCCCGATGATCTCAGCCAGCTCGACGCACTGCAGAGCAGCTACCACGGATACACGATCCTCCGGCCCTTCCCGATCGCTCCGGTTGGGCGCACGATGATCCGGCCGCCGGCGGAACTCGCTGATGCGGTGCGCTGCGAGACCACCGAAGAGGTCGATGTCTTCGGCTACCGGCTGAAGATCACCGCGATGCCATTCATCAGCCAGGACACACAGCTTCTGCGGTGCGCGCACGCCGCTGTGTGGATGGTGCTTCGCCACGCAAGCGCGACCTACGGGCTGCCGCAGGCGCTGCCGCACACGATCTTCGAGGCCGCGCTCGGCGGGGTGATGGCCGGGCGGCAGTTGCCGAACGATGGCCTGTCGCCGTACCAGTTGATGGCCGCAATGGAGAGCCTGGGCCTAAGCCCCACGAGCAAGAACCTGCCGCAGTCCTCAGAGGATGAACAGGCGAGTCGCAGCCTTCGGCTCTACGGGATGGCATGCCGCTACATCAACTCGGCGCTCCCCCCGATCGTGATCTCGAACACGCACGCCTGGGTCCTGGTCGCCTACCGTCGCGCCGCTTCGGCAGGAAACACGAAGATCCAGCTCTGGCGCCACGACGACGCTCGCGGCCCCTACCTCCCCGTCGATGACCCATGGGCGGAGCCGGAAGACGCGCATCAGCCGTGGACCGCGATGTACCTTCCCCTGCTTCCGAAGGTCTACCTCGACGCAGAACGCGCCGAGACCGTCGGCCGGTCCTTCCTCAACGCGTTCCGCAACTCCGCGCTGTACTCCGGCTCGACAGTGCAGGCCGCCGACAATCGGACCAACGAGGATGAGCAATGCACCGTCCGTACCTTCCTCATGACCTCGACCAAGTTCAAGCAGACGTTGGCACAGCGCGGGGTCCCCGGAGAGCTCGCCGCGGCCTACCGTCGCACGCCGATGTCCCGCTACATCTGGGTCGTGGAGATCGTCGACCGTCTCAGCCGATCCAACAAGCAGGCCGACGTGCTTGGCGAGATCATCCTTGATTCGACGTTGACACAGTTTGAGCCGCTCAGCGACCCGAACTGCGCGTTGGCGGTTCATATCGGAACGTTCGCCTTCATCCCCGGGATCGATCAGTCACCGCACCGCCAGCTGAACCTGCCGCACATGAGCGCCTACCTCAGCGCCTGTCCGCTACTCGCGGTCGGGGCCGGTGAGGAGCCCGACGAACCCTCCACGCCGGACTAGCGGGGTCCCGGCTCGGCGACCGGCGTCGCAGCTCGGCCAGCGCTCAGCTGAGTCGCCCGCGAGCCGAAAGGTCTGCCTTCGCGATCTCCTTGGCCAGCGGGGCGTCGAGTGTCACGTGCATCAGGTAGCCGGCCGCGAATGTGAGCAGCATCGCGCCGAGGCTGGTCCTCGCGAGCTTGCCGACAACGAGCGAGAGGCCAGTGCCGACCATCGCATGCGACAGATGGAGTGCAAGCGGTGTGGCGTTGCCTCGGCAATCCACCAACGGGTCGATGTGATCTCCGTTCATTCCCCGACCGAAGCACGCCGCTACGACAACAGACAAGGCGAACGCCTGTAGTCACTGCGGTGACAACGTGACGACCTATCCCGCGTCCTCCGACCCGGCATCATCGTCGGGTAACTGTTGGAGAAGCTGCTGGAGTCTGTCCGGATCGGTCAGAAGGGTAGTACGTCGTTGCACCTCGAGCTGTAGCCGCTGAACCTCGAGCGCATCCTTTCGCTTCCGGTCGTGATCCTCAGCGATGCTGCCCACCGCGACGGCGGCAGCAGCGCCAAGCGCGATCGGCGCCCCGAGAATCGCGATCACGCCAAGTCCGGCCAGAGCGCCCGCACGGACACCAGCGGAGGGCTGGCCGAAGATGTCCCAGCTGAGGCTGGCTTTAGCCCGCTCAGCGCGTCTCGTCGAGTCCTCCTCCGCGGCCACCCAGGCCGTAACCAATACGACGTCAATGGGCACCTCAAGCGCGGCGGCTAGCCGCGCGACCGTCCCTGCTCCGGGGACCCGTTCTCCCTTTTCGATCTTGAGGATCGCGGACCGGCTCAACGGTGGATCTGCTCGCGCGGCAAGGTCCTCACGGCTTAGCCCCTCGCGGACGCGGAGGAGTTCGATGGCTCGACCGATGCCTCGCGCGATCTCGGCCTCACTGAGATCAGGACGACGTTGACCAGGCACCGATACTCCTTGACATGTCCGCAACTGTACGCGCACACTCGACCTGATAACTGTACTCAACTGTACGCGAGCGAGGTTCGACGCCCATGAACACGTACAAGCTCCTGGTCAACCAGACGAGGCGCCATCCGACCGCGGTGAGCCTCGACGCCATCGGCCCCTCGCTAGCTGAGATGGTCAGCGGTGCTGTTGTGCGCGGCGTCTCCTCACGCCATCTCGGCTACTTCGAGATCGACATTCGACTTGACGGGTATGAGCACAACGAGGCAATGGACAGACTTACGCAGGAGCTGTTGCGGCTCGGCGTCGCGGTCGTGTCAGCCGAGATCAGCGAGTGGGCGAACGACGAAGCTGAGTGGGCGGTTGCGGGCATGTTGGGCGGTGGCGCGATCGGTTCTGCAGGTCAGCTGCTCGGCGCTCTCGCCGGTGCGGCCGCAGGAGCCTTCGTCGGCTCGATGATCGGCAGCACCCGCTTCCACATCGTCACGACGTACGACGCGACGCGTAGCCGCCCGTGGGGTGACTGGCGGATCGTGCGACGTCCCACGTATCCCGAACTTGGCGGAGAAGTCCAGACCGGCTAGCCGAATCCGGCGTTATCCCGTAACGGCTGACACGCGCTTCCATCCACTACTTCGCAGCAACCGCAACCGCGCGGACATCGCGTGGTCCAGACCCTCTGTCAGCCTCCCTATCCGACTCGATCGCACTCGATCAGCGAGTCCGCCGGTCCACGGAGGTGAAGCGATGATTCTCGCGGAGGCGCTCGCGCGAAGGTCAGACACGATGAAACACCTTGAACAGCTACGCGCCCGGATCTTCATGAACATCAGCCACCTCGAAGGCGACATCCCGCAGGAAGAGCCCCTGGAGATGCTCAACGAGGCCGATGCGCTCGCGGAGGAGCTCGAGGACTGGATCCGGCGGATCAATCGAACGAACGCATCGACGCAGCTCGATGACGAGATGTCGTTGACCGACGCACTCGCTCGGCGCGATGCGCTTCGGCTTCGCCACTCGCTGTGGTCAGGTGCCGCCGATCACGCGGCGAGCGACCCGTCCTTGCAGTATCGGAACTCCCGCGATGATCTTCGTCTGGTTGCCTCGATGCCGGTGCCAGCTCTTCGACGGGTGGCGGAAGACCTGGCGCGGGAGATCCGGACACTGGATCTGCGGATCCAGTCGGTGAACTGGAGAACGGAGCTGATCGACTAGACGTGATCAGTTGTCACGGCGGGCGGGAGTCGGTAGCCGGCAGCGATGATGTGAACACCACCCGTCCGGGTCTTGGCTCCGACAACGCGTTTCATCCGGTGAGCGCGGCGGGCAGCGCACCTTCTTGCGGGTATCCGTGACAGGGCAGCCCCGCATTTCGCACCGGCGACGCGTGAGCGCTTATCGCGCACGACCAGGTGTTGGCGTCACTTCCGGTGAGGGCGGGTTCGGGGAGCTCCCGGCATCGAAATCGCGTGGCGGCCTGGCACGCGATGACCTCGGACATCCCGTGGTCCAGACCCTACGAGACGCTGCGCGGCTGTCTTTCGCCGCGACCGAGGAGCGCCCGATGACCGACAACCCGTCCACACCCGGCACCACCCCATGGGGTGTGCAGCTACCCGACCCGGCCACCGAGGCCGGCGCCTCGACGCCGGCGTTGCTGTTCCCGATCTTCCGCAGTGAAGCCCAGGCCCGCATCCTCGCTGAGCTGTACGCCGAGGCCGACCCGAAGCGGGAGCACAGCCTGCACTCGCTGTGCTTGTGGACCAACGTGCTACCGGACACCGTCTATCGCGAGGTCGCGGAGCTGGTGGAGGCGGGTCTGCTGTTCCTGCGCGAGGACTGGCCGATGCGTTACGTGCGGATCGTCCAGCATGAGGGGCTTGACGCGCTGGCCGAGGTGATCACCACCAGCTATGGCGTGAAGCCGCTGCTCGAACGCGGCCTGTACGGCATGCCCGGCGTGGAGCGGGCGCTGCTTCACGGACCATGGGCGATCCGCTACAGCGGGATCCGCGGGTCCCGTGCCCACGAGGTCGACCTGCTCATCGTCGGCCGGCCCGACCCGAGTGACGTGTACCGACTCGTCGACGAGGTGGAACGCAAGTCACGGACGCTTATCAGCCCGGTGATCTTGACCCCAGAGGTGTGGGACGCAGCCGCCGAGCCGTTCACGCAGACCATCAAGTCCAGCCCGCACGTACGACTGCTGGTGCTAGGACTGCCGTCGGAACCAGACGATGCCGACGAGGGCGGCGATCGCTCCTAGCCCCGTGCACACCAGCGCATCTCGCCGCCGACGATCACTTGTCCTGCCGGCACGTCCGAGGAAGCATCCATTCGTGTCCGCGAACAATGAGCGCTGCGTCTACCTCTACCGGTCCACCCGTGACCAAAGGATCCGGTACGTCGGGCGCGGCGCTAGTCCCGCTCGCGCGGTCGGACACACTGGAGGAACCCACAATCCAGGGTTGGCGCGACTCATCGAAAGCGGCGCCTACACGATCGAGATCGCTGGGCCCTACACGTCGGCACGAGACGCAGCCCTTGTAGAAGCTGCCCTGCTCTCGGCCTTGCGCCTCAAGACGGCTGATGCTGACCTGACTAACCGTGTCGCTGGCGACGGGCCGCGTTTTCGGCCACTCGGGGTGCCCCACAACTTTGCGGATCGCCTCGCTCTGCCGCCGCTGTCGGTTAGCGAGATAGGACGCATCACCGGGGGAGCACTGCTGGTCCGAAACAGTTTCGGCAACGACCTAGAGCCGGGACGCCCCCGACTCGACCCGGTGAATCCCCAAGACAGCATCGTGCGCGAGAACATTCGCCGGTACTGGTTGCTTGAACCGGTGAGGCCTGGATGGATCGCGCGGCCGGCCTCTGCTCCAAGAGTCCTCATCGGTGCGGCGGGTCCCCCCACCCACCGCTACATCGCCGGCGCCGCACTCATCGACATCAAACGTCTCGCCACGACGCCGGACCGAGAAGTGCCTCTAATCAAGGACGAGTCCGCCGACCTCGACGCATGCAAACTACGGGGACGGCTCATTTTCGACCTGCGCTTCGACCAGGGCCGTCAGAGTCACTTCATCTGGGTGGACGGCAGAGGCGTCAGGCGCTACGACAAGGTACGACCCCGCTGATGTCCCGGACAGAATCCGTCCATCCTCACTCGCGGGTTCGGATAGCACCCTTACGTCAAAAAGGGCGCTCCTACCAACGATGACAAACAACGGCTCGAACCGTGTAGTGCTCGATGTCGACGCGGAACACAAGGAGCGGCGTCCGCGGCATCGGGCTCAACACAGGAGATGGCGATCGGTATCAGCAAGGACGGCGGCGAGGGTCCCGCCGCAAACACGGCAGCGGCGCGCAGGGGCAATCGGGTGCTTCACTTTCGCAGGCGCGCGAAGCCGTCTCTCGCGGACCTTCATGGCGTCGAGCTGCTCCTCGCGTTCACGGCGCCGGGCATCCTGTGCTTCTCGTTCACGCTGCTCGGCCTCCCGGCGCAGACGAAGTGCCTCGCCTTGTTCGGCCCATCGCCGTTGTCGTTCCTCGGCGTCTCGACTGCGGATCTCACGTGCGGCTTGTAGATCGGGGGTAATGACCTCGACGTAGTCAACGCGGCCGCCGACGAAATGCACCCCGACGACGCCGAGTTCCCGCAACCAATCGAGGAACGCAATCACCGCCGAAGCTGCGGCACCCGGTCGCTGGTTGAGACGAATGCCGCGGGCGCCGAGTGCCCGGTAGCAGTCCGCGATTGTGAACCGGGCGCCGGTCGGCTCGGTTTCGATCAGGTCGACGTAGAGGGCGCCGTGCCAGTGCGCGGGGTAGGCGAAGATCCCGGTGTCGGTGTGAAGTTCGGTGCCGAGTTCGTCCGGCGGCTCGCCATATCGGGCGATGAGGTCAGCGCGAAGCTTCGAAGCATTCCAGCGGTCGGCATCGCTGCTGCGACGCTCGGCGATCCAGGCGCTGCGCCTTGCCTCCTCAGCGGCCTCGGCTTCCTCGCGTGCCGTCGCCTCCTCCGCTCGTGCTCGTGCGGCGGCTCGGCGGGCCTCGATCTCAGCGGCCTGCCGTGTCTGGTCGAGCTCACGCGCTTTCAGGAGTTCGCCTTGCGAGCCAAGAAGCGACAGTGAGGTCGGCGTCACCAGCCCGTCTGGTGAGAGCTCGCAGTCAAAGAGCCGATCGACAGCGAAGATCGCCGCGGTAGCAGCGGCACCACAAGGAACCGGGAACCTGGCCTCGCGGAGGTCGTCGTGGTGGCAGTTCACATCGCGGCAGTGGTGCATCCGCTCCCAACGCCATGCGACGCCGACCTGCTCGTCGATCGGGTTGATCCACAACACGGTCTCGCCGCTGTCTGCGACGGCGCGGTGCAGATCGCTGAGATGCACGTGGCCGGCGACGTCCTCTGGTGCCCGCCACGGTTCGGGTCGTGCCGGGCGGAGGTGGGGCGCGAGATGGCCGAAAAGCCACACTGCACGGATGCCTTGCTCGCGGTAGGAGGTCTGGCGGCTCAGCCAGTCCTCGACGGTGATCGCGGCGTATTGGACCTCCACGGCGACTTGTGGGCCATCGGGCCAGGTAAGCATCACGTCGGCGCGCCGATCGCCACGATCGGTGGCCTGCTCGGCGACCGCAGTCACCGTCGGGTAGCGGCACTGCACCCACCGCACGATGAGCGCCTTGGCCTGCTGATGAAACAGCCCCTCGCGGCTGTGCCCACCGGCTCCCGCCATGTGGGAGAAGCCGTCACGACGACCGTGGCGCGCGACGGTGGTGAGCCGCCGGTCGCGGCAGTCGGGCATGAAGCACTCGAGCTGCTCCTTAGCCAAGTCCCTGACGGCGGCGGCCGTCCCGTCGACCAGGTAGTACGGCTGGTCCCAGGGCCGGTCCTTGTACCGCGCGTACAGCAGGCGGCGTTCCCCGTTCTGAAACGCCGCCAAGGCGCGCGGGTCGTGTGCGGGCTGAGCCACGCAACGCAGCATGGTCGGAGTGGACGACAGTTTCGCCACGGGCGCGCACTACTAGATCGACGGGCGCAGCTCGGAAACGGGTGCACTACCGGTCGCGCCGACGCCGAAAGAGGCAAGCCGATGCGTTGTCTGGTGTATCAAGTTGATCACGACGGAGTCGGCAAACACACCGCGCCGGCTCATCAGATGGGATCGTGCATGAGCGGCCGGCATGAGGATCAGCGCTCGAAAATCGACACTGATGCGCGCCTTCGGCGTTGCGGCCACGAGCACGAAGGCTGGGCGGTGCTCGGCGAACACTTGTGTGCCGATTTCCCCGCAGTTCCTCGTCAACATGTGCTGAGGGCGTTGGCGGAGGGTCGGGGCGCCACGAAGCTGTTCCAGCTTGGCCTGCGCGATGAGCTCGACACGGTAGAACTCATCGTCCGTAACCGGCTGATAGCTCTCACATGCGATCCTGCAGATCACACCCGGCCCAGGCGGATGCGCTCCCCGATCGATTCACTCGGCTAATCGTGCTGGTCCCGGTCCACTCACCATTACCCACGGAACTCGCGGCGAAAGTGTGGCGACTTCGCGACGTGACGGTCTGAGTATCCGCGGGTAACCGAGCGGTCCTCCGCTCGGAGATAAGGTCGGCGGCCGCCGGGTCAGTCGTCCTTGTCAAGAAGCTGGCGAAGCCGGATCGGGTCGCCGTCATCGACTTCGACGATCTTGGTGCGCTGGGTATGCCCGGTGATGATCCGCACGGTCGAGCTCGGCCGGTCAAAGGCGCAGGCGAGAGCACGCGCGACCGCTTCGTTGGCGCGGCCGTCGCTGGCGGGCGCGGCAACCCGGACGACGAGCACCGGCGGTTCGCCGCTTCCGTATCGCCCGCCGACCGTAGTGGTTCGGGCCTTCGGGTAGACACGCACGGTCAAGCGCATCAGAGCCGTTCGATGACTGTTGCGGTGGCGAGCGCGCCGCCGCAGCACATGGTGATCAGGGCGGTGGAGGCGTCGCGGCGTTCGAGCTCGTGCAGCGCGGTGGTGATCAGTCGGCTTCCGGTGGCGCCGACTGGGTGTCCGAGTGCGATCGCGCCGCCGTTGACGTTGACCTTGTCCAGGTCGACCTTGTGCACCTTCGCCCAGCTCATCACCACCGAGGCGAAGGCCTCGTTGATCTCGAACAGGTCGAGGTCCGCGATAGTCATGCCGAGGTGGTCGAGGACCTTGGTGGTAGCGGCGATCGGCCCGTCGAGGTGGAGATTGGGGTCGGACCCGACGAGAGCTTGACCGACGATGCGGGCACGCGGTTGCAGCCCTTCGGAGCGCGCCTTGTCCTCGGACATCCACAACACGGCAGCGGCGCCGTCGGAGATCTGGGAGGAGTTCCCGGCGGTGTGCATCCCGTCGGGCAGGACCGGTGTGAGGCCGGCAAGTCCTTCGGCGGTGGTGTCGCGCAGGCCTTGGTCACCGGTCACGATCATCGTCTCGTGGCCGTGGTCGCCGCGGGGGCCTTCCGGGCCGACGACAGGCGCCACCAGCGGGTGGATCTCGCGACTGAACCGGTGATTGGCCGCGGCGGCGGCCGCACGCTGCTGGGAAGTCAGCCCGAGCCAGTCGACGTCCGCACGGGTGATGCCGTAGCGCTCGGCGATGCGTTCCGCGGCGTGGAACTGGTCGGGCATGTCATAGGGCAGGTCGTCAGGGATGGCGCGTCCGATGCCGATGCCGACGTTCGCGCCGAGCGGCACGCGGCTCATCGCCTCCACCCCGCACGCGATTCCCACCTCGATCGCGCCAGCGGTGATCAGGTTGGCAATGAAGTGGTTAGCCTGCTGGGAGGAGCCACATTGGCAGTCCACTGTGGTCGCGCCGACCTGATACGGCAGCCCTTGGCGCAACCAGGCCATGCGTGTGACGTTGAACCCTTGTTCACCGGCCTGGGTGACACATCCGCCGACAACTTGCGCGACCTGATCCGGTTTCACTCCGGAGCGGGCAAGGACCGCGGACTGAACCTGGCCGAGCAGCTCGACACTGGGTAGGCCCGACAGCCACCCGTTGCGTTTGCCGATCGGGGTGCGGACCGCGTCGATGATCACGGCGGAGGTCATTTCGGGCTCCTTCGTTAGAGGTCGTTGCCGGCGTAGGAAAGGTTGAAGCTCTTGTTGATCAGCGGGAAGTCCGGGACGATCGCATCGGCGACCGCCAGCGGTAACGCAGGCCAGTTGAACCAGGACGGGTCGACCACTTTCACCCGGCTCAGCCGCGCTCCGGGGAGCTCGATGCGGGTCGCGATGGTTCCGCGCCACCCTTCGACGAGCCCGACCCCGCTGCGCGATCCACGACGAGTACGCCGCGCCGCGCAGTCGATGACGGTCACGTCGGCGAGCAGGCGCTCGAGCAGTGCGACCGAGGCGGCGATCTCACGACTGCGGATCTGATAGCGGGCCAGGACATCGCCGCCGGATTCGCCGACCAGGTCCGGGGTGATGTCCACGCTCGGATGGTCATGTCGGGCGTCGTTCCGCACGCCGCTGGCGCGGGCGACCGGACCCAGGCATCCGAGGTCGATGGCCTGCTCCGCGGTGAGAACACCGGTTCCGGTGAACCTGTCCCGCACCACCGAGTGGGCGAGAGTGAGCTCGGCGATTTCTGCGGCCTCCGCGGCGATATCGCGCAAGACGCCGACGTCCGGGAGCGCGCGAAGCTCGACCGCGCCGGGTGTGATCGCGCCGCGGAGCAGCCGGTGCCCGGTCACCGTGGCGTTGAGCCGAAGCAGCCGCTCGCGAAGCGCCATGGCGTGCGAGTGGGCGAGACCAAAGCCGGTGTCGTTCGCTAATGCGCCGAGATCGCCGATGTGGTTGTAGAGGCGTTCGAGCTCGAGCAGCGCCGCGCGCAGTCGTGCGCCGGCTGGGGGCATGGTCAGTCCGGTGGCATCCTCGACGGCGAGGCTGTAGGCGAGGGTGTGCCCAACGGAGGTGTCCCCGGAGATCCGCTCCGCGAGCGCGACACCGGCCTCGGGGGCGCGGCCTTCGAAGAGCTTCTCGATGCCTCGGTGGACGTACCAGAGCCGTGCTTTGAGCTTGAGGATGGTCTCGCCGACGACGGAGAACCGGAAGTGCCCGGGTTCGATCAGGCCGGCGTGGACCGGTCCGACCGGGATCTCGAACACCGCCGGGCCGTGCACGTCCCGGAACGGAAAGCCCTCAGGCGCGGTGAAGGTCGGCGGCGTGGCCGCGTCGCGGCGCAGCGGGTACCAGCCAGCGGGCCAGTGGCCGTGGCGGACCAGGCGGCGGGGCAGCGGGTGCCCGACGGGGATGACTCCGAACAGGTCGTGCATCTCACGTTCGAAGCGGCTCGCCGGATAGGACAGACGGGCAAGGGACGGGATCACCGGGTGGTCCGCGGGCGTCCGCACGGTGAGCTCGATGCGACTGGCGTCACTGGCGCGGCTGAACAGGTAGACGACCCGCAGCTCGGCGCCGTCGTCGTGGGCGGCGACCAGGGCGAGGCGATGCCCGGCGTCGAGCAGCCCTGCCACGTCCTCGCCAAGCGAGGCGGCGGTCGAGGCGCGCTGGACTCGCGGCCCGGCGCGGGTCACGATCCACCCGCAAGCAGGTGCCCGGCGCTCATCAGCACCGGGTTGAGCGGACCGGCGGTGAGGCCGAAGACCAGACAGCCAGTGATGCCACCACCCAGCACCGCCAGGTCGAGGCGGTCGAGCCGGATCGGCGGCGCTTCCGCGTCGGCGTCACCGAAAAGCATCGCGCCGCCGCGGCTGGCGAGCGCCGCGACGGCAACAAGGACGAAGAGGAGGGCGATCCCCAGCGGCCAGGCCAGTCCCGCGTCTGCGAGGCCACGGCCGGCGCCAAGCTCGGCGGGGAAGATCCCGAACGGCGGGAGCCCGACGAGCGCGCACAGCCCGATGATCGCGGCGGCGGCGAGGGCCGGGCTGCGGGCGAGCAGGCCGCGGATCGCCGGGATCGCCGTGGAGCGGTGGGCCTGCTGCAGGTGCCCGGAGACGATGAACATCACGGCTTTCGCCAGTCCGTGCACGATCACCAGCAGCAGGACCGCGCTGACGGCGAGCGGGTTGGTCGCGGCGGCGGCGATGGCGGCGAAGGCCATCTGCTCCATCGACGAGTAGGCGAGCAGCCGCTTGAAGTCACGCTGCGCGATGAGCAGGCCGGCGGCGACCACCAAGGTGAGCAACCCGAGGCTGAGCAGGCCCGCCCGCATGAAGCCGACACCGAGCGCGGCGTCGATAACCGCCTTGACGCGCAGCAGGGAGGTGAGCGCGACGGCGAGCAGCACCCCGCTCATCAACGCCGATACCGGCGCCGGGGCCTGGCTGTGCGCGTCGGCAAGCCAGGTATGAAAGGGCGCGAGCCCGACCTTGGTGCCGTAGCCGAGCAGCAGCAACACTGCGGCGAGCCGGGTGACACCGGGGTCGAGGTGGGCGGCGCGGTGCAGCAGCGTCTCGAAGCCGAGCGCGTCGTGGGCTGAGCCGCTGTGGACGCTGGCGAAGTACAGCAGCACCGTGCCGAGGAATGCCAGCGCGATCCCGACCGAGCAGAGGATCACGTACTTCCAGGTGGCCTCCAGAGCGGCCCGGGTGTGGTGGTGACCGACCAAGAACGCGGTGACGACGGTGGTGGCTTCGATCGCGACCCACATCACGCCAAGGTTGTCGGCGATGACAGCGAGGGTCATCGATGCGAGGAACAGCTGGACGAGGATGCCGTAGCGGCGGGCGGCGCGAGGGTGGAGGTGACCTGCTACGTGCTCGCGGCGCAGGTATCCGACACTCGCCGTAGTGGCGAGCAGGCCCACTGTGCCGATCACGACGAGCATCACGACAGCGAGCGCGTCGACGCGCAGTGCGCCGGTGCGGATCAGGCCGGGGTGGACCTGTCCGATCATGGCCAGCCCGCAGCCGAGGATCACCGCGGGCGCGGCGATGCTGGCGGCGACGCCGGCCGGCCGCCACCCGGTTGCGGCGACGATCAGCGCCGCGGCCAACGGTGCAGCGAGGGCAAGGACGGGAAGGATGTGCATCAGTCGCGAAGCTCTCGAAGCTCGTCGAGGTCGGTGCCTCCGAACGTGAGCTGCAGCCGCCCGGCGAGGACTTGTAGCACCAGGACGGCGAACAGCAGATCCAGCGACGCCCCGAGCTCGACCACGAGCGGCACCCCCGCAGTGGTGAGGAAGGCGACTGCGGCGATCCCGTTGTCCATCAACAGGAAGCCCACGACCTGGGACAGTGCGCGGCGCCGGGAGATCAGCACGAAGATGCCGGTGAGGACAACGGCGACCGCGGCGGGAGCGGCGCGCGTCGCCGGAGTCGGGTCGAGGGCGACGACCGGGCGGGTGACCGCGTAGGCGAGAACCGTCAGCGCGGCGACGGCGAGCATCGAGGCGGTCGTGTTCACCAGCGGTGCGCTTTCCCGCGCTGTCCCCGCGTCGCGGAGCACCCGCCGCAGCAGTGACGGTAGGACCGCGCTTCGCAGCGCGGCGACACCCACTGCGACCGCGAGCAGCGTCCAGTCCCGGGTGTGCCAGCCGCGGATTGCCGGGATCGCCGCCAGCGTGAACCCTTGGACGGCGAGCAGTCGGACCATCGCGGAGAGTTCCCGGCGCCACACCACCCCGACGGCGCACAGAAGCAGCCCGCTGACAGCGAGCTGCAGCAATGCCGTGTAGGCGGAGGTCGTCACAAGGTCCGCCTTCAGCCCGCCGTCACGGACAGCACCGAGCTGGCGGTGACCGCGAGCAGTCCCAGCAGGAACGCCCCGGCGAGCAGCTCGGGCACCCGGAACAGTCGCAGCTTCGCGAGGAACACCTCTGCACCCGCCAGGACCGCTGCCAGTACGGTCACTTTCACTGCGATCGCGACTGTTGCCAGCACAAGCGCCGGCACGGTCAGGGTGTGGATCGCGAGGCCGGCGGGCCAGAAGAGGTTGACCAGCAGCGCAAGCAGCACGGCCAGCCGCAGACCCGATGCCCACTCGAGCACAGCCAGCTGCGGTCCGGCGTACTCCAAGGTCATCGCCTCGTGCACCATGGTCAGCTCGAGATGTGTCGCGGGGTTGTCGACCGGCAGCCTTCCGGTCTCGGCCAGCGCGGCGATGACCAGCGCGGCGCCGGCGAGCACCGCGCCCGGTCGGGCGACGCTCGCCGGGTGAGCGGCGACCGAGGCGACGATCGCGGCCAGGCCGGTCGAGTGGACCGGCACCGACAGGGCGAAGACCGCCAGGAGCAGGCTCGGCTCGACGAGGGCGGCGATGGTCATGGTGCGGCTCGCGCCCATTCCGCCAAACGCGGTGCCGCCGTCCAACCCGGCGAGGGTGAGGGTGACGCTGCCGAGAAGCAGCAACCCGACGACGACGAACAGGTCCCCGACCCGCCCGGTCTCGGTCGAGGCGACGACGATCGGGACCAGGCAGGCCGCGGCCAGCGTGCTCGCCGCGACGACGACCGGCGCGGCCGTGAACACGATCGTCGTGCCGTGCGGGCGCAGCGGCTGTTTGCGGAGCAGCTTGCGCAGGTCGCGGTAGGGCTGAGCCCACCCGGCGCCAGCGCGGCCTTCCATCCTGGCGCGGGTCTGTCGGGTGACGCCAACGAGCATCGGTGCGAGCCCGGCGACCAGGATCAGCTGCACCGCCATGCCCACCGCGAGGCCGAGGCTCATCGCGCCACGGCCAGGGCGATCAGCAGCCCGGCTGTCCCGTAGCCGAGGTAGCGGTGCAGCCGGCCGTCGTGCGCCCGCCGGATCAGTTCCGCGCCGGCACCGATCAGGCGAAGAATCGGGGTGTAGAGCCGGGCCTCGATGACATCGACGGTCTGCTGGCGGTAACGGATCCGGTCGAGCAGGTACCGCGACTCCGCCAGGTGAGTGACCTCGATGTCGGTGTCCGGGCGCAGGACGTCGGTGAACACCCGCTGCAACGGCTCCGCGAACGCGCTGGCGGTGTACTGCATCCGTGCGGTGAGCGGACCGGCGCCGCACGCCCACAGCGGCACGGCTGCTGCGGCGGGGCGCGCCCGGCGGGTCGACCCGAGCACCGTGACGATCACGACGGCCGCCGCGGCCACCGCCGCCAGGACGCCAAGGGGCGACATCGCCCCGTGCAGCCCGCCCGGTCTCACGACGGGGCCCCAGCGAACCCCGCCTCCCAGACCTGGGACCACGACGCTGAGGTGGGTGAAGAGCGGGCTCGTCACGGCGGGGGTGACGGCGAGTGTGACGCAAGCCGCGGCCGCCAGCGTCATCCCGGCGAGCATCGCGGCCGGAGGGTCGGTCGCGGCGTCGGCGCCCGGGCTGCGCGGCCGGGCGAGGAACCCGACCCCGAACGCCTTCACCAGCGCCGCCACCCCGAGCCCGGCGCTGAGCGCGACAGCGGCGACCGTCAACGGCATCGCGAGCGCGATCACGGCCGAATGCGAAGGGACCGCGTGGACCAGTGCCTGAAGGAGCAGCCACTCGCTGACGAACGCCGCCCCGAGGGGCAGCCCGGATCCGGCGAGCGTCGCTAACCCGAACATGCCCGAGGTGACCGGCATCCTGTGGGCGAGTCCACCGAGCTCGTCAAGGTCACGCGTTCCGGTGGCGCGCTGCACAGTGGCGGCACCCAGAAATGCCAGCGTCTTGAACGCGGCGTGGTTGATCACGTGTAACACCGCGGCCGCGAACGCCACTGAGGCGACCGCCTGCTGCCCGTCGCTGCGGAACAGCATCGCGGCGCCGAGCCCCACCGCGACCAGTCCCATGTTCTCGCTGGTGGAGTAGGCGAGCAGCCGTTTCAGGTCGGTCGCCACGGACGCCTGCAGGACCGAGTAGACCGCGCTCACCGCGCCAATCACCAGGACCGTAAGGCCCCACCATCCCGGACCAGCGCCCAGCCCGACCACGTCGATGCGGATCAGCCCGTAGACGCCGAGGGCGACCATCGCCGCGCTCATCAACGCCGACACCGGACCCGGTGCTTCCGGGTGAGCCCGCGGGAGCCAGGCGTGCAGTGGCAGCAGGCCGGCCTTCGACGCGAACCCAGCGACGGTCAGCAGGAACACGCCGTCGCGGCTGGCTGATGACAGCCGCGAGGCGCTGCGCGTCATGGCGTCGAACGCCTCGCTGTGGGCGCCGGCGGCGAAGGTGACTAGGCCCGTGAGCAGCGCGAGGAAGCCGAGGTGGGTCATCACCGCGTACACCAGCCCCGCCTGGCGGCACGTGGCCCGGCGATGGTCGGTGAGCACCAGAACGGTCGAGGTCAGCGCCATCAGCTCCCAGACGACGAGGAACGTCGTCACCGTCGCGGCCAAGGGCACCAGCAGCATCGCGGCGATGAACACCGGCAGCGCGGTGAGCGGCGTGCGCCCGAGGTGCGCGTCCTTGGCGTCGCCGACAACGAACACTCCGCAGGCGACGGCGACGGCCGCGATCACCAGCACGAACAGGCCGGAAAGGGCATCCCCACGCAGTGCGACGCCAGACAGCGGGAGCAGCCAGCCGATCCGCACGGGAGCGACCCCGACCCGCACGCTCTGCACAGCAAGCGCGGCACCGGCCAGCCCAAGTGCGGCTGTGCCGCCGCCGCTGACACCCGCCCGGACCGAGTCGGGAACAACGACTACCGCGACGGGAACGATCACGGCTAGGGCAGCAACCGCCGCGAGCAGAGCGTGGGCAAGCACCGTCAGCGCCCCGTGATTCCACGCAACGCGGCGACGATCTGATCCGGTGCTGGCGGGCAGCCGGCGACTTCAACATCCACCGCCACCACGTCGCCGACCGCGCCGGCCACCCCGGGACCCCCGGAAAGCTCTCCGCAGTTGCGGGCACAGTCACCGACCGCGATCACGATCTTCGGAGTCGGGGTGGCGGTATAGGTGTCCAGCAGCGCTTGGCGCATGTTGTGGGTGACGACGCCGGTGACCAACAGTCCGTCCGCGTGGCGGGGCGAGGCGGTAAGCCGGGCACCGTAGCGCTCCACGTCGTACACGGGCGAGAAACAGGAGGCGATCTCCACTTCGCAGCCGTTACACGACCCGGCATCGACGTGCCGCAAGGCCAACGAGCCGCGCAGCATCCGATCGGTGCCGGTGAGCTCGGGCCCTGTGGGCGCGGGTTCAGCGATCTTGCCCACGCGTCTGATCCGACCCAGCCAAGACATGACGACGTGTTCCCGACGGCCGCGGTGGGGCTAGCGGCGCCGGCGCGGGCGACTCGCGCCCGTCGCGCCTTCGAGGTCTCTGAGCATGTCGACCTGGCTGGAAAGGATCACCGCGAGCACCCGGCGGGCGACCGCGAGCAGCTCGACGATCTCCGGGGCGGCGAGGGAGTAGATCACCGAGCTGCCGTCCTTGTGCGCGATCACCACTCCAGCGCGGCGCAGCACCCCGAGCTGCTGAGAAAGGTGCGAGTTCTCCAGGCCCACCTCGGCGGCGAGCTCACCCACCGGCCGCTCCCGCTCACTGAGCAGCTCCAGCACCCGGATCCGCGCTGGATGGCCGAGCATCTTGAAGAACTCGCCTTTGAGCTTGTACAGCGGCGTCGTGCTCGCCAACACTGCCGACTCCGTACCTGCCACCGCGCCAGCCCCCACCTTCGTTGTTTGTCGATTCCCGGATGCTTGGACCTGACGTAAACTAGACCTCAACATATCATGTTTTTGTCATATGTTGGGGTGTTCAGTGAATCGACCGTGGCTGGTCCGCATCGTGGTCGACACAGACGGTCGGGCTACGGAAGCTGTCGCGCTGACGATCCGAGAGCGCCTTGAGACCTGGCGGACAGCCACTGTCGACACCGTGCCCGTGCACCTGATTCACGTCACCGCCACAACCGAGCCGGTGACCCGAAGCGAGGCCCAGGACATCGGGGCCTACCTCGAAACGGCGGTGCGTGCCGCCTGCAGGGAATGCCGCTGCGAGTACGCCGTCGTCCGGCTCACCTCAGTCGAGTAGATGACGGGCTGCCCACCAATCCCGGGCGGCGGATCGTCACGACCAGCACGATGTGACCAAAGGCCCTACCAGCTAGAGCCGTTCGACTCTCAAGCCCAGCCGCGCCGGCACCGAATGACGCGGGAATGACGGTGTGGTTCTTCCGCATCCTCGAGCTCGAGGACGGCAGCTGGGCGTGCCGTCGCGGGCGGACGGTGATCGACGAGCACGCCACCTACGGCGATGCGCTCGATCACATCTGCGGTCTCGCGGCGGCGGACCCTCCGTCGCAGGTCTTCGTCCACCCACGCGGCGCCGCCCGTCCTACGGTCGTGGCCGAGTTCGGCGATACAGACTGACAGTGCCACGCGCGGGCGGCTAGCGACTCGCCTGGCGAAGCAGCGCCGAAACGCAGGGCCGTCCACCGGGTCGCCGGACAGGCAGCCGACTCGCGTCGCGGGTCAGTCCTCGTAGTACTCGAAGACCATCGAGTGGACGGCGGGGATCGTCAGCCCTAGTCCTAGCATCACCATCCACCAGCCGAAGGCCACGCCGGCGAAGCAGACGGCCGCCGCAGCAGCACACCACAGCGGCGCCCAGCTGTAGGGGCTGAAGAAGCCGATCTCACCTGTGCCGTCACTGATTTCGGCATCCGGGTTGTCCTCGAGCCGCTGACCGATGTGGCGAGCAGTCACGATCAGGTACGTCGCCACGAACACGGCCATGGCCGTTGCGAGTGCGAGAACGGCGGTTCCCGTCGGATCGTGTGAAGCGAACCAGTAGACGAGATCCGCCGCGCCGAAGAAGGCCGCCATGAAGACGAAGATGAAACCTTCGATCCTCACTGCGCACCCAAAGCGCTCAACGCGGCTGCGACGCCGCGCGATCGCCGGCTGGCGCTCATCGAACCGCGACGATCTGCAGGGTCACTGCTTGTCCCGCAGCGCCGTACTGCACCCAATCCCCGACGTGGTGCCCAAGAACCGCCCGACCCAACGGACTGGCTACCGACAGCTCGGCGCGCCGGATCGGGTGTCGCTCCAGGCGGAACGTCTCGAGCTTCCCATCAGCGAAACGCAGGACCACCGTGTTCCCCGAGGTGATCCCCGCCCCGCCGAGCCTGACAATCCCCTCCGCATGTCTCTGCATACTTGACTATCTTAGAGTCTGAAAGATTCTTCATCCTCGGGAGGTCGGGTGGCGGTAGTTGAAGTGCCCCTCGCGCTGGCATGGCGGCTGATCGCCTTCGCGGAGGCAACCGAGAAGGAGCCGATGGCCTCACTCGCGCTCCGTTTGTCTGCCCGGGATCTCGCCGAGGAACTTCGCGCACTTCCCGGTCTTGCGGCAGCGCGTTGAGAGCGGACACCGACCCCCGCCATCGCGGGTCGGACGGATGTCGAGTGGATCCTCAGATTGCCACGTACGCTTCGGGCGTGGCCGCCGCACGCACCGCCCGGTCGACGGGCGCGGCGAGCACGCCACGGTCCACCGCCCCGCTCTACCTGGCCAAGGCCGAACTTTTCAGAACCTTGGGCCACCCCGCCCGCATCCGGGTCCTCGAGTTGCTGTCAGACGGCGAGATGTCTGTGGCCCAGCTTCAGCACGAGATCGGCGTGGAGTCCTCCCACCTCTCACACCAACTCGGAGTTCTGCGGCGCGCGGGCCTCGTGACCACACGCAAACAAGCAACCAACGTCTACTACTCCCTCGCGGCCTTCGAGGTCCGAGATCTTCTTGCCGTCGCGCGCCAGATCCTGACCGAGGTCCTCACCGATCAACTGGGTCTGCTCGACGCCCTCCAGCAGCCGGAGACGTCTCGGCGCAGCTAACAGATCAGCCCGGCTGCGACAATGCCCACCAGCCGGTGCCGCTCCGCGAGTGCGCAGAACCCTGTACCTGTTCACCACGGGACAATCGACCCATCGGGGCGGTTCGTTCGCCGCTGCGCCACATCGCTTGAAGATGCCGCGGCCGCTCCAAACCTCCGCAAGCCACCTCTAGGCCTAGCGCTGTGATCCTCAAGCCTGTCAGGGTGCGTCCTGAGACGCGCCAGGTGGCTCATCTTGTCCTGAGTGTGTGCCAGCGATCTCCATGCACCCGCGACGCCGAAGGGTCCGGTACGACGAGGACCGGCTTCGGCTGGTGGGTCGACAACGACTGTGGCACCGAGCCATGGGTCAGCCGGCGTACCAGGCTCTTGCCGGTAGCGCCGACGACGATGAAAAGCACGTCGAGGTCGCTCGCCACCTTCGCCAGCTCTTCCGCGGGTCGCCCTCGGACGGTGGCGTAGCTCCACCTGATCGGCTTGTCCTCGAGCAGTGCGCTCGCCTGCTCCCGCTCCAGGGCGATCTGCTGGTCTGCCACCTCCTCCCAGTCCGCGCGGTCGGTGTCGACCGGGTAGTCCTCAAGGTCGACGATGTGCAGCACGGTGAGATGCGCGTCGAGCGATTGCGCGAGGCGCGCCGCGACTAGCACCGCCTGCTGGCTCGCCGGGTGCTGGTCGTAGCCGACGAGCAGGCGCGCGTTGCCGTCGGTCCGACGCGGTTGAAGCTCCGCCCCGGGATGGAGATCTGGCATCGACGCTCCCTCTGGTGCACTTTAACGCCCGACACCACTTCGAGGAACCCGTGTCGTGTGGACTCAGAACCGATGGCGGGCGAGCCGGAATCCGCCTTTGTCCTCCTCGGCGTCGGCGGCCCGCAGCGCCGGAACCATCTCCACCGTCACCAGCCCCCGGTCTCGGGTGACCTCGTCGATGGCCGGGAAGATCTCGCTGATTCGGTCGGGTGAGTCAACGGCGACCGTCAGCGTCGGCACGTGACGCACCACGCGGAGGGGCCGGTCGCCGTGCGGCGCGTGCTCGCCGTGGTAGCCCCAGATCCCTCGAACGGTCGTCACGCCGCTGGCCCCGGTCGCGCGAAGCCGTCGGGTGACGGCTCGATGAATCGGCTGCCCGTCGACGTGAGCGGCTTCCGAGGCGAAGATGCTCACCTTCTGCCAGATCGCCATGCCGTGCTCGTCGGTGCCCGGCAGCTCGTGCGGTCGTTCGAGCAGCACACCGTCGCGCTTGCACAGCCGTACGCGCTCAACGCTGATCAGCGGGTCCTCGACCAAGCCGCCGAGTTCGGGGAGCACCCGGGCGATGGTGTCGCCGGTGCCGACCGCGATGACCATCGTCGGCACCTCGGTGTTGCGCCCGAAGAACTCCGCGCGCTGCCGCCGTCCCTGCAACGTGCCATCGACACCGAGCAGCACCGTCGCGCCCGACCCCCCGCGTCGCTGCAGCAGGTCGCACACCGCGACGTACGACGGAACCCGGTAGATCCGCTGCCGCCGGCCAAGGTAGATCGTGAGCTTCGTCGCCTCGTGCAGCTCCTCAGGAAGTTTCGGCACTCGGATCTCGCCGCGGATCAGCCGGGCTCGTTCGAGTGTCACCAAGCCCAGGCCGCGAAGCTGTCGGACCTCGTCCAGCACCGACTCGATTCGACTGCGGGTGTCGACGGCAACGGTGACCGCAGGGAGGTCCTCGGAGAGGCTGAGCGATCGGTCGCTGCGCAGATGGTGCTTGAGCCCGAAGCCCTCCACGCCGCGCAGCATGATGCTGGCCGCAATCTCGTTTCGGCCGTAGATGTCGAGCAGCTCGTCGGCGACGAAGCCCCGCGATCCGCGCTTGCGCTCACCGAAGTAGCAGGTGAGTTTCAAGCAGTCTTCGTTCACAGCCTCGCTCCGATCGCCTTGCCGAGCGCTGCCGCGGCGACACCGAGGATCAGGCTGATCACGATGTTCATCGCCGCGTTCGCCGGCTCGCGCTCCTCGCTGAGTCGCTCGGTCTCGAACAGCCAGGTCGAGAAGGTGGTGTACGCGCCGATCACCCCGGTGCCGGCCACGAGCGCGGCGTCGTCGCTCAGCACGACGCCGGTGAGCAGACCGAGGAGCGCCGCGCCGGAGACGTTGACGACGAGGGTGCCGTAGGGGAAGTCCCGTCCACGCCGCGACGCGACGCTACTGTCCACGACGAACCGCGCGACGGCTCCGATCCCGCCAGCGAGCGCGACTCCCAGCCAGACGAGGACCGTCATGACCACACCCGGATCCGGCGCGCCCAGGCCGTCGCGGCGTAGACCCCGAGGTAACCGGCCACCAGGCTGCCCGCCGTGTACCCGACCGCAAGGCCGTAGGCGTGGGCGTCGATCATCTTCACCAGCTCGACCTGCATCGTGGAAAACGTCGACAGCCCGCCGCAGATGCCCGTGCCGACGAGCGGTCGACGGTAGCTCGACAGCGGAAGCCGCTCCTGCAGCCGGGTGACCGAGTAGCCGAGTAGCAGGCAGGCGACGACATTGACGATGAAGGTGGGCCACGGCCAGCTCGTCGCCGGATGAGGAAGCGCCTCGCCGAGCCCGGCGCGGGCAAGGGTCCCGATGGCCCCGCCGACGAAAATCGCCGCGAGCTCCCGGCGGTCGTAGCGCGCGCGCGGCCGCGCACGGAACGCAGACCGCCGCACGGGCGTCGCCCGCGGCGCCGGCGTACTCAACGGACTAAGCCATCGCCACTACGACGGCGATCAGCGCAACGACCGCGATCAGCATGTAACCGATGTAAGCGTCGAGCCGACCGGACTGCACGCGCTTGGCCAGCGCGACCAGCCGGCGCAGCGGGCCGAGCAACGGGCGATAGAGATACGCCTCCACGACCTCCACGACATCGGTGGAGTATGTCGCGCCCGGCGTGTCTGCTCCTTCTAGCGCCAGCAGGACCGCGCCTTCGTCGACCGCAGCCTCGGGTCGCTCGCCGTCTGGCAGGTCCGGACCGGCGAACTCGCTGTCGCCCGTCGCGACCTGAGAGGCAAGCTTCGTGAGCGAACTGCGGGTCATCAGCACGTTGCCGAGGACATGGCGGGTGGCGTTCGCGAACCCGAACGAGGTGTAGCGCGCGTCGCCAGCGACCCCACCGGTTGCGGATCGCCAGGCCGGGACCCGCCGTACCGCGAGGAACGAGCCACGGGTGATCAGCGACACGACGACGAGCGTGACGACGGCGAGGATCGGCAGCTCAACTGCAAGCCACGACGGCGACAGCACGGAGAACCCAGCGTAGACCGGCTGGAGCACCCACGGCGACTGCAGGGCCCCGAGCGTGGCGTGCGGCGCCACGACCGGTGCGAGACCGCGGCTGAGGAACCGGATCTCCCACGGGCTGACGGCGGCGACGCCGACGCAGCCGAGCGCGGGCAGCGCGAGGCCGAGCCGGACCAGCCAGGTGGCGGGTTGCGAGGGAACGCGCCGGCCGCGGCCACCGAGGATGGTGAGGGCGACCAGCCGGACGAAGGTGAACCCGGCGAAGCCGACGGCGAGGGCGATCAACGCGCCGGCGGCCGCGACCGACAGGGCGAGGGTCTGGGAGTGCAGGCGGAACAGCTGCATCACCGACTCGAGTAGGTACCACTCGGAGACGAAGCCGACGGTGAGAGGCAGGCCGGCGAGGGTCAGCGCGCCGATGGCGAAGCTCGTGCCGGCCCACGGCAGCTGGGCGCCGACGCCGCGCAGCCGGTCGAGTCGACCGGTGCCGGCGTGCTGCTCGAGGACTGCAGCGGACAGGAACAGGCTCGATTTCGCCAAGGAGTGCGCGACCATCTGCAGGCAGCTGGTGAGCAGGCCCAACGCGACCAGATCTGCGAGGTGTGCGGCGGCCCCGGCCAGCGCGATGGCGTAGCCGGCGGTGATCAGCCCGCCGTTCTCCACGCTGGAGTAGGCGATCAGCCGCTGCAGGTCCGCCTGCACCGCGGCGTGGGCGATGCCGAGCAGCGCGGTCAGCGCCGCGGCGATGACCAGGACGACGGCGAGCCACGTCGGTGGCGTGCCGAGAATGCCGAACACGCGCCACATGCCGTAGAAGCCGACGTTGGCGGCGACCGCCGACATCAACGCCCGGGCCGGCCCCGGAGCGGCCGCGTAGCCGGTCGGCATCCACACCTGAACCGGTACGACGCCGACCTTGACCGCGAAGCCGGCGATCGCCAATGCGTACGCCGCGCTGTTCGCGGCGCCGCTGACCGCGTGCCAGTCGGCGAACGCGAAGCTCCCCGAGTTCGCATAGAGCAAGGAGAACGCGATCAGCAGCAGGCCTCCGGAGGACTTCGAGAACGCGAAGGTGAACATGCCGGCCCGCACCGCATCGCGCTGCTCACGGCGGTAGCCGGCGAGCAGGTAGAACGACACCGACAGCGCCTCCCAGGCGAAGAGGAAGACGAAGGCGTTGTCGGCGAGCACGATGACCGCCACTGCTGCCACGGCAACCGCGGTGGCGGTGGCGAGTCCGCGGTACGGCGCCGCGTCCGGAGTGCGCGCCCAGCCGATGAACACGAGCGCGATCGCAGTCGAGGTGACGCCGGTGAGGGCGAGGAACAGCCCGGCGAGTGGGTCTGCGACGAGCTGGCTGTGGCCGAAGCCGAGGGTGGTCCCGAGGTCCAGTTGCCCGCCGTGGCCGAGGTCGGCGCGGAACCCGGCGACCGCGAGCAGCACCGCGGCGGCCAGGACACCGACGTAGGGAATGAGTCTCGAGAATGCGTGACGCGGCCCGGCGATCACGTCGAGGAGCGCGGCACCGCCGAGGCAGCACAGCGCGGCAAGGATCAACGCCGCTGTCGTCACGGCGCGCTCCTCGCCCGGGCTTCAGGCAACCTGCCGAGAGCGAGCAGGATGCCGTGAAGGATCGCGAACGGCGGCGGTGGCGAACCGGGCACGAACACATCGACGTCCACCTGGCCGGTCACTCCGCCGGTCGTGGCGTAGCTCGGGGAGACCAGCCCGTCCGACATCGCGTCGGTGCCGACGGCGATGACGACGATCGGGTTGGGCATCGCCTCGTAGGTCCGCCGCAGCGGCGCGATCATGCCGCGCGCACCGGCGCCGGTCACCATCAGGATGTCGGCATGACGCGGGCTGGCCGTGAAGAAGATCCCGAGCCGGTGCACGTCGTAGGTGGGGTTGGTCAGCGCGTGGATCTCCCACTCCTCGCTACCGTCGGAACCGGCGTCGACGTGACGGATGTGGACCGACTGCCGCAGCGCGCGAACCCGGCCAGCGAGCTCGGAGCGGGTCGCCGTGAGACTCGCCGGGTCCTCTCGCAGCGTCTCGGGAACGACGAGGTGCGGGCGGTCGAGTCGCGCCGTCTCGCTGCCGGCCGTCCACTCGAACAGGTCCGGCCGGGACACGACGCACGCACCGCACAGGATGCAGCGGCCCCGGTCGAGGGTGAGGTCCGGGTCGGCGCTGATCGCCCCGGTCGGGCAGACGGTGGTGATGGCCGTGGTCGGATCCGCGACCGGCTCGCGCACCCGGACCGCACCGCGGAAGCCGTCGGCGTAGCCGTCCCGCCGCTGCGGGTATCGGCTGGTCACCACACCGTTGCGCAGCCCACGCGCCGCCCACGCCATTACGACGCCACCCCCGCGATGGACAACCCGAAGCTGGCCTCGATAAACGGGAAGTCGGTGAAGATGTCGCCGGCGAACACCGCGTGGAACAGCAGCAGGTTGTGGAACGACGCCGAGCGCGGCTTCACCCGCCGCAGCCGCCCGTCACTGACATGGGCGACGTAGAGCACCTCGCCCTGTGGCGCTTCGGCCCATCCGATCCCGACGCCGTCGACCGGTTCGACGTCAGCCGCGAGCGCGGAGTTCGATGCCGAGGCCGTCACGTTGTCGAGCTCGGTGAGCGCCCCGCGGATCAGGCGAAACGACTCGTGGACCTCGGCCCACCGCACCTGCAGCCGGGCCTGAGCGTCGCCCCGGCCGTTCTCGTGCACGGCGAGGACGTCGAGGTCGCGGTACGCGGCGTACGGCCGGCTGACCCGGACGTCCTCGGTGATGCCGGAGGCACGCCCGATCGGTCCGAGCGCGCCATGCCGCAGCGCAAGGTCGGCCGGAAGCGGCCCGGTGGCGCGAAGCCGATCCAGGAACGACGCCGTCGACATGAGGGCGTGCTCGTCGCTCGCGATGTCCTTCTCGACGGCGGCTGTTGCGGACCGCACCTCGTCGGTCGGGAGGGCAAGCGGTCCACGCACCCCGCCGAGCCGGATCACCCCACGCCCGAACCGGCTGCCGCACAGCCCGCTGCGCAGCCGCATCACCCGCTCCTTGTGCCAGCCGAAGCGTGCCGTCGCCACTCCGAGTGCGGCCGCGTCGCACAGCCGCATCGCGACGTCGAGGTGGTTGGTCACCCGTTCGAGCTCGGCGTGGATCACCCGGATCAACGATGCCGGCCTGGGGACCTCGACCTCGGTGATGCTCTCGATCGCGCCGGCGTAGGCAAGCGCGTGGGCAACCGAGGCGATGCCTTCGGCTCGCTCGGCCAGCAGCACGCCGGTGTCGGGGTCGAGTGCCTCGAACCGCTTCTCGACGCCTCGGTGCTTGGCGTGCGGGCGGACCCGCAGGTGCGGGATGTTCTCCCCCGGGGTCTCGATCAGGTACTCCACCGACTCCACCACGCCGGAACGCACCGGGCCGTGCGGAATCGTGAACAGGCCCGCGCCCTCCAGGTGGCCCGCGACCGGCTCCTCGTGCGGGTCCATCGACGCGGGTTGCCGGCCATCGCCCGGACACGGCCGCGCCGCGCCGGCCTCGAGCGGCAACACGAGCGGATCGAGGCGCGGATGGCCGTCTGCCCGAAGCCCGAACAGGTCGAAGATCTCGCGCTCGTACCAGAACGCAGCCGGCACACCCGGCGTCACGGAGGGGTACGACATCGTCCCTGGTTCCAGCGACGTGCTGACCAGGTCCACCCGCCCGGTCCCGGCGAACATCGCCGTCAGCGTCACCGAGCCGTCGGTCGCGTCGGCGTACAAACCCGCGAACCGCTCGCCGTCACGATGTCGGCGCGCCACCTCGGCGGACCATTGCGCGAGATCGAGCGCCGCGAAGGACGACCGCATGACCGTCATCGGCCACCACCGAGCTCGGCCGCGCCGCGACTGAGGACATGGGCGAGGTCGGCAGGCACGTGGACGCCGAGCAGCAGGAGGATCGCGATCCCGCCGACCATCGGGACCACCATCCAGACGCTCGGCTCGCCGGGATGGTAGAGCGGGCTGTCGGTGCCCGGAGCGGGACGCGGCGGAGCGCCGAACAGGACGCGGGTCGATGCCAGGGTCAGCCCGACGAACGCCACCGTGACCAGCGCGACGAGAACCGCCGCGGCGGCGTTGCCACCGTCGGCGAACCCGCCGGCGACGATGGAGAACTCGCTGCGGAACATTGCCGAGGGCGGGCTTGCAGAAAGCGCGAGGACCGAGGCGAGCAGCAATGGGCCGGTCCACGGCAACAAGCTGAGACCGCCGTGGTAGTCGGCCAGCCGTTTCCCGCCGTACTTGCGCACCATCACCCCTGCACCCATGAAGGCGTTGCCCTTCGCAGCGGCGTGCGCGATCACGTGCAGCAGGACACCGAACAGCGCCAGCGGCGAGGCGAAGCTCATCCCGATCGCGAGCACTCCCATGTGTTCGATCGAGGAGTAGGCGAACAGCCGTTTGATGTCGCGCTGGTCGAGCAGGTACAACGCGGCGAGCAGCAAGGACACGATCCCGAATGCCAGCATCACCTCACGCGGGAACTGCGGGCCCAGCGCGGCGCGCGCGATCTGGAAGTACCGCAACACCGCGTAGAAGCTCGTGGTGAGCAGCGCCCCGGACAGCATCGCGGACACCGGTGTCGGCGCCTCGGCGTGCGCGTCGGGAAGCCAGGTGTGCATCGGCGCCAGACCGACCTTCGTGCCGAACCCCATGACGGCCAGCACGAAGGCGAGCCGGACCGGGGTGGCTGGCAGCCGGTGGCCGGCGTGGATCAGCGGCAGGTAAGACAGGTCGAACGACGTGCCGAACACCTGCGTGCCCGCGTAGTCCATGACGATGGTGGCGAGCAACGCGATGCCGAGACCGACCGAGGCGATCAGCAGGTACTTCCATGCCGCTTCGGTGGAGTTGTCGCTGACGTCGATCGCGACCAGCAGCGCCGAGACGACGGTGGTCACCTCGATCGCGATCCACAACAGGGCCAGCCCGTTGACCAGTGGCGCGGCGATCATCGATGCGCCGAAGACGTTGATGCCGACATAGAAGCGGCGCAGATAGCGATCGACGTCCTGGCCGCCGTGCTCCCCTTCGACATACCCGATGCAGTAGACGGAGACGAGCGCGTAGACCAGCGCGGTGGCCAGCACGAAGACCAATGACAGCGAGTCGACCCGCAGGTAGTGACTTGCGGTGACGTCTCTGCCGCCGACGGTGGGCACGAGGCTCGCCGCAAGACCCAGCGAGCCGACGCCGGCGACGACGGTGACCGCCTTCATCGCCGCCGGGGGTGCGACCAGACAGATCAGGGCAGCGGCGAAGCCGATACACAGCAGGGCGACGAGGACCGCGCTCATGTCAGCCTCGCAACGCGTTCAGCATCGAGGTGGACATGGTTCCGGACCGGCCGTGGGTGACCCGGGCGAGAACACCGAAGATCACGACCGCGACGAGCAGATCGAACAGGAACGCCACCTCGAGGATCAGCGGCAGGCCCGAGGCCACGACGAGGCTGGCCAGCGAGACCCCGTTCTCCAGGGAGAAGAACCCGACGGCCTGCGAGATCAGGTCGCTGCGCACGATGATCAGCACGAACGCGACCAGCACCACCGCGAACGCGAGTGACAACGCGGTCTTCGGCAGCACGCGGGACTGGATGTTCAGCGCGCCGATGGCGAAGAAGCCGAACGCCGCCGCAACCAGGGCGACGAGAACCTCGCTGGCGACGCCGAGGGCGCCGCTGCCGGCGATCTCGGTCGAGGTGTCGCGCAGCAGCCGGGTAACGACCCACGGGACGACGAGCACCTTCAACACGAACGACAGCCCGGCCAACACGTAAAGCTCTGGCACGTGCCGGCTGGCCGCCACGACGATCGCCAGCGCCGACAGCAACAGCGACTGCGCGGCGTACAGGCGTAGCTGTGCCCGCAACAGCGCCGCGCGCAGCATCGCGAACTCGGTGAGCAGCACCAGCACGGCGATCGTGTCGCTGCTGCCCTCGAACACGCTCGGGACCGGGTGCATCAGCCACCACCCACGATCAGGGTGAAGATCGCCAGAACGGCGAGCAGGAACGCGGCTGCGAGGAACTCGGTGATCTTGTACAGCCGCAGCTTCGCCCAGTTGTCGTCGATCACCGCGACGACGACGCCAAGGCCCGCGCACTTGCCGAGGACGATCGGGATCGCAAGCGCGACGTGTCCGGGTGAGCCTGTCCCCGCCAGCCCCCAGGGCACCAGGAACACGTCGAGGAAGATCGTGTAGAGCACCATCTGCTTGATGTGCGAGCCCCACTTCAGCAACGCGTAGTACGGCCCGGAGTGCTCGAACGGCTTGCCCTCGTCGATGAACCCGAACTCGTTGGTGCCGTGGTGGCCCTCGATGGGGATCCGACCGGTCTCGAACAAGATCACGCACAGCAGCGCGGCCGCTGCCAGCAGGTGCCCCGGACGCACGATCTGCGCGGTCGAGTGGTGGATGGTGCCGGCGAGCGCATAAGGAAGGTCGGTGCTGGTGATCGTCGCGACCGCGACGAAGACCAGAAGCAACGTCGGCTCGGCGAGCGCACCGAACGTCTTGACCCGTGACGCCGCGATCTGTGCGTAGGGAGAGGAGGTCTCCGCCGCCGCGGTTGCCGTGAAGAAGCCGCCGAGCGCGAGGATCAGGCCGCCGCCGAGGATGTCGCCCATGTAACCCAGCGGCAGCGGGTAGTTGGTAAGCACCGGGATCAGCAGCGGCACCGACAGGTAGGCGACGAAAGCGATGAACGGCGTCGCCAGGAAGACCCAGCTCGCGGACTCCGGGGCCAACGACTCCTTACGAAACAGCTTCGCCAGGTCGTAGTACGGCTGGAGCACCCTGGTGCCGCGGCGCCCTTGGAGGCGGGCCTCGACGCGGCCGATCACCCCCGACACCAGCGGCGAGCCACCTGCCACCGTGATGACCTGAAGCGCCTGGGCCGCAGGCGGGGTCAGCGTCATGCCCGCGTCCGATCGGCGTGCCGCGTGCGAAGTGAGCGGGGGTGACGGGACCCCGCTGCGTCGTTGTCCTCCACCACGCCCCTTCCTCTACCCGTGGCCAATGCGGCCGTACGCGGTAGAGGCCATCAGCGGAGCGTCCGCGGGCAAAGGCGAGCCTCATCGCCTATGACTGCATCATGCCTTTCCCCACGGACCGGGGCAAGCATCGGCGGCGTCCCAGCTACGGCACGAGCCGCACCGCACCCTTGTCGGCCGATTGCGCCAGTGCGGCGTAGGCGCGAAGCGCCGCGCTCACCGGCCGGTCGCGCTCCGCCGGGAACCACCCCGACGCGTCTCGGGCAGCCCGCCGGGCGTCCAGGACGTGGTCAGGCACCTGAAGGGAGATCGTGCGCGCGGGGATGTCGATCTCGATCGGGTCACCGTCCTCGACCAGACCGATCACACCGCCTGCCGCCGCCTCCGGTGACACGTGGCCGATCGACAGTCCGCTCGTCCCACCGGAGAAGCGACCATCGGTGACAAGTGCGCACTCGCGGCCGAGGCCCTTGCCCTTCAGAAAGCTGGTCGGGTAGAGCATCTCCTGCATGCCGGGTCCACCCCGCGGTCCCTCGTAGCGCACGACGACGACGTCACCGGCCAGGATCCGCCCGTTGAGGATCGCCTCGACTGCTTCCTCTTGGCTCTCGGTGACCTTCGCCGGCCCGATGAACGTCAGCAGGTCCTCGGTGACCCCCGCGGTCTTCACGATCGCGCCGTCCGGTGCGAGGTTCCCGCGCAACACCGCCAGTCCACCGTCCGCGCTGTACGGCGTCGCGACCGCGCGGACGCAGCCGCTGTCGGTATCCAGGTCCAGGCTGCTCCACCTCGCCGTCGAGGAGAACGCCTCCGTCGTCCGCACCCCACCGGGCGCCGCCGAGAACAGCTCGCCCGCCTGCGCGCTCGGCGCCGCACCTCGGACGTCCCACTCAGCCAGCCACGCCGCGAGCGTCGACGCGTGAACCGCGTGAACCGCGCGGTCCAACAGGCCGCCGCGGTCGAGCTCGCCCATGATCGCCGGGATGCCGCCGGCGCGGTGCACGTCCTCCATGTGGTAGCTCGAGCTGGGCGCGACCTTGCAGATGCACGGCGTCGAACGGCTCAGCTCGTCGATGTCGTCGAGGTCAAAGTCAACCGCGGCTTCGCGGGCCGCGGCGAGCAGGTGCAGCACGGTGTTAGTGGAGCCGCCCATCGCGATGTCGACACGCATCGCGTTGTTGAACGCGGCACGGGTCGCGACGCTTCTCGGCAACACGCCGTCGTCATCCTTCTCGTACCAACGGCGGCAGAGGTCGACGATCAGCTCGCCAGCCTTCACGAACAGGTCCCGTCGTACCGCGCTGGTCGCGAGCGTCGTCCCGTTCCCCGGCAACGACAGCCCGAGCGCTTCGGTGAGGCAGTTCATCGAGTTGGCAGTGAACATGCCCGAGCACGACCCGCAGGTCGGGCAGGCGGACCGCTCGATCGCGCCGAGCTGCTCCTCGCTGACCGCAGGGTCAGCCGAGGCCGTCATCGCGTCGATCAGATCCAGGCTGGTGTGCGCGACACCGTCGGTGACGACAGCCTTGCCGGCTTCCATCGCACCGCCGCTGACGAAGACGGTCGGGATGTTCAGCCGCATCGCGGCGATCAGCATCCCCGGCGTGATCTTGTCGCAGTTGCTGATGCACACCAGCGCATCGGCCTGGTGTGCCTGCACCATGTACTCGACCGAGTCAGCGATCAGCTCGCGGCTGGGCAGGCTGTAGAGCATCCCGCCGTGACCCATCGCGATCCCGTCGTCCACGGCGATCGTGTTGAACTCGCGGCCTACGCCGCCGGCCGCCGCGACAGTGTCGGCGACCAGCTTGCCGAGGTCGCGCAAGTGGACGTGACCGGGCACGAACTGGGTGAAGCTGTTTGCGATCGCGATGATCGGCTTGCCGAAGTCGTCGTCGGTCATCCCGGTCGCACGCCACAGCGCGCGAGCGCCTGCCATGTTGCGACCGTGGGTCGTCGTCCGTGAGCGCAGCGGGGGCACGGGACCACCATCCTTCCTGGTGAGGCCGATCATGCCGGAAAGGTTGCGTGTGCTGCACTTGCATCTCGCGCACCCGTAGCCGATCGCGAGGGCCGGGCCGAGCGGAGGGTCGAGCATGCGAGCGAGCTCACGCTCCAACACCGTGATTCTCGGCCAGCTGTCGTTCCTGTCCGGCACGGCCCAGGAGATGATCTATCCGCTGATACCGACCTTCGTGGTGGTCACGCTCGGCTCATCGAAGACCCTGCTCGGCGTCATCGAGGGCGCCCTGGCCGTCGGTGTCACGCTGGCCAGGCTGGGTTCTGCGGCGGCGATCGACCGTGGCGTCTCGCCGAAGCGCATCCTGGTCGGCTCCTACGTCGCCTCGCTGCTATCGCGACCGCTGCTTGCGATCGCTCCGAACCTCGCCACGGTCGGCGTGCTGCGCGGCATCGACGGTCTCGGCAAAGGTGGCAAGGACGCTCCGAAGGACTCGCTGGTCGCGCTCGACGCAGGTGAGGCCAAGGCCGGCCGCGCGTTCGGCGTCCTGCGCGCACTTGACACCGCGGGTTCGGTGGCCGGTCCGATCATCGCCGGTCTGCTGCTGCTCTGGCTCGGCCATGGAGAGCGCGGCCTTCGCATCGTGTTCGCGCTCGCCTTGTTACCGGCCGTCGCCGGGCTCTGGACGTTGCGTCAGGTGCGTGACGCGCCACCTCGTGCATCGTCGGTGGACGGGGGTCCGCGGCCGCCGTTTCCACGCGCGTTCAAGGTGTTGCTCGTCGCCGCGCTGATCTTCGGGTTGGCGAACTCCTCCGACACGTTGTTGCTGTTGCGCGGGCAGTCCGCCGGCTTATCGGCCGCAGGCATCGCCTTCGCGTTCGCGCTGGTCAACCTTGTGTACGCGGGCCTGGCCATTCCGCTGGGCAGCCTCTCCGATCGGGTCGGCCGGCGGCCCCTGCTGCTCGTCGCCTGGGCCATCTACGCGCTGACCTACGCCGGCTTCGCCGTCGCATCGCGCGCCTGGCAGCTGGTCTTGCTGTTCGCTCTGTACGGCGTCTACTACGCGGCCGCGGACGGTGTCATCAAGGCCTGGATCGCCGGCCTGGTGCCGGGAGAGCGGCAGGGCGCGGCGTACGGGCTGTACGCCGCTGCGTCCGGACTGCTGGTGCTGCCGGCGAGCGTCATCGCCGGCGCACTGTGGGACCACGTCGGGCCTGGCTGGGCGTTCGGATTCGGCGCGGTGGTTGCTGCGCTTGCATTGGCAGTCATCGTTGTCAGCCCCGAGCTTCGCCGCCCCGCCGCCACCGCGACGGGCTGACACAACCCCGCGGGAATCCACTTGTCGAGAGTCAGCCAAGACCGAACGGAAGTCGCTCGGCGTCCTCGATCTCGATCAGCCGGTTGTACTTCGCCACGCGCTCGCCGCGCGCGGGGGCGCCGCTCTTCATGTGACCGGAGCCGGTGCCAACCGCGAGATCGGCGATGAACGAGTCGTCTGTCTCACCCGAACGGTGTGAGACGAACTGGCGGTAACCGGCACGCTGGCAGGTGCGCATCGCCTCGAGTGTCTCGGTGACGGTGCCGATCTGGTTGACCTTGATCAGCGAGGCGTTGGCGACCTTGCGGTCGATGGCCTCGGCGATGATCGCCGGGTTAGTGCAGAAGATGTCGTCGCCGACCAGCTCGAGCCGGTCACCGAGCCGTCCGGTGAGGCGACCCCAACCGGCCCAGTCGGATTCGGCGAGCCCGTCCTCGATGAGCCAGATCGGGAACCGATCGGCCATCGCGACGTACCGATCGATCAGCTCCTCGCTGGTCAGCGCGTCGCCCGCGAGGTGGTAGGCGCCATCTTGATAGAACCCGGTCGCCGCTGGATCCATCGCGAGCGCCACCCCGTCGTAGCCGGCCGTGTGTCCGGCGTCGTGGATCGCCTCGACAAGCAGGGTGAGCACGTCCTCGGGGGTCACGAGCTCCGGCGCGTAACCGCCCTCGTCGCCGAGACCGACGGACAAACCGCGCCCGGCAAGCCGGACCCGCAGCGCCGCGTAGATCTCGGCGCCCATTCGCACCGCTTCGGCGGCGCTTGGTGCTCCGAGCGGCGCGATCATGAACTCCTGGAAGTCCAAGCCGTTGCGGGCGTGCGCACCGCCGTTGATGACGTTGAAGTGCGGCACAGGCAGCCGCGGCTCGTCGATCGTGCCGACGAAGCTGCGCCACAGCGGCGAACCTGCGGCGGCCGCGAACGCCCGAGCCGCCGCCATCGACACGCCGACGATGGCGTTCGCGCCGAGCCGCTCCTTGTTTGCTGACCCGTCCAGGTCGATCAGGACCTGATCGAGGTCGGCCAGTGTCTCGAAGCGGACCCCCCGCAGCGCGTCGGCGATCTCGCCGTTGACACTCGCCACCGCGCCGAGCACCCCTTGGCCGGCGTACCTGGCCGTGTCTCCGTCTCGCCGTTCCCTCGCCTCGCGCGTCCCCGTCGATGCGCCAGAAGGGACGCCGGCATGGACCACGGCGCCGTCCGCACAGGTCATCGTGACCCTCAGCGTCGGCCGCGCACGCGAATCCAAGATCTCAATTGCATGCAGATCGCTGATGTGGACAGCCACGATCTAACCCCTTTCCCGGTTGATCTTCCGGCATGCTCCCCAGTGAGCGCACGGGTCGAAAGTCCCGAGATGTATGTCGCTTCGCACCTAGCGATCCGGGTGTCGGGGGACGACACTGGTCGTGGCGATGGGACCCACCACAACTGCCGGTCCGGCTGATGGTTCCTACTGGATGTGGGAGCTGAGATGGGCGTCCCTGAGGCGGTGCCTCCTGACGAGCCGATCCGCTACCTGCTCGCCGCGGTTCTCGGCCCGCCGATCGAAACCTGCTCAACTGATGTCGCCACCGTGGCTATCGAGTTGGACGCATCGACGGAAGACCTGTTTCGCCGGCTGGGTGTGCAGCCACAGGCGAGGGCTACCGTCCTTCGTCACGCCGTTGCGCTGGCAGCGCGCGTCCAAGGGCTGAGCCGGTGGTGCCGCCGTACCGGGCTCGGTGTCACCGATCAGCGGCGGTGGTTGGAGCGCGCATTCGACGCCGCAATGTCCGCCGAGGCGCGAGGAAGATTCGCGACCTTCCATCTGGGTCGCGAAGAGCAAGCCGACCGCTGGGCGGTCAACGCGAAGTCACGCGCATTGGCACGCTCGTGGCACACCATCATCCCGCAGATGGAGGCGTACAACCGCAGAGCAGCACAGCGCCTCGCCCAGTTGCGAGCAGCCGGTGACGACCGATGACGCGTTATGAGGTCGACTTTCTCGTCGATGAGCTCGGCGCCATCAATGAGCTGCTGGCTCCCGGGACGACGCTGGACGCGCTGGCTCGGGTCGGCCTGCTGCTGCTCGTGGATGACGCAGGCGGCGACGAGAGCCTGCCCGCTGCACAGGAAGATGGGGCAGACCTCGACCGGCTCGTGACCGTCGTCGCGTCCCGCGCGGCGCGAGTCGCCGATCTTCGCCACCAACGATCAGAGGCTCGCCGCGCGAACGCCGCGCTCAACTCACTCCGGGAACGCAACGTCGGGGACTACCAGCACGTGGACGAACACATGACACGCCTCGAGCACGAGCGCGACGAGCTGCTCGCGGCAATCACCATCGACGAACGCCGCCTGGCCCAGCTCGGCATGGATCCCGGAAAGCTCGCCCCGCCGTTAGGTCCGCCTCCCGGACCCGACGGCAACGCCGCGCCACCGCAACTCGACGTGCGTACCGTCCTTCGACGCTGGGAACAAGCCGACGCAGAACACCGCCGGCGGCGCTTCCGCCGAGGCTTCTTTCGTGGGCGGGGAGGGTTTCTTCGCACTGCCCGGCGTTCGTCGGAGTGAGCGATCATGCTAGAGACACCCGCTGCGAAGTGCGTCACGAGGACCAGCGCGCGGTCAAGCCCTGCGGCGATGCGGTGGCGACCGACGACCAACTTTCCGAATGCCGCGATGCCTTGTACGTCATACCGACCTTTCGCGACCTGCACCTTGTTGGGTCTCGACTTGACGATCAACCGGTGCGAGACACATGACTGATCACTCAAGGTGACCAGGAGAGTGACTTGCCGAAGACCGTCGGGCTCCCTAACGGACAGTGCTTGCCTGTGCTGGCCAATATGTGGGCGCTGCTGACGTTGGACGCGCTGATATCAGCGCTCGACCGAATCGCCCTGATCGGTGAGGTCGTCGGCCGCCTAACGAGGAACGAGATGGGCGTCGATTGCTCCGGCGAGCTGGCGGCCGGTCCTCGTGAGGCGCATCGGCTGCCCACGGTGCGCGCGAATCACCAGTCGGGTGCCTAGGTCGCGCTCCAGCCGCTGCAGTTGTGTGACGATCGTGCCTTGGCTGATGCCCGTCATTTCGGCGGCGGCTGTCAGCGTCGTCGCCTCGGCGATGGACCGAAACCGCTCGAGGCGTTGCAGCGAGTGTTCGTCGGTGAGTACTCGTCGCAGCAGCGCCGGACCGTCGAATGTTGCCCGTTGCCGTGCCCCTGTCAGCTGTGATCGGCTGCCGCGCCGCCGCAGTTCGATTCCATTCTCGCGAGCGAACCGCTCGACGGTGCCCGGGCTACATCCGATCTCGGCCGCGACCTGCTTAACGGTCATGAGATCGGTGAAGTACCGGTCCCGGAACCAGGCTTCATCGATAAGCCATCGTCGCGTTTTGTCGCGTAAGGCGAGGCCGGTTTGTTCACGCAGTATCCGTGACACGGTGTTGCGTGAGCACCGATTGGCCGTGGCGATCGCCGACAGCGAAAGACGGTCTTCGGTGTAAGCGCGGCGTATCGCCACGGTGTCGATGCGGTCTTGGAGTCGCGTGGTCTTCTCCCAGCGGGCCGCCTTGGTCGCGGCTGCCGGCTCGCCGCAGGGTGCGACGCAACTCGCGCGGTTTCGGTCGGCGTCGATGGTAGTCCGCGGAATGCTTAGCGGCTTGACCAGCCCGAGCGGAGGCTCCCACATGACCGGTTCTTCGATGCCGCGACCCTCGAGCACGCTGGCGGCGTGGGCGTGTAGTTCGTGGGCAACAGCCGGGGGAAGTCGGCGGCGGAATTGTTGGTATCTGCCTCGTTCCTGCTGGGACCGCAGACGCGTCTCGGCGTGCGTGCCGGTGATCAGCTCACGCAGGTAGTGGTTGGCCACGGCGAGAGACTCATCGGGGTAGTTGGTACGTGTGCGGCTCCGGATGCCGCGCCAGTCCGTCGCGCCGATCAGCTTGCCGCGATGGAAGGTTTCGCGTCGACGGGTGTAGTCGATGGGGGCGGCTCCCTCGTCGAGGTAGCGGGCGAGGAGGACGAGCGCGCTCTGAAGGTTCGGGTCGAAGCGCCTGCCGAGCCAGCTCGGGAGTGACAGACGGTCAGGTCTGCCGGGGGCGGCGACGGTTCGCGCGGCTTCGGCGGGGGTTCCTCGCCGTCCGACCAGACACAGCGCGCGGGAGAGGGCTGCGGCGGCCTTGGTGTCGTCGCCGCGGGAGCTCGGGGCCAGTGTCGATCGCCATGATGGCCAGATGTGTGTCGGGACGTTGCGGGCACGCTCGATGAGCGGTGGGCAGGTGTCGATGTCTGACGGCTCGTACGGACGTAAGGTGCCCAGTCCGTAGCGGAGCCGTTCGACGGCGGCCATGCGTGGCGCCGCAGCGACGAGCAGTCCGCGGGAAAGCGCCTGGCTGGCTCCGCGTAACGTCGGCGTCCATTCGATACGCCCGTCGCTCTTCTGCCGGAGCAACGGGCCCATCTTGATCAATGGGAGAAGCGCGCTCAGGGTGTCGTCTGCGGTGGTGCCTTGCCGGGCGCGGTGAACGTGAAGTACGGCACGGCCGAGCTGTGTGGGGTTTGACCGGGTGATCAGCCTGACGCGGGTGAGTGGGTCGACTGCTCTGAGTTGCCAGCGTTGAGGTTCGTCGGTGGCGGTCGTGGATTGGTTCGACCGGAGCTGTCGGATCGTGAGGATCTCGATGTCGGCCCATAGCTGCTCCACGCTCACAGTTGCCCCGGCGACGCCCTGAACGGATTCGTGGGCCGGGCATGACACCAGGCGATGGAGCTCTTCTTGGGCTTCGCTGAGCGCTCCGTCGCCGGCGGCTTGGCCCACGAGGCGCAGATCAACGTCGCAGGTGTCCAGCCCGGCTTGCCCGGACCGGTCATGGCTGCGATACCGGTTGCCGCAGAACCGTCCATCGGGAACGGCGCGGAGGGACCGCCGTGAACGGGCGGGCAGTCCGCATCCTGGGCAGTGGGAGACGAGCAGCAGGTCGTGCCGTGGGCATGCGAACGCATATGGCCGTCGCCAGTTCAGGCTCCATCTGCCGTCCGTGTCCTGTAGGCATGCGGGACAGAATCGGGACCAGGTCCGGCGGGTAAGACGCGCCCGCCCTTGAGCGCTGCTTGCTGTCTCGGTCGGTTGCGTGATCGGCCGGATCTCGTCGACCTCAGCAGGGCTCAGCCCCGCGGCGTACGCAATCGCCTCGATGTCGCTTGGATCGACCTGCAGACGGCTGGCCGCAACGGGATGGATTCCGGTTTCGGTGAGCAGGGTCGAGGTGCTGACCCGGTGGCGTCGCGCGAGGGCGTCTATCCAACTGTCGATGGCTTCGCCCTCGACCGGCGGTACCCGCAGAGGCCAACGGCGAGCCACCTTCATGCCGCATCTCGGCGCCGGCGTGTGCCCGTTTGCGGGCGTTGCGTGCTGCGCGGTGCCGCGGTGCTGCGCCCGAGTCGCATCCGCTCGGCGGCGGCGTCGAGACGGATCGATGACAGGACGTTCTCATCGAGGTATTCGGTGCCGCTGCGCGCAGCGCGGAAGCAGCCTCGCGCGATCAGCGACATGAGGGAGGTGAAGTAGCCCTGGGTGCGGGCGAACAAGTAGTCGTCGAGGTCTCGAAAGAGCATGCCCTCGTGTTTGTTGGCAAGGACCAGTTGATGCTCGATGGTTTTGAGGAGCTGCCGCCACTCCGCGCGGGCTTGCTCGGTGGACCGGCTGAACGGGGACAGTTTGAGCGGTGTCAGCCGCCGGCTGTTTTGGGCACGGGCGCGTTGGCCGGGACTTAGACCCTCGTTGAGCAGTGCGTCGAGCTCGATCCCGACGACGAGCAGCGTGAGGGGGAGAGTGTTGACCAAGGATTTGAAGTAGTTCGCCACGTCGCGGTGGTCGGTTCGCTGCATGCTGAGGAAGTGGACGTCGTCGATGATCAGTAGCTTCGTCTCGCAGGCGAGGACGCAGTCCGCGGCGCGGTCGATGAGTTGGGCGGCTGTCCCGCGCTCAGCGCCGGGATGAGCGTAGAAGTTGCACAGCGTTGAGCTAAAGATGCGTGTCGTCGTGTGGCCCGGGAGCGGGATGAAGGCGACCGGGATGCGCTGATGCCCCGACTCGGTCTCGGGACCGTATACGTCGATCTCCTCTCGGTGGAACTCTTTGCCGAAGGCGACGGCCGCGGTGGTCTTCCCGATTCCGGCTTCGGCGTCGAGCGCCGCGCTGCTGCGGACCCGGTCGACGTCCTGGCGGTTGGTGGCGAGCAGCTCCCACAACTCCTCGTGGACCGCGCCGACTTGAGGGGTCTTGATCGGGCCGAGGTTCGCGTGCCAGTCCGCGCGTTCTCTCTCATAGGCAGCACGAACCTGCCGATTCATCGCGCTGATCTCCCGCGCGGAGTGCTCGGCGGGTTTCGCACGCGGTGGTTTCTCGCAGTGCGCGAACCAGCCTTCCTTCTCGGCGAGTCTGCGGCTCGCAGGAGGGGTCTCGGGTGTCATGACAGGATCTCCAGCACGTCGTCGTACACGTCCGCGGCGTCGAGGTCGTGGTCGTCGGCGGCGAGGTCCGGATCGTTGAGGATCGGGTCGTCTTCGTCGGCGACGACGTCGCGGTCTGCTGACTCGTGCTCATCTGTCTCACCGAGGCCGAGGGAGCGGAAGTAAACGGCTTGCTGAAGTGATAAGCGAAGTTCGGTGCGCCCTACCGTGTCGCGGGTTAGCCAGAAGTCGAGCAGCTCTTGGCAGACCTCCTCGTGTGCTCGGTCGGTTCTGAAGGCGACAGCCTTCGCGAAGTCGGAGCGGTCCACGCTGAAGGGTGCGTTCAGCCGGTGGCGGTGGACCCAGTCCAGGCGGTGCCAGGTGCCCGATGATGGATCCTGGAAGTAGATCTGGCGGATGTCGTTGGGGTCCCACCGAAATGGCCATTTGCCGTGGTGCAGGCCAGCGTGCGCGCTGTCCTGGTTGCGGTACTCGTTGATCGCCTCCCCGTTGTATTTCAGGCCGTTCAACTCCACGCCGTAGTGGTTGATCTTTCGCCACGCTGTCGGAAGGAAGTCGAAGGCGAAGTCGGCGTCGGGCAGGATTCGCAGATACCCGGCGGCCGTGACGCCTTGCTCGAACATTTCGATGGGCGAGAGGTTCACTCTGGGCGATTCCGGAACGATCAGTCCCCGGACTGGTTTCTGGTGGTAGACGTCTTCGATCCATCCCCGGATGATCGCGTCGAGTTGGTCGATGAAGTAGTAGGAGGCGTTTTCAACATCGCGGCCGCGGCTGTAGACGTCGGGCCCCTTGTAGCCCGGCAGTGTCTCGAGGAGGCCTTGCCGCAACGTCTTGAAGAACCGTTCGCATGGGCCCTTATCGGTGGGGGTGTAGGGGCGGCACGGCTGGATCGAGATGCCGAGCCGGGCGCACACCGACTTGATGTGATCAGAAACATAGATCTTGCCGTGATCGACGACCATCGCTTCGATCGCCGGCGGACTGATCGACTCGCCGCGGGGGTCCGGGTACATGACGGTGCTAGGCAAGCCGGCGTACGGGCGGTCGGCCATCGGGTCGTCAGGTCGTGGCCGCGGGTGGATGGCCTCGAACAGCACCCCTGCAACGTCTCGAGACTTCGTGGAGATGGGGCAGAGCGCAAGCCCGAGGATGGATCGCGAGTACAAGTCCATCGCGACGGTGAGATCAAGCGGCACCCAGCGTGAGGTAAGCCGGTCCATGGCGAAGACATCCAGCTTCGTGGTGTCGAGAAGCAGATACTCGCCTGGTCGGTTGGCGGCGAACTGGCGGTATGCGCCTTTGGGCCGGTTCGCGATCGAGCGCTTGTGAATGGTCGCGCCGGCGAAAGCGTTCGTCCCCTTTTCGATGCGTCTCAGCGCCTCATGCGCGACGGTGCGTTTAGGGATCGTGACCGTGTCATCGACTCTGCGGGCCGCGAGGTGCAGGATCCGTTTCTTGGTGGGTCGACTGAGATCGATGTGGTCGTCGATCACGTCGCGGACCGCGTCGACCCACTTCGGGTCGATGTCCGCTCCTCTGGTCCCCTGACGCGTGCGGCGGTGATCGACGAGGCCTTCGATACCCCGGTCGCGGTAGGCGACCAACCAACGCCGTAGCGTCTTCTCGTTGACGCCGAGCTCCTGCGCTTTGGCGAGCACACGATCTCGTTTCGGCCGGTCCGGCTCGTACTGCGGTCGAGGTACCGTCGCGTTCGGATTGTCGGGCCGGGGCAGCCCGTTGAGGACTTCCTCCAGGTGTGCGGCCCGCTCGCGTGCCTCGGCCAGGATCGCTGGTTCCACATTTGTCATGAGCGCCCCGACCGAGGAGGCGCCGACCGCGGTGGCTCCATCGCCAGCGGCGAAGGACGGATCGCTGAGCAGCATCGATGTGCGGATGACCTGCCGGTGTCCCGAGCGGCCGTGCAGCGTGGCACATGTCCCGTCGAGCGCGACCACCTGGTGGGTGTCACCGTCGAATCGGACGGTGGCGCCGGTGCGCAACGTGCTTGCCAGGCTCGCCATCGCTATCCCCCCGACATTCCAGGCCGACGCAGGACGCTGTGCGGCTCAAGCGGAGTGGATAGGTCCGTCATCAGACGCTGCATCCAGATCGCGTGCAGCACCGCGGGTCGCACGAGACGCGGGGCATGATCCGCGGCGAGCCGTCGTTCCAGCGAGCCGATCGTGTCACCGGCGTTGCAGGCGGCGACCGCAGCGTCGGATATCGGTTGATCGATCGTCCAAGATCGCCGGTACCCGGCGAGCAGCCGAATGTTCGCCGCGAGCACCGCAGTGACTCCGGTCCACAGCTCGTGCCTCCAGCCGCGGGCGGCGAACGCGTGACTGATGGCAGGGAAGTCGGGGTCATGAGGCGCACGCGCCCTGCGCAGCCAGTCCGGCGGCTTGACGTTGACGATCACAACCTCGCCGTTGCGGTGCCGGAGCATGTAGTCGGGGATGTGCCTGCGGTCCTTGCCCTTCCGGTCGATGTAGGTCAGGCAAAACGGCTGTGCGGCGATTGCCGTGACGTCCGCCGACCTGTCCGCGATCTGCAACCGCAGCAACTCGTGGCGGCTCTCGTAAATCACGTGGGCGCCCATAGTGGTCGCCCAGTACTCGCCCGGACGGTTGCGCTGCCCGCAGTAGTGGCTCGGCCGCCGGAAGGGCTGGCAATCGAGTAGGTCCGAGCTGTCGGCGTGACGCAGCGCCTGCTCGACGACTCCGCCGGTGTCGTCTCGCCATGCGATCTTCGGGGTCATGGTTCCTCCTAGGTTGCGGCTTTTATAACGCGCACACCGTAGGCGGACCCTTGGACCGGGGGAATGCATTGAACATCGCACCGGCGTGTCGGAGCATAAGAGCCGCGCCGGTGGCCTATCGCTGCTGCGCAACGTTTGTGAAGCAGCCGCACTTCGACCGTCGGGAGGAACAGGAAGTGCCGAAACAGCCAAGGCAGGCACCTCGAGACTTGGTGCACGGCGGCTGGCCGGACGGTGACCCTCTCGACAAGTCCTCGGGCATCGAACTGCTGCAAGCATTCGTCCGACGCATCCGGCGAGCCACCAACGGGATGTCCTCACGTGCCATCGCGGCCCGAACCGGGCTCGTCAGCACGACCGTCGACCGGGTTCTTTTCACGGGTGCGGCATGGCCGGACTGGTACACCTGGACCCAACTCGAGTTGAAGTTCGGCGTGCTGTCACCTGAAGCCGGAGAGGAACTCGCATTCGCGCTCCAGCGAGGCATCACACGAGATGTCGCGCGGGGCGTCTTCGATCACACCGTGAGCGCGGCGGACACCGACGACCCGCTGGTCCTCGCTGCCTACACCATCAAAGAGCCGCTCCTCGAAGCACTCGCAGGCGCGCTCGGAGAACAGTGCCAACTCGACTACAAGCTTCCCGTCAACGCGATCTACCTACCGGAAGGCGAACAGCCCTTCGACCCCAGCGCGCTCCCGCAACTGAGAATCGATCTGTACGATCCGGACCGCCATCTCGCTGTTCATTTCACGCCCATTAGCAAGAGCTTCAGGCTGCCGGAGATCAGGCGCTTCCACGACATCTACACCAGCCTCGGCATCCTCGACGCAATCCAGATGCAGTACGACACAGCGCCGCCCCGCCGCGCCCTGCTCATGGCAGCCCGGCCCCAGCTGTACTGGCGATCTCTCGCCGTGCACACCGACACGAACCTCATCTATCCCACTGCACCAAACGACTTGAGTTCCTTCCACGACGTCCAGGGAACGATCTTCGCTAACGAATCGGCTCGCCGGCACGAAGCGGGCCAGACAAGCCAGCCCTCACCTGACCCTGTGGCCTAGGCCCCGCGACCGCGACGAATCAGTGGACAAATAGGCCGGACAGTTGGACAAATAGGGGGCAAGTAGAACCGGATTTGGACAAATACGCGCGGACCCTACAGCCGTCCTAGCTGTGCGGCATGTCCACGAAGCGGGAGTAGTGCAGCTGCGAGGACACGACGACGTCCTTGGTCGGACCGTTACGGTGCTTGGCCACGATCAGGTCGGCCTCGCCGGCGCGGGGTGACTCCCGCTCGTAGGCGTCCTCGCGGTGCAGCAGGATCACCATGTCCGCGTCCTGCTCGATGGCGCCGGACTCACGCAGGTCGGACAGCTGCGGCCGCTTGTCGGAGCGCTGCTCGGCACCACGGTTCAGCTGGCTGACCGCGACCACCGGAACGGCGAGCTCCTTCGCCAGCAGCTTGAGCGACCGGCTCATCTCGGCGACCTCTTGCTGCCGGTTCTCGACCCGCTTCGGACTGGTCATCAGCTGCAGGTAGTCCACGACGACCAGCTTCAGGTCATGGCGCTGTTTGAGACGTCGCGCCTTGGCGCGGATCTCCATCATCGTGAGGTTCGGCGAGTCGTCGATGAACATCGGCGCGGCCGCAACTTCGCCCATGCGGCGCGCCAGCTTGTTCCAGTCGTCGTCGTTGAGCGACCCGGTGCGGATCCGGGTCAGCGGGATCCGCGCCTCGGCCGACAACAGCCGCATCGTGATCTCGCTCTTGCCCATTTCCAGCGAGAACAGGACGGAAGCCTGCTCGTGCCCGATCGACGCGCTACGAAGAAAGTCCATCGCGAGAGTGCTGTTGTGGGTCGGCACCATCGCGTGGCCGGCGAGATACATGTGGTCGGCGTTGTCGACCTGAACACACCGAACCGGCACCGACTCGACTCGGCGCACCTCGGTGATGAAGCGCGTTGAGGCACGGTGGTTGGTCCGGCGGCGCCGCTCCTTGTGCGCGATCCGCTTTCGCTCGAGAGCAAAGACCTCGTCCTCGGTCGTGAAGGTGAGGGTGTAAGCGGTCGAAGTCGCCTCGGCCCGGCCTCGGACGGGCTTGTTGGACATCGCGCAGCGGTACCCGAGGCTCAGCACCAGCTCGCGGACGTCTTCGGCAAGGCGGCGGTTGGTGGAGGTGAACTGGACCGACCCGCACGGCATGACAGTCCCGTCGGTGTCCAGAAGGCCGGCGAGCAAGGCGCGCCGCTGTGTCTCGGAGCCGCGGAGGTACGCCGGTGGAATGTGCTTGTTGTTCAGGACTCCCATCGTGCGCAACTGCGCGGTGAAGGTGCCGACGGCGTCGCGGCACTCGCGGCACAGCCAGCCGCCATACGACGCCGGTCGGTTACAGCGAATACACGCCTTGCCGGCCAGCCGTTGGTCATCGGTGTCGAGCTCATGCAGGCGGATCGAGTACAGGAGCCGGCCTTGCTTGCGTTCGACGAGATAACCCTCGTCTTCGATGTACATCCCGATCTCGGGGTCGGCCGATGTGAACCGGTTGCCGGCACTGTGCCCGTCGCCGAGCCAGACCCCCAGCGTGTACGGCCCGACCGTCAAGTCGTCGCGGAACGGAAGGTCGAGCGGCTTGGCCAGCGCGACCGCGTGGTTGAGGCGCCGGTCTGCTGTGGCACAACGAACAGTTGCGGCGATCTCTTTGGTGGTTCGAACTTGCGATCCGCTCGACCGGGCCAGACCGCGTTCCTGTGCGGCCCGGCGCGACTTGCGAGTCTGGGTGAGCCATTGGTGCTGCTCGTCGGCAACAATCACCGTTCCGTCGTCGAAATGCACCTCGTAACAGGGCCGGCCCACCATCACCTCGGTCGCGGCCACCACCCGGGTCCGGCGGCCGTCGGCACCGATCAGGTAGTCCCCGACCGCGACCGCACCCATCGTCGTCCAACCGGTGGGTGTCGCGAGCGGGGTATCGAGCGCGAGCGCCTTCCCGAGACCCGGTCTTCCGGCGACGACGATGAGCTGTCCGTCGTGCAGGCCGTTGGTCAGCTCGTCGAGATCGCGGAATCCGGTCGGCACCCCGAACAGCTCGCCGCCACGGTTGCCGATGGCCTCGATCTCGTTGTACGTCGCCCACATGGCGGCCTCGAGGCCGACGTAGTCCTCACTGGTCCGGCGCTCGACGACTTCGTACACGGCGGCCTGCGCCCGGTCGACCACGTCGTCGACGTCGCCGCCCATGCCGCTCGCCGCGCCGTACCCGAGCTGGACGACCTTGGTGCCGGCCTCGACCAGCCGGCGCAGGATCGCGCGCTCGCGGATGATCTCGGCGTAGTAGCCGGCGTTGGCAGCGGTCGGTACCGACGCGATGAGGGTGTGCAGGTAGGGCGCGCCGCCGATCCGCTCTAGCGAGCCGTTGCGGGTGAGCTCGGCCGCGACGGTCACCGGATCCGCGGGCTCGCCCTTGCCGTAGAGATCGATGATCGCGTCGTAGATCGTCTGGTGCGCCGGGCGGTAGAAGTCGCTCGGCTTGATGACCTCGACGACATCGGCGATCGCGTCCTTGGACAGCAGCATTCCGCCGAGCGCGCACTGCTCGGCCGCGATGTCCTGCGGCGGGGTGCGATCGAGTTCGATCTGCCCCCCACCGGGCATCGGGACGACTTCGCCGATGCTCACTGGTCAGTTCCCATCGACGCCATGATCGGATCGGCCAGTGACACTTTCCCCACGTCCCCCGAGCCCCCCGTTAGCCGTCATCGCGGCATGACGCTAAGGCGCAAATCCGGCTGGATCAGCGCTTGGCGACGGCGAATCGCGGCGGGTTGTGGGGGGCGCTGTGGGAGGGGTGTGCAAAGCGGGCGGATCTCGGTGCACAGGCTCTGGACAGTGCCGTGGATAACTCGCGCGGCAGAGCCGCAACACACCGTCTGACCTGCGCAAACACAGATCCACCGGTGTGCAGCGCAAAAACCTGAACAGCAAACCCGCAATGAACGGAGCATGGCCGCCACTTGCGGTTGCGTGGCGTCGGCTCGTCGCGTTCCGATCCTTGGATCGCATGTGACATAGGTGTCGCGATTTGCGATGTCTATGTCACACAGGTGTCGTGATTTGCGACGTCTATGTGACACAGGTGCGCAGTGTCACAACACGAATGTCACATGCGAACGCAACAGGGGAGAGCGGGCCGGCCGAAGCGACGCTCTCCCCTGTTGTCGCGTTCTTGCTCGTGACCTGACGGTCAGGACGCGGCGACTACCTCTACCTCGACCGACGCCGTGACCTCGGGGTGCAGTCGGACGGACACGGCGTGCGTCCCGACCGTCTTGATGTGGGCGCTGGGCAGCTCGACGCGGCGCTTGTCCAGCTTCGGGCCACCGGCAGCGGCCACGGCCTCGACGACGTCCGCCGTCGTGACCGAGCCGAACAGCCGGCCGCCTTCACCCGCGCGCGACGACAGCTTCACGGACAGACCGGACAGCGTCTCCGCGATCGCCTTCGCCTCGCCGAGGTCCTTGACCTCCCGCACGTCACGACCGCGGCGCAGCGCGGCGACCTGGCTCTCGCCGCCCTTGGTCCAGCGCATCGCGAGTCCGCGCGGGACGAGGAAGTTACGGCCGTAGCCGTCCTTGACCTCGACGACGTCGCCGGCGCTTCCGAGCCCCGACACTTCCTGGGTGAGGATCAGCTTCATGGCGAGTCCTATCGGGCCGTGCTCGTGTACGGCAGCAGCGCCATCTCCCGCGCGTTCTTCACCGCGGTCGCGACGTCGCGCTGGTGCTGCGCGCAGTTACCGGTCACCCGACGCGCGCGGATCTTGCCGCGGTCGGAGATGAACTTCCGCAGCATCGACGTGTCCTTGTAGTCGATGTAGGTGAAGTTCTTGTCTCGGCAGAATCCGCACACCTTCTTCTTCGGCTTGCGGAGGATCGGCTTAGGCATTGCAGGTTGCTCCAGTCAGGTTCAGGGTTGTCAGACCGTCAGCACGCCAGAGCGGCTCGAGAGCCTGACAAGTCAGGACGTAGGGGGTTAGAAGGGCGGCTCGTCGCTCATGCCGCCGCCGCTCGGCGCCGGGGTGGCCCAGGGGTCGTCGTCGACCGGGGCGCTGCCGCCACCGCCGCCGTACGAGCCGCCGCCACCGCCGCCACCGCGCGAGGCCTTGGTGACCTTCGCCGTCGCGTAGCGAAGCGAGGGGCCGACCTCGTCGACGTCGAGCTCGACGACGGTGCGCTTCTCGCCTTCCTTGGTCTCGAAGCTGCGCTGCTTCAACCGGCCGGTCACGATGACGCGTGCGCCGCGGGTCAGCGACTCGGCGACGTTCTCCGCCGCCTGCCGCCACACGCTGCAGCGAAGGAACAGCGCGTCGCCGTCCTTCCACTCGTTCGTGGCCTTGTCGAGGATGCGCGGAGTCGACGCGACCGTGAAGGACGCGACCGCCGCACCGCTCGGGGTGAAGCGCAGCTCAGGGTCGTTGGTGAGGTTGCCCACCACCGTGACCGTGACGTCACCGGCTGCCATGGACGGCTACCGCATGTCCGGCCGCAGCACCTTGGTGCGCAGCACGGACTCGTTGAGGTTCAGCTGGCGGTCGAGCTCCTTGACCGCAGCGGGGTCAGCCGTCAGGTCGATCACGGCGTAGATGCCCTCGACCTTGTGCCCGATCTCGTAGGCGAGCCGGCGCCGGCCCCACACGTCGAGCTTGTCGACGGTGCCGCCGGCCTGGCGGATCACGCCGAGAAACTGCTCGAGGGACGGCTGAACGGTCCGCTCCTCGAGATCAGGGTCGAGGATGACCATCAGTTCGTAGTGACGCATGCGTGCAACCCACCTCCTCTGGACTCGAAGCTCGTCACCCCAGTGGTGGCGAGGCGGCCACGGCCCCGGGCCCCCGTCGCACGTCGCGCCGGATTGCCAGGTCGTAGCAGGAGGTTGCTCTGCGTCGAGCGCCGACCAGGCTAGCAGTGCGCATCGCGACGGGTGGCCGCCCGCAACCGAGCCCCCGAGCCGGTTAGACCGTAGGGCGAAGCGGTCGCGGCGCCGGCCGCCTGTCCACAGCCTCGCCGGCGACCAGCACGGTGCGTCCGTACGCCGCGGCCAGGCCCAACAGCAGAACCGCGGCGACCGTCGCGGGCAGACCCCGGTCCGATCCGGAAGCCGGCTCCAACACGGTCGACGTCAACCGCGGATCCGAGTTCGGCTTCACCCGCGGCGCCACCACAGGATGGCTGGCGGTCGGCGGCGCCGTGCTGGAGGACCCGGGCGGCGGCGGCAGGTTCGGAAGCACCGGCACCGCTGGCAGCGACAGCGCGCGCTGGCTGTTCACGGCGGCCGGCGCCTCCGTCGACACGTCACCCGGCGGGGCCGCGGCACTCGACGCGGTGGGCGACGCGGTGGAGTGGCTGGGCTGGCTCGACGGCGCCGGCGGTGGGACCACCGTGGACTGCGTCGGAGCGGGCGTAGACACGGTGGTCGTCCCCCCCGACTCGACCGTGATCCGCCCCTGCCCGCTCCGCACCCCGTCCGTCGCGGTCACCGTGGCGGACTTGCGTGCCGTGTAGCTCGCCGAAGCGGTCGCCGGCGTACGAGCCGGCAGCTTCTCGGAGAACGACGAGCCCGAGACCTTGATGGTCACCGTCACGTCGGTGAGGTTCGCGAACCGTACGCAGCTGCCCGAGGGCACGTATACCGACGACACGTCGAAGCTCAGGTTCTGCCCGGCCGAGACAGTGATCGCCGCGCAGGAGGCGGCGCCGGCATCGGTCGCCGCGAGAACGCCCGCGGCCCCGGCGGTCGCGGCAAGCAACACCGCTCCCGCGACGAGCTGCTGAGGGCGCATCACCCCTCCATGGTGCCAAGTGCGAGGCAAGTTGGTCAGTTGAGCCAGTGCCCGGATGTGAATGTGAGCACACCGACCGCCATCAACGCGGGTGCCACGGCCAGGTAGACGGGGTTGACCCAGCGCCAGCGCAGCGAGGCTCGCGCCAGCAGCAGCCACAGCGGGAACCACATCAGCGTCGCGCGGGGCACCGAGCGGTAGTAGGCCGAGCAGGCGAGTCCCACGACCTGCAGCCCGACGTACGTCGCCTCGCCCCACCGTCGCCACACCACGAGCAGAACCGTCAGCGCGACGCCCACGAGCACCGCGACGATCTCTGCGCGGAACGCCCACTCGTAGTGGGAGTACGGCCGCGGCGAGAACGCCGCCTGCCACGAGGCGTGAAACGCCCGCCACGGCGCGGTGAAGGTCCGGCTCCACCCGGCTGCCTGCGCATGCGACCAGGCGAGCCAGTCGCCGGTGATCGCCCGCAGGTACGCGAAGTACCCGAAGGTCGCAACGAACGGCGCGGACAGAGCGGCGAGGCGCCACGTCAGCCGCCGGTCGGTGGTCAGCCACTGGACGCAGAGCGCGACCCCGAGGAACACACCGTCGATCCGCACCACCGCTGCTGCGCCGGCCAGCAGCCCCGCTGCGAGCCAGCGCCCACGCCTCGCGGCCAGCCACGACGGCAGGGCGAAGCCGAGGAACAGCGCCTCGGAGTAGCCGGCGGCCAAGAACACGGCGTACGGCGAGAGCGTCAGGTACAGCACGGCGCGGCGGCCACACGCCGCACCGTCGGCACCGGTTTCGAGCTCGCCCAGCTTCGCGAGCGCGACCACGGCGACCGCCCCGGCGATCGCGGAGATGACGAGACCGCCCGCCACCCAGCTGCCCGTTGCCCAGTAGCCGAGCCGCAACGCCATCGGTTCCCCGGGGAACAACGCCTCGAGGTGATGCTTGTCGATGTGGCTGCCGTAGCCGCGATACCCGTAGTGACCCAGCGCGATGAACAGCTGCGCGTCCCACTGGTTCCACCGGCTCAGGAACGACGGCACCGCACTCGCCCGGGTGGTGCCGAGCATCCACAGCCCGGCGAACGCGACCGTCATGACGGCGACCCGGGTCGCCACCCACGTCGTGAGCGCCTCGCGGACCAGCGGCCCGGCCGAGCGCGGCGCGAGGCGACCGGTGCTACGTGGCGACAAGGACACCGCCCGCCGGGTCGTCCACGCCGTCATGGCGAACCACGTCGCGTCGCGGATCGAGCACCTCACGAACCACCAGCGCCATCAGCCCGGCCAGCACGAGGTCGCGGATCACGATCATCACGAGATAGGTGTCCATCGGCAGCCCCTGGCTGCTGTGATCCTGGGCGATCAGCGTGTAGAGGTTGGCCGCACCGAGTGCGACTTCGGTCAGCTGCCAGATCAGAAGCGACGCCCAGCGGGGTCGCGCGAGCACTGCGAGGGGGACCAGCCAGAGCGCGTACTGCGGGGAGTCGATCTTGTTGAGCATGACGAATCCGGCGACGAGCAGGAACGCGACCTGCCCGACGCGGGGACGCCACGGCGCTGTGGCGACGAGGATGCCGACGGCGATCACGACGAAGGCCACCGCGAAGGACGAGGCGACGTTCAGGTCGAACGGCGCGGCACCGCAGTGCGTCGGGGGGTTGAACGCCCGGCCGAACGCATCCCCCGAGAACGCCTGACGGAAGACCAGCCACACGCTGCCCCAGTCGGCGCCACGGGTCTGCGACAACGACAGAAACCACTGCCAGCCGCGCAGCGGGTGCGCCGTCGGACAGCCTTGCGGAAACGTGAACCGGCTGCGGTACAGCGCTGCCGGAGTCTGGTACGACAGCACGATCGCCGGGAGGTACGCGAGGACCAGCGCGGTGACGGCGCCGGCCGCGGACTTGAGGGCGGCCCGCCAGGTACCCGCTCGCGCGCACAACATCCACAGCGCCAGCAGCACCAGCGCGGGATAGAGCTTGGTCGCGATGCCCAGGCCGAGCGCGACGCCGGCCCACGTCGGCGAGCCGCGGCTCCACGCCCACAAGCCGAGGCCGGTCAGCGCTACTGCCGCGAGGTCCCAGTTGGTGTAGGCGTGCATCAGCAGCACCGGTGACGCCGCGACCAACATCGCGTCCCAGGCGCGGGTGCGCCCGGCGAGCTTCGCGACCGTGAAGGTCGAGACGAGCGCGAGTGCAGCAAGCCCGAGGGCCGTGATGTTGAAGAACGTGGTCGCGCGGCTGCCGCTCGGGTCCGGACCGCCGCCGTGCACGATCGATGTCACCTCGGCGGCCGCCCACATCAGTCCACCGATGACGGGCGGGTACTCGACCGGGTGGTCGCGGTACGGCACCGAGGTGTTCCCGGTGACAGTGCCGTTCGCATCGGTGCGCGCGTTGAGGCCCTCGTTCGTGTAGAGGACGTACGTGTCGGTGTAGCAGAGCCGGGTGTACTGGTACTCGTCGGAGTACGGGTGGGTCAGACAGGTCGACTTCTGCAGGTACCCGAAGACGCACACCAACACGGTCAACGCGAGTGCGACGCGCAGCGGCGTCCACCACGACCAGCTCGGCCCCGCGGCATGCGTGCCGAACGGGCCGCCGATCAGCTCACTCGCACCCGCCGCGACTGCGTCCTCGCGGGTGGGTGAGTTCAACGGCACGCGTGCAGTCTGTCGCGGATCGCGGCCGGGTCAGCGCCGACCCCGCCGGTGGGCGCCGCGCGTGCCCGCCGGCCCGGCCAAGGGCGATGCGGGCCCACCGAAGGCGCCCGGGCTGGAGGTGGTCGTAGGGGTCTGACTGGGCGGCGGTGTCGGGGTCTGACTGGGCGGCGGAGTCGGCGTGATCGTCACGACCGGCGTCGACGTCTCGGTCGGGGTGATGGTCACCGTCGGCGTCACCGTCGACGTGGGAGCCGCAGTTGACGACGCCTCCGGCGTGCCGACGCCGACCGGGCGCGGGAACGGCAGGACGGGCCGGTTCGCCAGAGCCGCGTTCATCATCTGCTGCCACACCTCGGCCGGAAGGGTGCCACCGAAGACCTCGCCGACGCCGCCGGCGGAAACCGTCTTGTTGCGGTCGACGTTGCCGATCCACACCGAAGTGCACAGCTGCGGCGTGAAGCCGGTGAACCACGCGTTGGTGTTGTTGTCGGTCGTGCCGGTCTTGCCCGCTGACGGCCGGCCCGACAGGGCGTGGCCGTACGCCGTACCGCCCGGTTGCAGGACATGCTCCATCGCGTACGTCGTGTCCGCCATCACGTCTTTCGGGAAGACCTGGGTCGGGTGCGGGCTGGCGTGGTAGATCCGCTGTCCGCTGACGGTCGTGACGGACTGCACCAGGTACGGCTGGGCGAACTGTCCCTGTGCCGCGACCGTCGCATACGCGTCCGCGAGGTCCAGTGGCGACACCTGGTCGGGACCGAGCGCGATGTCCGGCACGGGCTGCAGGTTGCGGGCGGCGGGGATGCCCGCCTCGTACGCCGCGTCCACGACCTTCTGCGGACCGACCTGCTTGGCAAGCGGCACGAACACGGTGTTGATCGAGCGTGCGAACGCGCTCAGCAGCGAGCAGCCGTAGCACGCCTCACCCGGCGAGGAGTTGTGGATGTCGGTGCCGTCGACGTTCACCACCGGCGGGCCGTCGAAGCTGCTGCTGAGCGAGATCCCCTTCTTCAGCGCAGCGATCAGCGTGAAGACCTTGAACGACGAACCGGGTGGCCTCGCCCAGCTGTCCGTCGCGCCCGACAGGTCGATGCAGGCGTCGGGGTCCTGCTTCGTATGGCTGCAGTAGCCGGCGCCGCCGTACAGCGCCGCGATCGCCCCGCTCCCGGGGACCACCGACGCGGCGCCGCTCTCGGGGGTGCCGGTCTTGTTGCTGGGCACCACCGCTTGCTCGGCCGCGATCAACGACTGCTCAGCCTTGTAGTTGATCGTCGTGACGATCTTGTAGCCGCCGAGGTCGAGCTGCGACCCGGAGATCCCGTCCTTGTTCCGCAGCTCGTACTCGACCGCGTCACGGATGAAGCAGGTCTCCTGGCTGCACGCGGACGGCGAGGAGTTCTTCGTCCCGGTCGTGCGCGGGAACTTGACGTGGTCGGCCTTGGCCTGCGGCAACCAACCCTGACTGACCATGCCGTTGATCACGTACTGCCACCGCGACTGCGAGGCGGAGCGGTTCACCCGCGGGTCGTAGTAGCTGGGCGCGCGGATGACGGTCGCGAGCAACGCCCCCTGCGCGACCGTGAGCTGCGAGACATCACGGCCGAAGTACGCCTTCGCCGCTGCCTCGATGCCGTACGCGTCCCGGCCGAAGTAGATCGTGTTGAGGTAGTCGTCGAGGATCGTCGACTTCGACCTCGTCTGGCCGAGCTTGGTCGCGATCAGGATCTCTTTGAGCTTGCGGCTCAGCGTCCGGTGCGGTGACAGGTAGGCGTTCTTGACGTACTGCTGCGTGATCGTCGAGCCGCCCTGGCTGATGTCGCCGCCCTTGAGGTCGACGAGCAAGGCCCTGATGATCCCCGTCGGCGAGATGCCGGGCTCGGAGTAGAAGTGCCGGTCCTCCGCCGCCAGGACGGCGTGCTGCACCGACATCGGGATCTGGGAGAGCGGGACATCCGTGCGGTTCGTGTCGCCGATGTGAGCCAGGACGGTCTTGCCGTCGCTGTAGTAGATCGTCGTCGTCTGCTGTGCGGCCAGCGCGCTCGGGCTCGGGATGCTCGTGCGGACATACGCGATGCCGGCCAGCACGCTGAATGCCAGAAGTGCCCACAGCGAGCCCCACAGCACAGATCTCGGCCTGGGGGCGAACCTCGCGATCCCACGTCGCAGGGTGCGCGCGGGCGGGCGAGCAGAGCTCACCCGTGTGATCCGGACCGGCGCCGACGCCTCACGGGCTCACCTGTACCCAGAACGGCGGACGCGACGAGGTGGTTCCACCCGCACCCGGTGCAGACTTCCACGACGAACACCGAGAACTCGGGCAGCCGCGCCGCGAGCGCGGGAAGTTCACGCGTCGGCCACGCCCGTCCGTTGGTGTCAGCGTTGAAGCAGTCGCCGTACGCGTAGGTGACGTGTGCCAGCTCCGCGTCCCCGCACACCGGGCACGCCTCCCCCGCGGCCTCACCGTGGTAGCGGGCAGCGCGTCGCAGGTAGACGGTGGCGTCGCACACGTCCTCGTGCCGAACCCGGCCGCTGGCCAGGCCGGTCAGCGTCGCCCGGCGGGCGAGCGCGTAGTCGATGACGCAGCGCGCCCCCGCAACGTCCTCGACGGCGGTGGTGCGCAGCACGCGGGTCAGGGTACGCCGCACCGCCCTCGGAGCTGAGCTGCGGCGCCAGGCCGCCGCTTCGGCACTCCGACACGCCCTCGCCGTCTCCAGTTTGCCTTGACGTCGCCGGCGGATTACTCTGCTCGATGTATCAAACCGATACATCGAGTCGATCCAACGATTCACGATAAAAGGGGAAGACCGTGAGCAGAAAGTCCGGCGTGCTGGAGCTCGCCGTACTCGGCCTGCTCAACGAGTCGCCGATGCACGGCTACGAGCTGAACAAGCGGCTCAAGGGCATCCTCGGTCCCTTCCGCGCCACGTTCTACGGCTCGCTCTACCCCTGCCTGAGCTCGCTGCAGGCCGCGGGCTACATCACCACCGATGACAGCGCAGCGGAGGCGGGCAAGCGCAAGAAGACCACCTACAAGCTCACCGCGGACGGCAAGGAGCGGCTGCAGGAGCAGCTCGCCGAAGGCGGTCCTGCAGCGTGGGAAGACGAAAGCTTCGGCGTCCGGTTCGCGTTCTTCGCCCAGACCGACGCCGAAACCCGGTTGCGCATCCTCGAAGGGCGCCGCAGCCGGCTCGAGGAGCGGCAGCAACACGCCTCCACCTCGATGACCACCACACGTGGCCGGATCGATCGCTACACCCTCGAGCTCCAGCGCCACGGCCTGGAGTCGGTCGAGCGCGAGGTGCGATGGCTCAACGAGCTGATCGCCACCGAGCGCGCGGGCGTCGCCGCCCGGCCGGCACGTGCTCGTCGCACCGCAACAACGGGTCTCCCCGGACCTGCCGCCACCACGCACCCCGCGAAGTAACTCGCCACTACAAGGAGACCAGGTCTGATGGGTTCCGTACGAGTCGCCATCGTCGGCGTTGGCAACTGTGCCTCGTCGCTCGTCCAGGGCGTTGAGTACTACAAGAACGCCGACCCCGAGGCGCGAGTTCCGGGTCTGATGCACGTCGACTTCGGCGGGTACCACGTCCGCGACGTCGAGTTCGTCGCCGCGTTCGACGTCGACGGCAAGAAGGTCGGCCGCGACCTCTCCGAGGCAATCGTCGCCAGCGAGAACAACACGATCCACATCACGGACGTTCCGCCGTCCGGTGTGATCGTGCAGCGCGGCCCGACGTACGACGGTCTCGGCGAGTACTACCGCGAGATGGTCGACGAGTCCGACGAAGAGCCGGTGGACGTCGTCCAGGTCCTCAAGGACTCGAAGGCCGACGTCGTCGTCTCCTACCTGCCGGTCGGCAGCGAAGAGGCTGACCGCTTCTACGCGCAGTGCGCGATCGACGCGAAGGTCGCCTTCGTCAACGCCCTCCCGGTCTTCATCGCCAGCGACCCGGTCTGGGCGCAGAAGTTCGCCGACGCGGGCGTCCCGATCGTCGGCGACGACATCAAGAGCCAGGTCGGCGCGACGATCACCCACCGCGTGCTCGCGAAGCTGTTCGAGGACCGCGGCGTCGAGCTGCTGCGCACCTACCAGCTGAACTTCGGCGGCAACATGGACTTCAAGAACATGCTCGAGCGCAAGCGCCTGCAGTCGAAGAAGATCTCGAAGACGCAGTCCGTCACCTCGCAGATCCCGCACGAGATGCGCGGCGCCGACGTCCACATCGGTCCGTCCGACCACGTGCCGTGGCTCGACGACCGCAAGTGGGCCTACGTTCGGCTCGAGGGTCGCTCGTTCGGTGACACCCCGCTGAACCTCGAGTACAAGCTCGAAGTTCACGACTCGCCGAACTCCGCAGGCGTCATCATCGACGCGATCCGCGCGGCGAAGATCGCCAAGGACCGCGGCATCGGTGGCCCGATCCTGTCCGCGTCGTCGTACTTCATGAAGTCGCCGCCGGTGCAGTACAGCGACGACGAGGCGCGCGAGGCGGTTGCCAACTTCATCGAAGGCAGCATCGAGCGCTAGAACAATCCGCACTCCGTGCGGAACCTGAGAGAGCTGTTCGGCCAGCAGTGGTTCACCACACTGCTGGCCGCTCGGCTTTTCTCGCAGAGTGCGGACGGGGTCTTTCAAGCGAGCCTGTACGGCGCGCTGCTGTTCAACCCTGAGCACCACACCCGACCCGGCGACATCGCGGGCGGCCTTGCCCTGCTCGTGCTGCCCTACAGCCTGCTCGGTCCGTTCGTCGGGGTGTTCCTCGATCGGTGGCGCCGGCAGCGCATCCTGGTCCGCGGCGGCCTGCTCCACGGCGGGTTCGCCGCCGCAACCGCGGTCACGCTCGCCACGGTCGGCTCGCACTCCGTTGGCTTCGACGTCGCCGCCTTCGGCGCCCTCGCGATCAACCGGTTCTACCTCGCGGCGCAGAGCGCGGCGCTGCCGCACGTCGTCGCCGACGAGCGTCTCGTGCTCGGCAACGCCTTCAGCACGACCGCCGGAACCGTCGTCACCATCGCGGGGGCCGGGCTCGGGCTAGGCGTGCGCCACCTCGCCGGGTCCGGTGACCACGGCACCGCGGTGGTCGCGGCCGTCTCGCTGCTCGGCTACCTGCTTGCGGCGGCCGCCGCCGCCCGGATCCCTGTCGACCATCTCGGCCCCGACGTGCGTGCGTCCGGCGCGATCCGCAAGGAGCTGGCCGCGGTGGCGGTCGGCTTCGTGTCCGGCGCTCGCCACGTCTGGCGGCATCGCCCTGCCGCTCGCGCATTGGGCGTCATCTACGGGCAGCGGGCGCTGTTCGGCTTGTGGACCCTGATGACCCTGCTGCTCTACCGAAACAGCTTTCACGCGGAAGGCGCCCTGAAAGCCGGACTGGTCGGCGCCGGGCAGGCCGCGACCGCGGGAGGCGTCGGGCTGGTCCTGGCAGCGGTGGTGACGCCGCGCGTCACGCGCCGAATCGGCCTGCGGCGATGGATCGTGATCAGCACCTTGCTGCCGGCGATCACGGAGCCGGCCCTCGGCCTGCCGTTCCGGCTTCCGCTGTTCCTTCTCTCGGCTGCGGCACTCGGCTTCGCGATGCAGGCGACGAAGGTCTGTGTGGACACCGTCATCCAGGAAGGGGTGGACGACGACTTCCGCGGCCGCGCGTTCGCGATCTACGACGCGGGGTCCAACACCTGCTTCGCCGCGGTCGCCGCCATCGCCGCGTTCACGCTGCCATTGAGCGGACACAGCCCGGCCGCGCTGGTCGCGATGAGCGCCGCGTACGTCGCGATCGCCGCGGGCTACGCCCTGACCAGCCGCTGACCGAGCGGTCAGCGGTGAAGCAGCCCGCCCAGCAGGTTTCCGAGCAACCCGTCGTTGGCTGGTGCGGTCGGAGCCGGAGCCGGAGTCGGCGGCTTGGGCGTCGTGCGCTTCGTCGAGGTCGACCCGGAGCTCGACGGCTTGTTGCCCGACGAGCTCTTCAGCGGCTTCGCCACAGTTCCGGTCGTCGTCGTCGCCGGCTGCTTCAGCGCCTTGTTGTGGGGCAGCAGGCCCAGCACGCCGTCGATCACGTTCTGAACCGTTGCGACCAGCCCCCCCACGAGGGTGTCGGGAGGCGTCGGCCCGGTGCCGCCACCGCCGCCACTCGGGGCGCTCGGGGGGGAGCCGGCCCCGGAAGGCGCCGGCCCGTGGTGGTGATGCTTGGTGGGCGGGGTTGCGGCGACCGTGGGCCCGGGACCAGCGGCCGAGATGGCGCCGCCGGCCGGCACGGTCCCGATCTGACCCGGGGTCTGGCCCTTGCGCTGCAGCGCCGCAAGGGTCGATTCGACCGTTGCGGCGTGACCGGCGAGCAGGTGCAGCACGACACCCCAGGACCCGCCCTCCGAACGCCACACGACCGCGCTGTTGTAGCGCTGTTGTGCGGTGCCGCCATGAGTGGAGTCGGCGATCAACACGGGCAGCACTCGCTCCGAGCGCTTGGCGCGATTCGGCAGCGCCTGGGTCGCGCCGGTCCAGGATGACTCGACGACGTGCGCCGTGGAGTGCCCGGTCGTGTCAATGCCCCGCGCGAGAGTCTTGAGCGCGAGGTCGTCGGCTACGAGTCGATGTGCGACGCGATCCTCGTCGACGCTGTCGGTGAGATGCAGCGGCGTGGTGCCGCCCGGCAGTGCATCGCCACTGAGCACCGCTTGTGACAGCGCCGGCAGAGCAAGTCGCCGGCCGATGTTGCTGGTAATCGCCGCGGGCCCGGTCAATGCACCGACTCGCACCGACACTCCTCGCTCAGCCTCTGTGGCCGAGCCGTGCGGGATCGAGACGAGGTCGCCGGACACCTTGAGATCCAGGCGCGGACCGTGCTGCGCGTCGATGACCGCCGTGCCGGAGCGCAGCTCCTGCCGCGCACCGTTGGTCACCACCAGAGCGGCGGCGCTCCCCAGCAGCGTCAGGCGATGGCGGGTGATGAGCTCCGCCGAGCCGTGCGGTCCGGTCATGATGAGGTCGCCGTCCGCGAGGCGCTGCCCGGCGACGACGGGAACCGCGGCGCCGGACGAGGTCACGATCCGGACGTGGGTGGAGGTACCCAGAACCGTCTCCGCGCTGGCGACCGGGGTCGAGCCTCGGGCGACCACGACGACGATGCCACCCGCAAGCACCGCGAGCGCGACCACGCCTTGAGCGAGAACCGAAGGTCCGGTTCGTCTCATTGGTGCATTGTCGCCCTGCACGTCCCAGCTCTCCATAGTCCAAGATGACTAGTCGCCCGCGTGTCGGGCAGCGTCAGACCCGGCAACAGATCATCTTCCCAGGTGCTCCGCTGCCCACTCGCGCAACGCCGCCAACGCTTCCTCGCGCTCCATCGGGCCGCGCTCCATCCGCAGCTCGAGCAGATAGCGATACGCCTTCCCTACCGCCGGGCCGGGTGGGAGGCCGAGCTCGCTCATGATCTCGTTGCCGTCCAGGTCCGGCCGGAGCGAGGCCAGGTCCTCCTGCTCGGCGAGGACGTTGATCCGCTGTTCGAGCGAGTCGTACGCCGCAGCCAACGCGGCCGCCTTCCGTGCGTTGCGCGTGGTGCAGTCGGAGCGGGTCAACAGATGCAGCCGCTCGAGCAGGGGACCGGCGTCTCGCACGTACCGGCGCACGGCGGCGTCGGTCCACACGCCGCCGGAGTAACCGTGGAACCTCAGATGCAGCTCGACCAGCCTCGCCACGTCGTCGATGACGTCCTTGGGATAGCGAAGCGCGGACAGCCTCGTCTTCGTCATCGAGGCACCGACGACTTCGTGATGGTGAAAGCTGACCTTGCCGGCCGGGTCCACCGACTTCGTCTTCGGCTTCCCGATGTCGTGCAGCAAAGCCGCCAGCCGGAGCACGAGGTCCGGCCCGTCCGGCTCGAGTGCGATGGCCTGCTCGAGGACGGTGAGCGTGTGCGCGTAGACGTCCTTGTGGCGACGGTGCTCGTCGACGGTCTCCCTCAGCCGCGAGACTTCCGGCAGGACGTGCTCGGCCATGCCCGACTCGACCAGGATCCCCAGGCCCAGCCGCGGATAGGCGCCGAGAACCAGCTTGCTCAGCTCGTCGCGGATCCGCTCCGCACTCACGATCTCCAACCGGTCGGTCATCGCCTCGATCGCGGCCATCGTGGTCGCCTCGACCGCGAACCCGAGCTGCGCGGCAAACCTCGCCGCGCGCATCATTCGCAGCGGGTCGTCGGTGAACGACCGCTCCGGCGCGATCGGGGTGCGAAGCACCCCGGCCGCGAGATCGTCCAGGCCACCCGAGGGGTCGACGATCGGCCTCGCGGCGTCGAGCGGAAGTGCCACCGCCATCGCGTTGACCGTGAAGTCGCGGCGCACCAGGTCGCCCTCGATCGTGTCGCCGAAGTCAACCTGCGGCTTGCGCGACGAAAGGTCGTAGACATCGCTTCGGAAGGTGGTGATCTCGCAGCGGTGCTCACCCAGCTGGACGCCCACCGTGCCGAACGCGATACCGGTTGTCCACGTCGGTCCCAGCCGCGACACGATCGCGAGGATCTGTTCCGGCCGCGCATCGGTGGTGAAGTCCAGGTCGGAGGTCTGCCGGCCGAGCAACGCGTCTCGCACCGGCCCGCCGACCAGGAACAGGTCATGGCCGGCCGCTCGGAACTGCTGGGCGAGGGGGTCGGTGACGGTGCTGAGCCGTACCAGCTCGAGGATCGCGCGCCTCCCCGCTTCCGCGATCCAGTCACTCCCTCCCGCCGGCACGCGCACCACACTAGGAAAAGTTGAGCGAGGGTGACCCGGTCGAACCCGCTCGTAGGATCGGACGCATGTCCCCGTCGGCCCGCCGTTACCTTCGACGCGTCGAGGAGACCTCGGCGGGCGGGCTGGTCGTCGACGGCACCGACATGGCCGCTCGGGCTGCCCTGATCGGCCGGCTGGATCGCAGGGGAAAGCTGCGGTGGTCGCTGCCAAAGGGTCATGTCGAGGCTGGTGAGACGACAGAGGACGCTGCGATTCGCGAGGTCGCTGAGGAAACCGGGATCACCGGCCGGGTTCTGGCGCCCCTCGGGACGATCGACTTCTGGTTCGTGGCGGACGGCCGCCGCATCCACAAGACCGTGCACCATTTCCTCTTGATGGCGCAGAGCGGCGAGCTCTCCGATGAGGACGTCGAGGTGGAGCAGGTCGAGTGGGTTCCGCTGACGCAGCTTGCCGACCGGCTCGCATACGACGACGAGCGGCGGCTCGTCCAAGCCGTGCCGGCGCTGCTCGCCGACAGTGCATGACGCGGCGCAGGCCGAACGCACCGCTCACGCGTCGCGGCATCGCGGCGGTCCTGCTCGTCGGCGCGAGTCTGTCACCGCTCGTCGCAGCCGGCTTCGCGAGCGCCTCGACCGAGTCGGGCGACACCCCTCCGCTGGGCATCACGATGACGACCCTGCGCCCGATCGCGCCGCAACCCGGGGACACCCTGGTGGTGCGCGGCACGATCACCAACACCACTCCTGAACCTGTCTCGGGTCTGTCCGCTCAGCTGCGAATGGGGGACCCGGTCTCAGCGCGAAGCACCTTCGACGCCTACGCCGACGACCCGACCGGAGCGGTGACCAGCCTTCCGGTCGCGCTCACCCCGAGCCAACCGCTCAACCTCACCACGCTGGCCGCGGGTCAGCACGAGAGCTTCGCGCTGCACGCTGTTCTCGACCCAGCCACCGTCGGGTTGCCGACCTCGAGCTGGCAGGTGCGCGAACTGGGGATATCGGTGATCGGGCAGTCGAGCGCCGGCACCGACTCGGTCGGCAACCTGCGCACCTTCCTGCCATGGGCGCCGCGAACGGCCATCGGGCCGCAACCGTTGAAGGTCGCGTGGGTCTGGCCCCTGGTCGACCGCCCTCACCGAGACAGCGCAACCGCCTGGCGCGACGACGACCTGGCGCAGGAGCTTCGGTCCGACGGCCGGTTGGGCGGGTTGCTCGCCGCAGCCGCGAACGCTGAGCAGCAAGCCCCGCCTCCGGTCACCAAACACCGGCGCAAGCACGGCACGCCAGCGGTTCCCGTCCGGCCGGCTGCGGTCGACGTACCGGTCACGTGGGCAGTGGACCCGATGCTCCTCGACGACGTCGACGCGATGCGCGGTGACTACCAGGTCACTCGAGCCCCCAAGCCGATCCCCGGCAGCGGTGGCGCGGCAGCGCGCGGCTGGCTGACCGCTGTGCGCGCCGCTACCACCGGCGCCGAGGTCATCGCGCTTCCGTACGGCGATCCCGACGTCACCGCCGCCGTTCGCAACGGGCTGTCGACTCTCGTCGGCGTCGCCGCGACAGCCGGCCGAAGGGTGGTCCAGCGACTGCTGCCCGGCGCGACGCTGCTGGCAACGGGATGGCCACCGGGAGGTGTGATCGACCAGCGCGCCGTCGACGCGCTGTTCAGCGACGACGCGACCAGCCTCGTGCTCGCCGACACCGCGCTCGAGCCCGTCGTTCCGCCGAACGAGACGCCGCCGCCGCTCGCCTCGCTCGTGACGGCGGCGGGAGACATCCCGACAGTCCTGGCCGACTCGATCCTGTCGACCGCCGTCTCCGAAGGCGCCGAGAACCCCGCCGACGCGCGCTTGACGCTGCAGCGCTACCTCGCCGAGACCTTGATGATCGAAGCCGAGGCGCCGTCCAACGAGCGCAGCATCCTGATCGCGCCGGCGCGCAGGTGGGACCCGAGCCCGATCCTCGCCACCGACCTGCTGGCGGACACCGGCAAGGTTCCGTGGCTGGGCTCGACGACCGTCGGCGCCATGCTGGCCGGCGAGCCCGACACCTCCCTGCAGCGTCAGCCACTGACCTATCCCGCCGAAGCCAGACGGGCCGAGCTTCCCGGCGGGTACATCCGGGAGGTCGCCCACCAGCAGCACCTGCTGTCCCAGCTGACGAACGTGCTCCCACCGGGAGACGCCGAGACCAAGCCGTACAGCACCGCACTCCTGCGGGCGCTGTCGTCGGCGTGGCGGGACTCCGGTGCGGCGCGCCGGGTGTGGCTGGGCGCCTTCACCGCAGACCTGCGCTCGAAGTACCTCGGCGTACACATCGTCTCCGCACCCAACAGCACGGTCACGCTGACCGGCCACGGCGGGAAGGTGCCGGTCACGATTGCCAACGACCTCGATGCGCCCGCCAGCATCACCGTCCAGCTCGACGCCAGCCAGCGCCTTGCGCTGCCCCACAACGGCCGGGTGAGCGTTGCTATCCCGGCGAACCGACAGACCACGGTTGATGTTCACGCGACTGCAAAGACTTCGGGCGTGTTCCCGCTCACCGTTCAGCTGCTGACGCCGAGCGGACAGAAGTACGGCACGCCGGTGCAGTTGTTCGTTCGGTCGACCGTTTACGGGACGATCACTCTCGTGATCACCGGGGTCGCGACCGCCGCCCTCCTGGTAGCGGTGGGGATCCGGCTCACCCGGCGCGCGCTCGCCGCACGACGGGCAAGCGCCACGCCGTGACCGACACCGCGCCGCTGACTGCCGACACCGCGCCGGCAAGCGGACGTGCCGCTTTGGCACGTAGCGGCGTGGCGATGGCGACCGGAACGCTCGCCTCCCGCGGCACCGGCTTCATCCGCACTGTTGTCATCGCGTACGCGCTCGGTGTCGGCGGCGTCAACAACGCCTACACGGTTGCGAACACCGTTCCGAACGCGCTGTACGACTTGCTACTCGGCGGAGTCCTGTCCGCGCTCGTCGTCCCGTTGCTCGTCCAGGCGGCACACGACGACGCCGACGACGGCGAAGCGTTCGCTCAACGACTCATCACCATCGTTGCGGTCGTCCTGACCGCGGTTGCGATCCTCGCGGTCCTGATCGCACCGTGGGTGATCTCGGCGTACGCCCACAACGCCCGGCCGGCGCAGAAGGCACTCGCCGTCACCTTCGCCCGCTTCTTCCTGCCGCAGCTGCTGTTCTACGGCCTCGGCGCCGTCCTCGGCGCGATCCTCAACATCCGCGGCAGCTTCGTCGCGCCGATGTGGGCGCCGGTCCTGAACAACCTGGTCGTCATCGGGTGCGGGATCAGCTTTGCGGTGATCACACACTCACCGCCGCGCCCCGGCCATCTCTCGCACGCGCAGATCCTCGTCCTCGCGATCGGGACGACGGCGGGTGTCGTCGTGCAGACCGTCGCTCTGCTGCCGGCCCTGCGCCAGGTCGGGCTGCGCCTCAAAGCGCGCTGGGACTGGGGACAGGCCGGGTTGCGGCGAGCCGGTCCGTTTGCCGGCTGGGTACTCGGCTACGTCATCACGAACCAGCTCGGGTACGTCGTGATCTCCGACCTCGCCGAGGCGATCGACCACGGCCGCGGTGAGCTGGCGATCTACTCCTATGGCTACCTGCTGTTCTCGCTGCCCTACGCCGTCGTCGCGGTCACGGTGATCACCGCGCTGTTCCCCGCGATGAGCCGAAGCGGTACCGCCGGCGACGACGCCGCCGTCGCGCAGACCTTGTCGGAGGGGCTGTCGCTGGCGGGCGTCGTTCTGGTGCCGGCCACGCTGCTGATGGTCGTCCTCGGCCCACCCATCGCCGTGCTCGTCCTGGCGCATGGCCAGACGACGCACGCCGGCGCGGCGCTGACCGGACGGGTCCTGATCGCCTTCGCCGCAGGACTGGTGCCGTTCTCCGCGTTCCAGATGCAGCTGCGCGCCTGGCTCGCGGTTCACGATTCACGCACCCCGATGCTGGTCAACCTCTGGATCACCGCGCTGAACCTGGCCGCCGACGTGCTGCTGTACGCCGTGCTGCCCTCGGGTGACCGTGTCGTCGGCCTCGCGGCCGGGTACTCGATCTCCTATGCCGTCGGCACGGTGGTCTTCGCCGTGAAGCTGCGGCGCCGGCTGGTTGCCACCCAGCGAACGTTCGTGATCCGGACCCATGTCCGCCTGATCGTCGCCGCCCTCCTTGCGGCCGTGCCGACGGAGTTGCTCAGCCTCGCGATCCGCCGTGGCGTGGGGACCGGAACCGGCGGCTCGCTGGCGGCCATCGCCGTCGCGGCACCCGCCGGCATCGCCACCTTCCTGCTGGTGGTGCGCCGGATGCGCGTCCCGGAACTGGGCCAACTGGTGGCTTTGCTGCCGATTGGGCGCTTTCGCGCCTGAATCCCCCGAACCCGAATCGGTAAAGAAACCGTCCCCGGGCGCCGACATCTTCGCGTATGCGCCTCGGTAATGAGCAAGGCGCCCTCGGCGTGTCCGGGATGGTCAAGCTCGCCGTCGCGTTCGCGGTCCTCGGCGTGCTCGGCTACGACACGTTCGTCACCATCGCCACTCACCTGAAGGCGGAGAACGACGCTCAGAACGCGGCCTACGCCGCTAGCCAGGCGTGGTACGACGCGGGGTCGACCGCATCGTCGAACGGGCCAAGCCAGACCCCCCAGACGGCGTTCCAGGCCGCGGCGAGCTACCTCGCCGGCAACGAGTCCGCCAAGTGCGCCGCGCCACTGACGGCTGAGGTCAACACGTCGGCGACACCGCCGGCGTCCATTCCCGTCGGCTGCGACTACCTGTGCGTGGGAATGCCCAACCAGGCTGCGCTGTGCGGCAGCCACGGCACGTTCAGCGTCGATCCGGACTCCACGGTGCATCTCGTGGTTCGACGGCAAGCCAAGACCCTCGTGTTCGGCCATCTCGGATTCATGCACAGCCTCCTCGTTGCCTACGAGCACGGCGATGCGGGCCAGGGCGACTAGCGTGCGCCGGACCCGGACCTCGGCCGTCGTCGCGGCGTGCGCGACCGTTGCCGGCGTCATCATCGCCGGTGTACCGGTCGCCAACGCCGACCCACTCGGTGATGCACGCGCCCGCGCCGCACAGCTCGCCCACTCGATCGAGGCGCTGCAGACCCAGGCCGAGGTCGCCACGGAACGGTACGACCAGGCGCAGGCGCAGCTGCAGCAGGCCGTCGCGCAGCGGATCGATGCCGACCAGGCGCTTAACGCAATCCAAGCTCAGGCGGCTACCGCACAGCAGCAGGTCGCCGACCGCACCCGAGCGCTGTACGAGAGCGGTGGCGACCCGGCGATGCTGGCCGCGATGCTCGGCGGCGAGAACCCGCTCGACGCCATCGACCGGTACCGGATGGCGAGCTCGGTCATCAACTATGAGGCGCGCAACGCCGAGGCGGCGGCCAGCACGATCGCCTCGGCGGCAGCGCTGGACGACCAGGACGCGCAGATCAGCTCGCGCGTGACCCAGCTTCAGGTGACGCGGCGCAACGAGGCCGCCCGAATCGATGCGCTGATCAGCCGCCAGCAGCAGGAGCTGGCCGCCGTCAACGGAACCATCCGGCGGCTCTACACCATCACCCTTGCCGCCCAGCAAGCACAGGGCGCCAAGGACTTCGCGAGTGCGGTCGCCGCTGCGGGAGGCACCGTCGGCTCAGGCGAGGGCGTTCCGCCAAACCAGACGGTCGCGATCGCCATCAGCTGGGCGAAGAAGCAGCTCGGCAAGCCCTACGTGTGGGGCGGCACGGGGCCGAGCTCTTTCGACTGCAGTGGCCTCGTCCAGTACTCGTACGCGCACGCCGGCGTCACCCTGCCCCGCGTCGCGGCGGACCAGTACAACACCGGTCCGCACCCTTCGCTCGCAAACCTCGAGCCGGGTGACCTGTTGTTCTGGGCGACTGACATCTCGAACCCCGCAACGATCCATCACGTCACCATGTACCTCGGGGGTGGGCTGATGATCGCCGCTCCGCACACAGGAACCGACGTGCAGATCCAGCCGGTGTACATGGACGGCTTCATCGGCGCGACTCGCCCGTGGTCGAGCTAGCCACCGCGCGAGTCTGCTCCAGCGCGCCGAGCGCTCCGTAGCATCGAGCGCGTGGTGGCGGGTCTCGGCGTCGGAGACCTGCTCGACGATCGATACCGGCTCGACCGGCAGTGCCACAGCACGGGTGAGCGCCAGCTCTGGCGAGCCACCGACCAGGTGCTCGACCGAAGCGTCGCCGTGCAGCTGCTCGCCGCCCGAAGCCGCGCCGACGTCAAAGCCATCACCGCCGCTGCGGGACGGGCCGGTGGGGTTCCGGATGCCAGGTGGGTCCGCGTTCTCGACGTCGGCTCGGTGTCGACCGGGCGAGCCGGCACGGTCTGGATCATCAGCGAATGGGTGGAGGGTCAGCCGCTCACCGCACTGCTGCGCCGCGAACCGCTGCGCGCAGCCGTCGCGACCTACCTCATAGCGAACTGCGCGCAGGCAGTGGCCGCAGCGCAAGCGGCTGGGGCTCAACACGGTTCGCTTCACCCGGACGAGGTGCTGATCCCCGCCGACGGGCAGCCCCGCCTGACCGGTCTCGAGATTCACCACGCGTTGACACCCGACGGTGCCTACGACGACGTCCGAGGCTTGGGCGCGCTGCTGTTCGCGGCGGTCACCGGTCGCTGGCCACTGGCCGGCTGGCACGGCCTGCCTCCGGTCACGCGCGGCGACGGTCGCCACCCGCGGACCCAGCGCCGGAGCGTGAGCCCTGCGCTCGACGAGGTGGTGGCGCAAGCTCTCGACGGCGGCTACGCCGATGCGGCTGCGCTCGCCCGGGCGCTGGCGAGGCTGCCGCAATCACCGCTCGTCGGCGTACCGGACGAACCCGACCCGCGGCGCCGCGAGCGAGTACGGCGAGTGGCATGGCTCGTGGTGCCGCCGATGCTGGTAGCCGGCGTCGGCATCGGATCGTGGACCGCGGGGAGCCGCCTCGGTCGCGTGCCCGGCGCGGATCGCGTCGCGGCATCGAGCTTCCCGCAACCCCACCCCCGCGGTACCGAGGGAACCCGACTGGTGTGGTCGACCCCGCCCACCACCAGGAGCTTCGATCCCGACGGAAACGGGATCGAGGATCCCGGTGGCGTCGGGCTTGCCGTCGACGACGACCCCTCCACGGCATGGACCACCGATGTGTACCGGGGGAGCGCGCGGTTCGGCGGGCTGAAGGACGGCGTCGGCCTGCTGGTGGACCTCGGCCGAGCCAAGACCGTGAACACCGCCCGACTGCTGATGTCGGCGCCCGGGGCTGACATCGAGCTGCGGGCCGGGCCGAATCCGCCTGCACAGGCCACCGACCTGCCGGTCGTCGCGAGCCGCAGCGCGACCCCGGCGGCACTGACGTTGCAGCTCGACCACCCGGTCCACGCGCGGTACTGGCTGGTGTGGATCACCTCGCTGCCGCGCGCAAGCGCGGGTACGTACTCGTTGGGAATCGCCGAGCTCGCGCTGCTCCGTTGAGGGCGACGCCGCCGGATACCCTCGGCAGCCAGGCTGGGCGGACGTGGGCGGGGTGGAGGACGTGAGCGACGAACCGCTCGGTGACGCCGAGCTGATCGCGCGCCACGTGAGCGGTGACCGCGATGCGTTCGCCGAGCTCGTCGCCCGGCACCGCGACCGGCTCTGGGCGGTGGCGCTGCGAACGCTCGGCAACCCCGACGACGCCGCCGACGCTGTCCAGGATGCGCTGCTTTCGGCGTATCGCGGCGCTGCCGGCTTCCGCGGCAATGCCGCCGTGACGACCTGGCTGCACCGCATCGTCGTCAACGCCTGCCTCGACCTCGCTCGCCGCCGCGCCGCCCGGCCCAGCCAGCCGTTGCTCGAGGAGCCGGCCGCTCCCGCGCCGGACGTGGTCGGCGAGCGCGAGACCGCACTCGCCGTGACCGAAGCGCTTCGTAGCCTGCCCGCGGAGCAGTCCGCGGCGGTCGTCCTGATCGACATCGAAGGCTTCTCCGTCGACGAGGCCGCGCAGATCCTCGGCGTTCCGACCGGAACGGTGAAGAGCCGTTGTGCGCGGGCGCGTGCCCGGCTCGCGCAACGGCTGTACGACCTGGACCCGCGAGCCGAGGGGAACGCCCAAGAGCCGGCGCGCGTCCAAACAAGTGATCCCAGCCCGAGCGAACCGGAGGAGCAGCTGTGAGCGGGCACCTCAGCCTCGACGAGCTCGCCGAGCTCGATGCGGGTCTGGTCGCGCGCCGCAACGCGGCAGCGGCGGAGCGGCATCTCGACGAGTGCGAGGAGTGCACCGCGCGGATCACGGCGATCCGGCGAACGACCGAGCGGTTGAACGAGCTCGGCCCGGTGGCAATGCCCGACGACGTCGCGGCTCGGCTCAACCGAGCGCTGCGCGATGCGACGGCGACGTCGACGGACGACGTGGTTCCCGATCTTGGTGAGGTGCGCGCCCGCCGCCTCGGCGGCATCTCACCCTGGGCGTACGCCGCCGCCGCCGCGGTCGTCGTACTCGGTGGTGCCGGCATCGCGATCGGCACGCTGCATCACCACAAGTCGCACACCGACGCCGCGGTCGCGCTTGCGCCGCCGCTGGTCGCAACCCACGAACCTCGCGCCGCGGTGCCGCTGACGCAGCAAGAGTCCGGACGGACCTACACGCCGACCACAATCCAGAACCTCGCAACCAGACTGGTGACGGGGTCCAGCCACTCAGATGCGCTCGGTACCGCGAACGCTCCGGGCGCCGTCTCGGCACCTTCCGTCGGGACACCGGGCGAAGCGAGTGGCGGCGCTGCCGCGCGGCCGCAGCAGGGCTTCGCGGCCACCAAGAACGCCGCCTCCCCGGGCCCGGCGCTCGCCCCCGCCCCAGCCGCGATCCCGGCCTCGTTGCAACCGCTGGCCGGCTCCCGGCAGGCGCTGCTTCGTTGCGCCGCCTTCATCAGCGACACCCCGAACGCCGCCCCACTCGCTGTGGACTTCGGTCGCTGGACGAACGCCGCCGCCCACATCCGGCGGGTGCCGGCGGTGATCTTCGTGTTCGCCGACGCTACGGACTCCACGAGCGTCGACGTCTTCGTCGTCGGGGCGGCATGCGACTCCAACTCGCTGCTGGACTACCAGGTGCTGCCCAAGCCCTAAGCCGAGCCCCCGGCGGTCTCGGCCGGCCGCGGCTTGCGCGGTGGCCCGAGAGCAATCGGCCACAGCACGGCGCCCGCCACCGCGCACAGGTAGGGGAACCAGACCTCGCCCCAGGGGTGCAGCGGGTTGTGAGGTCCGTGCGGGAAGAGCCGGAAGCCGAAGGCCGTCCCCGCCAACGCTGCGCCCACTCCGACGGCGACCGCCGGCACCGCGAACCCGCCGCCCCGCTGCCAGCCGTAGGAGCACGCCCACGACCCGGCCACGCCGATCAGCGTCGGAACCATCCAGGAGAAGAGATGGACCTCGACGTACTGGGAGTAGATCCAGCCGCCGATCACCGCGACCGGAACACCGGCAAGCCCGGCGCCGACCGCCCGAACGAGAAGCGGGCGCGGCCGCACCACTGCGACCTCGGCCGGGCAGGCGGGACACCCGCCGGTGGCATATTCACGCGCGTCGTCGTCGCAGCGCGGCCGGCCGCAGCGCGGGCACCGGTCGTGAGCCGGCCGGCCGGGGTGGACAGCGCAACGATGCGTCGCGATCGCGTCGGGCACGCCTGCCAGCCTTCCATGTGCGCCACTGCGCTGAGCGGGACGGGAATGAGGTTCCTAGACTTTGCGTTGCTCGCAGGGCCAACGAGGGAGCAGCCATGAGCGACACGGTCCGGGACGTCATCATCGTGGGGTCCGGGCCTGCCGGGTACACGGCAGGGCTCTACACGGCGCGAGCGAACCTGCATCCGCTGCTCATCGAGGGCTTCCAGTACGGCGGCGCCTTGATGAACACCACCGAGGTCGAGAACTTCCCCGGTTTCCCGGACGGCGTCATGGGTCCCGAGCTCATGGACATGATGCGCAAGCAGGCCGAGAAGTTCGGGGCGGAGATCGTCACCGACGACGCGACCGAGCTCGACCTGTCCGGTGACGTGAAGCGCGTGACCGTGGGCGGCGAGGTGCATCTGGCGAAGACGGTGATCCTCGCGATGGGCTCGGCGTACCGGGAGCTCGGCGTGCCCGGCGAGAAGGAGCTGTCCGGGCACGGCGTCTCGTGGTGCGCCACCTGCGACGGGTTCTTCTTCCGCGACCAGCCGATCGCCGTCGTGGGAGGTGGCGACTCGGCGGTGGAGGAGGCGACGTTCCTCACGAAGTTCGCCTCCTCGGTGACGATCGTGCACCGCCGCGACGCGCTTCGCGCCTCGAAGATCATGGCGGACCGGGCACTGTCGAACCCGAAGATCTCCTTCGCCTGGAACAGCGTGGTCAAGGAGGTCGCCGGCGACGGCAAGGTCAGCGGCCTGGTGCTCGAGGACGTGACGTCGGGGGAGACGTCGACCCTGCCGGTCGGTGGCGTCTTCGTCGCCATCGGGCACGACCCGCGCAGCGAGCTGGTCCGCGGCCAGGTGACGCTCGACGCGGACGGGTACGTCGTGGTCGACGCGCCCCGGACCCGGACCAACAACCCTGGGGTGTTCGCGTGTGGCGACCTGGTCGACCGGACCTTCCGGCAGGCGATCACCGCCGCCGGAACCGGCTGCGCCGCGGCGATCGACGTCGAGAAGTACCTCGAGGACCAGCACTGAGGATGTCGCCCGGCGGCCGGGAACATCCCGGTCGGCCGTCGCGTTTCACCAACCAGACCGACCGACCTCGAGGAGTGACCTGATGGGTGCCGCCACCAAGACCGTGACCGACGCGACGTTCGACGCCGAGGTGCTCGGCAGCGACGTCCCCGTCATCGTCGACTTCTGGGCCGAGTGGTGCGGACCGTGCAAGATGGTCGCCCCGGTCCTCGAAGAGATCGCGGCTGAGCACGCTGGCAAGGTCGTGGTCGCGAAGCTCAACACCGACGAGAACCCGGAGATCACCCGCCGGTACCAGATCATGTCGATCCCGACGATGTCGGTGTTCTCGGGCGGCGAGGTCGTGAAGTCGATCGTAGGGGCCAAGCCGAAGGCGGCCCTCCTGCGTGACCTCGAGGGCTACCTCTAGGCCACACCGCCCGCGCGCCGCGACGAACGACGAAGAAAATCCCAAGCCCCGTAAGGGGTTTGGGCACGGCTCCGGCTGCGTACCATCGGCCCGTGACCGAGTTCCGGCTGGGCGACCGCGGTGGCGGCGTGTCGGAGATCCGGTCGAAGCTCGCGAGCCTCGGGTTGCTCGACTCGGCCGGCAGCGATGAGTTCGACGAATCCGTCGACCAGGCGGTGCGCGGGTTCCAGCAGACGCGTGGTCTGCGGGTTGACGGCGTCGTGGGGCCGGAGACGTACCGGTGCCTGGACGAGGCGCACTGGCGCTTCGGCGACCGGGTGCTGACGTATACCGTCAACCGGCCGATCGTCGGCGACGACGTGGCAACGCTGCAGCAGCGCCTGCTCGAGCTGGGGTTCGACCCCGGCCGCTGCGACGGCATCTTCGGGCCGGCGACCGACGCCGCCCTCCGGGAGTTCCAGCGCAACGTCGGGCTGAGTGCGGACGGCACGCTCGGCCCGGGAACGCTGCGGGCGCTGGAGCAGCTGCGGCGGACCGTCACCGGTGGCTCGCCGTCCGACCGGCGTGAAGAAGAGCGGCTGCGGCGCAGCGGGCACACGCTGACCGGCCGCACGATCGTGCTCGACCCGGGTCACGGTGGCCCCGATCCGGGCGTGACCGGCAACGGCCTGTCGGAGGCCGAGCTCAGCTTGGACCTGGCGTGGCGGATCGAGGGGCGCCTCGGCGCGCTCGGGGTCACCACCTACCTCACCCGGAGCGCGGACAACAGCCCGACCGACGAGGCGCGCGCCCGGTTCGCGAACGACGTCGGAGCTCATGTCGTCGTCTCCTTGCACCACGACGCGATCTCCAGCCCGTCGGCCGGGGGCGTCGCCTGCTTCTTCTACGGCTCAGCCACGCCGGGCCGGGTGTCCCGCTCTGCGGTCGGACAACGCCTTGCCGACCTCATCGTTCGAGAGGTTGCCAGCCGCACCGATCTGGTCGACTGCCGTTCGCATCCGAAGTCGTGGGAGTTGTTGCGGTTGACGCGCATGCCCGCGGTCCGGCTCGAGGCCGGGTACCTGTCCAGCCCGAGCGACTCGGCACGGCTGGCCAGCGGCGAGTTCCGCGACGCGCTGGCCGAGGCGGTCGTCGCGGCGTTGCAACGGCTCTACCTGCCCGAGCACCTCGACGTGCCGACCGGGCAGTTCCGCATTGCCGCCATGGCGGGCTGAGTCTCGACTCCAGGTCAAGACCGAAAACAAAAAAGCGCCTCGAGGTGAGGCGCAGTTGAAATCTCAGTCGCGGCCGAGATGCCGGTTCGGGTCGTGATCTCCGACGTCATCACCTTCCCACGCCGACCCTTGCGAAGGGGGGCACGACACGCCGGAGACCTTGAACCCGTCTCATCACGAGGCACCGCCGGCGAAATCGACGCGCTGAGCGGGCCGCTGCGCGCCTAGTTGGGGTTGACCGGGGTGATTGCCCGTTGCGCTGTGAAGGCGGGCGTACGCAGGCCTCCATCGCCGGCCATCGATCCGAGCAGCCGCTCGAGGGCGACTTCCACGTCCTCTCGCCAGGAGGCAACCGACTTCAGCTCGAGCCGCAGCCGCGGGTACCGCGGGTGCGGCCGCACCGTCTTGAATCCGACAGCGAGCAGATAGTCGGCGGGGATGACGCAGTGGCCGATGCCCTCCCACTCCATGTCGCCGAACGCCTCGATCGCCTTCACTCCGCGACGCACCAAGTCTTTCGCCACCCCTTGCACGAGCATCCGTCCGAGGCCGCCGCCGGCGAACTCCGGGAGGACGTGGGCCGTCATCAAGAGCACCGCGTCGGCGCTGACCGGCGAGGTCGGGAAGGCAACCGAGCGCGGCGAATACGCGGGCGGGGCGAACATCACGTAGCCCGCCGCCACCGTGTCGACGTAGAGGATCTTGCCGCAGCTGCCCCACTCCAGCAGGGCGCTGGAGACCCAGGCTTCCTTCTCGAGCTCGGTGTCGCCACTCTCGGCGGCCCGCTCGCCGGCGGCCGGGTCGAGCTCCCAGAAGACGCAGCGCCGGCAGCGGCCCGGGATGTCGTCGAGGTTGTCGAGGGTGATGTTCACCAGTCGACGCGTCATCGCGTCACGACCATCGTGTCAACCCTCCGGGCGGGGGAATCGCCGGAGAAACCCTACTTCTTGTCACCCGTTTAGACCAGACCTTGAGACGCCGGTGTCGCGGGTTCGGTCAAGACCCAAACCCCGCAACCGCCCGGGGGCCGCTTCCGCTTCGGCTGGTCGCCGCTGCCCCGTGCGGGTTCCGTCCCGAGTCCGCCGACATCGACGTTGAAGGCCCTAAGCGGGTCTCTAACGGCCATCTACGTCGATCTCGGCGAGCGAAAGGCGACAAACGGAACGTAACCGGGCAGCGCAAATCGGGTGGGGAACCAAGCCACCCCTGGTCTCAGCAGGGCTGACCTTGACCAGACCCAGCCGAGCGGGCCGCGCAACGCAAGCGAGGCGCCAAGCCGTCCCCTGGTCTCAGCAGGGCTTGACTTTGACGCCCGAAGCGGGAGGCCTACTCGTCCTCAGGGGCGAGCGGGTTGCGCTCGATGACGCCTGGGGCGAGCAGCTTGAGGACCCGCTGCAGGTCGCCCATCGATGCGAACTGGACGACGAGCTTGCCGCGCTGCTTCCCCAGATCGATCTGAACCCGGGTCTCCAGCAGGTCCGACAGCTCTGCCGCGAGCCGGTCGAGGGCCGGCGAGGCGAGTGCCTTGCGGCGCGGCCCGCGCGCCCGGGAAGTGGCCGGTCCGGCCGCGACGGCCTCCTCTGTGGCCCGCACCGACAGCCCCTCGGCCACGATCCTCGCCGCGAGCCGGTCCTGCTCCTGCGGGTCCTCCAACGCCAGCAACGCCCTGGCGTGACCGGCGCTCAGCACGCCAGCCGCGACGCGACGCTGCACCGCGGGCGGCAGTCCCAGCAGCCGGATCGTGTTGCTGACCTGCGAACGGGATCGGCCGATTCGCTCGGCGAGCTCCTCGTGCGTGGCGCCGAACTCGTCGAGCAGTTGCCGGTACGCCGCCGCCTCTTCCAGCGGGTTCAGCTGTTGGCGGTGCAGGTTCTCCAGCAGTGCGTCGCGCAGCATCGCGTCATCAGAGGTGTCGCGGACGATGGCCGGCATCGCCGTCAGGCCGGCCTCGCGAGCCGCCCGGAGCCGCCGCTCCCCCATGACGAGCTGGTAGCGGCCGGTCCCGAGGTCGCGCACCACGACCGGCTGCAGCACCCCGACCTCGCGGATGCTCGTGACGAGCTCCGCCATGGCCTCTTCGTCGAACACGTCGCGCGGCTGGCGAGGGTTGGGCTCGATCGCCTCGATCGGGATCTCGGCGAAGTGCGCCCCGAGGGCCGGGTCGGCGTCCGGAGATGCGGAGATCAGCGCACCCAGTCCCCGGCCGAGCCCACCCCGTTTGACGTTCACTTTCGCTGCCCGCGCACGGCGAGATCGTATGCCGCGGCCTCGTAGGCCTGCGCACCGCGGGACCCCCGGTCGTACGTCATCACGGTCTGGCCGAAGCCGGGTGCTTCCGACACCCGGACGCTCCGCGGAATCACCGCCTCGAGGACCAGCGGGCCGAAATGGCTGCGCACGTCGGCCACCACCTGGTCGGCGAGCCGGGTTCGGCCGTCGTACATCGTGAGCAGGATCGTCGAGATGGCCAGGCGGGCGTTGAGGTGGGTCTTCGCCAGCTCGATCGTCTCCAGCAGCTGGGTGAGACCTTCGAGCGCGTAGAACTCGCACTGCACCGGGATCAGCACCTCGGCGGCGGCCACCAGCGCGTTCACGGTCAACAAGCCCAGCGAAGGCGGGCAGTCGATGAACACGTAGTCCATTCCCCCGGCCTCGGCTTCGAGCGCGCGCAGCAGGCGAAACTCCCTCGCCATCATCTGTGCCAGCTCGACCTCGGCTCCGGCGAGGTCGACGGTGGCGGGGGCGCACCACAGGTTCGGGACCGCGCGCACCGGAGTGACCACCTCGCCGAGCCGGCGCTTGCCGAGCAGCACGTCATACACCGACGGGGTGCCACGCGGGTGGGCGAGGTCGAACGCGGTCGAAGCATTGCCTTGCGGGTCGAGATCCACGACGAGGACGCGCAGTCCATGCTGCGCGAGGGCGGCGGCAAGGTTCACGGTGGTGGTGGTCTTCCCCACTCCGCCCTTCTGGTTCGCCACCGTCAGAACGCGGGTGCGCCCAGGCGCCGGCCAAGGTGCGCCGGCTGCCACCGGCGGCGCGGGCTGACCCGGCGGCGGCGCTGCCTCGACAACCTCTCCGGACTCGGTTTCACGTGAAACATCGGATGGCGGCGGCTGCGGTGTTTCACGTGAAACCGCCGGACCCGCGGTGAAGCCGGGTGGTCCGCCAGGGGTGGTGCTCATCGCGATCCCCCGTCCCTCGGCCGTTGCGTCGCCCGCACCCGCGCGACCGTAGCCGGAGCACCGGCTGGATCCGTCACCTCGAGGACCTCCACGTCATACCCGCCCGCAGCCGCCAACTCGGCGGCCTCTGTTGCCACACTGGAACCCTTCAACGCAAGGAGCTCGGCGCCCGACCCGGCCGGAAGCGCCATGGCGGCCAGGACCGGAAGCGCCGCGACCGCTCGCGCGACCACCGCCGCCGCGGCGGGGAGACCGTCCTGGGCTCGACGATGGGCGACCTCGACCTGCGGCAGGTCGAGCGCGGCAACACACTCTTGCAGAAACGCCACCCGTCGCGCCATCGGCTCGAGCAGCACCACGTGCAGATCGGGCCTCGCCAGCGCGACCGGGATGCCGGGCAGTCCCGCCCCGGACCCGATGTCCACGACGTGGGCGCCGGCCGGGATCAGCGGCGCGAGCGCGGCGGAGTTGAAGAGGTGTCGCCCCCAGATCCGCCCGGCTTCCCGCGGACCGATCAGTCCGCGCTCAATACCCGCGGTGCACAACAGCTCGGCGTAGCGGATCGCCAGATCGGCGCGGTGGCCGAAACCGGTGTCCACCGCGCGGCGGACGGCCGCCTCCGCGAGCTCGTCCTGGGCCGCGCCCACGGGTCTGCTCAGGCGGGCTGCACGACGACGCGGCGCTCCGGCTCCTCGCCTTCGGATTCGCTGACGACCCCGTCGATCGCCGCAACCGCGTCGTGCACCACCTTGCGCTCGAACGGCGTCATCGGAGCCAGCCGCTCCGGCTCACCGGAAGCCAGGACGCGCTCGGCGGCCTGCTGACCGATCGTGGCGAGCTCGGCCCGCCGCCGCGCCCGATGGCCACCGATGTCGAGCATCAGCCGGCTGCGAACGCCTGTCTCGCGGTACACCGCGAGCCGGGTGAGCTCCTGAAGCGCGTCGAGGGTGGCGCCGCCCGGGCCGACCAGGGCCCCGAGCCCGTCCCCGATGATCGAGACGATGGCCCGGTCGGCCTCGACGTCGATGTCGATGTCGCCGTCGAGGTCGGCGATGTCGAGCAGGACCTCGAGGTAGTCCGCGGCGATGTCGCCTTCACGCTCGAGGAGCGTGCCTTGAGCGGCGCCGGACTCGGCCGGCGTCTCCTCCGCCGCGAGCCCGGTCTCGGTGTCGTCACTCTGCGTGGTCATCTGCGTCCTCGTCGCTTGCGCTTGTTCGAACGGTTGGCCGGGCGTCTCGCCGGCGCGGGTCTAGGGGCCGCACCGACCGGTCCGCCGATCGCCCCTCCTGGCGGCAGCACGACGTCGGCGGTCGACCGAGACGGCTTCGTCGCAGCACCCGCACCGTCCGCCGCGTCTGCGGGCGGTTGCGGCGCCGGTTTGGCTGCCGGCCCGCGAGGAGCCGGCTTGGGCTTTGCCCCCGGAGCCGGGCCGCTCGGCGTGACCACCGGCCCGACCGGGGCTGCGTCCATGCGATGGATGACGACGTACTGCTGTCCCATGCTCCACAGGTTCGTCGTCAACCAGTAGAGGAGGACGCCGACCGGGAAGAAGAAGCCGTAGACGAGGAAGGTCAGCGGGAAGATGTAGAGCATGATCTTCTGCGTCTGAGCGGCCTGGCCCTCCATCGGGCCGTTGCGCGCCATCAGCTGGCGCTGCGTGATGAAGGTCGTCGCCACCATCGCGACCACGAGGATCAAGCTCAGCGCTCGCGTCGAGCCGGTGGAGCCGCCGAGCGCGGTGAGGATCGAGTGGCTGGTCTTGAACGACGCCGGCAGCGGGGCGATCCCGAACAGCTTCGCGTGCGCCGCCGTGAACAGGTCGTGCTGCGGGAACCCGGCGACGTTGTGGGGGTAGTCGCAGATCAGCTTCGTCGGCGACACCCCGCGCGCGGTCGCGGCGTCGATGCACGACTTCGCCGCCGCGCTGACCGGCTGGCCGGCCTTGTTCAGCAAGGTGAGCGGCTTGATCTCGCGCAGGGTGTGGAACAGCGAGATGAAGATCGGAATCTGCAGCAGCAGCGGCAGGCAGCCGGACAGCGGGTTGACGCCGGCCTCGCGCCACAGCGCCATCATCTCGGTGTTGAGCTTTTCCTTGTCGTTCTTGTACTTGGTCTGCAGCTCTTTCATCTTCGGCTGCAGCGCCTGCATCGCCCGCTGGCTCTTGATCTGCTTGACGAAGATCGGGAACAGCACCAGCCGCATCGCCACGGTCAGCACCACGATCGCCACCGACCACGCCGCGCTCGTCCCGACGACGTGCTTGAGGCCGGAATGAATCCCGACCAGCAGCCAGGCGACCGCGTGGTAGAGCGGATTCAGAAAACCCATCAGCTTCTCCGCTCAGGGACGGGATCGAGGCCGCCTGGGTGCCACGGATGGCAGCGGCCGAGCCGGCGCAGCGCGAGCCAGCCGCCGCGCACCGCACCGAAGCGCTCGACCGCGGTGATCGCGTAGCTGCTGCAACTCGGGTAATACCGACAATGCGGGGCAAAAAGGGGTGAAACCCACCGCTGGTAGGCGTGGAGCAGGCCCATCAGCAACAAGGCGACGGGCCCGGCGCGCCGCGCCGAACCCGGCCGCAGCGCGGTCGTGCTGCTCACGCCGACACCGGGGGGAACGCCGTCGCCAGCGCGCCGTCCAAGGCGACCCCGAGCGCCTGGGAGCTTCGCCCTGCGGCGGCGGGCGTGGCGCGAACGACCAACCTGGCGCCGGCCGGCAACATCGGCAGCCGGGCGGCGATGAGGTGGCGCAGCCGGCGGCGTACCTGGTTGCGGGTCACTGCCGGTCCGACGGCGCGGCCGACGACGAAGCCGACGAGCGGCGCGGAGTCATCGCCCTCGCGGTGTGCATGCAGGACCAGCCCGGGGGCGTTCACGCGCCGCCCCTGGCGAGAAGTGGTGCGGAAGTCGTCCCGGCGGTGCAGCCGCGACGATCGCGCCAGCACTGACGACCCTCTGCGGGTGTCAGGCGGACAGCGAGGCGCGGCCCTTGCGCCGGCGCGCCGACAGGATCGCGCGACCGGCCCGAGTGCGCATCCGCAGCCGGAACCCGTGCGTCTTCGCCCGGCGGCGATTGTTCGGTTGGAACGTGCGCTTGCTCACGAGGTACTCCCGAATCGTGCTGCAGCGCAGGTCGCTGCGAGGTCTGGTGGCGTTGCGATCGGAGCTGTCCGTTCCAGCAAACGCGCCCGGCCACGGTACGGGCGAGCGTGAAGCCAGGTCAAACCACACCCGTGCTGGATGGGGGCGCAGCGAGCGTGACGGCGAAGCGAGTCAAGCCGACACGCCGCATCCGAGGGATTGATTCAGCAGAGACCGTTGAAGTAGTCCACAGCCGACTGTTAGCGTTTCGCCGCCGGCCTTCCCCCTCTGCCCCTGAAATCGGGGTAGCGCACGCATGTGTTGGCGGCGGTCGGGTCGATCTGGCGTTGGCCGGCAGGTAGTCGCTCCCCGCGAAGATCCACAGTCTGTGGATGGCGGTGTGGACGATGCCCTCGCCGGCGACTGGGATCACTCGTCACACGCACCTCGCCCGTACGTCCACGAAGTCCGATTGATGCCGCTGGGAGCGCCCGTTGTCCGACCAGGTCCTCGATCTCGATGCAGTGTGGACCCGGGCAATCGCCGGACTCGGTGAGGACGTCGTCTCCGCCCAGCAGCGAGCGTGGCTGCGACTGACCAAGCCGCTCGCGCTGGTACAGGACACCGTGGTGCTGGCCACCCCGAACGACTTCGCCCGCGACGTCCTCGACACCCGGCTGCGGCCGCTTGTCGTGGACGCCCTCTCGCGTGAGCTGGCTTGCGACGTCCGCGTCGCCGTCACGGTCGAGACGGACGCGGCCGGTGAGCCGGAAGCCGCCCCTGCGGCTGCCGCGACGGATCTGGTCGAGCCGGAGCCCTATCCCGAGGACGAGCCGGCACCGGCACCGGCGATCCTCGCGCGGCGGGGCGAGTCCGACCGGTTGAACCCGAAATACCAGTTCGAGACTTTCGTCATCGGGTCCAGCAACCGGTTCGCGCACGCGGCGGCGGTCGCGGTCGCCGAAGCTCCGGCCAAGGCGTACAACCCGCTGTTCATCTACGGCGACTCCGGCCTCGGGAAGACTCACCTGCTGCACGCGATCGGGCACTACACCCGGGCGCTCGCGCCGGGCACTCGAGTCCGCTACGTGAGCTCGGAGGAGTTCACCAACGACTTCATCAACTCGATTCGTGACGGCCGGGGCGAGCTGTTCCGCAAGCGGTACCGCAACATCGACGTCCTGCTGGTCGACGACATCCAGTTCCTGGAGAACAAGGAGCAGACGCAGGAAGAGTTCTTCCACACGTTCAACACCCTCCACAACGCGAACTCGCAGATCGTCATCTCCTCCGACCGCACCCCGAAGCAGCTGGTGACGCTCGAGGACCGGCTGCGGAACCGCTTCGAGTGGGGCCTGATCACCGACGTCCAGCCGCCGGAGCTCGAAACCCGGATCGCGATCCTGCGCAAGAAGGCCGCGGCCGAGCATCTCGATGCCCCGGCCGAGGTGCTGGAGTTCATCGCGAGCAAGATCTCCTCGAACATCCGCGAGCTCGAGGGCGCCCTGATCCGGGTCACCGCGTTCGCCAGCCTCAACCGCCAAGCCGTCGATCTGGCGCTCGCCGAGATCGTGCTGAAGGACCTGATCGCCGACGCCGCCGGCCCGGAGATCACCGCCTCGACGATCATGGCCCAGACCGCGGCGTACTTCTCGATCTCGATGGAGGACCTGTGCGGGTCCTCACGCAGCCGCGTGCTGGTCCAGGCCCGCCAGGTCGCGATGTACCTGTGCCGCGAGCTCACCGAGCTCTCACTGCCCAAGATCGGCCAGCACTTCGGTGGTCGCGACCACACCACGGTGATGCACGCTGACCGCAAGATCCGCTCGCTGATGGCCGAGCGCCGATCCGTCTACACCCAGGTCAGCGAGCTCACGAACCGCATCAAGAGCCAGGCTCGCGCATGAGGCGGCTCGATTCGCCGTACACAACCTGGGGACAACGCTGTGGACGTTTCCGGGTTACATCGTCCAATCAGCCCGTCGCCGTTCGCAATCCCCAGCCGATCCCCGTCCAGGGCACACCTGTCCACACGGTCGTACGACATGTATTTGGCGCTCGACCTGCGGTTTCTCTAGTTATCGACAGCATCCACCGGCCATATGACGACAACCAGTTGATCCATAACTTGTCTGACCCAACGCCTAAAACCATGTGGATGGTGAATGGCGCCGCAGGACCCCATCGACGGAGAGGTACTCAGCCGTGAAGATCCGAGTCGAGCGAGACGCGTTTGCCGATGCCGTTGCCTGGGCGAGCCGCATCCTGCCGCAGAAGGCTGCGTTGCCGGTGCTGTCCGGGCTGCGGATCGACGCCGGTGGTGACGCCGGACCGGGGGTTCGGCTGTCCGGGTTCGATTACGAGGTCTCGGCGCAGGCCGATCTCGACGTGACGGTCGCGGAGGCCGGGTCCGTGCTGGTGCCGGGCCGGCTGCTCGCCGAGATCACCCGCAGCCTTCCGCCGGCGCCGATCGACCTCGCGACCGATGGCTCCCGCGTCGTGGTGACCTGCGGCGCCTCCCGCTTCACGCTGCCCACGCTGCCGCTCGAGGAGTACCCCACGCTGCCGGCGATGCCGGCGGTGTCGGGCACGGTGGGCAGCGATGCCTTCGCCGCTGCGGTAGCCGCGGTTGCGGTGGCGGCCGGGCGGGACGACGCGCTCCCTGTCCTCACCGGCATTCGGGTCGAGATCGACGGCGAGCAGATGACGCTGGCCGCGACCGACCGGTACCGGCTTGCCGTTCGCACGCTTCGCTGGCAGCCGGAGGAGCCGTCCATGCAGGCCACGGCGCTGGTTCCCGCACGGACACTGGCCGACGCCGCGAAGTCGTTGACCTCCGGCGCGCACCTGTCGATCGCCCTGCTCTCCACCTCGGCTGGGTCGGCAGGCGCGGGCGAGGGCCTGATCGGCTTGGCGGGCGGGGACCGCTCCACGACGAGCAGGCTGCTCGATGGCGAGTTCCCGAAGTACCGCTCCCTGCTTCCGGAGACCTCGACGGCGACCGCCAACGTCAACTCCGCCGCGCTGACCGATGCGGTGCGTCGCGTTGCCCTCGTCGCGTCACGCACGTCGCCGATCCGGCTGTCGTTCTCGGCGGATGGGATCGAGCTGGAGGCAGGCGGTCTCGATGACGCTGCCGCCACCGAGTCGCTGCCGGCGGAGTTCGAGGGTGAGGCGCTGTCGATCGCGTTCAACCCGACGTACCTGCTCGACGGGCTGGGCTCGCTGGACTCCGATGCGGCGACGCTGTCCTTCACCGGCCCGACCAAGCCGGCGGTGCTCACCGGCAAGAGTGACGGTGACGGCGGCAGCGACCACAAGTACCTGTTGATGCCCGTTCGGCTGGCTAGCTGACCCGAAATCCGGGAAAGCGACTCAGTCATGCAGCTCGGGATGATCGGCCTTGGTCGAATGGGCGGGAACATGGTCGAGCGGCTGCGCCGCGGCGGCCACGAGGTCGTCGGCTTCGACCTCTCCCCCGACTCGGGCCGCGACGTCGACAGCCTGGCGGCGCTCGCGGCCGCGCTGACCCCGCCGCGTGCCGTGTGGGTGATGGTGCCCGCCGGAAAGCCGACCAGCTCGACGGTCGCCTCGCTCGCCGAGGTGCTCGAGCCGGGAGACCTGGTGGTCGACGGCGGCAACTCCCGCTACACCGACGACCAGATCCACGCCGCGGCGCTCGCCGAGAAGCAGATCGGCTTCGTCGACTGCGGTGTCTCCGGCGGCGTGTGGGGTCTGACCGAGGGATACGGGCTGATGGCGGGTGGGGAGGACGAGGCGATCGCCCGCTTGATGCCGATCTTCGACACGTTGCGCCCGGACAACGAGTCCGGGTTCGTGCACGCCGGCAAGGTCGGCGCCGGCCACTTCGTGAAGATGGTTCACAACGGCATCGAGTACGGGATCATGCAGGCCTACGCCGAAGGCTGGGAGCTGCTCGAGGCCACCGACCTCGTCACCGACGTACGCGCCACCTTCGCCTCATGGCAGAAGGGCACCGTCGTCCGATCCTGGCTGCTCGATCTCGCCGTCCGCGCTCTCGACGAGGACGAGCACCTCGCCAAGCTCAAGGGCTTTGCGCAGGACTCCGGCGAAGGGCGCTGGACCGTGGAGGCGGCCATCGACCACGCGGTGCCGCTTCCGGTCATCACCGCGGCGTTGTATGCGCGGTTCGCGTCCCGGCAGGAAGACTCGCCGGCGATGAAGATGGTCGCGGCGTTGCGCGCGCAGTTCGGCGGCCACGCGGTCGAGTCGGCGGGCGGCGGTTCCGCGGCGGGCGCCGGCTCATCCGCCGACGCCTACCCGAGCACCTGAGCTCCCCGCCGCGCCGATGCACGTCGCTCGATTGTCCGCGACCGACTTCCGCTCCTACGCCCAGGTGGATCTCGACTTCGACCCCGGGATCACCGCGCTGGTCGGCCCGAACGGGCAGGGCAAGACCAACCTGATCGAGGCGATCGGCTACCTGGCGACGCTCGGCAGTCACCGGGTCGCCCACGACCAGCCGCTGGTTCGCGAGGGCGCCGAGCGGGCGGTCGTGCGAGGTGTCGTGGTCGCGGATGGCCGCGAGACGTTGCTCGAGGTCGAGGTCACGCCGGGCCGGGCGAACCGCGCGCGCCGGGGCGGCACGGCCCTGTCCCGTGCCCGCGACCTGCTCGGCACGCTGCGAACGGTGCTGTTCGCGCCCGAGGACCTGGCCGTCGTCAAGGGCGACCCGGGCGGCCGGCGGGACTTCCTCGACGAGCTGCTGGTTGCTCGCGCCCCGCGGTACGCGGCGGTCCGCTCCGACTACGACCGCGTGCTCAAGCAGCGAAACGCGCTGCTGAAGTCCGCTGGCGGTGCCCGGCGGGCGGGGGCAGAGCTGCGGACGCTCGACGTGTGGGACAGCCACCTCGCCACCGCCGGTGCCGCGTTGCTGGCGGGCCGGCACGAGCTCGTCGAGGCGTTGCGGCCGCTGGTCGACAAGTCCTACGCCGCGGTGAGCCGCGGCGGCGGCCCGACCGCGCTGGAGTACTCGTCCTCGGTCGCGCCGGAGATCGCAGCGAGCACCGACCGTGAGCTGCTGGCCGCTGCGCTGTCCGCTGCGCTTGCCGCGAGTCGGGACAAGGAGCTCGACCGTGGGCTGACGCTGGTCGGGCCGCACCGCGACGACCTGGTGCTCTCGATCGGCGGGCTGCCGGCTCGCGGATACGCCAGCCATGGCGAGTCGTGGTCGCTGGCGCTGGCACTGCGACTCGCGGCCTACGACCTGCTGCGGGCTGACGGCGGTGAGCCGGTGCTGATCCTCGACGACGTGTTCGCCGAGCTAGACGCGACGCGGCGGCAGTCACTCGCCGAGCTGGTGGCGCCGGCGGAACAGGTGTTGATTACCGCGGCCGTGGCCGGCGACGTCCCGGAGCAGCTGGTCGGTGCCCGCTACGACGTCGCGGCCGGGCAGGTGACGCGTGTCCGATGACCCGGACGAGGCACTGAACCGCCAAGCACACCTGGACGCCGCGGCGGCGTCACCGCCCGGCGGCGTCGATCCGGCCCGTCGCCTGCTTGCTCGGGCCAGGCGAGCCAAGCCGGCCCGCCGCACCTCAGCGCGCAACCCCGCCGAGGCGACGTGGAGCGGTGCCGGCCCGGATGCGCGCGACCCCGCGCGGCTCGGGGACGCCGTCCACGACCTGGTGCGGGATCGTTCGTGGGAGCGGACGCTGACCGCGGCCGGGTTGCTGCCGCGCTGGGCCGACATCGTCGGCGCCGACATCGCCGCGCACTGCCGGCCGGAGCGGCTGACGGACGGCGAGCTCACTTGCGTGGCCGAGTCGACCGCCTGGGCGACACAGCTGCGGCTGCTCAACCGCCAGCTGCTCGCTCGCATCGCGGCTGAGGTGGGTGACGGTGTCGTCACCCGGTTGCGCGTGCACGGGCCGACGGCACCGGACTGGCGCCACGGCCCACTGCGCGTGATGGGAAGAGGCCCCCGCGACACCTACGGGTAATGGCGGGTGACGCCCCGGCGGCGGACTACGCTCGGCGGTGCCGCGCTGATCGCGTCGTACACCCCGGATTCACCATCTCCCGCGTGGGGGGACATTCATCCGCGGGTATTCGCAAGCCACACCCCTCCACAGGTGCCCAAAACGGCCATTTCTGGTGCTGGTCGAGGGTAGGATTGGCAGCACGCATCCCCCTCGCCGAGCGCACAGCGCATTTCTAGCCCTGCGCGCGAACCTGGGCGGGTGTTCTGAGTACCACCTGCGAGCCTGGAGCGCCTGTTGTCGTACGACGCCCGATCCATCACCGTCCTCGAGGGCCTCGAGGCGGTCCGCAAGCGCCCCGGGATGTACATCGGTTCCACCGGTGAGCGCGGCCTGCACCACCTCGTCTACGAGATCGTCGACAACGCCGTGGACGAGGCGCTCGCGGGCTACGCGGACACGATCCTCTGCCGGCTGATGGCCGACGGCGGCGTCGAGGTCGTGGACAACGGCCGCGGCATGCCGGTCGACAAGCACCCGGTCGAGAAGAAGCCGGCCGTCGACGTCATCCTTACGACGCTGCACGCCGGTGGGAAGTTCGACGGCAAGTCCTACGCGGTGTCCGGCGGTCTGCACGGTGTCGGCGCTTCCGTCGTCAACGCCCTGTCGACCCGGCTCGAGGTCGAGATCAAGAAGGACGGCTTCGTGTGGAACCGGGCTTACGTCGACGGCGGCAAGCCGCACGGCCAGCTTGAGAAGGGCGCGCCGACCACCGACACCGGGACGACGGTGCGGTTCTGGGCCGACCCCAAGATCTTCGAGACGACGCAGTACTCCTACGAGACCCTCGCCCGCCGGCTGCAGGAGATGGCGTTCCTCAACGCCGGTCTGTCGATCACGCTTCGCGACGAGCGCGACGAGGTCCCGATGGAGAACGTCTACCACTACAAGGGTGGTCTCGAGGACTTCGTGAAGCACCTCAACGCCACCAAGACCGCAGTGCACGACTCGGTCATCCACTTCACCAACGACGGCCAGGGCATGGCGCTCGAGGTCGCGATGCAGTGGAACGCGACGTACGCCGAGTCGGTCTACACGTTCGCCAACACCATCAACACCCACGAAGGCGGGACGCACGAGGAGGGCTTCCGGGCGGCGCTGACCTCCGTGGTCAACAAGTTCGCGCGCGACCAGAAGATCCTCAAGGAGAAGGACGACAACCTCACCGGCGACGACATTCGTGAGGGCCTGACGGCGATCGTCTCCGTGAAGCTCGCCCAGCCGCAGTTCGAGGGCCAGACGAAGACGAAGCTCGGCAACACCGAGGCGAAGTCGTTCGTGCAGAAGGCCTGCAACGACTGGCTCGCCTCATGGTTCGAGCGCAACCCGCGTGAAGGCAAGATCGTCGTGTCGAAGGCGGCGCAAGCCGCGCAGGCGCGGATGGCGGCCCGCAAGGCCCGCGACCTCGCCCGGGGCCGGAAGGGACTGCTCGAGTCGAGCGGCCTTCCCGGCAAGCTCGCCGACTGCCAGTCGACGAATCCGGAGGAGTGCGAGCTCTACATCGTCGAGGGTGACTCGGCCGGTGGCTCGGCGAAGGGCGGCCGCAACCCGGTCCACCAGGCGATCCTGCCGATCCGCGGCAAGATCATCAACGTCGAGAAGGCCCGCATCGACCGGGTGCTCCAGAACACCGAGGTGCAGGCGCTGATCACCGCTCTCGGCACCGGGATCCACGACGACTTCGACATCGCGAAGCTGCGCTATCACAAGATCATCCTGATGGCCGACGCCGACGTCGACGGCCAGCACATCCGGACGTTGCTGCTGACGTTGCTGTTCCGCTTCATGAAGCCGCTGGTCGAAGCCGGCCACGTCTACCTCGCGCAGCCGCCGCTGTACAAGCTGAAGTGGAACAAGCCCAACGAGCCGGACTACGCCTACTCCGACCGGGAACGCGACGGCCTGATCGAGGCCGGCACCGCGGCGGGCAAGAAGCTGCCGAAGGAAGAAGGCATCCAGCGGTACAAGGGTCTCGGCGAGATGAACGCCGAGGAGCTGTGGGAGACCACCATGAACCCCGAGACCCGGGTGCTGCTGCAGGTCAACCTCGACGACGCCGCGACCGCTGACGAGATGTTCAGCGTGCTGATGGGCGAGGACGTCGAAGCGCGACGAGGCTTCATCACCCGAAACGCCAAGGACGTTCGCTTCCTCGACATCTGAGTCCTGAGTTGTACGTCGTACACCGCGAAGAAGCGGAAGGAAACCCGTGACCGAGATCAGTGTTCCGTCCGGCGGCCGTGTCGAGCCGGTTGGGCTCGAAGTCGAGATGCAGCGCAGCTTCCTCGACTACGCGATGTCCGTCATCGTGTCGCGGGCGCTCCCGGACGTCCGTGACGGCCTGAAGCCGGTGCACCGCCGCGTGCTCTACGCGATGTACGACGGCGGCTACCGGCCGGACCGCGGCTACTCGAAGTGCAGCCGAGTGGTCGGCGACGTCATGGGTCAGTACCACCCGCACGGTGACTCGGCGATCTACGACACCTTGGTGCGGCTCGCCCAGCCGTGGGCGATGCGGCTTCCGCTGGTGGACGGTCAAGGAAACTTCGGCTCGCCAGGAAACGACCCGGCGGCAGCTATGAGGTACTGCTTGACGGGGGCGACCCGCGTGCGTCTGGCCGACGGCGAATCCGTTGAGCTCCGGTCGATCGTTCCGGACGCGCTGCCGAACTCCGATAATCCGATCGACCTCAAGGTTCTCGACCGCAACGGTGAACCGGTCACCGCCTCCGTTCTGTTCCACTCCGGCGAGCACGACACCCTCCGCATCTCGACGTCGGAGGGATACGCACTCGAAGGAACCCGCAACCACCCGGTGTTGTGTCTGGTTGACGTTGCCGGTGTTCCGACGCTGCTCTGGAAGCTGGCTGAGGAAGTCAGCGCCGGCGACCACGTCGCAATCTTCCGCGGTGCACCCGGTGCCTTTACCTACGCCGCCGAGCGGGATGTGGCAGCCGCCCTCCTCGCGGGCGCTTGGGTCAGTGAAGGTTTTGTGTCGGCCGATCGTGCGGGATTCAACAACACCGACAAGTCGTACTTCGACGCCGTCGTCGCGGCATTTGACTTTGTTGTCGGCGGTCCGCGTTACGTGTACGACCGGGTGATCGCCTCGGGTAGCCGCCTCTACGAGCTGGACATTCAGAACCTCGAGGCGTGGAAGGCATCGCCGCTTAGCGAGATCTCAGGAAACGCTGCGGACAAGCACATCCCGGAGTTCGTCTGGCGCGCGGGGACACCTGTAAAGCGCGCCTTCCTGCGGTCGCTGTTCGAAGGTGACGGTTCGACGTCGTCACTCGCGCGACGGTCGGTTCAGATCAGCTACTCGACCCGCAGCTTGAGACTGGCTCAAGAAGTCCAGCGTCTTCTCCTTGAGTTTGGCGTGATCAGCAGGCTTGCGAGATACGCCAGCGGGGAGGTCAAGCTCTACATCAGCAACCGGCGCGACGCTCGTATGTTCGCCCTTGAGGTCGGTTTCCTCGGGACAAAGCAGGTGAAGCTCGATCTGTTGCTGTCGGCGCTTCCTGACCGGAGCCGAGCGCTTTCGAACGACCGCGCGCCGTACGTCGCGGAGTTCTTGCGAGCACACGGTGGCGTCAGCGTGGCGGACAAGAACTGGCTTAGCAGGAACAACGTCGACTCGATTGATCGCTGGGAGTTTCGTCGCGACGAGCTACGTGCTCGGATCGGCGATGAGGATCTGCTCGACGTGGTGGAGCCGTTGGTCGACGGCCGTTACTACTACGCCGAGGTTGTATCGGTCGAGGAAGCCGGTCGTCAGCCGGTCTACTCGCTGCGGGTCGAGACGGACGACCACTCGTTCCTCTCCGACGGGTTTGTCAGCCACAACACCGAGTGCCGGCTGGCTGCGGTCGCGATGGAGATGTTGCGCGACATCGACCAGGAGACCGTCGACTTCGGGCCGAACTACGACGGCCGCTCGCAGGAGCCGCTGGTTCTGCCGAGCCGCTTCCCGAACCTGCTCGTCAACGGTGCCGCCGGCATCGCGGTCGGCATGGCCACGAACATGCCGCCGCACAACCTCAACGAGGTCGGGGCTGCGGTGCAGTGGGCGCTGGAGAACCCGAACGCGACCGAGGAAGAGCTGCTCGAGGCCTGTGTGCAGCGCATCCAGGGTCCGGACTTCCCGACCGGCGCACTGATCGTCGGCCGCGACGGCATCGACTCCGCGCTTCGGACCGGCCGCGGTTCGATCCGGATGCGAGCGGTCATCGAGGTCGAGGAGGACTCGCGGGGTCGCCAGCAGCTGGTGATCACCGAGCTGCCGTACCAGGTCAACCCCGACGCGCTCGCGGAGAAGATCGCCGACCTCGTGCGTGACGGCAAGGTCGCCGGCATCGCCGACATCAAGGACGACTCCAGCTTGCGGACCGGCCAGCGGCTGGTGATCGTGCTCAAGCGCGACGCGGTCGCGAAGGTCGTGCTCAACAACCTCTACAAGCACACCCAGCTGCAGGACACATTCGGCGTCAACATGCTGGCGTTGGTCGACGGTGTTCCGCGCACGCTGAACATCGCTCAGCTGGTGCGCTACTACGTCCAGCACCAGATCGAGATCATCGTTCGCCGTACCCGGTTTCGGTTGCGGAAGGCGCAGGAGCGCGCGCACATCCTGGTTGCGCTGCTCAAGGCGCAGGACCGCATCGACGAGGTCATCGCGCTGATCCGCGCGAGCGAGTCTGCCGAGACGGCGCGGGCCGGCCTCATGCAGCTGCTCGACATCGACGAGGTGCAGGCCACCGCGATCCTCGACATGCAGCTGCGCCGGCTGGCCGCGCTGGAACGGCAGCGACTGCAAGAGGAATACGACAAGGAGATGGAGATCATCGCCGACTGCGAGTCGATCCTCGCCAGCGAGGACCGGCAGCGCTCGATCATCGGCGAAGAGCTCGGCGAGATCGTCGGCAAGTTCGGCAGTGAGCGGAAGTCCCGGCTGATCGCCTACGAGGGCGACATGAGCCTCGAGGACCTGATCGCGCAAGAGGACGTCGTCGTCACGATCACGCGCGGTGGCTACGCGAAGCGAACCAAGACCGACCTCTACCGCGCGCAGCGGCGCGGGGGCAAGGGCGTCATGGGCGCCGCGTTGAAGCTCGACGACATCGTCGAGCACTTCTTCGTCACCTCGACGCACAACTGGATCCTGTTCTTCACGAACAAGGGCCGGGTCTACCGCGCCAAGGCACATGAGCTGCCCGAGACCAACCGGGCCGCCCGCGGCCAGCATGTGGCGAACGTCCTGGCCTTCCAGCCCGACGAGCGAATCGCGTCGGTGATGGACATCAAGGACTACAACGTCGCGCCGTACCTCGTGCTCGCCACGAAGCGCGGGCTGGTGAAGAAGACGAAGCTCACGGAGTTCGACTCCAACCGCTCCGGCGGCATTGTCGCGATCAACCTGCGCGAGGACGACGAGCTGATCGCCGCACGCCTCGTCGCGCCGACCGACGACCTGCTGCTCGTCTCGCGCAACGCTCAGTCGATCCGCTTCCACGCGGACGACGACATGCTGCGCCCGATGGGCCGCGCAACCAGCGGTGTCATCGGGATGCGCTTCTCCGAAGGCGACGAGCTGCTGTCGATGGAGGTCGCCACCGATGAGGAGCTCGACATCCTCATCGCCACCGATGGTGGGTACGCGAAGCGCACCAAGGTGGGTGAGTACCCGGTCCAGGGACGCGGCGGCAAGGGCGTCATCACGGCGAAGATCGTGGTCAAGCGCGGTGGGCTCGTGGGAGCCTTGGCGGTGCGTCCGGACGAAGAGATCTTCGCCATCACCTCAGGTGGCGGTGTGATCCGGACGAGAGTGAAGGAAGTACGCCGCGCCGGCCGGCAGACGATGGGCGTGAGACTGATCAACCTCCCGAACGAGCAGACTGTGGTGGCGGTCGCACGTAACGCGGAGGCCGAGGACGAGGAAGAGGGCGGCGAGTAGCAGTGACAATCGGCCCGGGGGAGCCGCCGGCGTTCGGCGGCGGGTCGCTTTCGGGCGGTCCCGCCGCGCCGGCTGGCGGGCCGTTCCGAGCCGACCCCACCGGCGGGGTGGCGGGATCGCTGGCCCACATGTCGTCGAGTGCGACGGTGGTGCCGGGCGGCGCGGCAGCGCGGACCGCCATGACCGTCGGGACCGCGTCGGTGGCTCGCAAGCGGGGCCGGCGGGCCCGGCTCACCCTCAAGCGGATCGACCCGTGGTCGATGCTGAAGTTCTCGCTGGTCTACGGGCTGGTCGGGCTGGTCGTCCTGGTTGTCGCCGTGGTGGTCCTGTACGGCGTCATCGATGCGATGGGCGTCATCGGCTCGCTGCGGAAGTTCCTCTCCGACGTCAGCGACTCTTCGAGCGGGCCCGGCCTCGGGGCATGGCTCAGCTTCGGCCGGGTGCTGCTGGTCGCGACGGTGGTCGGGCTGGTGAACGTGGTTCTGTTCGCCGCCTTCGCTACCTTGACTGCCTTCATCTACAACGTCTGCACGGACATCACCGGCGGTGTCGAGGTCACGCTCTCCGAGCGGGAGTAGCTGAGCGGATGTGCCGTCGGCTCGGGTAGGCTCGCGTGCCGCAGCGGGTGCTTCACGACCCGGCTCAAGGGCCTGTAGCTCAGCTCGGTTAGAGCGCTTCCCTGATAAGGAAGAGGTCGATGGTTCAAGTCCATCCAGGCCCACAGCTCCCCATCGAGGGGACGTAGCTCAATTGGCAGAGCACCGCCTTTGCAAGGCGGGGGTTAGGGGTTCGATTCCCCTCGTCTCCACAAGGACCACAGACTGACGACGCGAACCGTTCATGCTGCATCTCTTGCCCGCGGCCGCTCGCATCGGTTGGATGCGGCTCGTAGGCACCATCAGACCGTTGGGGGGCATCGCATGAGCTTCATAATTTCGATGAAGGTTCCGGGCGACACCGCTGTGTTTCAGAAGGCGATTGCTGAGCGCGGCGACGAAATCGAGGCGATCGCCGAGAAGGCACAAGCACAGGGCTGCCTCCATCACCGCTTCGGCATCGGCGACGGCTACGTGCATGTCATCGACGAGTGGGAGACCGTCGAGGCCTTCCAGGCGTTCTTCACGGAGCCCTCGATGCAGGAGTTCATCGCCACGATCGGTGCGGACACCTCAGCCGAGCCCGAGATGACGGTGAGCCAGGCGGTCAGCTCCCCCGATCAGTTCTAACCGTCGTCGGCGCGGGTAGGGCTCGTAGCATCACCAGGAGGACCTAACCGACATATCGGGGAAGATCTCACGATGCCGCGAGCCCTGCCGACCAACCGTTTCGTGCCCACCGTCGCTCTTGGCGGCTCGCTCATCCTGGCGGCCGCGCTAGTCGCGGCGCCGACGTACGGCGCCCACGCCGTCAACAAGCCGAGCATCAGCCACCTGAAGGTCGCTCATGCGGCGAGGCATTCGCTCACCGTCTCCGTGAGCGGCAATGCGTCGAGGTTCCGGGTTTATGTGGGACACCGGATCAAGGACGTGGCGGTCGCGCACCTGAGCAAGGACGCCCATTCGGCCTGGACGCGCTCGCACGAGGTGACCGTCACGGGTCTGAAGTACTCCACCGCGCCCTACTACTACCGAGTGGTTGCCGAGGCGGGGAGCCGGCACGCGTACTCGCTGACCGAAGGGCCGGTTGGGCTCGAGCCGGCCAAGCCGACCAACCTCACCGTCGCGAGCCAGAACGGTGCACCCTCGCTGTCCTGGGACAGCGGATCGGTGACCGGCTACCAGGTCGTCGAGGCAACCAACCCGCAGCTCAGCGACAACCGCCAGATCATCACGATGCACGGCGTCGACCAGCAGTTCACCCCGCCGCAGCTGAGTTCCGGCGCGACGTACTACTTCGCGGTTCGCTCCCGCAACGGCACCACCAACTCCGGGTGGTCCGCTCCGGTCAACGGGGCATTGACCGGGCAACAGCAGGCAGTGTCTGCCATGACTTACAACATCCGCGAGGCCAAGTACGACAACGAGCCCGACGGCTCCAACCACGGAGCGTCGTGGGATCAACGCAAAGGGCCTGCCGCCGCTCTGATCCGCTCCGCGATGCCTGATGTGATCGCGATCGAGGAGGGCGCCTCGTTCGTCGACGGCAGCTCGACCGAGCGGCAGGTCGACAGCCTCACGTCTGCACTGGGCAGCCCATACAGATTGGCCCGCACTGAGATCCCACCGACGGAGAAGCACTACTTCCGCACCGGGGACTACGTCATCTACAACTCGGACAAGCTCGCGACCGTCGGTCAGGGTGGACACTGGGACACGGGCGAGGCAAACCTCGGGCCGCAGCACTCGGCGGCGTACCAGGAGTTCCGGGTCATCAGCAGCGGTGCGCGGTTCGTGTTCGTCGCGTTCCACCTCGTGCAGAAGAACGACAACCCGGCCACTGACGACGCGGCTCGTCAGCGTCAGGCGACCTCGATGATCCGACAGGCGCATTCCGCTTTCCCCGATCTGCCGATCGTGTACGGCGGGGACACCAACAGCGCGCTCGAGAAGAAGCACGTCATCGACAGTGCGCGGGTGGCGGCGAGGGCATTCAAGGTCGACGACGCGTTCGATGCCGCGCAGACGCGGCACCACACGAAGTACAACAGTGCGAACGGCTACAACCGGAAGCCGCCGGCATTCAGCGACGACATCGACGCCATCTTCACCGAACCGGGGATCGGGGTGTCGTCGTGGGACGAGCTGCTGAACCTTTCGCACGGCAAGTTCGTCCTGCCGATTCCCTCAGACCACAACCCGATCGTCGCGGGCCTGACGATCCCTTACTGACCGCGACGAGACGCCGAAGCGAGGACAGGAGATCGCCCGCGCGGCTGCAGAACCCACGCGGGCGATCTCCTGTCCCTCCGCCCGCGAGACCCGGTCGAGCCGGTTCGCGGGCGGCGGCTACATATTGAGGATGGTCTGCGCGATCCGGATCGCGCCGGGACCGATCGTGACGACGAACATCGCCGGGAAGATCGTGAAGATGACCGGGAAGAGGATCTTCACCGGGGTCTTGGCGGCTTGCTCACGGGCGTGCTGACGGCGGACGAGGCGAACCTGCGCGGCTTGCACCCGGAGTACCTCACCGACCGCCATGCCGAGCTCGTCAGCCTGAAGCAACGCGACGATGAAGGCCGAAAGCTCGCGGACGTCGGTGCGGCGGCGAAGGAACTCCAGCGCGGTGCGCCGGTCGACGCCGAGCTCGATCTCCCGCAGCATGCGACGCAGCTCGTCGCCGAGCGGCCCGTCGAGGCGGTCGGTGACGATGACGAGAGCCTGCTCAAGCCCGAGCCCGGCCTCGACCGTGATCGCGAGCAGATCCAGCGCATCGGGAAGCGCCCGCGCGATTTGCTGCTGGCGCTCCCGTGCCCGGGAGTCGAGCACCACGTCAGGAACGAACGACGCGAGCACGGCCAGCAAGATCCCGGCGAGGAAGCCCGGGACCTGGTGCGGGTGGACGACCAGCCCGAACAGCAGTCCGGAGACCGCCGCGATGGCCTTGTAAGTCAGCATCTGCTCGACGGTGAGCTTCGCCTCCAGGCCCGCGTAGATGATCCGCTGCCGGGTGAGCTCGAGCCGGCGTGCCGGTGACAGCGGTCGCATAACCCGCGCCGCGGCGTCGCCCAGTGGTTCGAGTACGCGGTAGATCAGACCGACCCGCGGCTCCGGGGTGGGCTCGAGGGCATTCGCGGCAGCCTGCCCGTGCGCCGCGAGTGCGGTGCGGCTGGCGACCAGCCCCGCGCCGGCGACGCCGAGACCAGCCGCGACGAGAACGACAGCGAGAAGCACCATGTCGGATCAGACCTCCACTCGCACGATGCGCCGCATCCACGCGAAGCCGACGAGCATGAGGGCGCCGGCGACGCCGACCATCACGAGTCCGATGGTCTGATGGAACAGCGGCTTGAGATAGCTCGGGTTGACGATGAGCATGACCAGCGCAATGAGGAACGGCAGTGCGCCGAGAATCACCGCGGAGAGCCGGCCTTCGACGGTGAGTGCGTCGACCTCACGCAGAACCTCGCCTCGGCTGCGCATCGTCCGCGCGACGATGCGCAGGATGTCGGCCAGCCGGCCGCCGGTTCGTTGCTGCACCGTGATGGCCTGAACCGTCCAGTCGACGTCCCGGGAGCCGAGTCGTTCGCTCATCGTCGCGAGGGCCTCGGACAGGTCGGTTCCCACCCGCGTCGCGGCGAGCACGCGACCGAACTCGCTCGCGGTCGGCTCGTCGGCCTCGTCGACCACGAGCTCCAGTGCGCGCATCACACTCGCGCCCGACTCGAGACTTGCCGCAATCAGGTCGAGAACCTCCGGGAACTGCTCCTCGAAGGCCTTCTTGCGTTTGCCGACGGAGCGCACGACGAGGGCGTACGGCGTGACCGCGGCGACCGCGGCGAACACCAGCGCCATGACCGGCCCGGCGAGGAAGTAGCCGATGACGGCGGCGAACACCGCAGCCGCTGCCGAGGTGATCGCGAACTCGCCCGCCGTCAGCGACCAGTCGCTGCGGTCGAGCAGCGAGCGAACCCGCTCGAGGAAGTCGATCTCGCCGAGCGCGCGCTCGGCGGCGAGACCGCTTCGAGCCAGTAGCGAGCTGGTGTGTTCGGCGTTGTCGGTGTGCGCCGGCTCCAGCGCCTGCAAGTCGAGTGCCGCGCGGAGGTCCTTGACCCGGCGCTTGTTGCCGGCCACCCGCGCGAAGATCGCCATGCTGATGCCGCCGGCGACCAGCGCGGCCGCGAGCAGCGCGATCATCGCCGTGCTCCTCGCCGCGCCGCCGGCGCAGGTGTCGTAGCGGTGGCGGACCGACGGAACACCGAAAGCGGCAGGTCGACGGAGCGTTGCGCGAGCTTGTCCGCACTTCGCGGCCGCAACCCGGTGGCGCGCAGCGGCCCGCCGTGGGCGCGGTCGAAGATCTCCTGCAACGTGATCGTGTCGCCTTCCCGGCCTTGCACCTCGGTGATGTGCGTGATGGCGCGCGAGCCATCGGTGTGGCGGCCGAGTTGCACGATGAGGTCGATCGCGCTGGCAATCTGCTCGCGGATCGCGCGCAGCGGCAGCTCGACGCCGCTCATCAAGACCATCGTCTCGAGGCGGAGCAGGGCATCCCGCGGGCTGTTCGCGTGGATGGTGGTGATCGAGCCTTCGTGACCGGTGTTCATCGCCTGCAACATGTCGATCGCCTCGCCGCCACGCACCTCACCGACGACGATGCGGTCGGGGCGCATTCGCAGCGCGTTGCGGACCAGGTCACGAATCGTGACGAGACCGGCGCCCTCCGTGTTCGCCGGGCGGGCCTCGAGACTCACCACGTGAGGCTGGCCGAGCCGGAGCTCAGCGGCGTCCTCGATGGTGAGGATGCGCTCACCCGCAGGGATGAACGCCGACAGCACGTTGAGCAGCGTCGTCTTGCCGGTCGAGGTACCGCCGGAGACGAGGATGTTGAGCTTGCCTCGGACCGCCGCTTCCAGGAAGACCGCGGAGTCGGTGGACAGCGACTCCTTGCCGATCAGGTCGGCAACGGTCATCGACTTCTCCGGGAAGCGCCGGACCGTGAGGATCGTGCCGCTCGTGGAAAGCGGCGGGATGATCACGTTGATCCGGCTGCCGTCGCCGAGCCGGCCGTCAGCCATCGGGCTCGCTTCGTCGACCCGCCGTCCGGCGACCGCGAGCATCCGGTCGGCCACCTGGCGCAGCGCTGCGTCGGAGCGGAACCGCACCGGTGAGAGCGAGATCTGACCGGCGCGCTCGACGTACACGGTGTGCGGGCCGTTGCACATGACCTCGGTGATGTCAGGGTCCGCCATCAGGGGGGTCAGCGCGCCCCAACCGAGCATGTCGGCCAGGGTCGAGTCGATGAAATCCTCGCGCTCGGCTGGCGAGACGCTGATGGTCGAGGTGCGAAGCAGCCGCTCGAGCTGCTTGGCGATCGATGCGCGGATCTGGCGCTCGTCGACGTTCGACTCGGCGAGAGCGGGACCGAAGTCGGTGACGACCGCGGTGCGCACCTGAGTGCGTAGGTCGTCGAGCCGATCCGGTTCGGCTCGCTGGTCGGGCAGCGGAGTGACCGTCGCGATCGTCTCGCTGGCGGGCGCCGGAGCGGTCGTGCGGCGCGCCCGAGGCGACGACGTCGTGGCCGGCGGTTGCCGGTCGGAGCGGCTGCCGGGACTCTTGCGACGCTCCTGCAGGGCGCCTGCCAGGCCGGAGCCCGATCGCTCTGCCGGACCGTCGTCGCTGATCCGGGATGGGAGCTTCACGACTTACCTCCTGAGATGGCACGCCACAGTCGGCGCAACGGCGGTTGGACGGGAGCGGCGTTGGACGCGCCGTGGTGCGTCGGCGTACGGGGCGACAGCGCGAGGTGCTTCGCCATCGCCTCTGCGGCAGGGACGATTGCCTTCGCGATCTTCGACCGTGGCTCGTGGGCGGGGGCGGTCGTCCCGCGGTTGACCGCCCGGCTGACCGCCCGGTCGGCGGGAAGGATCGTCTTGAACCGGCCGCCGAACGCCTCGTTGGCCTGCGCCACGGTGACGCCGACGTCGGGCTCGACCTTGTTGAGCACCAGGCGCAACCGGTCGTCCTCGAGACCAAGCCGGCGCAGGACGTCGGTGAAGGCAGTGAGGTTGCGGAGCGACGGGACGTCGGGAGTCGCCAGCACTTCGACGACCTCGGATCGGTCGAGCGCCGCGATCACCACGTCGTTCAGCGATGGCGGGGTGTCGACGAGCACAACGTCGTAGTACGGCGCCACGCTGTCGAGGACGACGCCGGCGTCACGTGCCCCGACGTAGTCGGCGAGCACCGGGTCGCGAGGCGCGGCGAGCACGTCGAAGCCGAGCTCGTGGTGGCAGACGAGATCCGGGAGATGGGTCTCGAACTCATCCGCTCCGAGGCGCTGTCCGTTCGCTCGGTAAAGACCGTCGTAGATGCTGTACGGGTGGTGCACCTGTAGCGCCGCGGCGACCTCGCCGAACTGCAGGTCGAGGTCCACGAGGAGGACTCGGTGGCCCTTGCGGGCGAGCACCGTCGCGGTTGACGTCGCGAAGAACGTCTTCCCGCAGCCGCCGGTGGCTGAGGCGATGGTGACGATGCGGCCGTCGCGGACCTCGGGGACGGTCCCGTCCTCACCATCCGCGCCGCCGGGGGATTCGAGCTCATCGGGGAGCGCCGCGGCGGCGCCGGAGTGCGCTGCGGAGTCGGCTTCGGGCAGGTCGTCGTGGGCCACGGTGGGTTGCGCCGGTACGACGATCGGTTCGTCGTCGCGGGGATGGTGCCCGTTCAGTGGCGGCCAGTCGTCGACGACGACCGGGGCGCCGGACTGGACCGGGTCGCTGCCCGCGACGTCGGCGATCACGCCGTGCATGACCCCCGCGAGCGCTGCCGCGGCGGCTTCGACGTGACGGGCGGACTCCTCGGCCGGCGTGAGTGAGACGTTTTCGTCGCCGGCATCCGCCTCCGTCTCGTCCGTGGTCGCGTCGAGGATCTCCGTTTCGTCAGCAGCGCTGATCTCTTCGTACGCGGCGTACTCATCGAGGTCGTCGTCGGCAGTGGCGGCGGATGCCTCGTCGGCGGCCACGGGGAAGCCGTGACGCTCTGCGGCGTCGAGCAGGTCCCACAACGCGGCGTCGGCACGGCTGAGCGCGTTGCGAAGCTTTGCGACCGTCAGCGGACCGCGGACGGACTGCGAGATTCCCCCGCCCGCGAGGTCGGCCTTGGCCACGGCTGACCCGTTCACGTGCGCAACCGCGATCGCGACCGGGTGGTCGCGGCGCCAACGGGCGATGCGTCGCAGCCCGGTGGCCGTGAGCTCCTTGGAACCCACGAGCAGTACGTCGACATCCACATCGCAGGCGTCGAGATCGCCGGGACGCACCACGTCGAGCTCATCGAAGCGCTCGCCGTCGATCCGTGCGAGGGCTGCCTGGACCGCGCCGGTGCGGTCCAGGGTCCCGATCGAGCGGATGGCGCTCAGCGTCACCTGTTGCTCCGCAGAACATCGTCCGGAGTTGCGCCCGCCGGGGTGGTGTCGTGTGGGTTGGTGGTGTACGCGAGGTAGATGGAGCCCAGCGTCAGCGCGTTGACGACCTTCTCCGCGTTGACCGGCGACAGGTCGAGCAGCACGATGACCGAGCCATCCGGCGTCGTGCTCGAGCTCGCGTTGGTGGTGCTGCTGGTCCCGTTCGTGGTCGGTTGCGCCACGCTGACGGACAGCACCTTGACGCCGCTCGCGAACAGCTTCGTGCGCGAACCGCCGCCGGCTGAGCCGCCACCGCCACCGCCACCGGTGTAGGTGACGAACACGTCGACCATCTGGCCGGGCTGCAGGTAGTGGGCGACACCGGAGGACAACGGCGTCTCGACCGAAAGCGCGATGTTGCCCTTGCTCGGTGCGAGCCGCCCCGTGTTCGCCGCGGTCCCGAAGTCGTTGACCGACAGCTGTCCGCCCTCGGGCACGTTGCCGGTGAGGACCGCGTCCGCCGCCTGCGGGTCGCTGAGCGAGGTGGTCGCTCCGATCGCGCCCTTCACGACGTAGGCAGACGGGATCTGTGCGACGTGGACGTGCGAGAGGACGTCCGCGGCGGTCATCCCGGCGCCGAGCGTCTGGTCCGCCACGAGCACGTCGACCGTGCGCTTGCCGTTGGAGATCTTGCTGTCGACGTTGTGGCCGTACACGAAGACCAGGCCGGCGCCGATGAGCGCGACCACGATCCCGACGACGACAGTGATGTTGAGCTTGCGCATTTGTTACTCCTCACGCCCGGAGGCGCCCGCTGAGACGGTCACGCTCGATGAATGGGTGATGCCGGCGAAGCTCAGCAGGTCGCCGAGCGGTCCGAGACTTACGGGCTTGCTGACCGTGATCGACACGGTTTGACCCGACTGCGTCGCAGACGGGCAAGCAGGAATGGTGACGGTGTAGTTGCCTTGCGAGGCGCTGTCGACGTTCGCAGCGCGGTAGAACTCCTTGGTCACCTGTGCGCAGGTCGGCCGGCGGCCGGTCACGCTGTAGGTGGGGTCGTCCGGGTTGTACTCGGCGCTGTTCGGGGTGGCCGTTGCGTATCGGATGACGTCGGACATGGCGCGGTCGAGCGCCATCTTCTGCACGAGCATCTCCCCGAGCGGATAGACCAGCGCGATGACGGCGAGCAGCATCGTGAAGACGAGTGCGAACTCGACGGCGGCGACGCCGTCGTCCCGTCCGCGCGGCCGCCTCACTGTCGACGCTCCGAGGCAGAGCTGCTGACCGTGCTGATCGAGCTCAGGCCGGGGATCACCGTCGCGAGGTTGGACAGCAACGGAAGCTTGTAGGTCACCGTGACCGTGACGAGGTCGCCTTGCACCGGCGTCGCGCCGTGGCCGCTGGAGGTCGCGGCGGCGCTGGTGGGGTCGGGCAGCAGTCCGCTCGCCGCGGACTTGGCGTCGGAGAGGACGGTCGCGGCACTCGCGTCGGGGTAGGCGCTTCCGCTTTGACCGGTCGGGATCGAGACCTGCCGGGCGACCGATCGGGCGACGTGGTCGGCGACCGCGCCGTAGAAGAAGAACATCGCGCCGTACAGCGCGAAGAAGCACACCGCGACGACCACCGGCAGCACGATCGCGAGCTCCACCGCTGTCGCGCCCTCGTCCCGCCGGCCGCGCATCACGAGTTCCTCAGCGCCGCCCGGAACGCACCCGGGCCGTTGATGATGCAGCTGCCGAAGCTCGTCAGGTGCGCGACGTACTGGCCGTTCACGGACTCGATGCAGACCGGCACCATGTCCAGGAACGGGATGCCGAGCCCGGTCACGGCAGTCGACACCGCGACCACTGGCGAGTTGGACGCCGCCGCGTCGGCGAGGATCGTGGTCAGGCTCGGGCCGTTGTTCGGCGGGTCAACCGCGTCGGCGAGATCCCCCGAGAGGTTGTCGATGACCGCCGCACAGCTGCCGATGCCGGGTACGAGAGCGTTCAGGGTGTTGAGCACACCCTCCACGGAGGTGAGCGTGCTCAGCAGGGCGGTGCGCGTGATCTGCAGCGTCGGGTTCACGTTGACCGTCGCGCCGCCGATGGGGATGGTGGGCAGCACCACGGCGTTCTTGAACAGGCGACGGGCGACGGAGACGCTCGTCTGAGTCGAGCCGCCGGAGTTGAAGATCGAGTCGAACGGCGCGTTCACGTGCCAGGACGTGGTGACCTGGATCGCGGGCCGCAGCAGCCCCGGCAGGGTGCTCTGCAGCGCGGCGAGCAGCTTGGTGGGGGACAGCGCGCCGAGCCCGAGCAGGCCCAGCAGCGAGCCGAGTCCGGTCGTCAGCGAGCTGAGACCGCTGATGCTGTTGAGGCACGTTCCTGCGCTGCCGAGGACGCCGGCGTCGGGCAGGTAGACCGCTTTGCACCAGGCGTTCTTGTCGTACGTCGTGTACGCGTCGGCAAGGTTGTTGCTGTTCGACGCGTCGGCGAGGGCGACCTTGCAGGCGTCGGTCAGCGGATCGGGAAGCTGGGCGTAGTTCTGGATGCCGAGGGCCTGCAGCGTCTTGACGACGCCCGCCGTGCCCTGGATCTGCGAGATGTAGTTCTCGGCGAAGTTGATGTCGCCCAGCGGGATCTCGGCGGCTCCGGCCAGCGCGCCGGTGTCGGACGCCCGCTGGAGCTCGGTGCCGGTGGTAGAGCGGACGTAGGAGCCCGTGCCGAGCGCGAGCGCCGGCATCATCGCGAACGCGAGGACGATCGCGACAATCACGGCGACCGCGCCACGATCACGGCGTCCGCGACGTGACGATCGCACGGGGAACCCTTCTCTGCAGTGGGTGGTGCGCGTGCCCGCTACTTCAGCGACGGGGGTACGCGGTCAAGGCAGGCGACCGCGTACCCCCGCTGAAGGCGACTCGGCCGTCTCAGGGAGACGAGGACGTGACCGGGCACGCGCTGGAGGAGTTCGGCGTCTGGACGCAGTTGCTCACCGTGGTGAACTTCGAGTTCAGCGTCTGGCCGAGGGTGTAGACGACGCCGGCGATCACGGCGGCGATGAGCGCGACCATCAGGCCGTACTCGACGGCCGTGGCGCCGCTGTCGTCGTTACGGAACGCACGGCGTACCCGCGCAATCGCTGTGTACATCGTGTGCATGGGATTACCTTTCGCTGGGCTGACTCGGGAGGGGCCGCTGCGACTGAAGGTCAGGGTGAGGAGCTCGTCACCGGGCAAGCGGTGCTCGAGTTCGGCGTCTGGACGCAGTTGCTGACGGTGGTGAACTTCTTGTTCAGGGTCTGGCCGAGGGTGTAGACGACGCCCGCGATCACAGCGGCGATGAGCGCGACCATGAGGCCGTACTCAACGGCCGTGGCGCCGCGGTCGTCATTGCGGAAGGTGCGGCGAACGCGCGCCACCGCTGCGTACATGAGGTGCATGGGAGTTCCCCTTCGCAGGCATTCGACTCCGTGATTTCGGCGTCAACTGAGAATCGGCATCCAAAGACCGTGCGCGCATGACGAGTCGGGATGGTTTGCACCGCTTCCTTGTGACTAGTGCGCTGACCGATTCGCACGCATTCGCCCAGCACGTGTCCGGACATGGTGCTCAAGCCGGAAACGGCCGGTAGCGCAGTCATTTGGGGTGGCCCACAACTGGTCAGAAATGACCACGGCAAGTAGCGGCGGTGCATGCCGTATCAGTCGTTCACGGCAGCGTGAAAGGATGTCGCGATCCGCGATTGCGGGTCAGGCATCGAGACGAGGGACCGTGGCCGACGACATCTTCGTAACGCTGACGACGTCACTCGGTGACGTGCGGGTTCAGCTGTTCCCGAACCACGCGCCGAAGACGGTCGCGAACTTCGTCGAGCTCGCGGAGGGCACCCGCGAGTGGGTGGACCCGCGTACCGGACAGCGCGGCAAGTCACCGCTGTACGACGGGACGATCTTCCACCGCGTGATCAGCGGGTTCATGATCCAGGGCGGCGATCCGCTCGGGACGGGCACCGGCGGGCCGGGCTACCGGTTCAACGACGAGATCCATCCGGAGCTGGCGTTCACCAAGCCCTACCTGCTGGCGATGGCCAACGCCGGGCCGGGAACGAATGGGTCACAGTTCTTCATTACGGTCGCGCCGACCACGTGGCTGACCGGCAAGCACACGATCTTCGGGGAGGTTGCCGACCAGGCCAGCCGCGATGTGGTGGATCGCATCGCCGCCACGGAGACTGGGTCGATGGACCGACCGACGACAGATGTCGTGATTGAGAAGGTGACAGTGGAGCGGGTGCCCAGCTGAGCGCACCCGACCAGCCGGCGGTCACGCAGCAGTTCTGCTACCGGCACCCGAGCGAGCCGACAGGCGTCCACTGCACCAGATGCGACCGGCCGATCTGTCCGCGTTGCATGATCCCAGCGGCCGTCGGCTTCCAGTGCCCCGAGTGCGTGTCGGACGGGCACCGCACGACGCGGACGGCTCGCACCGTCTACGGCGGCCGAGTCCGCCCGGGCGAGTCACCGGGAACGGTGACCCGCGTGCTGATCGCGATCAACGTCGTCGTCTTCATCGTCACCGCGGCGAGTGGTGCGAACGTCGTCACGGGAGGCACCGGCAAGTCGACGATCTACGACCGGTTTGCCCTGATCCCGGTCGCCGTTGCGCACGGTGAGTGGTACCGCCTGATCACGGCGGCGTTCTTGCACTTCGGGATCTTCCACATCGGGTTCAACATGTACGCGCTGTGGCTGGTTGGGCCGCAACTCGAAGCGGTGCTGGGCCGGCTGCGTTTCGTCACCTTGTATGCCCTCGCGGGGATCGGCGGCGGCATCCTGTCCGTGGCGCTCGGGCCATTCGACGAGCGCGCGGCCGGCGCGTCGGGCGCGATCTTCGGCCTGTTCGCCGCGCTGTACGTCGTGGCGCGCCACATGAAGCTCAACACCGGCCCGATCGCGGCGACGATCGGCATCAACCTGGTTCTCACCTTCACGATCTCGAACATCGACTGGCGCGGGCACGTCGGCGGCCTGGTCGTAGGGGCGGCGCTGGCCGCGGTGTTCGCGTTCGCGCCGCGCGGGCCGTCCCGTGAGCGGATCCAGGCGGTGGGGGTCGTCGTCGTGGCGGCGGTGCTGGCAGTCGGCGGGTTCCTCGCGGCCCGCCACACCTACAACAAGTGCCCGGACGCCCAGATCCGCAATGGCGTGCCGACCGGCTTCTGCTTTACGCCCGGGCCGGGGACCTAAGCAGCAGGGAACATCACTGAACGAGATTCGGTTGAGGTCGTAAGATCACCCCAAGAGCCGGGACCCGCCCGGACTCATCAGCCAGTCGTCGCCAGGAGGCGCGCTATGCGTGACGCGGTAATCGTCGAAGCCGTACGGACCCCGGTCGGGAAGCGAAACGGCTCGTACAAGGACATCCACCCGGTCGACCTCTCGGCGCACGTGCTGCAGGCACTCGCCGAGCGGACCGGCATCGATCCCGCCGTCGTCGACGACGTCGTGTGGGGGTGTGTCGGTCAGGTCGGCGAGCAGGCCATGAACGTCGGCCGCAACGCCGTCCTCGGCGCCGGCTGGCCGGAGTCGGTCCCTGGCACCAGCGTCGACCGCCAGTGTGGTTCCAGCCAGCAGGCGGTGCACTTCGCGGCCGCCGGCGTGATCTCGGGACAGTACGACGTGGCCGTCGCCGGTGGCGTCGAGTCGATGACGCGCGTCCCGATGGGCGCCTCCGTGGGCACGAACGTCGGCTACCCGTTCGGGCCGATGATGCTCGAGCGCTACGACGGCAAGCTGGTCAACCAGGGCCTGGGCGCCGAGATGATCGCTGAGCGTTGGGGCCTGTCCCGCCAGCAGGTCGACGAGTTCTCGCTCGGCTCGCACGAGAAGGCGGCAAAGGCGATCGACTCGGGCGCGTTCTCCAAGCAGTACGCGATCGTCCCGGGCAGCGGGCTCGAGGTCGACGAGGGCGTCCGCCGCGGCGGCACCCTTGAGAAGATGGGTGAGCTCAAGCCCGCCTTCAAGGAGGACGGCGTCATCACCGCCGGTAACTCCTCGCAGATCTCCGACGGCTCCGGGGCGCTGCTCATCACCACTTCGGAGAGGGCCGCCCAGCTCGGTCTGAAGCCGCTGGTCCGCCTCCACACGTTCGCTCTCGCCGGTGACGACCCGATCATCATGCTGACCGCGCCGATCCCCGCGACCGCCAAGGCGCTTGCGCGCTCGGGCCTGAAGATCAACGACATCGGTGCGTTCGAGATCAACGAGGCGTTCGCGACCGTCCCGCTCGCCTGGCTCAAGGAGACCGGCGCCGACGAGAAGGCGCTCAACCCGCTCGGCGGGGCGATCGCGATCGGCCACCCGCTCGGCGGTTCGGGCGCGGTCCTCATGACCCGGCTCGTGCACCACATGGTCGACAACGGCATCAAGTACGGCCTGCAGAGCATGTGCGAGGGCGGCGGCCTCTCCAACGCCACCATCCTCGAGCTGCTCTAGAGATCAACAGCGAAAAGCGCAGCGAAGGGGGAGTTCCAGCCGCTGAGGCTGGGGCTCCCCCGTTGCGTTCCAGGCCCCGTTTCGCCGAGCCCAACGTAAATGGCCTCAAAGAGCAGGCGGATTCAGCCGGTCGTCGCAACAGGCTCGTTTTCGTCGGGGAACAGTAGCGCTCGCATTCGCTCGTTGGGGCTGTCCCAGTTGAGGGTTTCGCGGGGCCGGTCGTTGAGCTGGTTCGCGACGAAGTCGAGGTAGTCGG
>DASZOU010000028.1:0-46111 GCA_035550655.1 Mycobacteriales bacterium
CACCACCGGCGAGATCCTCAGCCGGCACACCATCGACCCCGGCCGGGACTATTGGCGCAACACAGACCGAGAGCCCGGCCGATGGCCGGGCCCTCAACAATGACGCGACTCATCTCTCAACGATGTCGCGACTCATCACACAGCGGAGGGCGTGGGATTCGAACCCACGAAGCGAGTCACCCCGCTTAGCGGTTTTCAAGACCGCCGCCATCGTCCACTAGGCGAGCCCTCCTGAGGCGTCGAGGCTAGCGAAGCCGCAGGTCAGGCCGATCGGAGCGGTTCGGGCCGTCCGGCAAGAGTCGGTAGGGCGGGTCCGTGCCGCCAGCAACCTCGAAGGCTGTTAGCTGTCGTCATCGGTGTTAAGTCCACGTCGGATTCGCATCACTGCGGCCTCCAGCAGATCGATGTCGTTGGCCACGGTCGCCGCGACAATGCTGTGCTCTGTGTCGAAGTAGTGGTGTGCGAGCCGGTCGCGCAGCCGTGCGATGTCCGACCACGGAATGCTCGGCTCGGTCGCGACAAGTGGGGACGGGAGGGCCTTGATCGCTTCGCCGATCTCGATCAGCCGGACGCGGACAGCGTCGAAGATCAAGTCGTCGGAAAGGTCGCCGCGGGAGACGTGACTTCGGATCGCGATGATCGCCTCCACGATGTCGTCGAGGCGTTCGCGGTCGCGGCGGCTCACAGCGGGATTGCCTCTGCCTCTGCCTCGGCCCGTACCCGCGGCTTGAGGCTGGATGCCGGTGCGAGGTCGACGTCCGCGTGCAGAATGCGGCGCAGTTGGCCCTCGAGCGCCTCAAGCGCGAACAACCCAGTTCCTTCAGGAAGATCGACGAGCAGATCAATGTCGCTGTCAGCGGTGTCCTCGCCGCGCGCCACGCTGCCGAAGACCCGCAGATTGCGGGCGCCTGCCTCGGCAACTGTGTCCAGCACTGCGCGCCGGTGCTGACGCAAACGACGACCGAGCGGAGTGTCAGGCAATCCTCGAACCGATGGGTCGCTGCGCTGCAACCCCATCGTCAGCGTGTATCCGGTCGCATCGATGAGCTTCGCTAGCGTCGACACCGCCGGCTGCCGCTTGCCCGCCTCGTACGCACTGAGCATGCTCTGCGGGACCCCGCTGCGGCGGGCAAGCTCCGTCTGCGACAAGCCGGCCCCCTCCCGCGCCGTTCGCAGAAGTTCGCCACTCGACATCACACCGCCAAGACTATCACCTTTCGTATATAGCCCGGGAACCGGCGCTACCGATCGCGCAAGCAATGTGGCATTGCATGACCGATTCCCTCAGATTTCGAGGAAATCATTGGGGCAATGCCACATTGCTTGGCACGCAGCAACGCTCGGGAGGTGCCGCTACCCGTTGTTGGACCGACAATCGTTCTGTGTCATCGCTGGGGCTGTCACACGACGAGGTGGGCGCTACCGATCCAGCTGCAGCACGCTGGTTGGCGGGTCCGCGGCGGTTTGAGACGACCATCAAAATCGGGCATGGCGACCAATGCTGGGCAACAAGCCGTGAAGCCGTCATGAGCTGGGCGGTGAAGACCCGCAGCGGCTTCAAGGTCAAGGGCGGCCCCGCGAGGGCGGTGGAGGGTCACGACTACGAACTCGTCTTCCGCGTGGGCGCCCTAGCCGTTCGGGAACCAGTTCGGGTGGTTGCCGTCGTCGATGAGCGCGAGCGGTGTGGCTTCGCCTACGGCACTCGACCAGGGCATCCGGTGTCGGGAGAGGAAGCCTTCATCGTTCACCGCGACTCAACTGGTGCGGTACACCTGACGCTCAGGTCACTGACCATGCCGGCAACCGGCAGGCGGCGAGTCGCGTTCCCTTTGTTCGTGGCTGCTCAGCCCGCGTTTCGGCGCAGATACCTTCGCGCCCTAACGCGATAACCGAGCTGTAAGCGCCGCTCTGGTTCGGGGCCCGCCAGCAACGCCGCCAGCAACGGCGGCGATCAGCCAGGGACACGGGCGGACAATCGACAGCTTCTCGTCAGGTCATCCGAACGGCCGCGAACGCTTGCGAACACCTGCGGAATCCTTTGATCCGCATTTCAAGACCGCCGCCATCGTCCACTAGGCGAGCCCTCCTGGCCTGATCAGGCTAGGCGAAACGGCGTACGGATCCGTCGGTTCCTCGGTAGATGGCGTGGCGGGAGATGTGGTGTCCTGTGCCGATGCGCGTCCCAGCCGTCGCATTCGTGCGCAGCATTCTCGCCGCCGCGCTCCTCGTCGCGCCCGCGATTGCGACGGTCTCCGCCCACGCAGCGGTGACCGCGGCCGGCGTGCACGGGGCTGACATCTCCTGGCCCAACTGCCCGAAGGGCATGGGCATCCCGTCACGCCGCACCGAGGGCCAGCCGATGCCGACCCGCGACGCGAGCTTCGTCGTCGTCGGGCTGACCAACGGCCCGGGTTTCTACCCCAACCCGTGCCTAGGCGACCAGCTGCGCTGGGTGGCGACCCACCACCGGTTGCTTGCGGCATACGCGATGACGACGTACCCGCGCAAACGGCAGATCCGGGCGTACGGCGGCGACGGACCGTACGACGCGACGACCGCGCGCGGCGCGCTTCGCAACGCCGCGTACGCCGAGGCGTCCTACAACCTCGCGACGATGTCGGCCGCCGACATGACAGTCCCGATGATCTGGGTCGACGTCGAGCCCTACCCGGTCTCTCCCTGGAGCAAGAGCCACCGCGCGAACCGGGCGGTGGTCTCCTCGGTGATCAGCGCGTACACCGCCGCCGGCTACCGGGTCGGGATCTACACCTACCTCAACGGCTGGCGCACCGTCGTCGGGTCCTGGCAGCTCCCCGGCCTGCCGACCTGGTCGACGGTCGGCTCCGGTCGCCCGGGCCACGCCCGGCACGCCTGCGGACGTGGGCCGTCTGGTGGCAGCGACTGGGTCATGCAGTGGTGGTCGCGTCATCGCGACAAGGACCTGATCTGCCCGGCCGGCAGTGATCAGGGCGCAACGATGTTCGCGGCCCCGGCCTAGCGGCCTGCTTATCGGGCCCGGCGGGCGCGGTCGCGGCTGACACGTCGCGCGGCGGCGGCGAGTCGGTCGCGGCGGGCGGCGCGGAGCAGGTCATCGCGGCGGGCGGCGTTGAGTGCTGAGTACGCCAACTGCGGATACATGGTCGTCCCCCCTTCCACTCGAGTAATGGCTAATCACCTCGATCAGCACTTACAGTATGGACCTTGTTGGTAAGATGTGCAAATGGACTCTGGTCATTACGCCGAGTGGGCCGCCGACCTGGTCAACGCCGACCTGGCGTCGCCCGAGTCGCTCGCCGCAGCGCTGGCTGACAGGGAATGGCTCAGCGAGCGAGTGACCGCGGCTGACGTCCGGATCCTGCGCCGGGCACAGGCCGAGCTGCGCGCCGTGGTCGACGCGTCCGTGGCCGGTGACGAGAGCGCGGTGGTCGCCGGCCTCAACGAGCTGCTCGAGCGGCACCCGGTGCGACCCCGGATCTCGGGGCACGACTCCCAGACCTGGCACCTGCACATCAACGACAGCAGCGACACCGTCGCCTCGATCCTCATCGGCGAGGCCCTGTTCGGCATGGCACTCGTCGTCACCGAGATGGGCGCCGACCGCTTCGGCTGGTGCGCGGCATCGGGCTGCCACCACGCCTTCTTCGACGGGACGGCCAATCACTCGAAGCGGTTCTGCAGCTCGCGCTGCGCGACCCGGACCAACGTCGCGGCGTACCGGCAGCGAAAGTCACCGGTCAATTAGGACAAGATGTGGCGATGCCGCTCGACCCGCAGATCGCCAACATCCTCCAGTTCCTCGCCGACGCCGGTGCGCCGTCGATCGCGTCCGGCACGGTCGAGCAGGCCCGCGCCGGCTTCCGCGCCGGCACCGTCGGCGTCCGCAACCCGGCGACCTTGGCTCAGGTGCGCGCGGTGGAGGACATCACCGTGCCGGGCGCCGACGGGCCGCGGGCCGCCCGCGTGTACCGGCCCGACGTCGAAGGCCCAGTCCCGACGATGGTGTTCTTCCACGGCGGCGGGTTCGTGATCGGTGACATCGAGACGCACGACGACCAGGCCCGGCTGATCTGCCGCGACGCCGCCATGGTCGTGGTCAGCGTCGACTACCGGCTCGCCCCGGAACACCCCTTCTCCGCCGGCCACGAGGACTGCCTCGCCGCCACCAGGTGGGCGGCCGACAACATCACGTCACTCGGCGGCGACCCGAGCCGGTTGGTGGTGGGCGGCGACAGCGCTGGCGGCAACCTCGCAGCGACCGTTGCTCTCAGGTGCCGTGACGAAGGACTCGCGCTGGCCGCGCAATTCCTCATCTACCCCGGGGTCGACTTCACCGAGGACGCGAACTACCCCTCGCGCGTCGAGAACGCGGAGGGCTACTTCCTGACCGCCGACGACATGCTGTGGTTCCGCAGCCAGTACGTACCGGCGGCGGCGGACCCCACCGACCCGAGGCTCTCTCCGATCCATGCCGCGGACCTGTCCGGTCTGCCGCCGGCCGTGATCGGCGTGGCCGAGTTCGACCCGCTCCGCGACGAGGGCCTGGCCTACGGCAAGGCGCTCGCGGACGCCGGCGTCGACGTGGAGGTACGCCACTACGACGGGCTCATCCACGGCTTCTTCGGATTCTCCCAGCTCAGCGCGGCCGCGGCCGAGGCGACCAGCGACATGATCGCCCTCCTGCCCAAGCTGTGGGCGACGACCTCCTAGCGACTACGCGCCGCGCAATCGCCGCGCGGCCAGCGCGGCGCCGAGCAACTGCAGGCCCCGGGTAGTCGAAGGATCCATCCCGGTCAGCTCGACCACTCGGCGCAGCCGGTAGTCCAGGGTGTTCGGGTGCACGTGCAACGCAGCGGCCGTGCCCCGGCGGTCGAGGTCATTCGCGAGATAGGTCTCAAGGGTGAGCACGAGGTCGGGGTTGCGCTCCAGCGGTTCGAGCAGCTGGCCCAGCGCCGGCAGCGCGTCGCTCGGGCGGGACAGCTGGTACTCGAGCAGGACGTCGCCAAGCGCGTAGGCGCCGGCCCCTCGACCGAGTCCCGCAGCCAGAGCAAGCACGTCACCGGCCTGTTTGGTCGCTCCGACAAGGTCGCCGATCGTCGCGGCGACAGCGACGCCTGCGCTGACCGGCGCGCCTGCTGCGTCGCTGAGCTCGGCCACCAGCTCCGGCAACGCACTGAGCACCTTGTCCACCTCGTCGACCGTGGTCGCGATCAGCACCGGCCCACCGGCCGGCTCCAGCAGTCCGATCACCGGCTGCCCGGCCCAGCGTTCCAACCGGCCCTGCACTCGCCGGAGCTTGCGGCGAGCTGACACCGCCCCTCCGACGCCGTGCTCCTGTTCGTCGGGGTGCTCGCCGATGCTGACCTCGAGGACGACGTACGACGATGAGATGGTCATGCCGACCCGGGCGGCGAGCTTGTCGGCCGGCTCGCCGGCAAGCAGCGCGGAGGCGACCGCCCGAAGCGCGTCGCGCTCCTCGCCGTAGATGCTCTGGCGCTCCTCGAGATACGCGGAGGCGACCGCGCCCGTAACCTGCTGCACGAACTCCAGCACTCGCCCCGCGACGACGATCAGCGTTCCTTGCTCTTCGGGCTCGGCCGCCTCGACCAGCGCCTCCCAGCCCATCCGGCCGCCGATGTGGTACGCCGCCAGGACGGCATCGAGTGGCACCCGTTCCTCCGCCCGGCGCGCCGCGGAGCTGCGGATCTCGACCAGCTCCGCGTCGGGAATCGAGCCTTCGCTGCGCAACGAGTTGAAGAACAGCCGAAGGTTCAGCGCAGTGATCGTGGCGATCTCACCTTCGAGCTGCTCGCGCGGCAGCAGGCTGTACAGCGGGATCTCAGCCACGAAGCGGTCGAGCATCTGCCGTGCCAGCTTCGGGATGTCGCGCTCCACTCGGGCAAAGAGCGGCGAGTCCTGCGGGCTCATACGCAGATCATGGCGCGTCACGACCTTCCGATACAGCGCAGCCGCGGTCGACTTGACATCCCGCTGCCACCGCAGCACATCCCCTCGTACGGTGAGGTTCATGCGAGCGGTGCGGTGCAGAGGTGGCGGCGACCTCGACGTCCTGGAGTGGACCGAGATCGAGGACCCGGCTCCCGGTCCCGGCGAGGTCGTCGTCGACGTCGCCGCAAGTGGGGTCAACCGCGCTGACCTGCTGCAGCGGATGGGCTTCTATCCGCCACCGCCCGGCATCACCGACACCCTCGGGCTGGAGTGCAGCGGGCGCATCTCCGTGGTCGGCCCCGACGTCACCGGCTGGACCGTTGGCGACGAGGTCTGCGCGCTGCTGGCAGGTGGCGGTCAGGCCGAGCGCGTCGCCGTCCCGGCGGGCCAGCTCATGCCGGTTCCTTCCGGAATCGACCTGGTCACCGCCGCTGCCCTGCCGGAGGTCGCCGCCACCGTCTGGTCCAACGTCGTCCAGCTCGCAGCGCTTCAGCCTGAGGAGACCCTGCTGGTGCACGGCGGCGCCAGCGGCATCGGGACGATGGCGATCCAGGTCGGCCACGCGCTCGGCGCCCACGTCATCACGACCGCGGGGTCAGCCGAGAAGCTCGAGCGGTGCCGTGAGCTGGGGGCAGACACGCTGATCAACTACCGCACGCAGGACTTCGTCGGCGAGACGGCCGCCGCTACGGACGGACGCGGCGCCGACGTGATCCTCGATCTGATGGGGGCGTCGTACCTGGAGCGCAACGTCGCCGCGCTGGCCACGAACGGCCGGCTGGTCATCATCGGGATGCAAGGCGGCACCCGAGCAGAGCTCGACATCGCTGCCCTCCTCACCAAGCGCGCGAGCGTGCGCGCAAGCTCGTTGCGCGCACGACCGCTCGAGGAGAAGGCCGCCATCTGCCGGTCGGTGGTCGACGGGCTGTGGCCACTCGTCGCGGCGGGCAAGGTCCGGCCCGTCGTCCATGCGACGCTGCCGATGAGCCGCGTCGCCGACGCCCACCGGCTCCTCGCCGACAGCGGGCACGTCGGCAAGGTTCTGCTGACCCCGGGTTGACCGGACGCCCCCGGAGATTCGGCACCAACCGAGCGCGCGCGTCCAGCGTCTGACGATCGTGAGCGTTGTTGTCCCGGTACTCGATACTGGGCTGTCTCGGGGCGTCGGGGAGGCTGCACGGGTGGAGGTCGCACCGACAGGTGAGGCGATCTTCCGGCTCCACTACGCGCCGCTCGCCGGATGGTGCCGGCGCATGGTCGGCGACGACCACGTCGCACACGACATCGCCGCGGAGGCATTCGTCCGGCTGCTCGGCCGCTGGAGCACCGTCACCGACCCGCGGGCCTACCTCTACACGACCGCGCTCAACCTGATCCGCGACCGGTGGCGCCGCAGCGAGCGTGAACGGACCGCGTTACGCAAGACGGCCACCGTGGTGGCCAGCGCCGCTGCCCCCGCCCCGGAGCTGCGGATGCTGGTCGAGACGTTGCCGCGACGGCTGTCCCAGGTCGTCGTCCTCCACTACTTCGCCGACCTGCCGGTCGATGCCGTTGCGCGCGAGCTCGGCGTTGCGCCGGGCACCGTCAAGCGCGACCTCTACGACGCACGGACGCGGCTGCAGGCACTGCTCGAGGACTCCCGGTGAGCGGCGACGACTTCGGCTTCGACCAGCTGCTGCGGGGTCGTGGCGACGAGCTCGATGCACCCACCGGCGCCTGGTCCGTCATCGCCCGTCGCGCCCGGCGCCGCAAGCGGGTGAAGGGCTTGCTTGCCGCCGCGGCCGGAGTCGCCGTCGTCGCCGGCGCGGCACCGGCGATCATCGCCGTGCGCGGATCCAGCGACGACCAGCGGCTCCAAGTCACCGCGTCGCCCCCACACAGCAACCCGACCACAGCGCTCGGCGACGGCCAGTCGAACCCGGTCGTGCACCCGTCGCTCGACCGGCTGATTCCGACGTCACTTAGCTTCGTCACCCAGTCCGAGGGATGGGTGAGTGGCGCACTGCGGGTGCGCGGTGGCACCGTTGCGGGCGGGCTGGCCCGCACGGTCAACGCCGGGAGCGGCTGGTCCATCGTGACCGCCAACCCCGCGCCGCAGGGCGAAGTGCGATTCGCGGACTCCAAGCAGGGCCTCAGCTTCGGCGAGACCTACCAGGTCACCAACGACGGCGGTCTGACCTGGCAGAGCGAACCGAGTCCCGGCTTCATCACCGACCTCGAAACCGCGCACGGGGTTGTCTGGGCACTGGTGCGGTCCTGTGGTCACTGCGACGGGCTGCGGCTGTTCCAGGCGACGCTGACCGACCCGACACTGGTCCGAGTCGCGGCGGTGAAGCCGATCGGCAACCTCGATGCCGCGATCACCCTCCGTGACCATGCGATCTACGTGACCGGCGGTCATGACATGTGGGCGTCGGTCAACGACGGCTACAGCTGGCGTCACCGGGACAACCCGTGCGGAAGCGGCAACCAGTCGTTCGCCGCCTGGAGCGAACGCGGGCTGGCCGCCGAGTGCACCCCCGCCAACGGCGTGGGCAGCCTGTTCGAGTCGCTCGACGCCGGCAGGCACTGGACCAACATCGCCAACGTGCCGCGCGTGCAGGCAGGCGTCGGCACGCTGTCGGCCGGGTCGCCGGACGAGCTGCTGATCACGACGGGCAGCGGCGCGCCGTTCGTCAGTCATCATCACGGCCACCATTGGGCCCGCGCCGGCGTACCCGGTGCGGTGACCTTTGCGGCGTACATCAGCAGCAGCCACATCGTGGGGATCACCGCAGATCACGTCCCGGCGTTCGTCACCAGCTTCGACAGCGGCCGGACCTGGACCGAAACCGCTCTCCGCTCGGCGGTCGTGCCCTGACCGGTTGCGGCCGGCCTACCAGCGGGTAACACTCCAAGGCATCTACCTCTGCGACGCCTTGGAGCCACGATGAGCCAGGTCAGCGAGAAGCAAGCCCGCCAGGTTGCCGAGGCAGCGCGCGAGACCGAGTGGACGCTGCCGAGCTTCGGCAAGGAGCTGTTCCTGGGCCATCTCCGACTCGACCTCATCCACCCGCAGCCCGCGCTGGCGGCGGACGCGGTCGAGCGCGGCGAGGCCTTCCTCGCCGAGCTGCGCTCATTCCTCGAGAACAAGGTCGACCCGCTGGTCATCGAGCGCGACGCCAAGATCCCCGACGACGTCGTCGAGGGTCTCAAGCAGCTTGGCGCGCTCGGGATGAAGATCCCGACCGAGTACGGCGGCCTCGGCTTGTCGCAGGTCTACTACAACAAGGCGCTGGCGCTGACCGGCGTCTGGCACGCCGCGCTGTCCACCCTGCTGTCCGCGCACCAGTCGATCGGACTGCCGCAGCCGCTGATGCTGTTCGGCTCGGACGAGCAGAAGAAGGAGTGGCTGCCCAAGGTTGCCCGCACCCACATCAGCGCGTTCCTGCTGACCGAGCCCGACGTCGGCTCCGACCCGGCGCGGGTCGGGGTCAGCGCCGTTCCGAGCGAGGACGGCGCGAGCTACACGATCAACGGGACCAAGCTCTGGGCGACCAACGGCGTGATCGCGGACGTCGTCATCGTGATGGCGATGGTGCCGAAGAGCGAGGGCCACCGTGGTGGCATCACCGCGTTCATCGTCCCGATGGACACCCCCGGAGTGACCGTCGAGCGACGCAACTCCTTCATGGGCCTGCGCGGCATCGAGAACTCCGTCACGAAGTTCGACAACGTCGTCATCCCGGCCGCGAACGTCGTCGGCAAGGAAGGCATGGGCCTGAAGATCGCGCTGACGACTCTCAACACCGGCCGGCTCGCTCTTCCCGCCATCTGCGCCAGCGTCAGCAAGTACTCACTGAAGATCGCGCGGGAGTGGGGCACCGAGCGCATCCAGTGGGGCATCCCGGTGGGACAGCACGACGCTGTCGCTCAGAAGATCGCGTCGATCGCCGGCACCGCGTTCGGCTTGGAAGCGATGCTCGACGTGTCGAGCCGCCTCGCCGACGAGAAGCGCAACGACATCCGCATCGAAGCGGCGCTGGCGAAGCTCTACGGCTCCGAGATGGCGTGGCAGGTCGTCGACGACATGATCCAGGTCCGCGGCGGCCGGGGCTACGAGACCGCCGAGTCGCTGAAGGCGCGCGGCGAGAAGCCGGTCCCGGCGGAGCAGCTGCTCCGGGACATGCGGATCAACCGCATCTTCGAAGGCTCGACCGAGATCATGCACCTGATGATCGCGCGTGAGGCCGTCGATCAGCATCTGACCGTTGCGGGCGACATCATCGAGCCGGACGTTCCACTGGCCGACAAGGCGAAGACAGCGGTGAAGGCCGGCGGCTTCTACGCCAAATGGCTCCCCAAGCTCGCGACCGGCAAGGGCACGAGCCCGACGTCATACGGCGAGTTCGGTGACCTCGCCGAACACCTGCGTTTCACCGAGCGCAACTGCCGCAAGCTCGCCCGCTCGACCTTCTACGGCATGAGCCGCTGGCAAGGGAAGCTGGAGAAGAAGCAGACCTTCCTCGGGCGCATCGTGGACATCGGAGCCGAGCTCTACGCGATCGCGTGCGCGTGCGTCTACGCGCAGACCCGCTCGCGCGAGGACGCGGCGAACGCCGCGCAGTACCTCGAGCTCGCGGACCTGTTCTGCCAGCAGGCGCGTCGGCGGGTCGACCGGCTGTTCCACGAGCTGTGGTTCAACAACGACGCCGAGAACTACGACGCCGCGCGCAAGATCCTCGAGGGCCGGTACACCGGATTCGAAGCCGACCTCATCGACCCCGCGGGCGAAGGACCGATGCTGCCTCACTCCGCCACGTAGGGCAGCTCGTACAGCAGTCCTTCGAGTACGGCGGACATCCCGACAGAGGTGTAGAGCTCGACGGCACCAGTGTGGTTGTCGGCGTCGACACCGAGCATCGCCTTTCGGGCTCCTCGCGCATGGAACTCCGCGAACGCGGTGGACAGGAGTGCGCGCCCAAGCCCCGAGCCGCGGAACTCCAGCAGCGTGCCGAGCGTGTCGACGTAGCCGCCGCTGCGCGCCATCGTGGCGATCAGACCGGCAGCTGGGCGGCCATCGACGTAGGCGAGCCACCACAACGAGCGGTCGGTCAATCCTTGCGTCGTGATGCGATCGCGCCAGTCCTCGAAGCTCTCTCCGGCGTAGCCGAAGTGCTCACCGAACGCCGGGTCGACCACGCCGTGCATCGCCCGCAGGTCGGCTTCGTCGTCAGAGAGGCTGCGGATCTCGACACCGGGCGGCGGCTCGGGCCGGCGCGGAGCCGGGTCGTCGGGAAGGGACACCGCCATCCGCAGGAACCGGCGGACGATGCGGCCCCCGGCTGCTTCGAGCACCCGCCGCTTCGCTCCCATCTGCGCCGCCGCTGCCACCTGCAGCGGCAGTTCGGAGTCGAGCTCCGGCGCGACCGGGCGGAGCAGCTCGAGCAGCGGGAGGTACAGCTCATGCCGGCCGGGGCGCACCGTGACGTCAGCCTCGAGCGAGGCGTGGTCGGGCCGGCGCTGGACCCACGCGTAGGCGACGAGGCCGTCACCGTCCTCGACGACCCAGCCGCGGAAGTCGGGGCCGACGGCAGGACGGACGTCGACTTCGGTGTGGTCGGGTTCGCCGAGCTCTGCGATGTCGACCAGTGTCATCAGGTCGAGGATCGCGTCGGTGTCGTCCAGCGTGACTTCACGGACCGGAACATGGGCAGGCATCCACTGCCACCCTGGTACACCCCGCTCGCAGGTGCAAGTTGCGCGGTTGGAGACGATAGGCACCATGACGTCACCTACTTCCCCCGATCCTGAGGCGATCCGCGTCGTAACCGTCGGACCGGACGGAGCGCCGGTCGAGGACGGGGCGGAGCCGGAGGACGGCCAGGACGACGCCGGTGTCGCGGAGATGGTCCAGCAGCCGGCCAAGGTGATGCGGATCGGCTCGATGATCAAGCAACTGCTCGAGGAGGTGCGCGCCGCGCCGCTGGACGAGAAGAGCCGGGCGCGCCTGAAGGAGATCCACGAGAGCTCGATCAAGGAGCTCTCCACCGGACTGGCTCCCGATCTGCGCGACGAGCTGACCCGGCTCTCGCTGCCCTTCACCGGCGACGAGGTGCCGTCGGACTCGGAGCTTCGCGTGGCGCAGGCGCAGCTCGTCGGCTGGCTCGAGGGACTGTTCCACGGCATCCAGGCCACGCTGTTCGCGCAGCAGATGGCCGCGCGTGCGCAGCTCGAGGAGATGCGGCAGCGCGCGCTGCCATCGGGGCCGGGCGGACCGCAGGCGCAGGGTGGGCCTGGCTCCGGGCTCTACCTGTGAGCGCCGCGCATCACCTCACGTTCCTGCAGGCCATCGTCATCGGCGGCCTGCAGGGAGTGACGGAGCTGTTCCCGATCTCGAGCCTCGGACATGCCGTCCTTCTCCCACACTGGCTGGGCGGTGACTGGGCGCGCAACGTCGGCGACGAGTCGGTCAAGGAGTCCCCTTACCTCGCCTTCATCGTCGTGCTGCACGTCGCGACCGCGGCCGCGCTGCTGGTGTTCTTCTGGCGGGAGTGGATCGCGATCGTGAGGGGCCTGTTCCGCTCGATCGCCCGTCGCAAGATCGAGACGGTCCACGAGCGAATGGCGTGGCTGCTCGTGATCGCCACGATTCCTGCCGGGCTCACCGGGCTCGTGCTCGAACACGCATTCCGCGTGCTGTTCGCGAAGCCGTTGGCCGCGGCGATCTTCCTCACGGTCAACGGGTTCATCCTGTTCGGCGGCGAGCGGCTGCGCCGCCGCGCGCTCGACCGCGCCGAGGCCGAGGTCGCGCCCGCGCGGGAGTCGACGGGCGATGAGCTCGACGCCGCCGTCGTACGGCGGGTGCGGCCCCTCGACGCGGCGTGGATCGGCACCGCTCAGGTGCTCGCGCTGCTGGCCGGCATCAGCCGGTCCGGCATCACGATGGTGACCGGGCTCGCCCGCGGCCTCGACCACGAGCAGGCGGTGCGGTTCTCGTTCCTCCTCGCGACGCCGATCATCCTGGCGGCGGGCGTGCTGAAGATTCCGGACTTCACCGGCCACCTGGGTGACGGGATCCGCGGTCAGGCGCTCGCGGGCGCCGCCGTCGCGTTCGTCGCAGCGTTGCTCGCCACGAAGTTCCTCACTCGCTTCTTCCGGTCGGGCAACCTCAACCCGTTCGCGGTCTACTGCCTCGTTGCCGGAGGGGCGAGCATCATCCGCTTCGCCTGACCTGCCGCCAGGCGACGAGGCCGCCCCCGTTCATTGCGATCCCTTTGACCTTGCCCTAACCAAAAACCCGCTCGAGAACCTCGGCCACGCCATCGGCATCGTTGGTGCCGGTGACTTCGTCGGCGACGGCGAGGACCTCGGGGTGGGCGTTGGCGACGGCGACGCCGCAGCCGGCCCACGCGAGCATCTCGACGTCGTTGGGCATGTCACCGAACGCGATCACCTCAGCAGCGCTGAGCCCATGGCCGGCGATCAGCTCGGCCAGCGCCGTTGCCTTGCTGACGCCGTACGCCATCACCTCGAGCAGGCCGTCGATGGAGGAGTGCGTCAGGTTGGCCACACCCGCCGGTACGGCGGCCCGCGCCGTCGCGAGCAGATCATCCGAGCCGGCGCCTTCGACCCGCCCGAGCAGCTTCGCAACGGGAGCGTCGAAGACCCGCTCGAGGTCGCCGACGATCGTGGTGTCCTCCGGCTCCCACCTCGGGTGGTAGTCGGGCTCGTGCGCGAACTGGCCGTCGACCCGCTCCACCGCGAAGGCGACCCCTGGAACCGAGGCGCGCAGCTGTGCCATCAGGCCCCGCACCACCTCGAGGTCGAGCGGACGCGAACCGACGACCTGGTCCGTCGCGAGGTCGTAGGTCAACGCGCCGTTCGCGCAGATGGCGATCCCGTCGTGACCGGTGGCCTCGGCGATGCCGCCGAGCCAGCGCGGCGGCCGGCCGGTCGCGACGACGATCAGCGCGCCCGCTTCACGCGCTGCGGTGAGCGCGTCACGAGTGCGCGGCGAGATCGTGCCGTCGCTGCGGACGACGGTCCCGTCGAGATCCGTCGCGACGACTCGCGGCCTCACGAGAGCGGTTCGAGGACTTCGCGTCCGGCCAAGTGCGGCTGCAGCGCGGCCGGCACCCGGACCGAGCCATCGGCCTGCTGGTGCACCTCGAGCAGGCAGGCGATCGTGCGGGCGATGGCGCACAGCGTGCCGTTGAGCGTCGCGACCGGAGCCGGGCCGGACTCCGTGCGGTACCGGATGCCAAGCCGCCGTGACTGGAACGTCGTGCAGTTCGAGGTGGAGGTGAGCTCGCGGTAGCGGCCCTGCGAGGGAAACCACGCCTCGCAGTCGAACTTGCGCGCCGCACTCGAACCGAGATCGCCCGTGGCGATGTCGACGACCTGGAACGGCATCTCCAGCTTCGTCAGGAACTGCTTCTCCCAGTCGAGCAGCCGGCGGTGCTCGGCTTGCGCCTCCTCGGGCGGCACGAACGAGAACATCTCGACCTTGTCGAACCAGTGCACGCGAATGATGCCGCGAGTGTCGACGCCGTACGACCCGGCCTCGCGGCGGAAACATGAGGAGAAGCCGGCGTAGCGGCGTGGCAGCACGCTCGCGTCGAGGACCTCGTCGGAGTGCATCGCAGCGAGCGCTACCTCGCTGGTGCCGACGAGATACAGGTCGTCTGCTTCGAGCCGGTACACCTCAGCGGCGTGGGCACCCAGGAAGCCGGTGCCCTCCATCGCCTCAGGCCGCACCACGGCGGGCGCCACCACCGGAATGAAGCCGGCCGCCACGGCCTGCTCCATCGCGAGGTTCACGAGCGCGAGCTCCAGCAACGCGCCCACGCCGGTGAGGAAGTAGAAGCGAGACCCGCTCACCTTCGCGCCGCGTTCGAGGTCGATCGCGCCGAGCAGCTCGCCGAGCTGGACGTGGTCACGGACCTCGAAGTCGTACGCCGGCACCGCGCCGACCGTCTCGACGACGACGCCGTCGGCCTCGCCGCCGACCGGGGCGTCCGGCTCGACGAGGTTCGCCACGGCGTACGCCGCCGCCCGCAGCGCAGCCTCGGCAGCGTCCTGCTCCACCTCCGCCGCCTTGACGGCTTCCTTCAGCTGCTTCGCGCGTTCGATCATCGCGGGCCGCTCGTCCGCGGCGGCAGTCTGGATCGCCTTGCTCGCCGCGTTGGAGTCCGCGCGCAGCGAGTCGGCGCGGCTGACCGCGGCGCGGCGGCGTTCGTCGGCGGCCAGGACAGCATCGATGGTGGCGGCGTCCGCGCCGCGGGCCACCTGGCTGGCCCGGAACGCGTCGGGCGCCTCCCGCACCGCGCGCAGATCGATCACGAAAAGCCAGCCTAGGCGGTGCGGCGAACGGGATTTCTCGGCCCCGACGTGGAGCAGGACCCCCGCGCCCAGCCGCGGGGGTCCTGCACCCCTAACGATGCCTTAGATGATCACCAGCCGTCGAGGGGGGTCGCTAGCTGAGACCGTGGCCCGCGCGAAGCGCTGCCACCCACTCGTTGGCGGCAGTGAAGTCGCCGTCAGTCGTTCCGGCACGCTCGTTCAGCGGAGTGCTGTTGGCGGCCGGGTACGAGCCCAGGAACCGGACATCCGCGCACAAGCGCTTCATCGCCGCGAGGGCTTCGCCCACCCGCTCCTGGCCGATGTGGCCTTCGGCGTCGATGGAGAAGCAGTACCGGCCGAGCCCGACGCCGGTCGGACGTGACTCGATCCGGGTGAGGTTGACGCCGCGCACCGCGAGCTCGGTGAGCAGCTCGAGCAGCGCACCGGGGTGGTCATCAGCGATGTAGGCGACCACGCTGGTCCGGTCGGCGCCGGTGATCGGCGGCGGCGGCACCGGACGGCTGACGAGGACGAAGCGCGTCACCGCTCCAGCCGTGTCGGCGATGTCATCGGCGAGCACCTCGAGCTGATACCGCTCGGCGGCGAGCGGCGCCGCAACTGCAGCGTCGGCTTCCCCGGCAGCAACGGCGCGCGCGCCGTCCGCCGTACTCGACGCTGCGATGAAGCGCGCATCCGGAAGCGAGCGGCGCAGCCAGCCGCGCACCTGCGCCTCCGCGTGAGGGATCGTCGTGACGGTCGCGATCGCCTCGAGCGTCGTACCCGCGCGGACGAGCAACGCGAACGACACCGGCAGCAACACTTCTTGCACGATCTGCAGCGGCTCACCCACCGCGAGCTCGTCGAGGGTCTCGCTCACCGAACCCTCGACGGAGTTCTCCAGCGGGACAAGAGCAGCGACGACCTCGCCGCGCCGTACGGCGTCCAGCGCGTCAGCCACGGAGACGCACGGGATGCGCTCCGCCGCCGCGGCAGCGGCGATCGTTCGCAGCGCCGCCTCGGAGAACGTGCCCTCCGGGCCGAGGTAGGAGTAGCGGTCCATGACGTGGACTAGCCGCGCGCCTTGCGACCGAGCGCGAGCGCGATCGCCTGTGTCTCCTCCGGCGACAGCGAGGTGTCGCTGCGACCTTCCTTCACGCCCTTGGCGTAGGCGCGTGACTCGGTCCGGCCGTTGATCGAGGTGATGACCAGCCCGTCGCCGGAGTCATCGAGCAGCGCCGCCGTGAACGAAAGCCGGCCGCCCATGTCGCCGAACGCGTCGTAGCGAACGACGGCCACGTGACGCAGCGCGTCGGCGAGCTCGCTGCGGGCGAGATCCAGGTCCGCCTTGGCTCGCGCGAGCTCGGAGCGCAGCGCCTGGGTCTCCGCGTTGCCGCGGTGCAGCGCGTCGAGCACGCTCTCGGGTCCTTCCGGACCGTCGAGGACCGCAAGGCTGCGGCGCAACCGGCCCAGCCGGAGATTCGCGACCAGGCCCGCCATCAGTGCGAGAAAGGCACCGCCGGCCGCGCCGAGAGTGATCTCGTCGAGCAACGGACGATCGAGCGGAAGCACGGAGGTGGAGCCTACCGTCGCCCAACCCGGCCGGCGCCCGGGGAATAGCCTCGCGACATCGACAGCGCCGGCACAGCCGGCATCCCGCAGGGGCAACGGCTGGGGTGGTGCACGTGGACGGCAGCGAGTTGCGACGGTTGCTCGACGACGTCGCTGCCGGCGTTGTGGGTACGGATGAAGCCGCCCGGGTGCTCGCCGACGCGCCGCTTGCCGGCTTCGCCGACCTCGGCTTCGCACGGCTGGACAGCAACCGCGGCCTGCGCACCGGGGATCCCGAAGTCGTCTACGGCGCGGGGAAGACACCCGACCAGGTCGTCACGCTGCTCGACACGTTGCGGCAGCGTTCAGCGAGCCGCCCGGCGCTGGCAACCCGGCTCGGCGCCGAGGCGATCGACGCCGTCCGGGCCGCCTTTCCGGACGCGACCATCGACGAGACGGCCCGCTGCGCGGCGCTCGGAAGCTTCCCCGTCCCGGCCGGCGAGGTGGCGGTCGTGTCGGCCGGCACGAGCGACGAGCCGGTCGCCGCCGAGGCGGCCTTCGTCACCCAGGCGTTCGGTGCCGGCGTACGCCGGGTCTGTGACGTCGGGGTGGCCGGGTTGCACCGCGTGCTCGCCGAACGCGACATGCTCGCGGGCGCCGACTGCCTCATCGTGGTGGCGGGCATGGAAGGCGCGCTGCCGAGCGTCGTCGGCGGCCTCGTCGGCACGCCGATCGTCGCCGTGCCGACCAGCGTCGGATACGGCGCGTCGTTCGGCGGCGTCGCCGCACTGCTCGGGATGTTGAACTCGTGCGCGGCGGGCGTCACGGTCGTCAACATCGACAACGGGTTCGGGGCAGGCGTCTTCGCGGCCCGCGTCGCGCGCGCGACAGCAGCCGGCAGCAGCGGCAGATGAGCAGGATCTGCTGGCTCGACTGCAGCTCGGGGGTGAGTGGCGACATGCTGCTCGGCGCGCTCAGTGACGCCGGCGCGCTCACCGCGCTGCCGCGACTCGTCGAGTCGCTGAGCTCGCTGGGCGTCGATCTCGACGTCACGCCCACGGAGAGAGCGGGCCTGGCGGCGGTTGCCGTCACGGTGACGGCTGCCGGCGGCCAGCCGCACCGGCGGCTTCGCGAGGTCCGCGAGATCGTCGACTCGGCTGCTGTCGACGACGAGGTGAGGTCTCGCGCGCTCGCGATCTTCGAGCGGCTGGCCGCCGCTGAGGCGGCGGTGCACGGCATCTCGATCGACGAGGTCGAGTTCCACGAAGTCGGTGCCGTCGACTCGGTCGTCGACGTGCTCGGCGCCTGTCTCGGCCTGCACGCACTCGGCGCCGACCGGCTGATCGTCTCTCCCATCGCGGTCGGCGGCGGCTCCGTGACCACCCAGCACGGCGAGCTGCCGGTCCCGACCCCGGCCGCTCTCGCGCTGCTCGCCGGCTCGCAGCTCGTCGGCGTCGGCGGCGGCGAGACGGAGCTCGCGACTCCGACCGGCCTTGCCGTCCTCGCGGAATGGGCCGACCAGTCGGGGCCCATGCCGCTGATGCGAATCGAATCGGTGGGGGTCGGCGCCGGTTCGCGCAACCCAGCCGACCGGCCCAACGTCGTCCGCCTCGTCGTCGGCGACGCTGCGGTCGAGGAACCCGACGAGGAGTGGCTGGTGGTCGAGGCCAACATCGACGACCTCGACCCGCGGCTGTGGCCGGGGGTGCTGTCCGCCCTCATGGAAGCGGGCGCCGCGGACGCCTGGCTGACGCCCATCCTCATGAAGAAAGGGCGGCCCGCGCACACGGTGAGTGCGCTCACGCCCGCCGAATCTCTCGGCGCGGTGCAGGGGGCGATGTTCACCCACACGTCGACGATCGGACTTCGCTGGAACCCGGTCGGCAAACACGCCCTCGCGCGCGAGACGATCACGGTCGAGGTCCAGGGTCAGCAGGTCCGCGTCAAGGTGGCCTTCGCCGAAGGCAAACCCGTGAGCGCGACCCCGGAGTTCGACGACATCGCCGCGGCTGCTGCGGCGCTCGGCGTCCCGACGAAACACATGCTGGAGGCTGCGGTCGCGGGCGTGCGCAACGCGTGGACCGGCGCGATGCCGCCGGCATGAGCCTCGCCGTACTCGTCACGGTCTTCGCGCTCATCGTGCCGGCCGAACTGCCGGACAAGACGTTCGTCGCGACGCTGGTGCTGTCCACCCGGTTTCGTGCGCTGCCCGTGTTCATCGGGGCCTCGCTCGGTTTCGTCGTTCAGGCCGCCATCGCGGTAGCCGCGGGCAGCGCCGTCGCTGCGCTTCCGAAAACGCCGGTCCACGCGGTCAGCGCGGCGATCTTCGCCCTCGGCGCCGTCCTCATGGTGCGCAACATCGAGGACCCGGAAGCCGAGGAGCGCGAGGTCGAAGGAGAGCTCGCAGACGCCCCCGCGGAGCCGGGCGGCCTTCGGGTGATCGGCACCAGCTTCCTGATCCTCTTCCTTGCGGAATGGGGCGACCTGACACAGCTCCTCACTGCGTCGTTGTCGGCGAAGTACGACGACCCCGCGTCGGTGTTCGCCGGGTCGGCGCTCGGTCTCGTGACGGTGGCGCTCATCGCCATCCTGGGCGGCAAGGCCATGATGCGCGTGCTGCCGCTGGAATGGATCCGGCGCATCGCGGCCCTCGCGTTCGGGGTCGTCGCCGTCCTGACCGCTCTCCAAGCGGCCGACGTCCTGTAGCGCGGCCACGAAGGAATCCGGCGGCCCGCTTCGAATCCCTTCACCGAGAGATCCGACCTCACGACAGGAGGTGGGCAGAGTGCGCGGCACAGCCAGGTACGCCGGCCTGCTCGCCGTCGCGGCGCTGTTGGCTCTCGCGCCCGCGACCGCCCGCGCCGCCGAGGGGCGTGACCAGCCGGCCGCGCCGGCGGCATCGGACATCGTCACCACCTCGGGGTGGTACACCCCCGACTCCGCCGACTCGATCACGATCTACGAGCCGTCGGCGCCGGGCCGCCATCCCGCCGTGATCTTCGTGCACGGCGGGGCTTGGGGCAGGTCGCAGCCCAACTCCTACGAGCTGGGGTGGGCCCACGACCTCGCGCAGAGTCAGAACTGGCTGGTCGCTGTCATCGGCTACCCGACGAAGGTTCCGCACGAACAGGTCGTCGAGCCTCACGCTCTTGCTGAGGCGATCTATGCCGTAGCCCACCGATCCGACGTCGACGACCGTTCGGTCGCGTTGTGGGGGGAGTCAGCCGGCGGCCAGCTCGCGCTGGTCGCGGCGTACCGCGACGCGTGGGCGCTTCGACCGTTGGTCAGCGCCGTCGTGTCGATCAGCGGCCCCACCGACATGCGCGCCGAGTACAACTCGTTCGCCGAGATCTGGCTGCACGCCGTCACGCGGTTCGAAGGGATGTCCCCGCAGGCCGCACGAGAGGCCGGCTCGACGCGCTACTCGCGCACCTCGCCCACCGATCTCGTGTCGCGTCGCGATCCGCCGACCTTCCAGGCCATCAGCCGGCTCGATCCGCTCGTGCCCTCGAATCAGGTACGGGTGCTGACGCAGCGGCTGTCACAGGCCGACGTCACGCACCGCTCGGTCTGGCTTCGAGGCGACGGCCACTCGAGCACGATCGAGAACCAGTGCCCGCCGGGCAGCCGGCACACCGTGCAACAGCTCGCCGAGTCATTCCTCGCCAAGATCTTCGCCGACCGGCAGGAGTCGGCGCTCGCCTAGGGTGAGCGCGTGAGGGACCCATCGTGCGGGGCCGACAGCGAGGTCGGACGGCTGCGCACCGTGGTCCTGCACCGCCCGGGACCGGAGATCAAGCGACTGACGCCGCGCAACTCGGCCGACCTGCTCTTCGACGCCATTCCGTGGGTCGAGAAGGCCCAGGACGAACACGACGCATTCGCCCAGGTGCTGACCGACAACGGGGTCGAGGTGCTCGGGTTGAGGGACCTGCTGATCGAGGCGATCAGCGTCACACCTGCACGGGACGAGCTCGTCCACCGCACCATCGCCGACCGCAGGCTCGGATCGGCTCTACGCGGCGCGTTGTCGTCGTACCTCGGCGGCCTGTCAGCGGTCGAGCTGGCAGACACCCTCATCGCCGGCCTGTCGAACGGCGAGCTTCGCGCGGGCGACGGCGTGGTCGCGCGGATGCTCGAGCCCGGCGAGTTCGTCGTGCCGCCGCTGCCAAACCTGATGTTCACCCGCGACTCCGCCGTATGGATCGGCAACGAGGTCGCCGTGACGAGTCTGTCCATGCCGGCGCGGCGCCGCGAGGCGTGGATCACGAACGCGATCTACCGCCACCACCCGCGCTTCGCGGGCGCCCCGCTGCTCTACTCCCCGACCGACGAGTGGCTGGAGGGTGGCGACGTCCTCCTTCTCGCGCCGGGCGTGATCGCCGTCGGCGTCGGCCAGCGAACCCGGCCCGAGGCGGTCGAGACGCTCGCGGGTCGGGCGTTCGCGCGCAACCTGGCGCACACCCTGCTGGCGGTACCGATCGCGCAGGAACGCGCCACCATGCACCTCGACACCATCTGCACGATGGTCGACGTCGATGCGGTCGTGATGTACCCCGCGGTGGCCCACTCGCTGACCGCGTTCGTCGTCTCCGCAAACGACGGCGGCGGGCTCACCGTGACCGACCCGCAGCCGTTCCTATCGGCCGCCGCCGACGCGATGCAGATCGATGAGCTCCGCGTCATCGACACCGGCCTCGACCCGGTGACGGCCGAACGCGAGCAGTGGGACGACGGCAACAACACCCTGGCCATCGCAGCGCGACTCACCGTCGCGTACGAGCGCAACGTGGTGACGAACGCAGCGCTCGAGGCGGCGGGCGTCGAGGTGCTCCGCATCCCCGGCAGCGAACTGGGCAGTGGGCGCGGCGGACCGCGATGCATGTCCTGCCCGGTGCGCCGGGACCTCGCTCGGAGCTAGCTGGCGATGTGCAGGTGCCGGAACGGGTCGTGCTCCGGCGGCTGCGAGAGGTCCGCCCGCGGACAGTTCGCGAGGGTGAGGTCGGCGTGAGCCAACGCGTCGTCGCACAGCGACTCGACGGTCCATCCGCAGTCGACGCCGTGGGCGGAGATCGTCACCCGGAACAGCGTGATCTCGTACCGCGTCGGGGAGCCGTGCGCCGAGCCGATCGTACCTACGAGCTGAGAGCTGCCCGCCATCCCCGCAGGCCCATCCCAGGGCTTGTCGTAGCGCTGCCACAGGCCCGGGTTGGCGATCCAGACGCCGCCCCTCGAGACGTCCTCGGCGCTGAGTGCCTCGACCACCTTCTCGGCGGCGAAGCGAGGCAGAACCGCGGCCGGCCGGAGGACGACACCGACTTCCTGCATGGACGGACTCCCCTGCCACCGCGGTGCCGGGCATGACACCTGCCTCCTCTACATCGGCAGACCGGGCGCCACCACCATGCCGCCAATCGGGCGAACCGCGAATCCGCCTGATGCCGAGCCGAATCCGATTCAGGGGGAAAGCGCCGCAATCGCGGCGTCAGGCCGATTGGTGATGACGGCGTCCACTCCCAGCCCGGCCAGGTACGCCACGTCTGCCACGTCGTCGACCGTCCAGACGTGCACCTCGTGGCCGCTGGCGTGGGCCCGCTCGACGTAGTCCGGATACGCCTTGACCGCCGCCAGTGACGGCCCGGCGATGGTCGCGCCCGCCCACAGCGAGCCGTCCCGTCGACCCGCCGGGATCCGCTGCATGAGCTGCACCGTCGCCACGCCCGGCGCGAGTCGCCGCACCGACGCCACCGCCGGCGGCGAGAAGCTCATCACCCGCGCGGTGACCGGCGACCGGTCCGACCCCACACCCATCCGCGCGAGCATCGCGACGACCTCGCGCTCGACTCGCCCACCGAACCGCGTCGGGTGCTTGGTCTCGATCGCGATCTCCGTCGGGCGGCCCGCGACGAGCAGCGCCTCGAGCAGCAGCTGCAGGGTGAGGACGTCGGCGGGCTGGCCGCGCCAGGAACCGAAGTCGAGCCGGTGCAGGTCGGCAAGCGTCAGCGTGGACACCACCCCGGTTCCGTTCGAGGTGCGATCGACAGTGCGGTCGTGGATGCAGACGAGGACGCCGTCGCGGGTGAGGCGGACATCGCACTCCACACCGTCGGCACCCATCTCGATCGCACGCCGGTACGCCCGCAGGGTGTGCTCCGGCTCGACCGCGGACGCGCCGCGATGCGCGATCACGCGAGGTCGCCGCTGACTCACCGGACCGCCCTACTCCGGAGCCGGAGCGACCTCGATGCGGGCAAGCAGCTCCTGCAGCCGCTCCATGCCGAGACCGACGGCGAACCACACCGGCGCGTACGCGGGCCGCACCAGGCCGCGCCAGTGCGTCGGCACCGGCTTCACCCCACGCGGCCGCGAGTAGTCCCACGGCACCTCGCCGGTGACCGCCCGGATCACCTCGCCGGATGCGGCCTCGACCACGTAGATGCCTCCGGTCCACAGCAGCGCGCGGCCCCACCACGGCGTACCCGCCCGCTTGGTCGCGCCGTACGCCGGCTCGAACAGCACGGCAGCGAGTCCGTAGACGGGCAGCATCCACAAGTACGTCGTGCCAGTCAGTCGCAGATTGCGGTCACGGCCGTAGCTGCGCAGTCCGGTCGTGACGATCTCGCTGCACCAGCCGGCGAGGCCGTAGACAAGCGCGCGTTCGGCGCGACTCAGCCGTCTCATGCCGCCATCATCCCGTCGCGGCCAGCGTGCGGCGCCGCCACCAGGCGATCGGCGCCGTGAGCAGCGCCGCGACGACGAAGGAGAACACAGACGCACTCATCCAGGTCTGCACTGTCAGGTGCAGCCATCCATCGACGTGGTGCCACATCCGTTCCCACCAGCCGATATACCCGGGGTTCAACAGCTGGTAGACGACGAATCCCGCGAGCCACGGCCCGAGCATCACCGGGCGGGACGGCGAGTCGTCCGACACGTCCCAACCGTGCAACCGGCCGGTCGAGTAGTAGTCGACGAGGAACACCGCGACGAGCGGAACCAGCACCGACGCGAGCAGATAGAGGAAGTTCACGTACGACGCGATGTTCAGTACGAGCGCGCCGATGGTGGCCGACCCGCAGATCACGGCCGTGAAGACGCGGCGGTCGACGCGGGGCCACACGTTTTGCAACGACACCACTGCTGAGTAGCCGTCGGCGAAGGACTCGTCGAGCTCTCGCAGCACGAGCACGCCGAACGCGAGCCAGCCCACGGGGACCGCGATGAACGCGGCGAACATGTCGTGCTGGAGGTTGCCGTCGCTCACCCGCACCACGGTCGCGAGCGCGAGGAACCCGAGGAAGTAGCCCGCGATCTGGGTCAGGCTGTATCCCAGCACGGCGCCGCCGAATGCGCTGCGCGACGACACCGAATGCCGGGAGTAGTCCGCCGCGAGCGGCGCCCACGACACCGCAACCGCGACCGCGACATCCGCGCCGGCCCAGAACGCCGACCACGACCCATGGGTAAACGACGAGTGGTGATGGCGCAGCAGCTCGACGAAGAGGTAGATCGTCGTCACGACGACGGCGCCCAGCGCGAAACGGCGCAGAATCCGGACTGCCCCTAGCGGCCGGATCGTCATCGCCGCCGTGAGCGCGCCCGCGACGAGAACGTATGGCCACCGATGGGCATCCCACGGCAGCAGCTGCTCCGCGGCGGTGGAGATCACCACGATCTCGAACACCGTCCACCCGAGCAGCTGGACCAGGTTGACCAGCGTGGGCAGGTAGGACAGCCGCCGGCCGAACAGTCCTCGCATCAGCACCATCGCCGGCGCACCGGTCTGCGCGCCGGGGACGGCGGCCGCGCCGATCAGCAGCGCGCCCAGAACAGTGCCGACGACGACGGCCAGCCCGGCGGCGACAAAGGAGAGCTGTGGCAGCCCACCGGGGACCAGGACAAAAACCGCACCCACCGGCGCGAGCAACGTCACCCCGAGGTTTCCCCACAGGCCGATCTGGTCCAGCCAGCCGAGCACCTTCGGCGCCGGCTGGTCCAGGGTCAGCGGCGCCTCGCCGCGACGGTCGCTGACGGTCTCCACCGTGGTGGTCATCGGCCCACTCCCTACGCCGGCATGATCCGGGTCAGGTCGCGCGACGAGTTCTCGCCGCTGCGGTCGGCGGTCGAATCTTCCGCCCTCTCAGCCCGGTGACGCCGGGCTCCCGCGTGACACCCGCAGCCTACCCACGCCGCTACTTGAGCAACCTGGACATCCGGCGGTCCGCTAGCGGCTTGCCGCCGGTCTGGCAGGTCGGGCAGTAGTCGAGGAACGACGTGGCGAACGACACCTCGCGGACGCTGTCACCGCACACCGGACAAGGCTGTCCGGCCCGGCCGTGAACCCGCATCCCCAGCTTCTTCTCTGCCTTGAGGTCTGCCGCCGACAGACCACGCGCCCGCTCGACCGCCTGGGTGAGTGTCGTCCGCATCGCGTCGTACAGCTCGGCGACCTCGGCGGCGGACAACGTGGCAGCGAGCTTGTACGGCGACATCCGCGCGACATGGAGGATCTCGTCGGAGTAGGCGTTGCCGATGCCCGCGATGACGCCCTGGTCGCGCAGCAAGCCTTTGATCTGCACCCGTTGGCCGGCCAGCAGCGCGGCGAACCGCTCGAGAGTGAAGTCATCGTCCAGCGGCTCCGGGCCCAGCCGGGCGATCCCCGCCACGTCGAGAGGATCGCGGACGACGTAGACCGCCAACCGCTTCTGGGTGCCGGCTTCGGTCAAGTCGAAGCCCGAGCCGGTGTCGAGGTGCACGCGGAGCGCGATCGGGCCCTTGCCCGGCTTCGGCGGCAGTGCGGGAAGCTCCTCGCGCCAGTGCAGCCAGCCGGCCCGTGACAGATGTGTGACGAGGTGCAGCCCGTCCACGTCGAGATCGAGGAACTTGCCGCGCCGGCTGGCCCCGGCAACGGTCAGCCCTGCCAGCGACGTCGCGGGCGGATCGAAGGTCTTGAGCACCGCGATCGAGGCGACGTCCACGCGAGCCACTACATGACCGACGACATGCTCGTCGAGGAAGTCGACGAGAGCCTGGACCTCCGGCAGCTCCGGCACCCCGCCAGTTTGCCTCGACGCGTCGTACATTGAGCGGACTCAGCGGCGGGGAGGGCTGGATGGCGGTCGGCCGGGCAGCCGCGGTCGTGGCAGCCGCGCTGGTGTTGCCGATCGCGGCGGCGACAACCGTCGACGCCGCGCCGACTCCGCGAGGGCACCTCCGCGGTTACGACCGCAGCATGCTGTCTTACGTCAACCACGTCCGCGAGGTCCGCGGGCTCCGGCCGCTGCACCAGAGCAACCGCCTCTACCGGATCGCGCACAGCTGGGCCGAGCACATGGCGGCGCATCGAAAGCTCGGGCACGACCCCGGGGTCAGGGCCGACCTGGGCAAGCGCTGTCCGCGCTGGCGCATGGGCGGTGAGAACATCGCGGCGCAGGTCGGTACCGACGCCCACGAGCTGTTCGAGCTCTACATGCATCACCGTGGGCACCGGCGGAACATCCTGCAGCGCCGCTACACCGACATCGGGATCGCGACGATCCACGTGTACCGCGACGGGCAGTCGACGGAATGGGACGTCATGGACTTCGCGAACCACTGCCGCTGAGCACCAACGCCTCGCGGACCTGATGCTCGGGCTGAGGCGCCGAGTGCCCGAGCTGAAGCCAGACCGCCGCGCTCCACAGCAGCGTGGCACCGGCAACGTGAAGCTCGACCACTCCCGGGGGAAGGTTCAGGAAGTACTGCGTGTAGCCGATCGCGACCTGTGCGACCACGGCGTACGCGAGCCAGTTCGACCGCTGTCTGAGGACGGCGGAAGCCCCAGCAAGCCGCACCGCGAAGAGCGTCGCAACGACCAGGCCGGTCAGAAGCAGCGCTGAGTCGGCGTGCAGCTGCGTCACCCGCTCGAGCGCGAACGGCAACCGCTTGACGTGCCCGCTGTCGCCGGCGTGAGGGCCGGTACCGGTTGTGACGGTGCCAAGGAAAAGGACAAGGGCCGCGGTCGCCACCAGCACGCGTCCGAGCAGCACCAGCTCGCGAGGCGCGTCGGAAGCTTTCGGCTGCCAGTCCGGGTGGGCGCGGTGCACCAGCACCAGGCCCACCCACATCAGCACCATCGACAGCAAGAAGTGCGCCATCACCCAGCCGGGCGAGAGCTTGTAGAGAACCGACAACCCGCCGATCACGGCTTGGCCGATGAAGCCCGCGACCAAGCTCCACGACAGCCAGACGAGATCGCGACGACGAGGTGCGCGAAGCAGCGACGCAACCGCCACGACGCCCACGACGACACCGACGAGGGAGGTGATCACGCGGTTCCCGAACTCGACCCAGGCGTGGTACGACGGCGGCGCCACGATCGATGTCGCCGTGCAGCGCGGCCAGGTCGGGCAGCCGAGCCCCGACGACGTCAGCCGCACTCCCGCGCCGCTGACGACGATCAGCCCGAGCAGCACCGCCACCACGACCGCCAACCTCCGGAACGCCGAAGGTGACAGCCGGGGAAGGCGCATACGGCTAGCGTATTCAGGTGAGCTCCGGCCGGCGTGCGGTCATGTCGCTGGGGTCCTTGGCGCTTGCGCTCGGCGTCGGCGCCGGATCGATCACCTCGGCAGCAGCGCACAGCGCGACGAGCGTCGCGGCCCACAGCGCAATCGCCGCGCCGGCCCAACCGATCGGTCACGCCGGCCGCTGGCTCACCGATGTGCGCGGCCGGGTGCTGATCATCCACGGCGTCAACGTGTCGATGAAGGGCGACCTCGCGCAGTCAACGGCGTACCTCTTCGGTGCGGACGACGCGGCCTTCCTGGCGGACCACGGCTTCAACGCGGTGCGGATCACCGTCGAGCGCTACGACATCGAGCCGAGTCCCGGCCATTTCGACTCGGCATACCTGGCCTTCATCCGTCACACGGTGCAGACGCTTGCGGCCGCCGGCGTCCTGTCGCTGATCGACTTTCACCAGGACGAGTTCGGCCCGGTCTTCCATGACAACGGCTACCCCTCGTGGATGACGTCGACCGGCGGTCTTCCCAACGTCACCTCGGTCGGCTTCCCGTTCCAGTATCTCGCCAACCCGGCCGTCAACCACGCGTTCGACAACCTCTGGCGCAACGGCAAGGACAGTCGCGGCGCAGCGATGTGGACCGACGACGCGCAGATCCTCGGCAAGACCGCCGCAGCGCTGCACGACGCTCCAGGCGTGCTGGGATACGAGATCCTCAACGAGCCCTGGCCCGGCACCGAGTACGCCAGCTGTCTGGTGTTGGCGGTCGGTTGCCCGAGCTTCGACGAGGGCCCGTTGAGCACCTACTACGCCGCAATGGACCACGCGCTGCGAGCGAAGGATGCGTCGCACCTTGTCTTCTTCGAGCCGCTCGTCACCTTCAACTACGGAATCCCGACGTCCGTCACGCCGCCCGACGGCGACACGAAGCTCGGCTTCGCCTTCCACGACTACCCGCTGTGCTCGGCTGCCGATGATGCCGGGCTGCCACTCGGCGTCGACTCCGACTGCGGTGTCGAGAGCAAGCTCGCCATCAACAACGCGGTGACCTACGCGGAACAGCGCGGGACGGGCTTGCTCGAGACGGAGTTCGGTGCGACGACGAAACCGGTGCCGCTCGTCAAGTCAGCCGGCGCCTACGACGCCGCGATGGTCCCGTGGATGTTCTGGTCCTACCAGGAGCTCGCCGGCGTCGATCGCAACGGCGCCTTCACGACGCCGCCGGCCAACACCCCGAACCGCCCGGTCCTCACCAGCCTGTCGCGGCCCTATCCGCAGCTGATCGCCGGCACCCCACTTCGTTGGAGCTACGACCCCACCGCGCACATCATGACCGCTGCGTACTCGACCTCCCGCGCGGATGGTTCGGGCCGGTTCGGGACCTATGCGATCTCACAGTTCGTCGTGCCGCGCAGCGCGTATCCGGGCGGGTACGACGTTGCCGTGGCGGGCGGCCAGGTGATCTCAGGTGACCGCGCCCCGCTGCTGCTGATCGCTGCCGACGCGGGCGCCAAGCAGGTCACCGTCAGGATCACGCCGACGACCGGCTAGTCATACAGCGCGAGCTCTCGCTCGCGGCTTCTCACCAGCTGGCGCCGGCAGTCGATCAGCGCCGCCAGCCGGCTCAGCTCTGTCGAGGTGAACCGGATGCCGTACGGGCGGGCGGCCAGCACGACGTGCCCGTCGGGCAATCCGTCGGACGCCGCCAGCAGCCACGATCCGCTGGTGGCGTCAGCGGCATCGAGTGTGGCCGCGACGACTTCGGGCAGTCGGGCGACGTGCTGAACGACGACGCGCCCGGACGACACCGCCTCACGCACGATCCCGATATCCGCGACCTCCGAGGCGCGCACCACCCGCACCGGGTCGATCCCGACGATCGTCCGGATTCCCGTGGCGAAGATCTGCCGGCGGTCCGGGCCGTCGAGCATCGCCGTCATCCAGGTCATCGCCACCACGATCTGGTCGGTGCGGGGGCTGCACGGCCCGACGGAGAGCAGGGTCCCGCCGGCACCCGCGATTGCTGCGTTGAGGTCGTCGTACGCCGGCATGGCCGCGCACTGCACGACGATCTCGTCGGTTGCGCGATCGCCCTCGACCTCGTGAATCGACACCTCGACGACATTCATCCCTCGGCCGGCGAGCACCCGGCCGATCGCCGCAAGCGCTCCGGGGTGGTCCGGGACGTCAATCCGAAGCCGTGCGAACGTCGCGGTGGGCTGGAGCGATTCGGATGCGGGCATGACCCAACGATCGCCTGCTCCGGTAACAGCGATCTTTCGCGCGCGCTACGGGCATGTTGAAGAATCTGCTCGTGCCCGAGCCAACCGCGACGCTCACCGATCTGAGCGTGCCCACGACGGTGCGCGCCGTCGCGCTGGTACTGCACGGCGGAAAGGCCCACAGCTATCAGGCGGCGATGCCCTCGCAACTCGCGGCAGTGCGGATGCGGCCATTCGCCGCCGCGATGCAGCGACGCGGCTCCGCCCTCGGTCTCGCGGTCTCCTCGCTCGGCTATCGGTACCAGGGCTGGAACGCGGACGCGCAGTCACCGGTGGTCGATGCACGGTGGGCGCTCGAGGAGCTGCGCAACCGCTACGGCGACGTCCCGGTCGTCCTCGTCGGCCACTCGATGGGCGGGCGCGCCGTACTCAGGGTGGCCGGCACGGCGGCCGTCACCGGGGTGGTCGCGCTGGCGCCGTGGTTGGAGCGGACCGACCCGGTCCAGCCTCTGGTCGGCAAACGGGTGCTCATCGCCCACGGCAACCTCGACTTCGTCACCAGCCCTCGGGCATCCCGCAAGTTCGCGACACGTGCCCAGGCGGCCGGAGCGGATGTGACATACCGGACCATCCACGGCGACAGCCACGCGATGCTGCTCCGCCCGCGCAGCTGGCACCGGCTGACCGCTTGCGCGGTGCTCGACTTTGCCGGCTTGTCGTGACCCGCTGTTGTGATTGCCCGCTTGGCTTGATTCAGTAGCAGGGACTCGGGGAGGCAACGGTCCCAATGCGTTACGTCGCAGCAGCAGGCGCTGCAGCAGTCGTCACCACGGTCTTTGTGCCGGTCGCGGGGCTCGGAGGCGCCGCCACCGCAGCCACGCGAGGCCACGTCCACGCGGCGCACCACCACACGCCGGCCGTGCTGCGAGTCGGAACGTACGACGGCAAGCGCGGTCAGTTCCGCACGATCCAGGCGGCGGTGAACGCGGCGAAGCCGGGCGACTGGGTTCTGGTCGGACCCGGCGACTACAAGACGCGGCACGTCAAGGCGCCGAAGGGCGACCCGGAGTCGCCGGCCGGCGTACTTGTCACGACGCCCCGCGTGTTCATCCGGGGAATGAACCGCAACCGGGTGATCGTCGACGGCACGAAGTCCGGGCCGCCCTGCAGCACGGCCACCCGCGACCAGAACTTCGGCCCGAAGGACGAGCACGGCACCCCTCTCGGCCTCAACGGCATCATGCCGTGGAAGGCGAGCGACGTCTGGGTGCAGAACCTCACGGCCTGCAACTTCCTCGGGGGCTCGGGCGGCAACGGCAACGAGATCTGGTGGAACGACGGCGACGACAGCGGGAAACTCGGGCCAGGGCGCGGATTCCTCGGCTCGTACATGACGACGACCAGCACGTACTTCCACGACGAGAGCACCGCGGCGCAGTACGGAATCTTCTCGAGCAACTGGCGCGGCGGCACGTGGAACGAGAGCTACGCCAGCAACTTCAACGACTCCGGGTACTACATCGGCGCCTGCCGCGACGTGTGCAACCAGGTCGTCAACCACGCGTGGGCGGAGTGGAACGCACTCGGTTACTCCGGCTCCAACTCCGGCGGCCGGCTGATCGTGAAGAACTCGGAGTTCGACCACAACGAGGACGGCTTCGACACCAACAGCCAGAACGGCGACAACCCGCCGCCTCAGGACGGCACCTGTCCGAAAGGTCGGATCTCGCCGATCACGCACACCACGTCTTGCTGGGTGTTCATGCACAACTACGTCCACGACAACAACAACCCGAACGTCCCGACCGCGGGCTCTGCGGCGGCCGGCCCGGTCGGCACCGGCCTGTCGATCTCGGGCGGTCGCAACGACACCGTCATGAACAACGTGTTCGAGAACAACAAGGCGTGGGGCATCGTCCTGGTTCCGTATCCAGACAACGGGCCGCCCTGCACCGGCGGGACGTTGACGCCAGCGGCGTGTCTGTACGACCAGTGGGGCAACGCCGTCTTCGGCAACGCGTTCAAGAACAACGGGACGTACGGCAACCCGACCAACGGCGACATCGCCGCGCTCCAGCTCGAGGCCAGCCCAACCGACTGCTTCGGCAGCAACGTCGAGGTCGGTGGCGGCGCCGCCACGACTTCGCCGGGCGACGCCGAGTCGCTGTATCCGACCTGTGATGGTGGCCTGTCCGTGCCGCCCAACCCCAACCCCGTCTTCCTTGACGAGGTCGCATGCGACTCCGGTTCCGCCTCACTGGCCGGACTTCCGAGCGGAACCGTCTGCGTGCCGGGGGAAAGCAACTACCCCCGCCAGACCAAGGTCGTCATGCACGCGCTTCCCGGCGCGAAGCGCAAGCACGGCCGGCCCGCCATCGAGAACCCGGCGACGGCCAAGCTGAAGACCATGCACGATCCGTGCGACGGTGTTCCCGCCAACCCGTGGTGCCCGGCCGAGCACTACTCACACGACGAGCCGACAGGAACCGAGTACGCCGCAGCGGCCCCGGCCGATTGGCTCGTGACGGACTCGACGCCAGCCCTTCGACGTAACGGAGCGGCACTGCTGTCCCGTTGAGAACATCTGGTGGTCTGGGCGACCGCACCGAGCGACCATCGCCCGCTCGGTCAAGGCGAGCGCGCAATCGTGGCAGACCGGCGCGCTCTGGCGTCACCAAGGTCTGACATGTCTCAAGCTGGTGGGCGAGGGGGGAGTTGAACCCCCACGTCCTTACGGACACACGGACCTGAACCGTGCGCGTCTGCCATTCCGCCACTCGCCCGCGGGGGACGCCACGCTAGCACGCAGCAACCAGCCTTGATCGGCGCGAAATGTTCGCTTGGCGACCGTGCACGACGGTCATACAGTCCGGACTGTCACCCGAGATAGGGGGTCCGCGATGTCGGAAGAGAACAAGGCCCTGGTCCGTGAATACCTCGCCGGCGTCGACACCGGCGACGTGACCGTCATCGACAAGTTCGTCGCCGACGGATACCACGACCACAACCCGCCGCCGTTCCAGCAGGGAGACGACCGCGACGCGGTCAAGGGCGCCTTCCAGTACGCCCTAGGTGCCTTCACCGACTTCAAGCACGAGGTCGTCGCGCAGTACTCCGACGGCGACTACGTCATCAGCCGGATCGTCGGCAGCGGCAAGCACACCGGCGAGTTCATGGGTGTGCCGGGGACTGGCCAACAGGTGTCGATGGAGGGCATCACCATCCATCGGATCGAGGCCGGCCAGGTGCTCGAGCACTGGGCCCAGGTCGACGCGGCGAACCTGCTCATGCAGATCGGCGCGATCCCGCCTCCGGCCTAATCGCGCGGCCCCGACCGGCCCGCCCGTTACGATCAACGCTTCGGGGCGCAGCGCCACCGCGCCGCAGCAACCGGGCGTTCGAGGCGTGCGTTGCGGGTAGTCCGGGAAGGGACGCGACGTGGGAGTCCTTCAGACCTTCGAGCGCCGTCTCGGCGGCCTGGTCGAAGGTGCCTTCGCGCGCGTGTTCAAAGGCGAGGTCCAACCGGCCGAGATCGCGAGCGCACTGCAGCGCGAATCCGACGATCGCAAGGAGGTCGTCGCCCGCGGCCGGGTCCTCGCGCCCAACGCGTACGTCGTCGAGCTCGGCGACCGTGACTTCCGGCGACTGGAGGAGTGGGCCGAGCCGCTCGGCGAGGAGCTCTCGGCGATGGTCAGGGAGCATGCAGCCGACAACGGCTACTCCTTCGTCGGGCCGGTGCAGGTCGGGTTCGAGCATCAGCCGGGAATCGGCACGGGTGTGTTCCGGATCCGCAGCGCCATGAACGCCGGCGACGAAGCTCCCGCCGCCGAAGCGCCGGCCAAGGCAGCCAAGACCGCGAAGCCGGCGACGGCGGACCCGGCCCCGGCGCCCGCCGGTGCCTATCCGCAACGGCCTCGGGTGATCGTCTCCGTCGGCGATGAGGAGTCGGCCTACTTCCTCACCCACGCCGTCACCGTCATCGGCCGGTCGAGCGAATGCGACCTGCGGCTGGAGGACCCAGGCGTCTCCCGCCGCCACGCCGAGATCCGGTACAGCGACGGCCGGGTCGGCGTCGTGGACCTCGGCTCCACGAACGGCATCACGGTCAACGGCAAGCCGGCGGAACGGGTCGAGCTGAAGGACGGCGACCGCATCGACATCGGGCACTCGACGCTGATCTTTCGGCGCGACGAAGGCTGAGCAATCGTTGCCGGTCGCCGTCGTCTTTCTCCTCCGCACGGTCGTACTGATCCTGCTGTGGGGTTTCGTTGTCGCCGCGGTCATGGCGGTCCGCCACGACGTGTTCGGCACCAAGCCGCCACGCGAGCGGGCACCCCGGCCCGCCAAGGCCCCTAAGCCCGCGCGACCTGCCAAAGTGCCGAAACCGGCCAAGTCGCAGGGCGGACCGCCCACCCGGGTGGTCGTCGCCGAAGGCCCGCTCGCCGGCCGGTCAGTTGCGCTGTCCTCGCTTCCGATCACGATCGGCCGGGCCGACGACTCGACGATCGCCATCAACGACGACTATGTCTCCAGCAACCACGCCCGGCTGGTGCCCAACGGTTCGGCGTGGCTGATCGAGGACCTCGGCTCGACCAACGGCACCCTGCTCGACGGCGCCAAGGTGAGCGCGCCGACCGAAGTCCGCGCCGGATCGCAGATCCGCATCGGCCGCACTGTGCTGGACCTCAAATGAGCGGCTGGCGGTTCGCCGCTCGGACCCACGTCGGGCTGGTGCGCGACGGCAACGAGGATGCGCTGTACGCCGGTCCGCGGCTGCTCGCGGTCGCCGATGGCGTCGGCGGGTCGGTGGCCGGAGAGATCGCGAGCAAGATCACCATCACCACGCTGTCGCCCCTCGACACCGACACGTCGATCGACGATCCACTGGCAGCGCTGCGTGAGGCGACCCACGCCGCGGACATTCAGCTGCGTGACGCGATCGCCGGCGACCCCAGCCTCGCGGGAATGGGTACCACCCTCACCGCCATGCTCTGGGCGGGAGACCAGGTGGGCCTGGCTCAGCTCGGCGACTCACGCGCCTACCTCATGCGCGAGGGCGAGCTGACCCAGCTGACCCGTGACCAGACGCTCGTCCAGTCGCTCGTCGACGAAGGCCAGATCACCGCGGCGGAGGCGCTCGTCCATCCCCGGCGCTCCTGGATCCTGCGCGCACTCGATGGTCGCGGCGAAGCCCAGCCCGAAGTGGAGCTGCTCGAGGTGGCCGCCGCCGACCGGTACCTGCTGTGCAGCGACGGTCTGTCGGACTACGTCGACGTCGACACCATCGCCGCCACCCTTCGCGGCGGCGACGACCTGCAGCTCGTGTGCGACCAGCTGGTCGACCAAGCCCTCGCAGCAGGGGCTCCCGACAACGTCACGTGCGTCCTCGCCGAACCCGTCGAGGGCGACGTTCCGACCACGCGCCCGGTCATCGACGGAGCCGCATCGGCACCCGACCGGTCCCGATCGACCGCGCCGCCGCGAGCCAGCCAGAGCGAATCGACCCGGCGCGTGCGAACCCGCAGCATCGGCCGGCGCCTCGCTTTGCTTGCGGTAATCATCGTGCTGCTCGCCGGCGGAGCGGTCGCTGCCACCGCCTACTACATCCACGGTCAGTGGTACCTCGCGGACAACCACGGCTACGTCGCCGTCTTCAACGGCGAGCGGGGCAAGGTCGCCGGAATCTCGCTTTCCCGGCTCGACACCACGAGCAAGGTACCGACCACTCAAGTGACCCAGGCCGATCAGGACCTGCTCCACACCGGCCAGGTCGGAGGCCGTACCAAGATCGATGCCGAGCTCGAGACGGTACGGACCGACGCATGTGATGCCTGGGTCGCCGCTCATCCCGCCAAACCCGCCACCAACAAGCACAAGCACACTGGCAGCCGCGCGCCACAACCCCAGACGCCACCGCCGTGGTGCCCGGCGAGCCGATGACGGACCTCGCACCACCGACGGTCGGGATCAAGCGCAGCGGCACCGAGCTCGCGCTGATCGGCTTCGGCCTGGTCCTCACGATGGTCGCGTTCACGTCCGTCAGCGCGGCGTACTCCACGAAGTTCCCGAGCGGACTCGTGAGCGACGGCTTGGGCTTCATCCTGCTCGCGGGAGTTGCGCATCTCGCGGTCCGAAGGTTCGCGCCGTACGCGGATCCGGTGCTATTGCCCGCCGCGGTCATGCTCAACGGGCTCGGCCTTGTGGTGATCCATCGACTGGACCTCGCATCCGCCAGCCGTGCGAAAGGCAACGGCGTGTCTGCAGGGACCGCGGCCGCGCCGCTGCAGCTGGTGTGGACGGTCATCGGGATCGGGTTGTTCGTCGCGGTGCTCATCGTCATCCGCGACCACCGCAGGCTCGAGTCGCTGACCTACACGGCGATGGCGGTCGGCCTCGGGCTGCTCGTGCTGCCCGCCTTGCTTCCCGCCAGCCACAGCACCGTCAACGGCGCCCGGATCTGGATCCGCTTCGGCGGGTTCTCCTTCCAGCCGGGTGAGATCGCCAAGATCGCCTTGGAGGTCTTCTTCGCCGGCTACCTCGTCCGCAAGCGTGACGTCCTGGCGCTCGCGGGGCGGCGGATCGTCGGCGTCACGCTGCCGCGAGGCCGTGACCTCGGCCCGGTGCTTGTCGCGTGGGGCGCCAGCCTGCTGATCCTCACCCGCGAGAGCGACCTCGGATCCAGCCTGCTGTTCTTCGGGATCTTCGTGGCGATGCTCTACGTCGCGACGGAACGGCGGTCGTGGGTGCTGATCGGGCTGCTTCTGTTCGCCGCGGGGTCGTTGTTCGCGTTCCACGCGATCGGCCACGTCCACGACCGAGTCGAGATCTGGCTGCATCCGCTGGACCCGCGCACGATCACCGACCAGAGCTACCAGCTCGCGCAGGGCCTGTTCGGGCAGGCAACCGGCGGCATCTTCGGAACCGGGCTGGGTCAGGGACGACCCGACCTCGTGCCATTCGCGAACACCGACTTCATCGCCTCGACCATCGCCGAAGAGCTCGGCCTCGCCGGCTTGATGGCCGTACTCGTCGTCTACCTGCTCATCGTGATGCGCGGCCTGCGCGCCGCGCTCGGCACCCGTGACGACTTCGGCAAGCTCCTCGGTGCGGGCCTGTCGTTCGGCCTCGCGCTCCAGATCTTCGTTCAGGTCGGCGGCGTCACCCGGCTGATCCCGCTTACCGGCCTGACACTTCCGTTTCTGTCGTACGGCGGTTCCAGCCTCGTGTCCAACTGGATCCTGCTCGCGCTGCTGATCCGCATCAGCGACGCCGCGCGACGGCCGGTGGCGCCACGTCCGGCGGCTCCGGACGAGTCCGCGACGATGGCGATCAAGCTGTGAGCGCGCCGTGAACCGTCCGTTGCGTCACATCGCGATCGCGGCGCTGGTGATGTTCGCCGCGCTGCTGATCAACTCGAACGTCGTGCAGGTCGGCGACGCCGCCTCGCTGCGCTCGAATCCCCACAACGTTCGCGTGCTGTACAGCGAGTACAGCCGACAACGCGGCGCAATCGTCGTCGCCGGCAACGAGATCGCGCGGTCGGTGAAGACGCACGACTCGCTGAAGTACCTGCGGACCTACCCCGGTGGCAAGGCATACGCGCCGGTCACCGGCTACTACTCACTCGTCATCGGCGCATCAGGCATCGAGCAGGCCGAGGACCCGATCCTCTCCGGCTCCGACGACCGGCTGTTCCTGCACCGCATCGCCGACGAGATCACCGGTCGCACCCCGCGGGGCGGCTCGGTGGTCCTCACCCTCAACCCGGCGGCGCAACAGGCTGCCTACCAGGGACTGCAAGGCGTGAAAGGCGCCGTCGTCGCGATGGACCCGAAGACGGGCGCGATCCTGGCCCTTGCGACGTCGCCGTCGTACGACCCGACGGTGTTGTCCTCTCACAACTCGCGTGCCATCAACCGCAACTACAAGCAGCTGCTGCACGCCCCTGGCGATCCGCTGATCGACCGCGCGATCTCGCAGACCTACCCGCCGGGCTCGCTGTTCAAGATCGTCACCTCGTCCGCCGCTTTCGGCACCGGCCGGTTCTCGCCGAGCAGCACCATCCCGACGCCCAGCCAGCTGCGGCTGCCGCAGACCAACGTCTTCCTGCACAACTTCGGTGGCGAGACGTGCGGCAACGGCAGTACCGACACGATTCAGGACTCGTTCCGGATATCGTGCAACACCGCCTTTGCCGGGCTCGGGCTGAAGGTCGGCATCCACGCCCTCGCCGCGCAGGCGAAAGCGTTCGGCATCGGCTCGTCGATGTCGATCCCGCTGCCGGTCGCGGCGAGCCAGTTCAACTCGGCCGCGAACCGACCGAACACGGCGCTGTCGGCGATCGGCCAGTACGACGACGCGCTCACCCCGCTGCAGGCCGCGCAGATCGCCGCAGCGATCGCAAACGGCGGCACCGAGATGAAGCCGTATCTGGTGTCGCAGATCCGCGGCACCAATGCCGAGGTGCTGTCGAGCACCAAGCCGCAGCGGTTGCGGCAGTCAGTCAGCCCGCAGGTTGCGCAGCAGGTGACCTCGATGATGGAGCTGGTGGTGCGGGCGGGTACCGGTACCGCGGCTCAGATCCCCGGCATCACGGTCGCCGGCAAGACCGGCACGGCGCAGCACGGGCTCTCGTCGCAGCACCTTCCCCCGGACGCATGGTTCGTCAGCTTCGCCCCGGCCGAGAACCCAAGGGTCGCGGTGGCGGTCCTCGTCGAGGACGGTGGCAGCCTCGGCAGCGACGCGACGGGCGGCCAGGTCGCCGCACCGATCGCGAAGTCCGTCATGTGCGCCGTGCTGAGCTGCTGACGGCGGCGCTCGATTCATGACACCGCCGGACGAGCCGGGGCGGCTGGAGACGATCGGCGAGCGCTACATGCTCGTCGATCGCATCGCGGCCGACGAGCGTCGCGAGGTGTGGCGCGGCCACGATGACCTGACCAGCCGCCCAGTCGCCATCACCCGCTTCCTCGACGCGACACCGGAGTGGCGCACCCGCTTCGACCGGCGCGCTCGTGCGCTGGCGGTGCTCTCCGACCCCGGGATCGCGAGCACGCTGCGCCACGACGCACACGACACGCACCCTTGGGTGGCGACCGCCTGGGTAGAAGGGGAGTCGGTCGCCACCATCGAGGCGACCGACGGCTTCACCGCCGACGACGCGCTTGCCGTCGTCGGACAGACCGCGCTAGCACTCGCGGGGGCTCATGCGGCCGGGATCGGCCACGGCGGCCTGGACGCAAGCAGCATCATCGTCCGCCCCGACGGCTCGGTCGCGCTGATCGGGTTCGCGCTCGACGCCGAGCCCGCACCGGCCGCCGACCGGCCCGCGCTCGCCGCCGTCGCCCGCGATCTCCTCGCGTCTGACCCGGCGTCGGTCGACCCGCAGGTCGCGCGCCTCCTCGAGCGCATGGGCCGAGCCGGTGCAGCCGACGACGATTTGCTCGATATCGGACGGACCGCTCTGGCGCTGGCTATCGCCCAGCGGGGCGAGACGTCCCTTGCCGCCGTCCCACCGGCGGGCGACCCTGACGCCGCCGACGCGGAGCCCGCTCGCCGGCCCTGGTACGACGAGGCGGAACGCAAGCGGGTACGCAACCGGCTGATCGCTCTCGGCGCCATCGTCGTCATCGGCGGCGCAGCTTTGCTGCGGATCTTCAGCAGCGGCGCCGGGCAGGCGACAGTTCCCAGCGTCATCGGCTTGCCGTTCGCGCAGGCGCAGCACCAGCTCAACGAGGTTGGCTTTCGAGCCAACGAGACCCTCACCACCGGGCCGGTCGGATCGGTCGGGACCGTCATCGCACAGGACCCGCCCGGAGGCACGCGCACGAAGGTCGGCACCCTGATCCAGCTGACGGTTGCGACATCGGAGACCGGATGACGTGGCGCGTGGGACGGTCGGCTCGGCAAGGATTGGCCGGTAGCGTCGTTGCCGTGAACCCAGCGGGGGGAAGCCGCGCCGATGCCGCCCGCTAGGCGCAAGTCGCTGATCGCCGGGCGCTACGAGCTGGGCGAGGTCATCGGCATTGGCGGAATGGCCGAGGTGCACCGCGGTCGCGACGTCCGGCTGGGCCGGGACGTCGCCATCAAGCTGTTGCGCAAGGACCTCGCCCGAGACCCTGCCTTTCAGGCCAGGTTCCGTCGCGAGGCGCAGTCGGCCGCCTCGCTGAACTCGCCCTCGATCGTCGCGGTCTATGACACGGGTGACGGATCCGGCGGCGGGGCGCCGACGCCGTACATCGTCATGGAGTACGTCGAGGGCCGCACGTTGCGGGACATCCTCGCCGCCGAAGGCCGCTTGCTGCCGCGCCGCGCCATGGAGATCGCCGCCGCCATCTGCACCGCGCTGGAACAGGCGCACGCCGCGGGAATCGTGCACCGCGACATCAAGCCCGGCAACGTCATGATCACGCCGTCCGGCGAGGTCAAGGTGATGGACTTCGGCATCGCGCGGGCGCTGACGAGCTCCACCGCGACGATGACGCAGACCGCAGCGGTGGTCGGCACCGCCCACTACCTCTCACCGGAGCAGGCGCGGGGCGAGCACGTCGATGCGCGCAGCGACATCTACTCGACCGGATGCCTGCTGTACGAGCTGCTCACCGGCGCACCGCCCTTCACGGGCGAGACCGCCGTGGCCGTGGCCTACCAGCACGTCCGCGAGGATCCGCTCCCGCCTTCGCAGGTCGAGCCGGACGTCCCTGCGGCGGTCGACTCGATCGTCCTCGTCGCGATGGCGAAGAACCCGGCCAACCGCTACGCGACGGCTGCGGAGATGCGCGCCGACCTGGAGCGTGCTCTCGCCGGACGGCCGGTGCACGCGCGGCCGGTCCGCTCCGGCGGCGGCGCGATGGGAACGACACTGCCCCCGACAACCGTGCTGCTTCGGGAGCCGCCTGCCCGCCGTCGCGGGGCGGCGTACGCCGCACTCGCCGCGGGGACGCTGGCGATCTTCGTCATCACCTTGCTCATCGTGCGCAACGTGCTGACCAACGGCGCGGGGGACCTGACCACGCCGAACGTCGTCGGGCAGACGTACGCCGACGCGCAAGCAACGCTGCTGGGGCAGGGGCTGCGGGTCGGCAGCGTCACCGAGGAGTACACGACTCAGGACGACAAGGGCCAGGTCATCCGGCAGAACCCCCCGGCAGGAATCCTGCTGCGCAAGGGGCAGTCGGTTTCACTCGTGATCTCGAACGGCATCCAGTACATCAACGTGCCGGACGGCCTCATCGGGCTGTCGTTGCAGCAGGCGAAGAGCACCCTCGCCGCGGCGAACCTCAAGGTCGGTCAGGTGGTCTTCAAGAACTCGTCGTACCCGGAAGGCCAGGTCCTCAGCACGGAGCCGGCACCGGGCACCCCGGCTCCGGCCGGCTCGAAGATCATGCTCACGGTGTCGAACTCGAAGACCAAGGTGCCCAACGTGAAGGGCAAGGACGAGGCGACGGCGACCGCGATCCTGCTCCAGGCAGGCTTCGAGGTGACCTCGAAGCCCGCGGCGGTCTACAAGAAGAAGTTCGACGGGTTGGTGGTCAGCCAGACTCCCGCAAACGGGGCGTACGCGGCTGCGGGATCGACGGTGACGATCTACGTCGATGAGAAGACCCCGCCGTCGTCGAGTCCGTCCGCGACGCCATCGGTCACACCGACGAACTCGACCGCACCGCCGACGGAGACCGTCAGTCCGACGCCGTAGCGGACGTCAGCTGATCAGCCCGCGGCGACCGCTAGCGCCATCCTCGGGCCTTGCCTACGGCCTCCCGCGCGGTGGCTTCCTCGGGCCTTGCCTACGGCTGCGGCCCAACAGCAAAGGCGCTGAGACCAGGGGATGGCTGTACCGCCTGGTGCTTTTCGCTGCCCTGTTGCGTTGCGATCAAGGGGGCGGCCCGGCTCCGCGGTCGCGCTGCGTCTCCCCGTTGCGTTGACTTTGTGGGTTTGACGTGCCAATCCGGCCCTTTTAGGCACGTCAAACCCACAAAGTGACGCCCATCTGACTCGTCAAACCCACAACTCGACGCAACCGGGCAGCGGAAAGCCACCCAGGCGGGGGCCATCCCCCAATCGCAACGCAACCGGGCAGCGGAAGCCACCCAGGCGTACAGCCATCCCCCTGGTCTTAGCGCCTTTGCCGTTGGGCCGCAGCCGAAGGCAAGGCCCAGAAAGCGCGCGAGAAGCCGCAGCCGAAGGCAAGGCCAGGAGAAGCGCGCGAGAAGCCGCAGCCGAAGGCCAAGCCCCAGGGCAGCGCCGGCCGGCAGCCCAGCGCCTAAGCGACGGAGGCGCGCTGGCGCTCGAGCTTCTCCGCCAGCTCGGGCACGAGCTCGCCGGCAGCGGTGTCACCGCAGATCGCCAGGAAGTTGGCGAGCATCCGGTGCCCACCTTGGGTGAGCACCGACTCGGGGTGGAACTGCACGCTTTCCACCGGGTGCTCGCGGTGACGCACGCCCATGATCACACCGTTCGCGGTGCGCGCCGTGACCTCGAGCACCGCTGGGAGATCCGGCTCGAGCACCGTCAATGAGTGGTAGCGCGTCGCGGTGCACGGGTTGGGGACGCCAGCGAACACACCCTTGCCGTCGTGCTGGACCTCGCTGGTCTTGCCGTGCAGCAGCTCGGGCGCGCGGTCGACGGTGCCGCCGTACGCGACGCCGATCGCTTGATGCCCGAGACACACCCCGAAGATCGGGGTCACAGCGCCGTGGGTCTTGATGACGTCGATGCAGCAGCCGGCGTCTTCCGGGCGGCCCGGCCCCGGTGAGAGCAGGATGCCGTCGACCTCGCTGAACAGCGGGTCCGTGGCATCGATGGCGTCGTTGCGACGTACCTCGACGTCCGCACCGAGCTGGGCGAGGTACTGGACCAGGTTGAACACGAAGCTGTCGTAGTTGTCCACCACGAGGATCTTGCTCACACGTCCACCCTACGAACTCTGGTCCGGCTTGGCCGCGAGCTCTGCTGCGATCAGCAGGCGGCGCAGCGCCTTGCCGACCGCGGTGGTCGGCAGCTCGTCGCGAAACTCGACCAGCTTCGGCACCTTGTACGCGGACAGGCGGGCCGCGCACGCGGCCTTCACCTCATCTTCGGTGACCTTGCCGCCGGGCGCCACCACATAAGCCTTGACCGTCTCGCCGCGGTAACGGTCGGGCAGCCCGACGACGCAACAGTCAGTGACGCCCGGCACGCCGAGAATCGCGTGCTCCACCTCGGTCGGCGAGATGTTGAAGCCGCCCGCGATGATGAGGTCCTTCTTGCGGTCGACGATCGTGAACCAGCCGCCGGCATCCATCGTCGCGATGTCCCCCGTCAACCACCAGCCGTCGAGCGTCGGCGGTACGACGTCGGCGTCGCGCGACCAGTAGCCGAGGAAGACCTGGGGACCCTTGATGGCCAACTCGCCGGGTTCACCGATCGGCATCTCCGACGAGGGGTTCTCCGGGTCGACGATGCGGGCCAGCGTCCCCGGCAGCGGCAACCCCACCGAGCCGGGCTTCCGTGGTCCGACGAGAGGGACGCAGTGCGTCACCGGCGAGGTCTCGGTCATGCCGTACCCCTCGACCAGAGGGATGCCGGCCGCCTTCTCGAACCGCTCGAGCAGCTCGGCCGGGAGCTTCATCGCACCCGACACGCAGGCCCGGATCGACGTCAGGTCGTGGCGTCGGAGCTTCGGCGCGTCCACCAGCGCGCGGAAGATCGGTGGGACGGCAGGGAAGAGGGTCGGATGCTCCTCGTCGATCGCGTCGAGAACGGAATCGACGTCGAAGTGCGGCAGCAGCACCAGTCGGCCGCCGAGCAGGACGGTGGTCAGCAGGCACAACGTCAGGCCGTAGGTGTGAAAGAGCGGGACCGTCGCAAGGGTGACTTCCTGGCCGGGCACCGCGTCGGGAAACCACCGCCGGACTTGATGAGCGTTGGCCACGAGGTTCGCGTGGGACAGCATCGCCGCCTTGGGCTCCGCTGTGGTGCCGCTCGTGTACTGCAGGACCGCGACGTCCTCCGCCGGGTTGAGCGTCGCTTGGCGGGCCGATGCGCTGCCTCGGACCAGCGTCCGGAACCGTGCGACTGAGGCGTCCTCGGGTACCGCGGCCACCATCCGGGCCTTCCGGTTGCGGGTGGTCGGCAACGGCAGCTCGAGGCGTCCCCGCGCAGTGCGGGTCAGGCCGTCGGCAAGAGAGGTGACGACCACTGCTTTGACGCGGGTCTCGCTGCGCACCCCGAGCACCGCGGGCGCTACCCGGTCGAGGCAGACGACGGCCGTCGCGCCCGAGTCGATCAGCTGGGTACGAAGCTCGTCAGCGGTGGCGAGCGGATTGCAGTGGACGACAATCGCGCCGAGCCGCAGCACCGCGAAGAACGCGACGACGTGCTGCGGGCAGTTCGGCAGCACGATCGCCACCCGGGCCAAGGGTCCGACCCCGAGCTCGGCGAGGCCGCCGGCGAAACGGTCGACCGACTCCTGCAGCGCTCGGTAGGTGATCCGGTTGCCCAGGCAGGAGATCGCGACGTTGTTCGGATAGTTGTGCGCCGCGTCGTCGAGCAGCCGGGTCAGCACGACGTTCGGGAAGCTGCACTCCGTCGGGACGTCGGGCGGGTAGGACGCGAGCCACGGCCGGTCGGCGTATCGCGTCACGGCCGGATCATGTCAGTCCGGCACGGCCGGCGCAGTCGAGGTCGGGGAGGGGGTGGTGTCGACCGTCACGTGGTTGAACGGCAGCTTCGGGCCGGCCCACGGGAACACCACGAGGAACAGCAGCGCGACAGTCGCGACCAGCAGCACCGCGCAGCCCAACAGCTTGCCGGGGACGCCGCCGGGCAGCTTGCGCCAGATCCAGGTGTACATCTCAAGCCCCTCGCAGCCGATAGCCGGCGAGCGCTGGCGGCAGGCCCGCCGACTTGGCGCGTGAGTCGGTGAGCAGACCGTGAATGACGATCCGCTGCGCGGCGGAATACCGCGGGTTGCACGACGTGAAGGTCAGCACGCGCTGGGTGGGGGTGAGGCCCGCGTCGGGCTGGTCCGGCACCGGGTACGCGACCGCGATGTCGCTGGGCGAGACGATCTCCTGGTAGCGGGCGTTGGTGCCCGGGATGTTCTCGACGGTGTAGGTGAACCATCGGGTCCGGGTCTCGAGGACGATCGCGTCGCCCGGGCGCAACCGGTTGATCGAGTAGAACGGGTGCTCGTACGTCGTGCGATGGCCGGCGACGGCGAAGTTGCCGACCGCACCGGGCATCGCCGTACCGGGATAGTGCCCCGGGCCTTTGATCAGGTCCGCCGTCGAAGTGCCTTGGACGACAGCGAACAGGTACTTCGGGCCGAGCCGCGGGATTCGCAGAATCGCGATCGCCGAGCCAAGCGGGGGGTCCTTGAGCGTGATGCCGTGAGCCCATTCCTTGTGCAGCGTGTTGAGCAGCCGGTGCTGGTCACGCTGGGTCGTGAAGCCCGTCCACCACAGCTCGTAGACGACGAAGAGCAAGATGACCAGGCCCGCGGTGATGAACAGCTGCCCGATGCCGCGCACCACGGTTCGCCAGTGACCGGTGCGGCGCGGGTGCCTCATGGGGTGGTCCGCGGCGGGCTCGGCCACGGGCGCTCCGAGGTCCACCGCCGCCCACCATCCAAGAAACGTGCCGGTTCTCGCCGGCGCTCTGACGATTACGCTAGTGGCCGATTGGGTCGACGATTCGTCGCCCTGAGCCAGTTGGAGGGTCCGTGCCGAAGTCGAAGGTCCGCGCGAAGCAGGCGTACACCCCGCCGCCGACCCGGTCCGCGAAGAAGCGGGTCAGTCCGCCCTGGGTGGGCTGGTCGATGGTCGGGTGCTTCCTGGTCGGCCTCGTGTGGCTGGTGCTCTTCTACGTGACCGGCGGCAGCTTGCCCGTGAAGGCGCTGTCGAACTGGAACCTGCTGATCGGCTTCGGGTTCATCGTCGCCGGCTTCGGGGTCTCCACCCAATGGCGATAGTCCCCCAGACACACATGTAGTCACACGCCTGTGATTTACCCACAGCCGGAATCCACAGTGTGGACAGCCGTGTCATGCCCGGCTCCGGCGTAGTTATGCCGATCTACCTGTTTCGTTGCCTGGAGTGCGGGTCCGAGCACGAGCAGCTCCTCGGCCTGGGCGAGACCGCCGACCGCACCTGCCCGGAGTGCGGCGGGACGGCGCGCCACCGCTTCTCCCGCGTCGCCGTCAAGTACGCCGGCTGGGGCTTCACCGCGACCGACTCCCTGGTGAGCGACACCAAGGGCAAGGACTTCAAGAAGCTGAGCGAGACAGCGGAGAAAATCTCCGACTCGTAGGTCCGCCGAAGGTCAAGAAAGCAAAACCCGCTGAGACCAGGGGATGGCTTGGCCCCCGCTCGGCTTTCGCTGCCCGGTTGCGTTGCGATTGTCCGGATCGCTTTCGCCGAGCCCAACGTTTTGGGCCTAAAACGTGCCTTGGGGTCAGGGGGTCGTTGCAACACCTGATTGAGGTGGGTGTTGCCAGTGGCGCGTCCTGGGTTTCTGCTCGCGGATCGGCGCGGGTTCTGGCGGTTGGTCTGTGAGGGGTGGTCGACGGAGGCTGCCGCGGCGGCGG